>NZ_ABCF01000186.1 GCF_000181495.1 Bacillus sp. SG-1
ATATGGGGGTGCGTATGTCGCGTTGAACAGTAAATCAATCGGTGCGGACCTTGTTTACTCCTGGCCGAATGCTGAAATTGCTGTAATGGGACCACAGGGGGCAGCTAATATCATCTTTGCACGGGAAATCCAAAACAGTGATAATCCTGAAGAAGTCCGTGAGCAGAAAATCGAAGAGTATCGCGAGAAGTTTGCCAATCCGTATGTTGCTGCGGCAAGGGGAATGGTCGATGATGTCATTGATCCCCGTGAAACAAGGATCAAACTGATTCAAGGCCTTGAGATGATGAGAAACAAAAAAGAGGAGCGTCCGAAGAAGAAGCACGGCAATATTCCGCTTTAATAGCTTGATTGTAAACATTTGTAGACCTTCACTATAAAAGATATACTATTCTAGTGACTACATAACTGGAGGTAAAAGTATGATTAATCATGAACGTTTACTGAATGAATTCTTAGAGCTGGTACAGATTGATTCCGAAACAAAATATGAAGCGGAAATTTCCAAAGTCCTGACAAAGAAATTTGAAGACCTTGGAGTAGAGGTTTTTGAAGATGACACAATGGAACAGACAGGCCATGGTGCAGGCAACCTGGTTTGTACCCTTCAAGGAACTAAGGAAAGCGCAGATACAATTTACTTCACTTCCCATATGGATACTGTTGTCCCTGCGGTCGGTGTAAAGCCTTCAGTGAAAGACGGCTATGTATATTCTGATGGAACGACAAT
>NZ_ABCF01000185.1 GCF_000181495.1 Bacillus sp. SG-1
TATAGTGGTACGTTTACGGGCTAATCATACCATCTCAGACCCAACTCCCCTTCCGTAGTGGTACGTTTCCTCCCTAATCGTACCATCACAGACCCGATTCCCCTTCTCTAGTGGTACGTTTTCCGGCTAATCGTACCATTATAGACCCGATTCCCCTTCTGTAGTGGTACGTTTACAAGCTATTCGTCCATAAGCCAATCATGTGGCCGGTTCAGCGACGGATGAATTCTGCCACTGCTGATAAAAACAAAAAAACTGACCCTGCCAGGCCAGCTTCTCTGAAACTATGATTTTATTACATTCATTTTCTTTAAGAATTCAATCGGCTGCTGTTTGCGGAATAGTTCTTTCACCGCGTAGGCAACACCATTTTGTTTATCCGTACGGGTAATCCAATCTGCTGCATTTTTGACTTCCTGATTGGCGTTCCCCATTGCGATACCGAGACCGCAGCAGTCGAGGAGATCTTTGTCATCCTGATTGGCTCCTACCATCACGACCTGATCGCGGGTGATTCCCTCGCGTTCGCATACATACAGAAGTCCCCTTAGTTTTGACACTCCCCTTTTTACGATATCCATTCTGTCGCTGTCTGTCACAATGCAGTCCACTTCATGGTACATGCCTTTAATAGCTTTCATTGCGTCATTCCGGTCTGACTCTGAAGTGAATTTCGCTTCAATTTTAAGTGCGGAGGAAGGATCCTCAAAAAGGTACTCACTTAATGAGTCTGTATAGTGAGTACTGTAAATGAAACTTGATTCCCGGTTAAACAGGACTTTTTCACGAAGGGAGCCTGATAGTTTCACCCTGTTCATGATGGCCATTTTGTCCTGGACGACTCGCATTTGACAGCCAAGCTCTTCAAGAAATTTCACAAGTTCATAAGAGATATCTTCGTGAATCTTATTAACGTAAAGCGGTTTATCT
>NZ_ABCF01000184.1 GCF_000181495.1 Bacillus sp. SG-1
CCTTTACTGTTTCGCGTTGATCTTTTGGACGACCAATCACACTGCGAGTGAGGGTAATTTCTAGTTTGTTTGCCATCGTTATCCCTCCTTATCCTAACAGTTCTTCTACTGATTTACCACGTAATTTAGCTACGTCCTCAGCACGTTTTAGTTCTTTTAATCCAGAAATTGTAGCACGGATCATGTTGATTGGAGTGTTGGACCCCAGTGATTTAGACAGGATATCCTGTACACCAGCAAGTTCAAGTACCGCACGGACTGGACCACCAGCGATGATTCCTGTACCGGCAGAAGCAGGCTTGATAAGGATTTCACCAGCACCAAAACGACCGATAACTTGGTGAGGAGTCGTTCCACCTACCATAGGTACTTCAACAAGATTTTTCTTCGCATCTTCAATCGCTTTGCGGATAGCATCAGGTACCTCTTGAGCTTTACCAGTACCGAAACCTACGTGACCGTTTTTGTCTCCAACTACTACAAGAGCAGCGAAGCGGAAACGACGTCCACCTTTAACTACCTTCGCAACACGGTTGATCGTTACTACGCGTTCTTCAAGTTCTAGTTTGTTTGGATCAATACGACGCATCTATATGTCCCTCCTTTTTTATTAAAATTCTAAGCCGTTTTCACGAGCAGCATCGGCTAATGCTTTTACGCGACCATGATATAGGTAACCCCCACGGTCAAATACTACAGATTTCAAACCTTTTTCAGTTGCACGTTTGGCAATTAGTTCACCGACTTGAGCTGCTGCATCTACGTTAGCAGTAGAGTCAAGGTTGATTTCTTTATCTACAGTAGAAGCACTTGCCAAAGTTACACCATTAACATCATCGATCAATTGAGCGTAGATGTTTTTATTTGAACGGTATACGTTTAGACGAGGACGTTGTTCAGTACCTGTGATCTTAGAACGTACACGTGCGTGTCTTTTCTTACGCGTTTTGTTTTTAGATGGCTTAGTGATCATTAAGGTCACTCCTTTCTACTGCCTAAGCGGCAT
>NZ_ABCF01000183.1 GCF_000181495.1 Bacillus sp. SG-1
GTTGTGACTTCGATATAGCAGTATTCACCAACATTACTCAAGACCACTTGGATTACCATCGGACAATGGAGGAATACAGGAGTGCCAAGAGTCTTCTTTTTTCACAACTAGGCAATTCCTATGATGAAAAAAAGCTGAAGTATGCCATCATTAATAATGATGATCCGTCTGCTGGATTCTTTATTCATTCAACAGCTGCACATGTTGTTACCTATGGAGTGAGCCAGGATGCTGATTTTTATGCCGAAGATATTGAACTCCGGCATAATGGGTCCTCTTTTACCATGGTTACGCCATCAGAAAGGATAAAGATGGATATCCAGCTGGCTGGAAGGTTTAATATTTATAATGTCCTTGCAGCTGCAGCGTCTGCTAATATCTCGGGAGTTCCTTTAAAGAACATCAAGGCTGCCCTCCAATCAATCAATGGCGTAAGCGGAAGATTTGAACAAGTGGAAGCAGGACAGGATTTTTCTGTAATTGTGGACTATGCCCATACCCCGGACAGTCTTGAGAATGTCCTCAAGACAATAGAAACCATCACAGATGAGAATGTGATTGTTGTTGTAGGCTGCGGTGGGAACAGGGATAGGACCAAGAGGCCGATCATGGCTGAAATCGCCTGTAAATATGGAGATCAAGTCGTTTTCACTTCTGATAATCCAAGGAATGAAGATCCCAATGCTATTATCGCCGATATGACAACCGGCCTTAAGCATACCAATTATATCGTTATTATTGACCGTCAGGAGGCGATCAACCATGCAGTGTCCCTGGCTGGAAAAGGTGATGTTGTACTGATAGCAGGTAAAGGACATGAGACTTATCAAATTATCGGGGACGCAGTGACCTCTTTTGATGACAGAGAGGCTGCCAAGGCTGCAATTAAGAGGTTGAATTGATGCTGTGCTTTGCAGATGTAAGGAATGTAATCACGAATACAAGAGGCATAGATGATCCAGATCTGCTTTTTGAAATGGTGACAGCGCAAGCTGATGAAAACATGCCC
>NZ_ABCF01000182.1 GCF_000181495.1 Bacillus sp. SG-1
TCTTAATGTCCTGGTTCCCTAGCGCAAGGGAAACAGCAATCGGGAAATTCCTGGCTAGGATTTGTGAACCGTATTTAGAGCCGTTTCGAAAAATTGTCCCATCAATCGGGATGATCGACATTTCCCCGATTGTGGCTTTCATTGTATTGAGACTTGCACAATCAGGTATTCTTGAATTATACAGGTGGTTTGTATAAAATACTGAAACCCCTGGGGTGGAAACAGTTATAAAAATTGAGGGGGCCTTACAGGTACTCCCTTTTTCATTTTTAGAGGTATTTAATAAGCCTCCATTATAAAAGCAGGTGTAAACATGACATCGATTTATCAGCACTTTAGAAAAGATGAAAAAGAGTTCATTGACAGTGTCCTGGAATGGCGCGAATTCGTAGAGAATTCCTACTCGCCAAAAGTCACTGACTTTTTAGATCCCAGGCAGCAATACATCCTCTCGGCCATTATTGGAAAAAACAGCGATATTAAAATGAGCTTTTATCCTGCTCAGGAGTCGGTTGAAAGAAAGAGGTGCATTTTGTATCCGGATTATTTTGAGCCCTCACACTCCGATTATGGCGTAACCCTATTTGAAATTAACTATCCCCAAAAATTTGTCACTCTCGAGCATCGGCAAATTTTAGGCTCCCTGATGTCAATTGGATTAAAAAGAGAGAAGTTTGGGGACATTCTCATGAATAGCGACCGGGTTCAAATGATTACAGCCTCTGAAATTTCGGATTTCGTTGAAATGAATTTCCAGGAAGTGGGCCGTAATAAAGTGACATTGGAAAAGGTCCCTTTAGACAGGATGGTCCATTCATCAGAAGAGTGGCGGGAAGCGTTGACAACTGTCAGTTCCCTTCGTCTCGATGTAATTCTGTCAGCATTATATAATGTTTCAAGGCAGAAGGTGCAGACCCTGATTGCAGGGGGTGTTGTCAAGGTGAACTGGAGAGTGGTCGAGAGTCCTGCTTTCGAAGTTGCCGAAGGAGATGTTTTTTCAATGAGGGGACATGGCCGAAGCAAACTGATCTCGATTGAAGGAAAGACGAAAAAAGACAAATTTCGGATTGCTGCAGGAGTATTAAAATAAATTTTCGAAAAATAAAGGGAAATCCCCACAAACTGTCGAAAATTCAGTTATAATAGGAGAAAGATACTTACTTCGACATGGAGGTGGCATTATGCCTTTAACGCCGTTAGATATACATAACAA
>NZ_ABCF01000181.1 GCF_000181495.1 Bacillus sp. SG-1
GCATGGCAGTACAATGATGACTAATTCATTGCGCAGTTTGCTTCCGGTCTTTTGATTGCAACTACCTTGATTGGAGCGGTATATTTATTTGGCCCTGAAAAAGCTGAAAGTACGGAACAACCGGCAGAGGCAGCTAAAACAAAAGAGCTTACTGAAGAAGAAATGATTCAACAGCTTGCTTCAAAAGGCTATGTGGTACATACAGAAGAAGAGTGGAACAATCAGAAAGCTGCAGCAAACAATGAAAAAAACAGAAGACAATTCAGCGCAGGAACAAGAAAAGTCCAATGAAGAAAAGGTTGTCTATCGGGCGATTCTGTCGGTATCTACGGGGATGACCAGTATAGATGTGGGCAATGCACTGGAAAAAGCAAAAATTATAGACGATGGCATGGATTTTTATAAAGAGGTGGAAAAGCGCGGTCTTGAAAATGAATTAAGACCCGGTACCTTTGAATTCGAAAGCGGAATGTCAATGGAAAAAATCATTTCCATCATTTTTGAATAGAAAAAGCTCCTTTGGAACAATTCAAAGGAGCTTTTTCTATTATTAATGGCTAGATTGTTGCTTTCGGAAAATCCCTAGTGCCGGATTTTTCCCCTGTTTACAAGGTTTTTTCTCTCTTGCTTACCATAATATATCCTTGGATATTATGGCTGTATTTTTTTCGTGATTCTAAAAAAGCAAGTTCAAATAAAGAGCCTTATTAATAACATATACCGATCCGGGTACAATAACTTTCCTCTTGTTGAATCAAGCTGTACGCATAGTCAGCGGTATCATAAATGGAAATGCTTTTGCCCCCCTCAGGGAGGATTTCTTTTTCAGTTCGATATACACCGGTTCTCTCTCCATCGGGAAGGTAGGTTGGACAAACAACTGTCCAATTCACGTCAGAACTTTTTAACATAAGGTATGCTCTAAGGTGATCTTCGGCTGCTGTTGTGCTTCTTCTTTTAGCCTCATCACTTTGAAACCTAAAGAGAGAAGGTGTATTCCTGGATTGTAGAATTCCAGCTGTCCCGATTGTGATGATTCTCGACACGCTGTTCTTTCTCATTGATTTCAAAATGAGCGGCATACCTTTGGACAGTACATCATTTTTGTCGGTGCCAAGCGTACTTATCACTACATCACAATCTTGAATACATGCATCTAAATCATTTTCCTCCAACACATTCCCTTTCATAAGTGTAAGTCCTGGACTATTATGAT
>NZ_ABCF01000180.1 GCF_000181495.1 Bacillus sp. SG-1
AGGTCGGCTACGCATCGTTGCCTTGGTGAGCCGTTACCTCACCAACTAGCTAATGCGCCGCGGGTCCATCTGTAAGTGGTAGCTAAAAGCCACCTTTCCACTTTTCCTCATGCGAGGAAAAGAACTATCCGGTATTAGCCCCGGTTTCCCGGAGTTATCCCAATCTTACAGGTAGGTTACCCACGTGTTACTCACCCGTCCGCCGCTGACATCAGGGAGCAAGCTCCCATCAGTCCGCTCGACTTGCATGTATTAGGCACGCCGCCAGCGTTCGTCCTGAGCCAGGATCAAACTCTCCGAAAGAAGTTTGACTTGCTCATTGATGCTGAAACTATGTTTCAGCCTGCTAATTAAAGTGTTAACAACTTTGTAAGAACCAGGTTCTTACTAGATTAACGTTGACGTTTTGTCTTGTTTTGTTCAGTTTTCAAGGTTCAATCGCTCAGAAGTCTATCGTAACATGCTGTTTCGCTATTGTCAACTTCTGCGAAATATTTTTTGTTAACTGCTCCGTTTGAAGCAACTTTTATATCTTACCATCGCCCGCAAACTCTGTCAACAAGTTTCGAAAACTTTTTTGATAGTGTTTGAAGTGTTTGAAATCACAGCTTGAAGCAACTGTGATTTGCGACGGTTTTAACAGTATAACAAGATATATTATTCGAGTCAACACCCTTCTTGATATTTTTTCACACCCTTATTCTTTTGTCTTTCAAATAGGCGGACAAGCCCCGCCCCTCACCTATGGTGTTCTTACCATTTGTCCTACCTTCCACTTAAATAGTCCCCAAAATAAATAAGACCGGATCCCTCAACAGGATCCGGTCTTCTTCTTATTAATCAATAGAAATGATTTTTTCATCTTTGGCGTTTACTTTGCCTTCTTTTTCAATCGTTACAGTTTGACCTTCTTTTAGGTTTGTAAAGATGATCGGAGTAATAGTAGAAGGTGCATTGTTTTTAATGTAGTCCAGATCCACTTTCAGAAGCGGCTGTCCTGCCTCTACTTGATCTCCTTCATTTATTAACGACTCAAACCCCTTCCCTTGAAGTTTCACTGTATCGATACCCACGTGGATAAGCACTTCTTTTCCACCTTTGGATTCGAGGCCGATGGCATGTTTAGTAGGGAAGACATTTACGACTTTACCATCTACCGGAGAAACGATTAGCCCTTCTGTTGGAAGAATAGCAAACCCGTCTCCCATCATTTTTTGAGAGAAG
>NZ_ABCF01000179.1 GCF_000181495.1 Bacillus sp. SG-1
TATTTTACAATATTCTTCTATGACAAGCTTCTCATGTATGTAACATTTTCCTAACAAATGAAATATATGGATGTGCCTGGATTCCCTGGCTCGCTTTAATCATTTTTATAAAAAAGTCTATTTTCCTATGTATTGTATGAGATAGTTGATTTCCGCTTCAGATGCGCGACTCCAATCAATCGCACACAAATACAGAAAGAGGTAAGCAGCAGTCTTTGCACAACATTCTCATAACAGATGCAGAATTATTGTTACCCCCTGTCAAAAACGTTAAACATATTTTGGATAAATAAAGAGAGTGTTTCACGTGGAACACTCTCCCTATTAAGGTTTATTTTACTTTGGCTCCATTTGCCAGAGCTTGATCTACACTTGCCAATGAAAGTACTCCATCTTTTTCCCCTGCCAGAATCATCCCTTGAGACAATTCTCCACGCAATTTTACCGGCTTAAGGTTGGTTACACAGATTACTTTCTTTCCAACCAGCTCTTCCGGCTTATAGAATTTTGCAATTCCAGAAACAACCTGGCGTTTTTCATAGCCAAGATCAAGTTGGATTTTAAGAAGCTTATCCGCTTTCTTCACCGGCTCAGCATGTGTTACTGTCGCCACGCGGAAATCCACCTTCATGAAATCATCAATTGTGATTTCCTCTGATTCCGGCGCCTCTTCTTCTTTTGCTTCTTCTTTCGGCTGTGGTGCCGTGCCACGCATTTTTTCTTGAATGTATTCAACCTCTTCAGCGATATCCAATCTCGGAAAGATCGGCTCTCCTTTTTTTACAACTTGTGTGCCGGCAGGAATCATGCCGAACTCTTCAAGGCTTTCCCACGTCGTCAATTCTTCCTGATCTACATTTAATTGTTGGAATATTTTCTTAGGAGTTCGTGTCAGGAATGGCTGAAGCATAACTGCAGCACGGCGAAGAGTTTCTGCCAGATGAACCATGACATTTCCTAATTCATCTTTCTTCTCTTCTTTCGCCAACACCCACGGCTGAGTCTCGTCAATATACTTATTGGTACGGCTTATTAACTGCCACAGGCTTGATAGCGCTACAGAGAATTCCATCTTTTCCATTGCTTCCTCATACTGTGCCACTGTTGCTTTATTGACAGAAAGTAGTTCTTTGTCAAATGGTCCTTCAGAACCTTTATACATCGGGATTTCACCGTCAAAATACTTATTGATCATCGCTACCGTACGGTTCAGCAGGTTACCCAGATCATT
>NZ_ABCF01000178.1 GCF_000181495.1 Bacillus sp. SG-1
CTGTAGAAAAAGCTTATCTCACCAGCGGAGAAGGCTGTTTATCTGTAGACCGCCAAGTACCCGGGTATGTCCCGCGCTATTCAAGGGTTACAATCAAGGGGATGGACATTGACGGAAACCCTGTCAAAATCCGCTTGAAAGGACTGCCTTCCATCGTAATGCAGCATGAAATTGATCATCTTAACGGCGTAATGTTTTATGATCATATTGATCATGGGAATCCCCTTATGCCAATTCCGGATGCAACTCCCATTGATAGATAGAAACCAAAAAGGAAACTCCTAATTGAGAGTTTCCTTTTTTTGCATAGTCTTAAACATTAAATTAATGAAAGTTCTTTCAGGCCATGATAGATTCCATCCTCATCCACCGGCTTTGTGATCAGGTTCGCATGCTCTTTCACTTCCTGGACTGCGTTGCCCATCGCTACACCCGTACCGACAGCCTCTATCATTTCAATATCATTCAAGCCGTCGCCGAATGCATACACTTCACTAATATCGAACCCAAGCTTCTCGATCATTTTTTTGATTCCTTCTGCTTTGGAACCGCCTCTCGGAAGAACATCCATTGAGTATTCATGCCATCGGATAAAATTAAACTTAGAGAACTTTCCTCTGTAGAGGGCCTCATCCGTATCCCGGCAAAACAAAAGGGATTGATAGATTTCCTTATCACTGTAAAAATCCGGCTGAAAATCAGGATGAGGAAACTTCAAGCTCCCCATGCTTTCTTCAATAAACGGATGATGATGGATGTTGGCTTTCATCGTTTTTTCATTCAGGTGCACGACCGGGTGGCTGTTCTCCCCTGCCATTTCCAAAAGCGTAACAAGCTCTTCCCTGTTCAACGGGTTCTTATAAATCACCTCGTTCTCAAAAACAACATACTGTCCATTAAAGGAGACGAAGGATTCTATCCCGAGCTCCTCCCTTAGCCCCTCATACATAAAAGGTGCACGGCCAGTGGCAATCGCCACATATGTACCATTCTCCTGCAGCTGCCTGATGGCCTTCTTTGTGGCATCAGGTAATTTCTTATCATGATCAAGCAATGTTCCATCTATATCAAAAAACACGATCTTTGACATTTTACTGACTCCCTTCAACTACATGGTTACCATTTTTCGGAATGTTTGTTTTCTAAAAGATTGTTACTTTTCACAATAACTCCTTTGGATTAGTTTACGAATGAATGATTAAAGCGGGAGGGTGCGTGACCTCCTGCGGGATTAGCGGGACAGGTGAGACC
>NZ_ABCF01000177.1 GCF_000181495.1 Bacillus sp. SG-1
AAGTAAATGGCGGTCCGGACGGGACTCGAACCCGCGACCTCCTGCGTGACAGGCAGGCATTCTAACCAACTGAACTACCGGACCAGAGAATTTTGACGTTAGTCAAAATATCTTTCAACAACTTGACGTAAGTCAAATGGTATTGCGGGGGCAGGATTTGAACCTGCGACCTTCGGGTTATGAGCCCGACGAGCTACCGAACTGCTCCACCCCGCGACGATAATAATGGTGATATTTAACTATAAGCCGATTAGAGTTTATCTTTCTGAACCACCCCGATTTCAGTGGGTTAATTCAAGCTGTGGCTCAATCGGTGCGCTGATGTAAAGCTCCGAAGCATATTCGTTCGTGCTCCACCCCGCGACGATATAAAAAATTTATTACAGCCTGGCGACGTCCTACTCTCACAGGGGGAGATCCCCCAACTACCATCGGCGCTGAAGAGCTTAACTTCCGTGTTCGGCATGGGAACGGGTGTGACCTCTTCGCCTTAATCACCAGACTGTATGAAATTGAAAGAACATCGTTCTCTCAAAACTAGATAAAGTATGAAGAAAAGAAAGTATTCCGAGTTTCGCTAAAAATTGTGGTTAAGTCCTCGATCGATTAGTATCTGTCAGCTGCACGTGTCGCCACGCTTCCACCTCAGACCTATCTACCTGATCATCTTTCAGGGATCTTACTCACATAAAGTGATGGGAAATCTCATCTCGAGGGGGGCTTCATGCTTAGATGCTTTCAGCACTTATCCCTTCCGCACATAGCTACCCAGCGATGCCTTTGGCAAGACAACTGGTACACCAGCGGTGCGTCCATCCCGGTCCTCTCGTACTAAGGACAGCTCCTCTCAAATTTCCTGCGCCCACGACGGATAGGGACCGAACTGTCTCACGACGTTCTGAACCCAGCTCGCGTACCGCTTTAATGGGCGAACAGCCCAACCCTTGGGACCGACTACAGCCCCAGGATGCGATGAGCCGACATCGAGGTGCCAAACCTCCCCGTCGATGTGGACTCTTGGGGGAGATAAGCCTGTTATCCCCGGGGTAGCTTTTATCCGTTGAGCGATGGCCCTTCCATGCGGAACCACCGGATCACTAAGCCCGACTTTCGTCCCTGCTCGACTTGTAGGTCTCGCAGTCAAGCTCCCTTGTGCCTTTACACTCTGCGAATGATTTCCAACCATTCTGAGGGAACCTTTGGGCGCCTCCGTTACTCTTTAGGAGGCGACCGCCCCAGTCAAACTGCCCACCTGACACTGTCTCCCACC
>NZ_ABCF01000176.1 GCF_000181495.1 Bacillus sp. SG-1
TCACGAATAACTCCTACACGCAGTCCGACTGGATGTACTTTTTGACCCACGAATTATCCCTCCTTCTTTTCTGATACCACGATTGTGATGTGGCTTGTGCGTTTGTTGATTTGGCTTGCGCGTCCCATCGCACGTGGGCGGAAGCGTTTCATTGTTGGACCTTCGTTAACAAAGGCATCAGAGATGACCAAGTTGTTTACGTCCATGTCATAGTTATGTTCTGCGTTAGCGATAGCAGATTTTAATACTTTCTCAACTACTGGAGAAGCAGCTTTAGGAGTAAGATTTAAAATCGCTACAGCTTCACCTACTTGCTTACCTCGGATTAGATCAACCACTAAACGTACCTTACGAGGAGCAATACGAACTGTTTTAGCGACAGCTTTAGCTTGCATTAGGATACCCTCCTCTCAATTAGCGTCTTGTTTTCTTGTCATCATTTCCATGACCTTTGTAAGAACGAGATGGTGCGAATTCACCAAGCTTGTGTCCTACCATATCTTCTGTTACGTATACTGGTACATGTTTACGACCATCATAAACTGCGATTGTATGACCGATGAAATTCGGGAAAATTGTTGAACGACGAGACCAAGTTTTAACAACTTGCTTCTTTTCGCCTTCGTTCAATTTCTCGATTTTGTCCATCAAATGATCATCAACAAAAGGTCCCTTTTTTAAGCTACGACCCATGTTTGAACCTCCCTTCGTGATTGTTCTACGGCTCTGTAGATGAACCGTAGTTCAATCCCGTTATTTTTTGCGACGGCGCACAATAAATTTGTCAGATTTGCTCTTCTTCTTACGAGTCTTGAATCCAAGAGTTGGTTTACCCCATGGAGACATTGGAGATTTACGTCCGATAGGAGCGCGTCCTTCACCACCACCGTGTGGGTGATCGTTAGGGTTCATTACAGATCCACGTACAGTTGGGCGCTTGCCTAACCAGCGAGAACGACCTGCTTTACCGATGTTGATTAGTTCGTGCTGCTCGTTACCTACTTGACCTACAGTCGCGCGGCAAGATGAAAGGATCATGCGAACCTCACCTGAATTTAAACGTACAAGCACATATTTACCTTCTTTACCAAGAACCTGTGCAGATGTACCAGCTGAACGGACCAATTGACCGCCTTTTCCTGGTTTAAGTTCGATGTTGTGAACTACAGTACCTACAGGGATGTTGATAAGTGGTAATGCATTACCTACTTTGATATCTGCTTCAGGACCAGATGTTACTTCCATACCTACTTGAAGTGTCTTAGGTGCCAGGATGTAACGCTT
>NZ_ABCF01000175.1 GCF_000181495.1 Bacillus sp. SG-1
AATCCACAAAGGGCAAAGCTGATAATGGCGACAGTTTTATCAGATAACTGCTCAATTTGTGGAGCGAAATTAGAATAAGCGACAAACTCATTGATAACAAGCTTTTGACCAATAAAGTTTCCGGCTGTAACAGCTTCGTTCCATGGAACCCCTATCGCAAATGCAAGCGGGGAGAACACATATCCAAGAATCAGCTCAAGTGATAGGTTGTCCAATCCAACCAATCCGCCGATCAGTCCAAGAATCCCGTTGATCAAAGCGACAAGGGCGATAAAAGCAAGAAGCATAGCACCGATATTCAATGCAAGTTCAAGTCCGACTGATGCACCTCTTGCTGCTGCATCGATGACATTTGTTGACTCTTTATCAGTTTCCATCTCGAATTCTTTAGGTTCTGGTTTAGCGTCCGTTTCAGGAACAAACAATTTGGCCATGACCAGCCCGGCTGGTGCAGCCATGAAGCTAGCTGCAAGCAAGTACTCCAAAGGAACTCCAAGCAACGAGTAACCGATCAATACTGAACCTGCGACAGAAGCAAGTCCTCCAGTCATGACGGCAAACAACTCAGATTCCGTCATTTTTGGGAGATAAGGCCGTACGACCAATGGAGCCTCTGTTTGTCCAACAAATATGTTAGCAGCTGCTGACATGGACTCCGCTTTTCTGGTGCCAAGCAGCCATGACAGGCCACCGCCCAAAACGTAAATGAAGAGCTGCATGATTTTCAGGTAATACAAAACCGAAATCAGGGAGGAGAAGAAGATAACAACCGGCAGGACATTAAATGCAAATACAAATGCGATATTTGATTTATCATTGAACAATCCGCCGAAGAGGAAGTTTATCCCTTCATTTGAATAGTTGATGATGTTGTTTACAACTTTCGTGAATTCCTGTAATACAGCCTGGCCCCACCCGGTTTCCAATACGATAAACGCAAAGAACAGCTGAATGGCAAGTCCGCCTAGAACCGTCCTCCAATTGACAGAACGCTTATGTGTTGAAAATAGGAAAGCTATGGCCATTACGGTTAAAATACCTATAATACCCCAAATATACTGCACATTTCTCACCTCGTATGTAATATTCTTGCTAGGATTGTTAGATTACTTTAAAATTCTCTTAATGTAAACCCTTTATTTAAATTTTTTTGATGCACTTTTATTATGTTGTATTTCTTTCTTTTTATCCGTTGTGAAATAATATAATAGACATTGCATCTGTGAGAATACTTTGGACTTTTCCCTGAATAGTTACTACATAACCTATTAATTGCGGTATTGTGTACAAATGTTAATGAAAGGATTGATGGATATGAAAATCAGAAGAAGTTTGGCTGGGGGTAAGGAGCGTAAG
>NZ_ABCF01000174.1 GCF_000181495.1 Bacillus sp. SG-1
TTAGTTACAACTGGTTTTTGACCAGTGATTAATGTTAATTCTTCTACAGCTGTATCCAATGCTTTTGCATTTTGAACTGCATCGCCGACACCCATGTTAATTACGATCTTTTCGATCTTAGGTACCTGCATAACTGATTTATAATTGAATTTGCTCATTAGAGCTTGAGTAATTTCGTCATTAAATTTTGCTTTTAGGCGGTTCATTTGAGTACCTCCCTTCTACTTTGAACTATTTATCTAGAACTTCACCAGATTTTTTTGCTACACGTACATTCTTACCATCAACCTTCTTGAATCCTACACGAGTTGGTTCATTCGTTTTAGGATCAAGCAGCATAACATTCGATACATGAACAGGTGCCTCTTGGCTGATGATTCCACCTTGTGGATTCGCTTGAGAAGGCTTTGAATGTTTTTTCATAACATTGATTCCTTCTACAATCACACGGTCTTTCTTAGGCAGCGCTGATAATACAACACCAGTTTTGCCTTTGTCTTTACCTGTGATAACCATTACTTTATCGCCTTTTTTAACATGCATTAGTCGCACCTCCTCTTAACGCACAATAGGTTCTATTAAAGAACTTCTGGAGCTAATGATACAATTTTCATAAAGTTGTTTTCGCGTAATTCACGTGCTACAGGTCCGAAGATACGAGTACCACGCGGTCCTTTATCATCACGGATGATTACACATGCGTTTTCGTCAAACTTAATGTAAGTTCCGTCTGTACGGCGAACGCCGCTCTTAGTACGAACAACAACAGCTCTTACTACGTCGCCTTTTTTAACAACGCCACCTGGTGTTGCTTGTTTTACTGTACATACGATTACATCACCGATATTAGCTGTCTTACGGCCAGATCCGCCTAGGACTTTAATAGTCAAAACTTCACGAGCGCCAGAGTTGTCGGCAACTTTCAAACGAGATTCTTGTTGAATCATCTAGGTAACCTCCCTTCGGAAAATAAATATCCGAACATTTATTAGATAATTACTGCTTTTTCTACTACTTCTACTAAACGGAAACGTTTTGTAGCTGAAAGCGGGCGAGTTTCCATGATACGTACGATATCGCCAGTTTTAGCTTCGTTTTGTTCATCATGCGCTTTGAACTTTTTAGAGTATTTTACGCGTTTGCCGTATAGTGAATGTTTTTTGTAAGTTTCAACTAGAACTGTAACTGTTTTATCCATTTTGTCGGAAACAACACGTCCAGTGTAAACCTTACGTTGGTTGCGTTCACTCATTCTGCAAACCTCCTCTCATTTATCGATTGTTAACGCCGATCTCTCTTTCATGGATTACAGTTTTCATACGAGCGATCGCTTTGCGTACTTCGCGGATGCGGGCAGTGTTT
>NZ_ABCF01000173.1 GCF_000181495.1 Bacillus sp. SG-1
TCTATCTCCCGACGAGTTATTTCCTCTACGATGGTATCGTCTATTCAAGATATTGGCAAGATAAAACATTAAGGAATAAACTTCTTTGCCCAGAAGAGTCTCGGAATTCGCAGAATTGTTAATGAGGCAGTTGAGTACTTTACTTAACCTCAATCAAAACTTTGTACACCGCGGCAGGGATAAAATATACTAAGGTGGATAAGAAAGACTGAAAAGGAGTGTTGAAAGTGGATTTTAAGATGAAAGAAGGCGGATTTATTACCGACCTTCCTTATGGACAATTAGAGGTTTCAGGTAATGAAGAATATGGATTCCGTCCTTATCAGCTAATGGTATCATCCATTGCGGTATGCAGCGGAGGAGTATTAAGGAAGATCCTTGAAAAGCAGCGGGTAAACTTCAAGGACATCTCTATTAAAGCGGATGTAACCAGGAATGTAGAGATGGCCAACAGAATTGAAAAGGTTGCTCTGCATTTCACCATAACAGGTGACGGCCTGAAGGAAGAGAAAATTCAAAAGGCGATGGAGCTGACGAAGAAAAACTGTTCTATGGTCCAATCGGTAATTGGCAGCATTGAAGTCGAAGAAACCTTTGAAATAAAAGAATAATACAATATTTTAACACATTAAAGCGCTAAGAGGGCCTGTCCCTCTTAGCGCTTTAATGTGTTAAAGGTAAATAACAACCGCGGGGTTACCCACGGAGTTCGATGGTTATTCTGTTTAGAGGCTCAATTCCTGAGGCTCTTTTCCTGTTCTTTCATAGTAAAGAATTGTCTTGGGGGTGAGCCGCAGAAGCATATACTCAGGGTCATCCGGGGCTGTAATCCAAGGCTTAAGGTAGTCATTCCAAAACTTTTCCTTCAACTCTTTGGATTCTTCTATTTGGGCTGTTGCTTCAACTTCAACATAATGCTCATGGTTGCTGTCTCTGTCAAACCCGAGCAGGATATGGACGTGAGGGTTCTGTGCGATATCTTCAGCCTTATGGGCATGCTGGTTGGTGGCAGTAAATAATGTCAGCTCCTCGTTATAGAACATCATGAAACGAGAATAAGGCTGATTATTCCTAATCGTGGCTAAAGTTCCTACCTTATGGTTGGAGAACAACTCAACGATCTTTTCTTTTAATGTAAGGGACATGGTTTAACCTCCTTTGAATGTACGGTATTAATCTGTGTTATTGGAGATTTTTTTAACCAAACTTTTGAAAAATAACACTTATGATTCGCGCGAAGTACAACTATACATGCACATATACAAAAACAAGGAGAAAGCTTTTCAGCTCTCTCCTTGCTTTTATTAGGGAACCTAGGGAATGAAAAATTTGTTTTGCCGAAATGACCGGCTGTGTATAAAGGAATTATATATTAAAA
>NZ_ABCF01000172.1 GCF_000181495.1 Bacillus sp. SG-1
GGTTAATGAAATGAAATTTAAGAAGAGTTTGCTGGCTGGTATGTTACTTGGTGCAAGTGCATTTCTATATGCTTGTGGTGGAGACGAAGGCTCTACTTCCAAGGATGGAGATAAAGTTACACTGGACTTTTGGTTATTCGGAGCTACGAACTATGAGTCATTAGCAGAAGAATACGAAAAAGAAAATCCAAATGTAGAGATCAATATTAAGACTTCTGAATTAGGCGATCATCACAATAGCTTGTTCACAGCGATTTCTGCTGGTACAGGAGCTCCTGATTTAGCGATGATTGAAGTCGATCAATTAGACAGATACCGTGAAGCGCAAGATCGTTTCGTGAACCTATATGATTTAGGTGCAGAAGAAGTTAAAGGTGAATATCTGGATTGGAAATGGCGCGGGGCAGAAAATGGGGATGGAGATTTCTTGTTTGGCCTTCCTACGGACATCGGTCCAAAAGCTATGTACTATCATACAGATGTTTTTACAGAAGCTGGTTTACCTACAGACCCTGATGAAGTAAGCGAGTTAATTTCTACACCTGAAGACTTCAAAGCTGCAGCTCAGAAAGTCCTGGATGCAACTGGAAAGCCAATGGTGGATAGTATGGAAATGGCATTCCGTGCGAACATGGATGCTCTGCAAGTGAGTTACTTCAACCGTGATGGGGACCTTCTAATCGAAGAAGCAGATAACGGTGTCAAAGAAGCATATGACTTTGCAGTGGAATTAGATTCTGAAGGGTACGTTGGTAACTTTGAAATGTGGACACCTGAATGGGCGAACGCATTGAATAAAGGCGGATTTGCTGTAGAGATGGCACCTGCTTGGTTAAAAGGATACATGACAGAAAATGCACCTGAGGGCGAAGGTAAATGGCGTGTGACGACTTTGCCAACTCAATTTGCTGGTAACTGGGGCGGCTCTTACATCGCAATCCCATCTGAAACAAAGCATAGTGAAGAAGCGTATGAATTCGCTAAATGGCTTTTATCTCCAGAGAATCAATTGGAATCTTTCGTAGAAAATGGCCTATTCCCTTCTGCACCAGCTGTGTATGAAATGGATGAGTTCAAGAATAATTCAGATGAATACTTCGGCGGTGAAAATACAGCCAAATATTTTGCTGAAGCAGCTAAACAGATCCCTGAAGTATACAAAGGACCTAAATATGTAACAGTAAACAATGAAGTATTAACGGCGCTCAGAAATGTTCAAGAAGGCGGAGATCCTGAGAAAGAATGGCAGGATGCTGTAAAACGTATCAAAGATTTAATGAAACGATAAGTTTTAATGGGGCTGGATGGGGAACTTCATCCGGCCCTCATTATATAAGGAGGTAACAAGGTTGGGAATTAGACATAAGCAAGCAAGGGCCTCTACTGCTAAAGTCAGTAAATTATCTGAGAAGA
>NZ_ABCF01000171.1 GCF_000181495.1 Bacillus sp. SG-1
ATTTTTCCTCGAATGGAAGTGTGCTTCGACCAACGCTCTGTACCCTATTAACAAGTTAGGGGATGCCATTAACAACTTCCCGGCTACTTTTAAAATTTTTATACTTTCTATTAACAATCCCACCCTATTCCCCCAAAATAAGAAAAAAGCCTGCCCCAAAAAGAGGCAAGCTTCTCATTATACTATTTTTCAGTCGGCTCAAAGCGCTCAACAAGCAGAGCAAGTGTACGCGCCATGGAGCCCGTTGCTCCTGCAGGTCCAAGATCATAATCAGATTTGGATGTAGCAGTTCCGGCGATGTCAAGGTGAACCCAAGGAGTTCCTTCAGCAAATTCTCCTACAAAGGCACCGCCCATGATGGCGTGTCCTTCTCTTCCTGGAGAATTGTTCAGGTCAGCAATTTTGCTGTTTCTGACCCTTTTCTTATCGTTTTCAGTATAAGGCAGTCTCCAGATGAACTCACCCGCTTCTGATGAAGCTTCCAGGACTTGCTCAAAGAGGGCTTCATCATTTGTCATCGCGCCTGTTTTATCGTTCCCCAGAGCGATGATCACGCCGCCTGTCAATGTAGCAACATCAATCAGGTAGTTTGCGCCGTGATGCTTGGCATACGTCATGCCGTCAGCAAGGGCAAGCCTCCCTTCTGCATCGGTGTTCAGCACTTCAATTGTCTTTCCGCTCATCGCCGTGATGACATCATCCGGCTTGAAGGCATTACCGCTTACCATATTATCTGTGGAAGGGATGACGGCAACGACGTTTTGTTCAGGTTTTAACTCACCGATAATTTCCATCGCCCCAAGAACGGCAGCCGCGCCACCCATATCGGTTTTCATGCCGACAATGCCGTCTTTCGGTTTAAGGGAGTATCCACCTGTATCAAACGTGATTCCTTTACCGACCAGTCCGATAACATCGTTCCACTCGTCTCTTCCCTGGTATTTCAGGACAATCATTTTTGGAGGCTCAACGGAACCTTGATTAACTGCGAGCAAGGCACCCATTCCCAGCTTCTCCATTTCTTCTTTATCAAGGATTTCTACTTCGAACTCATACTTCTTCCCAATTTCAGCTGCGTAGTCCGCAAGCTTTGTAGAAGTCAGGATGTTACCCGGTGCATTGACCAATGCGCGGGCAGAGTTCACTCCTCTTCCGTGAGCATAGCCAACCTGAAGGGCTGCTTCAATTTCAGCACTGTCTTCCTTCGAAAAGGCAGTCAGGCTGTTGATGAAAGTTTCAGGGACATTTCCTTTGTGTTTATAGCCAGGGAATCGGTATGTCGCCATTGTGAATGCTTCACTGACAGCATGAGCTGCATCGGAAGCATCAAGCTGATCTGTTGCAAACGTGTCCAGAGCTACGGCGAAAGAAGCGATTTTCATTTCCTGAATCCCTTTGGAAGCCGCGCCGATGGCTTCTCTCAATTCATCGAATGAA
>NZ_ABCF01000170.1 GCF_000181495.1 Bacillus sp. SG-1
CTTCTTCTTATCAGACCTATTTCAAGGACAAAAATCCTGCTTTCCAAGTATCTGACAGTATTGCTTTATGGAATTACACTCCTGTTAATGTTATTTGCCCTGTCAACGATTGCAGGAGCCATTTTGTTTGGTTCAGGCGACGGCCAGCAACACTTAGTTTACGTCGATGGAGCGGTTGAAGAGCAGAACATGATTTTATATTTGATTAAAACGTACTTATTAAAAACTATAAGCATTATAATGATGGCGACTATGGCTTTCATGATATCTGCGGTATTCAGAAACAGTTCACTTGCTATTGGAATTTCACTATTTCTTTTGTTCATGGGGGGTACGGCAACATCGTTTATCGCTATGAAGTACGACTGGGCGAAATACAGTCTTTTCGCCAATACGGAATTGACCATGTATACAGGTGCAATGCCGCCATTGGTTGAAGGAATGACATTAGGATTTTCGATAACGATGTTAATCATTTACTTTGTGATTTTCAATTTGCTCGCGTTCGTAGTCTTTAATAAACGTGATGTGGCAGCTTAATAAAAATAGGCAGCAGGAGTGAAAACTCCTGCTGCCTATTTTTTTATGAGTTTTGCTTGTGACAATGTTGTTTTTTAAGCCTGCCTGCTGATATCCGTACTTGTATACACGCAACATGTTGAGCGGTGAAGTATTATGTGAACGGTCTTTCATGATTAGAGGGATATCCAGAGGGTCCGTCCACCTTTATTTCTGCCCCATGATTTTTTTGTAAACCTGTGAAATCGCCGCTTCGAATTTACCGGTTTCTTTTGGATCATAATACCGTGCTTTTTTCAAAGTGTCAGGAAGGTATTGCTGCTTCACCCATCCTGATGGATAATCATGAGGAAATTTATATTCAATTCCTCTACCAAGTTCTTTGGCCCCCGCATAGTGGGCATCTTTTAAGTGAGCAGGAACCTCGCCGCTTTTGCCGCTTCGGATATCTTGTAAGGCAGCATCGATCGCACTGATCGCCGAATTGGACTTTGGAGAAAGGCACAACTCAATGACAGCGTTGGCGAGGGGAATCCGCGCTTCCGGGAAGCCGATCTTTTCGGCTGTCTCTACTGCCGCTAACGTACGCTGCCCTGCTTGCGGGCTGGCAAGACCTATATCTTCATAGGCGATGACAAGGAGTCTCCTGGTAATGCTTGGCATGTCCCCAGCTTCCACCAGCCTGCCCAGATAGTGCAGGGCGGCATTCACATCACTGCCCCGGATGGATTTTTGAAATCCGCTCAGTACGTCATAATGCGCATCTCCATCTTTATCATGAGAAAAGCTTTTTTTCTGAAGACATTCTTCAGCGATATTCACTGTGATCTCAATGGTTCCATTTTCAGAGGGTTCTGTTGAAAGGACGGCGAGCTCCAGTGCATTCAATGAACTTCTTACATCTCCATTGCTCGATTGCGCGAAATGGAGGAGTGCTTCGTCACTGACGGATATGTTCCGTTT
>NZ_ABCF01000169.1 GCF_000181495.1 Bacillus sp. SG-1
ATGCCAGGTACAAAGCTATCCCAATATAAATGTGTTTCTCAACATAATGAGCCATTTCATGGGCCATCACAAACAAGATCTCTTTCTCTGAAAGCTTGTTGATGGTCGTATCCCATAAAACGATTCTCGAATTGGACCCGACGCCTGTAACATAAGCATTGAGTGAATTTGTTTTGGAAGACATATCCACTTCATACACATGTTCAGCCGGAATATTTGCCTGTTGGGCAATAGAAAGAATTTTTGCTTCCAGGACTTTATCCTTCAGCGGAGTAAAATCATTATACAAAGGATCGATCAAGACCGGCTGGATGAACATCATGAAAATGGTGAACGGAACGGACAAAGACCATGCAGCCAGCCACCACCGTTTTGGAAACTTCCTGATCAACCAGTAAAGTACGGTGATGATGATAAACATCGTCAGATAATTCACCCAGAAATCTGTCAATTCATCCTTCATCCACTGTGAGAAACTCTGTGTTGAAATGTCATAAGAACGTGAAATCCGGTATGAAATATATTGAAAAGGAAAGATCACCACATTGGACAGCAGTGAAAGCCAGAATAGGTAGACCGCCGTTTGAAGAATCCTGAACTTGGATGTGGCCTGAGACCACCGTTCAAATGACCTTGATACACCAAGTATCAAAATCAGGAAATAAAACAACCATTCATATGGGGTAGAAAGAAAAAACAATAAATTTTTTATTTTTGAGTACTCTTCACTCAGCATCAGTTCCCTGCCGTTCATAAACGTTTCGGGATCAGCACTGCTTCCTTTATAGACATGGGGTAAAGATGAATCCGCCAAAAAGTAAAGATACGCGTAAAAGAATATTCCTAAAAGCAAATAGAGCAGCACGGCTCTGAAAGCCCACTTCCGCAACACTCATTCCTCCCTTCGTTCCTCTATACTATATTTAATGACATGTCCTAATAATTAGAACAAGCAGTTTGATTGAATTCCGTTTCAAGCTTTACAATTGTTAGTTTACCACTTTAAACAGAACCTATCAGAACAAAAAAAGAGAAGAACCAAAGATTCTTCCCTACATAAAAAGCAGCGAATATACAGAGAGCACCGCAATTGCCCCAAGAACGACCACGATGACGTTGGCGCCCAAATAGGCGAGCAGGAATGCAGCCGTTGCCCCGACAGCCCCGAACCAGATATCTCCATCTTGAATCAAAAGAATCTTAGGGAAGATCAAAGCTCCCAATACTGCAAACGGAACATTTTTCAGAACGCCCTGCAAAAACGGAGGAAGCTCTTTTCCTTGAAACATGATGAGCGGTACTAATCTCGGGATGTATGTGACAACGGCCATCCCGACAATCATAATAAGAATCGTTTCATTCACTTAGCGTCTCCCCTTTCTTTCTCTTACTCGCCACGAACTCGACAAGCACGGCGGAAATGAGAGTTGCCAGCATGATCGCCCAGCCTTCAGAGATATCCGTAGGAAAAGGAATACACTGTT
>NZ_ABCF01000168.1 GCF_000181495.1 Bacillus sp. SG-1
GGGGTGGCTTTCAATGCTGTGAACACTTAACCGTGCATTGGTGATGGAAAGGCAGTGGGCTGAAAAAGAGGCTATGAAGAAGTATCAGTGATCCCGGTCAGAACAGCCGGCGGTGCCATGGCCACCTATGCTTATGGAAAGTTTGAAGATCCTGTGGTCGTCGAGTTTATCAAAGCAGAAGCCGGAATCGATATCGGCCAGACGTTCATTGGCATGCATCTGAAACATGTTGCGGTTCCTGTCCGGGTATCTCAGAAGATGCTTGGAGAAGCACACGTAACGCTCGCCAAAACCAGACCTAAACTTATCGGCGGAACGCGGGCTGTTTATGAACCATTACCGGAAAATAAATCTTGCTAAAGCAAGGCAAAATGGCGGATGAAATGTCCGCTATTTTTTATGTGCAAGAAAGCACTTTAGTACATTAACGCACGAAGAGGGACAGTCCCTTTCAGTACTTTAAACCACTAAAGGGGACTGTCCCTCTTAGTGGTTTAAAGCGATAAAGCGCCAACCCATCACCCCACTTTATTCGTTTATTCTGTGTGGGAATCATGTTAGAATATAGGAGGAATTTGAAATATTGCGAGATTGATATAAACGGAATGTAATCGTTTTCCGTAATTTGAAGGGGGATCCGTATGAGCAAGATTGCAGCACAAGATCAAGAGTTATACCAAGCTATTCAAGATGAATTGCATCGCCAGCAGACGAAAATTGAATTGATTGCTTCAGAAAACTTTGTAAGTGAAGCTGTCATGGAAGCGCAGGGCTCTGTGTTGACCAATAAATATGCAGAAGGCTATCCAGGCCGTCGTTATTATGGTGGTTGTGAACATGTCGATGTTGCTGAGAACCTTGCGCGCGACCGTGCGAAGGAAATTTTCGGTGCAGAACATGCCAATGTCCAGCCGCACTCTGGAGCTCAGGCAAACATGGCGGTTTATTTCACTGTTTTAGAACAGGGAGATACAGTCCTTGGAATGAACTTGTCGCATGGCGGCCACTTGACTCACGGAAGCCACGTGAACTTCAGCGGAATCCAATATAATTTCGTCGAGTATGGAGTAGATAAAGACAAGCAGGTCATTGATTATGATGACGTCTGCCAAAAAGCGCTTGAACATAAGCCGAAAATGATTGTAGCGGGTGCATCTGCGTATCCGAGACAAATTGATTTTGCCAAGTTCCGCGAAATCGCTGATGAAGTAGGAGCATACTTAATGGTGGATATGGCTCATATTGCCGGGCTGGTTGCTGCAGGACTTCATCCGAACCCGGTTCCACACGCAGACTTTGTAACGACAACGACGCACAAAACGCTTCGCGGACCGCGCGGCGGAATGATTCTTTGTAAAGAAGAATATGCGAAGAAAATCGATAAATCAATCTTCCCTGGCATTCAGGGCGGCCCTTTGATGCACGTCATCGCTGCAAAAGCCGTCGCTTTCGGTGAAGCACTCCAAGATGATTTTAAAACATATGCGCAGAATGTCATCGACAATGCGAAGCGCCTGGGTGAATCCCT
>NZ_ABCF01000167.1 GCF_000181495.1 Bacillus sp. SG-1
TTTTTGAAATCCAGATACTGATTTCATATAAAAGCAGCAGCGGAACGGTCACCATTAGATGGGACACGATGTCGGGCGGTGTGATAAACGCTGCGATGATCAGCAAAATGAAATACGCATAGCGTCTCATTTGTGCCATGAACATCGGGGTGATGATTCCCAGCCTGGTTAGGAACAGCATGACCACCGGAAGTTGAAACAGCAATCCAAACGGAAGTGTCAGCTGAAATAAAAAGTGGAAATACTCATTGATTCCAATGACTTGCTGGATGTTCAGTTCGTTCGATAAATTCATCATGAACTTGACTACGTAAGGAAAGAGGATGAAATAAGCAAATGATAGTCCGCCCAGAAAAAGCAGCAGGGAAATCGGAATATAGCTTAGTGTCACCTTTCTTTCTCTATCCAGCAGGCCCGGGCTGATAAAGGACCAGAGTTGAAAGAGAATCAGTGGGGATGTGATAATCAACGAAATGAAAACCATCATCTCCAGATAGATTTTAAGCGGGTCTGTCAGTCTGAAAGCATTCATTGTCAGCTCTTTGGCTTCATCCGCATGCTGCAGATACCTGATCAGCGGTTCAGCGAGAAAGAAACTTCCGATAAACGCTAACAAGAAGAAAACGACTACAAACATGAGCCGTTTTCTGAGTTCACCTATATGTTCATAAACTGTCATTTCATTATGACTCATAGCGTTCAATCCTTACATTTACTTAGCATCTTTATTCTTATCGTCATCATCATCTGCTAAGCCTTTTGTTGCGTTTTTGAATTCACGCAAAGTGTTTCCTGCTGCTTTACCCAATTCCGGCAATTTCTTCGGTCCGAAAATTAATAGAGCAACAATTGCGATCAATATGAGGCTACCTGGTCCTAGTGGCATAACGCTCACCTCCTCGTTCTATCATAACGTATCGACTTTATTTTTGCTATCATGATTGATTTTCTTCTTGTGACATTTCAGTGTCATCTTCAGAGTAGTTTTTTAAGAAGTAGACCAGCGACTGCAGTTCTACCGCCAGGTCAATATGATGGATCCTGATATGGTCCGGCGCAGTTAGCCGTGCAGGCGTAAAGTTCAAGATTCCTTTAATATTCGCCTGGACAAGCCTGTCAGTAATGCTTTGAGCAGAACCGGCCGGCACGGTCATGATCGCGACTTCAATTCCATTATCCTTGAGCTGTTTTTCCAGGTCATCAAGACTGTAAACCGGTACATCCCCAATAACAGATCCTACTTTTTCGGGAGCAACATCAAATGCCATTTCTATTTTTGTATTATTATTTTTGATAAAATTGTAGTGAAGAAACGCCGTACCAAGGTTCCCCACTCCAATCAGCACGACCTTTGTCAGCGCATCCTGATCGAGTGTTTTGCTGAAGAAAGATAGTAGATAGTTAACATTGTATCCATATCCTTTCTTCCCTAATGCACCAAAGTAGGAAAAATCCCGTCGGATGGTCGCAGAATCCACCTTTACCGCTTCACTCAGTTCCTTAGAGGAAACTCTCTGCTTACCCGAGGAGTGTAAGTTTTTGATAAATCTATAGTATAGCGGCAGCCGTTTAGCTGTCG
>NZ_ABCF01000166.1 GCF_000181495.1 Bacillus sp. SG-1
CCGCATGGTGTACACTCGTATTCTTGATCAAAGATCAATCTCATTAAACCGTCAGGGAAGATTAGGTTTCTATGCTCCTACTGCAGGGCAGGAAGCATCCCAGATTGCTTCACATTATGCTTTGGAGAAAGATGACTGGATTCTGCCAGGTTACCGTGATGTACCTCAGATCGTATGGCATGGCCTGCCGTTGTACCAGGCTTTCCTATTCTCCCGTGGTCATTTCAAAGGGAATCAGCCTCCAGAAGGAGTAAATGTATTATCACCACAAATCATCATCGGTGCTCAATACATCCAGACTGCCGGTGTGGCACTTGGGCTTAAGAAGCGCGGGAAACAGTCTGTTGCAATCACTTATACAGGTGATGGCGGATCTTCTCAGGGTGACTTCTATGAAGGTATCAACTTTGCCGGCGCATTCAGTGCACCTGCCATCTTTGTGGTGCAAAATAACCAGTTCGCGATCTCTACACCTCGTGACAAGCAGACAGCTGGTAAAACAATTGCCCAAAAAGCAGTTGCAGCCGGTATTCCGGGAGTTCTTGTCGATGGAATGGATCCATTAGCAGTTTATGCCGTAACACGTGAAGCACGTGAACGCGCAGTAAATGGTGAGGGACCTACTTTAATCGAGACTCACTGCTACCGTTACGGTCCACATACAATGGCCGGAGATGACCCTACTCGTTACCGTTCTTCAGAAATGGACACCGAGTGGGAAAGAAAAGATCCTTTGGTACGTTTCCGTAAGTTCCTTGAAGGTAAAGGTCTATGGAACGAAGAGAAGGAAAATGAAGTAATCGAACAAGCGAAAGAAGATATCAAGGAAGCAATCAAGAAAGCTGATGGAACGCCTAAGCAGAAAGTGACGGACTTCATCAACATCATGTACGAAAAACTTCCTTATAACCTGGAAGAGCAATTAGAAATTTACAAAGAGAAGGAGTCGAAATAAGCCATGGCGCAAATGACAATGATTCAAGCTATCACTGATGCTATGCGCACCGAACTGCGTAACGATGAAAATGTGCTTGTTTTCGGTGAAGACGTAGGATTGAATGGCGGTGTGTTCCGTGCAACTGAAGGTCTCCAAAAAGAATTCGGTGAAGACCGTGTATTTGACACACCATTAGCAGAATCCGGAATTGGCGGATTGGCGGTCGGCCTTTCATTGGAAGGTTTCCGTCCTGTACCTGAAATCCAATTCTTTGGTTTCGTATTTGAAGTAATGGATTCAATCAGCGGTCAGCTGGCTCGTATGCGCTACCGTTCAGGGGGCACTTTCACTGCACCTGTTACAATCCGTTCACCATTTGGAGGGGGAGTACATACACCTGAGCTTCATGCGGACAGTCTGGAAGGTCTTGTCGCGCAGCAGCCGGGTCTTAAAGTAGTAATCCCTTCTACACCATATGATGCAAAAGGTCTTTTGATCGCTGCTATTCGAGATAATGACCCTGTCATTTTCCTTGAGCATATGAAACTGTATCGTTCATTCCGAGAAGAGGTTCCTGAAGAGGAATACACAATCGAAATCGGTAAAGCGGATGTGAAACGTGAAGGAACAGATTTATCCATCATCACT
>NZ_ABCF01000165.1 GCF_000181495.1 Bacillus sp. SG-1
TTTTTCGTCAAATTTCCCGAAAAAGCACACCCTCTTATTTTATGTGGGACAGAGGTTTTGTATACTGAAATTTTTTGGGCAGGTGAACGGACTCCCTCATATCAAAGGTACACCGACCATTCTGATGGGGGACTTCTGATACCTTTCCCCCGATGTTTTGGCCAGCCCAGGCTTTCTGCATACATAACTACTTGCATATCAGAGAACTCATGTATCTTCTTCCCCTGCCTTCTTTTATATGTATAGCTTATGTATCTATTTCGAAAATCCAGATACACATCTCCTTTTCTTGAAAATCTTCAATTTAAGGTTCTTATCAGACATGCTCATTCGTATAAAAGAAAGAAACCACTTTCTTTGCGAAAACGGTCCTTTATTAGTAGAATTGTAAAGAAAAGCGGAAGCTAATAAGAATCGTAAATACAGATTCTATATAAGGAGACATCACGTTGAAAAAACATTACGGATATGTTCTTATTGCCTATATCATCATGCAGATTTCCAGCATTCTCGGGATCCCCTTGTTGTACTACATGCTCGTGAATTGGTTCAATCAATCGAGCGAGCGGGCAGAAGCGATTGTACCCGGCTATTGGCTGGTTCTTTCATTTTCGATTACACTGCTTGTGGTCTGGGCTATTTTACGGAAAACAGAGTCATCGACCCGGCTTGACAGGCAAGCTCCGATGTCAGCAGGATTCTCTGCTTTATGGGCGATTGCCGGAATATTCATGGCGTTCTTCGCACAGTCTATAGCCATCAACATCGAAAGCCTGATGGGCATTGAGATGGGATCGGAAAACACGAAAACCATTGTTAACATTATAGATACCGTGCCGTTGGCAATGATTGTTGCTGCGGTCATTGGGCCGATCCTGGAAGAGATCGTATTCAGGAAAATCATCTTCGGTGTGTTATATGAACGCTTTTCATTCATCATATCCGCGCTGATCAGCTCGGTCATCTTCGCCTTCGCGCACTTTGAGCCTGAGCATGTTCTGTTATATTCCGCAATGGGCTTCACTTTTGCCTTCCTTTATGTAAAAACAAAGAGGATCATCGTGCCGATCATTGCCCATGTATCAATGAATTCACTTGTGGTTCTGATGCAGTCCATCTTTAGGGAAGATATTGAGCGGATGATTGAAGAAGCGGAGAAAATTCAAGGATTTATAGGAGGATTATTTTTATGAGGAGATCACCTTTGTTCAGCGGCATACTTTACATCCTCCTCGGGGTTCTATTTACGTACTTTGCAGTCAGAAATGTAAATGACCATGGTTGGGGATTTTTCTCTTATCTGATGGTGCTGCTGGCCACACTTGATTTTGGTTCAGGAATCAGGATGGTTGCCATGCACTTCAAGATTAAAAAGCATTTGAATAATAAGAAGTAATTGAAGCCTTTATCGGGCTTCTTTTTTTCGTGAAATAGGAGAGCTACAGGCAGAGTTTCCAGCTGCTTTTGTTGATGATCGTTTGTGATCGGGAGCAGACACTGGACTCCATTGTTCATATATTTGCTGGTGATTCCCTCGATTGCCTTACAACCTATAATTTAACCCACTTTTTGACTAAACCGATTC
>NZ_ABCF01000164.1 GCF_000181495.1 Bacillus sp. SG-1
AAAAGTGATTCTGCCCGGTCTAAGGGGTACATCAACATGGCGGAATCACAAAAAGAAAGAATCGGCCCAGTCTAAGTGGTCCTTCGACAGGGTGGAATCTGATAAAAAAGTGATTCGCCCCGGTCAAAATGGTATATCAACATGAAGGAATTAGAAAAAGATTGATTCAACCCATTCAAAGTGGTTTCCACATGTGAAAACAAAAAGGAAACTGGATAGTACCTATAAACGACACAATAAACACCATACCAAATGAACGAAGAGCCTTCTTTCTATTTGTCACTCCCAAACAGAAAAACAAGCGGCGGATGTCTTCCCGTCGCTTGTTCGGATTCCTTATCGTGTTAAGGCATGTTCCACCTTTATGCAGCGGTCCATAATAACGGTATACCCTTTGCTTTTTAAAAAGTCATAAGCCTCTTCATTGATGACACCAAGCTGTGCCCAGAAAATGTCGGCATCAATCTCATCAAATTCCCTTGCGATTTCAGGAAGAAATTCTGACCGGCGGAATACATTGACGATATCTACATGTTTGCCGATATCTTTAAGGGTTGGAACAGCTTTCACTCCCAATGCTTCGTCGATCGTCGGGTTGACTGGGATAATTTCATATCCGTTATCCTGCATGGCCTTGGAAACCATGTAAGAAGTTCTCTCAGGATTGTCACTCAATCCAACAACTGCAATCACTTTCGCTTTATCAAGCAGCGGCTTCATTTCATTTCTTGTTAAGAATTCCATCTTTTTCAACTCCTCCTTTACATTATTTCGATATTTCGCGAATATATCCTGCCAAAAAAGCTGATCTACAGGTTTTTTACCCCATAAGATCAGCTTAAATCCTTAATTTCCTATTCTTCTATGATCCCTTTGGAGATCAGGAATTCCCTCGCAACATCTTCGGGTTCTTCTTTATCGATATCTACTTTTGCGTTCAATTCGCTCATTTCTTCTTCAGTAATCTGTCCTGCGAGTTCATTGATGGCATCCGCCAATTCAGGGTGCTTATCCAACACTTCCTGTCTGACGATAGGAGCCGCATAGAACGGCGGGAAGAAGCCTTTGTCATCTTTAGTTGTGGCCAGGTCGTAGCGCTGAATTCTGCCGTCAGTCGTAAAGGCAGGAATCAAGTCGACATCCCCATTTTTAACAGCTTCATACATGATGTTAGGGTCATAGCTTTCTGTGCTTTCAAAATTGAAGCCGTATGCTTTTACTAGATCATCATAACCGTCTCCCGGGCGTTCATAGAATTGGTGAGGGGCACCGAATACCATGTTTTCGGAGAGTGGTACCAGCTCAGAATAAGTTTCAGCGTCGACATCTTCCCCTTTACGGTAAGCAAGGGTATACGTGTTTTCAAAGCCAAGAGGCTCAAGCCAAGTTACGCCGTACTTTTCCTCGTAACCATTTTTAACCTGCTCATAAATTTCATCAGCACTTGCACCTTCTGCTGCTTCCTCTTTCAATACGGCCTTCAAACCTGTTCCTGTATATTCGACGTACATATCAATGTCGCCTTTTTCAATTGCCGGAGTCAGGATGGATACTTCCCCAAGACCTTCTTTTCGTTCTACATTCAAGTC
>NZ_ABCF01000163.1 GCF_000181495.1 Bacillus sp. SG-1
TACAAGTACCGGGACACCGTTTTTCCGTTTCACACCATTGTGAAGGAGCGGATCATTACTTTGATCTTTCACCTGGAAGATCGTTCCGGGACCCTCTCTTATCTTCTCGGGGAAGTGGCCAAAACAGGCTGTAATATACTCACGATCCACCAGACGATTCCGCTTCAGGGAAGGGCGACTGTCACACTTTCGCTCAATGTTGCGGATATAACGGTAGATATCGAGGAAATGTTGAACAGCTTAAGAAAAATGGAATTTGTAGAAAAAGTAGAAATGCTGGGCTCTGGAGCCTAGCATTTTTTATGTGAATTTAATTGTGGTTAGTCGCTGATAGGATGTGATAAATGAGTGAAAAAGTGTAGCTCGTCGATAGAATATAAAAGTCGACGATAGAAGGCAGTAACCCGTCGAAAGAAAGTGCCAACTCGACGATAGAGTGTACAAACTCGTTGATAGAACATACCAACTCGTCGATAGATACAACCTCCCCTCCGAAGCCACAAATCCCTTAACGAAACCAAAAACGAAAAAAAGGACACCCATCAACGGGCATCCAATAGCGGTTCAGGAAAGAGATTCAATTAAAAACCCTGCTTCTTTTAAAGCTCTCTCTGCATCTGCCATGGCCTTATCATTCGGTGCTGAAATGGTGTGAAGATGAATGCCATTTGTTAGTTCAGAGAGATAGGAAGCGTTGGTTTCTTTGATTTTGTCCATGAATTGTTTTACTTGCTGACGGTTTGAAACCATGATGGAAGCGGTAAGGTCTCCGTACACTTTATGTTCAATCCGTACATCCTTCACCAATATTCCGTGGTCGACCAGGAGGTTCAGTTCCTCCTCAGTCCTTTCAGGTGTATGTTTACAGGCGATTGTTTTTTCAACTGTTCCTTCAGGCTGTTTCGGCTGCAGATACAAGTACCCTTGGCTTGTGGCAATGATTGGTTCTTCCCTTGCTTTTAGCAGGGTGATGTCGCTGACGATGACCTGCCGGCTGACATTTGTGAATTTGGCAAGATCTCCGCCAGTGATCGGGATTCCTTCTTCCCGGAGTTTTGATAGTATCAGGTTTCTTCGTTCTTCTCCAAGTATTTTTTTGCCTTTTGACATAGATTTTCTCCTCTCGATTGAACCAGAAAGCTATTGTTCGTAGTGTGTTTTTGCAATATCTGCAAGAGCTTGAACAAGCTCTGTAACATCTTCTTTTTCTGTATCTTTTCCCAGTGAGATCCGAATAAACTCTTTTCCTGTCTCTTCTGAGAGACCGAAAGCTTGTATGGTTTTGGATATGGCTGGCTGTCCGGTCTGGCAGGCACTCCCGGTCGAAATGCCAAAGCCTCTTCTATTACATTCTAACATGACCCACTGGCCTTGGAGTCCTTTTATGCACAAGCCGATGACTTGAGGCAGCTGATTATCCCCAGGTGCTTCCACAACCATCAATGAATCCTGCAATTTCGATCTTAGCCCGTTTATGAACCATTTCCTGAGTTCCTGGAATTTTCTTAGGTGAAGGTCACCGCAGGCAGTCTGGGCGGCAGTGATAAAGGCCGCAATGCCGGGTGTATTAACAGTGCCGCCCCTTAATCCCCCTTCATGGGATTGA
>NZ_ABCF01000162.1 GCF_000181495.1 Bacillus sp. SG-1
ACAGTTTTCCATGTGATAAAGATATTTGGAGTTGCTTGGGTTTTAGATTCTTTGATCCCTTAGAAGCTCTATGGATACTTTGATTTTTCTTTCTATTAGATACTCGCTTCTTTCCGCTTCTTCATCCCATAGGGTTCCTTTGACGTGGTCGATTTTCTCTTTTCTCGATTCCAGCACTTCGTACCATCCCTTTGACCAGACCGATTCTCTCTTTTCCTCAATTCCACCACCTCGAACCACCTCTTCGACCGGGCCGATTCTCTCTTTTCCCAATTCCACCACCTCGAACTACCCCTTTGACCAGGTCGATTCTCTCTTTTCCCGATTCCACCACCTCTAACCCCACCTTTGACCCGGTCGATTCCCGCTTTTCCCAATTCCACCGCCCCAAAGTCTGCAATACCCTACCGAAGAAAACCGATTTAGACCCAATAAAAAAAACAGCCCCTCAATGAGAAGCTGTCGCTGCGATTAAATTAAGAATATGAAATATAGAACAAAGACGACAAACAGAAGGTACATGATTGGGTGAATTTCTTTTGAGCGTCCCTTCATGATCATCGTGATTGGATAGAAGATGAATCCGACTGCGATACCAGTTGCGATGCTGTATGTCAGCGGCATGGCGATGATTGTCAGGAATGCCGGAACTGCGACTTCAAAGCGGTTCCAGTCAATTTTACCGATCGCTGATACCATTAGAACACCGACGATGATGAGCGCTGGTGCCGTTACCGGAGCTGTAATCACTTCCAGCAGCGGGAAGAAGAACAGTGACAGCAAGAAGAATAAGGCTGTTACGACAGAAGCAAATCCTGATCTCGCACCTGCAGCCACCCCGGCAGAAGATTCAATATAAGAAGTTGTGGTGGATGTTCCAAGAACCGCTCCCACAACCGTGGCACAAGAGTCAGCGAAAAGTGCTTTTCCTGCTCTCGGAAGCTTATTATCTTTCATTAGGTTGGCCTGATTCGCCACCGCCACTAAAGTACCGGCAGTATCAAAGAAGTCTACAAACAAGAATGTCAGCACGACTACAAGCATTTGAATCGTAAAGACGCTTGAAACGTCATTGAAAAGCGGATCCAGCGCAGCACCGAATGTCGGCTCAAGGCTTGGGATCGCTCCTACTAACTTTTCAGGAGCATCGATTAGACCGAAAATCATACCGGCAATGGCTGTAACGACCATACCGAAGAAAATTCCGCCCTTGATTCCTCTGGTCATCAGAACGACGGTTATGAAAATCCCGAACACCGCCAGAAGCGTGTTTCCGTTCGTCAGGTCACCAAGACCTACAAGTGTAGCATCGTTGTTAGTGATGATTCCGGCATTTTGAAATCCTACAAAAGTTATGAAAAGACCTATACCTGCGCCAACGGCATATTTCAATTCCGCAGGGATCGAGTTGATGATTTTTTCACGCAGCCCCGTCAGCGTCAGGACGATGAAGATGAGTCCTGAGATCAACACGCCTGTTAGTGCAGCTTGCCAAGAAATCCCCATTGTTAAAACGACTGTATACGCGAAGAATGCGTTTAGACCCATCCCCGGTGCCAGGGCGATTGGGTATTTCGCTATCAGTCCCATAATGAGAGAACCGATTGCCGCTGCCAATGCCGTTGCCACAAAT
>NZ_ABCF01000161.1 GCF_000181495.1 Bacillus sp. SG-1
TTGGCAATTGGTAAAGAAGGCCTGGATATCCTAAAGAACAGCACAGTGGCAGTCTTGGGAATCGGCGGAGTCGGCTCTTTTGCTGCTGAAGCTCTAGCACGTTCCGGCGTTGGCAGGCTTGTGCTTGTAGATAAAGATGATGTGGATATCACCAATATCAACCGGCAGATCCATGCTTTGCTCTCTACCGTCGGTAAACCTAAAGCCGACCTGATGAAGGAGCGCATCAAGGATATCAATCCTGATTGCGAAGTCATCGCACTTAAAATGTTTTATACAGAAGAGACTTATGAAGAGTTCTTCAGTTACGGATTGGATTTTGTTGTAGATGCATCGGATACAATTTCTTATAAGATCCACCTGATGAAAGAATGTCTTGAAAGAAATATTCCTTTGATCGCTTCCATGGGTGCCGCTAATAAGACGGATCCGACCCGCTTTAAGATTGAGGATATATCCAAAACGCATACAGATCCGCTTGCGAAGGTAATCCGTACCCGTTTAAGAAAAGAAGGAATCCATAAAGGCGTCAAAGTGATTTTCTCTGACGAGAGCCCGATTGTAATCAGGGAAGACATCAGGCAGGAAGTTGGTAAAGATGATGCCAAAATCAGGAAGGCAAAATTTCCGCCTTCTTCCAATGCGTTTGTTCCATCAGTCGCAGGATTGATTGCAGCCAGCCACGTCATTAGTGAACTTCTTTCTTCCATTGAAATCAAACGAGTAAAAGACTGAACAAAAAAGCTGCCGGTTACGGCAGCTTTTTTATTAGGTCAAAAATTCAGGTTACTGTTAACGGTTTGTAAAAATTTTTATATAGTGAATGAAGGAACCGCATTCAATTCCTTCAAGTCAATTTGTGTCAGTAATTCTTTATAGTCTGTTTTTAACTTGTTATAAGTTTTTTCCGCTGCCAGCAGCTTTTTCTGGAGTTTCCTCTGCTGTTCTTTTAGTTTTTTATTTTCATGAATGGCATCTTGTTCGGAGCCTATCCCTTGTAAAAAAGAGATGCAGTCTTCAAGCGATATTGGAGAGGGAGAGGCAGGAGTATGGTCGGTTTCCATAACAGTTTCTTTCTTTAATTTATTGTTCCAGCGGAAACTGCATGCAGCCGAAGTTCGCCCGATGGTTTGGGCGGCCTCATCGAAAGCTTCCTTTTGTGCTTTTCCATCCCTCAGAAACTTGAGAACTGTATCCGTAACTATTTTTTCTTCCTCTACTGTCCACTTCTTCCTCTTTTCAACAGCCTTATTCAAAGGAACACCTCCATTCGTAAAAGACTGTATGTCCATAGTATATGAAGAAACGATGGGGATATCCAGTCGTTCAAATTTCAATCATATCAATTTGAAGTGTGAGGTTTTTAAGAAATAATGAAACCTGCTGCTGATCAATCCGTAAGTGTAATGTGCAGGTGTAAATATTAGAGGAATTAACAACTACTGTATGTCCAAGGATTACTTCGTCGTTGAGGGGCTAAGTGATTAAAGCTAATTATCAGTAAGGGACTGGCTGACAGAAGAGTACTATAAGGGGGAAGAATATTGAAAACAGTATTGGAACTCAAAAATGTTTCAAAGGTAATTAAAGGAAAGAAAATCATTGATTCGCTTTCTTTTGGTGTAAAGGAGGGGGAAGTT
>NZ_ABCF01000160.1 GCF_000181495.1 Bacillus sp. SG-1
TTCTTTCCGTTTCTGACGATCTATTTTACAGAAGCCTTCGGGAAACAGATGGCTGGTTTGCTGCTTATCGCCTCGCAGGTTTTTGCTGTATTCGCGAATCTTATGGGCGGGTATTGCGCGGATCGGTTCGGAAGGAAAACGATGATGGTGTTTTCTTCTTTTGGACAGGGATTGGCATTCCTGGTGTTCGCTTTTGCCAGCTCTCCATGGTTGGAGTCGGCAGCACTTGGTTTTGTTTGTTTCACCTTTGCGAGTGTATTCGGATCCTTTTATTGGCCTGCCAGTCAGGCAATGGTGGCCGATGTGGTTCCTGAAAAAGAACGCAGCCATGTTTTCGCGATTTTTTATACTTCCATAAATATTGCCGTTGTGATCGGTCCAATCTTAGGAAGTATCTTCTATGTCCATTACCGCTTTGAACTGCTGCTCGTGTCTGCAATCATCTGCATGATCCTTGGATTGATGCTTGCCAAAATGACAAGGGAAACAGCCCCTAAGCAGCATCAGTCAAAGCATGTGAGTAACGTACAGCCAAAGGCTTGGTACCATGCCTTAACGGATCAGTTCAAGGATTATAAAGTGATCGTCCAGGACCGGACTTTCCTTCTATTCATTTTGGCTGGAGTCTTGGTTGGTCAGACATTTATGCAGCTTGATCTGTTAATCCCAGTTTATATTAAAGATTCTATGGAAACAGCATCACTGCTGACTTTCACTTTAACGGGTGAACAAATATTCGGTGTCATCCTTTCAGAGAACGGCCTTCTGGTCGCATTGTTCACGGTGGTTGTTACGAAATGGATGACCAAATATAAAGAGAGAAATGTCTTTATACTTTCTTCATTGATTTATGCTGTCTCAATTTTCATCTTTGGACAGACAGCTTCGTTATATATGTTCATCATCTCCATGGCCATTTTCACTTTCGCAGAATTGATGACGGTCGGTATCCAGCAAAACTTCATTTCAAAGCTTGCTCCTGATCATATGCGCGGACAATATTTTGCAGCAGCAAGCCTGCGATTTACTCTTGCCAGGACTGTCGCTCCAGTGTCCATCACCTTTTCATTGTGGGCCGGGTATGAAATGACGTTCATCGGCCTTGCTCTCCTGGCAGCTCTGAGTGCTGTTTTATACTTCATCATGTTTCAGCAGATCGATAAACAAAACACGATGAATCAGGCGGCACCCGCAAGTTCTGAAGTTTAATGAAATTTTTATAGAAAAATTGAACTCTCTCCCTTTCGTCATAGATTTATAGATGTTACAATGGGACCCGATTGAAATTTTAATATTGTTTCATCGGAAAAAGCCGATTGACTCCAATCAATAAATCGCAAAGAAAGGGTGTATTTTCAATGCATATCGGAAGCAAAGGCTGGTACGTAGAAAAGCTTAAGGAAAAAGGGGTTCGCCGCTATGAGGAACGCAAACTGGAATCCTATAAAAAGCACATTTTAGCTAACTTACTTGAAAAATACGAATAATATTTTCAGCCGGGGAGTCATAAACTCTCCGGCTTTTTAGTTTAGTTGGATTAAAGAGCAATGTTGTTTTTTTATACTGGATTTCCGCTACAGGCGTGCGACTCCGCGGGGCGGGCGTTGAGCCTCCTCGGCTTCGCCTGCGGGGTCTCATCTGTCCCGCT
>NZ_ABCF01000159.1 GCF_000181495.1 Bacillus sp. SG-1
CAACGTGCTGGGGGTCAGTGAACCCAATATCCAGATTGAAGACGGAGATCGTATCCGTGTCCAGCTCGCAGGAGTTGAAGACCAGAACGAAGCGAGGGAAATACTCTCCACGCAGGCTAATCTGTCTTTCCGGGATATCAATGACGAAGTGAGGCTGGATGGATCTGACCTTGTTGCAGGTGCAGCACAGCAAGCTTTCGATCAGGGGAACAACCCTATCGTATCTTTGGAGTTAGAAGACCGCGAGAAGTTTTATGAATTGACGAAAGAACTTTCCCAGCAGCCTCAGCCTAGTAACAGGCTGGTAATCTGGCTAGACTTCGAAGAGGGAGTCGATTCTTATCAAGAGGAGATAACAAAAGCTACGCCGAAATTCTTATCTGCTCCTGAAGTTTCAAAACCAATCAATTCGAATGAAGTACAAATCACAGGAAGCTTCACAATCGAGGAAGCCCAAAATCTTGCATCCTTACTGAATGCCGGGGCCCTGCCTGTAGAACTTGAAGAAGTCTACTCGACATCCGTAGGAGCGAAATTCGGTGAACAGGCAATGGATAAAACTGTTACAGCCGGAATCATCGGTATAGTAATTGTGTTCCTGTTCATGCTTGTTTTCTACCGCTTCCCTGGCTTCATCGCCATGATTACCTTGTCAGTCTATATTTTCTTGATCCTATGGGTATTTGACATGATGAATGGTGTCTTGACGCTTCCTGGTATTGCAGCCTTGATCCTTGGAGTCGGTATGGCCGTCGATGCCAATATCATCACGTATGAACGAATCAAAGAAGAACTGAAGGTCGGCAAAAGCGTCCGTGCAGCATTCCAGGCGGGAAATAAATCTTCCTTTATGACAATCCTGGATGCAAACGTGACAACCATTCTTGCCGGGTCAGTCCTATTCTACTTCGGTACAAGCTCTGTCAAAGGTTTTGCGACAATGTTAATTGTCAGCATCCTGACAAGTTTCCTGACCGCTGTATGGGGATCCAGGCTGCTCCTTGGCCTGTGGGTCAACAGCCGGGCATTCAACAAGAAGCCTTCATGGCTTGGTGTAAATCCTAAAGATATCAAAGACATTGCAGAAAACTATGACACACTCGATTTGCCGACTAAATATGATAAGTTCGATTTTGCTAAACAGCGCAAAAAATTCTTTGCTATTTCGGGTATCCTGATTACTGCTGGACTCATTGTCCTGGCAATCTTCAGGCTGAACCTGGGCATTGATTTTGCCAGCGGGACACGGATGGAAATCCTCTCTAATGGCAGCTTGACCTCTGACAGTTTGACTGAGGAACTCGAAGAAGCAGGATTTCCTTCAGACGAAATTGTCATTTCAGGTGACAATGATGAGATCGGGGTTGTCCGCTATAAGGAAGTCCTCACAAAAGAGGAAATCGCCGAATTGAAGAATTACTTCAGTGAAGCTTACGATGCTGAGCCGAATATTAGTACGGTATCTCCGGTTATCGGTAAAGAACTTGCTAAAAACGCGATGCTTGCTGTTGCTATCGCATCGATTGGTATCATTATCTACGTAACCCTTCGATTCGAACTTTACATGGCAATCGGCGCCATTGCTGCCTTGCTGCATGATGCATTCTTTATCATTGCATTCTTCAGCTTGACGCGCCTTGAGTAGATTTGACTTTCATTGCGGCAGTATTGA
>NZ_ABCF01000158.1 GCF_000181495.1 Bacillus sp. SG-1
CTGCTGAACAGTCACACCGTCAGCATGTCCCTAATGTAGAATTCCCGGTCTCGCTGACAGAACTGGTAACCTTAGCCGATAACTTTGATTATAAAGTTGTTGCCTTTGAGGAAGATGCCAAAATCGGAGAACAAAGCAACCTGGCCGGCATACTGAGAAGCGCGAAGCCTGGTGACCGTCTGCTTGCGGTTTTTGGACCCGAAGGCGGTTTAACCGAAAAAGAAGTAAACGTCCTTAAAGACCATGGATTTGTCTCTTGTGGTTTAGGGCCAAGGATCATGCGTGCAGAGACAGCTCCATTGTATTTGCTGTCAGCAGCATCCTATCAATTTGAATTAATGAGGTGAAAAATATGCCAACAGTAGCTTTTCATACCCTCGGTTGTAAAGTGAATCACTATGAAACAGAGGCTATTTGGCAATTATTTAAAGAACAGGGCTATGAACGCCTTGAATACGAGAATACAGCAGATGTTTATGTCATCAATACGTGTACAGTTACCAACACTGGTGATAAAAAAAGCCGTCAGGTCATCAGACGCGCCATCAGGAAAAATCCTGATGCCGTTATCTGTGTAACAGGTTGTTATGCTCAGACGTCCCCTGCCGAAATCATGGCCATACCAGGAGTGGATATCGTGGTCGGTACACAGGACCGCAGAAAAATGCTTGAGTATATTGAACAGTTCAAAGAGGAAAGACAACCCATCAACGGTGTAGGAAACATCATGAAAAACCGTGTGTACGAAGAATTGCAGGTTCCTGCATTCACCGACCGCACACGTGCATCCCTGAAGATTCAGGAAGGCTGTAATAACTTTTGTACTTTCTGCATCATTCCTTGGGCAAGGGGGTTAATGCGATCCCGTGAACCAGAGGAAGTTATCCGCCAGGCACAGCAGCTTGTCGATGCAGGGTATAAAGAAATTGTCCTTACGGGGATCCACACAGGCGGATATGGAGAAGATATGAAAGATTATAATCTTGCCATGCTTCTTCGCGATCTTGAAGAGAAGGTTGATGGATTGAAACGCATCAGGATATCTTCCATCGAAGCCAGCCAATTGACGGATGAAGTAATTGAAGTCATCGACAACTCTAAGTTGGTAGTAAGACACTTGCATATCCCTCTTCAGTCCGGTTCTAATACTGTGCTAAAGAGAATGAGAAGAAAATATACAATGGAGTTCTTTGCTGAAAGATTGGAGAAGTTGAAAAAAGCACTTCCTGGTCTTGCGGTTACTTCTGATGTAATTGTAGGGTTCCCTGGTGAAACGGAAGAAGAATTCAAGGAAACATATAACTTCATCAAAGAGCATAAGTTCTCTGAGCTTCATGTATTCCCTTACTCCAAGCGTACGGGGACACCAGCAGCAAGGATGACAGACCAAATCGATGAAGAGATCAAAAATGAGCGTGTGCATCGACTAATCGAACTGTCCAACCAGCTTGCGAAAGAATATGCATCACAGTTTGAATACGAAGTGTTGGAAGTAATTCCTGAAGAGGTTTATAAAGAGCAGCCAGACAGCGGACTTTATGTTGGATATACAGATAACTACCTGAAAGTGGTCTTCCCTGCAACTGAAGATATGGTAGGCAAGCTTGTGAAAGTGAAATTGACTAAAGCAGGTTATCCATTCAATGAAGGACAATTTGTCAGAGTACTGGAAGAGGAAA
>NZ_ABCF01000157.1 GCF_000181495.1 Bacillus sp. SG-1
GCTTTCAAGAAATTGAGAAGCTTGCCCGCTTCTTCCGCCAGAACGGCAAACCATGATATACTCTCTAGACTTATCCAGTTCATTCATACGAAATTCTAATAAACCAAGAGGAATGTGAATTGCTCCTGGAATTTTACCAGCCTCTACTTCTTCTACTTCTCGAACATCGATTAAATTTAGTGATTTACCTTCTTCTACTAATGTTTCCACTTCTTTAGCAGTTAATTGTTTCATTTTTTCTCCTCCTTTATCTCCAGGCACTCATACCGCCTTTTACATTTGTCACTTTAGTGAATCCTGATTTTTTCAACATTTTACTGGCGTTTTGACTTCTCATTCCACTTTGGCAGATAACGACTACTTCCTTGTCTTTAGAAAGTTCCTTCTCCGCTTTTTTCATAAGTTGTTGAAGAGGGAGGTTTTTAAATCCTCTTATGTTATTTCCCTTGAATTCCACAGGAGTACGGACATCAATAAATTGTTTATTCTTATCTTTCAATTCATTCCTTAGTTCCATTGTTGAAATCTGTCTAACACCTTTTGCAGGAAAAACTCGTTTAATGATAAAAAACAAAACCAGTCCGATTACTATATAATTTAGATATTCCACAATTAGTCCTCCCTTTGTATGTAGGGGAAATATCCCCTATGGTCTAAATGAATAAGTTCACATTACCATCTTCAGCATCTGCTAAATATGCCGCTACACCCGCATACTCGATATTTTCTAAAAGTTCTTCTTTTTGAAGGCCTAATAGATCCATTGTCATCGTACAAGCAACCAATTTCACATCTTGTTCTTTTGCCATGTCAATTAGATCCGGCAATGGCATTGCATTATGCTTTTTCATTACATCTTTGATCATCTTGGGACCAAAACCGGCAAAGTGCAATTTTGAAAGACCCATTTTATCTGCACCTCTTGGCATCATTTTTCCAAACATTTTTTCCATGAATCCTTTATTCACTTCGATATTCTCATCTTTTCTAAGAGCATTTAATCCCCAGAATGTATGAAAAATTGTTACTTCATGATCATAAGCTGCTGCACCATTCGCAATGATATAAGCCGCCATTGCTTTATCATAATCACCACTAAATAAGACAATTGTAGTTTTTTTCTTTTCTGTCATGGCGTTTTCCTCCCTTTGAATATATACCCAATAGGGTATTAATGTTGGTAAAAAAATTTATCCTTTTTAATCTAATTTTATTTCATTTTTGAATCTAACTCATTTTCTATATTCAGAGTATCTCTATTCTTACGTTTTATACCCCTCTGGGTATTATAATAATAAAAATTAAAGTGGATGTCAACCCTATTATCTTATCGGCTTTTTACCAGTAAGTTTACTGCCTCTTTTACTAGTTCTTCTGTATTTGTTTTTCCGCTTTCTTCTGCTTCACGTACACATTCAACTAAATTAGAACTCACAACAACGCCAATCGTCCTGTCAATGGCTGTTCTTGCTGCAGACAGTTGCGTATTAACATCTTTACAATCTTTGTTTTCTTCCATCATTTTTAAAATTCCCCTAAGCTGACCTTCAATGCGCTTTACTCTGTTTTTCATTTGATCATTGTATTCCACCTAATTACCTCCTTTAAATCCATGTTGATTCGAAAGTGACAGGTAAATATATAATCCAACTGGTGTAATAGATCAGTTACTATTTTGAGTAAAGGT
>NZ_ABCF01000156.1 GCF_000181495.1 Bacillus sp. SG-1
TCCGGGTGGAATGCTTGTTGAAAACTTCCAGAAAGTCTTGGATACGATTCCTTTCTTCAGTGCGATGTGGAACACGATCCTTTTATGTACGACGGTTACGGTGGCTGTATTGATCATCAGCTCGCTTGCAGGATTTGCCTTTGCTAAGTTCCAATTTCCAGGCAAAAACTTTTTATTCATCTGTATATTGCTAACGATGGTCATTCCTCCCCAGCTGGGATTGATACCACAGTATTATTTAATCTCCCAACTAGGGTGGCTGGATACGTTACTTGGAGCAGGAGTCTTATTCTTACTCAATCCACTTGGAATCTTTCTGATGCGTCAATACATCACTCAGTCTGTACCGGACGAATTGATGGAAGCAGCTAAGCTTGATGGTTGCTCGAATTTCAGAATTTACTGGAGTATCGTACTGCCTATCATCAAACCTGCTTTTGCTACTTTAGGGATCATTGTGTTCACACTCGTATGGGGTGAATTCTTATGGCAGTTCACTGTACTTCGCGACCCGGCATCTTATACGCTGCAAGTAGCTCTCGCATCCTTGAATAATGCGTTCAGAGTAGACTTCGGTATGCTTTTATCCGGTGTGTTCTGGGCAACGGTTCCATTGATCGTCATCTTCCTGTTCTTCAATAAATGGTTTATCTCCAGTATCACGGAAGGTTCGATCAAGTAAACGGTGTCATCCACTCTAATTGTTGATACAATCATATTATTGAGATGTCGGACACTGCTTAAGGAGCTGTAAAGAACGATGAATTTGACAATTAGAGATATTGCTAAGATGGCTGGTGTATCACCAGCCACTGTATCCAAAATAATTAATAATTATGGTGGGATCAGCGAGGCTACCCGGCAAAAGGTATTCAAAATCATAGAAGAAACGAAGTATCAACCGAACTTCTCTGCGAAATCACTGGCTACTAAAAAGTCCAACCTGATTGGTTTAATATACGCTGGTAAAATCAACGTTGATTTTACACATCCATTCTTCAATGAAGTGGTCAATGCATTCAAGAAAGCGGTAGGGACACTGGGGTACGACCTTCTCTTGTTTTCTAATGAGCAATTTTACAAGGGTGAAAGCAAATACTTGGAGAGGTGTAAACACTTCCATGTGGATGGCTGCCTGATTATTGCGGGAGATGAGATTGAAGAAGCAATTGAAGAAATTGTGAACAGTGATATCCCCTGCATAGGGGTCGATTTGCAATTAGAAGGACCTCGTTCCAGTTATGTTATGACAGATAATATAAAAATCGGATCGAAAGTTGTGGAACACCTTTACTTGAACCAAATCAGGAAAGTTGCTTACATCGGCGGAAAGCAGGATTCACTGATTGCGAGTATCCGCAATAAAGGGTTCATGGATGGAATGAATCAGTTTGGTTTACCTATTCATGATGAATGGATTCGGTATGGAGACTTTTTCGAAGAAAGCGGCTATCGTTCCATGAAAGAGATCTTGCAAGCTGAAGAGTTACCGCAAGCTGTTTTTGCCGCATCCGACATGATGGCATTAGGTGCCTTGAAAGCCATTAAAGAGAGAGGATTGTCTGTACCGGATGATATTCAACTGATCGGCTGTGATGATATTGAATCATGCCGTTACAGTGATCCACAATTAACAACCGTAAAACAAGACAAACAAAAGTTAGGAAAGCTGGCTGCCTACATGCTTGATGATCTTATCCA
>NZ_ABCF01000155.1 GCF_000181495.1 Bacillus sp. SG-1
TTCGTTCTAAGGAAGGCGAAGTTTCCATCGACCCAACAGGTAAGAAATCAGGGAGAGGGGCATACCTTTCAAAAACGAAGGATGCAATTCAAACAGCAAAAAAGAAAAATGCAATAGCCAATCAATTACAAGCAAAAGTGGATGAATCAGTGTATGATGAACTGCTTGCGTTAGTAGAAAAGGAGTAGTTCTCGATTATATGAATCAGCAAAATCGATGGATGTCTCTGCTAGGATTGGCCAATCGGGCACGCAAAGTAATTTCAGGCGAAGAGCTTGTCATTAAGGAAATTCGCAGCAACAAGGCTAAGGTAGTCATTCTTGCAGGCGATGCATCTGAAAACACCAAAAAGAAAATCACTGATAAATGCAGCTACTATAAAGTTCCTTTTTATCAAGTGGAAGACAGAGGTGTTCTCGGACGAGCAATCGGAAAAGAGGCAAGAGTTACTGTCGCAATACTGGATGCCGGCTTTGCAGCGAAAATTTCCACGCTGCTCGATGAATCTCAATGGGGGTGAACATATGAGCAAAGTACGTATATACGAATACGCGAAAAAGCATAACGTTTCAAGTAAAGACGTTATTTCTAAACTAAAAGAAATGAATATTGAGGTATCAAACCATATGGCAACACTGGAAGATGACACTGTTAAGAAGCTTGAGAAATCATACGGAGGTAAATCTGGAAACTCTTCAGACAATGCTCCTAAACAAGATAAACCTAAAAACAGTCCGGCTAATGACCGCAATGGCAAGAAGAATGAACAGCAAAACAAGCCTGGTGATAAAAAAGTGTTTAACAATAACAAAAAAGGTAAAAACAACAATAGGCCTAACAATAACAAGCCTAATAAAAACACAAGAAATAACCAATCAAACAATCAGCCTCAGAAGAAAAAGGAAAAAGAACTTCCGGCTAAGATTACGTTTACTGAGTCTCTTACTGTTTCTGAACTTGGGAAGAAACTTCACCGTGAGCCTTCTGAAATCATCAAGAAGCTGTTCATGCTTGGTGTTATGGCCACAATCAATCAGGAACTTGAAAAAGAAGCAATCGAACTTGTCGCTGGGGAGTACGGTGTTGAAGTAGAGGAAGAGATCCTTGTTGATAAATCAGATCTTGAAGTGTACTTCACTGAAGATGAAGAAGCTGACAAAGTTGAGCGTCCTTCTGTTGTTACAATCATGGGTCACGTTGACCATGGTAAAACAACGCTTCTCGATTCCATCAGAAACACAAAGGTAACGGAAGGTGAAGCAGGCGGTATTACACAGCATATCGGTGCTTACCAGATCGTTGAAAACGACAAAAAGATTACTTTCCTGGATACACCTGGCCATGCTGCCTTCACTACAATGCGTGCCCGCGGCGCCCAGGTAACGGATATTGCAATTATCGTTGTAGCAGCTGATGATGGTGTTATGCCACAGACAGTTGAAGCAATCAACCATGCTAAAGCAGCAGAGGTTCCGATTATTATTGCCGTTAACAAAATGGATAAAGAAGCAGCGAATCCTGACCGTGTTATGCAGGAACTTACTGAATATCAACTTGTCCCTGAAGCATGGGGCGGAGACACAATCTTCGTACCACTTTCTGCCCTGAAAGGTGAAGGGATTGATGACCTGCTTGAGATGATCCTGCTTGTAAGTGAAGTGGAAGAGCTTAAAGCTAACCCAAAACGTTTGGCTCTTGGTACTGTCATTGAG
>NZ_ABCF01000154.1 GCF_000181495.1 Bacillus sp. SG-1
ATGATAGATGATTTGGAGATGAAGGTGGATCAATTCAAGAAATAAGGAGCCTTTCTAAGGGCTCTTTTTATTAGGCTCTTTTCTTAAACTTTGTTGCTATATACTTTTCATGAGATATGCCTTTATTCAGAAAATATGCTGGTAAGCAAACAAGAAAAGAGGGCCCTTGTCTCCAAGGGGAAAATCCAGGTCTTTGGATTTTTCCGAGAGCAACAATATATACGAAAACAGCGTTTTATTTTGCCTGATCGTCCAGCTTCCTGCATTCTGATGAAGCTGGAGGGTAGGTTCACGCTTTAAAAACTATGAGGTGACATGGTTAATGAACATTTCACTTATTGCTGAAAATCAGGCGGAAACGGCCAAGGACATTGTCCTTCAGGGCTTCAAGGAGCGTTTTGGAACAATTATTGACGGCTTGAACCCGGACTTGGATGATATTCTGGCTTATTACCAGAAGGATAAATATTTTTATGTAGGAGAGTATCAGGGGAAACTGATGACTACGGGAGGAATCATCTTTGAATCACAAACGGAATGCAGGCTCGTCCGGATGTCGGTTTTATCTCCTTATCGCAGATTGGGATTTGGAAGGGCAATGCTTTCCTTTTTAGAGAAGGAAGCCCTTAAAAGGAATGCTTCGACGGTGATACTTGAGACGAATAAGGAGTGGAAAGACGCCATTCTTTTTTATGAAAAAAATGGATACATTCCTTATCGGAAAGAGGCTGAAAGAATCCACTTCCGAAAAAAATTGATGGCCTGACCTGTAATCGTTTACAATCGGGTCTTTTTTTCTGCTAATTATAGGAGTATAATAATGGTGAAAAATTCAAATTTTTATAATTCAATATCTATATATAGAAATAGTAGCGGGAGAAGGGGATTGTTTATGAACATGGACAAATTGCAAGAGAGCATGTATCAATTGATTGTTGAAACCTCGACTAACTTGCCTAAGGATGTAAGAAGAGCGATCAAGATGGCTAAAGCGAGGGAGAGTGCCGGAACTCGCTCGGCAATGAGCCTGGCGACCATTTCCAACAATATCAAGATGGCAGATGACAATGTATCTCCAATCTGCCAGGATACCGGTCTGCCGACTTTCAAAATCAAGACACCAGTCGGAGTGAACCAACTGGAGATCAAAGAAGCGATTTACGAGGCGATGAAACAGGCGACGAAGGACGGGAAGCTGCGCCCGAATTCAGTGGACTCCCTGACAGGGGCAAACAGCGGTGACAACCTGGGTCTTGGGACTCCTGTCATTAAATTTGAGCAGTGGGATAAAGATTATATCGATGCCCGTTTGATCCTTAAGGGAGGCGGCTGTGAAAATAAGAATATCCAATACAGCCTGCCGTGTGAACTGGAAGGGCTTGGCCGTGCAGGGCGCGATCTTGACGGCATCCGCAAGTGTATCATGCATTCTGTATATCAAGCTCAGGGACAAGGCTGTTCCGCAGGTTTCATCGGTGTAGGAATCGGTGGAGATCGTTCTTCAGGTTATGACTTGGCAAAAGAGCAGCTGTTCCGTTCTGTCGAGGATGTTAACAGCAACGAAGATCTTCGTAAGCTTGAAGAATATGTGATGGAGAATGCAAACGAACTCGGAATCGGGACGATGGGATTCGGCGGTGAAACGACGCTCCTTGGTTGTAAAGTGGGAGTCATGAACCGTATCCCGGCAAGCTTCTTCGTATCTGTGGCATACAACTGCTGGGCGTTCAGACGTTTGGGCGTCAAGCTTGATGCAGACACAGGCAGCGTTCA
>NZ_ABCF01000153.1 GCF_000181495.1 Bacillus sp. SG-1
GGATTAGCACGACGTCTGGTTCCAGGGCCCGAGATTACGTACCCACTGGAACGTAACCCCGCAGTCGCAGCCGAGGAGGCTCAATCCGGCTCCAGTGGCCAACGACTAGCAGATTTCGATCACTCTTCTTGCTAATCCAGCTACAAGGCCCCAACGGCTAGCGGACTTCCCTGTCCCCTCCTTGCGATAAGTCAACATCAACTCACTGTGTTCGTTGTGTTTCCTTTATCTCATGCAGGGACAGTCCAGCCCGTACGCCGCTGAACGGGGCCTTTCCACTTTATATAGATAAGTCATCATCGAATCGCTTTGCTCTTCGTGATTCCTTTATCTCATCCGAGAGCTCTCCAATCTGTACGTCGCTGAACGGCCACTTGCGCTTTTTAGTTCACCGCGCGTCCCGCGGAGTTGGGTGCCTGCAGCGGAGATCAACACTTATTAAAAAAAGTCCCGAATACAAAAAAAAGCCTGCACCTCGTTCCATAGATAGCGGCTGCTTTCTTGTTCATGGTATGAACAAACTTCTATCGAAATAGAAGCTGGAAGAGGTGCATGGAGCTAGACGGGTCACTTCAATGAATGCCCATCATAACGCTCTGCTTTTTGTGTATGACCAAGGTGTAAACAAAAAGGGCATAGAAGCAGTTAACAAAATAACTGTCCTGCCCTCGTTGTGTATGAATGAAATTATACTAGCTCAATGATTACCATTGGAGCACCGTCACCGCGACGAGGTCCAAGCTTCATGATACGAGTGTATCCGCCTTGACGCTCTGTGTAACGGCCAGCGATATCAGAGAACAACTTTTGGACTGCATCCTGGTTCTCTTCAGCATTCGCAACTTCATGACGGACGAAGCTTGAAGCTTGACGGCGTGCATGCAAGTCACCACGTTTTCCTAATGTGATCATTTTCTCAACAACTGAGCGAAGTTCTTTTGCACGAGCTTCTGTTGTTTCGATGCGTTCGTTGATGATTAGGTCAGTAGCTAAATCGCGAAGCATTGCTTTACGTTGAGCGCTAGTACGTCCTAACTTTCTGTATGCCATTTAAGATTCCCTCCTTTGTTAGATCGTTGAATAACTTTTTGCTTAACTCAGTCGTCCTTGCGTAAACCTAAGCCTAAATCTTCAAGCTTAACTTTTACTTCTTCCAAGGATTTACGTCCTAAGTTACGAACTTTCATCATATCTTCTTCAGTCTTGTTGGCAAGTTCCTGAACAGTGTTGATTCCAGCACGTTTCAAGCAGTTATAAGAACGAACAGATAGATCTAGTTCTTCAATAGTCATTTCAAGAACTTTCTCTTTTTGATCTTCTTCTTTTTCTACCATGATTTCAGCATTCTGTGCTTCGTCAGTGAGACCGACAAAAATGTTAAGATGCTCATTTAGAATCTTAGCACCAAGAGAAATTGCTTCTTTCGGGCCAATGCTTCCGTCAGTCCAAACATCAAGAGAAAGTTTATCGAAATTAGTCAATTGACCAACACGAGTATTTTCCACTTGATAGTTAACGCGTGAAACCGGAGTGTAAATAGAGTCGATTGGGATCACGCCGATAGGCAGGTCCTCACGTTTGTTTTGATCAGCAGGTGTATATCCTCGACCTCGTTGAGCAGCCAGACGCATGCGGAAGTTGCTGTTAGCAGACAATGTAGCAATGTGCAGTTCAGGGTTAAGAACTTCAACATCACTATCATGAGTAATATCAGCAGCTGTTACTACTCCTTCACCATTCACGTCAATTTCAAGAGTCTTCTCTTCATCAGAATAAATCTTCAGAGCAAGCTTTTTGATATTCATGATGATTGTCGTTACATCTTCCACGACACCT
>NZ_ABCF01000152.1 GCF_000181495.1 Bacillus sp. SG-1
TATAAAAAGCATGGGCAAGTCTGTGGCCCCAAATCGCATGCAAGCCTGAATAGGTTAGGATGACCTCGAGAGAATTTCGTGCAGCCGGGTCCTGATCGAAAACGGTTTGTATGTCTTCTTTAAGGCGTTTGAACAATTGAGTTCCCTCCTTTTCTTTTATCCCCATTCTCCGAACAGGAGAATAAAGGGACTGTTTTTATGACTTTATAATAACTCACATAGAAAGTATCGTTTACTAAAGATTGTTCATCTACATCTCCCCCAAAAGAGGGATACGTGTTATTACTTAAGTTGATTGGAACGGAAGGTGTTCGATCTCCTGCGGGACTAGCGGGAAGTCCAGTTCCAGCACCCAGCCCCTCGGGATCAAATAACCCGAAGAGAATAAAAGGAAAGACCGCCTTTTTTTCTCTTCGGAACATTTGCCTGTCGGGGCTAACCGGGGTGCTTGCACTTTTGATGACAGGTGAGACCCCCAATCCAGTTGCAGCGCCCGAGGTTACGTACCCACTGGAACGTAACCCAGCCCCGCGGGGTCGAACCCTGGAGTGGAAATCAACTATACTTCTGCAGAAAATACAAAAAAACGCCTCTGTCCTAAGACAGAGACGCTTTCGGCGCGGTTCCACTCTGTTTGGGTAAAATACTGGTTTTTCCCCAACTTTATCCCTTGTAACGGAAGGAAACCGCCTTTACATACTATTTTCAATAAAGGACTCAGAGGTGCATTTCAAAAAATGAGAGGCTTAAACCACTTTCAGCCGGTGATGGTTCTCTCTGAAAAGCTTCATTTTTTTACTTCTCCTCTTCAACACTTTTTCTTATTCGGTTTGTTGTACTTTTAATATATTACATTCTCGCACAAATGTTAACCCAAAAGACTCTCGATTCGATGTTTTACTTTATCTTTCCCTAAAAGTTCAATGGCATTCGGAAGCTCTGGGCCATGTGTTTGGCCTGTCACCGCGGCACGGATCGGCATGAACAACTTCTTCCCTTTGTGTCCAGTCGACTTTTGAACCGCTTTGATGGATTTTTTAATCTCAGCAGCTTCATAATTTTCCAGCTGATCGATCTCATTGACGAAAGCCCTCAACACTTCCGGTACTTGCTCTTCGTCAAGAACCTCTTTGGCTTCCGTATCATACTCGATATCCTTCTTGAAGAACATTTCGGACAGCTCAACAATCTCAGCTCCGTAGCTCATTTGCTCCTGATACAGGGCAATCACTTTGCGTGCCCAATCACTGTCTTCTTCTGAAGGATTTTCACTGATTCTGCCCGCCTTCTCTAAATGAGGCATCGCCAATGCAGCGACCTGATCAAGGTCAAGGTTCTTCATATACTGGTTGTTCACCCAAAGCAGCTTTTGTTTATCAAATACAGCCGGTGATTTAGACAAGCGTTCTGGATCAAAGATCTCGATGAATTGCTCTTTGCTGAAAAGTTCTTCTTCTCCTTTTGGAGACCAGCCCAATAGAGCGATGAAATTGAATAGCGCTTCAGGCATATAGCCAAGTTCTTCGTATTGCTCGATGAACTGGATGATCGTCTCGTCGCGCTTGCTTAATTTTTTACGATTTTCATTTACGATCAAAGTCATATGACCGTATACAGGCGCATCCCAGCCAAATGCTTCAAAAATCATTAACTGCTTAGGCGTATTGGAAATATGATCATCCCCTCTAAGCACATGAGTGATTTTCATCAGATAGTCATCAACCGCTACCGCAAAGTTGTATGTCGGGATCCCGTTTTTCTTCACGATGACGAAATCACCGATGCCATCTGACTCAAAGGACACATCATCTTTCACGATATCATTGAACTTATATACTTTCCCAGCCGGCACTTTAAAGCGGATGCT
>NZ_ABCF01000151.1 GCF_000181495.1 Bacillus sp. SG-1
ATTCTGCTATTGTTCTAGCAGGCCAGCATGGATCACAGAAGTGATTGCAGTGATCGAGATGTAACTCCCTATTATCTTGAATGCAGACCCTAGGGGGGCTTATAAGCTTCCTATAAGACCACTTTTGCTCGCTTTCTGCTCTTAGATGGTCTCATCAACCTCCCATGAGACCAATTTTCCTCGCTTTTTACTCTTAGATGACCTTCTGACCGCTTCATAGACTCCTGTCCAGTCCCCCAGCATCATGGATGACTTCATGCAGAAAATTACCCATGATAGAGTGGTGAAACTACAAACTAAAATCGCCGGGCTTACACTTCCACTTTTCACCCAATAACCACAGCTTTTACGACTGCAAAATATTCCCTGATCATATAATTGATTTTAATAAAGAAACCAGATTCGCCGCCTAGGCCGCTGCAATCAAGACCAATTTTTTTACCTGTCAGCTTGGCCCGGAACACATGATAATCACTGGTTATGATTAAGATACGGTCATCTTCCGCTCCTTTTCTCTCAAGGATGCGCTTGGAGTTTAAGAGATTTTCAAAAGTGGTAGTCGATCGGTCTTCTTCGGTAATTCGATTGGAAGATATCCCGTGGGAAACGAGATATCTCGACATCGCTGTTGATTCGGGGATATCTTCTCCTTCTCCCTGGCCGCCTGAAACGATAACGGGGATTTCAGGATTTTTCCTGAGATACTCCACTCCAGCCTCCAGCCTTGTCTCCAGGGTCTGGGAGATCTCCTCTCCTTTCAACCCTGCCCCGAGGATGATAATCTGCTGGATGTCATCGGGTGCCTCGCTGCCCATTTCCATAAGAAGCAGCACCTGCACGGCCGTAAAAGACATCAGAAATAAGACATACCCTATTAAAAGTGCTCTATGTATATGCCGCCAAATCCTTTTTTCAATCAGAGGATAGGATAAATATAAAAATGCAGCGAAAAACAGATTCGCAAAAATAAACATGATTCCAAACGTCACCCCGAAGAGGGCAATAAAAAATAAGAACAGCAAAGCTGCTGCCATAAGAATAAATAAAAATGGTTTACGTTTCATCAGTACCCCTCGCCAAATTAAAAGTCCTCTTCATTTTATCATCAATAAATTCTTTCTACTTTCAAAGTTATCGTACATAACATAAAAATTATAATTATAGGAATATATGTAGATACCTCGTCGATACGAATGGTAAAATGGACCCGACATAAGTATCTTTACATAAACTGGATGGTGTTTTATGGAAGAAATTTCGAGTATACACAAGTGTGAAAGCTGTCAGAGAATCCTGCCTTGGGTGTACCCCCTGTCCCCGCTTGTCGATTCACCTTCATTCGCTGTATTTAGTTTGACTACCGGTCCTCAGCAAGTAGACCTTGTTGAAAAATTGAATGACTTTTCTTACAGGTTTCGGTTGTTTTGCAATCTGTGCGGCTACACCAATATCTTCACCCACGAAATGGAAGATTAAAAGAAGCATATCGCAATGATATGCTTCTTTTAATCTTTTATTTCCCTTTGAACTGAGGCTTCCGTTTTTCACTGAATGCTGTCAATGCTTCCACACGGTCCTCGGTAGGAATCGTCAATTCATAGGCTTTTCTTTCGATTTGCAATCCCGTCTGCAGGTCCGTGTTCATGCCGTTTTTAATGGCAAACTTAGCTTGCTGCAGGGCGATCGGTCCATTCGACAGTATTGTATTTGCAAAAGCAAGAACTTCCTCCATGAATGATTCTGCAGGAGCCACTTTTGTCACCATGCCAATTTCAAGTGCCTCCTCTGATTTGAGTCTTTTGGCTGTGAGAATCAGTTCCATCGCTTTGGATTCCCCGATTAAGCGTGGAAGACGCTGTGTGCCTCCTGCTCC
>NZ_ABCF01000150.1 GCF_000181495.1 Bacillus sp. SG-1
TTTTTTGAAGTGTAACAGTTCATAGATAACCGGAATGACAACCAGCGTTAAAAGGGTAGCGACGCTCAAACCGCCGATAACAACGACTGCCAAACTTGCAGAAACGAGATTTCCGGTTTCGGTTTGTTTGAACAGGAGTGGGATCATCGCACAGATGGTCGCTACAGCCGTCATGATAATCGGGCGCATTCTGATGGCAGCTGCTTCAACGATGGCCTCCCTGATGATCATGGTGTTCTCATTCTGTCTGACCCGGTCAAGAAGGACGATTGCATTTGTAACGACGACACCGATCAGCATCAAGCCGCCAAGAAGGGCTGTGATGTCCACCGTAATGCCACTGATCAATAATCCAAGGACTGCTCCGATGGCCGCAAGCGGCAGTGAACAAAGGATGGCTATCGGTGCACGAATCGTCTTGAATGTGATGACCATGATCAGAAACACAATGCCGATGGATACGAGCATCGTGACGAAGATATCGGTAAAGTCTTCGGCTTGCTGGGCACTGGCTCCTCCAATCAACACTTCAACATCTTTCGGAATATCCAATCCGTCAGTTTCTTTTGTTCCAAAGATGATTTCATTCATTTTTGCAGAAATAGCGGAAAGCTTTTCAGGATCCACTGCCGCAGTCAAACGGATGTATGCTTCGCCATCTTTATGGAACATGGTGGTTGATTTATCTTCGGATTTAAGTTCTGCAATATCAGACAATTTCACAATGCCGGTATCAGTCATAACCGGGACAGCTTTTAAATCAGTTTCATTCTCAGGATTTAAACTGGATTCAAGAATGATCGGAGTTTGCTTGCTTTCAATTTCCATTGTTCCGACAGGTGTCTGATTCAGCATCATTGCCAGCTGGGCGGCGACCTGACTGGTGTTTGCTTTTGAGGTATTTACTTCAAATGAGTAAACGGTTTTCTTTTCTTCCATATTGGTTTCAACTTTTTTCACCCCAGCAATATCAGCGATGGCCTCCTTGATTTTTTCTCCATTGTCTTCGAGTGCTGCGGTGTCATTTCCAATGACATCGATTGTAATATTAGTGGAGCTTCCTCCCATCATGGATGCGGCAATGGTTTCAACTTCAGCGCCAGGGAATTTGGATTCTTGAGTTTCGATTTCCTCTATCATCTTATTGATATCAGCATTGTCGTCTGGGATGATACTGAATCTTGCCTCCGTTGCGGACGCTACCTCTCCAAATTGAGCTGAATCTTCAGTAGATCCCAGCTGTGTATAGAGGAACTTCACTCCTTCTAAATCGTTTATAAAGTCTTCCAGCTTCAACGTGTTATCTTTTACGTCTTCAACAGGTGTGTTGTTTGGATACTTTAACGTGGTTATGACAAATTCAGCTGAAGAATTATCAACTGCTCCTTTCGGCATAGCCGCAAAAGTCCCGATAGAGCCGGCAAAAATTACGAAAGTGAGAAGCAGGATGACCCATTTATGATTCAATGACCATGTCAGCCAATTTTTAAAACGAACTGGAGGGTTATGAGAAGCAAGTTTTGCATTTCTCAGCAAGCCTGCACTCATTAATGGCACGACTGTAAGAGCGACCAGAAGGGATGTTAACAAGGAATAGCTCACAGTCAATGCAAATGGCAGCAAGAAGTCCTGAAGGCTTCCTGAAACCAAGCCAATCGGCAGGAAGACTGCTACTGTTGTCAGTGTAGAGGATGTTATCGCAGAGCCGACTTCCTTCGTCGCCTCGATGATCAGGGCGACAGAAAATTTTTCATTCTGCATTTTCCGGAAAATGTTTTCGATAACGACGATACTATCATCAACGAGTCTTCCGACAGCAACGGCTACCCCTCCAAGAGTCAGGACGTTTAAGGTTACTCCGGATATCGATAGCAAAAATAAAGTTAAACAG
>NZ_ABCF01000149.1 GCF_000181495.1 Bacillus sp. SG-1
GCTTAACTCGATAAATCAACACGGAGGGGAAAACTCGGCTTTTGATATGGCGGGACAGGAATCAGCTGATACCGATTCTGGTCAAGAGGAAATTGCCGCATTGCCGGAAAGCTCAGAAAACACTGAGGATGCAGGAACAAATAGTTTTATGGATCAAAGTACTGAGGAGTCCACCTTATTGAAAGCAGAACCCTCTGATAAAACAAATGTTTATCAGGCTGATTTGCTTCAATATGATCTATTCACATTTGGTCTCGTAACTCCAGATGCCATCTCTGTTCCAGTCAGTCTAATGGTAGAAAAAAAAGAAACGGGTAATTGGGTCGAGAGATTCACTGAGGTTTCTCAGTCAATTCCGGAACAAGACTGGGGATTTGAGGACTATTTCCCGCTTCCGGGGTCTGTGGCAGAAGATAAAGAAACCGGCCAATTAACGTATACAGTGACGGATGATGAACTCAATAATTCGGGTGGCGGTGAAGAGCTGTTATATGAATCCTTGCTGTTCGCTCTTGAAGCTTCTCCTTATGACAAGATCATGCTTCGAAAATCTGATGGATCAGTGCCTTCATTTTCACATATGGGGAAAATATCAGAAATCAATATAGCTGACCAAGCGAAAAAGGCATATTACCAATATACACACGAAAACGGTGATATTTTTCTGGTGCCTGGCGAAGCAGCCTTTGAGTCTATCAGTGAAGCTTTAACTGCAATGAAGTCGTCACCCAATGATGACTTTGAGCCGATTATTGCAAAGGACATAGAACTGACGAGTACCTCGAAAAACAAATTGCTCACAATATCATTTAAAGAAGAGCCCACGATGAATGATGCACGTCTGCTGTTAATAGAAGGAATTTTAATGACCGCAAAGGAATTTGGGTTTGATGAGGTGTTGTTTCAAAATCTCGGAAGTGCGACCTGGGAAGGATTTGACCTTTCGAAGCCTGTTTCAGTGCCTGTCAGTCCCAATAAGAAAATACTGAACTAAGAACCGGGGGGCATGCTCCGGTTTTTTTTCTTGCGGGGTTAAAGTCTTACTTTATTGCTTCAATGGCAAGTGAAGATAAAGGAGCTTCATGGACAGCATAAAAGAGCCCTGATTCTTGGTCGATTTTCAGTTCTTTTGCTATCCCTCCATCTGTTATGCGGATGGACTGAATGGAGGCATCATGCACTTTACCGGCCAAGATGGATATTGTCACTCCTGATTTGGTTTCAAGATCGAAACCGACTGTGGAGAATGGAAGGTTTCCGCTGGTTTCAAAGCCATTATACGGATGGTTTCGATACCAGTTGAAGCCTTTCTTTGTTTCAGCTATGATAGCTGTTCCCAATGACTCCTCTCTTTTAAAAAATACTATTGTTTCACCCTTATGTTCTTCGATTGATAGAACTGCCTTCTGGTCCAAATTTTCATGTTGCAGCAGTCCAGCTTCGATGGCCTTTTCCTCTGAATCATACCCCTCTAACTCGTTATTTTCAAACCCACACCCTGCCAGGGAAAAGACCCCTATCAATATTAGTAACTGTAATAATCTATACACATCTATCACCTCTTCTCAAAGATACCATAAACACATCCATAATATGACAAAAAGATCGAACAGCTTTTAGTCGTACATAAAAAAAGAATAATAGTAAATGCTATTTAGGGAATTTTGTGAGACAAAAAGTGCTAATTTTTCCCTGTTCTGAGCGTTTCTGTGGGAGAAAAAAGAATTATTTGTTCTATCGTGGTACAAGCTTTCATAGTTTTAAAGCGTACCTGAAAATAAGGAGGATAAGAATGGTTGATTATATAAGGAGAGTTTTGATTGTTAGTTTGCTTGCATTGTGTGTCAGCTTGCTGTTTTTAAGCGGGAGAGCGGCACATGCAGAAGATAATGGAACCTCTT
>NZ_ABCF01000148.1 GCF_000181495.1 Bacillus sp. SG-1
AGGTGAGGGCTCAAAGAGTATTAGTCTCTTTAAGCTTCCAGGTTAAGACATCCCTCAAAAATTCCGGCATGAAATAGTGTTTCTCCGCTCTTTGGAGTTCCGGAAAGAAGTGACCAAATGTAAACATATCCGTTGTAGCCAGTTTATACGTCTTATGAGGATCAATCAGTTTTCCATTGATATAGATGTGCCCAATATCCTTTCCAAATCCAACAGAAGTGTAGACGAACTCACCCATTATTTTCCCTCGGAACCCTAGTCCTTTTACCTGAAGATGATGGAGCTCTTCATCTCTTGTTGCTTTTAACACTTCTTTGAGTTGGGCCCCTGTCAAATTAATGACACAGGGGTTGATCGGGTGAGGAAGTATCCGGTGAATATCAAATCTGCTAACCTCTCCTTTGGGCAGCCCTTCCAGTACCAGTCCCGCGTTCAAGAATGCACAGTCTGCTTCACACCATTGAAGCAGTCCGTCAGTCAGCAGCTGTGGAAGCTCTGAAGGCTCGAACCAGTCTGCTGCAAGGTCATTTTTCAGAACGGTAACCGTGTCATTCAACAGTACCTTCCCTTTCTCATGCCAGCTTTTAATTTCCTGATCTTCGTCCTTTGAGGCATGCAGTTGATCCTGTTCATACAGTTGAGCTCTTCTTGAAATGACCTTTCTTGACTGGACATCCAGCTCCACCATGATATGGCCGACAAAGTTTCCATGTTTACCACCGGCACCAAGGAGAGTACCGTTCGTTTCTTTGCCTTCATGAAAGATATGGTGGGTATGCGCTCCGAGGATGATATCCACTTCAGGAAATTTTTCAGCGATCCACTCATCATCCCTTATTCCAAGGTGGGAGAGAAGCACAATCATGTCAGATTGAGGAGCCAGCTCTTTCAGCCAAAAACTAAGCTGATCCATGGGCGAGTATATTTTCCATCCCAATGGTTTATAAAAAGGAGTAAAGTGGGCGGTCAAACCCAGGACGCCTATTTTGAATCCAGACTTGGTTTCATAAATATTATAAGGCTTTGCCCAATAAGGAATTTTTTCCTCTTTCGTATAAAGGTTGGCCAATAATACGTCGAACTTTGCATTCCCGTATAAATCATTCAGTTCCTTATAAGAAAATGTGATTCCCTCATTATTGCCAATCGTCACAGCATCATAACCAGCCTCATTCAGCATTTCCACATTGCCTTTACCTAGAGTGCCTTCTGAAAACGGATGCCAGCGGTCTACATGATCACCAATATCAAACAGGAGTACCTCATCTTGAGCTTCGTGATGCCATTGTTTTCTCATTTTAAGAAAATCACGGATACGCGGCCAATTTTCGAAATGGCTGTGTAAATCGTTTGTATGATAAATATGAATCGTTTCTCTCACTCTTTCACCCTTCTTCCGTACACAAAATCATCCCGTTAACCCTTGGTAGACAAGCCTGATTCCAATCAACACCAAAATGATCCGGAGAATGTTGACCAATGCAGCTGACTGCAGCTTTGAATTCAAGTAAGCCCCTCCCTTGGCGCCAAACCAGGCACCGGGTATGACAGCCAATGCATACAACCAGTTAATATTCCCTAAATAAATATGTGTCGCCGAGCTGACCAATGCAGATAAAAACACCATGAACATCGAAGTAGCCACCGCGACATGCGGAGGAAACAGGAAGATCAGGATCATGGCAGGCACCATCAGCGAACCGCCGCCGATACCGAACAGACCAGAGGAAAAACCGACAATAAAGGCTATAGTCACACCCAGAACAGGCGGAAAGCCATATGTATACTCTTTTCCTTCAGCATCCGTAAAACTCCGCTGATAACTGCTTGTCTTAAACGTTTCAATCGGTTTAATCTTATTTCTGATCATCAAGATAAAAGAAACCAGAATCATAAAAAAGCCAAAATATAAATTGAATGATTCCATGTTGAAGCTCTTGT
>NZ_ABCF01000147.1 GCF_000181495.1 Bacillus sp. SG-1
TGTACCGCGCTCTTCCTGCGAGGGAAATCCTTCCCCACACAACACCCATATGATGTACCGCGCCATCGTATCCACCCGTGGAAGCTCACTCCCCTGGACAAACAGGCATAAGCATCCCAACATCAACCCACCATGCATAAACAAAAAAAGAATTCACAAACTAAGTGTGAATTCTTTTTAATATTTCAACCGGAAAGGGTGTTAGTATGCCGCTCGGACATCAAGATCAGATGGGCTTGCTTAAAGATATATTAATGAATCACTCTGATGATTGCTGCGGTTCAGTAGCTGAGTGTGAACAATTGGAACGCCTTGTCAAATCGCTTATGGTCAATACCAATATTGGCGATGGAATTAAACCGATTCTTCAGGAAGTTTACAACTACAGCCAGAATGGAATCAATTCGTCCAACCTTGATGCTCATATCACTTCGCAAAAAGGGAATCTGTCCCAATGGGTTCAGGATATGGACACTTTGTCTTAAGTTTTTTAGACGATCGAATGCAGGTACTCAAGCCAATGATTCATTTCATGGAATCTTGCTTTTCCTTTATGCCATTGAATGGATATAAGGGTTTGAGAAACCACATACCATTTCATTCTTAATCGTAAGTTATCTGTTAATGGCACTCCATATTGAGAAAGCCATGTTTCCCAGTTTTCTTCCGGGATGTACCAATACAGAAGAAGTCCGATATCGATTGCAGGATCGGCAATCATGGCGCCGTCCCAGTCTATCAGATACAGCTGGTTGTTATCCGAAAGCAGCCAGTTGTTATGGTTCACATCACCATGGCAGACGACATACTCGTCATGGGATATGTTTGGCAGATCTGTTTGAAGAAAATGCAAGGCTTCTCTTACCTTGGGGTGGGAAAGCAGTTCGAAGTCAAGACCTGTTTCCAGTTCCGCCAGCATATGTTCAGGCTGAAAACGTTCTTTTCCCAGTCTCTCCAGCATCGTCAACAGCGGTCTGGAGGAATGGATTTCTTTAAGAGCTTTGCCGCCCTTTCTTCTTCCATCTCATCAGGATTCAATTCTCTCCCGTTAAGCCAGTGCTGTGCTGTGATGACATCGCCGCTCTCTATTCTCTTCGTCCAGACAAGTTTAGGAACAATCCCTTCGGCTGACAGAACAGCCAAAAAAGGAGAAGAGTTTCTTTTAAGGAAAAGCTTTTGCTCCTGATATCGGGCAAAAAAGGCTTCTCCGGTTGCTCCTCCCGCCGGTACGATTTCCCATTCTTTATCAAATAAGTGTTCCAATAATATTCACCTTCTATTGGTTCGCTTCATTTATGTTTATATTAATCATTTATATTAAAATAATGTCTTCAAAAATAAAAAAGACAGCTATTGGGCAAAAGTTCAATAGCCATCTTCATCAATATTATCGTCTTCTCCCCTGTTTCGTCAAGTCCTTTCAAAATTGCCCTTGTCGTGCAAATCCGTTCCCTGGAGATTAAATTCACCTAGAAACCTTTTTATACTCGTGCTTTTCTCAAGGAAGCCAATGAAGAATAACGCAATCAGAAATTTTTGCAGAAGATTAACGGCAGCATACATAACAGCTGACAGGTCCTGCCTTCAACCGATTATCTTTCATGACCTCGAGTGTTTCAAGCCCGGCCTTGTTTCCATCAGATATAAGTTTCCAAGATGTTTCCCCTTCAGGAAGAGACACGGAGATTGCCTCCCCACCCGCATGAAACACGACAAAGAGTTCATTCCAAGGACCATACGCTTTTACATGTTGAAAATGCAAAGTGACTGTACCCGGCATACTGTAATCTGTATGCACGTGCTTCCGGATTAAGTTTGGAGTGCTGAACCGGAATGCCCCATGAGCTTTCCGGATGGCAATCAGTCCTTTGATATACTCAACCTTATCCTGGTATAATGTTCGCCTTTGCCAGTCTAACTGGTTGATTTCATCGGATGACCGGTAACTGTTTTCCACTCCCT
>NZ_ABCF01000146.1 GCF_000181495.1 Bacillus sp. SG-1
ATAACATTTGTACCGTAGACAGCAGGGGCTGTAAAGCTTAATTTCCTGCCGAGGTAATTGCGATATAGCGATTCTTTAGGAATTCGTATGCAATGCCTTCATGTCTATTAACGATATGAAGGCATTTTTATTGTGATAGACCGGTATGAATGTTCATCAGAAATCTACAGGAGGTGTAATGATGAGCAGCATTCTTGATCAAAAGAAACAAATCGTTGACGAAATTTCTGACAAGTTAAAGAACAGCGTATCTACTATCATTGTAGATTACCGTGGACTTGACGTGTCCGAGGTTACTGAACTTCGTAAGCAATTGCGTGAAGCTGGCATCGACTTCAAAGTATACAAAAATACAATGACACGTCGTGCGGCTGAAGCAGCTGGTTTCGAAGGATTAAATGAAGTATTGACTGGACCGAACGCAATCGCGTTCAGTACAGAAGAGGTTGTGGCTCCAGCGAAGATCCTTAACAACTTTGCTAAAGAACACGAAGCTCTTGAAATCAAAGCGGGTATCATCGAAGGTACTGTAACTTCTGTTGAAGAAGTTAAGGCAATCGCTGAACTTCCAAATCGCGAAGGTCTTCTTTCTATGCTTCTCAGCGTGCTTCAAGCACCAATGCGCAACTTCGCGTTGGCGACGAAAGCAGTTGCAGACCAAAAAGAAGAGCAAGGCGCTTAATCCTGCAAGTTAACTTGCAGCCGAAAACAAAACTAATCATATAATATAGGAGGAAATATAAAATGAGTAAAGAGCAAATTATCGACGCTATCAAAGAAATGTCTGTTCTTGAATTAAACGATCTAGTAAAAGCTATTGAAGAAGAATTTGGTGTAACTGCTGCTGCTCCTGTAGCAATGGGTGCTGCTGCTGGTGGAGACGCTGCTGCAGAAAAACTGAATTCGACGTTGTTCTTGAGAGCGCTGGTTCTCAAAAAATCAAAGTTATCAAAGTTGTTCGCGAAATCACAGGCCTTGGTCTTAAAGAAGCGAAAGAACTTGTTGATAACACTCCAAAAGCTCTTAAAGAAGGCGTTTCTAAAGACGAAGCTGAAGAGCTTAAAGCTAAGCTTGAAGAAGTTGGAGCTGGCGTAGAAGTTAAGTAATTCACGACAGATTTAAAAGCTCGCTTATATAGCGGGCTTTTTTGTTCTGTTAGTTGAATTAATATAAATGCAGGCTTTGTTGAAAAAAGGGCCTGGAACATTTCGGATGGGAGGCTTTTGATGACAAATCATTATTATTCCCGTACACCTGAGGTGGAAAGTGACCCTCAGACAATAGAGGCAGTCTTAAAAGATCATAAATTCCGTTTAAAAACAGACCAGGGCGTTTTTTCGAAAAGTGAAATTGACTTTGGTTCCCGTTTGTTGATCGATTCTTTTACTGAAAATGAAATTACAGGCCCGTTACTTGATGTGGGCTGTGGCTATGGACCGGTTGGACTCTCGATGGCGAAAGCTTTCCCGGAGCGCACTGTGCACATGGTCGATGTTAATGTAAGAGCGATTGGTCTTGCGGAGGAAAATGCACGAGCTAATGGAATATCTAATGCTTCTATTTATGAAAGCAGTTGTTTTAAAAATGTCAGTGAGAAGAACTTCTCGGCTGTCCTGACAAATCCGCCAATACGTGCGGGGAAGTCAGTTGTCCATGAAATTCTTGAAGACAGCTATAACCATCTGGCTGTCGGAGGCGAACTGTGGGTTGTTATCCAGAAGAAACAAGGGGCTGCCTCGGCGCAAAAAAAGATGGAAGAAGTCTTTGGGAATTCAGAAGTGGCAGCGAAGAAAAAAGGCTATCAGATTTTAAAATCGGTAAAAGAAAATTAATTGACGTAACATAGGGGCTATGTTAGTATTATAAAATGCAAAAATATTATTTTCCGGAATTATGTCCATATGTATAAATGCTGGATTTTTTGGAAAAGATTATAAAATAATAGCTCGTTATGTGGAAAATGAGGTTTTATGGAGTAAAACCCTTTTTCTTT
>NZ_ABCF01000145.1 GCF_000181495.1 Bacillus sp. SG-1
TTCTTCTATATTCAATGGAAATGGATAATGTAGGGCGAAGTCTCTTTTAAAAGGATCGGCGGTCTTGGTTTGGTAGACAGAGTAGCGGTATTCTTTTTTCACTGCAGAAAATCGGGCATGAAAACCTTCTTCAACCTCTTCAGCCGAGGTGACGACAATTTCAGGAGGCAGCTTGCTGTTCAGCACCGTCGGCCACTTCTCCTCTGGAATGGAAAGTCCAGTATCAAAATGAAAGACCTGGCCCTTTGCATGAACCCCTGCATCCGTTCTCCCGGAGGCCGTGATCTTCACTTGGTCACCTTTATGGATAGCACTTAAAGCTTTCTCGATTTCCAGTTGGACCGTCCGCTTGCCTGGCTGTACCTGATACCCTGCAAACGGTGAGCCGTCGTATGCCACTGTACATTTTATTCGCTGCATAAGATCACTCCCATTATCCTCGTAATACAATCAGGACTGCTGCCAGGATGACAAGGGAGCCAAGGACAAGTGTGTCTGTCCCTGTCCAGCGGAGGACCCTGTACTTTGTCCTGCCCTCGCCGCCTTTGTAGCCCCTCGCTTCCATAGCCGTCGCCAGATCTTCCGCCCGTTTGAAGGCACTGACGAACAACGGGATCAATAAAGGAACAATCGATTTAATTCTTTCTTTGATCGGGCCGGTGGCCAATTCTGCTCCTCTTGCCGTCTGTGCTTTGATGATCTTGTCCGTTTCCTCCATAAGAGTAGGGATGAATCTAAGCGAGATACTCATCATCAGAGCCATCTCATGGACAGGAAACTTCACCTTCTTCAGCGGATCCAGCAATGTCTCCAGACCATCGGTAATCGAGATGGGCGAAGTTGTGAGGGTCAGGAGAGTCGTCACAATGATCAGGTATGTGAAACGCAATGAAATGAAAACCGCCTGCCTGAGGCCCTCTTCATAAATCTTGAAGAAGCCTAAGTCCGCCAGTACCTCTCCCTCTTTAGTGAAAAAGATATGAAGAAGGAAGGTGAACAGAACAAGCCAGATTACAGGCTTCAGCCCGCCGATAAGGAACTTTAACGGTACCTTTACAGAAAGCATTGCCGTCAGCGTGAAAATCCCAAGGACAGCATACGTGACAGCATTATTTGCAAGAAAGACTGTACATATAAAGGCAAAAACAAAAATCAGCTTGGAGCGTGGGTCCATCCTGTGCACAAAAGAATCACTCGGTATATATCGGCCGAATATCATTTTATCCATCATGATTGTTCACCCCGCTCTGAAAAAGCTTTTATTTCATCTGCAAGCTCTTCAATTGTCAGGCAGGTTTTACTGAATTTATGTCCCAGCTGCTGTTCCATGCTGTATTGAAACTTGACCACCTCTGGAACATCCAGTCCCAAGGAGAACAGCCATTCCGGTTTAGAGAAAATTTCTTGCGGTGATCCCTTCCCGACAAGCTTCCCTTTTTGCATGATGACAAGTTCATCCGCATACTGGGCAGCGTCTTCCATACTGTGGGTCACAAGCACCGTTGTCAGTTCTTTTTCCTGGTGTATCTTAAGGAACATGTCCATGATTTCGGTTCTTCCTCTGGGATCCAGTCCGGCTGTCGGCTCATCAAGGACCAACACATCCGGTTCCATTGCCAGGACTCCTGCAATGGCCACCCTTCTCTTTTGGCCGCCAGACAGATCGAACGGAGAGCGTTCCAATACATCCTCACTCAGACCTACAGTGACAATTAATTGCCTTGCCCTTCTTTCCGCCTCTTCCTCTGAAACGCCAAAATTGAGAGGACCATAGCAGATATCTTTTAATACGGTCTCTTCAAATAACTGATGTTCCGGAAACTGAAAGACGATGCCGACACGTTTCCTGATCGGCTTCAACTGTTTATATTTCTTTTTCGGCGTGATTTCATAGTCGCCTATGACCACTTTTCCTGAAGTGGGTTTCAATAATGCATTTAAATGCTGTAGAGAGTCGATTTTCCTGAACCGGTATGTCCTATGATGGCTGTATACTTTTT
>NZ_ABCF01000144.1 GCF_000181495.1 Bacillus sp. SG-1
AATGCAAACGAGTTAAAATATTTATCAACAGGTGTAAGCAGCACCTCTCCAGCTCTTGAGACTCCCCCACCTAAGACAATTTTGTCCGGATTCAATGCATTCCCAAGGTTGGCAATTGCAAGTCCTAAATAAAACGCCAGTTGATCTACGATGGATACTGCAAGAACATCGCCACCACGTGCCTCATCAAAAATTTGCTTCGCAGAGATGATTCCATCTGCTTCTAAAGTCGAACGAAGGGAAGATGATTCTGCGCTTTCTTCCAATGCTTTTAAAGCCAGCCTCACAACTCCTGTAGCAGAAGCCACGGTTTCAAGGCATCCCTTCTTGCCGCAGTTACATTGAAATCCGCCTTCAGGCATCACTGTAATGTGTCCTATTTCACCGGCAGCTCCTCTGTTTCCGTGTACGATATCACCATTTGTGATGACACCTCCGCCGACACCGGTTCCTAATGTAACAGCGACTATATCCTTGGCACCATTACCAGCACCTTTCCACATTTCACCTATAGCAGCGCAGTTTGCATCATTATCAATGACACACGGAAGACCTGTTTCAACTTCCAGCAAGTCTTTTAGCGGTGTATTCTTTTCCCATCCGAGATTGACCGCTTCGTATATGATACCATTTGTCATATCAACCGGGCCGGGCGCACCCATACCGATACCCTTTAACTTTCCTTTTGATTCTCCCAGTTCATCGAGATGATGATCAATGGATTTTGCGATGTCGACAATGATATTCTTTCCATTCTCAGAAGTGTCCGTCGGAATTTCCCACTTATGTACTATTTCACCGTATAAACTTATAAAGGCTAATTTAGTTGTTGTACCGCCTAAATCTACGCCCACAAGCCATTTATCCGCCATTATATTCACCCTGTTTCTCTACTTATTATTTTCTCTTGATAATTCACTTCGAAGAACCAACATGGATGTCTGGAATTCAGTCGGGCTGATCAGACCAGTTTGATACAGCTCTCTTACTTCTTCCTGCATCATTTCCAAATCTGCCATGCGGTCACCCAAGTATATGAATACTCCATATTTTTTTAACATTTGCTGAACATCGTACATGTTTTTCATTAGAAGCACCGTCTTTCAAGCATTGCTAACCCTTACAGTATAAAATAAAGTCCTCCTCTTCTCAAGAAAATCTCAAGCTATTTATGAAGATGCAGGGATTTTGAAAACTTTCTAATTGGTTCTGTTGTTTTTATCTTCTGATTGTAGTTCTTCCGGGTTCAGATCAAATGGCGAAACGATTCTATAGGGTACGGTTTGCGATTTGCAACAATTCTTAAACCTTCTCTCACGATTCCAGTCTGAATTGGTACATTCCTCGGTTAATCTTACCATTATTATCATGATTCCCTTCTGCAATGGTATGTTTACGACAAATCACACCTTTGCACCGGAATCCCTGGACGTTTAGCAACATACGCATTACTCAACCTCTACATGAGTTAAAGGAGAAAGCCATAGTGTATTTAAATAGCCCCAACAGAAAAAAGAGGACAAAACCTCATGCGATTTCGTCCTCCACTCAAGTATAGTTTAGTTCTGCTTTTTTCCGAACTCTAGTCCGTTACTGTCAATACTAAAGAATCAACGATCAGGGTCTTGCGGATTAAGGAATCTCGGGCGTCTGTTTTTCAATGGCATAGGCGACCTTAAAAGGACATCTCTCATAGCCCTGAAATTGAACGGGATGAACGGCCACATGTACGGAACACCAAATGACTTGATTCTTGAAAGCATCAGGATCCAGGCAGCTATGCCGATGACAAAGCCATACACACCAAAGAGAGCTGTTATAATTAATAACACAATTCGGATAATACGGTTGGCCAGGCTCAATTCATAGCTTGGTGTTGAAAAAGTTCCAATTGCAGCGACTGCCAGGTACAGAATAACTTCATTCACGAAAAGTCCAACTTCAACCGCCACCTGGCCGATCATCAATGCCGCAACAAGCCCAAGCGCCGTTGCCAGTGAGGTTGGAGTATGTATGGCAGCCATCCGAAGCATATCTA
>NZ_ABCF01000143.1 GCF_000181495.1 Bacillus sp. SG-1
AACAGAGACAATCCAGCCAGCTACATAAGCTGATTGGCCGGATTTCAAAGCAATTTTATACCATTCCCCAGTTTGTTCTTGAATAGCGAATGACTCACCTGCAGAAGCTCTTGCTACAATGGATGAATTGGTAGAGGCTTTGCTTCTAAGATTCGTCCCGTTATAAAGAATTTGTACATAGCCTGATTTGCTGTTCCCAATAGGTTCTTCTGGTGATGAACCGACCGTCTTCTCAATATACCAGCCTGCTGCCCATCCAGTTTTCCCCTCTTTAAGGGAAAGCTTGTACCAATTGTTTTTCTCTTCAAGAATCTCATACACTTCCCCGTGTTTTACTGAATCAGTTACCCTGCCGTTTAAACTCGCTTTGTCCCGCACGTTTAATGAATAGACAGTGACTTTGCCAAAAGCTCCCTGATTTGTTACAGGTGCAGGGGAAGTAGTGGATTTTTCAAGGTATTGACTGCTTACCCAACCCTCACTGCCTCCGAATTTTATCCGGTACCAGTTCGAAACACTTCCTGTGACTGAAACTTTGTTGCTTTTATTTAACTTTCCGATTATGCTCCCGTTTAAGCCTGCTGTACTCCTGACATTCAATGAATTTACTGTGGAAACGCCGGTCCAATCTTCCTTATTGACAGGAGGTGTGCTTCCGGAGTTTTGACTGGGAGTACTTCCGCCAGCAATATAATCCTTATGTACCCAGCCTGATTTACTGCCGACGGTAATTTTGTACCAACTTCCGCTGCTGTCGGTAATTTTTACTTCCTGTCCCTTGGAAAGTGTATCGATGATGGGAAAATTGGTGCCAGGACCTTCTCTCATTCTGAGTCCGTTATCGGTAACCGTTCCGTTTTGGTGATTCGAACTGCTTTTTACCTTGACAAGCCAGTTCGCCACCCAGCCGGTTTCCGAAGAATTCAACTGGATTTTGTACCAGTCATTTTCGGTGGAAGCGACTTTGAATTCTTCCCCTTTATGTACTTGTTCCGTAACGGGAAAACTCAAACCGGGTCCTTTTCTAACATTTAGCGTATGAGTATCGATAATGACGGTTGTTTCCGCACCAGCTGCCTTATCTAAATTCAGAGACGGCAGTGAGCCAAACAACAAAAGCAAAATAATAAAAGTATAAAGCGATTTTTTGATCATAGGCACCACCTTAACTGAGGTATATTTATCCAGTATAGTCTATAGAAATATTCTCCGTAAATAAGAAAAATCCTTTTAAATGAAAGAATTTCACCCTAAATGGAAATGATATGTAACAACATAGTTTGAAAGGGTGGATACCATGAGAGCCAGTGAAAAAGGAATGACCAGTTCCAATGGGGAAAATCAGCTGTTCGGTGTTAATTTTCATAGTTTTTTGGAAAGAGAGAAGAATATAGACAGTTTTGAATTGGCTTCAGAGTTTGGATTAACCTTGGCAGGAGTACGCCAACTGAAAAAGAAGATGGAACGGTCCTGAATTTTTCTGAATTCCCTTGACATCTTCCTTGGCCATACGTATTATTATAGAAATAAAATATCTATATTAAATCGACCGTTGATGGAGCACAGTAGCTGAAATAACAGGTGTACAGAGAGGAAATGCCGTGGCTGTAAGCATTTCTACATACTGATTCAGTGAATGAACACTCCGGAGGATTTCTGCTGAACGAATGTATTTCCAAGGCAGGAACGTACCAGGCGTTAACTGGCTAAGTGGAGGCAGACTATTGCCTCAATTAGGGTGGCACCACGGGAATCCAAGCTCTCGTCCCTTGTATATTTTACAAGGGATTGAGAGCTTTTTTTGTTGGATTTTATCCAAGAACTCGGAAGATACTACATTGTTTATCAGGGAAGGAGATTCATTTATGTCAATTAAAATTCCTCGAGGGACGCAGGATATACTGCCTGCAGATTCAGTTAAATGGCAGTATGTTGAAAAAACAGCAGCTGATATCTGTCGAAACTATCAATATGAAGAAATCCGCACACCAATTTTTGAATCAAGTGAATTATTCTTGCGCGGTGTGGGCGACACAACTGATATCGTGCAGAA
>NZ_ABCF01000142.1 GCF_000181495.1 Bacillus sp. SG-1
CTTGTTCACATTTCTTCTCACTTGTTGTTCCGTCAGAGTTTTTCTTTCTTTAAGGTCAGCTCCGACACTGAATGCCTTTTCTCCCGCCCCTGTGAATACAACTGTTCGGATATCCGGATTGATTCGGATCGATTCAACCACTTTTTCCAATTCTGTCAATGTGTCATAGTTAAATGCATTCATTGCGTCGGGCCTGTTGATCGTTACAATCCCAAGATGCTCACGTTGTTCCAGCAAAATTTTTTCCATGTATGAATCCCCCTTTTGTTTAACTGAGTAAGCCGCTTCCATTATCTCTTTCGACAAAAGCTGTAAAAAACCTTTTTGGATTGCTTTTCAAAAAGAAACGCTGTTTTCGTATATATTGTTGCTCTCGGAAAAATCCAAAAAGCCGGATTTTTCCCTTGGAGACAAGGGCTTTTTTCTCTGAAAAGGTGAGTTAGCTCTTTTCTCTCTTGTTTATCAGGCTATTTCTGGTTAATTAAGTAGATATTTTTAAAAGTTGGTATTAAATAGCAACAAAGTTTACGAAAAGAGCCAAAAGAAAAGAAAAACAAGCTATAAAACCAGGTTTCAAAGAAAAAAGCTCATTTCCGAAAGCGGGTGCTGACGGAAACAAGCCCTGTTGATCAAGATTGTACGACTTGCTGCTTCAATGCTCTTCTCAGAATTTTTCCAGTTGTGTTTTTTGGCAGTTCTTCCAGAAATTCAATCGAACTTGGAAGCTTGTACTTAGCCAGATGCTCACTGGAATAGGCTAAAAGTTCCTGCTCGGTGAGATCACTGTTCTTTTTCACTACAAAGCATTTTACTGCTTCTCCCATTTCCGGATCCGGAGCGCCGATCACGGCCACTTCCACCACCTCCGGATGGCTGTAGAGTACTTCTTCCACTTCACGAGGATATACATTGTAGCCGCCGACAATAATCATGTCTTTCTTTCTGTCTACGATCGTAAAGTATCCCTCATCATCCATCTTGGCCAGGTCGCCTGTATACAGCCAGCCGCCACGAATGGCCGCTTCGGTTTCTTCCGGCATTTTATAATAGCCCTTCATGACATTCGGACCTCTTACAACCAGTTCTCCCACTTCTCCGACCGGCACTTCTTCTCCCAGTTCATCGACCACTTTGTTTTCCACATTGACGATGGAAGTACCGATAGAGCCGGCTTTCCTTGGTCTGTCAAGCGGGTTGAAACAAGTAACAGGCGATGCCTCGGACAACCCGTATCCTTCAGAAATCAGCACATTGAATTTCTTCTCAAAGTTTTTAAGAAGTGCTACCGGGAGAGAAGCCCCTCCTGAAATACACAATCTTAATGAAGAGAAGTCTTCAGGGTTGCCCGCTTCATACTGATAAAGAAAATTGTACATTGTCGGTACACCCGCAAAGACAGTTGGCTCATATTCTTTTGCCAGTGTAAAGATATCCTGCGGACTGAACTTTGGTACAACCAGCAATGTAGCACCGCTTATCAATGGAGCATTCAGAGCTACCGTCAAACAGAACACATGGAACATCGGCAGTGTCGTGATGACTCTGTCATCTTCATTCATTTTCAGGTACTCCCCTGTATCCCTGGCATTAGAATAAAGGTTCTTGTGCGAGAGCATGGCTCCCTTTGGCTTGCCTGTTGTTCCTGATGTATACAGAATTACGGCTGTATCTTCCTCATTCAATTGGGGCCCAGTGAAAGTAACATCCCCGGAACCCACCACTTGTGTAAACGATTTCAATTTAGGGTATGCTGAAAGTTGTTCGGGCTGGATGCCTTTAGCTCTCTCATCCCCTGTTTCACAGTAGATGAAGTGGTCTACCTCTGGCAGGTGATGATGCATCTTCTCAACGAGCGGCAGCAGGATATCCAATGTTATCACAGCTTTTACATCGCCATTTTTCATAATGTACCCTATTTCATCCGGTGTGTAGATTGGATTGATTGGAATTGCCGTAGCCCCCACACGCATTGCACCGTATAAAGCGATGATGAAATGAGGTGAGTTCCCCAACACAAGTGCAACATGATCCCCTTTGCCAATACCGAGCTTTTCGAGACCGCTTGCAAACTTACTGACTGCTCCATTCAATTCCCCATATGTACTGGACTGCCCCATAAAATAATACGCAGGCTTCATTG
>NZ_ABCF01000141.1 GCF_000181495.1 Bacillus sp. SG-1
GAGTGGTCTCAACCGAAAACGGACTTTTCCTTTGTAACTGGGGAGCCCTTGCTGAAAAAGGAGAGCAACCAATCATAGCAGGCGGTGCCAGGATTCTTCTGCCAGATGCCATTGCGAAAAGACTGCTGAAGGGTGAAGAATTGGGTCCGGTCATGGATGATTACTGCCAGAGTGAAGGAATCCGTCAGCATGAAGGGGCGATGGGTATCTTTACAAAAGGGGCTGTCAACCGGGATCAAATGTTCAAACACACCGTTAAATTGCTGGTGGGGCAGTGGAATTTCAGGAGAACGGCAAGTGGAAGTTAAAAGAGATGCCTTAGGGAACGAGTTTCCTGTTTTGATAAAATAGTTTGACGCAATTCTTGCTGATCGATATCGGAAGTTACAATAAAACGAAAAAAGGAAGCTGGGATGCTTCCTTTTTTTTGTTACTTCTCATCAAAAATGTAGGATAATGCTTTCAGGGCCTGGTTTACCGTTTCAACCGTAACGTTGGCTTTGTTCGACAATTCTTTGAGAGGGTGGTGAAGCTCTTTGGGACGGATCAAGATCAGCGGCTTTCCTTTAACGATTGCAGCACTTGCGTCCATTGCGGTGTTCCATTGTTTATACTTTTCACCAAATAAAGCAATGACCAAATCAGCCTTCTGCATCAAAACCTCTGTACGCAAATTGTTAAAATCGGACGCTGCATCATCCTTAAAGACGGCATCGGGCTGTTCGCCCAGGATTTCTTCGCCGATATTATCGGAGCGATCATGGTTTTCCATCGGACCGACAAATGAAAGGGGCAGCTGCAAAGCCTGAGCCTTGCTTTTAATTTCATTTCTCCAGTCACTATGAATTTCTCCAGCTAAGTACACCGTTAATTCCACTATGTACTACCTCCTCAAGATCAATTTGTTTTATTTTATCATGAATAGAAACCGCAAACGAATGGAAAGGCTCTCATGACTTGTCGAAAAATGGGGAATATTAATAAATAGAGGGTTGTCAATAGTGCTTTTTGAGGGGTATGATAGAAAAGAACTATTGCTAGATAAGGAGTGATGTGGATGTCCAAGCCAATCATATTCAAACTTTTTGTCATTCTTCTATTTGTTTTGACAGCAGGATGCAGCAACAGTGCAACACTGGAAGAAAGTCAGGAAGAAGCAGTGGAAGCTGTTAGAGAAACATTTGAAAGTCCTGTCGAAGATGCAAAAGAAGAGACTGAAAATTTCCAGTTTCATCTCCCTTCTGGTGCAACAATCAAAGAAAAAAACGCTAATAATGTCATTATTGAAGATGGTAATAATACTTATATTTTATTTATAATCAGAACGTTACTGCCGACAATGAACACCTATATGAACTCGCTGTACAAGATGATGCCGAGATCATTAAACAAGAAACCTTTTCAGATGAAGAAAGGTTTGGTTTTTTTGTGATCCGCGAAGTGGAAAAGGATCAATTTGAATTGACCACTGGCATAGGCGGCATCAAAATGACGACACAATCTGTGAAGGATGATCTCGTAGCCGACAGTGAATTCATGATGGAAGTCGTATCTTCTGTTAAAAATAAATAATCCTTCTTATTATTCGCTTGGTCATTGACCAGGCGTTTTTGTTTTGTGAAAAATAAGTTCATATAAACAGAATTTAAGGGAAGACAAAGGAAGAGGAGAAATTTTTTAGTGGACATTTACGACATGTGTCTTTACACTAGTAAATGGTTCTGTTTTGCATATCAAAAAGAAAAAGGAGGCCAACCATGAAAGAATTTATGAAGAAACAGGGAGTCAATCCTTCTGCAAAGGTTTATTTTATCGATGCCCTGTCTTTTATGGCACTTGGTTTGTTCTCATCCTTAATTATTGGACTTATTATTAAAACAATAGGGCAGCAACTTGGATTTAGCTTTTTTGTAGAAATGGGAGGTCTGGCAATCAGCTTGATGGGCCCTGCTATTGGAGCAGCGATTGCCTATGGATTAGGTGCTCCTCCCCTGGTCCTGTTTGCAGGTGTTGTGACCGGTGCAGCTGGGGCCGCATTGGGAGGACCGGCAGGAGCTTATGTAGCAGCAGTCCTTTCTACAGAAATAGGTAAGCTTGTCAGCAAGACCACGAAAATTGATATTATCGTCACACCGCTGGTCACGATGCAGC
>NZ_ABCF01000140.1 GCF_000181495.1 Bacillus sp. SG-1
ATATAAGGAAATTTCCATATCGCACCGAGTCCGATGGCGGAGCCGGCTGCAGCGAGGATGAAACCGATCTTTGATGACCATTGATCATTTTTTTTCACTATGAATTAACTCCTTTCTCAAGATGATTTCACCATCTTACTATGATTTTTAGCCAGTGTATAGATGATTTGAAATAATCAGATTGATTTATTTAAAAAATGAAACAATTTTTGGAAAACCGACGTTACATAACTACAAATATACGGAAAGGAGGATGAATTATGGAAAATGATTATTTCATAGTAGAAGCTCAAAAAGGGAATTTAACAGCTTACAGTGAGCTGGTCAGAGTGTATTCTCCGGTCGTGGAGCGCTTTGCTTTTCAGTTGGGTGCTTCCGGAAGTGATGTACAAGACATTTCTCAAGAAGTTTTTATAAGGGTTTATCGGTTTTTACACCAGTTTTCCCATTCCAAGTTTACTACCTGGCTATATAAAATCACGCTTAATGTGACAAGGGATTTTAAGAGGAAGGAAAACCGCCAGCTTATGAAAACAGAAAAATTGTCCAAAGAGACTTTTGGGGCTGATCTAACTATGCCGGAAGTAACTATATTCCGAGAAGAGGAAGACAAGCTGCTTCATGAATGCATACAAAAGCTTGATGAGAAATACCGTATTCCAATCATACTGCACTACTTTCATGACAAGAAATATGAAGAGATCCAGGACATCCTGTCTTTGAATCCTTCAACTGTTAAAACAAGGCTGCTGCGTGGAAAGAATCTGCTTAAAAAGGCGTTGGTCGAAGCTGAAAAGAAGGAGGGGGAAAACCATGGATGATAAAATGTTTGAAAAACGTATGGAAACACTTAATAAAAGTTATGAGCGGATGCCTGTCAAGACGGAGGTTTCCGAGGTGATAAATGCGATAGAAAACGAACGAAGTCCGAAAAACAGAAGAGAAAGTTCATTCATTGGTCTTACGCTGCAAGCATCTTTGGTGTTCTCTTAATTTCTTCAGTACTCCTCCTGCAGTTTACAGGGCAAGAAGGAGGCGGCACCCAAAATGCCCAACAGCCTGATGTGGAAATGACGGCCCAGCAAAAATCAAAAGTTATCAATGAAATTGAGAGCCATTATAACGTCAGACGCATTCAAGCGATGGGAAGCCTCGGATTGTCAGAAGAAGCATTCCGACAGACTGATATGGGATCTGACGCAAAGAAGTCCGTTTCTTATATCATCCAGTTAATTGAGAGCGGGAAAGTGGAGGTGACGGACCTTTCCACAAGGATCAATGAAGAACTGGATAACATTCTAAAAACACCACAGCAAATGATAGGCGGGCTCACAGGGAAAAAGCTTGAAGAGGAAGAAGCAAGTCAATGGGTAAAAGATTATATAGATACACACGGAGACCTCCTGCCGATTTATGAAGCAGAATTGGAAAAATACCGGGATGAATGGAGAGGGGATCTATATGATGGCCAGCTGGAAGCCCGTGAAATATTACTGCAGAGGGATAAGTATTCCGATGAACTGGTAGCTCTTGTTGAAGGAGCAATTGCCAATGGGATTTCCTTGAAATATTCAGAATCAGATAAAGGCTTCCTTGCGGGTACGGATGTGATGTCCGTGATGCTCACTTCTTCTGAACTTCCTGAAGTATACATGGATGTGCTCAGGCTAAAGAGCTTTCCAGGAAGCCTCGAAGCTGGCGTGATCACGACAAATTGGACCAGGGCGGGAGGAGATCTTCTGATTTACGAGAGGGCGATGGAGAACCTGCCGGAGGACTCCGAATTTCTCCGGGAGTTTAAATTGGAATACACCAACCTGTTCAGGGCGTATATCAAAGGCTCTTCCGCTCAATCTCTTTTTGATGAAGAAGGAATCTTAAAGGCTGAAATCAGAGAATCTTATGAAAAGCTGATGGAGAAATATCCGGAATCCCAAACCGTGAAAAGGATGGAGCCTTATTATAACAAGCTGAAGGAAAATCAGTTTACAAAACCCGAGGGATGGGATGAATTCCACATTGAATATGAACTTTAAGAATAGGAATGAAATTCTCTCATGAAGCATGTTTTATCAGGAGAAAAAAGGGAAAACTACCTAATGAGACTAGAGAAATTTTGCGTATGCTTGCCAACTGTGATATAATCTATAATTGCGTAAAAA
>NZ_ABCF01000139.1 GCF_000181495.1 Bacillus sp. SG-1
CCAAAATCGAACACGTAAAAGAGTAATAAAATATTGTTGTACGGTTATGATTTCAATAAAAATAGTCAATAGATTTATCTATACAAACTAATTGGAGGGAATACATATGTTATCAGTAAAGGAAAGTGAGTTACATGAACTTAGTTTTGACAAGTCAGGGATGTTCAATGAGGTTAATCTAGAGATGGAGTTCTTATTCATTGATTTTGCGGTAGACGGCGAACTGACTTGTGAACAAAGAGATATTATTAGCAGCTTTTCGTTTAATACGGTTGTTGGGAACAATAATCAATCTGGGTATATAAACAAAATGCATTTAGAGCTAAATCAATTAAATTCTGGTGCGAAGAGGAAAAATATTACGAATGAGGAGGAACTAGAAAAGGCATTAGAAAGTTGTATTGAATTTGAGCATTTGAATAATGAAGAAAAAAGAGAAATGCTGGATTTATTTATTAAGAGTGTAGATATGTTTAAAGAAGAATTGAAAGAACTTGAACAAAAGTTAAAAGATGAGAAAAAATAATTACTTTCAAGCCCACTAGCTCATAGTACTGTTGAGTTAGTATTCTTTATTTAGGTATTACTGGATTGATACTCCCTCAACTTTTCTAGTGGTGATGTTCTGGTAACATAATCATATTTGAGAGTTTATTCAGTAACTAGTCATCTAATACTGAAGGGCGGTTGGCGCGTGCTTTTTTTATTAAAAGCTCCTCTTATGCTGAAGAAATGTTGATAATTTAATGTGTTGAGGAGCAGATGCCGAGGTACCTGCCCCCTACCCATCAAACCCGCTGTATATTCGTAATCTGCGTAATCGGCACACCGGCCATCGGAAGCAGCCCTTGCAGTTCCTCACCTACAACAGGAATGTAATCAGTGCCTTCTCTGAAGCCGTATCGTTCTTTCATATAAATATCGAAGTTGCATTTGACCTGCAGGGCGATATCGCCTTCCCGGTCGAATGGAGCCGTGACAGTCTGTACGTCGAACTTGTTGCCATTTTTGCTGAATGCGTTGATGGTTTTGATGGCTTTTTGTTTATAGTTTTTGACGGCTTTGGGTGTATAGGAAAAGGTCACCCAGCCGGTTGCGTTGATCATGATGAACACCTCTGTAGTTCTGTTTGTGATGAAAGGTATTCTAGAAGTATAGCAGAAGAAGGGAGTCAGCGACAGGCGAAACTTCCCTTTAACACACTAAAGCACTAAGAGGGACAGTCCCTCTTAGTGCTTTAGTGTGTTAAAGTATTGCTCGTTTTGCTCCTGGTTCAGTTTCTTTCTTTTTCATTGGCTGGAGTTTGCCATAAGTGAAGGATCTCCATAGCCATTCAAATGGGCCGAATTGAAATTTCTTCAGCCAGAAGTAACTGAATATGATTTGAGCGGTGAAGATCACCAGAGCGAGCAGTGTCCCGGCCAACAGGCTGACCTTTTCGTACAGGTCGAACCCGACGAAGATGCTCACACAAATAATGGTTTGAGAAAGGTAGTTTGTCAGTGCCATCTGTCCGGCATAGCCGAGTGGGCGCAGCCTCTTTTGCCAATTTTCTTTCCTTAGCAGCAGTGTCAAAGCTGAAATATAGAAGAAACATAGAGTCACTCCGCTGAGACTTGTAAACAGCTGAACGTAGGATGAATTTTTTATACCGGCCCCCAGGATTTCCAGTTTAAATAGGGCCAACAGCGTGACAAGCGGAATGCTGATTAAGAAGGTGATATTCCTGATTTTGTGAATGAATCCAAGGTGTTCAGTATCAGGCTTGAAGATACCGGCCTTGCCTGCTGCAAGTCCAAAGAGGAACATCGCAAGAACCGGGATCATGGCTGGAATGATATTGAAGATAAGCGGAACGAGTTCCGCGCCCAGCCGGTAGGAAACCAGCTCTCCGAAACCTGCAGTCGTATAAGCAGCGACATACTCACCAAACTGTTGGTTATAGGCAGCTTCATTCATCTCCTGGAAATTCTGCAGTAAGCCGCTTGGCATTAACAGTGAAATGCTGAACAAAATATTGATAACTAAGAGCAGACTGAATGCCCAGATGATCATCGTCTTGATTTTCCGTTTATAGAAGAATAATAGCAGCAGCCCCGTTAAGGCATACGTATGCAGGATGTCCCCGAACCAGAGGAGAATGAGATGGGCCAATCCAAAAAGGAATAGTCCCAGAATTCTTCTGAGGTAGAGGCTCTTTACTTTTAATCCTT
>NZ_ABCF01000138.1 GCF_000181495.1 Bacillus sp. SG-1
TTCCCCGGCATTGGTTCAGCTCTTCGAGGAGTTTTACCCATCATGATATCTTTCATTTGAGATTTCAATGTATCTGATTTCGGTCCGAAGATCGCCTGGATGCTGTTCCCTACTTCAAGTACCCCTGAAGCACCAAGTTTCTTCAATTTCTTTTTGTCTACTTGCTTTTCATCATTGACTGATACGCGAAGACGAGTGATACATGCATCAAGGTGGGCGATGTTTTCTTTTCCACCCATTGCCTCAAGGACATCATATGCCAGGTCAGAACCTGTAGAAGTTGTTCCTTCTTCTTCATCATCTTCCACTTCTTCACGACCAGGTGTTGCCAGGTTGAACTTACGGATGGCGAATCGGAAACCGAAGTAATAAACCACAGCGAACACTAGTCCGACAGGGATCACTAACCACCAGTTCGTTTGCGGGTTAATGACACCAAATAGGATGTAATCAATTAATCCACCAGAGAATGTCATACCGATTTTTACATCAAGCAGGTGCATTGTCATAAAGGACAGCCCCGCAAAAATCGTATGGATACCGAACAGGATCGGCGCTACGAATAGGAAAGAGAATTCGATCGGCTCTGTGATACCTGTAAGGAAAGAAGTTAAAGCAGCAGATCCCATGATACCTGCAACAATTTTCTTCCTTTCCGGACGAGCTTCATGATAGATCGCCAATGCAGCTGCAGGAAGTCCGAACATCATGAATGGATATTTACCTGTCATGAAGGTACCAGCTGTTAATTCTTGCACATTATCTTGAATCTGTTTCATGAAGATGGCCTGATCTCCGCGGATGATCTGCCCAGCTTCAGAAGTGTACGTTCCAAACTCGAACCAGAATGGAGAGTAGAAAATATGGTGAAGACCAAATGGAATCAATGCACGTTCCACCACACCAAATACGAATGCTGCAACTGTTCTGTTCTCCCCTAACATGAAGTTGGAGAAGTTATTCAAGCCTGTTTGAATTGGCGGCCAAACCAAAAGCATCAATAGCCCCAGAACAACAGCCGAGGCAGCCGTTGCAATCGGTACGAAACGCTTTCCGGCAAAGAACCCTAAATAGGAAGCAAGTTCAATGTTATGAAAACGATTATACATATAGGCTGCGAGTATACCGACAATAATCCCTCCGAATACACCCGTTTGGAGAGTTGGAATGCCAAGAACGTTTGCGAACGCCATGTCGGCACCTACATCTTCTGCAGAGATTCCCATCGCTGCTCCCATAGTGACATTCATGATCAGGTAACCAACGATTGCCGCAAGTCCGGCAACCCCTTCACCGCCGGCAAGCCCTATCGCGACTCCGACAGCAAATAACAGCGCGAGATTTCCGAAAATAATTCCGCCCGCTTCTTTCATAACATGAGCTACCTTAGCAATCCAGTCCGCTTCTAAAAACGGAGCCAACTCCAAGAGAGTAGGATTTTCAAGCGCCGCTCCCAGCGCAAGCAGAATCCCTGCCGCAGGAAGAATCGCAACCGGCAGCATCAAAGCTTTACCTACTTTTTGCAAAACACCAAATGCTTTTTTAAACAAAGTGATAACCTCCCAATTTTCTTTTTTATGGACAAAATAATAGCCGCAAACACAAAAAAGGCATGAGTAAAAGGAGACACTGACTGTGTATAAAGGTAGACTTCCCCAAAATACACAAATCAATTATCTTCTTCACTCATGCCTGATCGTATCAGTAACACGTTAAGAGATAAGTTCATTATTTAACTTTATTCTGTATGCGCTGCAGATGCATAGTCAGATAGACCGCTTCCGCATCATCCACTGGTTTCTTCAGTGTTTGCTGCATTATTTTGATGAGTTTCCACGACAGATTATAACACAGTGGGTATTCTTCTTTCAATAGTAAAGCGATTTTTTCCGGTTCTTGAACGCGCTCCTGCCTGAGGACCCTCTCGATTGTGTATCGAAGGTGGCGTACAAGTCTCATGTAATGGACACTTTCCTTATCGATATTTGCTTCCAGCGTATTTTCAATTGTGGAAGTCAATGTCCCGATTAACCGGGAATGTTGATTAACCTGGGAAAGATCCTTGTTCATCATGGCACTATGGATATGAAGTGCGATAAATCCGATTTCGCCTTCTGGCAGCTCTACGTTAGTTTCTTCATTTAAAAGAGCGACAACGTCTCTAGCTACTTCATATTCAAAAAGATACAGTGCCTTTGTTTCCATAAGAAACGGATTTCGAATCGCCATCCCTTTCATCAGACGGTTAATTGCAAATAATATATGATCTGTCAGAGCGA
>NZ_ABCF01000137.1 GCF_000181495.1 Bacillus sp. SG-1
TGTTTTAGCAGGTGTTTTTATCCTGATGACTGTATTCGAATTACTCAGCAATGACACTTCTATCATGATTGCGCTGCGCAACCTTCAACAGATTTCCTTGATTTTCTCACCGATATTCTTGATAGGCTATGCAATGGAGTTACATAGGGAAGACTCAAAACGCACTCTTCGTTTCTTAGGGATCCTTGCGATTCCTTCCTTCGTGGATATGGTGCTGGTATTGACTGATTCTTTTCACGGGTTAATGAGGGACAGTGTCACGGTACGGACGATCTGGAATTATACAGAGGTTTCCGTCCAATCCACAACCCTTAATTCCTTCCTGGGTGCTTATCCTTTTGTTCTTGCATTGCTGACCATATTGCTGTTGATCCGGAATATGTTCGATGTACCTAAGCATTACCGGATGACCCATTGGCTTTCAGCACTTGTGATTGCCCTTCCCATATTCATTATTACCACCACATCCCTGTTATCCATAGAGATTCCAGGCGTATACGCATTATCGTATAGTTCCATGGCGGGGCTGCTGATCCTGGTTAATAAGAGGATGGATTTTAATGCGGTTTGGCCGGTGTCAAGGCAGGACGTACTGGATAATCTCTCAGAAGGAATTCTATTAATTGATCAGCAGGGAAAGATTGTGGAAGTGAATCATGCAGGAAGCCAGATGATTAAGCGTTTATTTGGAACAGGCGGAAGGCGTAAGGAAGTCATCCATCAACACGTCCAGTCGGTTTTTCCTGGAACCGCATCTTTAATGGAAGCATTGTCCTTGAATCAAGATACGGATTTTCAGTATGAGCACGCTGGCTCGCACTTTGATGTCGATGTGAAAGTACTTGGAAAGAAGTCGAATCACCTCAGGCTGGTTGTCTGGAGAGATGTTACAGATAAGAAGAAGATCGAGCATCAATTGATTGAACTGGCGAAAATGGATTCTCTAACGAAATTAGCCAACCGGGAAGCGTTTCTTGAATTGTACAATCACAATGATGAAGCAGGCTGCTTTCTATTGATGGATATCGATCATTTTAAATTATTCAATGACCAATACGGCCACCTTGTTGGTGACAAAGTCTTGAAGTATGTTGCTCAACTGTTGAAGGCCCAATTTCGGGATGCCATCTTGACCCGCTTGGGGGGAGAAGAATTTGGAGTCTTCTTGAATGTGGATACAGAGGAAGCGTCAATTCGTGCCTCAAGGTTTCAAACCTCTTTGAAAGAGGAGAGCTCCCAGGTGGATCCATCCATTGAAGAAGAAGTGACCGTAAGTATCGGAATCTGTAGAGCATATCCGGGTGAGCCATTCGAAAGGGTCTACCAAAGGGCAGATCAGGCGATGTATAAGGTTAAGCATGAAGGCCGGGATAGTATTCATGTTTGTTAGATTTTGTGATTTCCTGAAGACTAAGTGACAGGTTAATATAAGTCCTTCCTTACCGTAACGGTTGAATTTTAGCAGAGTACGAGGTCCCTTCTTTGAATGGAAGGGATTTTTATCGTTTATTCAAGAATGAGCAAGCTGCGTAATCCGGAAGAGGAAATTGCTCGACTTAACGAAAAGCTTAAGGAATATGAAAGATTGATTGATGAACTTTCGACACCAATTATTCCGTCCGTCATTCCCAATACTATATTGGTGCCTTTAACAGGGGCGTTAAATGAAAAACGTTTGGATGATATTAAGACCAGAGTCTTATTCAGTATACAAAAACAACAGGGTGATACGGTGCTGATTGACTTTACAGGAATTAGTCATTTAGAGGTTGAAACATTAGGTCTGCCTTATCTGATCCATCAGATTGGTGAAATACAATCTGGTCTGAAGTTAATGGGCGTAGAAACAATTTTCGTTGGATTCTCTCCAAAATTCGCCCATGATATTATTTCATCCGGGGTCGATACAAGCAGGTTCATTACTCATGCTACCTTTAGGGACGGGCTAAGATTTTTGATGAAGAAAAAAGGGTTGGAGTTTAAACAAGTGGAACCATTGTCTTAAGGGATGATGGTTTTTTTATTTACAAATGTAGCGTTGCAACTCTTTTGCGAGCGGAGACAAGTACTTAGGTGATCCACGTTGTCTCTTTAGTTCTTTGTCTGCGGCAACTTGAAGTGTGGAAACCACTCTTCACTAGTCTGGAAAGCGAAGATTATGTCATTTAAGAAACCGGTTTACTAAAATTTTACGTAAATGCTTAATTTCCTAAAAAAAAACTATTGAAAACGGATACAAAGGTGTTATAATCAGGGTAAGAAACAAGTTCAACTAATTTTTTTTAACGATTTAGGAAACCGGTTTCGTAAAGTTTTGATCAATTTAAACAAAGA
>NZ_ABCF01000136.1 GCF_000181495.1 Bacillus sp. SG-1
GATCATGAGCGGAGGAAAATAAAAACCAATTAGGAGGAAACACACATGTCAGTAATTTCTATGAAACAATTGCTTGAAGCTGGTGTACATTTCGGTCACCAGACTCGCCGTTGGAACCCGAAAATGAAGAAGTATATCTTCACAGAGCGTAACGGCATCTACATCATTGACCTTCAAAAAACAGTTAAGAAGGTTGAAGAAGCTTACAACTTCGTTAAGGAACTAGCTGGAAACGGCGGAAAAGTTCTTTTCGTTGGTACTAAAAAGCAAGCACAGGAGTCTGTTAAAGAAGAAGCAGAACGTGCAGGCATGTACTTCATCAACCAACGTTGGTTGGGTGGTACACTAACTAACTTCGAAACAATCCAAAAGCGTATCTCCCGTCTTAAGTTAATCGAAAAGATGGAAGAAGATGGAACTTTTGAAGTTCTTCCGAAAAAAGAAGTAGTACAATTGAAAAAAGAGCATGAGCGTTTAGTTAAATTCCTTGGTGGAATTAAAGATATGCAAGAACTTCCTGATGCACTTTTCATCATCGACCCTCGTAAAGAGCGTATCGCTGTAGCGGAAGCACGCAAATTGAACATCCCTATCGTTGGTATCGTTGATACTAACTGTGATCCGGATGAAATCGATGTAGTAATTCCTGCAAACGATGATGCAATCCGTGCTGTTAAACTACTTACTTCAAAAATGGCAGATGCTATCCTTGAAGCTAAGCAAGGCGAAGAAGCTGCTGTAACTGCAGCTGAGTAATTAAAAGTATTAAGACCGGCTTATATGGAAGACAGATAATCTGCACCTTACATTAGCAGAAACTGCTGTGGATCATACTTGGTACGGTTGATCTGAAAAAGGTGATGAGAGGATAACCCTTATCACCTTTTTTAAAAAACAAGAGTACAAGCATTTCAAAGCTTACATAATATACTTAAAGGAGGAATATCATTATGGCAATTACTGCGCAAATGGTAAAAGAACTTCGTGAAAAAACTGGCGCTGGAATGATGGATTGTAAAAAAGCTTTACAAGAAACTGGCGGCGACATGGATCAAGCAATTGATTTTCTTCGTGAAAAAGGTATCGCAAAGGCGGCTAAAAAAGCTGACCGTATCGCAGCTGAAGGTACTACTTACATTCAAAGTGAAGGGAATACTGCTGTAATCCTTGAAGTGAATGCTGAAACAGACTTCGTTGCGAAAAACGAAAACTTCCAAACGGTTGTTAAAGAACTTTCTCATCACTTGCTGACAAACCAGCCTGCAAGCGCTGAAGAAGCACTTGACCAAAAAATGGAAAACGGAAGCACTGTTGGCGAGTTCATTAACTCTGCTATCGCTAAAATCGGTGAGAAAATCACTCTTCGCCGTTTTGCTATCCGTACAAAAACAGATAATGATGCGTTCGGTGAATACCTGCATATGGGCGGAAGAATCGGTGTGTTAACTGTTGTTGAAGGTACAACTGATGCAGACGCAGCAAAAGACGTTGCAATGCACGCAGCTGCTTTGAATCCTAAGTATGTTTCACGCGACCAGGTTTCTGAAGAAGAAGTTGAGCGTGAGCGTGAAGTTCTTACTCAACAAGCTCTTAATGAAGGCAAGCCTGAAAACATCGTAGCAAAAATGGTAGAAGGCCGTCTTGGCAAGTTCTTTGAAGATGTTTGCATCCTTGACCAGCCTTTCGTTAAAAACCCTGACCAAAAAGTACGTCAATTCCTAGAGTCTAAAGGCGCTGTCCTAACTGACTTCGTACGTTACGAAGTTGGAGAAGGTATCGAAAAACGCCAAGAAAACTTCGCAGATGAAGTAATGAGCCAAGTAAATAAGAAGTAACCCACAGGGTCTACTTTACTCCAAAAAGGGAACACACTGTGTGTTCCCTATTTTTCCAAGCCTTGCAGGCGCTAAAAAAATCCAACTACATATGGAGGTTCAAATGAGCATTCCAAAGTACAAAAGAGTAGTATTAAAATTAAGTGGTGAAGCACTTGCTGGTGAACAAGGATTCGGCCTTAGCCCAGCCATCATCAAAAGTGTAGCTGAAGATGTGAAAGAAATTGCAGAGATGGGTGTGGAAGTAGCTGTCGTAGTAGGCGGCGGAAACATCTGGCGCGGTAAGGTCGGCAGCGAGATGGGAATGGATCGTGCTTCAGCGGATTATATGGGTATGCTTGCGACTGTCATGAATTCATTAGCCCTTCAGGACAGCCTTGAGCAACTCGAGGTTGAAACGCGTGTTCAGACATCCATAGATATGCGTCAGGTCGCTGAACCTTACATCCGCCGCAGAGCCATTCGCCATCTTGAGAAAAAGAGGGTCGTCATCTTTGCTGCAGGACAGGA
>NZ_ABCF01000135.1 GCF_000181495.1 Bacillus sp. SG-1
AATTGAAAAATTTCAAAAAATAATAATTAGAAAGCCGGCCGATGGTGGTCGGCTTTTTTGTGTTTTCTTAAGAACAGAGGAATGATCCAAATTTATTGGTGAGTAGGTAAATCTAGTCAATTAATCGAAGGAAAGGTCAAAATCTAAGTGGTAGGAAGAAAGATTCGATCAATTAAACAAGCGAATGGTTCAAATCTGTGGGCAGAAATGACAACCAAGTCACTCCCCACTTAAAATCCAACCAACGTAATGACCCCCGCTGTTTCCGTGAACAGCGGGGGTCTTTTTTCTATTACCTCTGTCTCCGTCTCGACTCCTCAGGGCTTTCCAATCTCGTTGCTCCTGCTTTTTCCAGTGACTGGTCTCTGTCCGACTCGACTCGGCCGCTTTGTCTAAGCTTTTTCTCCTGGCGATCTTTTCCCATTGTGCCACACCTCCTGTCATTAAGTTTTTCTATAAGTATTTCAAGTATGCATGAATGGATTACATAAAGATTTTCCATAATGGAATAATAGGAGGTAGATACATGGATGGTTTGTATTTTTTATGGGTGATGTGGGCAGGGTGGATTTTCACCACCTTTTTGCTGGATAAAAACCATTACTGGCGGTTAAGGGGTTCTGCAGCTGTTCTTATTTTGATTATAAGTTTTCCTTTTGGGATAAGTCTGTCCGGAATTCAAACGGGTGTGGCAACTGTTCTAATTTTTCTTTATTCAATGGTTTTCATTAAAGATTTTTCTCTGTCCGAAAAGCTTTACTTGTTTTTAGCGAGTTTTATCATAGGGGTGTCTTACTCCAGCCTGGTTCTTTTATCATTCTACGATCCGATCATATTGATCGCCGATAAAAAGATCATGGTGACAGCCATCCTTCTTGTTCTTTCTCTTTTGCTTTATGGAGAGCGCAAGCTTTTTATAAAGCGGATGCTTGCCATCATCATTGGTATGGTTACCGGTGAGTGTTTGACGGGAGCCGTTTTTTTGCAAAACAAAATACCTTATCAGATAGGAGGACATTTTTTTCTTGACGTGCTTTCTGTAATTGTGATTACCGGGCTTGCCCTGAATCTATTACAGTTCTTAACTTATGCACAATCAACTATCGTTAAATCTGCACTCAAAAAAGGAGAAGTTAAGAATATATGAATGAATATGTTTATCCTGTAGTCTTCGGTGTATTTATTGGAACACTAACACGTATTTACATGCTAAGAACCGACTATCGGCAGTACCCCACTTATTTACATGGGAAGATCATACATATTGCTTTGGGGTTCATTGCGGCAGGGCTGGGGACCATTGCCGTTCCTGCCTTAATAGAAGAGAACTTCACGGCTATCACATTTTTGACAGTGGCAGCCTCCCAGTTCAGGGATGTCAGGAATATGGAAAGAAACACATTGACTGAACTGGATGCATTTGAATTGGTGCCTCGCGGGGCAACGTATATTGAGGGAATAGCGATTGCTTTTGAAAGCAGAAACTACCTTGTCATATTTACATCCCTGCTGACAACCCTGGCGTATTTGCTCGTGAATTTCTGGGCGGCCCTTGTGGTTGGGATTATTGGGATTATTCTTGCTCACCGGCTTATGGCTGGAGGGAAATTGAAGGATATAGTCAATATTGAATTTGTCCAGCCGCATTTTGATGGGGCGGGGCTGTATGTTGATAACATTTATATTATGAATATCGGTTTACCTGCCAGGCAGGAGGAAATATTAAGGTATGGAATGGGTTTTTTGCTGACTCCAAAGTCGTTTGATTCCAGGTCAACCATTGCTAACCTCGGGCAGCGTCAAGCGATTTTGCATGATATGTCAACAACTTTAGGGATATATAAGGATTCCGGGACACCGGCACTCACGCCCCTTGCCAAAAGGGACCTTGATGATGGAAGGGTGGGCGTGTTTGTCCTTCCTCAGGAAAAAGATGTTGAGAAAGCGATAGCAGTGCTCGGGCAGGTGCCGACCCTTGAAAATGCGATCAGGATGCCGACTGAATCAAAAGCAAATGAAAAGGGGAGGAAACTTGAATGAGTACAGTCGATAAATTTATATTGGCAGCTGTGACAACCTACCCTGAGAAAGTGCCCAGCGGAACAGCGGTCTTCCATTGCCGGACACAAGAACAGCTTGAAAAGGTATCAGCCAACCTGGAGGCCATATTAGATGGCATTGCCCATGAAATAGATGACGGTCTATTCATCATCGTAAGGCATTAGAACTTACGGCCGGAATGTCTTCATTGTGTTCAACCAGACAGTTAAAGCAGTGGAACATTTAAGATTGATTGCTAGAATTTGCATTTACTGATAAAATAACGAAGTTAAGGGGGCTGGCCTGTAAGGAGAAAATACC
>NZ_ABCF01000134.1 GCF_000181495.1 Bacillus sp. SG-1
AAGCGGCATTGGTGGTTGTGAAGGACACTTTTAAAGCTATGGCCCAGCTTGTCAATAAATATTATGATTATCCTTCTCTTAAAATGAATGTAATTGGTGTGACAGGAACCAACGGGAAAACGACCGTAACGAACTTGATCCATTCCATCCTCCGAAATGATGGTCAGCGTTCTGCCCTTTCCGGAACTATTGGATTCGATCTGGACGGTGAGTTGTTCCCAAGTGAAAATACTACCTGCGATGTAATGACAAATCAGGAAATGATTCAAAAAGCATTAGACAGGGATATAGAGAATATGGTACTGGAAGTTTCCTCCCACGGGCTTTCCCTTGGCAGGTTATGGGGAGTGGATTTTGATGTAGTTACGTTCACGAACTTGAGCCATGACCACCTCGACTATCATCAAACTATGGAACATTACGGATACGCAAAAGGCCTGCTTTTCTCTCAGCTTGGCCAAAACTTAGCCAATCCGAAATACGCTGTTCTGAACAGTGATGATGAATGGTATGAAAGATATTCCACAATGACAGCTCATGAAGTGATCAGTTACGGACTAGAGACATATGCGGATTTCAAAGCAGAAAACATTCAGTATTATAATGATCTGACTACTTTTACACTGCAATCGCCTGAGGGTGTTTTTGAAGTGGAATCAAAATTGTTAGGTAAATTCAATGTATATAATATACTCGCAGCAATGGCAACCTTGTTTGCGAAAGGAATGTCTGTAGAGAAGCTTGTGACGATCATCAAGGACCTTCCCCCTGTCAGCGGACGCATGGAAAAAGTTCATTCTGATGCACCTTTATCCATGTATATTGACTATGCCCATACACCTGATGCCATAGAAAATGCGATTCAATCTGTCCTTCCATTCAAGGAGAATAAAATTATCTTCCTCGTCGGAACTGGAGGTAACAGGGATAAATCCAAGCGCCCGTCAATGGCTGAGAAGGCATCGATTGCTGATTATGTTGTTTTGACAACAGATGATCCGCGTTATGAAAGTTATGATAGTATCGTCAATGATCTTGGAAAAGGAATGAGACACGGAAACTATGCTTTAATTGGAGACCGTGAAGAGGCAGTTAAACATGCAGTTGACGTTAGTGAACCGGGAGATATCATTATTTTTGCCGGTAAAGGACATGAGGACTACCAGATTATTGAGAATACCAAGTATCCACACAGCGACAAGGAAATTGCGATTCAGCGCTGCAAAGAAAAGTACGGTGTTTAAAAAACTAAGCCGGAGGGGTTATTCCTTCCGGCTTTTTTAATCTTGTGCCTGTATAAGGGACGTGTCGTTTCGGTGCTGCATTTCGTCGATATGTGATAATTCTTCCGTCAGGTCCTGAATGGACAGCAGCTCATAAAGCAGCACGGTTTCCGTTGAGAAAAAGTGGTGATGGTCTGTTTCTTTGACCTCTTTTAATTCATCTTTGACATGCCAAAATTCCTCCAGGAGTTCTTTATATTTCTTATAGTGCACTTCTGAAATAGTATGCTTGGGATCCTGGATGATTTCTACAAGGGATTGTACCGCAGTAATAATCTTTTTTTGTTTCTCTTCCTCCCAATTTATATCGTGCTGAGGAAGGAGCATCAGATTTCCTAAATGGTAATGTATTTGTCTCAGTATGCTCAATTTTTTATTTTCATAATGGAATTCTTTCATTTCTTTCCGGCTGTGACGGTGGTATTTCCATTCCTTCCGCTGGTACCGGCAAAGTTTTTCAATGGTATCCATCGACTTGTTGACTTCCTGGAAAAGAAAACGGGTTCTTGCTTCGGCTTTTTTATCAAGAATCAATTCAATGATCCTTGTCTCAAGCAGGTTGCCTGTTTTCACGAAAAGATTATGGACCATGGTTGTGATGCGCGGTGAGTAATTAGGCGGCAGCACGAAGATATTGACAAGGGTGGATATTACTAGGCCTATACTTGTTGATCCCAATCTTGAAACAAAGGATAAGAAGTAATGGTCATTGGTAGTCGGTATCATCGCCACGGCCGTTAATGTTGCAACCAGCATGCCGTCTTCCAGGTGCAGCTTGTGGCATATCACAATTGTAAATAACGTAGCAAGAGTATAGGTGAGGGGAGTATCACCAAAAAAGAACGTGAACAATATGGCCAGTGCTGCACCAATCGCAGAAGCGGGAAAGCGCACGAGACCTTTTCTGATTGAATCAGCTGCCGTAGGTTCAACCGTCACGATAGCCGTGATCACCGCAAAAGCTGCAGGCAGGTTCAGCCAATAACAAATTAAGGCCGTCAAAAAAACGGCAATTGCCGTTTTGATTACTCTGCCGCCTATAAGTTTGAACTTTTTTACCTTTATCATATAAATTTGCTCCTTTGCTTCTTAAT
>NZ_ABCF01000133.1 GCF_000181495.1 Bacillus sp. SG-1
TCCATCCGGAATCTTCTATAAAGATAAAACATCTGTAATTGGGAACGGCATGGTTGTCGACCCAAAAGCTCTTGTAAAAGAGTTGAAATATCTTCACGACCGTGACGTCACAACGGATAACCTGCGTATAAGCAACCGTGCGCATGTTATTCTTCCTTATCATTTGAAATTGGATGAAGTGGAAGAAGAGCGTAAAGGTGCCAATAAGATCGGTACAACCAAAAAAGGAATCGGTCCTGCTTATATGGATAAAGCGGCACGTAACGGTATCAGGATCGCTGATTTGCTTGATTATGATTCTTTTAAAGAAAAGCTGACAAGAAATCTCGAGGAAAAAAACCGCTTATTAGAGCGTTTTTACGAAACTGAAGGATTCACACTTGATGAAATCCTTGAGGAATATTATGAATACGGCCAGCAAGTCAAACAGTATGTTTGCGATACATCTGTTGTATTGAACGACGCCCTTGATGAGGGACGCCGCGTCCTGTTTGAAGGTGCTCAAGGAGTTATGCTCGACATTGACCAGGGAACATATCCATTCGTAACATCTTCCAACCCTGTAGCAGGTGGAGTGACGATCGGTTCAGGTGTAGGACCGACAAAAATCTCTCATGTAGTGGGCGTATCAAAAGCTTATACAACTCGTGTAGGAGACGGCCCATTCCCGACAGAATTGAACAATGAGATTGGCGATCAAATCCGCGAAGTCGGCCGTGAATACGGTACAACAACAGGACGTCCGCGCCGTGTCGGCTGGTTCGACAGTGTGGTTGTAAGGCATGCCCGCCGTGTGAGTGGAATGACAGATCTTTCCCTTAATTCCATTGATGTACTTACAGGGATCGAGAACTTGAAAATCTGTACAGCATATAAATATAAAGGTGAAGTGATCAATGAGTTCCCGGCAAACCTGAATATCCTTGCCGAATGTGAACCTGTATACGAAGAACTTCCTGGCTGGACAGAAGACATCACAGGCTGCAAATCTTTAAGTGAGCTGCCTGCAAATGCCCGTCACTATCTTGAGCGTGTTTCACAGCTGACAGGCATTCCATTGTCTATCTTCTCTGTAGGTCCTGACCGTTCCCAAACAAACATCGTCAGAAGCGTTTGGAGCTAATACAATCAAAAAAAGCTTGAGGGATCATTCCTCAAGCTTTTTTGTGTTTCCGCGGAGAGTATGCTTAGAATCACCGATACGATATGAAAAACCGGCTGCAGTTCAAACAGTGCATTGCTTATGTTGTTGTCCTGATTAAATCCTGATAGATTTGGTCATCGCAAATTATGTAAAGAGTGTCATCCTTATCAAGCTTTTTTTCTGCTGCATTGCTGAAGTCCATGTCTTCATTGACCGCAATAAGGACGGCTCCTCTATCGAACAAAAATTGAGAAGCATCTTTATAAGATTTCCAATCAGCCAATGGAGTGAATTCATGTATGTTTTTCCCGAATTTCTTGCTCAAAAGCTGTCTGAATAATCCTGTTGTCCCAGGCTGGAGTGTTGCTTTCGCCATTAATAGAGACACTGAATCATTAGAAAGGACAAAATCATCCACATCAATATGGTTAAATAAAGGTATATTCTTTTCTTCCATCACTTCAACAACGGAATGAATATTAGCGTTATGCTTCTTGGATAGCGCCTCTACTGCAGAGGCTATCAATAATGATTTTCCGTCCGCCAGCACAGGCTGCGTTATGGACATGTCAGAAAAAATGGCCACCCGGTCTGCTTCAGTAATATTTGCCTTCATTAACGTTTCCTCATTAGAAGGGTCCCCACTTATAAAGTGCAATTGATCATGAGAAAAAGGGGATGAATCCAAATGATCGACCAAGACGATTTCTTTATCAGCCCGATTGGCAAGCACCTCTTTGATGGCTCTCTCCGTTCTCGCGGACCATCCAATGTAGATATAGTGCCCTTTATTCTTATACACAAGCTTTCCCTCCCTTTTAAGTGTATGGTAGGTTGCCAGCACATCCATGATTTTGCTGATCAACAATCCCAGTATCCCGATACCGAAGATGAAAAGAAAGACACCCAATATCCTTCCTGCTGTAGTCACCGGAAAATAATCGCCATATCCCACGGTCGTAAGAGTGGTCATTGTCCACCAAAAGCCCTCAAATAGCGTTGGGAATGTTTCAGGCTCCAAAATGTGAATAGAAAATGTACCAAATAAGACAATGGCTGCCGAAAGTACTAAAATCACACTAAAATCCATCTTGGAGATTTTCTTCCACAGTCTCAAGAAAATGGTCACTAATCACACCTCCTGCTTTTTTCTTCCATAGTAACATGAATTAGAAAAATCACTCAGGGTTTTTAGAAAAATACTTTTAATGATACATCGCCACTTGTCTGCATTATTGATTTG
>NZ_ABCF01000132.1 GCF_000181495.1 Bacillus sp. SG-1
CAAGGGGGCGAAACACCTCTCTTTAGTCCGTTAAAGCACTAAGAGGGACAGTCCCTCTTAGTGCTTTAAAGTGTTGAAGTATTGCCGGTCGAGCTTGACTATTTCTGCATCACCATTGGGTTCACCGAGAATTAAGTCTCTTAATATGAGTGATCCAAGCATACTGTATACCGTTCCGTTTCCGCCGTAGCCAAGGAGATACAGCGTGCGCTTTTTCCCAGGAGCAAAGCCGATGTATGGCAGGTTATCCAGAGATTCGCCGAAGCTTGCTCCCCATGCATGGGAAATGTCAATCTCAAGGCCGGGAAACAGGCTTTTGATTTCGCTGCCGATTCTTTTTCCGTGCTTATCAATAACCTCCTGGCTTTGCGGGGCTTCGGGAAGATCTTCATCCAGGCCGCCGGCGACAATGCGGTTATCATTAGTCGTTCTTAAATAGAAGTAAGGTCTGTTCGTTTCCCAGATCAAAGCTCTTTCCCACCAGGAGGATAAATCTTCAATCGGCTCTGTTGCGATGGCATAGGAACGATTAATCGTTGCGCCGATATTTTTACCGGTGCCTGAAGCTTCATAGCCGGTACAGAAGATAACATGATCGGCTGACAAACTGCCCCGCGAAGTATGAAGCACTACTTCTTCTTGGTTTTCCTCTGTACGGTTGACTTCGGTATGTTCAAAAATATCCACACCGTGCTCCCGCAGGTACTGAATGATCCCCATGACAAACCGGTAGGGATTTACTTCGGCATCTTTTCCGGTAATCAAGGCTGCTGATTTGGTAAATGGCAGGTGCTTCTGAAGCTCTTCCGTCGTCCAAAACTCAACTGGAAAACCGTGATGTAACAGAGTTTCATATTCATGGCGAAGTTTTTCTGCGTGTTCTTCCTTGCTTGCAAAACAAACACTCTTTCTTCTCGCAAAGTGTGCATCCAAAGGAAGGGAGTGTGCTGTACTTTCCAAGTGATCGAGGGCCTCCAGGCATAGCTTATAAAAACGTACACCCGGGTGTTCTCCAATCTGTTCTATTAACTCATGAAGCATGATGTCATTGGAAAATTGCAAAAGCCCCGTATTGGCAGAAGAACTTCCTGCCCCGGCCGTCCGCTTATCCACCATGGCCACCTTCATTCCAGCTTCAACGAGTGTATAAGCACATAAGGCGCCGGACATTCCCGCGCCCACAATGACAACATCATAACTTCCATCCGCCGGGAGGCTCCCATCGTGTGTTTCTGTATGTTTGTATGTAGCAGGCCAATATAAATTGCCATTATGCAGATTCATGAGGCATCCTCCTAGTAAAGTTTCTATTTCATATTCCCTGAAGAGGGAGGAGGCGAAACTTTATTACATTAAAGCACTAAGAGGGACAGTCCCTCTTAGTGCTTTAAAGTGTTGAAGTACATAGAAAAGTTTCGGCGTCTTCCAACACGGGAAGATGATAGAAGACTCTCAAATAGGAGGAATTCTAAATGAGCAAAACCATTTTCATCACAGGAGCAGGAAGCGGTTTGGCACGAGGGGCAGCACTCGGCCTGGCCAAGAAAGGCCACCGCATCATTGCAACGACGGAAGTCACGCCGCAAAAGACCGATCTTTTAAGAGAAGCACAAGACCAAGGACTGGATATGGAAGTATTCAAGTTGGATATCACCAATCCGCGCGACCGTGCGCAGATTGACGAATATGATTTTGATGTCTTCGTCGCAAATGCGGCCATTAACGAAGGGGGACCGCTTGCCGAAGTGCCGATGGACAGGTTCCGTGAGCTGTTCGAAGTGAACGTGTTTGCCACCCTTGAAACGGTACAAATCGCCGCACAGAAATTCATGAAAAAGAAAAACGGAAAAATCATCTTCATGAGTTCCATGGCCGGAATCTCGGCAACTCCTTATGTCGGCCCTTATTCCGCTACCAAGCATGCCGTCGAAGGGATTGCGCAGACACTGAGGAATGAACTGGAAGAGTTCAATGTACAAGTTGCCACCATCAACCCGGGCGCATTCGAAACGGGCTTCAACAAACGAAGTGCCGAGGAAATCTGGAAATGGTTCGATGAGGAAAAGAACCTGACTCCAAAAGAGTCGATAAAAGAACAGCACAAAGGACTGGAAGACCAGTTCGATCCACAAGATATGATTGAGAAAATGATTGAAATCATCCCGGCAGATCACCATAAGTTCCGAACGGTGCACCCTCAGGAAACGGAAGAACAGCTGAAGAAAACTCAAAAAGAACGCTGGGATATGGAAATATAAAAGAAGAAAAACATATTAATCAAACGTTTGATTAATGCCAGAGACTCCCTTTTATCAGGGAGTCTTTATTTATGCATGGGTGCAGCGCTTACATAATAGAAGGTTTCCATCCTCTATGCTAAAAAAGCGAAAATGATGGTCCTGATTGGCAGAATTAT
>NZ_ABCF01000131.1 GCF_000181495.1 Bacillus sp. SG-1
AAGTTCTCAATATCGAGTCCAGGGTTGGCATTCATCGCCATTGTTCCCCGTTTTCCTTTTTCAAATTCTATCGTTCCTGCTGCAGCAATCATTGCGGCATTGTCCGTGCACAAGGACAGAGGAGGAATCACAAGCTCGATATCTGGCAAAGAATCAAACTCTGTTTCCAGAACATCTCGTAGCCCTTTATTCGCTGCCACGCCACCGGCAAGCAGTACCTGTGTAACACCGTATTGTTTTGCTGCCTTGACCGTTTTCGTCACAAGGACATCAATGACACTTTGCTGAAAGCTTGCAGCAAGTGTTTCAGGTGCAATCTTTTCTCCGCGCTGTTCAGCATTGTGAACCGTGTTGATAACTGCTGACTTAAGGCCGCTGAAACTGAAATCAAAGGAGTCAGCCTCAAGCCAGGCTCTTGGCAGATCAATCTCCGGTTCGCCTTCAGCTGCCAAACGATCAATATGCGGACCTCCTGGATAAGGAAGATTAAGTGTCCTTGCAACTTTATCGTACGCTTCCCCAGCTGCGTCATCTCGCGTTTCCCCAATGATCTCATAGGAGCCGTGCTCTTTCATATAGACTAGTTCTGTATGTCCTCCTGATACGACCAGTGATAGAAGAGGGAATTTCATTTCTGTCACTAAGCGGTTCGCATAGATGTGACCGGCAATATGATGGACACCAATCAAAGGGAGACCGTGCGCAAAAGCCAGCGCCTTTGCCGCATTGACACCGATCAGCAGCGCACCTACAAGCCCAGGTCCTTCCGTTACAGCGATCGCATCCATTTCACTAATTGTCATGCCGGCCTGATTCAAAGCTTCTTCAATCACTATTGTAATTTGTTCGACGTGATGTCTTGAAGCAATCTCAGGAACGACTCCTCCAAACCGTTTATGGCTCTCAATTTGAGAGGCCACGACATTTGAAAGAATCTCTTTTCCATTTTTAACAATGGCCACCGCTGTCTCATCACAGCTGGTTTCCATGCCTAGAATATACGTGTCTTTACTCATAAAATTTCACCCACATAACTAATGCATCCTCTTGGTTGTCAGAATAGTAATTTTTACGGATTCCGCCCTCCTGGAATCCAAACTTTCTATATAACGACTGGGCAGGAGTATTACTTACCCTTACTTCAAGTGTCATAGTCCTGGCACCCATTTCCTTAGCAATCTCAATCATGCTTCTCATCAATTTGTCACCAAGGCCTTGTCCTCTGTATGAAGGCAGAACTGCGATGTTCGTAATATGTGCCTCATCCACAATAATCCAGACCCCGCAGTAACCAATGACCTTCCCACCTTCTTCAATAACTATGTAAGTAGCAAAATGGTTTGTCTCTATTTCATTGAAGAAGGCATCCCTGCTCCACGGGATAGAAAAAGAATTGGACTCCACTTCCATGACCTGATCTAAATCTTCTGTATTCATTAATCTTATCGTATAATCACTCATTACCATTCCCCAGTTTACTTGCTATTTTGAGATTCTCTCCACTTTGCCTCAGCTTCTGCCAGCCTGATATAGTTCGGCACAAGTCCATGTACAGGTTCCTCGGAAATATCCATTCCAAGCCTGATGAGTTCTGATGGACGAGGATTATGGCTGGTCATATCCGCGATGACTGCCTGGTCTCCAAGCTTGCTCTGCAGAACCTCTTGATGGATCTTTACATCATGGCCAACAAATAATACTTTCTCATCGTAACGGCTTAGTATTTCCGCCCATTCTTCTGCCGGCAGATTGGCATCTTCCTTTTCGCACACCAACTTACCTTCATTGAACCTATAAAGCCCTGTGTATAGCTGACCTCTCCTGGCATCAAATAATGGTGAAATGACTCCATCAAAATACCTGCCTGATGAAGCAAGAACAGCCAGACTTGAAACCCCGACAACAGGTACATTCAGCGTCCAAGCCAACGTCTTTGCAATGGTCACGCCTATTCTCACACCAGTATAAGAGCCTGGACCGCTGGCAACTACGATTTTATCCAGTTCTGCTGGTTTTACATTACACTCCTGCATAAGCTTCTCAACTGCCGGCATAGCTCGCAGAGAGTGATTCTTCTTTATGTTTGTGATATATTCACCAACGACCTCATCATCATTGACAAGTGCAACTCCCAATTGATAATTGGACGTATCAATTCCCAGGATCTTCATTCAAAAATCTCCTTACATAACAATTCATATCTATTTCCTGTCGGCTCCAGAGTAATGGTTCTTTCCTGATCAGACTTTCTCAATATCCTTACAGCCAGCCTTTCATCAGGAAGCTGCTCCTTAATTAAATGAGCCCACTCTATGACAGTCACACCGCCACCAGTAAAATATTCATCAAATCCGAGATCCTCGAAAGAATCGTCCAGACGATAGACGTCCATGTGATATAATGGCAGCCGCCCCTGGTATTCC
>NZ_ABCF01000130.1 GCF_000181495.1 Bacillus sp. SG-1
CCTCTTCTGGTTTTATTGATGATTCTGACAGTACAGTAGCAATGACCGCCAGAATCGATCCCCAGATTTCATTAGGATTGTGCTCCACCCAACCCGGTTGCGGAAAATGCTGTGTGAATTCTCTTTGGGCGGTATGGACTATTTCACCCTTTTTGTTAAAAAGGATGGCCCTTGAACTCGTCGTCCCCTGGTCTAACGATAATATGTATTTCGCCAAGCCTCCCACTCCTCCCTCATTATTCAGAATAAAGAAGAAAAACCCACACAACTATCGCCTGCGATAACCTGTGTGAGTTCGTCCTCTCTCTTCACCAATCAATTAACTTAATTTTAGAATAATATTGGAAACGTTGTCAATTATCATTTCTTGAGTTGAGAAATTTCCAGAGCTTCAGGTTGGGTTTCTTGAAAGTTTATACTAAGAACAGACCTTAATAAACGCCTTCAAAATCCCTTTTGGGTTTCTTCAGGATTCATGTCCGTGAGAAATGCGCTCAAGACACTTTCCTCGGCGTTTTACCCGGTTTATGTCCTTGAGGCACCCTCTCAAGACACTTTCCTCGGCATTTTACCCGGTTTATGTCCTTGAGAACCTCCCTCAAGACACTTTTCTCGGCGCTTCATCCGGTTCATGTACTTGAGCGTTTCCCTCAAGACACTCTTATCGGCAATTTACCCGGTTTATGCCCTTGAGAACCTCCCTCAAGACACTCTTATCGGCAATTTACCCGGTTTATGCCCTTAAGAGCTGGTTCACTCCCTAAAGTAATCGGTTTTGAATGTCCTTCCTACTGACGGTAGCGAATAAATGAGAAAAGGGCAGCACAAAAAGAACCTACACGCAAACTGCGCATAGGTCCTGTTCTTCTACATAATCCGTTTGAACATCTTTTCCATTTCATACACTGAGTAGTGAATGATGATTGGTCTGCCATGCGGGCATGTGAAAGGATCTTCTGAACGTCGGAGTTCATCCAGCAGTGCTTGAATTTCTTCATTTTTTAAGTACTGGTTCGCTTTGATAGATGCTTTACAGCTCATCATGATGGCTGCTTCTTCACGAAGTTTTTTGATATCGACTTTCTTCATGTTGAGGAGCTGTTCAATCATTTCATCAATGAGCTCCCCCTCCTGACCAGCCGGCAGCCATTGAGGATGTGAGCGGATAATGAAACTGTTATGGCCGAATTCCTCTAGAAATACCCCGACTTTTTCGAGTTCATCTTTATGTTCAATAATTTTCATGTACTCATCTGCAGAATATTCCAATGTGATCGGAACGAGCATTTCCTGAAGTTCATTCTCGACCTTTCCGACCTTCTCCCTGTAATATTCATATTTAATCCGTTCCTGTGCAGCATGTTGGTCAATGATGTACAGACCGTTTTCGTTCTGGGCAAAAATGTACGTACCATGCATTTGACCGACAGGATATAAAGGCGGAACCCTGGATGGATTCTGCTCTTCATCAGGTTGTTGTTGCTGATTCCCGGAAGGTGCCGAATTCACTTCAGGCGGTTCCTCATACACAGCAGATATTGTAGAAGTGTCCTCTTCTTCCAACAAGTCATCGTCCTGCTTATACAGCAATTCCATAACCTCTTTAGCAGGGAGTTGTTCAGGTTGATAAGCTCTCTCCTGCTGTCTCGTTTCATCTTTTTGATACGTTTTTTCCAATTGAACCGGAGCTCGGTTGTTTTCCGATAAATGATCCAATGTCAATGTTGTTTGTTCTGACTTGGGTTTCATAGGTTTCGGTTCCTTGTAACCTGACGGAATTAGTTCTTTTGTTTTAAAAGCGTCCTTGATGGCGCCGGAAACCAGTTCAAACAGTTCAGGTTCTTTACTGATCCTTACTTCCATTTTAGAAGGGTGAACATTGACATCTACAAGCAGTGGATCCATTTCGATTGAGAGCAGGACAATCGGATATCTGCCAATTGGGAGCAGGGTATGATACCCTTCCCCAATTGCTTTTGCGAGACCGTAGTTTTTTATAAATCTGCCATTGATCATGGTAGAAATATAGTTGCGGGATGCCCTGGTTATTTCCGGAAGGGAAATGTACCCTTTCACCGTAAAATCCAAAGAGGAAGCTTCAATCCTCACCATTTTCCTTGCAATATTTGTACCGTAGATGGCAGCCAGTACCTGCCTGACATCACCATTTCCATTTGTATGAAGAAGCGTTTTTCCGTTATGAATCAGTTTGATGGAAACTTCCGGATGGGAAAGGGCAATCCTGTTCGCCACATCTGTTATGTTGCCAAGTTCTGTATGGATGGTCTTCATATATTTTAAACGTGCAGGTGTATTGAAAAAGAGACTGGAAACTGTAATATCTGTTCCTTTTCTGCTGGAGGACTTTTCTTGTGTAACAACAGATCCGCCCTGCAGCTTGATTTTCACTCCCGGACCATCACCGGTGCTTGTGTTCATTTCCAGATGAGAAACAGAGG
>NZ_ABCF01000129.1 GCF_000181495.1 Bacillus sp. SG-1
ACGAAGTAAAATCCAGTTTAGGTGAAGTAAAGATTGAAGCGGATATTTCTGGAAGGCCGAAACATATTTACAGTATCTACAGGAAGATGGCTCTTCAGAACAAGCAGTTCAATGAGATTTATGATTTGCTTGCCGTCCGGATTGTCGTTGACAGTATAAAAGACTGTTACGCGGTACTTGGTATTATTCATACTTGCTGGAAACCAATGCCGGGTCGTTTTAAGGATTATATTGCAATGCCTAAGCCCAATATGTATCAGTCCCTTCATACAACGGTAATCGGTCCGAAAGGCGATCCTCTTGAAGTGCAGATCAGGACAACGGAAATGCACCAGATTGCTGAATACGGGGTTGCCGCTCACTGGGCATATAAAGAAGGGCAGAATGTTGATGAGAAAACGACATTGGAGAAGAAGCTAACATGGTTCAGGGAGATTCTTGAATTCCAGAATGAATCCGCGAATGCAGAAGAGTTCATGGAGTCGTTGAAAATTGATTTGTTCTCTGACATGGTCTTTATCTTTACACCAAAAGGAGACGTAATCGAACTGCCGGCAGGATCGGTGCCGATTGACTTTGCTTACCGGATCCATTCCGAGATCGGCAACAAGACGATCGGGGCAAAAGTGAACGGGAAAATGGTTACTCTCGACTATAAACTTCATACCGGGGATATCATCGAGATCCTAACGTCCAAACATTCCTATGGACCAAGCAAGGATTGGCTGAAGCTCGCCCAGACATCCCAGGCTAAGAATAAAATTAAAACATTCTTTAAGAAGCAGCAGCGTGAAGAAAACATTGATAAGGGACGGGAACTTGTCGAGAAAGAAATCAAAAACCTCGAGTTTGAATTAAAAGAGGTTCTCACACCTGAAAATGTCTCCCGTGTATCAGAGAAATTTAATTTTATGAATGAAGAGGACATGTATGCAGCGGTAGGTTACAGCGGCATAACAGCTGCCCAAATTGCCAACAGGCTCACAGAGAAGCTGAGAAAGAAACGTGATCAGGAAGAATCCCTTCAGGAGACCATCACAGAACTGAAGGCGAACCAGCCGGTGAAACGGAAGCGGGATGCAGGAGTTCAGGTGAAAGGGATCGACAATCTGCTCATCAGGCTTTCACGGTGCTGTAATCCGGTGCCTGGCGATGAAATCATCGGCTTTATCACAAAAGGGCGCGGGGTTTCTGTTCACCGTTCGGACTGTACGAATGTTTGCGCTGAAAATGCCGAGCAGCGGCTGATACCGGTTGAGTGGGAAAGTGACTTTACGAACCGTAAGGAATATAATGTGGATATTGAAATCTCAGGATATGACCGCAGAGGATTGCTTAATGAAGTTCTTCAGGCGGTTAATGAAACGAAGACCAATATCTCAGCAGTCAGTGGAAAATCTGACCGTAATAAGATGGCTACGATTAATATGTCGATATCCATTCAGAATATCTCCCATCTACACAGGGTGGTAGAAAGAATCAAGCAAATCTCGGATATCTATGCTGTCAGAAGGATCATGAATTAAGGAGCTAGGTAAGAAATGAAAGTAGTACTTCAACGAAGCCGTGAAGCCTCTGTAACGGCAGATGGTAAACTCAGCGGTGAAATTACATCTGGATTCGTACTGCTGGTCGGGGTCACACATGAAGACACTGAAAAGGATGCCGACTGGCTCGCTGAAAAAATTATCAACCTTCGTGTGTTCGAGGATGCCGAGGGGAAGATGAACCGTTCTTTGCTTGACGTAGGAGGAGAAATTCTTTCTGTGTCGCAATTTACGCTTTATGGTGACTGCCGGAAAGGAAGGCGTCCCAATTTCATGGAGGCCGCTAAACCGCCTCATGCAGAAGAAATTTATAATTATTTCAATGACGAGCTAAGAAAAAAAGGTATTCGTGTCGAAACGGGCGTGTTTGGCAGCATGATGGATGTAAAGCTGACTAATGACGGTCCTGTTACATTGATCATTGAAAGTAAATAATACGTTTAAAAGGGCTGAAGATTCTTATCTTCAGCCCTTTTATTAAGGTTCTTTTCGTATTTAATGTTGCTTTGAATGAGATAGTTGATTTCCGTTCCGGGTGCGTGACCCCGAAGGGCTGGGTGCTGGAGCTAGACGACCGCTAGTCCCGCAGGAGGTCGCACACCCTACGCTCAATCAACCATTCGTAAACAATTCCAAAAGAGTTATTGTAAAAATAACAATCTGCTAAAACACCGCCTAGATTATTTCCTGAAATACTCAGTCAAGCCATTGTAGATGCTTCTTGCCGCCATATCCTGAAAGCTGTGTGTGTTGACTAATGCTTCTTCTGAAGGGTTGCTAAGATAGCCAAGCTCAAGCAGTACGGCAGGCTGCTTGTTTTCCCTTAGCACATAATAGTTCCCCTTCTTGACACCTCTGTTTCTGGAAGAAAGTGTTTTGCCAAGATTATCGAGTATGCTCTGAGATAAGTCTTTTTGATAACTATGATAATAATAGGCTGTGTATCCTTTTATGGATGAATCGTAGATACTGTCATAATGGACACTGATAAAG
>NZ_ABCF01000128.1 GCF_000181495.1 Bacillus sp. SG-1
ATTTTACTTATCCTGTCTGTCTCACCAGGCGTCTTCCACATCCTTAACATTGCCGTCGTCATTGATTTTACGATACACTATACTAATAGAACCAAGCTTGTTTTTCCGTCCTCTTTTCTGTGAGTGAAAAGAGCCTACTATATAGAGGTGAATGAAATGATATTATTACAAGTTAATCAAATCGTAAAATCCTTCGGGGCCGAAGTGATTCTATCAAATATAAAGCTGGAGCTCCAGAACCGCGATCGTATTGCGCTTGTCGGACGAAATGGTGCAGGTAAATCCACTTTATTAAAAATTATTTCCGGCCAGCTTTCCTATGATTCAGGAGAGATCATCAAACCTAAGGAAGTCTCCATCGGCTATCTTGCCCAGCATACCGGCCTTGAATCCGGATTATCGATTTGGGATGAGATGCTTTCTGTCTTTGACGATCTTCGTAAGCTCGAAGAAGATTTACGCAAACTCGAGCAGCAAATGGCGGATCCCGCTGTTTATGAGCATGAAGAAAAGTATAATAGAGTCCTGAAAGAGTACGACACCATTCAGGTTGAATTCAAAGAGTCAGGCGGTTATCAGTTTGAAGCGGACATTCGTTCCGTGTTGCACGGTTTGAACTTTGCCGGGTTTGACTATAATACCCCGATTTCAACTTTGAGCGGTGGTCAGAAGACGCGCCTCGCCCTTGGGAAGCTCTTGCTGACAAAGCCTGATATCCTGATTCTGGACGAGCCTACCAACCACCTTGATATCGATACCTTGTCATGGCTTGAACAGTATCTTCAAGGCTATGAAGGCGCAATTCTCATCGTATCCCACGACCGCTACTTTTTAGATAAAGTCGTGAATCAGGTATACGAAGTTTCCCGTTCAAATTCAAAGAAATACCACGGCAATTACAGCCAGTTTCTTGAAATGAAAGCTGAAATGTATGAAAGAGAGATGAAGCAGTTTGAGCGCCAGCAAGAAGAAGTCGCCAAGCTGCAGGATTTTATCCAGAAGAATATCGCCCGTGCCTCCACGACAAAACTGGCGCAGAGCAGACGCAAAAAGCTTGAAAAAATGCAGATGATGGACCGTCCACAGGGAGATGAAAAATCCGCCACGTTCTCTTTTACCATTGACCGTCAAAGCGGGAATGACGTCCTGAAAGTAAATGACCTTGCCATCGGATATGGAAATGATGTAGTTTCCTCCTCCATCAACATGACAATGTCAAAAGGGGACAGTGTTGCACTGGTAGGTCCTAATGGAGTTGGCAAATCGACCCTGTTAAAAACTCTTATAAAGAGATTGCAGCCCATTAAAGGCAGCTTTACTTTTGGGTCTAACGTTTCCGTTGGTTACTATGACCAGGAGCAGGCAGAGCTTTCCTCCAATAAAACCGTTTTAAATGAGCTTTGGGATGAGTACCCGATGAAGGACGAGAAAGAAATCCGGACCATATTAGGCAACTTCCTCTTCTCAGGTGAGGATGTCTTGAAACCAGTAACAGCTCTCAGCGGCGGGGAAAAAGCGAGACTCGCTCTATCAAAGTTGATGCTGCAGAAGGCTAACCTGCTGATCCTCGATGAGCCGACAAACCATTTGGATCTCGACAGCAAGGAAGTATTGGAATCGGCTCTGATCGATTATCCTGGAACCATCCTGTTCGTTTCCCATGACCGCTATTTCATTAACCGGATTGCCACAAAGGTAATCGAGTTGTCCTCCGACGATGCTACCGAGTTTCTTGGAGATTATGATTATTATCTTCAAAAGAAGAGTGAAATCCTGGAGCTCGCTCTGCTTGAGAATAGCAATAAAGTCCAAAGTCAAGGACCTGTGAAAACAGAAAAGCAAAACTACCAGCTTGATAAAGAGGCCAAAAAGCTGGAGAGACAGCGAAAAAGACGGGTTGAAGAACTAGAAGCGTTAATGGAAGAACTTGAGGAAACTATAGGGAAATTAGAAACGGAACTTTGTGACCCTGAAATTTTCCAGGATCACGAAAAAGTCATCAAACTCAATCAAGCGATGGAAGAATCCAAAAATGCATTGGAAGAATATATGGAAGAATGGACAGAAATAGAAGAGCTCCTTCAATCATAAAAAACGGCTGCAGGGTATTCCCCCTGCAGCCATTCCCATTTGGATAATCTCTCATCCTATATTTATAGCTTATGACTAGTTTCTAGTAAATACTCTTTAGTCCACATTTTTATTCACAGAAAAGTTGTTAATTTCTCTTTATTCACAACACTTTTCCACAATATCCACAATTTAATCCACAGTTATCCCCATTACCCACAAAAAAATAGGAAAATATTCCTTGTTCTTTTACACATATATATCCTTACTTATTAACAACTTATCCACAGACTGTGTACAAAACACACGTTCTCATAGGGCGGAAATATCTGCTTTCTATTTCCCTCTATTTTAATTTTTAAACCTTATTTAGTTGTGGTTTGTGGGGAAAACCTGGGAGTAACTGCTTTGTAGATCATAGGATAGCTTCGTTTCTCCTACCATTCCCGTCATAATTTGTAGGATATCTCCGCTTTTATCCCCATCCGTG
>NZ_ABCF01000127.1 GCF_000181495.1 Bacillus sp. SG-1
TATTATCAAGGCTTACATAGCCTCTTCTTTGGATTGTATCCAGTGTAGGAGCATATGTTGACGGTCGGCCTATTCCCAACTCTTCCAACGTCTTCACTAGTCTCGCTTCTGTGTAACGCGGTGGAGGCTGGGTGAAGTGCTGCTTCGGGTCGATGTCTTCATAGCTCACAACATCTCCTTCTTGCAAGGCGGGAAGCAGGTTTTCTTTCTCTTCCATCTGGTCATCAGAGCCTTCCACATATACTTTCATAAAGCCCGGAAATTTCACCTTTGATCCGTTGGCACGGAAGTAAACATCTCCGTTTACGATATCCACACTCATTGTATCCATGACAGCCGAAGCCATTTGACTTGCAACAAAACGTTCCCAAATCAGCTTATAAAGCCTTAGCTGGTCTCTGGAAAGGTATTCCTTCATAGAAGCCGGATCTCTAAGAGTGGAGGTAGGACGGACAGCCTCATGGGCATCTTGCGCCTTTTGTCCCTTTTTCTCTTTTCTCTCCTGGCTCTTTGTGTACTCATTTCCATATTTATCGGTGATATATTCTGCTGCTTCTTTTTGGGCTACTTCAGAGATACGGGTAGAGTCGGTTCTCATATAAGTTATGAGCCCCACTGTTCCTTCTTTCCCGATTGCGATACCTTCATATAACTGTTGTGCAAGCATCATTGTTTTCTTAGCCCTGAAGTTCAGTTTCCTTGCAGCCTCCTGTTGAAGTGAAGAAGTGGTGAAAGGAGCTGCAGGATTCCGCTTTCTTTCTTTCTTGGTCACTTTCTTGATTTCAAAAGAGTCACCTTTTATCTTTTCAAGGATGTCATTTACCTCTTTTTCTGTTTTCAATTCCAACTTATTACCGTCAAGTCCATAAAAAGCACCCTGGAAATTATTTTTACCTTTTTTGAATAGAGCTTGAATAGTCCAGTATTCTTCCGGAGTGAATTCCTTAATCTCTTTCTCCCGGTCGATGATCAGCCTTACCGCTACCGACTGAACCCGGCCTGCACTAAGACCTTTTTTGACCTTCTTCCACAGGAGCGGACTGATATTATAGCCGACAAGCCTGTCTAGAATTCGTCTGGCCTGCTGAGCGTCCACAAGGTCCATGTTAATAGGTCGGGGATGTTTAAATGATTCCTTGATGGCATCCTTCGTAATTTCATTAAATACTACCCTGCATTCAGAGTTGACATCCATGTCCAAACTGTGGGCAAGGTGCCAAGCAATTGCTTCACCTTCTCTGTCGGGGTCGGCAGCCAGATATATTCTTTTAGCTTTTTTTGCGGCTGTTTTCAATTCTTTTAAAACAGGTCCCTTGCCGCGGATGGTGATGTACTTTGGGTTGAAATCATGCTCAACATCAACCCCCATCTGACTCTTGGGCAAGTCGCGCACATGTCCCATTGAAGCACGGACCTTATATTTCTTTCCTAAATATTTCTCAATTGTTTTAGCCTTTGCAGGCGATTCAACAATCACTAAGTAATCCGACATTAAATTGCCTCCTTAAAGAGGGAAATCGTTTATTTTTGGGTTTTATTTTTTTATTGGTCGCTAATAGAGCCGAGGAAACGTTTCCAACAGCTCAAACAAAAAGAAACTGCTTATTGTATTATATCTGTTGCAAAATGTATAACAGATTGAGAAGAATTGCAACCTTTTTATCTATTTTATACACATAAACGCATATTTTTCAAAAAATCCGCTGTTTCTGGACCATAGGTTCTGCCTTTTCTATCCATTCTTCTTCTTATATCTGTCCGTCTATAGTATGACAGGCCGGACGATATGTAAAGGATGCGGGCGGTTAATATAAAATAGCTCTTTTCGTAGACATTGTGGCTGTTGATATATAAAGTTGACTCCCACTACAGGGCGTGACTCCGAGGGGCTGGGCGATGAAACTAGACGTCCCTCTAATCCTACAGGAGGTCACACACCTGCCGCTCCAATAAACATCTACTCAAAATTAGAATTCTTCTATTAACTAATCACTAACTTTGCAAAAACACCCTATAAAATTTATATGTTTCTAATTGAATCATACTTAAACTCAGAAATAATATCTTCTGAGGAAGTGATCAGCTTTGCCCCCTGCTGAATCAGATGATTGCATCCCTCAGAAAGTGGCGAGTCAAGCCTGCCGGGAAGTGCATAAACATCTCTTCCCTCATTCAGACTGATTTCTGCTGTTATCAACGAGCCGCTTTTCCGGCTTGCCTGGGTGACAAGTACAGCTGAAGTCATGCCGCTGATGATTCGGTTTCGCATCGGAAAGTGCCATCGCTGCGGACGGGTATCCGGCGGGTATTCAGAAATAAGCAGGTGCTTCTTTGCCATGAAATTTGCCAGATCCCGGTTAGAAGCAGGGTAGATATGGCGAAAGCCGCCGCCAATCACTCCGACCGTATCGCCTTTTAATGTTATTGTCAGTCGGTGGGCAAATTCGTCGGCTCCTGCTGCCAGCCCGCTGACTGTAATGAATTGTTCTTCTACCAACTGAGGGAGAAGTTTTTTTAATGCGGCGGTCGTATATTCATCCGCTTTCCTAGAACCAACTACAGCGATTTTTCTCTCTCTCATCAACAATTCTTTACG
>NZ_ABCF01000126.1 GCF_000181495.1 Bacillus sp. SG-1
TGCGTTCGCAGAGGAACAGCTGACAGAAGAGGACTTCATTCCACTGACAGAACTGGATGCATCCATTAATTTAGAGGAAGTCGATATTGAAACGATAGAATCCCTGGAGATGCTGGCTCCTTTTGGAATGGGAAATCCCAAGCCGAAGTTGTTGATTGAAGGTGTCTCGATCTCCGGCATGCGAAAAATCGGAGGCAACCAGGACCATTTAAAACTTTCCCTGCAAAAAGATGTATATACTTTAGACAGCATCGGATTTGGAATGGGAGAGTTTGCGGATCATATCTCTCCGCTTTCTGAGATCTCGGTGATTGGGGAACTTTCAATTAATGAATGGAATAATATCAGAAAACCGCAATTGTTTCTTAAAGACGTAACTGTAGATCATTGGCAGCTGTTTGATATGAGGGGAATTAAGCCTGTCAACAGATGGTTTGATAAGGTTCCTTCCCAAAACAGATCAATTATCGCCTTCAATCAGTCAACAATTGACCGCCTGCCGCTTAATGACTACCGTGAGGATATCCTGTTGATCTCTTCTAATGAGGAAGCCTCCGGACTTTTAGAAAGGGCGGAGAGCATTGTTCTCCTGGACATCCCTCCTCAGGGAGAGTGGCTTGAGACTGTGGTGAGAATCACCGAGCCTGAGCGAATTTATGCCCATTTTGATCATGAGGAGGACCATTTTTTCAGCACTGTTCCGAATCGTGACCACTTTAAATGGTACTATGGTTTTTTGTTAAAAAGGGAGACTTTCGATCTTAAAAAGCATGGCGGCCAGCTTGCCCAGCATAAAGGATGGTCGAGAGAAACAATTGAATTCATGTCAAAGGTGTTTTTTGAACTGGATTTTGTTACAATAAACAATGGATTAATTTCCGTCAATCCTGTAAAAGTTAAGAGAGATTTGGAAGAATCGATTACTTATCGTAAAAAACAGGAACAATATAATCTAGAGAATGAATTGTTGTATTCATCTTATCAGGAACTTAAGAACTGGTTTGATAAGAAGACTGGAATGGTCTGCAACATATGAGGAGGATTTTTAAGCATGGACTTAAAACAATACGTGACAATCGTCGAAGACTGGCCTAAAGAAGGAATAAAATTCAAAGATATCACGACTTTGATGGACAACGGCGATGCGTATAAATATGCTACTGATAAAATCGTAGAATATGCAAAAGAAAAAGAAATCGACTTGGTTGTAGGACCGGAAGCCAGAGGTTTCATCATCGGCTGTCCTGTTGCTTACGCACTTGGAGTCGGTTTCGCACCTGTCCGCAAGCCGGGTAAATTACCTCGTGAAACAATCAAGGTAGAATACGGCTTGGAATACGGAAAAGATGCTTTGACAATCCATAAAGATGCCATCAAACCTGGTCAGCGCGTCCTGATCACAGATGACTTACTGGCTACTGGCGGAACAATTGAAGCGACGATCAAACTTGTTGAGGAACTGGGCGGAATTGTTGCCGGTACTGCATTCCTTATCGAACTGACGTATCTGGATGGCCGTGAGAAGCTTGAAGGCCATGACATCATGACATTGATGCAGTTCTAATATACTTCATCTGAATAACTCACAAGCAAAAGGACTGAAAACAGATTTTATATCTATTACTCAGTCCTTTTTATTTATTGGACGAAGTGAGCATCGCTGGTGTTGGTTATGAAGCATGAATATTTTTATTAACTAAAAATTTGTTTTGGTTTTTAAAATTGCAGCTCCAGGAAATTCTGAGCTCTCACAAAACGCCTGCGAATAGAGGGACTGCAGCCGAATGGGCAGTCAGAAAAATCGCACCATAGCGTTTTTGGGGGAAATGTAAGCGGATAAAATCAAAATGGTAAATATTTTTCGACAAAATCGGCTATTTTTAAGGTTGAAGGCTTTACATATGTTCTATTTTTTTTGATAATAGTATACAATACGCTTTTTTATTATGAACAAGAGTTCAACATGAAGATGGATCATTCGTTGATAGGATGAATTCGCTCATATTGAATTTAATATATTGTAAAGGTGATTTTGCTAATGGCAAAAGATCAGATACTGACCCCCGAAGAGGTCGTAAAACGGACAAGTGAATATTTACCGGAAGAAGACGTCTCCCTGGTGCAAAAGGCATATGAATTTGCCAAGGAAGCACACAAAGAACAATTCCGCAAATCAGGTGAGCCGTATATCATACACCCGATTCAGGTAGCAGGATCCTTGCAGACCTTGAAATGGACCCTTCCACGGTATCTGCTGGATTTTTACACGATGTAGTAGAGGATACCAGTATCACACTCGAAGAAATCGAAGACAGTTTCGGTAAAGAAGTGGCCATGCTGGTGGATGGTGTCACAAAGCTCGGTAAAATCAAATACAAATCACAGGAAGAACAGCAGGCGGAAAATCACCGAAAAATGTTTGTCGCCATGGCACAGGATATCCGTGTCATCCTGATCAAGCTTGCGGACCGTCTTCATAATATGAGGACTCTTAAGCATCTTCCTAGTGAAAAACAGCGGAGAATCTCCAATGAAACATTGGAAATCTTTGCTCCCTTGGCCCACAGGCTGGGTATTTCAAAGATCAAATGGGAGTTGGAAGATACAGCTCTCCGTTACTTAAATC
>NZ_ABCF01000125.1 GCF_000181495.1 Bacillus sp. SG-1
TAGGTAGGAGCCTAAGAAACCGGAGCGCCAGCTTCGGTGGAGGCGTCGGTGGGATACTACCCTGGCTGTGTTGAACTTCTAACCCGCGCCCCTTATCGGGGTGGGAGACAGTGTCAGGTGGGCAGTTTGACTGGGGCGGTCGCCTCCTAAAGAGTAACGGAGGCGCCCAAAGGTTCCCTCAGAATGGTTGGAAATCATTCGCAGAGTGTAAAGGCACAAGGGAGCTTGACTGCGAGACCTACAAGTCGAGCAGGGACGAAAGTCGGGCTTAGTGATCCGGTGGTTCCGCATGGAAGGGCCATCGCTCAACGGATAAAAGCTACCCCGGGGATAACAGGCTTATCTCCCCCAAGAGTCCACATCGACGGGGAGGTTTGGCACCTCGATGTCGGCTCATCGCATCCTGGGGCTGTAGTCGGTCCCAAGGGTTGGGCTGTTCGCCCATTAAAGCGGTACGCGAGCTGGGTTCAGAACGTCGTGAGACAGTTCGGTCCCTATCCGTCGTGGGCGCAGGAAATTTGAGAGGAGCTGTCCTTAGTACGAGAGGACCGGGATGGACGCACCGCTGGTGTACCAGTTGTCTTGCCAAAGGCATCGCTGGGTAGCTATGTGCGGAAGGGATAAGTGCTGAAAGCATCTAAGCATGAAGCCCCCCTCGAGATGAGATTTCCCATCACTTTATGTGAGTAAGATCCCTGAAAGATGATCAGGTAGATAGGTCTGAGGTGGAAGCGTGGCGACACGTGCAGCTGACAGATACTAATCGATCGAGGACTTAACCACAATTTTTAGCGAAACTCGGAATACTTTCTTTTCTTCATAACTTTATCTAGTTTTGAGTGAATAATTTTTCTAAAAAACACTTGAAAAAATTATAGAACTCGTTATAATAGTACTTGTCCCTAAAAAGGACAGCGTCTGGTGATTAAGGCGAAGAGGTCACACCCGTTCCCATGCCGAACACGGAAGTTAAGCTCTTCAGCGCCGATGGTAGTTGGGGGATCTCCCCCTGTGAGAGTAGGACGTCGCCAGACTTTATAATGGAGGATTAGCTCAGCTGGGAGAGCATCTGCCTTACAAGCAGAGGGTCGGCGGTTCGATCCCGTCATCCTCCACCATGATTTTTTTACAAAGCGAAGCTAAGTAAAATAATTTACCAAAAACTAACATTGAAATAACGTTTAAAACCTAGTATAATTGTTTCTTGTGAGACAAAAATGCCGGTGTAGCTCAACTGGTAGAGCAACTGACTTGTAATCAGTAGGTTGGGGGTTCAAGTCCTCTTGCCGGCACCACTTAAATTAGTACGAGCCATTAGCTCAGTTGGTAGAGCATCTGACTTTTAATCAGAGGGTCGAAGGTTCGAATCCTTCATGGCTCACCATTGCTTTTGCAATTTGAAATATGCGGGTGTGGCGGAATTGGCAGACGCACCAGACTTAGGATCTGGCGCCGCAAGGCGTGGGGGTTCGACTCCCTTCACCCGCACCATATTTCGCGGAAGTAGTTCAGTGGTAGAACACCACCTTGCCAAGGTGGGGGTCGCGGGTTCGAATCCCGTCTTCCGCTCCATTAAGTTCTTAGCCGGGGTGGCGGAACTGGCAGACGCACAGGACTTAAAATCCTGCGGTAGGTGACTACCGTACCGGTTCGATTCCGGTCCTCGGCACCAGAGAATTACACATTATGCGCCCGTAGCTCAATTGGATAGAGCGTTTGACTACCATCAAAAGGTTAGGGGTTCGACTCCTCTCGGGCGCGCCATTTAAATCAACTCAATCCTGTTTTGGGGAATGAGAGACAAAACGGGGAGTAGCTCAGCTTGGTAGAGCACTTGGTTTGGGACCAAGGGGTCGCAGGTTCAAATCCTGTCTTCCCGACCAGTGAGCAATTTAATATGCGGGTGTAGTTTAGTGGTAAAACCTCAGCCTTCCAAGCTGATGATGAGGGTTCGATTCCCTTCACCCGCTCCATAATACCTATTGAACCTTGAAAACTGAACAAAACAAGACAAAACGTCAACGTTAATTCTAGTAAGAACCTGGTTCTTACAAAGTTGCTAACACTTTAATTAGCAGGCTGAAACATAGTTTCAGCATCAATGAGCAAGTCAAACTTCTTTCGGAGAGTTTGATCCTGGCTCAGGACGAACGCTGGCGGCGTGCCTAATACATGCAAGTCGAGCGGACTGATGGGAGCTTGCTCCCTGAAGTCAGCGGCGGACGGGTGAGTAACACGTGGGTAACCTGCCTGTAAGACTGGGATAACTCCGGGAAACCGGGGCTAATACCGGATAGTTCTTTTCCTCGCATGAGGAAAAGTGGAAAGGTGGCTTTTAGCTACCACTTACAGATGGACCCGCGGCGCATTAGCTAGTTGGTGAGGTAACGGCTCACCAAGGCAACGATGCGTAGCCGACCTGAGAGGGTGATCGGCCACACTGGGACTGAGACACGGCCCAGACTCCTACGGGAGGCAGCAGTAGGGAATCTTCCGCAATGGACGAAAGTCTGACGGAGCAACGCCGCGTGAGTGATGAAGGTTTTCGGATCGTAAAGCTCTGTTGTTAGGGAAGAACAAGTGCCGTTCAAATAGGGCGGCACCTTGACGGTACCTAACCAGAAAGCCACGGCTAACTACGTGCCAGCAGCCGCGGTAATACGTAGGTGGCAAGCGTTGTCCGGAATTATTGGGCGTAAAGCGCGCGCAGCGGTCTCTTAAGTCTGATGTGAAAGCCCACGGCTCAACCGTGGAGGGTCATTGGAAACTGGGGGACTTGAGTACAGAAGAGGAAAGTGGAATTCCACGTGTAGCG
>NZ_ABCF01000124.1 GCF_000181495.1 Bacillus sp. SG-1
GTGGGCAAAAAGCTTTTTTGCCTATTAGGGTGGTACCGCGGGTTAGCTTTCTCGTCCCTTTTCAGGGATGAGAAAGCTTTTTTTATTGGTTTATTTTTGCCTAATGTATTAAGGGCCAAAGAATCGATAACCCTGTAACAGTTAAAGAATTCTTATAAACAGATGATTTGCGTCGTCAGGATGTAATTTTAAAGTTGGGATCAGTATCCAGATACAGTTTCCAGACAGGAGGAAAAGGAATGAATTATAAAGACACGTTATTGATGCCGAAAACAGAATTCCCGATGCGTGGAAATCTGCCTAAGCGTGAACCTGAAATGCAAGAAAAGTGGAATGAGATGGACATCTATAAAAAGGTTCAGGAAAGAACAGAAGGCAGACCGTTATTTATTTTGCATGATGGACCTCCATATGCAAACGGCGATCTCCATATGGGGCACGCTCTTAACAAAGTGCTGAAAGATTTCATCGTAAGATATAAATCCATGAGCGGCTACAATGCTCCTTATGTACCGGGATGGGATACGCATGGCCTGCCAATCGAGCAGGCTCTGACGAAAAAAGGGGTAAACCGTAAAGAAATGACGGTTGCCGAATTCCGAAAGCTTTGCGAAGAGTATGCTTACGGCCAAATCGACAGCCAGCGCACTCAATTTAAACAAATTGGGGTACGTGGTGACTGGGATAACCCTTATATCACCATGAAGCCGGAATATGAAGCTGAACAAATCAAAGTGTTTGGTGACATGGCAAACAAAGGCTATATCTATAAAGGCTTGAAGCCTGTATATTGGAGCCCGTCCAGTGAATCTGCTTTGGCTGAAGCCGAAATTGAATATCAAGACAAACGTTCACCTTCAATTTATGTCGGTTTTAAAGTGAAAGAAGGGAATGGAGTCCTTGAAGAAGGAACTCAAATCATCATCTGGACGACTACTCCATGGACGATTCCGGCAAACCTGGCGATTACAGTACATGCTGACCTTTCTTATGTTGTAGCAGAAGTGGAAGGCAATAAATATGTTGTCGCTGAAGACTTGCTGGAAGAGGTCACATCTGTCCTTGAATGGAACGACCCGACAGTTGTTAAGACTGTAAAAGGTTCTGAGCTTGAGCAGGTAAAAGCACAGCATCCGCTTTACGACAGAGAATCACTAGTGATCCTTGGAGATCATGTTACAACTGATTCCGGTACCGGCTGTGTACACACTGCTCCCGGACATGGTGAGGATGACTATCTTGTCGGAAAGAAATACGGCCTTGATATCCTTTGTCCGGTAAATGACAAAGGTGTGATGACAGAGGAAGCTCCAGGATTTGAAGGATTATTCTATGATGCGGCCAATAAGCCGATCACTGAAAAACTGCAGGAAGCAGGGGCGCTGTTAAAGCTTGAGTTCATCACGCACTCCTACCCGCATGACTGGCGTACGAAAAAGCCGGTTATTTTCAGGGCCACACCTCAGTGGTTTGCTTCCATTGATGCATTCAGGGAAGACCTGCTCCAGGCAGTCAAAGATACAAAATGGGTACCTGCATGGGGAGAAACAAGGCTTTATAACATGGTTCGTGACAGAGGCGACTGGTGTATTTCCAGGCAGCGTGCATGGGGTGTTCCTATCCCTGTTTTCTATGCTGAAAACGGAGAGGAAATCATCACTGAAGAAACCATTGCACACGTATCCGAACTCTTCCGTGAACACGGTTCAAATATCTGGTTTGAAAAGAATGCCAAGGAGCTCCTGCCTGAAGGTTTCACACATGAAGGCAGCCCTAACGGCGAATTCACAAAAGAACAGGATATTATGGACGTATGGTTCGATTCTGGTTCTTCTCACCAATCTGTCCTTCATCAGAGAGATGATCTGCAGAGACCGGCTGATCTATATTTAGAAGGATCTGACCAATACCGTGGATGGTTTAACTCTTCATTGACTACAGGTGTTGCCGTAACAGGGAAAGCTCCTTACAAAGGAGTTCTGAGCCATGGATTCGTAAATGACGGTGAAGGCCGTAAAATGAGTAAATCCATCGGAAACATTGTCGTACCTGACAAGGTAATCAAACAAATGGGTGCCGATATCCTCCGCCTATGGGTAGCTTCAGTTGATTATCAGGCTGATGTGCGCTTATCAGATGCCATCTTGAAGCAAGTTTCTGAAGTGTATCGTAAAATCAGAAACACATACCGCTTCCTGTTAGGTAACCTGGCAGACTTCAACCCTGAAAAAGATGCAATTTCTTACGATAACCTGAGAGAAGTGGATCAATTCATGCTTGTGAAACTGAATGATTTGATCAAGAGTGTCACTACAGCATATGAGAACTATGAGTTCTCAAGCATCTACACAAGTGTAAACAACTTCTGTACGCTTGACCTCAGCTCATTCTATCTGGACTTTGCGAAAGATGTGCTTTACATTGAAGCTGAAGACAATTTTGAAAGACGCGCGATGCAGACTGTCCTTCATGAGTCTCTGCTTGCATTGACAAAATTGATGTCTCCAATTCTTTCTCATACAGCTGATGAAGTATGGTCCCACATGTCTTCCCAGCAGGAAGAAAGTGTTCAGTTGACGGATATGCCTGAATACCGGGAACTTCCGAACAGCAAAGAACTGCTTTCAAAATGGGAAGCCTTCCTCAAATTGCGTGATAATGTATTAAAGGCGCTTGAGGAAGCAAGGAATGAAAAGATCATCGGTAAGTCATTGACAGCGAAAGTAACACTCTATGTCAATGATGAAACGAAGGAACTTCTTGATTCAGTCAAAGAAGACTTGAAGCAATTGTTCATTGTTTCCGCTTTTGAAATTGGCGG
>NZ_ABCF01000123.1 GCF_000181495.1 Bacillus sp. SG-1
CATTACGTTCAAAGAGAAAAAGCCAGTCACAGACGAACCTCAAGTGTAAGATTCAATTGAAAGGACAAGTATTGCAGGCGGAAAATTGCCTGTAAGCACTTGTCCTTTTAAGCGTTTTCAGGAGATAGATTAACACTGTTTGGGTTACAATAAAGTGGAATGAGGGGGGATAAACTTTGAGTACAGATGATCGTTTTAAAAAGGCTGAATTTGCAGCTATGATTGGAGTCGTCGGAAATGTTATTCTGGCAGGCATTAAATGGTGGGCCGGGATAGCAGGAAATAGTAAAGCCCTTATCGCAGATGCCGTTCATTCCGCTTCTGATGTAGCAGGATCTTTAGCCGTATACATAGGTCTTCGTGCCGCTAAGCAGCCGCCTGATGATGACCATCCATATGGACACGGAAAAGCTGAATCCATAGCAGCCATTATTGTAGCGGTATTATTATTCCTTGTCGGTATTGAAATTGGGAAATCGTCAATCGAATCGTTTTTTCATCCAATCAGTCCACCGACCAGCATTGCCATCTATGCCGTGATCTTTGGGATTGTCGTCAAAGAGGCTATGTTTCAGTATAAGTACAAATTGGGTAAAAAGTTAAAAAGTGATGCTCTCATTGTAAATGCGTATGAGCATCGATCGGATGTCTACTCTTCAATAGCAGCGCTGGTCGGAATCGGTGCAGCCATGCTGGGTGGCGTTTTAGGTATCGGCTGGCTTGAATATGGAGATCCTGTTGCCGGCGTATTTGTATCCCTGCTTGTTTTGAGGATGGCTTGGAAGCTTGGTGCAGAATCCATTCACAATACCCTTGATCACGTCCTTCATGATGAGGACACGCAAGAGCTGAGGCAGGCAGTCAGTGAAGTTGAGGGTGTACTGAAAATCAATGAACTGCATGCAAGGGAACACGGCCATTATCTTATTGTAGATTTAAAAATCAGCGTGGATCCCCATATAACAGTAGAGGAGGGTCACAGGGTAGGGAAAAATGTAAAGGAAAGATTGCTGCAAAACCCTGACGTACAAGATGTTTTCATACACATCAATCCATATAATGCAGAAGAAGATGATGAAGGTGACCGAGTAGAATTAACGTAAGGGAGGGAACGCAGTGAAATTTCAATGGAATTTGATTTTAGGACTTATTTTTGCTTTGATAGTTGCCATCTTTGCTGTTATCAATGTCGATCCTGTAAGGGTGAACTATCTTTTTGGGGAAGCTGAGTGGCCATTGATCCTGGTCATTATTGGATCCGTCCTGATGGGAGGACTAATTGTCGGCTCTGTCGGGTTGTTCCGGCTATTTGTCGTACAGAGGAAGGTAAAGGCGTTACAGAAAGAAAATGAACGCCTGACAAAAGAGGCTGAAGGAATTGAAACGACTGGAAAAACCTCTCCCCCTGTACCGGCAGCAAGTGATAATGTAAAAGAAGAAAACAATACAGGAATTTAACAAAAAGGGCGCTCCTAAACTGGGGCGTCCTTTCTGTTTTATAAGGTGTGGGCTTGTTGTTGTTGTGTGGTGGAAGTTTGAAAATCTTAAAGGACTTTAAAACATGCAAACGAAAAAATTACAGCCATTAAAGAGCGCGCTACAGGACACTAAAATAAAGAAAGGAAAATTAAACTTCTCCAAGAAAGCACACAAAACATAACTGCTGCCTCTCCTCGTCCCTTATGTTCCACAACTTAATGCCGACGAAAGTCTGCCCGGCACCCGACTTTCCATGTTTCTCTGATTGAAAGGCCTATCCCCATTTTGTATAATAGGAAAGGCTGAGGGGTGAACGTATGTTGAAATCAAAATCACGTTGGTTAGTAAAAGACCATGGTGAGACGAATAGTAAGAAATTACAAGAAAAGTTGAATATTTCTCCGATTGTCAGCAAACTGCTGGCAAACAGGGGAATCCATGATATAGAAGAAGCCCGCACCTTTTTGTATGGGGAGGAACAGCCTTTCCATGATCCTTATTTGATGATGGACATGGACAAGGCAGTAGAGCGGGTGAAAAAGGCCATCGAATACGGAGAGGCCATTTTGATTTTCGGAGATTATGATGCGGACGGTGTCAGCTCGACCTCCACCATGATGCAGACGCTGCTTGATCTGGGTGCGGAAGCGCATTTTTATATTCCGAACCGTTTTACAGAAGGGTATGGACCGAATGAGAATGCTTTCCGATGGGCAGCTGGAGAAGGATTTTCATTGATTATTACGGTGGATACCGGCATAGCAGCTCTGAAAGAAGCCCAGCTGGCAAAAGAGCTGGGAGTCGACTTGATCATCACGGATCACCATGAACCGGGACCGGAACTTCCGGAAGCATTGGCAATCCTTCATCCCAAAAGGGAAGGCAGTACTTATCCCTTTACAGACCTTGCCGGTGTAGGAGTAGCGTTTAAGTTCGCTCATGCTTTATACGGGAGTTTACCGGAACATCTGCTGGACCTGGCGGCAATCGGAACAATTGCAGACCTTGTGCCTCTAAAAGGGGAAAACAGAGCGATCGCCAAAAAAGGATTAGTAAAGCTGCGAACTAGTAAGCGTCCCGGCGTTATAGCCCTCTGCAAGGCTGCCAATGCCCAGATGAATGAAATTACAGAAGAGACGGTAGGTTTTGCAATTGCTCCAAGAATCAATGCAATAGGAAGGCTGGGAGATGCGGATCCTGCTGTAGATTTGATGTTGTCTGAAGACATGGAAGAGTCCATGGCAATCGCTCAGGAAATTAACGGTATCAACGATGAGAGACGATCAATTGTGACTGAAATGACACAGGAAGCGATTGAAATGGTAGAAAATGAGTTTCCTCTTACCCATAATTCTGTTTTAGTCATCGGAAAAGAAGGTTGGAA
>NZ_ABCF01000122.1 GCF_000181495.1 Bacillus sp. SG-1
AGTGGTGTACTATGTGGAAGAAGCCCTGGATGTAATGGGCTATCAGCATACATTGACGGATAAGGAAAAGAAAATCTTTCCGGTCATCCGATCAACGTCCTTCCCGACGAAGACGCACGAGGATGTTCCTTTTATTACCGAGGATCATACCGCGGAAACCAGGGTTTACTACGCAGTGGATCTGGGCACTACATACCGCATGATTGATGAAAAATTGTTGCAGACAGAAGGGTGGACACCTGAAAAAGTCAAAGAGGCCGCTCTTTTCAACCTGCGCTCTCTTCCAATAAAATTAAAGCAGGATACTCTTGTCGGTAATGTGTTTCATTTCTTGAACACGAATGATGGATATGACGGGAGCAGGATTTTAAACACCTCTTTCCTTAAGGATATGAAAGCGAAGGTGGAAGGCGAGATGACCGTTTCCATCCCGCATCAGGATGTACTGATAATTGGTGACATTCGAAATGAAACAGGGTATGATATTCTTGCTGAATTGACCATGAGCTTTTTTACGAATGGAAAAGTTCCGATTACCTCCTTATCTTTCCTTTTTGAAGATAACGAATTGGAACCGATTTTTATATTGGCTCAAGACCGTAAAGACCGTAAAGACCGTAAATCTGGAAGGGAGAAATAAGAATGAATGTTTTTTACAATATGGAAGGCATTGGAGATACTTTAATCATTTCCATGGTGCCGGGTTTTGATGGAGAAAGTTCATATGATAAAAAGGGTGACGCTGTAAGGATCTTTGATGAGGAGACAGGCGAAACTCTTGGCTATAACCTGTTCAATGCTTCTTCTTATATGAAGATTGACGCTCAGGGTCAACTGGAAATGAACCAGGATAAATTGAAAGAAATTAACGAAGCAATCCAGAAGAACGGATTTGACGAAGAACTTCAAGCAGACTTCTCACCGAAATTCGTCGTTGGATATGTTCAAGAAAAAGAAAAGCATCCGAACGCAGATAAGCTTACCGTTTGTAAAGTGGACGTTGGAAGCGAAACACTGCAGATTGTATGTGGTGCGCCAAATATCGACAGCGGCCAAAAAGTGGTTGTCGCGAAGGTGGGAGCTGTCATGCCAAGCGGAATGCTTATTAAAGATGCAGAATTAAGAGGAGTGGCTTCTTCCGGTATGATTTGCTCGGCGAAAGAGCTTGACCTGCCTGATGCCCCTAAAGAAAAAGGGATCCTCATCCTTGGTGAAGATGCAAAAGTTGGAGAGGCATTCTCATCTTAATGATCTAATTTGATTTAAAAAAATGACTCAAGGGAATTTTTGGTTCCATTTGAGTCATTTTTTTATCGGAAAAAACAATTAGGTACAGCAGATCATGAGCAGCATGACTTACAGATTCGGATGGCTGTACTGCCCAAGTATGGACAAAATCTCCCATTCTGGCGATTTTACTCGAATTTTTTCTTTTAACTGTTAAAATAAAGAGTGATTACAGTAGAGAGAGTGATAACAATTGAGTTGGCTTAAAAAAATGTTTGGAAGATTAAAAGATGATGATTCTTACTCAGATGAAGCCTCCTATCAAGAGGAGAGCCATATAAATAAACCAAAAGACAAAAATAAAGAAATAGAAGCAAGAGTCTCCTATCAATACCCTAAAGGTGAATTCCGATTTCCGGTCATCCCTGATAAAAGGGAGTCTGGCAGGGAAGAAAGAGCGGCCCGTTCAGAGCAGAGAAGGCAGAAACGTACCCCTTCAAGGAACGAGGAACCACCTGCTGAAAAGAGAACAGAACCTCAAGAAGAGACGCCGAAAAAGGAAAAGCCGGCTAAAAAGGATGAGGCGACGCGCCGTCCATTCCGTCCTACTGAAATTCCATCACCGATTTATGGTTTCAGCAAGCCGATTCAAAGAGACCCGATTCCGTTTGAGCTGAAAAGCAGCGAGCCAAGGCGTTGGAGAGGTGTAGAGGAAGCAGATTCCCAAGAAGAGAGAGAGAGTTCGGAGGATCGCAATGAAAAAGTTTCTGAAGCTCCTTACTACGAGGATGAAACTCTAACTTCTGAAGTCTTCCAGGGAGATATGAAGACCTCTATTGATTCTGTTTCAGAGATGAACATCGATACTGACGAAACGGTAAAAGTACATACAGAAACGTCAGTTGAAGGAGAAACGGAAGAGCCCAATGTGCGACTGACAGTGGATGACACAGATGAGCAGGATGTTCAACTTGCAAGTGAAGAAAAACAAGGGCCTTACAGAAACCAGGAAGTTGCAGAGGATGAATCAGTCCCTTTCCCATCGGAGGGTGAACTAGAATTAACCTTTGAGCCGGAAATGGAAGAGACTGAAGTTCAACTGGCAGACAATGAAAAAGAGGTACCGTTCAGAAATCAAGAAGTTGCAGATGATGAGCCAGCCGCTTCCCCATTGGAGGGTGAAATTGGTTTAACTTTTGAGCCAGGAACGGAAGAGTCCAATGTACAACTGGCAGGCGATGAAAAAGAAGAGCCTGAAGCTAAGGAACCTACTTCAATTGAGGAACCAGTAACAGAAGCATTAACAGAAGAAAACGATAAGCCTAATAACGATCCTTCTTCAGAAGAGGTTTCTTCTATCGTTGAGGAACTACCTCAGGAGGTATCCGAGGAAGCTTCATTAGCGGACGCGGAACAAGAGCTCCAGCAGGAGAGTGAACAAGCTGAACCAGAACCTGCTTCTAAACGCTCACACCTTCCATTTAATGTGCTCATGCTGAAGCAAGACAAACGAATGATGGATAGAAAAAAGCGATTGGAAGAGATGAAGACTGAGAGAGTTCTAGAGAATGAGAAGCTGGAAGACCGCACACAAGTTGAAATGTCAGGGATTGCAGCCGAAGAAAATGCTTCTTTCCAAGAAGAAACAGTATCTGCCCACCAGGAAGAAGTGAACGTACAGCAGCCGTTGGTGGAGGAGGAAGAGGTTTCTGAAAGTATTGAGCCTGGAGCAACTTCTGAAGAACAGACTCAGATGAACAAGAGACAAATGCTGCA
>NZ_ABCF01000121.1 GCF_000181495.1 Bacillus sp. SG-1
TGCTGTGATGTCCACACATATCCCCCTCGCGCAAACAATAGATAGAAATATTATACAGCACAATTTTTGAAAGCGTCAACAGCTCATTGCTGTCCCCTGCGCCATTTTTCGAAAATTTCTGCCACTTCTTCCGTCAGGTTTATTTTCGATGAAGGCTTTCGCTCTGCCGTTTTTTTGACGTTTCTTTCAATTTTTTTCTGAATGGTCTGCATCTCATTAAAAAGTTCCCGGGCGGATTTTCTCAATGCACCTTGGCCGAAAATGGCCCACTGTTCAGTGAAGTCTGAGGTAGCAACATAGATCTGTGTTCTGATATTGTTCAGTTCGATTGCCAGTTTCTCTATTCTCTCATCGGCAGTCTCGTTTTCTCTGGTATAAAAAACATCAACTTTATAATTCTTATATTTTCTTTCGATTCCATTAACGTATTGAGCATCAAATACTACTATGACTCTATAGCCGGTATAGCCTTGATACTCGGCCATACATTCCACCAGGCGGTCCCTGGCCGCAGCAAGATCACTGTTCTTCAGCTCCCTCAGCTCCGGCCAAGCCCCAATAATGTTATAGCCATCTACGAGGAGAATGTCCATCTTCCCTTACTCTCCTAAAGGATGGCGCTTGCGATAGACCTCATACATCAGAATGCTGGCTGCGACAGATGCATTCAAAGATGTCACGTGTCCAACCATAGGCATCTTAATAAGAAAATCACATTTGTCTCTTATTAAACGGCCAATTCCTTTTCCTTCACTGCCGATGACCAGGCAAATCGGCAAAGTTCCATCCAGCCTGCGGTAGTCATCCGCGCCTTTCGCGTCTGTACCCGCTACCCAGACTCCTCTTTCCTTCAATTCGTCAATCGTCTGAGCCAGATTGGTGACACGTGCTACAGGAATATGTTCGATTGCCCCTGTTGACGCCTTGGCCACTGTTGCTGTCAGCCCAACCGCTCTTCTCTTCGGGATGATGATCCCATGTACACCTGAGGCATCTGCCGTTCTCATGATTGATCCAAGGTTATGAGGATCTTCAAGCTCGTCCAGCATCAAGAAGAAAGGTATCTCCCCCTTTTGCTCTGCCCTCGCATAAAGCTCGTCCATTTCAGCGTACTGATAAGCGGCCACCTGTGCCACGACACCCTGATGGTTGTCCCGGACCATCCCCTCGATCTTTTGTTTAGGTACAAATTGGACCAGGACCTTCTTTTCTTTAGCGAGCGAGGTAATCTGTCCCATTGACCCTTTTTGCGAGCCTTCGGCAATCCAGATCTTATTGATATCCCTGCCTGATTTTAAAGCTTCTAAAACGGGATTTCTCCCAGCGATAAATTCACTGCTCATTGTACTCCTCCTTCCTTAACGTCGGTTGAATCATCTATTAAAACGGTGCGAATAAGTTCTTCCAGGCGGTCTTTCCGGCTTTGAAGAAATAAATAGCCAATCAAGGCTTCAAAAGCAGTGCTGTAACGGTACGTCTGCACGTCTGTATTCTTCGGAATGGTCCCGGACTTTGCATTCCGGCCCCTGCGGACTATTGCCTTCTCTTCTTCGGAAAGCAGGTCACTATCTGACAGTCTCTTAAGGGCTGCCGCCTGTGCCTTTGCGGAAACATAACCTGTAGCTGCACGATGCAGGTGGTTCGGCTTTAGCCTTCCGGACTGAAGAAGGTATTGCCGTACATATGTTTCATATACGGCATCCCCCATATAAGCCAGTGCCAAGGCATTCATTTGTTTGGCATCTATGTTTTCATTTTGCTGATATAACATGGTTACCCTCTTTTCCAGCGTGTGCCCTGGGCAGTATCTTCCAGAATGATGTTCATTGCTTTCAGCTTGTCGCGCAGCTCATCCGCCAGCTGGAAGTTGCGGTCTTTACGCGCCTGAATCCGCTGGTTGATCATTTCTTCAATTTCTTCATCCAGCAATTCCGCTTCTTCAAGCTTCAGCCCAAGAACTTCGAAAAATTCCTTGAAGTGTTGTGAAAAAGCATCAATGACTGTAATCGAGGTGTTCTTTTCCATCAAGTAATAGTTCGCTTGTCTTGAAAGCTCGAATAAGACAGAAATACCGTTTGCTGTATTAAAATCATCGTCCATCTCTTCTATGAACTGATTTTTGAGTGAAGCGATTTTTTCCAGCCATTCTTCATTGTTATCTGTCAGCTCTGCAGAAACCTCTCTTCGGTGCTTCAAATTCTCATAGGATGTCTTCAAACGGTCCAGTCCGGATTTAGCATTCTCCAGAAGTTCCAAGTTGTAATTGATAGGGTGGCGGTAATGAACAGACAACATGAAAAATCTCAACACTTGCGGGTCCTGTTCTTTAATAATATCGTGAACAAGTACGAAATTACCAAGAGATTTAGACATCTTTTCATTATCAATATTGATATAGCCGTTATGCATCCAATAGCGGGCAAAAGGCTTTTCGTTCAATGCTTCCGACTGGGCGATTTCGTTTTCGTGGTGTGGGAATGCCAAATCCTGCCCGCCTGCGTGAATATCGATCGTCTCTCCCAAATACTTTTTCGCCATCGCAGAGCATTCGATATGCCAGCCGGGTCTTCCTTGTCCCCAAGGGCTTTCCCAGAAGATTTCCCCTTCTTTGGCCGCTTTCCATAAAACAAAGTCAAGAGGATCTTCCTTCTTGTCTCCCGCTTCGATGCGCGCTCCCACTTTCAAGTCATCAATCGATTGATGAGAAAGCTTTCCGTATCCCTCAAACTTTCTTGTTCGATAATAGACATCGCCTTGGGATTCATATGCATACCCCTTATCGATCAAAGCTTCGATAAAATCGATGATGATATCCATGCTCTCCGTTACACGGGGGTGGACATCCGCTCGCTGGCATCCAAGAGCCTCCGTATCCTCATGGTAAGCCTCAATGAAACGCTCGGCAATGGCAGGCACATCTTCTCCAAGCTCATTGGCGGCTTTAATTAATTTGTCATCCACATCAGTGAAATTCGATACAAAGTTGACATCATAGCCTCTATATTCAAAGTAACGATGGACGGTATCAAATACGATTGCCGGACGGGCATTTCCTATATGAATATAATTATAAACCGTCGGACCGCACACATACATCTTTACTTTTCCTTCTTCCAGCGGTTTGAATTCTTCTTTTTTTCTGGTGAGTGTATTGAAAATTTTAATGGTCATCTTGGCGGATATCCCCTTTCTTTTGCGCTTCTTTAAGCATTTTTTTTAGTGACAGAATTTGATTTTCCAAGTCGTTGCATCGGTCGGCCACCGGATCTGGCAGATCAGTGTGATTAAAGTCTTTCTCTTTCACCTTCACACCGTCTTTTATGACGACCCTGCCTGGAATACCTACCACGGTCGAATTGGGAGGGACATCTTTCAGGACCACCGAACCTGCTCCTATTTTAGAATTCTCTCCAACAATGATGGAACCTAGTACTTTCGCTCCTGTTGCCACCAGAGCATTATCCTTGATGGTCGGGTG
>NZ_ABCF01000120.1 GCF_000181495.1 Bacillus sp. SG-1
TCGAACGAGATGCAGAAGAAGCTGGTCAAGATATTGAAGAGGCAGCAGAAGATGCAGGTGATGCAATAGACGATGCTACGCAATCAACAGAGGAAGAAATAGAGGAAGAAGCGAATGAAGCTTTGGATGAAGCAGAAGAGGAATTGAACGAAGAAGAATAAGCAAATGCCATATAAAATCAAAGCGTCTGTCCTATGCAGACGCTTTTTTATGCTTTTTATACGTATTAAGGGTTAAAGACATGCCGATACTGCTACTGTCGATTGATGGCTTCCATGGTCAAAATACAAAAAAGGGCGGTATCATCATGAAAAGGGTTTTTCTATTCCTGATTTCTGCAGTAGTGGTGACATTTGCTGTATTCAGCCTTTATCCTTCTTATATCAATTCTCCTGCACCCTCTCATAAAGAGGATGGCCACATTGATGAAGCGGCCGTTTTTTCAGAGGTCATAGAGAAGAAGTCATTTGAAGATGAGACCACACACTATTTAGAAAAAGTGGCTTTCGATTATATGATGCCGGATATCGAAATCAAACCAAGTGAAATACACAGTGACAGTTTTGTAATTGTGGGGATCGGGGACTCGCTGACACTTGGGACAGGAAGTGAAGGGACAAAAGGCTATTTAGACCTTATAAAAAGGTACTATGAGAAACAAACTGACCAAGTAGTGCTGGTCAATCACGGTGTGTACGGTGCACAGGCCAGCCATTTAATCAAGATGCTCGATGATCCTAATATGCAGAAAGATATCGAACAGGCGGATGTACTGTTCATGACTCTTGGGGGAAATGACTTGGTGTCCATCTTTAACCACAACTTCGCACACCTGACCATAGGTGATTTTATCAAGGGAGAAGAGAGCTTCAAGTCGGATCTTCGCAAAATAATGTCTACCATCCGTATCTTGAATGAAGATGTGCCGGTATACTTTGTCGGTATCTTCAATCCGGTTTTTGAATCTCTGGCAGAGGTAAAAGAATTGGATGAAATTATCAGTTCATGGAATATAGCGACGAAAAATCTACTGGAAATGTACCCTAATACTACGTTCATTTCAATTCAGCACCTGTTTGAAGAAGATACGAACCTTTATTTATCGGAAGATCTTTTTCATCCCAATGATGAAGGGTATGAACGGATCGGCAAGGAAGTTATTTCTAGAACAGAGGAGCTATTGATGGTCCAGAGAAACCCCTTGTGATTGCATTTTTAGCACACCTGACATATAGTGTAGTGAAATAAAAGATCATCGTGGAGGTGTATGACTTGGAAAGGCCTGGTGTTGATGACTATTTGCAGCAGGGAATGTACGGACAGAAGCAGACGAAACCGGATGAGCGCCGCAAGTTTTTGGGGACCATACGGGAACGGATCGTATTTGCCCTGGTGCAGAAGCAAGTAAGAAAAAAGGGGATATTGCCACAGGCAGAATCACTAATGAGAGAAAATAAAGAAGCTCACCTCTACCTGAACGGGAATATGAGCTATTCGTACCTTTCGAAATATATTAAAATGGCAGAAAAATATGGAATTCACTATACAATGGTGACAAACAAAGAGCACAATTCGGATATTGGACTGGTGTTTGCTTACGGCCACGCCATTGATAAAAAAGAGATTTATATTGATGAAAAGGCAAAGCCCCAGCCTTCTGTACCCCAAACCAAAAAGAAATCATTCTTCGCTAAATTGTTCAAATAAAACCGGATGACCACGTGGACCATCCGGTTTTTTGAGGGCAGTTCCCGAGATGAACCATCACCCGGAGACTGCTTTTTTTCTTGGCTGAAAGGGCTTTTCACTTATTAAACGATCGTTACGCACCAGTTTTTGTTGAGTCCGGAGAAAACATTTTCTGCTTGAAAAGCCACTTAAGAATTACCGGTACTGCAAAGAGGATGAACAAAATCCGGAAAAGGTGGTATCCGGTTATGATTGATAAGTCAGCGTGCAGTGCCTGCCCGACAAGAGCCATTTCGGCCATCCCGCCCGGAGCCATACTCAGAAACGAAGTAATGAACGTAATATCGTGAGAGGCCATAAGGATTGCCCCCAGTCCAAAGGTGAACGCGATCAGAATAACGGACGTGGCTAGGGTCAGGCCGATGAATTTTGAAAGAGACCCGGAATCTTCAAACTTCATCATTTTACTGAAGTAAATCCCCAGTAATATTTGGGCAGCGATGATAGCAGCATCCGGCATATGTGGAGCCGCAATACCGGAAGCAGACAAAATACCGATGCCGAGAATGGGACCTAATAGGGTAGGCGTCGGAAGCTTCAGCTTAACAGCGAGGACAGCTGATAGTACAGCCATACCGGATAAGATAAGCAGCGGCAGGCTCAGGTAGAAGTCGACTGCTGCCGGCGCAGAGACCACGCCGTCTTTATCTCCTTGGAAAACCGGACTGAACGCCATGAAAGGCACGATGAAGATGACGGAAACCAAACGGATGACTTGGATGATCGTTACTACGGTAACATCAATATCCTCCAGCTCTTCGCCGAGAACGACCATCTGTGATAATCCGCCCGGAATACACCCGGTAATGGTCGACCTTAAATTGACCCCCGTCAGTTTAGTAATCAAAAGGGCCAACACGCTGCTGAATAATAGAAGCAGGACTGTAAGAAATAACATCCAGGGCAGCTGTTGAACAATTTCGATAGCGGTGTCCCTCGAAAAAGACTGACCAATGGTATACCCGACAATAATGAGCCCGGTGTTCCTGAAAATCGGCGGCCAGTAGACTTTAAAAGAAGTCATTTTTTCAACTGCAAACACGGCAGTCATGGAGCCGAGCAGCCACGCCAATGGAATGTGAAGAAGACTGAACACCATGCCCCCGATACTGCCGATGAGGATGGTATATAAAATTTTTATGAACATTGAATCCCTTCTTTTATAAAGGCTGTTTTTGTATGGATTGTTGCTTTCGGAAAAATCCCTAGTGCAGGATTTTTCCCCTGGTTTCTAGGTTTTTCTCTATGAACAGGGAGAGTAGCTCTTTTCTTCCTTGCTTACCAGGATAATTTGTGTGATTGATGTCTGTATTTTTCGAAATTCATATTAAATAGCAACAAAGTTTAAGAAAAGAGCCTTTATAAACGTAACTTGGATGGCTTTCGGAGTTGGTGAGTAATTGAAATGGCAGGAGAAACGCCAACAACCCGCCGAAAGGGTTTTGATGAAATTAAGCTTACCACTAAATAATGGAAAGAAAAAGCCGTCTGCTTAGAGATCCTGGCAGACGGACTTCTTCGTTATTTTAAGTTCAAAAACCTTTCGGGATCAAACTCTTCCCCTTCAGCAACGATAGCTGTCATCCCGGTGTCAGAACCGGATTCATGTTCTTCACCGGTTTCCCAAAATACAGCTGTCCCTTTTTCAACAGGTATTTTTTCTCCGCCTTCAACCCGTACCCAGCCGCTTCCGTCCGTAACGATGAACAGCTGCGGGCACATGGCTTTGTGCATGCCGAGGATACTGTTCCGGTCAAGGTACATACAGCCGATCTGGAATGGCTTCTCTGACTTAACAAGGGGGTGAATGACAGCGCCCTTGCTGTCAAAGCGGTCAATGACTTTTCCGTCCTGTTGATAATATGTAAAAATTTTCATGGTAATCACCTCACCTTCCAATTCGCCAATTCTATAACTAATCCTTCTATATTAATGAAGAAACTCATCCACAACTTATACTTTTGGGCAAAAAAGAACATCATGATAGAATGAAGGCCGGCAGGATGGGGAAATTAGGGGCTTTAGTACATTAACGCACCAAAAGGGACAGTCCCTCTTAGTGGTTTAACGCGTTAAACAGAAAAAGTTTTAAATAACAGCGAAATGACGGCACTTAGTTGCCTTTTTGGCTGAAATTTTGATATTATCAATAGTATTGCTAGTGTTCGAAAAATTGCGGAGGTGAAAGAGTATGTCAAGAATCTCAGAAGATCAAGTAAAGCATGTGGCTCACCTTGCCCGGCTTGCGATTACAGACGAAGAAGCACAAAAGTTCACGACTCA
>NZ_ABCF01000119.1 GCF_000181495.1 Bacillus sp. SG-1
GGTCGGAGATTTGGCTCATTTAGGGATGTATCCTTCCTTAGAACCCTCTGCCTAAAGCCTTTCAGCCCATCAAGCCACAAAGATTATGTTAGATAACCTCTGTTTCCAATATTTATCAAATGATCATTTCCACAAAGCTTGTATTCCTTTAAAATACCATACTGCAGGGTTATTGAAATGAAAACAGCTTACTGCTTAAAGAGCTGCACATTATTAAAAAGTTTTTTATATGTATATTTGACAGTTGAACGAGATAGTTGATTTCCGATCCTTCCCTCTGACTCCGCGGGGTATCTTGAACATTCAACTCTAAATAATATATTTGCAACTGTAAATTAATTAATAACCAGACTTTTCGATTAAGAATGAAATAAGTCTTCAATTTGATTTAAATGAAGGGAGACAACCGATTTTGTGTCATCATCATCACGGTTTGAGTATCCGGATTAAATTGAATCAGACGGCTGGAAAATGAAAATTTCCCTTTCTTGATCATAAGGTACTCTACATGTAAAAGTTTGTTCTCCTGCTGCCACTTTTGGAATAAACTCTGCCAGTCTCTCATACGTCCCACTAGTAGAGATTTTGATAAAGATAATTACCGATAATCTTAATGATGGAAAGAAAACTGCATATAAATAATAAAGGCTTGTTTTCGTAAAATTGTTGCTTTCGGAAAAATCCCTAATTCCGGATTTTTTCCCTGGTTACAAGGTTTTTCTCTCTGAACAGTGAGAGTAGACCTTTTCTTCCTTGCTTACCAGGGTATGTCGTGTAAATGTTGTCTAGTTTTTTCGAAATTCATATTAAATAGCAACAAAGTTTAAAAAAAGAAGCCATAATTAAAGACTTGTCACTTTTCTCTTGAATGGAAGTTGAAGAACAGTTCCTTCTTACACCCCGACTGCCGGCTGAATGCTGTGCATACGAGATTCTCTGAAGGACAGTGTTTAACCCGCTTCGTATAAGGCTAAATAATATGAAAAAATGTAAAAAGATGTTTAATGAAGATTGTATAAGGGAGAGGCAGGAGAAACGATGGCATTTTTTTCGGATGAAATGATTACTTCTACTATAAGATTGTTTGTAATTGTTCTATTAAGTGGAATCATTGGGATAGAACGGGAAGCCAAGAACCATCCCGCGGGTTTGAGAACCCACATTGTGGTTGGTGTTGGTTCCTGTATGTTGATGCTGGTATCGATTTTTGGCTTTGAAGATTATCTGAAAACACATGAAGATTTAAGGGGCTTTGATCCCAGCAGGATCCCTTCCTATGTGATTTCAGGTATCGGTTTCCTCGGAGCGGGGACTATCTTGGTTCAAGGTGGAATCACTGTAAAGGGTCTGACGACCGCCGCAAGTATCTGGGTGGTGGCAGGGCTGGGCATTGTGGTCGGCATCGGGATGTATTATGAAGCTGTGCTGGCGACCATCATTATTGTCACTACCTTATTCTTTCTAAATCGCTTTGAAAAATTGTATAAAAAGAAAATTGATAGGAAAGATAATTTGCTTTTGACTCTGACCATTAATAAAGGGGAAGGACATATCAGTAAGATCAACGATGTGGTTTCTTCTAAAGACTTGGAAATCAGCCAATACAATATTGAAGAAGACAATACGGACGAAGGGCCTTTGTTAATATATACACTTTCTATTTCAACAAAGCGTCCGGTTCATGTGGCAGGATTGCTGGAAAACCTGCAAGGCTTGGAGTTCGTTAAGTCGGCCAATGTTAATAAAAGGAGTTGAAAATAATCGACCTGCTATAGGGTCGATTTTTTTCATGTAAATGAAGGACTTCGTATAAGGGGTATAGAATTAAGAATCCGCTGAAAGAAAATAGATATAGGTGCCATTAGGCCCTATCCATAGGAGGTCGTCAAGATGCAAGAGTACCGCATGAATCCATATTTCATTCTAGTCATTGGCGTGATCTCAGTTTCGACATCTGCCATATTAGTCAAGGTTTCCAGCGCGGATGCAGGGGTGATTGCGTTTTATAGGCTTCTTTTCACCATATTGCTGATGTCCCCCGTATTTCTCATTAAGTATAGGAAGGAACTGAAAAAAATCACATTGAAGGATTGGGGATATGCCGTAGCGGCAGGTTTCTTCCTTGCTTTTCATTTTATTCTCTGGTTTGAATCGTTAAATTACACATCTGTGGCAAGTTCTACTGTGCTGGTCACGCTGCAGCCATTATTTGCTTTTTTAGGAACATATCTATTCTTTAAAGAGAAATTCAGTAAGTCAGCTTTACTATCGGCAGCACTTGCAATCAGTGGTAGTGTCGTCATCAGCTGGGGGGACTTCCGTATAAGCGGAATGGCGTTATGGGGAGATCTTCTGGCACTGATGGCCTGTGCGTTGGTCACTGCTTACTTACTTTTTGGTCAAAACGTAAGAAAGCGCCTGTCTCTGGTTACCTATACATTTATCGTGTACCTTATGAGTACAATCGTTCTATTTCTCTATGTACTTATAAAAGGTGAAAAGCTTGGACCCTACCCGGGAGAAGAGTGGATTTACTTCCTGCTGCTCGCCATCATTCCAACTTTACTCGGTCATACCCTTTTCAATTGGTCTTTAAAATGGCTGAGTACCTCAACCATATCAATGGCCATCCTATTCGAACCGATAGGGGCCTCGGTATTGGCATATTTCTTATTGGGGGAAGCTGTGATCATGTCTCAGGTGATCGGCGGAGGGATCATTTTGCTTGGAATCTTCTTATTCGTTAAAGAAGAAAGGAAAATTAGGAAATTGACAGCGTTACAAGTGAAGGGAGGTTAGAGATAATGGAAGATGCGTTTGAAGTTTTTCCGGTAATTGAAACAGAAAGATTGCGCTTGAGAGAGATCACTATGGAAGATTCATATAAAATTTATGAGAATTTTTCTGATGATCGAGTAACAGAATACTATGACTTGGAATCATACACAGACATATCCCAGGCAGAAGCGCTCATTGAAAAACTCTCATTCGGTTTCAAGAATCAAAAACAGATTCGATGGGCCATCACGCTGAAACCGGATAATGAGTTGATAGGAAGCTGTGGGTTTCATGAGATTGAAGCAGAACATTATAAAGTTGAAACAGGATATGAACTGAATCCGGAATACTGGGGAAAAGGAATAATGCACGAAGCGTTACTAGCAATCTTCACATTTGCGTTTGAAGAGATGGGGATCAATCGGATTGAGGCCTTTTATGATCCTGAGAATGATCGCTCAAGGAATGCTCTCGAGAAGTGTGGGTTTATATATGAAGGAACACAGAGGCAGCGGTTCTTCGAAAAAGGGAAATTCGTTGATGCATCTCTGTCGTCCTTGTTAAAAGAAGACTTTCAAAGAATAACGGAGTAATGTTTTTTTTGAAAAGTAAAAAATGAGGAGGGACAAGATCGTCCTTCCTCATTTTTCTTTCTTATTATATAAAAATGTACGTAAGTCCCGAAAAAATGAATGCCATTATGACAGAGAAGATGAATGTTCCTCCTCTTACCTCGGTTTCAGACTCGCTGATCTTGATGGCGTGAACAAAAGAAAAAGCAAATAAGTATATAGCCATGATAAAAGAAAGAATAAGTGCTGCATTTACTAGCATGAAATAGAAGTTCTCCTCTCCAGCGATATTGTTTGCTATTAAATATATGAAGGAAAGAAAGAATTATGTATTAAAAACGCAGCATTCTTAAAGGAGTGTTGTTTTTAGCTATAGATACCGCATGCTGTGCGAACTTCTCTCTTGGACGGGAGATGCTTGGAACATAATAGACGCAGTCAGTCACATGCACTGAAAATAAGCTATCAGGTTCTTTAAACAACAATGGTTTAGCCAAAAGAGTAATTTTTTAAAAGAAATTACTGAAAAGGTGTTGCGTAAATAATATTATCATGATATATTATTATTCGTCGCTGCAAACGACAGAAAAACAAAACACTTCAACAAAAAAAGTTTTAAAAAGTGTTTGACACTGAAACGAAGAAGTGTTATGATAATAAAGTCGCTTTTGAAACACAGCGAACTTAGATTGAACCTTGAAAACTGAACAAAACAAGACAAAACGTCAACGTTAATTCTTGTAAGAAGCTAATTCTTACAAAGTTGCTAATACTTTAATTAGCAGGCTGAACATAGTTTCAGCATCAATGAGCAAGTCAAACTTCTTTCGGAGAGTTTGATCCTGGCTCAGGACGAACGCTGGCGGCGTGCCTAATACATGCAAGTCGAGCGGACTGATGGGAGCTTGCTCCCTGATGTCAGCGGCGGACGGGTGAGTAACACGTGGGTAACCTGCCTGTAAGACTGGGATAACTCCGGGAAACCGGGGCTAATACCGGATAGTTCTTTTCCTCGCATGAGGAAGAGTGGAAAGGTGGCTTTTAGCTACCACTTACAGATGGACCCGCGGCGCATTAGCTAGTTGGTGAGGTAACGGCTCACCAAGGCAACGATGCGTAGCCGACCTGAGAGGGTGATCGGCCACACTGGGACTGAGACACGGCCCAGACTCCTACGGGAGGCAGCAGTAGGGAATCTTCCGCAATGGACGAAAGTCTGACGGAGCAACGCCGCGTGAGTGATGAAGGTTTTCGGATCGTAAAGCTCTGTTGTTAGGGAAGAACAAGTGCCGTTCAAATAGGGCGGCACCTTGACGGTACCTAACCAGAAAGCCACGGCTAACTACGTGCCAGCAGCCGCGGTAATACGTAGGTGGCAAGCGTTGTCCGGAATTATTGGGCGTAAAGCGCGCGCAGGCG
>NZ_ABCF01000118.1 GCF_000181495.1 Bacillus sp. SG-1
TCATCTTTTCACGGTCATTCAGCCTTCTCATCCCTTCCTGGAGGGCGATTTCTTCAATCCAGGTGTGGTCTCTGTTCCTTTCATCACTAAGCTGGTCCATTACAAAAATAGGATCTCCGCCATCATTGTAAATCGGTTCAAACAGAGATACAGGGTCCTGAATGGCATCCATTGCAAAAACAATATCCTCGTGCGGGACATCCAAAACTTTCGCGATCTCTTCCGCTGTAGGCTCCTTGGATGTTTCCCCCATTAGCTTCTCCCTCACTTGCAGAGCTTTATAAGCTATATCTCTAAGTGACCGTGAAACTCTTATCGGATTATTATCTCTAAGATAACGGCGGATTTCCCCGATAATCATCGGTACGGCATAAGTAGAAAACCTGACATTCTGCCCGAGATCGAAATTGTCAATCGACTTCATCAGGCCGATGCATCCTACTTGAAACAAGTCATCTACATATTCACCGCGATTATTGAACCTTTGTATGACACTCAGGACAAGACGAAGGTTCCCGTTCACTAATTTCTCTCTGGCTGAAATGTCTCCAGCCTGCATTTCCCGAAAGAGTTTTCTCATTTCCTCATTCTTGAGAACAGGAAGTTTCGATGTGTCAACACCGCAAATTTCAACTTTATTTCGTGTCAATTTCTTTCCCTCCTTGCAGGAGTTGCTGTACAAAAGTCAGTATCTCCCCGGGAAGGAAAATTATGCATGGACCTCTTTTCTTACCTCCTCTTAAAAATCCTTCCAATTCAGGCAGGACAAAGCTTAAATGGATGCAAATTTTTTTTGGGAACCATTTGATATGAATGTTATTATTTTTAGGAATATTTTGTTATTTAGCCGGAAAATGAGTAAGGGAATTATACAGTTTACTGTTTCGTTTGTTGGAGGACAAGCCTGTTTAGGAACGGTGTCCTCCTTTTCTCTATTCGGGTTATTTGGCATTTTAGCTGGTACGTAATGGTCCGCTTTAGGTGAGAAGAGCGCGGGGGCATCATTGAGATGGGTTACGAAGAATGACCACGTGTGCTTGAGCTGCGCGGGGCATCATTGGGAGGGTTTAGGAGGAATGATGACGTGCGCTTAAGTCTGTGACATCATACAGGGTATGTATGGAGATTGAATACCCTGGGCAATGAAGCTAGACGTGGATGACACAGTAAAAAGGTATCATTTCCTCAAAGAAAAATGGCGATTCTTATTAGAACCGCCATTCCTTGTATGCATCAAACCATCTTATTGAATTCTTTCTTCAGTCTTTTTATTATCCGTTTTTCTAGTCTCGAAATATAGGATTGAGAAATACCAAGCATATCCGCAACATCTTTTTGTGTCTTTTCTTCACCGCCCATAAGGCCAAAACGGAGTTCCATTATCTGCTTTTCCCTGTCCGATAACTCAGTCAGGGCATTAAATAGAAGTTTCCTATCCACTGTTGCTTCGAGATCCTTTGTGATGATATCCTCTTCAGTCCCAAGGACATCGGATAGCAGCAGCTCATTCCCATCCCAATCAATATTCAGCGGTTCATCAAAGGATACCTCTGATCGGATTTTGTTATTTCTTCTGAGGTACATCAAAATCTCATTTTCAATACACCTGGAAGCATAAGTAGCCAGTTTGATTTTCTTTTCTGGATTGAAGGTATTGACTGCTTTAATTAAACCAATCGTCCCGATGCTGATTAAATCTTCAATGTTGATACCCGTATTTTCAAATTTTCTTGCAATATAAACGACCAGTCTCAAATTCCTCTCGATCAGCAGAGAACGGGCTGTCTTATCACCGTTTGGAAGCTTCTTGAGCAAAACTGCTTCTTCTTCCTTAGAGAGAGGAGGCGGAAGAGCTTCACTGCCGCCTATGTAATATATCTCATCCGTTTTCAGACCCAGTTTAATCAGAAGCTTATACCAATAGTATGTAAGTCTCAGCCGTAAATTTTTCAATGTAGTTCCCCCTTCTATTTTGGTGAAATGTGAGTATAGTAATAGTGGCAATGTATTAAGATACGTTTTGAAGCGATGGAGAAGCCATCATTTTTGGATGCACGATACAACTGAAGCTATCATCCGCAGAAAATTGTATATTTTGAAATACAACCAACCCTTTATTACATATCCAACTTTCATCTTCTTTTTTTATTACGATTGAGTCAGGTTTAAAAGCGATAAGAAGCTGATTCTTCTTTCCGACTGATTGTGCCGGCACGAACCGGACCCGCTCTTCCCATTGGGGTGCCAAAGAATGATCCCCACTCAACATGCCTTCACAGTCATCTGATAAACGAAGGATCTCTTCGGGAATTCTCCCTTCCAATTCCTCCGTGGAAATAAGCATGACAGGGCTTTTACTTAAAGGATCATACAGCTGGTTCCCACTGTCCACCAGCCCCTTCATTTCCAGTTTTAATCCGTTTAATTCAATTTCTATATTGACAATTTGATCATATTGAATGTTCACCGTTTCAATACTGCTTACCCTGTTATGGGCAAAGTACCAGGCTGCAGGCAGGGCAAACATGACAAATACCCAGCTTATCGGGTCGCCAAATCCTTTTACACTAGCTAAAAACATGGAAGACTGCAGGTTATTGTCAAACTTAAGGAAAAAATGAAAGCCTATCAAAATGCCCCCGGTTAAAAAAGTGGAAAAGTAAAGCATGAGCAAGTTTCCAAGGAAGAAACGAAAACGTTTAAAACCAAAAGCAGTGAAAACCATGATCAATGAGAAAGATAGTTTTATAAGCGGATGCCCGCTGATATGGGCGTAAGGAGTAAATGATAACAATACAATTAGTGACCCGATAAAACCACCCAAGAAAATTCTCCACCATATTAGATGTCTTTTTAAAAATAATGCCGTCATTATCAGCAATATGCTGTCTATCAACAAATTCAATAGCCAAATGACATCTAAATACAGTACCAACTGCTCCCCTCCTTTTTGTTTAACATTCCGGTTGTTATGAGAAGTATATCGTACATACTCTCTTGAAGTGTGTCACTTTCTGTAAGCTAAGAAGTGAAACTTTTCATACTCTAGTTCGAATATTGTCAAATGCTTTTACTGGCTCATTTTGCAAACCTTGTTCCCTTTTAAAAAGTGATGAACCCAATTACGTTCCAAGTTTGTGATTCAGTGGTGTCCGGCACTGAAGTTAGTGGGGGTTAACCTCTACCATGAATTAAAGAATCACAATGAGCGTTTAATTCGGTGTGCCTTTGTTGGGATTGATAATAGGTAAAATCCAAAAACCAAATATTATTCGACAACCTTTTTTTATTGGCGCAAAAGGAATACAGCCGTCCGTTAACATTGGTTACGGGCCCACATCTCCGCAATTTTCCTTTCTTATTGAGCCGTTTACTCTCTTTTTGGCCCAACCTCTTCAATACTTCAACCTGATTGGGCTGTTTACTCGCTTTACGACCCAACATCCCTTCCAAAACTCATTCTCCTTGGCCTGTTAATACTCTTTTCGACCCAACATCTCTTCCAGAAACCAATCTCATTGGGCCGTTTGCTCTCTTTTCGACCCAACAACCATTCAATAATCCATTCTCCTTGGCTCGATTACTCCCTTTTCGACCCAACAACCATTCAATAATCCATTCTCCTTGGCTCGATTACGCCCTTTTCGATCCAACATCCCTCCCAAAACTCTTTCTCATTAGTCTGATTACGCCCTTTTAGAACCAACAACCATTCAAAAATCCATTCTCAATGGCTTGATTACACCGTTTTCGACCCAACAACCATTCAATAATCCATTCTCCTTGGCCCGATTACGCCCTTTTCGACCCAACAACCATTCAATAATCCATTCTCCTTGGCCCGATTACTCCCTTTTCGACCCACCGGCCTTTCCAAAACTCTTTCTGTTTAGTCTGATTACGCCCTTTTCGATCCAACACCCATTCCAAAACTTAATCTCCTTGCTCCAATTACACCCTTTTCTTCTCAACATCCCTTCCAGAAACCAATCTCCTTTACCCATTTACACCCTTTTTAGAGCACTCCCGGTGATTCCACGCAAAGATTAGGATATGTTGATCATTGTATAAACTCCTTCAAATCCACTTGCATTTAAAACCTATTCCCTTACTTTTCTAGCAATTCGACAATGCAGCATCAGTTCAATATATTTTTAAAAGTAGAAACAATAAAAAAACCCCCAAGGAATAATCCTTGGGGGTTGAATAAACATTATCTGCGGCGATTGCGATTTCTTAGGAATGTCGGGATATCGAGTGTATCCTCCATTCCCTGTCCGCTTGTGCGAGAAGGTTCCTGCTGCTGAGGTTCCTCTCTTTTAGGTTCACGCGTTGGAGCCTGCTGTTGGCTGACATTATTAGTGTTAGGCTTCATGCCGCCAAAAGAAGGTCTTGTTTGTTTTGGCTGAACCGCTTCTTCATTGAACCCGGTTGCAATGACAGTGACCACGATTTCATCTTTTAAATCTTCATTGATTACGGATCCGAAGATCATATTCACTTCCTGGTCAGAAGCAGATGCTACAATATCTGCAGCTTCCTGAACTTCATAAAGGGAAAGGTTTGTTCCACCTGTGATGTTCATCAAGACACCTTGGGCACCGTCGATGGAAGTTTCAAGCAATGGACTTGAAATAGCCTTTTTGGCTGCTTCAGTTGCACGATTTTCACCAGCTGCAGCACCAATACCCATCAAAGCAGATCCTTTGTTAGACATGATTGTCTTAACATCAGCGAAGTCAAGGTTGATCAGACCAGGAACTGCGATCAAATCAGAAATACCTTGAACACCTTGACGCAAGACATTATCAGCTTCACGGAACGCTTCAAGCATTGGGGTACTCTTATCTACGATTTCAAGCAGTCGGTCATTTGGAATCACAATAAGTGTGTCAACCGCATCTTTCATAGCACCGATTCCGCCGCTTGCCTGTGTGGAACGTTTGCGCCCTTCAAAAGTGAATGGACGAGTTACAACTCCGACAGTAAGAGCTCCAATTTCACGTGCAATATCAGCGATTACCGGAGCAGCACCCGTTCCTGTTCCTCCGCCCATACCGGCAGTTACGAACACCATGTCTGCTCCTTTAAGTGCTTCTTCAATCTGCTCTTTACTTTCTTCAGCAGCCTTCTTACCTACTTCAGGATTTGCACCGGCACCAAGACCTCTTGTAAGCTTACCGCCAATTTGCATCTTGATTTCAGCTTTAGATAAGTTCAAAGCCTGTGCATCTGTATTTACTGCAATAAATTCTACTCCTTGTACACCATGCTCAATCATTCGATTGACGGCGTTGTTTCCGCCGCCTCCTACCCCGATTACTTTTATGGTGGCTAATGAATCTAAATTCGTATCAAACTCTAACATGAAACATCCTCCTAATTCCTCGATTCTCAACCTATTTGAAGCTATTCAAAAAAGTAGCCGAAAAATTTCTTCATCTTTGATGATACTTTTTCGTCATTTGACTTGTCCTGTTTGGTTTTTGGTTTTTCTGTCTGTTCAGGCTTCTTGACAGTCCGCTTTTCG
>NZ_ABCF01000117.1 GCF_000181495.1 Bacillus sp. SG-1
GAGTGCTGATTGTCGAGGCGCTTGCTCAAGTAGGTGCGGTAGCAATGCTTAAAAAGGAAGAGAACCGAGGACGTCTGGCTTTCTTCACAGGCATCGACAACTGCCGGTTCAAACGTCAGGTAAAACCTGGAGACCAGCTTCGTCTTGAAGTCGAGATGGTACGCTTCCGCGGTGCCATCGGTAAAGGAAAAGCCGTAGCCACAGTCGACGGAGAAGTTGCCTGCGAAACCGAAATGATGTTCGCCCTGGGCGAAAAGCAGGAATAACCAACATACAAAAAGCCCCCGCTGTTTTGCCAGCGGGGGCTTTTTCACATTAACGCATTAAAAGGGACAGTCCCTCTTGGTGCATTAACGCGTTAAACCGCTAAGAGGGACTGTCCCTCTTAGCGGTTTAAAGCGATAAAAAACAACAGGTTTTTCCACTACAAAAAAATATTGATTTTGGATGCAAGATTACAGAAATACGGGGCAAGCTATCAAAAGACCGCAAAGAAAGGTCTTAAAAATTCTTTGTAATGAAAGGAGTCATACACAATGAATAAAAAGCTTTTAGCTATCCTTGGTGGATCAGCTCTATCCGCAATGCTGCTTGCAGGATGTAACGCCGACCAGGAGCCGCCGCCAGAAGATGATGCTCCAGTTGAAGAAGAGGTTCCTAATGATGACGGGGACATGAACGACAACGGTGACTTGGATATGGATACAAATGATGGGGAAGGAAATATCTCCGAAGATAACAACGGTGAGATTGATGACAATGAAAACGGAGATCTGGGCGACGAAAATGGTGAAGGCCCGGTTGATGAGCTTGAAGATGAATTAACAGATGAAGAAGGCAATAATGAATAACACTTAGCAAGCCGGTATTTACCGGCTTTTTTATATGGTCTTTTTCTTATTCTGTTGTATCCCCGCATAAATAGATTTCTTTCGTTTGATTTTCATCAACATCGTGAAGTGGATGAATTCCTCCTTAGTAAGTCCTTGTCCTATCGCCTCTTTCAAAAGTTGAACCCATTCCTCTTCTAAAATTTTAGTACTACTTTGATCCAGCAGCATATCAAGAGGCACCTCCAGGGCAGCCGCAATTTTCTCCAGCACTTTGATGGAGGGGTTTTTTTGAATATCCCTCTCAATCGTACTGATATAGGACTTTGAAATATCAGCTCTTTGTGCTAATTCATTAATCGTAATTCCTTTATTCTCTCTAATAGATTTTATTTTTTCGCCAACCATAGTCTAAACTCCTTCTACTAATAAATATAATTAATTCATTATAACGAACTAAATGTTTTTTATAAAATTAGCATTTCTAAGTAAATTACAGCATAGGATAGAAAATCAAAGTAAAATGTTCTTTATTACGAATAAACGAACAAATTTCACTATTTCATAATAAGAGTATAATCCTGTATAGTAAATAAAAAATACCTATATAACGAACAAGAAGAGGTGAATATATGTATAAGAAAAATTGCCAGCGTTGCAGCCGTCCCTCATTCAGCTCTACAGAAACAGGAGAATGGATTTGCCCATCATGTGGAAATGACCTCACTGCCTCACCGTTTTTCCATGCATCAAGCTTCCTTCAAATTAATCAAAAAGTCATTCCTTTAGAAAAAAAGTTAAAAACCTACAGCAGGAATTTCCCGTGCAGACCGACAACTGTTCGACAAAAAATCAAGTAATTATCATTATAATTGCCTGAATATTATTAAAATTAAGTGTTATTTGTAAAATAAACTGGGATAAAAGTTGTTAATCACAGCAAGATTTTACACAAAATAGGTTTTCCTAATTAGTATAATGGATATAGTTATATAACTGGTTAGCCAATGGATAGTCAGACAAAGGCAAACTCATTGAAAGATGGGGACGCAAAGTCACAGGTCTAAGGCAAGAGAAAACTTGTTAGGATGGCTGGGCTGCCTGAAATACTAATAGTATTTTAGGAGGAGATTTGTCAGTGGTAGAAAAAGAATTGGATCTTGAATGGATTACACTAATCAAAGAAGCAATGTCTGTAGGGGTCACCAAAGATGAAATCCTAGAATACCTACATACGAATAAAGAAGAGAGCAGAGTGCTAGTTAAATGAAAAAAGCTATTCCCATAATAAAATGTACCCTATAGAGTAGACACTTAAAAAAGTCTACCTATAGGGTATTTTTTTGTATAATGACAAATAGACAACTAGTAGAAATCGGGGAAAACACCATGAGTAAAAAAACATTCACAGAGAAAGAAATCAAACAATTATCCATTAATCCTTTTGTGAAAGCTGTAAGTGCTAAGGGAATTACCTACACAGATGAATTTAAACGCCAATTTATCGCTGAGAAAGAGAAAGGCAAATTCTCTAGACAGATCTTTGAAGAGGCTGGATTTGATACAGATATAATTGGTATGGCACGTATTCATGCCGCTAGTAAGAGATGGAGTGCTGCTTATAAAAGAAACGGAGTTTTAGGGCTCAATGACACAAGGAAAGGCAATTCCGGGAGACCTAGAGAACGGGAGTTATCCCTTGAGGATAAGAATGCTCGACTAGAAGCTCAAATTAACCTCCTTAAGGCGGAAAATGAACTTCTAAAAAAGATTCGATTCGCGGAAAGGGGGCTAAAGAAGTAGTCCTCTCCCCAAGTCAAAAGTTCATTCTCATCCGTTCCGTAATAGAGAAATATAAGCTCAAAAAAATGGTGAGATTCCTTTGTGGGGTCGCAGGAGTTTCCAGAAGTGCTTATTATAAATACTACTCTCCCGAGTCCCAAGAGCGTAGAAAACAACGGGAAGCAAGGGATGAGGAACTGAAAGAAATCATCTTAAAAGCATTCCGTCATAAGAATCGCAAGAAAGGGGCGCGTCAAATCAAAATGACTTTGGCGGGTCAATTTAAGATTGTCTTTAACTTGAAAAGAATTCGAAGAATCATGAAGAAGTATAACATCGTTTGTCCCTTCCGGAGGGCGAATCCATATAGGCGTCTAATGAAGGCCACCCAGGAACATTCAGTGGTCCCTAACCTACTGGAGCGCCAATTCAATCAGGGTAAACCCGGGAAAGTGCTATTAACAGACATCACCTACTTGAGCTATGGAAAAAGTTCAAGAGCTTATTTATCTATGATATTGGATGGTTCCAGTGGTGAAGCTCTTGCTTACCATGTGTCTGACAGAATGACTATGGAATTAGCCACAGATACCATCAAAAAACTAAAGAAAAACAAAAGGTTTAAAAAACATAAAGACTCACTCATCCATTCAGATCAAGGGGTTCACTATACCCATCCCCAATTTCAGAAAATGGTTAAAAAACTTGGAATCCGCCAATCAATGTCCCGAAGGGGAAACTGTTGGGACAACGCTCCCATTGAATCGTTCTTTGGCCACCTGAAAGATGAAACCTCTATTAAAACCTGTCTGACATTAGAGGATGTACAAAAGGAAATCAAGCAATACATGAATTACTATAACCACCATAGATACCAATGGAATCGAAAAAAGATGACCCCTGTACAATACAGAGATCATCTTTTAAAAGTAGCTTAGGCTTTTTTAAAATGTCCTTTACAAAGGGTACACTTTATATCGGATCAGTCCTTCTTTTATTTATTACGGGACTAATGTCGTCTTGGTTTTTCCGTTTGCGATCATTTCGGAAACGCTGATGAATTCTCCCTTGGATTTGAGTGACTTCACAATCTGCGGCAGAGCTTTTTGTGTTTGTTTAGCAGAATCGGAAGCATGCAGGAGAACAATGTCTCCTTTTTTAGCGGATGCTACATTTTCTACTATTTGATCGACCCCGGGATTTGTCCAGTCCTGTGAATTGATACTCCAATGAACGACGGTATATCCAAGTTTGTCAGCGATGGCTAACACCCGCTTATCGAAATGGCCGGTTGGCATCCTAAGAAGGTTGATGTCTTTAATATTCAACTTTGTAAAAACTTCTTGGGCTTTTAGGATATCCTGGCGTACTTTGGCATCCTCCATTTCACTGTAATCTTTATAAGCATAACCTAAGCTCCCGATTTCATATCCTTGCTTAACGATTTCCGCCACTATGTCTGGGTGCCTCTCCGCCCATGCCCCTGAGAGGAAGAAGGTAGCAGATGGCACCCCCTGTTTCTTGAGCTCTTCAAGAATGGGCTCTGCTTTTTCGTCGCCCCATCCTACATTGAATGTCAACGAGATTCCCTTATCTCCTTTATAGATGGCCTTTGGTCCATCCTCTGTGGAAAAAACGGGCAAAGCAGAGAGGCTGCCGGTGAATATGAACAGAGCTGTAAAAAATGAAATGACCAGAATGAGAACACCTTGTTTTATTTTTCGGGCATTTAATGTGTAAAAAGCATTCATACTATTCCCTCCAAGACACGATTTCCTGTTCTAACATATGCATGTCCGAAGAAAAAATATTACAGAAATAACAAAAAGCATATTATAAATTCATCTTTTTTGGAAAAAACTACAATTACAACATTGAAGGGGTGACAGTTTTGCTGGGTTTCTTAATAAACGAAAGAGAGAAACAAGAAATTGAATACTTACTGAAGAGAGAAATGGATGAAATACTGTTCGACCTGAAAGACTCAAGAATCGATCAAATTGTAAAACGGGCAATGGATGAAAGATATAAGATACTTTTTGCGCTATTTAAGAGAGTGGCCTCCCATAAGGAATGTATGAGATATATGAAAACAACCAGGCTGCGCCAAGAAAAATCCTAGGTTTTATCTAATAACGGGGACAAGCGGGAGTCGATAATTTTTTTTGTGGAAAAGCGTTGACTTTGTATGACTATCCTGATATATTAATAAACGTCGCTGTTGAACAAACAGCCATTCACAAAAATCACTCAAAAAAACACAAAGAAAGTTGTTGACTCAGCTTCTCAAACGTGTTAAGATGATTGAGTCGCTTCAAGAGAGGCGCGAGAAATTGAACCTTGAAAACTGAACAAAACAAGACAAAACGTCAACGTTAATTCTTGTAAGAATCTAATTTTTACAAAGTTGCTAACACTTTAATTAGCAGGCTGAAACATAGTTTCAGCATCAATGAGCAAGTCAAACTTCTTTCGGAGAGTTTGATCCTGGCTCAGGACGAACGCTGGCGGCGTGCCTAATACATGCAAGTCGAGCGGACTGATGGGAGCTTGCTCCCTGATGTCAGCGGCGGACGGGTGAGTAACACGTGGGTAACCTGCCTGTAAGACTGGGATAACTCCGGGAAACCGGGGCTAATACCGGATAGTTCTTTTCCTCGCATGAGGAGAAGTGGAAAGGTGGCTTTTAGCTACCACTTACAGATGGACCCGCGGCGCATTAGCTAGTTGGTGAGGTAACGGCTCACCAAGGCAACGATGCGTAGCCGACCTGAGAGGGTGATCGGCCACACTGGGACTGAGACACGGCCCAGACTCCTACGGGAGGCAGCAGTAGGGAATCTTCCGCAATGGACGAAAGTCTGACGGAGCAACGCCGCGTGAGTGATGAAGGTTTTCGGATCGTAAAGCTCTGTTGTTAGGGAAGAACAAGTGCCGTTCAAATAGGGCGGCACCTTGACGGTACCTAACCAGAAAGCCACGGCTAACTACGTGCCAGCAGCCGCGGTAATACGTAGGTGGCAAGCGTTGTCCGGAATTATTGGGCGTAAAGCGCGCGCAAGCGGTCTCTTAAGTCTGATGTGAA
>NZ_ABCF01000116.1 GCF_000181495.1 Bacillus sp. SG-1
AGCCCTCATTGCTGCTGCAGTTGGGGCATCACTGGCCATAGCAGGTGTATTGATGCAGACCTTGACAAAGAATCCATTGGCATCGCCGGGTATATTCGGTATTAATGCCGGAGCTGGCTTCATGGTGGTAATCGCAGTCACCCTCTTTAACGTGTCCAACCTGCAGAGCTTTACATGGTTGTCATTTCTGGGGGCCGCGATGGCAGCGGTAGCGGTCTATATCATTGGATCGGCAGGGAGAGAAGGGTTGACTCCGATGAAACTCACTTTGGCAGGAGCTGCGATTACGGCATTGTTTTCATCCTTTACCCAAGGGTTTCTCGTCTTGAATGAAGCTGCATTGGAGCAGGTTCTGTTTTGGCTTGCCGGATCTGTCCAGGGGAGAAGCTTGGACATCCTTTATGGGGTTTTTCCATACCTTCTTGCGGGCTGGATTCTGGCCCTTCTTATTGGAAATAAATTAAATGTTTTGGCCATGGGCGAAGATGTCGCCAGAGGCCTGGGATTGAAAACAGGGCTGATAAAACTCGTTTCGCTGATTATCGTTGTGCTTCTGGCGGGAGGATCAGTAGCTGTGGCAGGACCGATTGGTTTTGTTGGCATCGTTGTACCCCATATCGCCAGAAGGTTGATTGGCGTCGATCACCGATGGCTGCTGCCTTTTGCCGGTTTGACAGGTGGAGTCCTGCTTCTGACCGCTGATATCGGGGCCAGATATATCATTATGCCGCAGGAAGTTCCTGTTGGTGTCATGACGGCCGTAATAGGTACCCCCTTTTTCATCTACATTGCACGAAAGGGGTTTTAGCCTATGAAACGATATATTGCCAAACGTTTTTTTAAAGAAAATTTCTCATTTTTGCTGGACATGTCAGCAGTTAAGAAAATTCTTATATTATTGGCGGTTACTGCCCTCATTTTTATATTAAGTACCGGTCTCGGCGATATGAACATCAAGCCCTGGACTGTGCTGGCCGTGTTCTTTGGCGGAGGGGAAGAGCTCGAACAGCTTGTGGTGAAATCTTTCAGGCTGCCGAGAATCATCATCGCCTTACTCGCGGGCATGTCGCTCGCCATTGCCGGGGCCCTGCTGCAGGGAATGGTGCGAAATCCGCTGGCATCCCCGGATATCATCGGGATAACAGGCGGTGCCGGGGCTGCAGTAGTAGGGTTTCTCGCTTTTTTCAGTGATGAAAATAATGCCCTGACGGTGAGCATTCAATGGCTTCCGCTTGCAGCCTTTGCTGGTGCGGCTATTGTAGCGTTTTTAGTGTATTTTCTTGCCTGGAAAAACGGAGTGTCCCCGGTCCGTCTGGTTCTGATCGGGATCGGGGTTTCTGCCCTCATGCAGGCTATCATTACAATGCTGATGATTTTGGGACCGATTTTCAGGGCCAGCCAGGCGAATATCTGGATCACCGGTACGGTCAATGCCTCGAATTGGACAGATGTTTATATTCTATTGCCATGGACACTGATTCTGATTACGATTGCCTTTGTTCTGGCAAGGAACGTCAATATTCAAGAACTTGGTGAAGAAATAGCAACCGGAGTGGGCAGCCATATACAAAGACAGCGGATTATTTTGCTGACTCTGGCAACTGGTTTAGTCGGAGGCGCGGTTGCTTTCGCGGGAGGGATCGGCTTTGTCGGCCTGATGGCGCCTCACATGGCCCGCCGTCTTGTCGGCTCATCCTTCGGTGCATTGCTGCCGGTTGCGGCATTGCTTGGCGGAACGCTCGTCATGGTGGCCGATTTGATCGGCCGGACAATGTTCTTGCCATTGGAAGTGCCGGCTGGGGTGTTCACCGCTGCAATCGGTGCCCCGTATTTCATCTATTTACTATTTAAGACAAATAATGCTTAGAAATTTTATGAAAAAGTACTATAAATAAATGAAAGATTCAGCAGTTCAAACAAAAGGAGATGACCCGAGGATGACACAATCTCTGCAAACCGAATCCCTTACATTAAGTTATGGAGACAGAATTATTATAGATGAGCTTGACCTGGAGATCCCAAGAGGGGAAATCACTGTTTTTATAGGCGGTAATGGCTGTGGGAAGTCAACACTTCTTCGGTCACTTGCGAGATTGCTCAAGCCGCAAACCGGATCAGTCCTGATTGATGGGAATGCGATCGCAAAGCTGTCCACGAAGGATGTAGCCAAAAGGCTGGCAATCCTCCCACAGTCGCCGACTGCACCAGAGGGCTTGACGGTGCTGCAGCTGGTGAAACAAGGAAGATATCCTCATCAGTCCTGGCTGAAGCAATGGTCCCAGAAAGATGAGGAGATCGTGACCAAAGCGCTTCAAGAAACCAAAATGGAGGAGTTTCAACATAGAAGAGTGGATGAACTCTCAGGCGGACAGCGCCAGAGAGCCTGGATTGCCCTGACATTGGCGCAGGACACGGACATCATCCTCCTTGATGAGCCTACAACCTATCTTGATATGACTCATCAAATTGAAATTCTCGACTTATTATTTGAACTGAATGAAAAAGAAGAGCGGACGATCATCATGGTGCTTCATGATTTAAATCTCGCATGCCGCTATGCCCATAATATTGTGGCCATCCGTGACCAAAAGATTTTTGCACAAGGAAAGCCTGAGGAAGTGATCAGCTGCAATCTTGTGAAAAATGTATTTGATATGGACTGTCAGGTAACGAGCGACCCGTTGTTCGGGACACCGCTTTGCATTCCATATGGCAGAGGCAGATGCATCATCAAAGAAGTAGCTGAGATCACATGAACCCGGTATTGTTGTCTGAAGAGGAAATCAAAAGACTTGGGTCATTCAGGTTTCTAACAGAGCGGCCGGAAGAGGGGGAACTAACTTCCGCCAAGCAGCTGATCAATCCTCAGGGGCTGGGCACGTTCCTGCGGGACTACTCCGGTAAAATAGGGAGCAATGATAAAAAGGCTTTATCGTCCATGCTGATCAAGCGCTATGCATTTATAGCGGTCATTTCCCTATTCAGCTTCTCTGTTTTTAATAAAAAATTGAATGTTGCTCCGGAGAATGTTTTTCTTGTGGATGGAGAAAAAAACGGCCTGTGGCTGCCAGGCTTTTATCTTGAAGATCAAGCGGCACAGGCCGTTTCTGAAGACCGGGAAAAAGCCAGGGAAGAAGTGGCGCGGGAAGTGTTCCGCAATCATCTCTTTCCGCTTATTGAAGCGGTCAAAAAAGTTTCGAAGCTCTCCAATTTGATTACTTGGGAGAATGTTGCGGTATATATGTTCTGGGTTTATGAAGGGCTGATCGAACAGGAAGATCTTCAGCATGCCCGCGAGAGAATGAGAGAGGATTTCGAGTGGCTCCTGGATGATGCCAATGCCGGCTTGTTCGGCTCCTATCACCGGAATCCTCTGGCAAGGTACTATACCCCAAAACAATATGTCGCAGAGCAGGCCAGTGAGCTGAGGATTAGAAAGACTTGCTGTTTCTCGTATAAACTGAACGACGGGGAAGGAAGCAGATGTAAAACCTGCCCGCAAACCTGTAACGTGAAACCCCAAAAAGGAGTGAGGCAATGACGGACTTTGACGAACAATTCGACACACTGATCGATAAATATACTGAACTGCTATTGGGTGAAACGTCTCCTGAATTGAAAGAAAAAGTAACAAAATGGGTGATCTACTCGCATGTGGCCAAATCCATGCCGCCCCTGGCCAAACATTGGAATTCTGAATTCCCGGAAGCTAAAGAAGAGATCAAGAAAATCATCTCCGAAATCAAAGAGCTTAATGAGGAACATAGAGCGAATAAGGATAAGTGAGAACGGCTGGCTGAGTAGAATCAGCCGGTTGTTTTTATGTGCTGTTTGTGGGGAGGCTGCTGCGTGTTTTTTTAGTTCTATTAACAAGTTCTGTCGTGCAATTAACAACTTATGGTGGTTATTAATAACTTCTATAGGGTTTCTATCAACAACTTCTTTATCCATTTCTATTAACAATTGGTGTTTAACGAAGTAGTCTCTAGGCTGAACTTAGACCTGGTGGAATCCATGTAAGGAAAGAATCGGTAGGGTCAAAAGAGCACTTAGACATGGTCGAATCCAGGTAAGAGAGGAATCGGTAGGGTTAAAAGAGCACTTAGACATGGTCGAATCCAGGTAAGAGAAGAATCGGTAGGGTCAAAAGAGCACTTAGACATGGTCGAATCCAGGTAAGAGAAGAATCGGTAGGGTCAAAAGAGCACTTAGACATGGCCGAATCCATGTAAGGGAGGAATCGGTAGGATCAAAAGAGCACTTAGACATGGTCGAATCCAGGTAAGAGAAGAATCGGTAGGGTCAAAAGAGCACTTAGACATGGTCGAATCCAGGTAAGAGAAGAATCGGTAGGGTCAAAAGAGCACTTAGACATGGCCGAATCCATGTAAGGGAAGAATCGGTAGGATCAAAAGAGCACTTAGACGTGGTGGAATCCATGTAAGGGAGGAATCGGTAGGGGAGCACTTAGACATGGTGGAATCCATGTTAGGGAAAAATCGGAGTGGTTTAGCAGCAGGAGTGACTGATTTTTTAAATAAACCATACTACTCACATCATTATTTTAAAGTTCATTCCAATGTTTTCGAACATGCCGCCGACTAAGCACTCAAATCACAAAAACTAACCCACATCACAAACCAGCGAAAACAGAAAAAAAGCCCCTCATAATGGGGGCTCACCGATCAATCAATGCACATTATTATATGGAAACTGTGAAGAATACTGCTGGTGCTCCTGATAAGACTGTTGAAGCTTTTGCGCATCTGCCTGTTCGAGTTTGTACCATCCTTTTTTGAACATGCTGTTGTAGAGGCTGCGCTGGGCGTTTTGTGTTTCATTGAAAATTGTCAACAGGTCATTATACAACGCGTCATGGCTCGCTTCGTTCAACGCCGTGCAGTAAGAGTCGGTCATATATTTTTCCATGCTTAGCATATCATTTACCAAATCCCGGTCATTCATTTGAGGAGTTTCCGGTACCTGTGTTTGAGGGTTCTGGATTTTCTTAGGTTGGTTTTGATCCATTTTTGCCCACTTCCTTTCTACATTGTTGTCGGAGCTTGACCTGAGCTGCCTTGATTCAAATGGGATAAAATTTGTTCATAATGGCGCTGGTGCATCTGGCCGCATTTATCGAGTTCCGCCTTCAACTCTTGATCTTGACAATGGCTGGCCGCAAAATGGGCTTTTTTCATTGCCAATAAGTTCCATGAAAGCATATCATTTAAGTATAAGGAATCTTTGGTCGTTAGAACCTGCGGGGGCTGCTGCATTGCGCCCTGCTGCTGATTGCCTGGCTGTTGTTGCATACGTGTTCCCTCCTTTATTTTTGCAAAGTTATTGTTCCTCTTACAGAATCACATATACATCGATTGACAAATTGCGATAAAATTTTTTCTTTTCAATGTTTGAACTATATTCAAAAACGGATAAAGGTGATAATATAAATTTATAAATATGGAACCGATTTAAGGGGCAATTAGTCCTAGTTGACGACCTCAGCCACTTGATTGCGGGCATCCAGACTATCTCAAAAGAAACCGCTTTCATAGTGAAGCAAATGTTACAGGGGGTAAATGACATGGAACAAGTAATGCGTAACTTCTTTTTATTCTTATCAAAGAATAAGCCATTAACGAAGGTAGCGAAGAAATATGGTCTGCGCTTTGGTGCTGCCCGATTTGTCGCTGGTGAATCCATTGACCTCGCTGTTGAAGCAATCAAGGGTCTGAACAATCAGGGATTATCAGTTACAATCGACTACCTTGGCGAGTTTATCGATAACGAAGCAGAAGCGAACGAGATGGC
>NZ_ABCF01000115.1 GCF_000181495.1 Bacillus sp. SG-1
CCCTAATGATGACAAGAACGTTATCATGGAGGTCCGTGGAGCAGCAGGCGGTGACGAAGCAGCTCTGTTTGCGGGCGATCTTTACCGTATGTACAGCCGTTTTGCGGAAGCTCAAGGCTGGAAGACGGAAGTCATGGAAGCGAACTCTACTGGTGTCGGCGGTTATAAAGAGATCATCTTTATGATCAACGGTAATGGTGCGTATTCCAAGATGAAGTATGAAAATGGGGCCCACCGTGTTCAGCGTGTCCCTGAGACTGAATCCGGCGGACGTATCCATACGTCTACGGCAACGGTAGCATGCCTGCCGGAAGCGGAAGAAGTTGAGATCGATATTCATGAAAAAGATATCCGTGTCGATACATTCGCATCCAGCGGACCGGGTGGACAGAGTGTTAACACGACTATGTCAGCTGTCCGTTTGACTCACTTACCTACGGGTGTTGTGGTTTCATGCCAGGATGAAAAATCACAGATTAAGAATAAAGAAAAAGCGATGAAAGTACTTCGTGCCCGTGTCTATGACAAGTTCCAGAGAGAAGTACAGGCAGAATACGATGCAAACCGTAAATCTGCTGTCGGTACTGGTGACCGCTCCGAACGTATCCGTACGTACAATTTCCCGCAAAACCGCGTAACGGATCACCGCATTGGTTTGACGATTCAAAAACTTGACCAGATCTTAGAAGGTAAAATGGATGAAGTCATCGACGCACTTATCCTCGAAGACCAATCTAAACTGCTCGAGAGACTGGAAGAATAATGAGTAAGTGCAATACAGTGTTTGAAGCCCTCAAATGGGCTTCTTCTTTTTTGAGAGAAAATAAGCGGGATGAAAATGCGGGAGAACTATTGATGAAACATCTGCTGGAGATGGACAGGTCGCAGTTGCTGGCGAATCAGCGGTTGGTTCTGGAGGATAAGGTGAAACTGGAGTTTGCCCGGGGCATCACTGCCCATATCCAGGGAACGCCGATCCAGCATATTATCGGTTTTGAAGAATTTTATGGCCGTAAATTTTCGGTGAACGAACATGTGCTGATTCCGCGTCCGGAAACAGAGGAATTGGTTTATTATACTCTGGAAAAAATCCGTAAGCATTTTAGTGCTGATGGTGAATTGCGGTTTGCCGATATAGGAACAGGAAGCGGTGCGATTGCCGTAACAATGAAGTTGGAAAAGCCGGAATTGTTTGTAATGGCGGTGGATATTTCAGCGAATGCTTTACATGTTGCCCGGAAAAATGCGGACAATCTGGGTGTCTCGGTGGAATTTTTAGAAGGAGACTTATTGGAGCCATTGATTTCGCGCGATGAAAAGCTCGATGTGCTGGTTTCCAATCCTCCCTACATTCCTTTAGGTGAATTGGACTCATTATCTGAAGTCGTCAAAGATCATGAACCGCACTCGGCGCTTTTTGGCGGCGAAAGCGGGCTGGAGTTCTACCAGCGATTTATGGAAGAATTGCCGCTTGTCATGAAAGACAGATGCCTGATTGGATTCGAAATTGGGGCAGGACAGGGAGAAGCGGTCGCCGGCATGCTTCGCGGCGCCTTTCCGGAAGCGCACACCGAAATCATACACGACATCAATGGCAAAGACCGGATGGTGTTCTGCACGAGAGGACTTTAATACACTAAAGCACTAAGAGGGACAGTCCCTCTTAGTGTGGTAACGCTGTGACGCGTTAGCTTGCGATAGGGGACTGTCCCCTTTAACGCAGCAGAGCGAAGTTATGATTCTAGTATTTTGGCATTTTGATATTTATTTGATTTTGCTAGTTTAAGAATTCTCATTTCTGTCCACACTGTTTTACTGAAGGGACGGTGGAGGAAATGAAATCAACTAAATTAGCATGGATGTACATTATTACTCTAAGTATTGGAACAATCTTGAGTTTATATATACCGAAACAGGAATCGATCTCGGCACAGCAGGAAATCCAGGTCATTCCAAATGAGGCGATTCGATTGAGGATCCTCGCAGACAGTGACAAAGATGAAGATCAGGCGGTCAAGCGTTTGATCCGTGACAGAGTTAATGAAGAGATTACCGTATGGGTTGAGAGCCTGACTTCACTGGATGAAGCAAGGGCCACCATTAAAGCGGGATTGCCGGAACTACAAGAGATCGCAGAAACAGCTATGGAAGAGGAAGGTTTGTCCCAATCGGTCAATGTTGAATTCGGCACAGTCGATTTCCCGACAAAGCTTTATGGGCAGTTTTTATATCCTGCAGGAGAATACGAGGCCATTCTGATTACTTTAGGCAGTGGAAAAGGAGCTAATTGGTGGTGTGTCCTGTATCCGCCCCTGTGCTTTCTTGATTTTACAAGTGGAACGGCTGTAAGAAGTCCTGGATTCGAATCAACGGCAGCAGCGAGTGGGATAGATGTAGAGGCTGGGGAATCTGAAGCGGCAGATGAGGAAGTCAATCCAGCGGTAGAAGGTCAAGAGACAAATGAAACGGTAACAGCCGGAACTCCGGTTAAAACCAAAGAGGCTGCTGAAAAAGCAAGCAGTGGACAAGTTGTGGATAAAAAAGAAACGGCAGCAGCTGATCCGCTTTTTGTAAAAGAAGAAGAAAGTGAAGTAGAGGTCAGATTCTTCGTAGTAGATTTCCTGAAAGGCCTGATGGATTAAAATTTTTGAAAAGGGTATCCAGCCGCTGGAACATCAGGGGTAGGATACTCTTTTATCTATCAAGGCTGCTTTGAGAGATTCTTTTCAGCAAAAGAATCTCTTTTTAGTTCTATTCACTCTCTCAATACATATCTATTAAACATAAAGAAAAAGTAGAGAGAGGTGCAGTGAATGTTGAAAACAATCAGGAGAGCTGTGGAAAAAGACTGTCAAAGCGTTAAGGATTTTTTGGAACGGGCAGGGATAAGTTCGCAGGGAGTGGAGGAAACTGTTGATAATTTTTTAATTGTTGAAAAAGAAAATGGCGAGTTTGAAGGGACGTTTGGTCTGGAAATTCAGGGTCACTCGGGTCTTCTAAGGTCACTCGTAGTCAAACCGACAATGGGCGGAGAAGATTTATTTGCGCTTTTTCAAGAAATTCTTCAACTAGGAAAGGAAAAACAGTTAACCGTTCTCTATCTGATTTCCAACAAACAAGCTTCCGTTCAGTTTTTCCACTTACTCGATCAGACAAGTGGATAAGTCCCTGTGTCCCGAAGAACTGAATCACTTTACTCACGCAAGAGCATTATCCACAGTGGATAACCATACCATTATGAAGTTTGAATTCTGATAGTTTAGCCAATTAACGCTGTAAAGCAATGAAAGGGACTGTCCCTTTCATTGCTTTAATGTGATAAAGTAAACTATCTAAGATGTGCACAAAGTTATGCACAATTTCGGAAGAGTTATTCACAATTTGTGGATAAGGTTTGAATAACTTCCTCAATTCTTATATACTTGCAAAAGTAGAAATGATATAGGATAGTTAAAATTCAGCGGGAAACGAGCTTTCTCGACATAAATCTTGTTTGTGAATATAAAGGTGGATCACTATGAAAATGAATTACTGGATTGTGGAGAACGATGTGGATACCAATAAAAGTTGTCCACAGATTGTGGAAGCTTCTCAGTTTTTAAAGGATAACGAAGTGGTTGCATTTCCAACAGAGACGGTTTACGGTCTTGGGGCCAATGCCAAATCGGATGAGGCAGTGGATAAAATTTTCGCCGCCAAAGGCAGACCTAGCGATAATCCCCTGATTGTCCACATTTCCAACAGTGAGCAATTAAATGAACTGGTGGAGGAAATACCCGAAGCTGCTCAAATCATGATGGAACATTTTTGGCCGGGTCCGTTAACGATTATTTTTAAGAAAAAAGAGGGCGTTCTATCTGAAAAAGTGACGGCAGGATTGGATTCGGTCGGTATCAGGATGCCTGATCACCCAGTGGCACTGGCGTTGATAGAGGCCGCAAACCTTCCAATTGCCGCTCCAAGTGCGAACGTATCGGGAAGACCGAGCCCGACTACAGCTCACCATGTGACACAGGATTTGGACGGAAGAATCAGCGGTGTCATCAATGGAGGGGAAACTGGAGTCGGCGTGGAATCGACGGTGGTCGACTGTACCTCTGAAATCCCTGTAATCTTGAGACCGGGGGGCGTTACCAAGGAGCAGCTGGAAGAGGCGGCTGGTCCTGTATTGGTGGATCCCTCATTGGCAAAGGGAGAAGGTGCTCCGAAATCCCCGGGAATGAAATATACCCACTATGCCCCGGATGCTCCGTTAATTTTACTTGATGGCAAAAGAGAATGGATTCAATCACTGGTTGAAGAAAAAAGACAGGCGGGCATGAAAGTCGGGATTCTGACGACGGAAGAAAACGCACGCTTTTACCAAGCGGATAAAATTCTTGTCAGCGGCAGCCGGTTGGACCTCAGCACTGTCGCTCATTCCCTGTACGATGTTTTGCGCTCTTTTAATGAGAGTGATGTGGATATCATTTTTTCCGAAACATTTCCGCAGGAAGGCGTGGGAATGGCCATCATGAACAGGTTGCAGAAAGCGGCTGGATACAACTTGATAAAAGAAAAGTAGGGTGAGCGGCAGTCGATCTGCTGCTCTTTTTTATTTTTATGAAATAAATTCCTCCCAGCGTGCATAGAGTGTGATGTAGGCACGTCCAAAGGAGGAAATAGAAATGACGACCGTTATAGCTGAGTTGTTCACGTTAATGTTGATGGCATTTGCCCTCGGGATGGATGCCTTTTCGATAGGTATTGGTATGGGAATGGTACAGCTTCGATTAAGACAAATTTTTTACATAGGCTTGACGGTTGGGCTTTTTCATGTCTGGATGCCGCTGATGGGAATGATGACCGGGAAATTCCTTTCGGAAAAATTCGGTTCGTTCGCAGCGTATGCGGGGGGAGTCCTTCTGATCGTACTTGGGATCCAAATGGTGCTGGCCAGCTTTAAAGAGGATGAGAATTCTGTTATGACACCGGTCGGTTTCGGCCTTTTACTGTTTGCTTTAAGTGTAAGTTTAGATAGTTTTTCAGTCGGTTTGACCTTGGGTATTTTCGGTGCAAGAACAGCGGTTGCTGTCATCTGCTTCGGAGTCGCTGCGACCCTTTTGACATGGTGTGGATTGCTTGTCGGCCGCCGGGTCCAAGGCTGGCTCGGTTCTTACAGCGAAGCGCTTGGAGGCTGCATCCTCTTCGCCTTCGGAATCAAACTGCTGCTGCCGTTTTAAACGGGTTGCTTTAGTACGTTAACGTACGAAAAGGGACAGTCCCTCTTCGCGCGTTAAAGCGTTAATATGCTAAGAGGGACTGTCCCTTTCAGTGCTTTACAGTGCTGAAGGTTTTTTTTGTTTTGTATCCTATTTTTAAGGGTCCCGGGCTATAGAGTGGCCGAGTTATGGATTATAATAAGGGTAAGGAGATGGTTGTATGAATATCTTATTTGTTTGTACGGGAAATACCTGCCGAAGCCCCATGGCGGAAGCGCTTCTGAGGCATAAAGGAAAAGAGGAGTTCAACGTCAAATCGGCCGGTGTTTTTGCAGCTGAGGGACAAAAGGCTTCCTTTCAGACTCAAGAAGTTTTAAAAGAGAACAAGATAACCCATGAGCATATATCCAGTTTACTGAACCATGAAGACATTCGGTGGGCAGACTATATTTTTACCATGACGGAAGGCCACAAACAAACGATTGTTGCTATGCACCCTCAGGCAGCGGACAAAACCTTCACCTTAAAAGAGTTTATCAATGAAGGTGAACTTGACCGTGATGTTTCCGATCCTTTTGGAGGCAGCCTGGAGATCTATCGCGAAACGTATAAAGAGCTGGATGGCTTGATTGACAGCTTAACAAAAAAG
>NZ_ABCF01000114.1 GCF_000181495.1 Bacillus sp. SG-1
TGTCAACCCCTGCAAATTTATCGGCTTTTCACTAGCAAGTTAACTGCTTCTTTGATTAATTCGTTGGTGTTTTCGCCTTTATTTTCTGTTTCAAGTACACATTCAACCAGGTTGGAGCTTACGATGACTCCCGTTGTTCTATCAACTGCAGAACGAACAGCGGACAATTGAGTTGTGACCTCGTTACAGTCTGTTTCTTCTTCCATCATCTTGAGGATGCCTCGCAGCTGGCCTTCCATTCGCTTTATCCGGTTTTTGACCTGATCATTATATTCCATAGAATTCCCCTTCCGTTTATTATATTTTTGAGTTTTTTAATAACCTGCATCTACTAATTAATATATATAAAACCTTTTAAGTCATTGATTAAATATCCTTTAATTGCTTACAAAACTTATTATATACCCCTATAGGTATGTTGTCAACCCTTCTTGATCAACCTGTTATATTCCCCTGCCTATCCTTTTCCTATTGCCAATAGACTATGCGTGTCTGTTTTAAAATGGACTTTAAAAACAACTAAATAAAAGACAGCATGAGCTGCCTTTTATTTAGCCTTTTCTTATCTTACTGCACAACGGTTAGGTCCGATTTCCATCTCTCTTTTCTCTTCTTCTTCAGGAGTGATTTTTCCCATATTGGTTTCGCGGATTTGCTGATAGGAGTTCGGCTGAGGAGGCAGGTTTTCTGATACGGTTCTGCGGAACTCCTCTTCGTCATTGATATTAAGGCCATGATTTTCTTTGTATAATGTTCCTAATTTTTCAGAAACGCTGCCATCATCATTCATTTCTTTGATGCTCATATAATGGGCAGGCAGTACCAGTAACTCATCAGTAAGTTCTTTGTATCGCTTGTAAAGGGTTGTCCTCAAATCACCGACCCAATCTTGTGCTTTGCCTGCAAGGTCCGGTCGGCCAATGGAGTCGATAAACAGGATATCACCCGTCAATAAGTATTGATCATCAATGATATATGAGGTACTCCCAATGGTATGGCCGGGTGAATAAAGAGCCTTGACGGTGGTGTTTCCTACTGAATATTCATCCCCATCTTGGACCTTTTTGTATTGGAATATAACATCGTCTGCATCCTTTGGCGGCAGGTAATAATCTGTTCCTTGTTTGTCGGCAAGTTTTTTACCGCCTGAAATATGGTCTGCATGCAGATGGGTATCAAATACATGGGTAACTTTTATATTTGCTTTACTAATAAATTCTTCATAAGGATCCAGCATTCGGTTTACATCAAATAATGCCGCTTCTCCATTTGATTCCACAATGTAGGATAGGCAGCCTTTACCGATACGGACAAATTGGTATATGGATCCTCCGTTTTTGAGGTCCCCGATCTTAATTGGTTCAAGATGTTCACTCCAGGCTTTCATTCCGCCTTCCACTGAATACACATCTTTAAATCCTGCCTCTTCAACTTGTTCAGCAACAAATTCTGACGATCCGCCTTTAGCGCATAGGACAAATATTTCTTGATCTTTAGGCAGCTGGTCCTGAATGGATTCCACTCCTTCTAGAAGATCAAAGTAAGGTGCATTAATGACTTCAACGTTCCGGCCCTCTACCTTCCAATCATCAAAATCATCTGTATTACGGGCATCCAGGATGAATACATTTTCGTGATTTAATATTTTTCTTGCTAGTTCCTTAACCGTAATGGTTTTTACATCAGCCATTAGATAACCTCCTTATCGTTTCAATATCTAATGCGAGGTGATTAGAAAGTTAAAGTAACATCGGCACCCTGAGCATACGTTAAGAAAGTAACGGCTCCACCTACGTCAATTCCCTCTACAAAATGTTCTTTTTCAAGGCTCATTACGTCCATTGTCATTTGGCACGCAATCATTTTCACACCCATTTCACTTGCCATGCTCACAAGCTCTTCTACTGGTGGTACATTTGCTTTTTGAAAACCTTCCTGGAAATGTTCCTTTCCTGCAGGTAATGATAAATTTTTATGTCCTTCTTTATGAATAAGGTTTAAGCCTTCGAAAGTAAAGAAAATCTGAACTTCAGCATCCGTGGCTGCTGCAGCCGTTGCGATATTAAATACTTTGTAAGCATCAAACATATTTCCATTTGCGGCAATAATAGCGACTTTCATGTTTCTTCCTCCTTATGATTCCTTTTTATTAATAGAACCTGTCCATTCTGTCATTCCCGGTACTACGTTCTTCACATTTTTTAAACCTTTGTCTGTCAATAGTCGGGATGCCAAGTCACTGCGGCTGCCTGTTCGGCAAATGACATGTACTTCATTAGTCCCGTCTATTTCTTCAAAACGCTGTTCCAATTCCCCTAGTGGGATGTTAATGGCACCAGGAATATGGCCGAATGCATATTCTGCAGGCTCTCTTACATCCAATACCGTAATTTTCTCTTCACCCTCAATTTTGTTTACAAGATCATCGAGGCTGATTACATCCTCATATTTTTTTTCTGGCTGTTCTTCTGCTTCACTTGCCTTTCGGAGATAATGTTTCAGGATATCTCCTTCCTCCACCGTTCCCAAATATTGATTTCCTGTGCTGGTCGCCCAGGCCTTGATATCAGCTGTGGACCCTTTGTCGGTTGCTTGGATCTCCATGACTTGACCAGCTTCCAAATCTTTCATCTCTTTTTTGGTTTTGACGATTGGCATTGGGCAGGCAAGACCTTTTGCATCGAGGACTCTATTAACAGTCACTTCCATATGTTTTGGCCTCCTTTTTAGGGGGATATTTCTTCCTTACCCCCATACGTATAAAATACACATGTTTTATTGTGAAACTTTTGCTGTGGAGTTCACCACTTTACACACAAAATTTTTTCTTGCTGTATTAATTTGTGTTATTTAAATACGCTTATACTTTTTATCTGTTGCCATATTTTTTGCCAAGTTGTAAGGTAATAAGTATGTAGTAGAAGGGTGAAGACCCAACTAAAAAGTTAATTAAAAACCACCCATGATTTTCATGGGTGGTTGCATCGCAGATGGAAGCCTTTATTATCAGCCAAACCTGTTCATACGCGGAGTACTTTAAACTCTCCGCCTCCAAGCAGGGTTTTGACAAAATCAATTTTTGCATCATCAAAGTAAATCTTATCTTTTTCATTTACAAGGAATTGAATTCCATCTACTTCAGTTACGTCATCATTTTCTAAAGCTGACTCTTCCAGAGCCAGACGAAGTTTAGGGCCTCCTCAGCCAATGCCCATGGACAGGCGGATGAAAGGCTGTTTACCTTCGTTCAGTACATCCTTCACTTCAGACTTGATGACATCCAGTGCTGGTTGTGTAATTTTCACCATCTGAATCCCTCCTTGTTGTAAAGCTTACTATCATTTTACCCTGGAAAACCTCTTCTCACACTTTTTCAGGGGTGGAATATACATCCTCATTTTTTTGAAGAGTATGCTCTCGAGCTGGCAGTATGCCGACTTCATTTGCGAACAGTGTGTCCCATGAGCTTTCATAATGCCAGCGTATATCCACTCATATTTCGGAGAGTATGTCTTCAAAATATTAGCAGTTTAAAGCCCTATTAAAGAATATCCATCCAAATCTTTATCGCTGTACCAAGGATCAAGACAGCGAGAATATATTGAAGGATTTTTGTGTTCACTTTTTTCCCTGCCATGGCTCCAAGCGGAGAGGCAATTAAACTGGCGACCACCATGACCAATGCAGGCATGTATTCTACCTGTCCGGTTGTAATCTTCCCGACCGTAGCTCCGATGGAAGAAATGAATGTGATCGCTAATGAAGAAGCAATTGTCATACGAGTTGGGATTTTTAGCACAACAAGCATGATCGGCACAAGCAGGAAAGCTCCAGCAGCCCCTACAATCCCAGCGCCGATCCCTACGATCAATGCTAACGAAGCCGCAAGCCATTTGTTGAATGTCACTTGATCAAGCGGGATGTCATCGATTCCTTTTTTCGGAATAAACATCATAACGGCCGCAATCAGAGCCAACACACCATAAACCAGGTTAATGCCGCCCTCTGACATTAGCTTGGAACCATAGCCTCCGATGAAACTACCGATCAGAATGGCACCACCCATATAGGCAATCAATGTTTTGTTAAGGTAACCGCCTTTTCGGTAAGCCCATACGCCGCCGATCGTTGCGAAGAATACTTGTACCGCACTGATTCCAGAAACCTCATGAGCACTGAATGCTGCCAGGCCGAACAATGGCGGAATGTATAAAAGCATCGGATATTTAATGATGGAGCCGCCGATTCCAAGCATTCCTGAAATATAGGAACCGATGAAACCTATTAGAAAGATAACGATGATAAAACCTATGTCCATTTTTTAAACCTCCTTAAAAAGGGAACCTCAATTGGTTCCCTTTATTATTATTAGCCTTTTTTGATCCAGAACTTGAAGACATCATTATCTTCTTCGTGTTTCACTAATTCGTGGCCGCCTGATTTCGCCCAGGCAGTCAGGTCGCTTTTTGCACCTTTATCAGTTGCATGAATCTCTAGGACTTCACCTGATTGTAATTCGTTGATAGCCTTTTTTGTTTTTACGATCGGCATTGGGCAAGCAAGGCCTTTTGCGTCTAATACTTTTGTTGATTCCATTGGATTGCCTCCTGATAATTGTTTTTTTGTTAGTTGTAGTTGTGTTGGCCGATATTCGACTTGTTTGGATCGTTATTCGACAACGAACGAGCGATATTCGACACATTCTGGTCGATAAACGACACGGTTCAGCCGATTAAAGTTTCGCCATGAACCCTGAATCGAACCCTTAAATTATCTCACTGCACAACGGTTAGGTCCGATTTCCATTTCGCGCTGCTCGTCATTATCCGGTGTTATTTGCCCCATGTTTGTCTTGCGGATTTCCTGGTACGCATTTGGCTGAGGCGGAAGGTTTTCCGTCACTAGTGATCGGAACTCACCCTCATCTTCAATGTTCAAGCCATGGTTTTGTTCGTACAATACACCGAGTTTTTCAGAAACGCTTCCGTCCTCGTTCAACTCATCGATGATCATGAAGTGAGCCGGTAGAACGACCAGGTCATTGGATAGTTCTTTGTAGCGTGTGTAAAGCGTTTCTCTTAAGTCGCCTACCCAATCCTCAGCCAAGCCTGCAAGGTCAGGTCTACCGATTGAATCGATGAACAAGATGTCACCTGTCATCAAGTATTGGTCATCGACGACAAATGATGTGGAACCGATTGTATGGCCTGGTGAATATAGTGCATGGATATTGATTTTCGTGTTTCCGATTGTGACTTCAGTTTCGTCTTCTAGTGCTGCATATTCAAATGTAACACCCTCGGCATCTTTCGGCGGCAGCCAGTACGTTGCGCCTGTTTTCTCAGCTATGACACGTCCGCCGGAAATATGATCGGCATGAAGATGGGTATCAAATACATGAGTGATTTTGACATTTAAGGTTTCAGCAAAATCAGTATAGATATCCGCCATGCGAGTGGAGTCGATGATCGCTGCTTCACCGTTGGAAACTACCATGTATGATAGGCAGCCCTTCCCGATACGAACGAATTGGTACAGCTCTCCTCCGTCTTTCAAGTCACCGACTTTAACGGGCTCCAGGTGTTCACTCCATGCTTTCATACCACCTTCAAGGTATGAAACATCCATTCCTTCATCAGAAAGCATTTCTGCGACCATAATCGAAGAGCCTTCTTTTGCACAGACAACAAGGATATCTTTGTCTTTTGGCAGTTTATCCATGATTTCTTCTACCCCGTCAAGCAGGTCGAAATAAGGTACATTGAGATAGTCAAACTTATGTCCTTCGATCTTCCAATCCTGGAATGCGTCCTCGTTACGGACATCTAAAATGAATAATTCTTCGTTATTGAATACTTTTTTTGTCACTTCTTTTGC
>NZ_ABCF01000113.1 GCF_000181495.1 Bacillus sp. SG-1
TATTTTTTTAGGATAGATTGGAGTTTCATTCTTTGTTTTTTAGTTCTTTTTCTTGCTCTGAAAGATAATGCTGCTGATTTCCGCTTCAGGTGCGTTAATCCATGGAGCGGGCGGGATCTCACCTGTAACCATAAGTGGAAGGGCCATGATTTGACCCCCAGGGGCTTGGCTCAGGAACTAGATGTCCCGCTAATCCAGCAGGAGATCAAGCACCTTCCGCTACATTCAGCCATGTATCAACCAAGAAAATCCCATATACAAAACCAAATTTAAAAAAGATTCTTGGCCATTTCCTTCTAAGATTTTTCGTTGTTTCTGTCCCACGACAAATATTCGGACCATTCCTTGCAGCAATAGACCAAATTTTTGGTTCTCCCCTTAGATTTTTGTCCATTCCCTCAGGAATTGTCCAGTTCTCTGCCCACCACCAGGACCATTCAATAATTATCCGCACCCCAAATCCTGATGACTTTAAACAAACCTTGCAATAAAAGAAGCCGGCTGCCCTTAGGCAGCCGGCTGTTCGATCTATTTAGTTTGCTGGTTGGAATTGGACTGCCACTTTTTGCATAGCGCCAATTTCATCGGTTACCAAACGGATGATTTTGTTTGCTTCACCCGGGGAATGTTCCTTTGCTTTTACAGTTACACGGACTTGCTCTCCATCCGCTCTGACCAATGCATCTTCATAACCCATAGATTTAATCAGTGTTTCCAAAACAGTCTCTGTTGTGGCAAGCTCTTTAAGCTGATCCATTTGTTCTATCGCTTCATTTTTTTCCTCGATGGAAATATCAGCGGATGCTAGTTTGGTTTCCAGGTCCTCTCTGCTCTTTGAGCGCTGATCCATGAATTCCATGCGAAGAGTTTCAAATACTTCGTCACCGGCAGCTTCCGTTACAATATCCACTTCTCCATCAGCAGCCGCTTCTTCATCTCCACCAGATTTCCCTTCTACTTGTGCCGGAGTGCCCTCTTCCATTTTAGTCATATCTGCTGCCTGCTGTGTCGGTGAAGTGATGTAATACACAGATAACACAATCACAAGGCTCAACATTGTCAATAACCATACCGTTTGCTTTTTCAATAACATATCTCATTTCCCCCTTAATTTTTAGGCATTACCGCTACCCGGTGGCTGGGAACATCCAGCACCCGTGTGACAGATTCAATGATCCATTTTTTCACTTGTATGTTATCAGCACCCTTTGCTACTACAAGAACGCCGCTGATTTTAGGTTTTTTAGTCTCGAGAATGATCGGTACTTCCTTATCACCATTTCTGATGATGACCAGCTGCTCATCCGAAGACTTATCTTCAATTGACCGGTTCCCGCCGTCCCGATCGGTTTCTTTTGTCACCTGCGTTTGCAAGGAATTGTTTTTCTCGTACACCTTCCGCTCAGTTGATTCCACATTGACAACAACGGTTGGGTCATTCACTCCGGCAATTTGCTCCAGGGCTTCTTTCAGCTGATTTTCGTACCGGTTCTCATAATCTTGCATTATGGAATCCTTTGAATCTTTGTTTCCAAAGGCCGGTACCTCGTCCTGCTGCGGTTCACTTTCGGTTTTCATGACAGTTGAGGCCTCCTGAGAACCACTTCCCCACATATCACTGATGAGCATGAATGCAACGCCAAACAGCAGTACGATTAAGAAATAGTGAAATTTCCCCGGCTTTTTCTCAGGCTCTTCCGTCTCTTCGGAATCTTTCATGAATAGCTGCTGAAATGCTTTAAACGGACCTTTATCAAATTTCATGTTTATTTCCTGCACCTCCTTCGATCGTAATCACTAGTTTGTCACCTGGTATATTCCATTTTTCTGAAAGCATCTTCGAAATTTCTTTATTGCTTTCATCCTTTGGAATAGCTTTGGTCGTATCGATTTCGACTGGTTTTATTGCTGTGACTGTTTCATCCTGGGAGGTATCCAAATGAATCGACACTGACAAGATGCTCTCCGGCAGCTTCTCAAGGTCGTCCGCTTCCAGCTCGATATGTTTTACAGTTAGACCATATTGTTCTATCATCTCCTTTTCTACATCATCTTTCATTTGGACAGCCATCTGTTCTAAAATATATGCACGTTGTGAGGCTTGTATTTCTTTTTTCTTCATTTCTACTAAATTTTCTACTGAAGCTGTTTTGACAGTCCCCTCCAACTTGATATCTTCAAGGGCTTCTTCAAAGTCAGCAGTGAATAACTTCATGAGCGGGGTCAGGATAATCGTTATAAGAAGGAGCCCTGTCACGATTTTCGTATATTTTTGCATATTGGAACTTGGGAGAAGCATATCGATCACACTTGCCAATAGTACAAAAACGATAATATTGGTTACCCACTCTGTCAGAAATGACATCTTCTCCCTCCTTATCTCACCATTAGAGTAATGTTGCCTGCTGCGATCATGATTGTGATGCTGAGAAAAAACATAAACGAAACAATGGCCAGGGCAGCAAAAACATAAATGACGCTCTTGCTTATAGTATCGAGACACGCAATGACCGGACCCCCGCCCAAAGGCTGCAACAGTGCCGCGGCCAGCTTATAGATCAATGCGATCATCAGGATCTTCATCGCAGGGAATGCAGCGATCATTAAGAGGATGGCCACTCCCGCAATTCCGACAGTGTTCTTCAGCAGGACCGATGCACTGATGACCGTGTCGGCGGCATCGGTGAACATCCTTCCGATCACCGGGACAAAGTTTCCTGTTACAAATTTAGCCGTCCTCACCGTTATGCCATCCGTTACCGCAGCCGTTGCCCCCTGCACGGAGATCACTCCAAGGAATACTGTCATGAATATTCCCAGGAGGCCGATGCTCCAGTTTCTAAGCAGGTTTGCCAGCTGAGTCACCTTATATTGCGGAGACAAAGTGCTCACGATGCTCAATAACGCAGAAAGAAATAAAAGAGGCAGGACGATATTTTGAATCAACAGTCCGCTTGTATTCATGAGGAAAATAATTACCGGGTGGAAGAAAGCGGCCGATATCAGGCCTCCTGAGGACGCGATGAGTGCCAGCAGCAACGGAATCAAGGCAATGATAAAGTTCATCATCGTACCGATTGCCTCTTTCGTATAATCGATTGCCACATGAAAGCTGTTCAGCGCAATGATGATCAACACCATGAAGACAATTGCATAGGCGACTTTGCTGACATTTCCGCCTTCAAATGAGTTTTGCAGCGATTGTAAAAACATACTAAAAATCGTCAGTAATATCAGGGTTCCAAGTAATTTGCCATTCATGACTAACTCCTGGAAAGCAAAATGAATGATGCCTGTGAACCAGGCTTTAAAGGAAAACTGCTTGTCCCCTTTAATGAAATCGATCAAACTCCCTTTCTGGCTTTCCGGCAGGAACCCCCCATATTGCGAAATCACATCGTCCCAGTAAACCTTCAGTTCATCGATTTCCAACCTTTCCAATTGCTCTTCGAGTAACTTTTCTCCCAACTCTGTGTTCTGCTGTGCGTCTTCTCCTTCTGCTCCAACGGCGGATGTTCCAAGAATAAAGTAAAATAGTGTACAACATATGACTAGAAATATTAGACGCATTTTTTCACCTCTATGTGCAGCTGCCTCCTCAACCATTCGGGATCATATTGATGATGGTTTCAATGATGACAGTCAAGATCGGCACTGCCATTGCTAGAATAAGAATTTTACCGGCCAGTTCCACCTTTGCCGCGAGAGCCCCCTGTCCCGCATCCTTTGTGATATGTGAGGCGAATTCTGCTATGTAGGCAATCCCTATAATTTTCAGGATGGTTTCCACATAGATCATGTTGATGTTGGCGTTTGCAGCCAGCTTTTCAATCATCCGGATGATTTCATATATCTGGTCAACGAGAAACAAGAAAATCGCACAGCCGACGAAGACAACAAGCAAAAAAGCAAAATTAGGTTTTTGCTCTTTAATGATCAAAGCGAGGAAAGTCGATACAAGGGCAATTCCGACTACTTGTATGATTTCAATGGCCTATTCCCCCTCTCACCCTTGGAACAGAAACACTGATTTGATTTTTTGAAACAAGTCATCCACGATTGAAGCGACCATAAATAAAATGTAAATAAAGCCGAACAGCGTAACCCACTGTGCATACTCTTTCTTGCCAACTTGGTCCAGGATTGTGTGAAGAAAAGCCACAACAATACCTACACCGGCAATTTTAAAAATAATATCGACATCAATTCCCATCTTTTCCCCTCCTGATCATTACAGCAATAAAATGATGAGAAGCAGGCCTGAAAGAAATCCTAAACTTTTCGTCATTTTTTCATATCTCTTTTGTTTTTCCAGTGCTTCTGTTTCTTCTCGTTCCAAATGCGTAAGGGTCAGTAATATATGCTTTTGCTGAGTTAACCGATCGTGTTTGCCCAGGCTCTCACCGAACTGAGTAAGGATTTCATATTCTCTTGACTTAAAGGCAGTCATCTTCCAAACCTCTTTCAGACTGGCTTCCCAAGCTTCACTTACAGTTGTTTCTTCGGTGGTGATTTTCTTGGCGAACACTTCAAAGAACCAGGCAACCGGACGCTGAAGTTGTTTGGAAAGCTTGCGTGCCGCTTCATGCAGAGGTGTATGGCCATACATAATTTCGGCCTCCAATGACTGTAAGGCTGATTTCAGTATCCTTAACTGACGCGGCCTTTCACTTAAATGCCTGGATGCTTCAAATCCGGCCCAGGAGGTGGATAGGATGATAAAAACAGCCCCGATGATTTTAATCATTTACGTCACACTCGCTTTTTCCAGCAGTGAAGCCCCCGCCTGATTTTTGATATCCTTAATCAGTCCCGGATTGTCCCCTCTGGATAGTTCAATAAATCTCTCTATTACATTCATTTCAATAATTTCTTTAAGATAAGGACGCTTTGAAATCTCTTCTAACGAGTGCCCATGGGTGGTCATTATAAGGGTAATACCCGCATTCACCGCTTCCAGGATAGCTTGGCCATCTTCCCGGCGCCCGATTTCGTCAACGATGATCACATCCGGGCTCATGGAGCGGATCAGCATCATCATCCCTTCTGCTTTGGGACACGCATCGAGCACATCAATCCGAGGTCCGAATTGAAGCTGAGGCACTCCATGCACACAGCCGGCAATTTCAGACCGTTCATCCACTATCCCTACCTTATAGGGCGGAATCGGAATACTCTCCTCAGGAAAGCCGGTCGAAACGATCCTCGCGATGTCCCTTAACATCGTCGTTTTACCTGTCTGAGGTGCACCGATGATCATGGTATGCTTCCAGCGGTTTTTGTAGAGGCTCGGAATCAATGGTGCGGCTATGCCAATGGCTTCGCGCGCAACCCTGATATTGAATGAAGCCAAATGCCTGATCGCCTTCACCTTTCCCCCGTCGAGAATCACCTTTCCGGCAAGCCCAACCCGGTGGCCGCCTTCAATTGTGATGTATCCTCGTTTCAATTCTTCTTCCAAGGTGTAGAACGAATGATTCGCAAGCTTATTGATCAGTTGTTCCCCATCTTTCTTAGTTACAACATAGGGAAGAAAATATGGTATACCCCTGGCCGTCACTTCCAGCGGTCTGTCTATCCTGATTCTGATTTCTTCAATCAGCGGCTGAATATGGGTTGGCATTGCAATGATTTTTTCTGCGATAGCTGTTGGAACGATTGATAGGATTTCTTCCATATTCCCTCCTCCTCATTTTGCTGTTCAAACTACTCCTTTGATTGGTACATGCCTTTTGATATTAAAATGTATTCGGAGAATAGAAGAATATGACTTCATTGTGGGGATTGCAGTGGAATAAAACTTAATTTTAATACATTAAAGCGCTAAGAGGGACAGTCCCTCTTAGCGCTTTAACGTACTAAAATCCCTCAACATAAAAAAGCTGAAGGACAATTAATGCCCTCCAGCTTGCTTTCTAATCATTCGAACCTACGCACGAGATACATAAGAACCATCAGTCGTATTGATAACTAAAACGTCTCCTTCGTTTACGAAGAAAGGTACGTTTACAACCAGGCCGGTTTCTACTGTTGCCGGTTTGGAACCGCCGGAAGCCGTATCACCTTTGATACCTGGTTCAGTTTCAGTAACAGTCAATTGTACTGAATTTGGCAATTCTACACCAAGAGTTTCACCATGGTACATCATAATTTGAACTTCCATGTTTTCTTTCAAAAACTTTAGTTCATATTCGATTTGAGCTGAGTTCAGCTCAATTTGCTCATAAGAATCTGTGTCCATGAAAACATGCATATCGCCATTAGCATAAAGATACTGCATTCTACGGTTGTCGATTTGAGCTTTAGCGACTTTTTCGCCTGCACGGAAGGTTTTTTCCTGAATTG
>NZ_ABCF01000112.1 GCF_000181495.1 Bacillus sp. SG-1
CGGCTACTTTTCAGCAGAGCTGAAAAGCGAAAGAAACCCGAGGGTTTCTTTCGAATGAGACAAAAATCAATGAGATATCATTCTTGTGCTTCGCCGTTATTATGCCATATTTTTTAACGTCCTATGAGAACATATGCTTTAAGGCACGTTTCAAGTCAGGCTGCCAGTACTTCCAAGTATGATCGCCATCAAATTCATCGTAAAAAGTGGTGAAGTTTTCTTTCTCAAATAATTCATGAAGCTCTCTGTTTGGAGTAAGGAAGTCAGCTGTTTCCCCATTGGTCGTTTTAACTTCCGTCTCCCCTTTACCGATGATATGGTAGATGTTCAGGAGATGAGGCTGTCGATTACGTTTTACTGCTTCGATTACTTTCTCATTCACAAAAGGTGATTGCAGAATGACCTTTCCAAACATATTTGGATACTTTAAAGCGGTCATCAAAGAAACAGAGGCACCAAGGGAATCACCAATCAAAGCCCTTCCCATCCCCATGTGATAGACTGGGTATTCTTCATCCAGATAAGGCACCAATTCATGCGCTAAGAAGCGGATATAAGCAGCATTTTGTTCACCATCGGGATGATATTTTCTTCTGCGGTCATGAACATCCTTGTAAGGAATACCGACAATGATCATATTCTCAATTTCTTGATTGCCGATTAATTCATCAGCAACCCGAGGGATTCTGCCCAATTGAAAATAATCCCTTCCATCCTGGCAGATTACTAAAGAATACTTATATAAGGGTGAATAGGAGGGGGGTAAATAAACAAGCATAGTTATTTCTTCATTCAGTTCTTTACTGAAGAGGCTGATTTCATTGATTGTTCCTCTAGAAGCAGACATTCATATACCTCCAATGTTTAAATAGTCATGGTTCAAAATTGGCCTTTCAAGCATGGTGAAAAGCCTACCAAAACAGATTGTACCATAATTGAATTCCAAAATCCCTGCAACCGCTCACAATCACTGATTTAAGCAGAGAGGTTTTAAGACTGTCATTCTTGAGAAAAGTAGAAGAGGTATTAGTTTCATATTGAGCGAATTATCCGTATAATGTGAAAAAAGCTCTGTAAATATAGGAGGGATAAAATGTCTAAAATCATACATTCCAAAGATGTTACATATGCCGCTAAACAGAAACTTGAGGAAAGGGGAGTTTCAGTAGAAGATATAGCTGATATCGTCTTTCAAATGCAATACCCTTACCATCCTGAACTCGAAATGGCGGAGTGTATAGAAAGTGTTGAGAAGGTCCTGCTTAAAAGGGAAATTCAACATGCAATCCTCGTAGGGGTTGAACTGGATATCCTTGCTGAGAATAAACAGCTTTCCGAACCGCTTCAGTCGATTGTGGAAACAGATGAAGGCTTGTTTGGTGTTGACGAAACGATTGCCCTCGGTGCAGCCCTTGGTTATGGTAGTATCGCGGTAACAACTTTTGGCCACCTTGATAAAAATAAAATAGGGATTATCCGGGAGCTGGATACTAAAAATGGAAAAGGTGTCCATACTTTCCTTGATGATATGGTGGCAAGCATTGCTGCGAATGCAGCATCGAGGATTGCCCACCGACTCCGTGATGAGGAAGAACAATTCACAGACGAAGAAATCAAGGCCCATGACGAAGAGGAAATCATAGGATAACCATTGGTCCCGGCAATTTTTTGCCGGGATTTTCATAAATATGATAGATGTTGTCCGTAATAAATAGTTGCAGGTAAGGCAGAAAGGATATTATGCATACGGAAGGTCCTGAATTGTTGTCGTAAATAGCAATAAGCATGGATATATTCATTTTCTATTTTAGTAATGAGAATGGTTCGTTTGGTGAATACATCTTGCTCATTTTTATAAATGATCGTAACAGGAGTTCTGTTTTGCCAGGCTTTTCTTAGGTTCTTTTCCATAAGTGGCTCTCCTTTTTGTAGAATGAAAGTAGTAACATTCTATACGAACATCCGTTCTTTTATTCGTGATCTCATAAAAAAGTTCACCGGAGTATTGACAAACCGTTAATATTTCTTATAATAGAATATGTAACTGAAAACATTTACTATCTTGATCTGATAGTTCAGCGGGAGAATACATCCTTGACAGGGATGGGGTCGGGGGTTCGAATCCCTCTCAGATCATACCGTAAAGAGCACTGCTTCATTAGCAGTGCTCTTTTCTGTTTTATAGGCTCTTTTCTTAAACTTTGTTGCTATTTAATCTGTTTTTTTTGAAATATCCAGGTATGCAAGAAAGAAAAGAGCTACTCTCACTGTTCAGAGAGAAAAAACCTTGTACCTAGGGGGAGGAATCCGGCACGTGGGATTTTTCTGAAAGCAACAATCTATAAGAAAACAGACTTTTTATAAGGTTCATAGAGAAACCCGAAGAGAGATAATCTCTTCGGGTTTCTGGTGTCTGAGCTGGAGCAGTGTGTGTTTATAATTTTGTTCGGACATCCCAAAGCTCTGGAAAGAATCTGTGATCGAGGACCTTCTTTAGATAACCTACACCTGAAGAACCTCCAGTGCCTTTCTTATGTCCAATGATTCTCTCGACTGTTTTCATGTGCCTGAATCTCCATTGTTGAAGCCAGTCTTCTATATCTATGAGTTTTTCTGCAAGTTCGTAAAGATCCCAGTATTTTTCAACATCCTTATATACAGAAATCCAGGCTTCTTCAACAGACTGATGGTATTCATAGGCAGTAGTAAAATCCCTGTTCAACACTTCATCTGGAATATTCAAACCGGCCCTGGATAGTGCGAGGATAGAGGCGTCATATATGCTTGGCTTTTGGTATGCTTCCAGCAGCTGCTGATGAAGATGCTCATCCTTTTTATAGATTTCAAGCACATGTTTCGTTTTGTAGCCAAGCATGAACTCGATCATACGGTATTGATAGGACTGGAACCCCGATGCCTGACCGAGCTTTTCCCTGAATTCCATATATTCCGCTGGAGTTAAAGTGGACAGGACATCCCATGCTTGGATGATTTGTGATTGTATCTTTGATACCCTCGCCAACATTTTAAAAGCAGGGGAGAGCTCTCCTTTTTGGATAAGGTTGATACTGGCTTCAAGCTCGTGCAATATCAACTTCATCCATAACTCACTTACCTGGTGAATGATGATAAATAACATCTCGTCATGGTGTCCTGATAGTCTCTTTTGGCTTGAAAGAAGCGAGTCCAATTGCAGGTAATCCCCATAGGTCATTTTCTCTAAAAAGTCGGTATGTATATCCTTTTCAAAAATGTTCGTTTGCTTATTTTCTCCCATGTTTTCCCTCCTGATATTTAAACAGTGGTGTCTCTTATACAAACTTCGATTCAAAAGGTCAAACTCCTTCAATTATTGCAAATAAATGAGGGGGGATTCAGGTTTCTCTTGGTACAATATTTTTTTTATTCGAAAAAATAGCATTGGCGGCTTCTCTGGTTAGTTCATTCAAAACTTTCCTCTATGTTAATGCCCAAATTATCATAAATCCCCAGGTAAATGTGAGCTGCAGCGTTGAGGACCTTGAGATTTATCCGGCTGCCCTTTTAGGCTATAATGAAACAAAAGGGGAAAGGAGAATGACAAAATGACTACATATCCAAACACAAAGAATACAATGGAACTTATCAAACAGCTCGTTAGTATCCCAAGTCCTTCCGGGAATACGAATACAATCATATCCTTCGTCGAGGACTATCTAAAAGAGACGGGTTACGAGATGTACAGAAACAGAAAAGGCGGCCTGATTGTGACCATACCGGGAGAAGATGACAGCAGGCACCGTATGCTGACTGCCCATGTGGATACATTGGGGGCAATGGTAAAAGACATTAAAGCTGACGGACGATTAAAGCTTTCCATGATTGGCGGCTTCCGCTGGAATGCTGTAGAAGGAGAATATTGTACGATTGAAACTTCTTCTGGAAAAACCTATACTGGAACGATTTTGATGCATCAGACATCTGTCCATGTTTATAAAAATGCAGGAGAAGCTAAGCGTGACGATGCCAATATCGAAATCCGTATTGATGCGAGAGTTTCAAACCCAGGCGAAGTAAGGGAGCTTGGGATTGAAGTGGGAGATTTTGTCTCTTTCGACCCTCGTGCGGAAATCACGGACAGCGGTTATATTAAATCAAGGCATCTGGATGATAAAGCAAGTGTCGGAATGCTGCTTCAGCTGATCAAAAAAATTAAAGAAGAAGGCAAGACGCTGCCGTACACAACCCATTTTCTTATTTCCAATAATGAGGAGATCGGCTACGGCGGAAACTCGAATATTACCCCTGAGACAGTAGAGTACCTGGCAGTGGATATGGGAGCGCTGGGAGACGGACAATCCTCTGATGAATATACTGTTTCCATCTGTGCCAAAGATTCAAGCGGTCCTTATCATTTAGGGTTGAGAAAGCATTTGGTGGAACTTTCAAAAGAGAATGGAATTGACTACAAGGTGGACATCTATCCGTTTTATGGTTCTGATGCCTCAGCAGCCATCCGTGCAGGACATGATATCATTCATGGACTCGTCGGGGCAGGAATCGATGCTTCACATGCATATGAAAGAACACATGAATCCTCTTTATACAATACAGAAAAACTTCTTTATCACTATGTACAGTCTCAAATGGTGGAATAGAAAACTAAGAATGAAAGGCCAATCGTTTACGGTTGGCTTTTTCTGTTCAATATGACGCGCGGTTGTCATTGCGAGAGGAAGAAGGGAATGAAGTACCGCGAAGTCGAAGCACGGTGTGTCATTGCGAGAGGAAGAAGAAAATGAAGTACCGCGAAGTTGAAGCGCGGTGTGTCATAGAGAGAGAAAGCAGGAAATGAAGTACCCCGAAGCCAGAGCGCAGGTGTCATAGGTTGGCAGCCAAGAAATTCCACACACCGCTCGCATATGCAAGACGAATTTAGATACATAGAATTTGAATGCCCTGTCACCAGATGGTAATATCATGAAATTCGATGATTTTCGACTTTTTTTGTTTATTGCACCTTATGAAGGATATATATTTCTACTATAAGCTTCTTAAAGCTAAATACTAAACTTTTGAAGGAGTGTGTTTAGAATGGCAAACAACCAAAACAATAATAACAATAACGGTAAGATGTCAAGAGAAGAAGCAGGACGTATGGGCGGAAAAGCAACAAGCCGCAACCATGATAAGGAATTCTACCAGGAAATTGGTGAAAAGGGCGGCGAAGCAACAAGTCAAAGTCATGACAAAGAATTCTATCAAGAAATCGGAGAAAAAGGCGGAGAAACAACAAGCCGCAATCATGACAAGGAATTCTACCAGGAAATTGGTGAAAAGGGCGGCGAGGCAACAAGCCGTAACCATGACAAGGAATTCTATCAGGAGATTGGTGAAAAAGGCGGCGAAGCAACCAGCCGAAATCACGACAAAGAGTTCTACCAAGACATCGGAGAAAAAGGCGGCAACCGCAGCGGAAACAATAATTCCTGATATCGGGAATCAGATTCGATCTGCATAGAATGTAAGGGGATCTCTGCCTGCTTTGGCAGAGATCTTCTTTATCTATTCAAATATTAGTTAATTCTTAGGAAAAAGCTTGAATTAATTGGCCTAAAGTAGGAAGATGGAAAGAAATAGGAGTGGTATAAAGAGGTGAAGGGATGAATACGCTATTTTCAATAGGCAAACTACCCAAGGGACATAACAATTGCATTACGGATGTAAAAGGTGTAAAGGTTGGGCATGTCACTCTGTCTGAAGACAAGGAGAATGGCGAAAAAGTACAAACTGGTGTAACAGCTGTCTTGCCGCATGGCCAAAACCTATACCGCCAAAAGGTACGCAGTGCAAGCTATGTTATAAATGGTTTTGGCAAAACTACCGGCCTTATCCAAATTGATGAACTGGGCCTCTTAGAATCTCCGATCATGCTGACGAACACTTTTTCAGTGGGAAATGTTTGGCAGGGGGCACTTCAGTACATGATGGGCCAAACGCCTGAAATAGGTGAAACAACTGGTTCCATTAACATTGTCGTAGGTGAGTGCAATGATAGTTTCCTGAATTCAGTCAGACTGCAAGCGGTTCAACCTTCTCATGCAGAAGAAGCAATCAAAGCTGCAAGCAGCTCACCTTCTCAAAATGGTGCAATAGGAGCAGGGGCGGGAACAATGTGTCTTGGTTATAAAGGTGGAATCGGTACATCGTCAAGGCTTATTGAAGCTGAAGGTGAAACCTTTACAGTTGCCAGTTTAGTGCAGACCAATTTTGGAAGAAGAGAAGAAAACAAGTTCCTTGATCGGGAGTTGGAACCGACCGGCGAAAAGCTGCCTGACGGATCGATCATGATCATTCTTGCTGTGGACATTCCAATGTCAGACAGACAGCTTAAGAGATTAGCTAAAAGGGC
>NZ_ABCF01000111.1 GCF_000181495.1 Bacillus sp. SG-1
CGCTGAAACCTTTTTGCTGCTTTTGGTGACAGTCGGATTTGGTATTCTAGGTTTTCTTGATGACTTTATCAAAGTAGTCATGAAGAGAAACCTCGGTTTGACATCTAAACAAAAATTAGCCGGGCAGATTCTCATCTCAGCTGTCTTCTTTTATATTTATCAACTAAATGATTTTGCTACAACTGTTTCCATTCCGTTGACAGATATCAGTGTTGACTTGGGATGGTTTTATGTGTTGTTCATTATCTTTTGGCTTGTCGGATTTTCAAATGCCGTTAACTTGACAGATGGACTGGACGGTCTTGTGTCCGGAACTTCAGCCATTGCATTTGGTGCTCTCGCCGTGCTGGCCTGGAATCAATCTCAGTATGATGTTTCCATCTTTGCTGTAGCGGTTGTAGGGGCCGTACTTGGCTTCCTTGTCTTTAATGCACATCCAGCAAAGGTATTTATGGGAGATACGGGATCGCTTGCTCTTGGAGGGGCAATAGCTGCTATTGCAATCCTTACCAAGCTTGAAATTCTGCTGGTTTTGATCGGCGGGGTTTTTGTCATTGAAACGTTATCTGTCATCATACAGGTCATTTCTTTTAAAACGACAGGAAAAAGGGTATTCAGAATGAGCCCGCTTCATCATCATTATGAGCTTGTCGGCTGGTCAGAATGGAGAGTCGTTGTGACTTTCTGGACTGTCGGGCTTCTGTGTGCAGTATTAGGAATTTATATTGAGGTGTGGATATAATTGAAAACAACACTTAAATTCAAACATAAAAAAGTACTAGTATTGGGATTGGCAAAAAGCGGGGTCAGTGCAGCCTCGCTGCTGCATAAATTAGATGCATTCGTAACAGTGAACGACCGGAAGCCTTTCTCTGATAATCCGGAAGCACAAGGACTTCTTCAACAGGGGATCAAGGTAATTTGCGGCAGCCATCCGATTGAATTGCTTGATGAAGGATTTGATTACATAGTCAAGAATCCTGGTATACCTTATAATAATCCGCTGGTGAGCGGAGCATTGGAAAAGGGGATTCCTGTCCTCACAGAAGTGGAACTGGCCTATTTGGTGTCTGAAGCTCCATTTATCGGAATCACCGGCACAAATGGCAAAACGACCACAACTACCTTGGTGCATGAAATGCTTGATAAAGGCGGAAAACAGCCCTTGATTGCCGGGAATATTGGAACAGTGGCTTCGGAGGTTGCACAGACGGCGAAAGAAGAAAATAACATCGTCATCGAACTTTCTTCTTTCCAATTGATGGGGATTGAGGAGTTTCGTCCTAAAATCAGCATATTTACAAATCTTTACGAGGCACACCTTGATTACCATGGTTCAATTGAAGACTATGCCAAAGCGAAAGCAAATATAACAGCGAACCAAACGAAAGATGACTACCTGGTCATCAATGCCGATCAGCCGGAACTTGCTGAACTTTTAAGTTTTTCCAAAGCACAAAAAATTTATTTTTCAACCAGAAGGCCTTTGGAAAAAGGGGCCAGTATCAAGGATGGAGCCATTTATTATGATGATGATAAAATCATGGAAACATCATTGATCGCTCTGCCTGGAAAACATAACCTTGAAAACATTCTCTGCGCTGTGATTGCAGCTAAATTGAGCGGTGTTTCTAATGAGGCTATCCAGGAGGTACTTAAAACATTTACCGGTGTTAAGCATCGGACACAGTTCGTAAGGACACTGAATGGAAGGTCATTTTATAATGATTCAAAAGCCACTAATGTTTTAGCGGCAAAAAGTGCATTGGAGGCATTTGATCAGCCGACAATCCTGCTGGCAGGCGGGCTGGACAGAGGAAATAGCTTCGATGAACTGATTCCTTATTTGAAAAATGTCAAAGCATTGATCACATTTGGGGAGACTGCAGTTAAATTCTTGGAGACGGCAGCCAAAGCAGGGATACAAACAGTAAAACGTGTCGATAATGTAGAGGCAGCAGTGCCTGCCGCATACGAGATTTCAGAAGAAGGGGATGTGATCCTGTTGTCGCCTGCGTGCGCAAGCTGGGATCAATATCGCACTTTTGAGGTTCGCGGAGACATTTTTATAGATGAGGTGCATAAGCTTTAATAAGGGCTTGTCTTTTTTGGAGCAATAAGAAGAAACACAACATGTATTGACAGCGAAAATCAAAGGTTTTGATTGCTCGAAACGGCTCAAATAAGTCTATCGAGGTGTTAGAAATGCCTTTGAAAAAATCAACCCCCGACTTTATTTTGATTGTGGTGACACTATCATTACTTGCTATCGGACTTATTATGGTATACAGTGCAAGCGCAGTCTGGGCGGATTACAAGTTTGATGACACCTTCTTCTTCGCAAAACGCCAAATCCTGTTTGCGGGAGTGGGAGTCCTGGCGATGTTTTTTATCATGAATGTTGATTATTGGACATGGAGAACATGGGGAAAAGTGATCATTATCGTCTGCTTTGTCCTCCTGGTGCTGGTCTTGATTCCAGGTGTCGGAGTTTTAAGGAACGGTTCTCGCAGCTGGATTGGTGTCGGAGCTTTCTCCATCCAGCCTTCTGAATTTATGAAACTTGCGATGATTGCTTTTCTTGCGAAGTACCTGTCAGAAAATCAGAAGTACATAACTTCATTCCGGAAGGGGCTCGTTCCTTCGCTGTTTCTCGTCTTTATGGCTTTCGGTATGATTATGCTTCAGCCCGATTTGGGTACCGGTACAGTCATGGTTGGAACAGCAGTCGTCATGGTTTTTATCGCCGGCGCCAAAATCAGTCATTTTGCCATGATGGGCCTCGCCGGACTTGCTGGGTTTGCAGGTCTGGTGTTGTCTGCGCCATATCGAATTAAACGGATCACTTCATTTATGGACCCTTGGGAAGATCCCTTGGGGAGCGGGTTTCAGATGATTCAATCACTGTACGCGATTGGTCCGGGAGGCCTTCTTGGACTAGGGCTCGGGGAAAGCAGGCAGAAATTCTTCTACTTGCCTGAACCTCAAAATGATTTTATTTTTGCCATATTGGCAGAAGAATTGGGTTTTATCGGCGGGAGTCTTGTTCTTCTTTTGTTTTCTCTTCTTCTTTGGAGAGGGATACGAATTGCCCTCGGTGCTCCGGATCTTTACGGAAGTTTCCTTGCGGTTGGAATAGTATCGATGATAGCCATTCAGGTTATGATTAATGTCGGGGTGGTAACAGGGTTGATGCCTGTTACCGGTATCACCCTCCCCTTTCTGAGTTATGGGGGTTCATCCTTGACGCTGATGCTCCTTGCCGTTGGAGTACTATTAAATATCAGCCGATATGCCAGATACTAGGTTAATGACCGAAATGCAGTATATACTGTGTTTCGGTTTTTTGATGAGATGATTATTAATGGGGACCGACTATGGAAGGTGCAATGAGGCTTTTACAATGCTGCGGGAGCGTATATTGTAACTCCACACCAGTATAACGTGAGGGCGGCGAATACTTTCCTCGAAAACTGCAAAACTTACCATTTCTGCTTAGTGTTTAGAGTATTGCCGTAAGAGACGGCACAGGATATTATTTAATGTACGTAACAAATCCAGCAATCTAATTTACAGTTCAGTGACATTATGATGAACGCTGCCCGAATAGGTTTAAAATATAGTAGTATAGGGAATACGCTGAAAGGCCTTGTTTTTGCCGGGGATAAGAACCTTTGTTAAAATGTTCCTGGAAGATTCGAAGGTATTAACCAGCAAAATGAACCTTAAAGAGTGATATGGTGGTCACTAAATACAAAAAATAGAAAAATATTATGAAAATAAGTGTCTACCCTCTTTTATCATCTTTTCCCTTCATATAGAATAAAGGTATTGAAAGATAAACGTTGGCTCTGATTTCATACAGGTATCACAGGACGTTTCATTTATATGAAAAATTATACATAAAGGGAAGGGAAAATCCTTTATCTTGCACGGTATGATAATTGGAGGGGAAAGAAAAGTATGGACAAGGGAAAAATTGTGTCCTTGGAGGAAAGAATTCCAAAACTTAAACAGCATCGAAAGAAAAAAGCTAATCGAAGACTGACTTTTTTATTATCGCTTTTTCTTCTTCTGATTCTGACGGTGGTTTATTTTCAGTCCTCTTTAAGTCAGGTGAAAGACATTACTGTTACAGGGAATTACCTTGTTTCCGAAGAGTTTATTCTTGAGACGATCTCCGTCGAAAAGGGCGCAAATGTTTGGAGCGTTGATAGGTCCAAAACAGAACAGGAACTCGAAAAGATTCCAGAAGTCTCAAGTGCTGAAGTAAAGCTGCAGCTTCCAAACACAGTAAAGGTTCACTTGAAGGAGTATGAAAAAGCTGCTTATTTGATTAATGAGACCAGGTTTTATCCCATCCTTGAAAACGGTGATCTGCTTGACTCAAGGGAATTAGATGCCCTTCCAACTGATGCACCTATATTGATAGGCTTCAAAGAAGATAATATCCTTAAAGAAATGGTCGATGAACTTAAGCTTCTTCCTTCAGAAATTAAGAACTCCATCTCCGAGATTGTCCTGTCTCCTAAGAAAACTGACCCGTATCATGTTTCCTTGTACATGAATGACGGATTTGAAGTCAGTGCTTCTATCAGGACCTTTTCCGAAAAAATGGTTCATTATCCTTCTATTGTCAGCCAGCTCGACGAGTCATCAAAAGGAGTCATAGATTTGGAGGTCGGCTCCTTTTTCAGAAAATATGAAACGGAAGGAGAACCAGAGGTTGATGAAGATGAAAGTGAAAGTTAGACATGTCATCCTCTCCTTGGTTTGTCTGGTACTGGGATTTATCCTTGCCTTTTCTTACAGCTTGGCCAATTCGGAAAAGAAGGAAGGGGCTCAGCTGACAGATGGACAGTGGCAGAGGGAAGATAAGCTGCGCAGTCAGCTGTTCAGCCTGCAGGAAAAAAATTCTGCTCTTCAAACAGAAGTATATGAGAAACAGCAGAAACTCGTTAACATTGAAAAGGAATTATCCCAGGAGAAGCAGATTTACTTCAATCTCGCAGAGGATGCTGAAAAGTACAGGATGTTTCTTGGAAAAGTGAAAGTCCAGGGCCCAGGGGTGCGTGTAACACTATCAGACTCCCAATACAATCCGGATGAGCCTAATGTGAATAATTATATTGTACATGAACACCATGTGTTCAAAGTAATCAATGAATTATACATTGCTGGCGCTTCTGCTGTTGCCATCAATGGCCAAAGGCTTAAGCATGATTCATATATCCTGTGTACAGGCCCGGTCATTACGGTTGACGGTGTACCTTCAAGTGCCCCTTTTGAAATCACAGCAATCGGTGATCCGGAAGTTATGTCATCTGCATTGGATTTGACTGGCGGAGTTAAAGATCAGTTAGTGAACGAAAATATTGATTTTAGCCTCAAAGAGGAAAGTTCACTGGTCCTTGAGCCTCTCATCAGTGAGTCGTAAGGCAGGATTGACCCATAGTACGGGAAAATAGAAAGCAAGGTGAGAAAGAGTGGGCAATAAAGTCAGCTTTACTCTTATAACCTTTATTATCGGATTGATGGTGGCTGTCCAGTTCCAGACAGTTCAAGAACCGGTAATCAGGGATACCAGGGATATTTGGGAATTAAGAGAAGCGATAGAAAACGAAAGGGATAGCGGGTCCAATCTTCTTGAGGAACTCCAGTCGGTCGATGAGAAACTGGAGAAATATGAAACAGAACGACAGACAAGCCAGGAACAGGCTTTAAGAGAGACTCTCGAAGAACTCAAAGAGGAAGCCGGTTTGGTGGAAAAAAGTGGACCCGGATTGATACTGACTGTAGAACCTTCAGTTGAGGAAGTACTGCTCGGTGCCAAAATTAAATCTGTCTCTCCTGAGCTTCTGGAGAGGCTTGTCAATGAGTTGAACCGCTACGGTGCACGGGATATTTCGATTGACGGACACCGCCTTATCAACACTTCCGTGATCAGGGATATAAATGGCGAGACGAAAATTGACGGATACCCAATCAACTCAGTACCATTTGAAATCAGGATATTGACAAAGGATCTCAAGCAAGCTAAAGATCTCCATAACCGGATGAAGGTTTCCCGGGCAATAGAGGATTTCTTCATTGATAACCTTAGTGTCAATATCGGCTCCCCAATGGAAAACCTGACAGTTCCTGCATATACAGACACCATCAGGATCCGTCATATGGAGCCAGTTACAGAAGGAGGGAATTAACAGGATGTGGCTGCCCGTTTTAGGGTTGCTGCTAGGAGTGATCCTCGGATTGCTTACCGATATCAGGATTCCAGATGAATATTCAAACTACTTATCCATTGCGGTATTAGCAGCTCTCGATACACTGTTTGGTGGGATAAGGGCCCACCTTCAAAATATCTATGATGACAAAGTGTTTGTCTCAGGTTTTTTCTTTAATATTTTATTGGCTGCAAGTTTGGCTTT
>NZ_ABCF01000110.1 GCF_000181495.1 Bacillus sp. SG-1
ACTGATGCAAAAGAAAGAAGTATCTGTCAGCGACTTAGTGGATGAGTCTTACAAAAGAATCGAAGCGGTTGAAGGCAAAGTAAAAGCATTTTTAACGCTGGATGAAGACAACGCACGTACAAAAGCAAAAGAATTGGATAATAAAATCGGGACGGACGAGGCAAAAGGCCTGCTGTTCGGTATGCCAATTGGTGTCAAAGATAATATTGTGACAAAAGGACTTCGTACTACATGTGCGAGTAAAATCCTTGAAAATTTCAACCCGATTTATGATGCAACAGTAGTGAACAAGCTCCGTGAAGCTGAGACGGTAACGATCGGAAAGTTGAACATGGATGAGTTTGCAATGGGATCTTCCACGGAAAACTCAGGTTTCCAGAAAACAAGCAACCCATGGAACCTGGATACAGTTCCGGGCGGTTCTTCAGGTGGTTCGGCAGCTTCTGTTGCAGCAGGAGAAGTTCCATTTTCCCTCGGCTCAGATACGGGTGGATCGATCCGTCAGCCGGCAGCTTTTACAGGAACAGTTGGATTGAAGCCTACATATGGACGCGTTTCCCGTTTCGGTCTTGTGGCATTCGCCTCTTCACTTGACCAGATCGGACCGATTACACGCAATGTTGAAGACAATGCCTACCTTTTACAAGCAATCGCAGGTGTAGACGCGAACGACACAACTTCAGCGGATGTTGAGGTGCCAAACTATGCTGCAGCCCTTACTGGTGACGTAAAAGGCTTAAAAATCGCTGTACCAAAAGAATATCTGGCTGAAGGTGTCGGCGAAGAAGCCCGCCAATCTGTCATGGCAGCATTGAAAGTGCTTGAAAGCATGGGAGCGACGGTGGATGAAGTATCCCTGCCACACTCTAAATACGGAGTAGCTACATACTATATCCTTGCTTCATCTGAAGCTTCATCCAACCTGAGCCGTTTTGACGGAATCCGCTACGGCTACCGTACGCCAAACCCTGAAAACCTGCTTGATCTTTACAAAAAGACACGCGCAGAAGGTTTTGGTGATGAAGTGAAACGACGCATCATGCTTGGAACGTTTGCATTGAGTTCCGGCTACTATGATGCGTATTATAAAAAAGCTCAGCAGGCCCGTACGCTGATCAAAAAAGACTTTGAAGATGTATTTGCAAATTATGATGTCATCATCGGACCTACGACTCCGACTCCGGCATTCAAAATCGGGGAAAAAATCGACGATCCGCTTACAATGTATGCGAATGATATTTTAACCATCCCGGTCAACCTTGCAGGTGTACCAGGGATCTCGGTTCCATGCGGATTCTCTAAAGAAGGGCTTCCACTTGGACTGCAAATCATCGGTAAACACTTTGATGAAAGCACAATTTACCGCGTAGCACATGCTTATGAACAGGCTACAGACTTCCATAAACAAAAACCACAATTGTAAGGGGTGAAATCAATGAATTTTGAAACGATTATCGGACTTGAAGTCCACGTTGAGCTTAAAACAGATTCAAAAATGTTTTCTCCAGCTCCAAACCATTTCGGCGCTGAACCTAACACGAATACTAACGTCATCGACTTAGGATATCCGGGCGTCCTTCCTGTCGTCAATAAGCAAGCAATTGACTTCGGCATGAAGGCGGCAATGGCCCTGAACTGTGAAATTGCGACAGATACCAAGTTTGACCGTAAAAACTACTTCTATCCGGACAACCCGAAAGCTTATCAGATTTCCCAATTTGACCAGCCAATCGGTGAAAACGGCTGGATCGAAATCGAGGTAGACGGTTATAAAAAACGCATTGGCATCACGCGTCTTCACCTTGAAGAAGATGCCGGTAAACTGAACCACTCCGGCGACGGCTATTCACTGGTTGACTATAACCGTCAAGGTACACCGCTGATCGAAATCGTATCAGAGCCTGATCTTCGTACACCGGCTGAAGCATATGCTTACCTTGAAAAATTAAAGTCGATCATCCAATACACAGGTGTATCAGATTGTAAAATGGAAGAAGGTTCACTTCGCTGTGACGCCAACATCTCCCTGCGCCCGATCGGCCAGGAAAAATTCGGTACCAAAGCCGAGCTGAAGAACCTGAACTCCTTCAACTTTGTGCGTAAAGGTCTTGAGCATGAAATCGTGCGCCAGGAGAAAGTCCTTCTATCAGGCGGAATCATCGAGCAGGAAACACGCCGTTTTGATGAAACGACAGGCAAAACGCTTCTAATGCGTGTAAAAGAGGGTTCAGATGACTATCGTTACTTCCCAGAGCCGGATCTTGTCCTTCTTCATATCGATGAAGACTGGAAAGAACGCGTCCGCGCGGAAATCCCTGAACTTCCGGATGCCCGCAAGAAGCGCTATGTAGAAGATATGGGTCTGCCTGCGTATGACGCAATGGTATTGACATTGACGAAGGAAATGTCCGATTACTTCGAAGCAACGGTTGCTGCCGGAGCGGACATCAAGCAAGCGTCCAACTGGCTGATGGGTGAAGTGTCTGCTTACATGAACTCAGAACAAAAAGAGCTGGAAGACCTGCCGATGACACCGGAAGGACTTGCAGGCATGATCAAGCTGACCCAGGATGGCACATTGTCTTCCAAAATGGCGAAAAAAGTCTTCAAAGAGCTTGTTGAAAATGGAGGAGATCCTGCGCAGATCGTTAAAGAAAAAGGATTAGTCCAAATTTCTGACGAAGGCGAACTTCTGAAAATCGTTACTGCAACACTTGATGACAACCCGCAATCCATCGAAGACTTCAAGAACGGAAAAGACCGTGCCCTTGGATTCCTGGTCGGCCAAATCATGAAAAAAACCAAAGGGCAAGCAAACCCGCCAATGGTCAACAAATTGCTTGTTGAAGAAATGAATAAACGTTAATTACTTCCTTGAATGGAACCCCGCCGTGACTGATGCCGGCGGGGTTTTTGCTGTTCACTGGGATTCATTCGGGGCGTGCCAGTGAATCAACCCCCAATAAGTGGACATTTAAAAATACGACACATCAAGCCGTTTTTAGATAGTCTTTAAGGAACTGTTTTGGAGAAACGAATCCAATTTTACTGTGGATTTGTTTCTCGTTGTATCGCTTAATATACTTTAATAAATTTATTTGAAGTATATTTGAATCTTTATTTACAGGATAGAAACAAGGGAATTCAGTCTTCAGCTGAGAGAAAAAGCTTTCTATAACGGCATTATCCCAACAGTTACCCTTCCGGGACATACTAGGGGTGAATTTAAACTCTTTCTTCAAGCTTCGGTACATAAGAGAACGGTATACACTTCCTTGATCACTGTGAATAAGAACGCCTTCAAGGTTCTTTAGCTTTCTTTTCTTTTTGGCAGCTTTGATAGTATCTTCAATCAATTGTTTGTTTGGACTTAACCCTATTTTAAAGGCGATAATTTCTCGGTTAAACAAATCCATAAGGGCTGAAATATATAGCTTTTCACCTCTGTGGATGACTTCAGTCATATCAGTTACCCACTTTTGGTTTGGATGTTGAGCCTCAAAGTCTCTTTCAAGAAGGTTCGGATATACCGTACCAGTTGACTTCCCCTTTGATTCTTCATTTGTCTTTGGCAGTCTCACCACTGCCTTTAAATTGGCTTCCTTCATTAGCCTAGCTACTCTTTTATGGTTAACAATTTGCCCCTTGGCCTTCAAAACTTTTGAAATTCGTTCAGATCCATAAGTCCCTTTCTCGGCTCGATATACTTTCTTAATTGCTTTTAATGTCTCTTTTTCTTCTGAGGATGCAGAACGCTTTGGTCGCTTAAGGTAGGCATAATAACCACTAGGTGACACCTTAAGTACGCGGCATAAAAGTATAACTGGGTATTCCTTTCTCAATGCAGAAATAGCTTCAAATTTCTTGCTTATTCGTTCTCTTTGAGAAAGGCCTGGAACTTTTTTAGGATTTCATTCTCTTGTTCCTTTTCCTTAAGTTTCTTCTCCAATTCGCGAATTCTTTTTAAATCCTTGGAAGACGCTGAGTTAGTAATAGAACGGGAGTTCATCAAACCCTCTTTCCCATTTTCTTTGAACTTGTTCACCCATCTATTTACTGTGTCTCTGTGCAATCCCATCTCCTCTGCCACTACAGCTACAGGTTGATGATTCTCCAAGACATTTTTTACAGCTTCTAGTTTAACTTCGACACTTGTATGTGAACTTGGTTTTTTAGGCATTATTATTTCCCCCATAAATGCATATTTGTCGTATCTTCATGATAACTTATATGTCCATTATAAGGGGGGAGACTACAGGCACCCCCCGGAATTTGTCGAATGATAGATAGGCAGAGCGTTGGATAGTGCGCTTGAAGTCGAGGGTAAGATACCGATTATGCAGCTACGGAACGGAATCACCCAATATAGGCGCTGTGGTTACTTTATAATGTGGTGTTTCAGACGGAATCGCCCAATATAGGTACGACATCCACTTTATAATAGGTTTTTTTCTCGGAATCACTTAATGCGTAATTCATAGCATACTTTATGGTCCTATATACCTATTTAATTACGTACTAGATTCCTTTATAGTTAATAAATAGTTTAAATAGTTAGAAAAATCAGAATGGAGTGATGTTATTGATGAACAAGAAAGTACTGGCCTTAGGATTGACTGCTGGATTAATGATCAGTCCAGCAATATCTTCAACAGCTTTTGCTGCTCCTGATTTAGCGGAGAAAGTGAAATGGAGCGAGAAAGCAGGTACCCCAGAATTTATTTCCGGTAAATTGACAGCCCCTTCCAACTATAATGCAGAAACAATCGTCTATAACTATCTCAATTCCAAAAAGAAAGAATTTAAGTTTACAGGAGACGCCAGGTCTTCTTTTGTGTTGAAAGAAAAGAAGAAGGACAACCTGGGGCTTACATACGTTAAGTTTCAACAGGTTTACAAAGGAACTCTGGTTTACGGTTCAGTGGTGACAGCCCACGTTAATGAAGATGGTGTCCTGACGGCTTTATCAGGTGCAACAAAGCCGGATCTTGATAAAAAAGTAAAAGGTGAACAAAAACTGAAGTCAAAAGAAGCGGTGAGCATCGGGGAAAAAGACCTTGTAAGTACGGTCGGAAGCCAGCCGGATTATGAATATGCACCTATGAGTGAAAAGATCGTATTTGTAAAAGACGGGAAAGCGAATTATGCTTATCTTGTAAACTATAATTTCCTAGCGCCTGAGCCGGGGAACTGGAACTACTTTGTTGATGCAGAAACAGGTGAAATTTTATCCAAGCTGAATGAAATCCATCACGGAAAAGGAAATGGAAATGGAGGAGGACCTGGCGGCGGTGGCGGCGAGCCTACAACGGGGACCAACACAGTTGGAACAGGGAAAGGTGTATTAGGGGACACTAAGTCGATCAATACATTCCTATCTTCTTCCACATACTATCTACAGGATAATACTAGGGGAAGCGGTGTATTCACTTACGATGCTTCGAACCGTACGCGCCTGCCGGGATCACTATGGGGCGATTCCGATAATGTTCTGAATGCTTCCTACGACGGTGCTGCCGTAGATGCGCATGCCTATGCGGGACAAACCTATGATTACTTTAAAAATGTCCATAACCGCAACAGCTATGACGGTAATGGTGCAGCCCTGCAATCAACGGTTCACTATGGCCGCAGTTATAACAATGCATTCTGGAACGGACAGCAAATGGTCTACGGTGATGGAGACGGTACAACGTTTATTCCACTTTCAGGGGCCCTGGATGTAGTGGCCCATGAGCTGACACATGCGGTAACCGATACTTCCGCTGACCTGATCTATCAAAATGAATCGGGAGCCATCAACGAATCTATGTCAGATATTTTCGGAACGTTGGTTGAACACCATGCGAATAATAGTCCTGACTGGTTGGTGGGAGAAGACATCTATACCCCTAATGTAAGCGGGGACGCATTAAGGTCGATGGAAGATCCGACAATGCAGAAGGATCCTGACCACTACTCTGTTCGTTACACAGGGACGGGAGATAATGGCGGCGTTCACATCAACAGCGGAATCGGAAACAAGGCTGCCTATCTATTAAGTGAAGGCGGAACACACTACGGAGTAACAGTAACAGGTATCGGAAAAACCAAAATGGGTGCCATCTACTACCGTGCACTGACTCAATACCTGACACCATCTTCTAACTACAGTCACCTGCGTGCAACGGCAGTCCAATCAGCAACGGACCTGTACGGTGCTGGCAGCTCTGAAGTAGCAAATGTCAACGCAGCGTTTGACGCAGTCGGCGTTTATTAATAGGATTTAACAGAAAGCACCACGCTCTGGATAGGCGTGGTGCTTTTTTCGTTGTATGGCTTACTCGACAAGTGCCAGGCGCATCCCGGAATTTGTCGAAAAGTCGATAGAAAGGGCAAAGTCGTTGATAGAACTCCTGAAGTCGTCGATAGAAACGCCAAATCCGATGATAGGTGTCCAAAAATAGACGATAGACCTTTGATTCCTCACGATGCTTCAGTGCTTCACCGCACTAAGAGGGACTGTCCCTCTTAGTGGTTTAAAGTGTTAAAGCGGAACTCTAACAAAAAATCCGGAAAAAAAGATTTCCGGATGAGAAGAATTATGCAGCTTTTCTATTCAGTGTGGGGCTGTTTTTACGAATAGCGGTAAGGAAACGTGGTGCCACGGCTCCTGCAAATACTGATAAGATAATGTCCTTTGGCAGTGGAGCAAGCATCCAGGCCCAAGCCATTCCATAAGAGAATCCTTCAGGAGCCTCCGCCCATAATTTAAGCGCGGCATACATCCAGTTGGTTCCGAATACATAGTTGACTGCCATCCCGACTAAAGCAGCAATGATGAAGCCTTTTTTGGTGGGATTTTTTTCAGCGATTTTTCCAACGACATAGGCTGCTAGAATGTAAGAAAGAATGAATCCAAATGTTGATTTAAAAATAATTCCTGGTCCCCCAGAAAACTGAGCAAAAACTGGTGCGCCGATAAGTCCTACTAGTGCATACACAGTCATGGAGATGGCTCCAAGCCTGCTGCCGAGGATTAATCCGGCAAGAACACAGAAGAATGTTTGCAGTGTAATCGGTACCC
>NZ_ABCF01000109.1 GCF_000181495.1 Bacillus sp. SG-1
TTTATCCTATTTACTATACTAATCGGTACCCCGATCCTGCTCGCTGAATTTGTCATTGGCAGAAGAGGAGGAGGCGATGCCGTCACATCTTACCGAAACCTTGCTCCCTCTTCTCTCTGGCAGTTGGTCGGCTATTTCGGAACCTTCATCTCATTTGTTATTTTATCATTCTACAGTGTCGTGGGAGGCTGGATTGTATCCTACCTGGTGAGGAGTCTATCAGGCGGTCTGACCGGAATGTCACAAGCAGAGTATGGTGCATTATTTGAAGAAATCATCAGCAGTCCATGGGAAGTGCTCTTGGCACAGTTCGTCTTCCTCGCCATGACCATTACGGTCGTAAAAGGAGGGATCAAAGCAGGGATCGAACGCGCAAGCAAATTCATGATGCCTGCCCTGTTTGTTCTATTCCTGGTTCTTGTGGTACGTTCCTTGACATTGGAAGGCAGCATGGCAGGAGTCCGGTTTTTGCTGCAGCCCGACTGGAGCTACCTTACGGCTGATACCGCCTTGCTTGCACTTGGACAAGCCTTTTTCGCCCTAAGCGTAGGTCTTTCTGTTATGGTGACGTATTCTTCCTATTTGCCTCAAACAGAAAATATGCCAAATTCAGCTTTCAGTGTGGCAGGATTGAACATCTTTATCTCCTTACTGGCAGGCCTGGTGATCTTCCCTTCTGTGTTTGCCCTTGGATTTCAGCCGGATGTCGGTCCCGGACTTGTTTTTGTGGTCATTCCGGCTGTGTTTAATGAGCTCGCCTTTGGCGGAGTGTTTTTGACCATCTTCCTGGTCCTGCTCCTCTTCGCTACCTTGACTTCGGCTTTTTCAATCCTTGAAATCATCGTAGCCGTCATGGAAAAAGGAAACCCGCAAAAGCGGGGGAGAAATGCCTGGTTTGCAGGAATCCTCGTATTCGTAGTCGGGATTCCAAGTGCTTTATCATTTGGGGTATTGACTGACTTTCAGATTGCCGGAAAATCTTTCTTTGATTTCGCTGACTTCATTACCAGCAATATCGGACTGCCGCTAGGCGCTCTTCTAATTAGCATCTTTACGGCCTATGTATTGAAAAAGTCAGCAGTGAAAGAAGAATTACAGAGAGGGTCGGGTATTTCAGACGGACTGTTTGAAACCTTGTATTTCCTTATCCGCTTCATCGTGCCAATTGCCATCATCGCCGTCTTCCTGAATTCATTGGATATACTTTAACACACTAAAGCATCAAAAGGGACAGTCCCCTATCGTTGATTAACGCGTTAAAGCGTTAAGAGGGACTGTCCCTTTTTCTGCGGTGAAGCACTAAAGTGCAACTATTCTCACATTTTGTTCAAGGATTTCGTGACTTATTATGGTGATTGAATGGTACTATAATGGTATAGAAGGTTAATTTGATGGAGGGATTCATATGTCTCATTTTGGACAAAATTTAAAGTTATTGCGTGAAGAACGGAATATCAGCCAAGAAGAATTAGCCATGCGTGCGAGGCTCGGAAGAACAACAATAGAAAAATATGAAAGCGGCAGCCAAATCCCCGACACCCCGACGATTTTGAAGTTGTCTACTGTCCTGGATGTTCCGGCTTCTGAAATGCTGGAAAGAGAATCTCTGGAAAGCCACCAACAGGGAGTGGATCAGGAAATTCAGCAGCTGATCAGCGAAATGGGCACAAAGAAAGCCAAATTGATTCTGCGCAAAGCGAAGGAATTCTCCGAAGAAGATTTCTTACGGGTGATGCAGATGCTCTACGAAATCAAATACGGACCGACTGTAGAATAATTTTTTCTGAAACATGTATAAAATTCACCTGGAGGGGCAATGCTTTTAGTAAGCTTTCTAAGTATTCCCCCTTTTGTTTTCATTGTGGACGGTATTTTACATATCGTCCTATTTTTTTGTTCTCTAGATGCCGATAACTTTCAGCAATGCCCAAGAAACCATCTATATTCGCTTATACCCCCGTTACGCAAAACTCCCTTCATTTCCGGCTCCTCAACCAATGTCCTTCAATAATGTGAATTCATGGTGTTTTTTTACTCTCGCAGGGTAGAATACAAGTACGTATTCTTATCAGGAGTGAGAGTAAAATGAACGATATTACTTATAAGGCAACCGTTAATGGCGCTGAGGTTTTTTATGAATACCACCGTCACCCGTCTGCCCAGGAAACCTTCGTGCTGCTTCATGGATTTCTTTCATCTACTTTCAGTTTCCGTCACCTGACCCCGCTGCTGAAAGAACAGTACAATGTCATATCTGTGGACCTTCCGCCGTTTGGACAAAGCGGAAAGAACAAGGAATTCATCTATTCATATGAAAATCTTGCAAAGACTGTCATCCTCCTTATGGAAAAGCTCGAGATTGACAATATCCAACTCATCGGCCACTCGATGGGCGGACAAATTGCCCTTAATGTCATGAAACAGAAACCCGAACTGGTTGAAAAAGGCATCCTCCTTTGCAGCTCTGGTTACCTGAAAAGAATGAATTGGCCGATTACCATGCTGAGTTATATTCCATTTTTCCACTTGTATGTAAAAATGCATCTGGCAAAGTCGGGAATTCGCCAAAACCTTGAGAACGTTGTGCATGACTCCAAAATGATCAATGATGAAATGATGTTCGGGTATTTGAAGCCATTCCTCGATGATGATATTTTCCGGGCACTTACAAGAATGATCCGCCACCGTGAAGGAGACTTGATCCAGCAGGACCTGCATAAGATCCAAACACCATGCCTTCTGATTTGGGGAAGACATGACCGCGTCGTTCCCTTGCATATCGGCAAAAGGCTTAATAAGGACCTCCCCAATTCCAAACTGCTTGTCCTTGAAAACACCGGTCATCTCGTCCCTGAAGAAAGGCCGCAAGATGTTTACGACCATATCCGCTCCTTCACAGAACAGCAATTTGAGGAAGAAAAGGTTAAAACCAGTACCCAGAAACCAATCTCCAACACACTGCCGGTTACTTGAAGCCAACACAAAAAGGATGTTCGCCCGGAAAAATGCTTTTTCCAAGCGGACATCCTTTTACTGAATGACTATTTTATCCTGATGATGCTTTTGAAAGTATCGCCCTCTTCTATTCCTTTATTAAAACAAGCAGGACATAAGAACAGTTACTAAATGTTTCTGGTAGCCCTACAGCTACACTAATGAAAGGCTGATCAAAAAGTTGAAAGGAGTCGACTTTCAGCTTTCGAAGGCCTTCTAATCCAGTGATTAGCGTTGGCATGCAATCCATAGTGCCCATGCCATTGGTAAAAGTCTTAATAAAAAATAAATTCATTTGCAGAAGTGCTTGGATACGTCAGATAAATTGATGGTTTCGGTTTTTTAGTATCCATACTAATTTTGAAAATATGTTGATTTGTAGCGGAAGGTGCGTGACCTCCTGCGGGATTAGCGGGACAGGTGAGACCCCGCAGGCGCAGCCGAGGAGGCCAATCCAGCTCCAGCGGCCAGCGACTAGCAGATTTCGGTCTCTCTCCTTGCGATAAGTCATCATCGAATCGCTACCGCTCTTCGTGATTCCTTTATCTCATGCAAGAGCCCTACAATCTGTACGTCACTGAACGGCCGCTTCCGCTTTTTAGTTCACCGCCCGCCCCGCGGAGTCACGCACCTGGAGCGGAAATCAGCCTTATATATCAAAAGCAATAAGTTTTTCTCACATACTCATTTTTTCACTTTGACTCATAAGCAGATATTTTTCATCTTTCGCTCTCATAATTTAACATATTATTAAGTATCTACTATTCCAAAAAAGGATGTGATAAGGTGTATAATTTTGACGTTTCCCCAGACCGCAAAGGAACATCGTCTGTAAAATGGGATATGACCAAAACAGTATTCGGAAGGGATGATGTGCTTCCGATGTGGGTTGCGGATATGGATTTCCCTCCCCCTCCCCAAGTCATTGACAGCTTGAATGACCGCCTGTCGCACGGCGTATTCGGTTATACATTTACAGGAGATTCATTAGGCGAAGCAGTCAGCGGCTGGATGAAAGAACGCCATGAATGGGAAATCAGAAAAAGCTGGCTGGTCTACAGCTCCGGTATAGTGCCCGCCATTTCCACGATTATTACGACTTTTACGGAAAAAGGAGACAGCATTCTCATGCATTCTCCTGTCTATACACCATTCTTCAGCCTTGCCGAAAAAAATGAACGCGTGGCAAAAAAGTGTCCCATGGAAGTGAAAGAGGGACAATACACATTTGACTATGCTGCGTTCGAAGACGCCTTAAAGCAGGGAGTGAAACTTTTCTTGCTCTGCAATCCCCACAATCCGGGTGGAAGGGTATGGAATAAGGAAGAGTTGATCAAGATAGCGGAACTCTGCCAAAAATATAATGTACTGATCGTTTCGGATGAAATTCATGCTGATCTTGTACATAAACCGAATAAGCATATCCCGATTTCTTCCATTAAAAAAGAATATGAAGATTTTATTTTTACTCTTGTTGCGCCAAGTAAAACATTCAATATTGCAGGCCTGCAAGCATCAGCTATGATTATACCCAACCAGAAATATCGTGAAAAAATAGTGGAAGAGCAGCACAAACAAGGTATATTCACACTGAATACATTCGGCGTGCTTGGAATGGAAGCCGCCTACAGGCACGGTGGTGAATGGCTGGACAGTCTGCTGGCCTATCTGCAGGGTAACATTAAAGAGGTACAATCATTTATCAAAAAGGAACTGCCTGATTTGTCTGTGATGGACCCGGAAGCGACCTATCTGTTATGGATAGACTTCCGCAAACTGGGGAAATCCGAGAAAGAATTAGAGAAACTGCTTCTGGACAAAGGCAAACTCGCCCTTGAGCCTGGCAGTAAATTTGGCGAAGACGGCGAAGGTTACTTCAGGATGAACATCGCTTGCACGAGGGAAACACTAAAAGACGGACTGGAGAGACTGAAAACGGCACTATCTTGACAAGCAAGTATTCACCTTGCTTGTCTTTTTAACAAGTACTTTAACGCGTTATCAGACTAAATCTCGCGCTAAAAAGACAAAAAAAAAAACTGACAACCAACCGGTCATCAGTCATTCCTTGCTTTTCTCATTTGTAATTTCCCCACAGGCTACCCTCTTTCCTGACTCTCCTGCCGGCTGAGACATTCCGTCATCCTGCCCTTCATGGATGACTATGGAAGTTCCCTCCTTTGTAAATAGAGAGGTCTTTCCTTTAGTGAGCGTGACCAGCGGGGCCATGATTTTCCCTTTATAAGAACCGTCATCTTCAACAATTAAGTTAGGCAGGTCCCCTGCGTGGGCTCCTTTCGGGTGAAGAAGGCCATGTTCATTATCATCTGGATTAAAGTGGTCTCCGGCTGAAACAAAGTCTGGCGGTTCACATTTCCCTTTTTCATGGATATGTATGGCGTGCACTCCGGGCGGCAGGCCGACAAGATCCAGGTCCATCTCTACCCCGGAAGACATCTCCTGCAATGTCGCCTTGCCTAACGAGTCGCCGACAGCATTCTTTAGATCTACCTCAGTTTTCTTCGGGTTTTCTAATGCACAGCCTTGAAGCAGGATTGCCGACGTCAACAGTCCTGTCACTATCTTTGCATTCATGATATCTCCTCCAGCAACAAAATCATCTATACCATTGTTGCCTTTGTTGGCAGAAAATATTCTCTTTGATTGAACTAGCCAACCCGGCTGCCATGATGGCAATGCATTTACTAACAGCTCTTCATGATCTATTTTTGATAGGCCAACAACTTTTGGTTTCTATCAATATCCAGAGTCCTCCTAAAGAACTCTCCTTAACGACGGTTCTCTTCAGCAGCTTTCCGTGCTTCTTCTTCAGCCTGCTTTGTCTTTTCTTCCTCTTTTTTCGAGATTTTATTAATCCAGCGGAAGGTCAGGACGGCTGCTGTACCAAATACAATCATCCAGAAGGCAGCAGGGATATATTCTGTTTTATCTTCCGGAAAATATAGAAACAGATTTAAGATAAATGCGCTAAGCATAATGATCTCCTTTCAACTTCTCAAGCTGTAGCCATTATATCAATTACGCCGGGACAAAACCATGTCCAAATCCAGAACAATATTGCACGTACACTGTTCACCCTAGACAGGCATGTCCAAGATAAAACTGGCGATCTACCCTTTATCCCGCTTCGGGTTATTTGTTCCGAGAAGTTGGGTTATATTTGAGCTGAGACGTAACTCCGGGAGCTGAGACTAGGCGTGGAAAACACAGTTGCAAATTATCCTTAGAAGTACATTTTATATTCTTAAATCGCTGTTTTCGTATATATTGTTGCTCTCGGAAAAATCCAAAAATCCGGATTTTCCCCTTGGAGACAAGGGCTTTTTTCTCTTAAAAGGTGAGTTAGCTCTTTTCTTTCTTGTTTATCAGGCTATTTCTGGTTAATTAAGTAGATATTTTTAAAAGTTTGTATTAAATAGCAACAAAGTTTACGAAAAGAGCCTCTTAAATACACACAAAAGCAGCTGCCCCAACGGAAACAGCTGCCTGAATGCATTCTTATTCTTTAATGATTTCTATTTTTTCAATGACAACATCTTCAACAGGTTTATCATTCGCACCTGTTTCTACTGCCGCAATTGCGTCCACAACATCCATTCCCTCAATGACTTGTCCAAACACCGTATGACGGTTATCAAGGTGTGGAGTTCCGCCACGCTCCATATAGATTTCAATGGCTTTCTTACCGAAGCCCGCTGCAGCCATCTTCTCCTCTAACCCAGGGTCGATTGCGGAGTTTTGCACGATGAAGAACTGGCTCCCGTTCGTGTTGGCTCCTGCATTTGCCATGGAAAGCGCGCCCCGTATATTCAGAAGTTCTTTTGAAAACTCATCTTCAAAAGGCTCGCCCCAGATGCTTTCCCCGCCTGTACCGTTGCCATCAGGGTCTCCCCCTTGAATCATGAAGTCACTGATGACCCGGTGAAAAGTGACGCCTTCATAGTACCCATCCTTGCTGTGGGTAATGAAGTTCTCCACTGCTTTAGGTGCCTGTTCAGGAAATAACTTTATCGTGATATCACCCATGTTCGTGATCATTTTGACAGCCTGTTCATTTTCCTGGATTTCATCATTCAGTTGCGGATAATTCACATCACTGTCATCAACAGGGTCGGCTGTCTCTTGTTGGGGTTCACTTCCTGTTGTTTCGTTTTGGCTGTTGTTTTGGCTCTGCTCTTCTTGATTTGCTGTTCCACATGCTGATAACATCAACACAAGAAG
>NZ_ABCF01000108.1 GCF_000181495.1 Bacillus sp. SG-1
CGTTTTCTATTATACAACATACAGAAATTATTGCAATATTAATTTAACAGTTTTTTTGCAAAATTATCACATTAACCTTCGAAACCCATATGTACCAGTGCTTTAGAGGATGTTTACTCTATATGTGCTTTATTACAATCTTTACAAAATTGCCTTTTTAAGTATAAACTCCCAAATAATTCATATAAAACAATCGCAAATATTGCATAATTCATCTTATTTTTATTCATAATTTTGAATAGTTATTTCTTTTGTTTGTAAGCGTTTTAATTTTCTTGTTTTCACCCCTCAGTGATAATTGTCAGAATTTAAAGTAAACTAAAGCGCTGTAAATCTTCATTTAATATTTTTACTTCTTGTATATATATTAAAAATTTCTTGATAATCGCCTTTAAAGTTCGATATACTTATAAAAAAATGATGTTGGTGAATTTGATTGAAAAAAGTTTTTCTAGCAATACTTACTATATATTTGTTTTCGGCTTTTTTAACTTTTTTTTACGACTACGGATTTTGGCTCGGTATCATCAATATTTCTTTCCTGATCGGAATGGGGCTCTTGGTAATCGGAGGCCTGATGAAAGTTGTGGAGTCAGGATTCTTCAACGGAATCCAGTATGCGTTTAAACGTTTTCGTAAAAGTACCAAAGAAGGAAGCTACATTTCAAAATTCGATGATATGGATGAAACAAAAGACGTTCACGAAGAATATAATAAACAGAAAAGCTTTGCATTGACTGCTCCTTTCCTCTTAAGCGGAAGCATAGCAGTTGCTGCAGATTTGATTGCCTCTTACCTTTTCTATACTTGATTGTCTCTTCAGTTTTCTTTTATAATCATATCGAATACAAATCATGCGATGACAAAGAGTAGTACATACAACTCGGTTTCCCAGAGAGTTTGTGGCAGGTGTGAACAAACAACCGGCTGTATGGAATGGACTTTTGAGCTTCACTTGTGAACTTTAGTAGCTAGTGACGGCAGCCTGCCGATATCCGGGCACCATGTTTCATGGACCAAGCGGCCTTTCGGGGCAACTTAGGGTGGCACCGCGGAATAATCCATTCGTCCCTATACTTATAGTAGGGATGAGTGGATTTTTTTATTTGTTTAATACCTATAATAGTAAAATCTCTTTAGTAAATGGAGGAAAAGAAATGCAAACAATCTTTAGCGGAATTCAACCAAGCGGCACAATTACATTAGGGAACTATATCGGCGCACTTAAGCAATTTGCCGAACTGCAGGATGATTACAACTGTTATTTCTGTGTTGTTGATCAACATGCGATCACTGTACCGCAAGACAAAATGGAATTAAGAAAAAATATAAAGAGTCTTGCTGCTCTTTATATTGCAAGCGGGATCGATCCGGACAAATCGACTCTTTTCATTCAGTCAGAGGTTCCTGCACATGCTCAGGCAGGATGGATGCTTCAATGTGTAGCCTATATCGGCGAATTGGAACGAATGACACAATTCAAAGACAAGTCACACGGAAAAGATGCTGTTTCAGCGGGACTCTTGACTTACCCTCCATTAATGGCAGCGGACATTCTACTATATAAAACAAATCTTGTTCCTGTTGGGGAAGACCAGAAACAGCACCTTGAATTAACAAGAGATTTAGCTGAAAGATTCAACAAGAAATATAACGATATTTTCACCGTCCCGGAAGTCAGAATTCCTAAAGTCGGAGCCCGGGTGATGTCGCTTCAGGATCCATTGAAGAAAATGAGTAAATCCGATCCAAATCAGAAAGCATTTATTACCCTATTGGATACACCTAAGCAAATCGAGAAGAAAATTAAAAGTGCTGTAACGGATTCTGACGGCATTGTTAAGTTTGATAAAGAAAATAAACCTGGTGTCTCAAACCTTCTATCTATTTATTCCATCTTAACTGGAAAGAGTGTTGAAGATTTAGAAAAACAGTATGACGGCAAAGGGTATGGAGATTTTAAAGGTGATCTCGCACAGGTAGTGATCGAGGCCTTGACTCCGATTCAGGAACGATACAATGAATTGATTGATTCAGAAGAACTTGATGAAATTCTGGATAAAGGTGCAGAAAAAGCCAACTTTACAGCAAACAAGATGCTGATGAAAATGGAAAAAGCCATGGGGCTGGGGCGTAAAAGAAAATAATGTAAGACTAAAAGGCAGCCATGGTGGCTGCCTTTTAGTTATATGTTTTTCCGGTATTGGCTTTTAGTGATGGTTACTATTAAGTTCCTAAAGTTACTTTTTGTTTAGTGTTGGATGGGGCGCTAGGTTCTTGTTTAGGTTTAAAGGATTGGTCACTGGAGTATATTCTGACTGATTTGTTTCCCTTTTTGTTGTTGTCAGCCGGCTAAAAAGGATTCCTTTTCTTGTTTGCATTACGGCTGCTCTAGAGGCACTTTTTTCGCTGATTTTCTCTCCTTTTTGGTCTTAAGAACCTCTCTTAAGACACTTTCTCATTAATTTCCTCTTCCTTTTGGTCTTTAGAGCCCCTCTTAAGACACTTTCTCGCTGATTTTCTCTCCCTTTTGGTCTTTAGCAACCTCTCTTAAGACACTTTCAAGCTGGTTTTTTCTCTCCACTTCTGCCTCTAGGTCCACTCTAAAGACACTTGCTAATGAATCCTCTCTCCCTTTTGACCTCCAGAACCACCGAATTGGGACTTTCCGATTCCCGCCCCCTCCATGATGGTTTTAAAACCATCCAATATAAAAAGACAGCCACTTGGCTGCCTTCAATTCACTTTTGGACGATTTTCCAATTCCCAGAGTTTCTCAAAGAACGGTTGTCCCTTTATTAGATTTTCACAAAATAGCAAGTGTTTATCCGACCAGCCTTCTTTTGTTTCTTCAAACAGGCTCTGCCACGCTTCTTCAAAATTCATGGATTGAATTCTTTCATAATTCTGTGGCGCCCACTCGGTGCACCAGTAACGAATTTCTGCAGTATTCTTAGAGGAATGCAGTTGATCTAAAGCCATGAACATTAGCTGCTTTAACTGTCTTTCCCTTCTCGTCAGCCCGCTCATGATTGTTGGTTTTGGGGAAAGGATATGATAGTCTTTTTCTTTCTTTTCCAGTTGGAGAGTGTAATTGTACGGTTCTTGATCTTCTGTCATTTCGTACACCAGCTGTTCTTGACGCGGTATAATCCTGCTTTTTCTAATTGGGATGGAATATCCGATTGTATCTACCGCCAGGATGCCTGTCCCATCCGTAACAATAAAACAATATTCCAGCTGGATTCGCTCGTGGTTTTTTCGCAAATATGCTTTTTGATAAATATCATTTAACAGCGACTGAGGAAGTTCCGACAAATCATTTTCTATGTAGTGGAAGAGTTCTGGTGTGACTTTGACCAGTGGCACCTGATCGAGAAGTTCAATTACGTCCTCTTTTCTCCATTCATGAAAATGACAAACATTATAACCGTTTTCTTCACCTTCAAACCAATTTACCCATACGTCATGAAGATATAGCATGATTGACCCCTCGCTTCATCCTATTTGTCACTCAGTATAGGCAAATCCCAGCCAGTTTATTCCTTTATGCTTTTTTTCGTTCATAATACTATATCAAGATAAACACCAATGGTATCTTCAGTGTTCATATTCATAGGGAGCGATGACCAGTCCAATAGAGGCAATACATTTAGGAGCATCATTTCTTTTGCGAAGGTGAATAGATAGAAAGGGTGATCATCAAAATGCCCGCCAGGAGAAGATAACATTCCAATCTCCCTGAAATGAAAAAGAAATAGTCCTGAAACGTAAGTCCGGTTGCCAGTAAATTAAGGTACATGATCAGGGTTACTCCACCCGATACAGAAAGACCGAATCCTATCAGTAATATAAATACTCGAAACATCATCCCTTCCGCCTTTACCGTCCAGATTTTCAAAATATTCATTTTCTCACCTTTTCTGCTTGTCCATTGTACTAGCAATATATGAAGCGAAAAGGAGATATATGATATACATGTGATAAGTAATACTGAATCCGGCAGTATCCACAAAAAGCTGAGTCTATCTAGAACGTTAGTTAATATCAACGTATAACCATCCGACAAAACAAAAAAAGAGAGGTATGACCCCCCTCTTCATTTTTCCATTATCTTTTTATCTTCTATAAATTTATCGGCATCCAAGCTCATCATCTCTATAGAGCTCATACCGTGCTTTTCTCTGAATTTTCCTACGATATAATAACCGATGGCATATCCGATCAGGTTGGGATACCTTCCTCTTCCCAGCAGGAGTTGATCATGCTTTGTTTCTTTCCTCCTCAAATGCAATTCATTTTTGATGTGCTGGTTCCAAAGTTTTTGGAGCAGGAATTCACTGTATTTCTTTGCCCAGCTGCTGACGTACTGGTCACCGCAATATTCTTTAACGGCGTCTTCTGCCAGCCCTTCAAAAATGATGGAGTCAAGAAGGGTGTAGTGTTCGGGGTTTTTCTTTAAAAGGTTCATCCTTGTACAGTGATGATATTCATGGAGAAATAAAGCTTCCCATTCCCTGGAATCTTCCTCATCAGATAGAAATAAATAAATTTCATCTTTAAAAGACACTCCAGATTTTTTCAAGCCGCTTGTAAAGATGCCCCTCGCAGTCTGGACAGGAAAGATATACACAGGAACAGAGGGTCCCTTCCAGAGTGCACGGTACTTTTTATAGTAGACACTCATCTTTCTCCAAGCATCGCGTTTCTTCAAAGAATCGATCTGGTATTCCATATTCCCTGCAGGCGTATACATCCCAAATGACTTTAAATACCCATATAACTCTGATGCTTTCTTTTCCGTCAGTCCTTTTTTCATTAACAATTTCTCAGGATTATCCACGCATTCATCAAGCCATTGACTTGTTTCGACGATTCCCATTGGCCGCCCTCCCCCGGAGCACTCTTTTAAGGCTGTTTTCTCCCAGATTGTTGCTTTCGGAAAAATCCAAAGAACGGATTTTTCCCCTGATTACCAGGGCTCTTCTTTCTGAAAGGAAGAGCAGCTCTTTTCTTCTTGTTTATCGGGCTGTTTCTGGTTAATTAAGGAAGTACTATTTTAAGTTTGTATTAAACAGTAACAAAGTTTACGAAAAGAGCCTTTAAAAGCACAAAAAAAGACTGTTCATAAGGTTTTCTATAACCTTATGAAACAGTCGCGGAATTTATTTATATTTTTTAAAGACGATTGTTGCGTTGTGCCCTCCAAAACCAAGCGAGTTACTCATGGCTACATTCACTTCTGTTTTTCTGGCACCCTCTGTTACATAGTCCAGATCACAATCAGGATCCGGTGTGTCAACATTGATTGTAGGCGGCAGGACGTTGTCTTGAAGTGCAAGGATGGAGAAGATTGCTTCTACACCGCCTGCTGCCCCAAGCAAGTGGCCCGTCATGGACTTGGTTGAGCTGACTGCCAATTTATAAGCATGGTCATTGAAAACCTCTTTAATGGCCATTGTTTCGTATTTATCATTATAAGGTGTGCTTGTTCCGTGAGCATTGATGTAATCCACATCTTCTGCAGAAAGGCCGCCATCTTCAAGAGCGATCTTCATAGCTCTCGCACCACCTTCTCCTCCTGGAGCAGGCGCGGTAATATGATGTGCATCTCCTGTTGAACCGTACCCTACAATTTCAGCGTAAATTTTTGCTCCGCGTGCAAGTGCATGCTCAAGATCCTCCAGGATAACGATACCGGCTCCTTCACCCATAACAAATCCATCACGATCAGCATCGAAAGGACGGGAAGCTTTATTCGGATCTGTATTCGTAGACAATGCCGTATTGGCACAGAAACCCGCCATTGACATTTTTGTAATCGGCGCTTCTGTTCCACCGGTTACCATTACATCAGCATCCCCGCGCTGGATGACTTTAAACGCATCCCCGATTGAATTCGTTCCTGTCGCACATGCCGTTACTGTACATGAATTGATTCCTTTGGCTCCCAGCAGAATTGACACCTGTCCAGCTGCCATATCAGGTATGATCATTGGAACAAAGAATGGGCTGACACGGCGGTATCCACGCTTTTGGAAAGTCTCAAATTGGTTCTCGAATGTTTCCATTCCGCCAATTCCGGATCCGATCCAAACTCCTACACGGTTCGCGATTTCATCTGTAATAGTCAGATTTGCATCCTTCACAGCCATCATTGAAGATGCCACAGCATACTGAGTAAAGCGGTCCATCTTTCTGGCTTCTTTTCGGTCAACATATTGCTCAGGGTCGAAGTCTTTCAATTCAGCTGCTACTTTTGCTGGATATTCATCTGCATTCAATCTTGTGAGAGGACCGATGCCGCTCTTACCTTCCAAAACATTTGACCAGGTTGTTTCTACATCATTACCAAGCGGTGTCACCGCACCTAATCCTGTTACTACTACTCTGCGCTTATTCATTAGTTCCATCTCCTTTTTCATGGTCATAGAAGAAATGCTTTATTTGGATAAATTCATTTTTTTCATTAACGGCCCCATCTTAGAGCAATGGCACCCCATGTCAATCCTCCGCCAAAACCTACCATCACGAGGACATCATCGTCTTTTATCTTTCCAGCCTCTAGTTCTTCCACCAGTGAAATTGGAATCGATGCTGCTGAAGTATTGCCATATTTGTTAACGGTTTTGGACATTTTTTCTTCAGGCAGCTCAAGTCTCTGCCTTGACGCTTCCATAATCCTGATATTTGCCTGGTGAGGGATCAGGAAGTCCACGTCCTCTTTTTTCAATCCTGCTTTTTCGATGACATTTACACTGGACTCTCCCATTTGTCTGACAGCAAACTTAAATACTTCCCTGCCGTTCATATAGATATAGGCATCATCCTGAAAGAGATGTTTTCCGCCTGAGCCGTCTGCGCCAAGCTCGAAGGAAAGAATTCCTCTTCCCTCTGAAACAGGCCCCATCACAACCGCACCGGCTCCGTCCCCAAACAGGACGGCCGTATTTCTGTCGTTCCAGTCAGTGATCTTCGAAAGCTTTTCAACACCAATCACAAGGACATGCTTATATGCATTATTTTCGATGAATTGTTTGGCTGTAATCATTCCATACATAAACCCGGCACATGCCGCACTTAAATCCATCGCGGCGGCACGCTTTGCGCCAAGTCTTTCCTGCAGCATTGTAGCAACCGACGGGAATGGCTGGTCAGGCGTAACGGTCGCTACCAGGATCATATCGATTTCTTCCGGTGAAATGCCTGCATTCTTGATTGCTGCTTTTGCTGCCTCATAACTTAAATCAGATGTATCCATGTCATCGCCGGCGATTCTTCTTTCTTCAATTCCGGTTCTGGTACGAATCCATTCATCATTTGTATCAACCATCTTTTCTAATCCGCATTTGTTAAACCTTCTCAG
>NZ_ABCF01000107.1 GCF_000181495.1 Bacillus sp. SG-1
AAAACATTTCCTGGGTACTCACTTCTTTAATCCGCCGCGTTACCTGAAGCTTCTTGAAGTCATCCCGACGAAGAAGACAGATCCGGAAGTGCTGTCTTTTATCAAAACGTTCGGTGAAGATGTTTTAGGAAAAGGTGTTGTGTTTGCGAAAGATACACCTAACTTCATTGCAAACCGCATTGGTACGTATGGCCTTCTTGTCACATTGCAGGAAATGCTTAAGAGCGGTGTCAGTGTCGGAGAAGTCGACTCCATCACAGGTCCGGCTATCGGCCGTCCTAAGAGTGCAACATTCCGTACCTTGGATGTTGTCGGTTTGGACACGTTTGCTCATGTAGCCAAAAACGTTTATGACCAGGTAGAGGGAGAAGAAAAGAAAGTATTTGAAATCCCTGAATTCATGCAGAAAATGCTTAAAAATGGCTGGTATGGTTCAAAAAGCGGCCAAGGTTTTTATCTGAAACAAGGAAAAGAAATCCTTGAACTTGATACAGAAACACTGGAATACGGTCCCCGTAAAAAGTTAAAAACAGCTTCAACGGAATTAAGCAAACAGGAAAAGGGTCTGTCGAATAAAATGAAAGCGCTTGTATATGCAGAGGACAAAGCTGGAACTTTCCTTTGGAACATTCTTTCGCCGGTCCTTGTTTATTCAGCGGAACTGCTGGGAACCATCGCAGATGACATCGTCTCAATCGATCAGGCGATGAAGTGGGGCTTTGGCTGGCAGCTCGGACCATTTGAAACGTGGGACAGCATCGGCCTCGAAAAATCTGTCAGCAAGATGAAAGAAGAAGGCAGGAAGATTCCTTCCTGGATCACAGAGATGCTCGAAGCCGGTCACACAACTTTTTATAAAGAAGAAGACGGTGAACAGTACTTCTACCATAATGGTGATTATAAACAAATCGAGAGAAATCCTAAAGTCATAGATTTAAAGATTTTAAAGAAACAAGGAAAAGTAATCAAAAAGAACTCTGGTGCAAGCTTGATTGATATCGGTGACGGCATTGCCCTTCTTGAATTCCACTCACCGAACAATTCAATCGGTTTGGATATCGTTCAAATGATCAACTTCTCTATTGAAGAAGTTGAGAAAAATTACAAAGGACTTGTTATCGGGAATCAAGGCAAAAACTTCTGTGTAGGAGCAAACCTGGCCATGATTTTGATGGAAGCTCAAGATGACAATATATTTGAAATTGATATGGTTGTCCGCCACTTCCAGCAAGCGATGATGAATATCAAATACAGCAAAAAGCCGGTCGTTTCCGCACCATTTGGGATGACGCTTGGCGGCGGATCGGAAGTATGTCTCCCGACTGCCCATATCCAGGCTTCCATGGAAACGTACATGGGGCTGGTTGAAGCAGGGGTCGGACTGATTCCAGGCGGAGGCGGCAACAAGGAATTGTATATCAGACATCTTGATATGATGCCTGAGGGAATCGATTTTGATTTGCAAAAGGTTGCCAACAAAGTATTCGAAACAATCGCCATGGCGAAAGTCTCAACTTCCGGAGATGAAGCAAGAGACAATAACTTCCTATCAAACTCTGACGGTGTAAGCGCAAATGGAGATCATCTTTTATATGATGCGAAACAGGCAGCTTTAGCTTTAAGTGAAAGCGGCTACACGCCTCCGGTCCGCAAAAAAGTTCCGGTTGTAGGTGAAACAGGCTATGCTGCATTGATTCTGGGTGCCCAGGCAATGCTTCACTCGGGCTATATCTCTGAGCATGATCTCACAATCGCGAAGAAACTGGCGTATGTCATTGCGGGAGGCAAACTGCCTTTCGGGACAGAGGTAGATGAACAATATCTTCTGGACCTGGAGAGGGAAGCGTTCCTGAGCCTCGTCGCCCAACCGAAATCACAACAGCGTATGCAGCACATGCTGGTAAAAGGGAAGCCGCTGCGTAACTAATTATTACTTTTACGAGAAATGGGGGAAGAACATGCGAGAAGCGGTAATAGTAGCCGGCGCACGTACACCGGTCGGAAAAGCAGGCAAAGGGACTCTGGCAACCGTCAGACCTGATGACCTTGGTGCGTTGGTTGTAAAAGAAACACTTAAAAGAGCTGGAAACTATGAAGGTAATATAGATGACTTGATTATAGGATGCGCCATGCCGGAAGCAGAACAAGGCTTGAACATGGCAAGAAACATCGGAGGATTGGCGGGACTTCCACATAATGTCCCTGCCATTACCATCAATCGATACTGCTCATCAGGACTGCAGTCCATTGCTTATGCAGCAGAAAAAATCATGCTGGGCCATTCAGATACAGCCATTGCAGGCGGAGCAGAATCCATGAGCCTTGTGCCGATGATGGGCCATGTGGTCCGTCCGAACGCTAAATTGGCAGAAACGGCTCCTCAGTATTATATGAGCATGGGCCATACGGCAGAGGAAGTGGCCAAGAAGTTCGGTATCACAAGGGAAGATCAGGATGCCTTTGCGGTACGAAGCCATGAAAAAGCGGCAAAAGCAATCGCAGAAGGCAGGTTTCAGGATGAGATTGTCCCTGTGGATGTGGTTCTTCGTTCGGTGAACGACCAGAACAAGGTAGTCGAAAAGAATATCACCTTCAGCACTGACGAAGGGGTAAGACCCGGAACAAACCAACAAGTCTTGTCTAAATTGCGTCCGGTCTTTAATGTAAAAGGTTCCGTTACGGCGGGGAACTCGTCTCAAACAAGTGACGGAGCAGCTGCAGTGATGGTTATGGACCGTGAAAAAGCAAGCTCATTGGGCTTAGGGCCGATGGCAAAATTCAGATCGTTCGCTGTTGCAGGGGTGCCGCCGGAAATCATGGGGGTAGGTCCAGTTGAGGCGATCCCGAAAGCGTTGAAAATGGCTGGTCTTCAATTGGAGGACATAGGGCTGTTTGAATTGAATGAAGCCTTTGCTTCGCAATCCATCCAGGTCATCCGCCAGCTTGGACTCAATGAGGAAATCGTGAATGTTAATGGCGGCGCGATCGCTCTTGGTCACCCGCTTGGCTGTTCTGGTACAAAACTGACTCTTTCTCTAATTCATGAAATGAAGAGAAGAAACGTTCAATTTGGAGTCGTAACGATGTGTATCGGCGGAGGAATGGGTGCTGCCGGTGTGTTTGAACTGATTGGTTAATTTTACGGAGGCTTTAAACCAAGCTTTTCCATATATATTACCGACTCTTTAGTAAGCTTTTCCTTAAAAAGGTGTTTATCTAACTTTACTTTGTATACCAGTTGTTGATTGGAACGGAAGGTGCGTGACCTCCTGCGGGACTAGCGGGACGTCTAGCTGCAGTGCCCAGCCCCTCGGGGTCAAATAACCCTCATAGAATAAAAGGAAAGTTCGCCTTTTTTTCTATGAGGAACATTTGCCTGTCGGGGCTGATCGGGGCACTTCCGCTTTGGATGACAGGTGAGACCCCGCAGGCGAAGCCGAGGAGGCTCACCGCCCGCCCCGCGGAGTCACGCATCCTGTAGTGGAAATCAACACACTTTTCAATGGGCAACAATGACTAAGGAAGTATTGTTTTAAAATAAGGAGGAAAAAAACAGATGACAAATCAAACTGATAAGTTGGTAAAAGGCGGCAGCTTCATTATCGAAGACGTTTCATATGAAAATGTGTTTACACCGGAAGATTTTACAGATGAACAGAAAATGATTGCCAAAACGACAGAAGACTATGTCGTGAATGAAGTTGTACCGCAAGTCGAGCATTTGGAAAACCATGAATTCGACCGTTCGGTTAAGCTGCTGAAAGAAGCAGGCGAACTTGGTTTGCTTGGAGCAGACGTTCCGGAAGAGTACGGCGGGCTGGGACTTGATAAAGTAAGTTCAGCTCTTATTTCTGAAAAGATGTCGACTGCCGGCGGCTTTTCTATCACTCACGGAGCACACGTAGGGATTGGATCCCTTCCAATCGTATTATTCGGTGATGAGGATCAAAAACAAAAATACCTGCCAGCATTGGCAACAGGCGAGAAAATTGCTGCGTATGCATTGACTGAGCCCGGTTCCGGTTCTGATGCCCTAGGTGCCAGAACGACTGCAAAACTTAATGAAGCAGGCACTCACTATGTGTTGAACGGGGAAAAACAATGGATTACAAACGCTGGATTTGCAGATGTATTCGTTGTTTACGCAAAAATCGATGGAGAGCAGTTCTCAGCTTTTATCGTAGAGCGGGAATATCCAGGCGTTTCAACTGGTGCTGAAGAAAAGAAAATGGGAATCAAGAGCTCTTCCACACGTACTTTGATCCTTGAAGATGCACAAGTGCCTGTTGAAAACCTTTTAGGTGAAGCTGGAAAAGGACATATCATTGCCTTCAATATCTTGAATATCGGCCGTTATAAGCTTGGCGTAGGGGCAGTAGGCGGAAGCAAGCGCGCGATGGATGTCACGATTAAATACGCGAACCAGCGCCAGCAGTTCAAGACTCCTATCTCTTCTTTTAACTTAACCAAAGAGAAGTTTGCCACAATGGCAGCAAAACTATATGCCACTGAGAGCTCTGTATACCGTACAGTAGGATTATTCGAAGACCGCATGAGCAAATTGACAGAGGAAGAAGTCAAAAATGGTACAGAGGTTGCGAAGTCGATTGCAGAATATGCAATCGAGTGTTCATTGAATAAAGTATTCGCAACGGAAACCCTTGATTATATCGTGGATGAAGGGGTGCAAATCCATGGCGGATACGGTTTCATGCAAGAGTACGAAATTGAAAGAATGTATCGTGATTCCCGTATCAACCGTATCTTTGAAGGAACGAATGAAATCAATCGTCTTCTTGTTCCTGGCACATTTGTCCGTAAAGCATTGAAAGGCGAATTGCCTTTATTCCAAAAAGCACAGGCGCTTCAGGAAGAACTGATGATGCTTATGCCGGAAGAAGTCGGCGATGCACCGCTTGAGCAGGAAAAATATCTGGTGAAGAATGCGAAGAAAATCGGTTTGTTGATTGCCGGGCTCGCTGCACAGAAATATGGTAAGGCGTTGGAAAAAGAGCAGGAAATCCTTGTGAACATTGCGGACATTATCTCAAACGCATATGCAATGGAATCGGCTGTCCTTCGTACGGAAAAGGCGATCGCAAAAGACGGCGCAGAAAAAGCAAAGCAGAAACTGTTGTACACTCAAATCTTCTGTCAGGAAGCCTTCAATGAGATTGAAGCGCATGCCAAAGAAACATTGGTGGCTGCCGAACAGGGTGATTCGTTAAGAATGATGCTGTCTGCGCTTCGCAAATTCACTCGCTACACACCGCTTAACATGATTGCTGTAAAACGTGAAGCGTCTGAAAAACTTATTGAAGCAGAGCGTTATGTATTATAATTGTCTTAGAATCGGTCTTCCTCAGGGAAGGCCGGTTTTTTATTTGGTATGATCGTTATCCGCTCATACTGGGCGATTAGCGATAAAGTTTTATTGATATTCGACACGTAAATCAAGATAAACGACAAGCATAAGTCGATAGTCGACAAATCTAAAGCAATACCTAAAATATCTCTGAAAATCGCCGCCAATTGTTATAAACTCTATCTCCAGATAAATACTACAGACAAAGAACTATTGCCTAAAATATAGAAAGGGATTATTATATGTTTAAAAGTTTAAACATATAATAATAAGAGGTGTAGATAAATGAAAAATAAAGTAGTAGTCATTACAGGTGCATCAAGTGGATTAGGAGTCGAGTTTGCAAAGCAGTTTGCCGGCAGAAGTTATGACCTTGTGTTGACGGCTAGAAGTGAAGACAAGTTAAACAATCTGGCAAAAGAATTGGAAGGGAAGCATGGTATTAAAGCACATGTCATTCCGATTGACCTTTCCCAGCATGGATCAGCGAAAACGCTGCATGAAAAGGTAGTATCTTTGGGGCTGACGACAGAAATCCTAATTAATAACGCGGGTTTTGGGTTATTCGGAGAATTTGAAGATACAGATATCCAGAAAGAAGTAGACATGATTGAGGTGAATATTACGGCTTTGACCGAACTTACTAAGTATTTTGGCAAGGAAATGGTGGTGGGGAATACTGGAAAGATCTTAAATGTCGCCTCCGTAGCAGCATTCCAGCCTGGACCTTTAATGGCGGTTTATTATGCTACGAAAGCGTATGTACTATCTCTCTCAGAGGCTCTTTCTAATGAATGGAAGGACAAAGGGGTTAAAGTTTCCGTATTGTGCCCAGGGGCCACAGAAACAGGGTTCAGCAACTCAGCTGAACTTAATCAATCCAAGTTATTCCAAGGTGATGTCATGCAGGCGGAAGAAGTAGTAGAAGAAGCGGTAAAGTCCCTTTTGGAAACAAATAAAACAGTTGTTATCCCAGGAATGAAGAATAGAGTGTTGGTCAATTCGGTCCGTTTCATGCCTAGAAAAATGGTCACTTCCGTTGTCCGCAAGGTGCAAGAACGTATATAATGTCAGATAAGATCGTATAGAGGGAAGGGAATGCTAATTGGGTCAAAAAGCAATGGATACGTTTCGTAAATGTATTCCTTTATTTCAAGCATTGAGTGATCCCTACAGACAGGATATCATTCTGCTGCTTGCTGAGAAGGAACCTTTGACCGTCAATGAGATTACAGAAAACCTGACTTTATCAAGACCGGCTGTCTCTCATCATTTAAAAATTTTACGGGACAAGCATCTTGTGACCATCGAGCAAAAAGGAACTCAAAGATTCTACTCTCTTGCACTAGAACAAGCTGTTGAAGAGTTAAAGGAACTGATAGATACGGTCGAAAACACTTGCAGCTGATAAAATAAGTTTTCCTTAATATCCTGTGTGCCTTGCAGGATATTAAGGGAAATTGTCGAATTAGTTATTGGCTGAAGGATAGATTTATGGAAGGGTGGTGAAAACATGGCAATCCAGTTTTATTCATATCCAAAATGCAGCACATGCCGAAAAGCTAAACAATGGCTTGAGGAAAACGACAAGGAATTTAACGAAATACATATTGTTGAAAACCCTCCAACAAAGGAGGAGCTTAAGGCCCTTTATGAAAAGAGCGATTTGCCGCTGAAAAAGTTTTTCAACACAAGCGGGAAAAAGTATCGTGAACTTGGATTGAAGGACAAAGTCAACAGTTCTTCCGATGATGAATTGCTGGAGATTCTGGCAAGTGACGGCATGCTTATCAAACGCCCTCTGGCAGCAGAAGGATCCAGCGTCACCCTGGGATTTAAAGAAGAAACATATGAAGATACTTGGAAATAAGAAATTGGTAAGGTTTTCTTGCTTTTAGGACAGTAACTATGTCAATATTGATTTGAATATAGCAATGGAGGGATAGGAATGAGCACACCAAAAGAACTTCGTTATTCAGAAGAACATGAGTGGGTTAAAGTTGAAGGGGAAAAAGTACGTATTGGAATCACTGATTTCGCACAGTCA
>NZ_ABCF01000106.1 GCF_000181495.1 Bacillus sp. SG-1
GAAGGTACTGAGGCACTGCTTGCGATGGGCGTGAAACCTGTTGGAGCTGTTCAATCGTGGATCGGCGACCCATGGTACGAGCATATCGCTGATAAGATGGCAGATGTAGAAGTGGTTGGTACTGAAAGTGAATTAAACATCGAGGCAATCGCTAAATTGAAGCCTGATTTGATCATCGGTAACAAAATGCGTCAGGAAGAACAGTATGACAAGTTGAAAGCAATCGCACCGACTGTATTTGCTGAAACACTTCGCGGGAACTGGAAAGAAAACTTCGAGCTATATTCAAAGGCTCTTAATAAAGAAGAAAAAGGTCAAGAAGTGATCGCTGAGTATGATCAGCGTATCGAAGAGTTAAAAGGCGAACTTGGAGATAAATTGGATATGGAAGTGTCAATGGTACGCTTCATGCCTACAGATGTTCGTATTTATCACAAAGATTCTTTCTCCGGTGTCATCCTTGATCAATTAGGATTTGCACGCCCTGAAGGCCAGGATGTAGATGACTTTGCAGAAAAAGGCGTAACGAAAGAACGAATTCCGGCAATGGATGGAGATATCCTTTTCTACTTCGCTTATGACACTGGAGACGGAGAAGGAAATAAAGTTGCCGAGGAATGGGTGAACGATCCACTATTCCAAAAACTTGAAGTTGCTCAAGCAGATAATGTTCATGAGGTAAGCGATCCTGTCTGGAATACCGCCGGCGGAGTGATCGCTGCGAACCTGATGCTTGATGATATTGAAAAATTCTTTCTAGAACAATAATGCTCAAAAGCCTGCCACCCTCTGGCAGGCTTTTTGTATGCAAGTATTTATCATACTTCTCTCCCCACTTTTTTCATAAATCCCCGAAAACCGGAAACACTACCATAAGAGTAATTAAAAAGTGGTGAAACCGATGTTTTCTTTATTTAGCAGAAAAAAAGGCACTGATAAGAATAAAAAGAAAAACACGCAGGAAACCTTTGAAAAGCTGGCAAGGAAGTCAACTGACTATAAAGAGATCTTTTACTACAACCAGCATACTAATCTTCGTTTTGGGTTGAACTTTCTTTCAACACTGGTGGACGAAGATATACTGCAAAAAGATGTCCTCCCCTCCTTGCTCGGCAAGCATTTTGAAAAGTTAGATGATATAAAGAAGCTTGCTCCCGTTATAGATATACAGTTGTCTGATGACGAAAGCCAAATCGAACAAAAGCTGATGAATGGGTACGTTCTGTTAAAAACCGAAAACGAAAAAGCACGATTCGCTTTTATTGCTGCCCAAAAAGAAGTTTCCAGACAGGTGTCGCAGCCTGAAGTGGAATTCAGTGTTGTGGGACCGAAAGAAGCATTTGTGGAGTCGATTGACCAGAACTTAAACATGCTTCGGAAAAGAGTGCCCCTCAAAGAACTGATTATCGAAGATTTCGTCATCGGCAGGATGACCCAGACGAAAACCTGCCTGTTGTATATTGACGGATTAGCCGACCAGGAAAATGTCCAGACGATGAGGCAGCGCCTGAAAGCAATCGACTTTGACCAGATCAATGACAGTTCTTTTATCGAGCAGATGGTGGCAGATAATGCCAATTCGCCCTTCCCGCAGCTTCTGGATACAGAACGTCCTGACAGGGCAGCTTCCGTTTTGGTTGAAGGGAAAGTTGTTGTCTTGTCCGATGGCTCTCCCCATGCCCTTCTTGGTCCCACTACATTGGTGGAATTTTTCAGCGCATATGAAGATTACTTTTTAAATTATATAGTGGCTTCTTTCTTCAGGCTGGTCCGGGTGTTCGCTGTGGCCTTCTCCATCCTGATTACACCGATTTATGTAGCCGCACTAACCTACCATTATGAACTGATTCCAAAAGACTTGTTGGCAACACTGATCACTTCACGCCAGGAAATTCCGCTTCCTCCTATACTGGAAGCATTGTTCCTTGAGCTGACGATCGAGCTCCTCCGGGAAGCAGGAGCACGCCTGCCCACCAAGGTCGGTCAGACAATCGGTATCGTGGGCGGTATCGTTATCGGGACAGCATCCGTTGAGGCCGGGCTGACGAGTAACGTCTTGCTGATTTTGGTAGCCTTGGCAGCACTGGCTTCCTTTACAACACCTGTTTATAAAATGGGTAACACCATCAGGATCCTGCGCTTTCCTTTCATGTTGTTTGCACAGCTGTGGGGATTGCTCGGCATTGTGTTCTGTTTCTGCTTTCTGATGACCCATCTTATTCGATTAACATCGCTTGGAAGACCATTTTTGGAACCATTGTATCCTCCAAGGCTGTATGACCTGAAGGACGCAATTATTCGCTTCCCTTTTCACTCTCAAAGCAAGCGTCCTGAATTCATGCGCACGAAAAAACCACGCAGATTCAATCCTGCAGAAGGCCGCAAGAAACTAGATATTGACGAATAGATGGCGGAGGTTTTGCTATGAAGCCAGTTCCTGAAAATAGACAAATATCACCCTTCATTGTACTTTTCCTCATCCACTCTATCCAGGTGGGTGTAGGAGTGCTTGGGTATCAAAGGGTGATTGCCAAAAGCGCCGGTTATGATGCCTGGATGTCCGTAATCGTCGCCGGCCTGCTTACAAATATCATCGTATTTATCATATTTAAAGTTGTCCAGACCGGCGGCGGGGATTTGATAGAAGCCAACAAAGCAGCTTTCGGAAAGTGGTTCGGTAAATTTTTCGACTCTGTTTATCTTTTGTATTTCTGCCTTTCTGCTGTCACAGTTGCCCGAACTTATATTGAGGTAATCCAAGTTTGGATGTATCCAAGGATTTCCTCATTGTTTTTCGCCATACTATTCTTCTTACTCGTCATTTATGTTGTAAATGGAGGGCTTCGCACAGTAGCAGGTGTAGCTTTCTTTGGTACTGTTCTTCCCGCATACCTGGTACTTACCTTTGCATTTACAATTCCGTTTGCAGATTTCAGGAATCTTCTCCCTGTCTGGGACCATACACTTCTGGATATGATGAAGGCCACAAGGGATATGACCCTTAGTTTTCTTGGTTATGAAGCTCTGCTCATTTATTATCCTTATATCAGTCAGGGAGATAAATCGAAAAAATGGGCACATATCGGCCTTCTCATCACAACAGTGATCTTTGCAGCATTAACAGTGGTTAGTTTTGCCTTCTTCAGTGAGGGTCAGCTCGAGAAAACGGTTTGGGCCACACTGTCTATGTGGAAAATCGTTGAAATGCCCTTCGTGGAACGGTTTGAGTATATCGGCATCGCCAACTGGTGTTTAATAATCCTTCCAAATGTCTGCATTTCATTATGGTGTGCAAGCAGGATCGCCAAAAGATCGTTTAAGTGGAACCAAAGAAAAACGTTAATTTTCTTGTCTGCCCTTTGTGTGGTTGCAATCAGTATGTTACAGGAACGAAACCATATTAATACGTTAAATGACATAACGAGCAAAGTCGGGTTTTATCTCAACTTTGGGTTCATTCCATTTCTTCTTTTCATGATATTCCTGATGAAGAAGGTGAAACAGAAAAAATGAAGAAGTTCACATTATTCTCCCTGCTGCTCGCCCTTTTGACCGGCTGCGTTCAACCGGAAATCCTTGATGATCTGAATATCGAAACAGCGAAAGGATATGATGTAGCGGGTGAGAAACTGATCAGGGGTACCGCTCTGTATCCAAGATATTTATCTGATAAAAAAACTGAGAACGTTACGTTAACCGCAGAAGCAGAGTCGACACGGGAAGTGCTTAATATCCTGGAAAAAAAATCAGAAATGCCTCTCGTACGGGGCAGTTTGGAAAATGTCATTATTTCAAAAAAAATGGCAAAGAAAGGTGTGCTTGATATTGCGGATTCGCTTCAGCGGGATGCAAGTGTCGGTGCGAGAGTGATGCTCCTTGTCAGCGACAGCACAGCCGAGGAAATCCTGAAAGCGGACTATGGGAACAAAGGGACCGCTGACTATATTTCCAAACTTATTGACCATAATATGCAGCGCGGGGACTTAGCGAGTTCCAATTTGCATTTATTCCTGTTCACTTTCTACCAAAAAGGGCAGACGCCTTATTTACCAATCATTGAAAGGACCAAAGACAAAAGCATAGGGATAAACGGTGTCGCTTTATTTAAAAATGATAAAATGATTGACCGGATTGACAAGAAAAATATGTTTTACTTTAAACTTCTTGCTGACAAATATAGTGAAGGCAACCAAGTGGTCAAGCTCCCTGAAGAAGGGGGCAAGGACAAAAAAAACATTGAGGCTTCCGTCACTAGTTTACAATCAAGCCATAAGATTGATATCGTTCATAAGAAAGACCCCCTGGACATCACTGTAACCATTGACATTACAGGCATCATAAAAGAATTCACGGGAAAGAAACTTACACCATCGAAAGTGCAAAAAATAGAGGAGGCAATGGAGAAGGATATTGAAGAACGCTGCCTGAACATGCTAACAGAGTTCCAGAAAGAAGGCATAGATCCCGTGGGTTTCGGGCAGCGCTTGAAACATAAAGTGCGAGGTATGGATTTTAAGAAGTGGGAAGAAGAACAATATCCGAATGCTAAATTCAAAGTGAAGGCAAACGTTAAAATTATTGAATCCGGAACCGTTGAGTAACTGATACCGTCCTTTTCCAATCAGGAAGGACGGCGCTCATTCAGCCACTGAATCGCTTCCGACAGACAGTTCCAGTAAAAGCTTTCCTTCTCAGAAGGCAGTTCCCCGGTTCTCTCCTTCATTAAGGAAAGGCCCGTTAACACAAAATGGATGTCGACGTTTCTCGAAATAAGGACATTGAACAGCCATTTGATATGGTCAATGAAAATTTCCGGTGCCTGCAGTCGAAAGGCTGTCTGCAGGTAGTGGAAATGCTTATGTAAGTCAGACATTGTCTGGGTCCGTCCCTTTTCTCCATAGTTTTCAAGAAGTTCAGGATGCTTCCTAAAAACGCTTTGTGCAATTTCAGAGACTAAACGATCAATGAGCTCCTGCTGTTCAAGGACACGCGTTTGATACATGGAACCCCTCCTATATAAATTCTACTTTTAGTATACATGAAAAAGTCAATTCAGAATGTGCTGAAGTTTGTATGGGCAGCACCTGCAAACGTCAAACGAGCAGGCTTACCGCCTTAAGAAACCTGCTGTAAGCAACAAAGTTTACGAAAAGTCCGTAAATCAAATACAATGTGAATAAACAAAGGAGGTCAATGAGATGCAATCTATCCAAAACCAAGAAACATTCGAGGAGCTTATTTCCCAGGCCGAGCCGGTCATTATCAAATTCTTTGCTGACTGGTGCCCTGACTGTACACGAATGAATATGTTCATCGATGAAATCATTGAAGAATATGACCAATATAAGTGGTACGAATTAAACAAGGATGAACTTCCTGAAATTGCTGACCGCTATGATGTAATGGGAATTCCTAGCCTTTTAATTTTTCAAGACGGTGAAAAAAGGGCCCACCTTCACAGTGCCAACGCAAAAACACCTGAACAGGTAAAGGAATTCCTTCAAAATAATAAATAATATGAAAGAGCAGTTTCTAATCGAGACTGCTCTTTCTGTTTGTTGCAGGAATAAACTCACCCGGGGAGCGCAAACTAATCATGAATTCACTAATCCTAAAAGAGGTGCTGAGCATGACAAAGAAATACAACAAAGGAAGCAAGAACCAAAACTCCCCTCATGCAGGGCATAACCAAGCTGAATTCTCCCGTGAAATAGCCTCCGGAGATAACAGTAAGGGCAACAAACATAACAAAGACCAAAACGATAAAACGGATAGAGATTGATATAAAAAGAAAAATGCCGATTGATGAAGAAGCAACAAGAGCCAATATGAAAATCCAGGGTGCTTTCTATGAGGACAAAGACGCCATTCAGGGAAGAGGTCGTCCCTGCGTACATCAATAACAACACACCCGCCATCCGCATCAGCGGTGATGACAAGTAAAGGTGTGCTGGCGCTCTGCTCCTTTAAAGCACTAAAAGGGACAGTCCCTCTTCGCGCATTAAAGCGATAAAGCAATCCGCATAATGAAAAAGGAGTTTCCCATTTGGGAAGCTCCTTTATACATTTTTATTTGAGTGTCCAGGCGCTAAACTTAGTATACAAAAGCAGCTCCAACAATAATCAACAAAATAAACAATACAACGATTAGCGCGAAGCCGCCGCCGTAACCATAGCCACCGCCATAGCCGTAGCCGCCACATCCATATCCATATCCGTATGGCATAATCAGACACCTCCAGAATGATTATTGAGCTTTCATCACTCAATAACATTCTATGAATCTCTGTAAAAAATGTTTAGGCTAGCCTAGCCCATATTACAAAGTCATTAACCTGTTAAAAGATCTTCTTTAGGTTAGCTGACCTTTGCTGATCCCGCTTTGACCAACGAAAAACAGCGTGAGCGGACCAAGCTTTCCAACGAACAAGACAAAGATAAGGATGCACTTCTCTCAGGCTGTCTGATTAAAGTTAATCCCATGGCAAGCCCTGCCGTTCCAAAAGCCGATCCACCTGCCGAGCATCAAATAAATCATTACGCTTACCTTTTTCCCATCGTCAGATGCCTTCTTTTTCAAAACGGTTAAGGTCGCGGTTATCTCCAATCACAATTAATAAATCATCTTTCTGAATCACTTCATCAGCAGGAGGAGAAACGATAATATCATCCCCTCTTTGGATCGCGATGATATTGCATCCATAACGGGCCCTCACGTCTAAATCAATCAGCGTTTTGTCCGCCACTTTGTTCGAAGCGACAAGCTCGACGATACTATGCTCTTTAGAAAGTTCTATGAAGTCAATGACTTTTTCGGAAGTAATATGATGGGCAATCCTTCTGGCCATGTCCCTTTCAGGATGGATTACTTTGTCCGCACCAATTTTATCGAGAACTTTTTGATGATAGGTGCTCGATGCCTTGACCCACACTTCTTTTACGCCCAAATCTTTGAGCAGGAGCGTAGTTAAAATACTCGCCTCGATGTTTTCACCGAAGGAGACAATGACATGATCAAAGTTTCTGAGCCCAAGCTCCCTTATTACATTTTCATCCATGGCATTGGCCCGGACAGCATGTTCAGCAACATCACGATACTTCTCCACTACTTCTTCATTATTATCAATTGCCAGTACATCTGCACCAAGCTCACTCAGTTCCCGGACAAGGTTTCCACCGAAACGCCCTAGCCCGATTACTGCAAATTGTTTTTTCATGAATGACTCCTCCAATGACCTGATGTTAATTAGAATAACCTCTGCAGTTTGATTTCATTAAGTTCTTTTTTATCCCACTAATAGCCAAGACAAAAAGACCATCAGGAAATAAGCCTGTGGTCATGAACACAAGTTATATCTCCTTCACAACGCTTACGAGGTTAGCTGACGGGTTCGGGTCATGAAAGTTAACCCTGCCTTTACGCGAATAAAGGATCACCCCAAAAG
>NZ_ABCF01000105.1 GCF_000181495.1 Bacillus sp. SG-1
TAAGACACGTGTGCTGACACACCGTATCGCCTACCTTATGGTTGAAAAGGGAGTCAATCCCTACAACATTCTGGCGATTACTTTTACAAATAAAGCAGCAAGAGAAATGAAAGACAGGATAGGAAACATCCTTGGAGGAGTGGCGGATGAAATCTGGATTTCTACGTTCCACTCCATGTGTGTCCGGATTCTGAGACGTGACATCGACCGAATCGGGTTCACCCGGAACTTTACGATTCTCGATACGACGGACCAGTTATCCGTCATCAAGTCGATCCTGAAAGACAAAAACATCGACCCGAAGAAATTTGACCCAAGGTCCATTCTCGGCTCTATTTCTTCAGCGAAAAATGAACTGAAGACACCTGAAGAATTCTCAAAAGAAGCCGGAAGCTATTATGATAATGTGATTTCAGACGTATACGAAGAATATCAAAAACGTCTTCGCAAGAACCAGGCGCTCGATTTTGATGACCTGATCATGACGACGATCCAATTATTCCAGCGGGTACCGGAAGTGCTTGAGTTTTATCAAAGAAAATTCCAGTACATCCACGTGGATGAGTATCAGGATACCAACAGAGCGCAATATATGCTTGTCAAAATGATGGCTTCCCGCTTTCAGAACCTTTGTGTCGTCGGGGATTCCGACCAGTCGATTTATCGCTGGCGCGGAGCGGATATTGCGAATATCCTGTCCTTTGAAAAAGACTATCCGAGAGCCAATGTGATTTTGCTCGAGCAGAACTACCGGTCGACCAAAACGATCTTACACGCTGCTAATGACGTCATCCAGAAAAACTCGAACAGAAAACCGAAGAATCTCTGGACAGAAAATAAACAAGGCGAGAAGATCACTTATTACAGAGGGGACAGCGAGCAATCCGAAGCCCAGTTTGTCGCGGGTAAAATCAAAGAAATGACGGATAGCGGCAAACGGAAATTCTCCGACTTTGCAATCCTTTACCGTACAAATGCCCAGTCCCGTGTAATGGAGGAAATTCTTCTAAAATCCAATATTGAATACAGCATCGTAGGAGGCGTGAAGTTCTACGATCGTAAAGAGATCAAAGATATTCTGGCCTACTTAAGGTTGATCTCCAATCCTGATGATGATATCAGCTTGCGCCGCGTCATTAATGTACCCAAAAGGGGAATCGGGTCGACTTCTCTAGATAAAATCGCGAATTACGCTGCAATGAATGACCTGTCCATGATGCAGGCGCTCGAAGAAGCGGATTTTATCGGCCTGAGCCCGAAAATCACGAAATCGGTCATTGAATTCAAAGATCTTGTGAAAGGCTATACTCAGATGCAGGAGTATCTTTCTGTGACAGAACTTGTGGAAGAAATCCTCGAAAAGTCCGGTTACAGGGAAATGCTGAAAGCGGAAAAATCGATTGAAGCACAAAGCCGCCTGGAGAACATCGACGAGTTCTTGTCCGTTACAAAGAGCTTTGAAGACACCAATGATGATAAATCACTGGTCGCTTTCCTTACCGACCTTGCGCTTGTTGCCGATATCGATAAGCTTGATGATGATGAGCAGCCCACGGATGCCGTTATTTTGATGACACTGCATGCTGCAAAAGGATTGGAATTCCCTGTTGTCTTCCTGATGGGGCTCGAGGAAGGTGTCTTCCCGCACAGCCGTTCACTGATGGATGAAGAAGAGATGGAGGAAGAACGACGTCTTGCTTATGTAGGCATCACAAGGGCTGAAGAGGAACTATACATGACCAATGCTCAAATGAGGACATTATACGGTCAGACGAAAATGAACCCAGTTTCAAGGTTCATTGCTGAAATTCCTGAAGATCTCATAGATAATTTTGAGCCGGAAAAAAGAAGTCCGTTCTCATCGGGAGGGAAAACCACAGCGTCAAGGACTCAGCAGCCGGTGAGAAGAAAGCCGGTTTCGCGCCCTGTACCGACGACAACTGGAGGAGAAGGGATCTCCTGGCAGGTTGGCGACAGAGCGGCCCATAAAAAATGGGGCACCGGAACCGTTGTCAGCGTTAAAGGCAGCGGAGATGGGATGGAGCTTGATATTGCTTTCCCTAGTCCAACAGGCATCAAGCGTCTATTAGCGAAGTTTGCTCCTGTCGAAAAAGTTTAATTAGTACGAGAAAGGGCTGTTATTGTGGATATCAAAAGCGCAGAACAAAAAGTTGCTGAACTTCATAATCTTTTAAATCAATATAATTATGAATATCATGTGCTGGACAAGCCGTCAGTGCCCGATGCCGAGTATGACCGGGTCATGAATGAGCTGATCGCGATTGAGACGGAGTTCCCTGAACTGAGAACACCCGACTCGCCAACACAGCGGGTGGGTGGAAACACGCTTGAAGCTTTTGAGAAAGTCGAGCACAGAACGCCTATGCTCAGTCTCGGGAATGCTTTTAACGAAGATGACCTGAGGGATTTTGACCGCAAAGTCCGCCAGGCGGCAGGAGAGGCCTATTCCTACGTATGTGAATTAAAAATCGATGGTCTTGCGGTCTCCCTCCGCTATGAAGACGGCCTTTTCAGCCAGGGGGCGACAAGGGGAGACGGGACGATCGGTGAAGATATCACCGCTAACCTGAAAACCATTAAATCGATTCCGCTTCGAATCCCTGAACCTCTGACAATGGAGGTAAGAGGGGAAGCATTCATGCCTAAAAGATCGTTCGAAGCACTGAACAAAGCGAAGGAAGAAAAGGAAGAAGAGCCGTTCGCGAACCCGCGGAATGCCGCTGCAGGATCTTTAAGGCAGCTTGACCCTCGTATAGCCGCATCCCGTAATCTGGATATTTACCTGTACTCCATTGCGGATGTCGGTGAAACAGGTGTGGTCTCTCATAGTGAAGGTCTCGATCTATTAGACAAGCTTGGTTTCAAGACCAATAAAGAAAGAAAAAGATGCAGCAATATCGAGGAAGTCATCCAGTACGTGGAAGGATGGGTAGAGAAACGTCCAGACCTTCCGTATGACATCGATGGCATCGTCATCAAGGTCGATTCCCTTCCGTTGCAGCAGGAGCTTGGTACAACAGCTAAGAGCCCGAGGTGGGCCATTGCTTATAAATTTCCTGCCGAAGAAGTTGTTACGCTCTTAAAAGATATCGAATTAAGTGTCGGCAGAACGGGTGTAGTGACACCTACTGCCATTCTGGAGCCGGTCAAAGTCGCTGGAACGACGGTGCAGCGCGCTTCCCTGCATAATGAAGACCTAATCAGGGAAAAGGATATCAAAATCGGTGACTATGTTGTTGTCAAAAAGGCAGGGGATATCATACCGGAAGTGGTGAATGTCCTGGAAGAACGGCGTACCGGTGACGAACAGGATTTCCATATGCCTGAGGAATGCCCTGAATGCGGAAGCGGGCTTGTCAGGCTTGAAAAAGAAGTTGCTCTTCGCTGCATCAACCCTAAGTGTCCGGCGCAGATCAGAGAAGGGTTGATTCATTTCGTCTCTAGAAATGCTATGAACATTGACGGACTGGGTGAAAAAGTGATCAGCCAGCTCTTCAAGGAAGGCTTGATTGTGGACGTAGCCGATATTTACCGCCTCCAAAGAGAGCAGCTCCTGCAGCTTGAGAGAATGGGTGAAAAATCGGTGGATAACCTTTTGAATGCTATCGAAGCTTCAAAATCAAATTCACTGGAACGTCTGTTATTCGGCTTGGGTATCCGCCATGTCGGAGCTAAAGCGGCCAAGACCCTTGCCCAGGAATTCGAGAATATCGACAATCTCAAAGTTGCATCTAAAGATCAGCTGACGGCCATCAACGAAATTGGCGACAAGATGGCAGATGCGGTTGTGGCGTACTTTGAAAAAGAAGAAGTGATGGAGCTGATCGGCGAACTTAAAACGGCCGGCGTCAATACGGAGTATAAAGGTCCAAAACCTGTAAAAGTCGATGAAATTGATTCTTATTTTGCAGGCAAGACCATTGTCCTTACAGGAAAGCTTGAACAGCTTGGCCGGAACGAAGCGAAACAAAAAATTGAAGAGCTGGGCGGCAAAGTGACCGGTTCTGTCAGTAAGAAAACCGACCTCCTGGTTGCCGGCGAAGATGCAGGATCAAAATTATCCAAAGCCCAGGAACTTCAAATAGAGATATGGGACGAAGAGAAGCTGATTGAAGAACTTAACCGTTAAAGGTGGAGGAAACACATGAAGAAATGGTTGGCGGCATCTGCAGCTGCGCTATTGCTGAGCGGCTGTGCCCCCGCTTTTGAAAAACAGGAACAAGTCGTGGAAGAAGATGAAAATCAGCAATCGGAAACAGCGATCATTCCTAATTACCAGATTTCAGATGAGTACTATAAAACGTTGCTGCCATATGAATCGACGGATACGAGAGGCATGGTCGTCAACAACCTGCAGTCCCGTTATGACATAGACATATTTGAATCCGGGCTGGTCAGGATGGCGAAGAATGTTTTTCCAACTGATCAGTACCTTTTCAAAGAGGGGCAGGTTTTAGATAAAGAAACAATTCAATCCTGGCTGAACAGAAAATTCACGAGTGAGCAATTAGAAGAAAAAGGATTAACGGAAGAGCAGAATGTGGGCCTCAATCCGGTTGAAAACACTCCTGGTGAAGAGAAAGACACGCCAATCTACCTTGCCCATATGATAGAACATAACTACTTGGAAAAAGTTGAAGATAGCAAGATTCAGCTTGCGAGTGTTGTTGTCGGGCTGGCGTTGAACTCCGTTTCTTATTATCAAGATCAGAATACAGGGGAAACACGGCAGACTGACATAAGCCATGAAGAAGTCAGGCAGCAAGGGACTCGAATCGCACGGGAAGTGATCAGCAGGCTGAGGGATAAACCTGAGCTTGATGGCATTCCGATCACCATTGCTCTATATGAACAGTCGAGCAAAGGTTCTGTCACTCCGGGGAACTATTTCGCCTACGCGACAGTCAATGCGGGAAATGACACAATCGGCGAATGGAAGAATGTGAATGAAGAACATTACTTTTTCCCGTCTGAACAGGCTGAAAGAGCCTACCCTGAGGATATGAAAGTGTTCAATGAGTTTAGAGAAAAGGTTGAAAACTACTTTCCGAACTATGTAGGCGTGGTTGGCTATGCTTTTTATCAAAAAGATCAGATGGAAAGTCTGGAGATCGACATTCCCATTCAATTCAATGGAAAAGCGGAAACAATCGGTTTCACTCAGTTTACAGCAGAGCTTGCTGCCGAACTGTTCCCGAAAGGTACAAGTGTGGAGATTGAAATTACATCAGCTGATGGAGTGGAATCATTAATCGTTTTGAAGCAGCAGGGCGAACCCTTTGTACACATTTATGAATAATCTTAAGACTGACCTCATTCCGGGTCGGTCTTTTTTGTGCGGAATTCGCACTGGTCTTGGAGAACGCTTCGTCTGAGGACCGGTTCAGTTATTATCCGTACAAAAAAGGTTAATGCATAACAGGTTTCTTGCTGGGCAAAATAAGTCCGTCAATACTCACCTATGAGAAAATTTTCTCCCAGTCATGCCAAAAATGACCCAGGAAAAGGGGTGGAAATACTTTTATAAGATAATGCTTCAGCTTGATTAGGAGGGGAAAAAATAGAGCGATTCTCCTTTTTAAATGGTTGGCAATAGGTATATTTGAACAAATTATGAATTTAATTTTATAAATTTTTCTGAATATATATGATACAGGAAGCGCTTTCATGGAATTATTTATACAACATGCTTGCATAAATAATCAGTCGTAAAATTATATTCTGAAAATTCTTAATGATACAAGGCTGTTTTTGTGTTACGATTGTTAATGTTGTGAAGTTACCCGGGCTCGTCAGGCTTATTTCATACCCTTCAAATGAAGGAAACTCCATGAATAAGTTTACAAGTGAGATGCATAGGGTAAATAAGAGCGTCAAAGTGCAAAAACGTAATTCACCTTAGAGTTTCAATAACAAAACCATCAAAAATTTGAAAGGAGAATGTAAATATAACATGGAAACAGCTACTTTAGTTACTTTTATTGTGTATTTAGTAGGTATGTTAGCAATTGGTATCATTTCGTACAGATTGACAAGTAATTTATCTGATTATGTTTTAGGAGGACGCAGCTTAGGACCGGGCGTGGCAGCACTGAGTGCCGGAGCATCTGATATGAGTTCATGGCTCTTACTAGGTTTGCCGGGTTATGCTTATGCAGCAGGTCTTGGATCTATCTGGCTGGCACTAGGGTTAGTCGTAGGTGCCTATCTGAACTGGAGGTTCGTTGCCTCACGTTTACGCTCTTATACAGAAGTCGCAAATGATTCAATCACTGTTCCTGACTTCTTTGAAAATCGTTTTAAAGATAAGTCCCGAATCCTTCGTGTAGTTTCTGCATTAGTCATTTTAATCTTCTTTACGTTCTATACATCATCAGGACTTGTAGGTGGAGCGGTACTTTTCCAAGAATCATTTAACATGAGCTACAATACTGCACTTCTAATCGGTGCGATTGTCATCATTTCTTACACTTTCCTTGGAGGATTCCTTGCAGTAAGCTGGACTGACTTCATCCAGGGTATCTTAATGTTCCTTGCACTGATTGTTGCTCCGATTGTTGCCATTACAGAAGTGGGCGGCTGGGGCAGCACGGTTGATCAAGTCAACGCAATCAATCCTGACTACATGAGTGCCTTCACAGGAATGACGGGAATCGGAATCATTTCACTGGCAGCATGGGGTCTTGGTTACTTTGGCCAGCCGCACATCATCACTCGTTTTATGGCTTTAAAATCTACTAAAGATGTACCGAAAGCACGCTTGATCGGTATGACGTGGATGATCCTTGCCATGGTAGGAGCAGTATTGGTAGGTCTTGCAGGTATTGCATTCTTCGCTGATGCTCCACTGATTACAGACGCAGCTGATAACTCTGAGAAAGTATTTATCTTGTTCACTGACGTATTATTCAACCCATGGGTATCTGGTATTCTATTAGCGGCAATCTTGTCAGCTATCATGAGTACAATCGATTCCCAGCTGCTTGTTTCTTCAAGTGCACTTGCAGAGGATTTCTACAAAGCGATCATCCGTAAGAATGCTTCTGACAAAGAATTGGTTTGGGTTGGACGCCTGGGTGTTATCCTTATCGCTTTAGTTGCTGTTCTCCTTGCAGTACAAGCGAATCCTGCTAATGAAAATGCTTCAAGCATCCTTGACCTTGTAAGTTATGCGTGGGCAGGATTTGGAGCAGCATTCGGACCGGTTATCCTTTTTGCACTGTTCTGGAAAGGTATGACACGCAATGGTGCCCTTGCAGGTATGATCGTTGGTGCGTTGACAGTCGTTATTTGGCCGGAACTTGGAACAGATCTTTATGAAATCGTACCAGGTTTCATCCTTGCTGCGATTGCGATCCTTATCTTCTCTAAAGTTGGACCGCAGCCGAGCGAAGAAATTCAATCTGAATTTGATACAGCTGCAGCAAACGACATAACAAAATAATTTTTCAATCAAAACCGTCCATCATTCAGTGATGGGCGGTTTTTTTGTGTTGTGGTGTCTTTAGCGCTTTAAA
>NZ_ABCF01000104.1 GCF_000181495.1 Bacillus sp. SG-1
TCAATTTCAGTCAGCACAGAGCACTATCGAAGAAAAAGGCTCGTACAGCCTCCATTCTGTTGCGGATACCGCCCTTAAGGAGAAATCTTATACCACCAAAGCTGTCATAGGCGCGATCGGGGATGTTTTGCTTCATAATACAGTCTATCAGGATGCTGAAGAAGGAGATTCTTATGATTTTACGCCAATGTTCCAGGATGTGGAGAACTTCCTGCAAAGTCCTGATTTTATGATTGCGAACCAGGAGTCCCTTCCAGGGGGGGCACACATGGGGGTTTCCAGCTATCCTGCTTTTAACAGCCCATATGAAATTGTCGATGCCTTGCAGAAACTTGGAGTTGACGCAGTAACGACGGCAAACAACCATTCCTTGGATAAAGGAACAAAAGGTGTACTCAGTGCGATCTCCCACTATGAAGAAATCGGCATGCCTTATACCGGTTCTTTTAAAAGCGAGGAAGATCGTAAGAATATAAGGACATTTAACGTCAATGGCATTTCATTTGCCTTGTTGGCTTATACTTATGGCACGAACGGTATTCCTGTACCGCAGGGCAAGGACTATCTTGTCAACTTGATTGATGTGGATTTAATGAAGAGTGATATTCAAAAAGCGAAAGATCTTGGAGTCGATATGGTTGTGCTGGCAGCTCATTGGGGAAATGAATATGAAAGATATCCAAATGAAACTCAGAAAACACTTGCAAGGGAATTGACCAATGCGGGAGCGGATCTAATTATCGGACATCACCCGCACGTACTGCAGCCAATTGAAAAGCTGACAACAGAAGACGGACGTGAAGCTGTCGTAATTTATTCGTTAGGTAACTTTCTTTCCGGCCAGGAAGGTGATTTGAAAAATATCGGTGGTATTGCAAACGTCACCGTACAAAAGGTAATTGACGAAAACGGCAAGAGAATCTCATTTCCGGAAATAGGGTTCCAGCCCACTTTTGTGACGCAGTCTAACTATCGCAACTATCGAATACTGCCCCTTGCCGCTGCCCATCAAAGCGGACTGGTTTCATTTCCTGAAGACGAAATGGTCTCTCACGTAATGGATATCCAGCAATAAAGGTAAAAAACCTGTCCGACTTGGACAGGTTTTTTAATGAGTCGCAGGAAATAGGAAATGGTGAAACATTGCAGTGGAAATCGCGAGAATCGCCAACACCAATACGGCGGCGGTGAAAACTTTTTTAAGGCCCTTCTGAAAGAGCCACAGCAAAACAAAGTAAACAGCTGCTGCAATCGCAATAAAACTAAGAGCCTCCATCCTGTACTCAGCTTTTTCCAGCTGGATAAAAGACATAAGAATCAAACCGCCAAAGATTCCTGTTCCTATGATAATAAACAATTTGAGGTTATTCATTCTTTAAACTCCTTTTTAAGCATTAAGTATAGTATTAAAATAACACAGAGAGTATGCTTCAATCCATTCATTTCCCTTTTGTGAGCCGATGATTGGCTGAAGAAAAGGAAAACGTCATATAATAAACGAAGACAGTGTAATGAAGGGAGTTCAACTATGAATATTTCATTTTCAGATGAAGCACTACAATGGTTTAAAGATGAAATGCATATCGAGCGAGGGGATTTCGTCCGTTTTTACGTCCGTTATGGAGGGTCAAGTCCGCTGCATGAATCTTTCTCCTTAGGCGTGAACAAGGAAGAACCTATTGATATAGGGGCAAAAACAGAGGTGGACGGCACTACTTTCTTTATAGAAGAAAATGACTTGTGGTTCTTCTCCGAGCATGACCTTTTTGTGAATTTCAACGAAAAATTGGAAGAACCGTCTTATGAGTATAAGAAGTAATAAAAGAAGACAGATTGATTCCTAACTGGTCCGGAGCAGGAAAATTAAATTAATACTTCATTAGGGTTACCGATTCACGTATGAATTGGCAACCCTTTTTTCCTTTTGTGGATTGGCCATGTCGAGGTTCATTTTGACCTGGCCGATTCTCTCTTCTTGGGATCCCACCATGGCGAAGTGCGACTTTCAACCAGACGATTTTCTCTTTATGGGATTCCACTATGTTAAAGCACCAGTTTAAGTGGGCCGATTTTCTATTTTTCTGATTCCCCCTTATCGAAGCGTCACTTTGTCCCGGCCGGATCTCTTCTTTTTGGATTCCACCTTGTCGTAGCGCCACTTTGTCCCGGCCGTTTTTCTCTTTTTCTGATTCCACCTTATCGAAGCGTTACTTTGACCCGGCCGATTCTCTTCTATAAGGATTCCACCATGTCGAAGTACTACATTGACCCGGCCGTTTTTCTATTTTCTGATTCCCCCTTATCGAAGCGTCACTTTGACCGGGCCGAATCTCTTCTTTTTGAATTCCACCTTGTCGTTGCGCCACTTTAACCCGGCCGATTCTCTTCTATGGGGATTCCACCATTTCGAAGTACTACTTTGACCCGGCCGTTTTCTCTTTTTTTGAAGGAGAAAGCAAGTAAATACGGATAAACAAAATAAAACTACCAACATACCAGCTCCCATAATAAACGAAATTTTAAATCCTTGTATCAGTGAATAAGTATAAGTCAAACGATAATAGCTAGGATTACAAGTCCTCTAGGTTCATTTTTCAAGTAAATAGAAGTAAAAATAGTAAATGCCAGAGAGCCTCCGACTAACTGTGCTAATAAGACTGTTATGTATATCCAAATACTAAAGCCCATATATTTTTATCCCTTACAAGGTATATGTTGGGGGTAATCTATTGCTTCACTTTACTATATTTACGACCCAGAGAAGTAAAAGTTCCAATTAACTCCACCTTCTGAACTGCCTATAAGGCTTCATATCAATGCATTACAGCTCATTATCAACCTAAATTAAAAAGCAATGGATGAACGGCTCATCCATTGCTTTATTATTGCTGCTACTTTAATACTATTTTTTCCAACGAAGTCCGAACCCGTTAATTGAAATTTACCCATTTAGATTATTCAACACCAATTCGGTAAGCTTGCTTGGCGAATAAGGTTTTACCAGGAACCCCTCTGCCCCCAACTTCAATACCTTTTCCTTTTCATCCAAGGCTGTCGATACGAATACTGGAATGTCTTTTAATTCGGAATGGTTTTTTACTGTCTGAAGGACATCCAATCCGTCCATGTTTGACATACTCAGCATGATATCCAGAATGATTGCATCAGGCGGGTTTTTCTCAACATATGCTAAAGCCTCTTCCCCGTTTGAGAAGGTCGTAATGAAAAAACCACTTTCCGTCAGCTCATTGGATAGCAGTGAAGCAAGCTGCTTGTCATCTTCCACTATGACAATCTTCCCCCTGCCCTTACCGGAGTAGGATTCAGTAGTGATCTCAGCAATCCCTTTTACCTTTGGGAGAATTACTGTAAATGTACTACCTTGGCCCAGCTTGGAAGACAAGACAATGTCTCCTTCATGTGCCTTGATGATCTCTTTGGCAATGGCAAGTCCAAGTCCCGTTCCGCCAATCTTTCTTCTATCCGAGTTATCGACACGGAAGAATTTAGTAAAGAGGTTGGGCATCGCTTCTTCTGGAACACCCAGGCCTTCATCAATTATTGATACATGAAGTTCTTTTGGCGCTGAGTGCAATTTTATGGTGATGTTACCGCCGGCAGGTGAGTATTTAACCGCGTTTTGGATAAGATTCTGGAAAACCTGCAGCAGTTTGTCGCGGTCACCAAGAACCATATCATCATCAGCATCACTGACAAATTGGATATCATGGATTGAGGTATTGATTTTTATTCCTTCTATGACTTCTTTCAACAGCGGAGTGAGGGACTCATATTTTTTCTCATAAGTCTGTTTCCCCGACTCCATCCGCTGAACATCAAGGAAGTCATTGATGAGGACGGTTAAACGATTCGCTTCCTGATAAATCGTATTCAAATATTTCTTTTGTCTCTCCGGTTTTAATTCACGGTTAATCAGTAATTCAGTATAGCCAAGCACACTGGCAAGCGGTGTCCGTAACTCATGTGACACTGTACTTACCAATTCATTTTTCATCTGGTCGGCTTCGTATTCTTTTGTAAAGTCACGGTGCACCAAAATCCAGCCAGTGAGAGTTTCATTCCTGTAAAGCGGCTCTGCATACACTTGGATCATTCTCGGCTGACCGTTAATGAGCTTGTACTGAGCTTGGTTCGGTGCATTAATTTCGTTAGTTAATAATTCATTCGCAAAATTATATAACTCCACCGGTTCTTCAACGATGTCACTGACGTCGTTAAACCATTCCAAAAATGACTTGTCGATATATTGGTTCAGATGATCGGACTGGTAAATTGAAGAGAATGTTTCATTAATATGGATAATTTTTCCATTTGTGTCCAACAGCTGAATTCCTTCATGAATAGTGTTAAGAATATCGTTATTCATCATTCGGTCGGCTTCAGATGATTCAAAAACCTTAATTTTTTCCAATGAAATGGATACCTGTTTGGATAAGGAGGAATATTCTTGCATTTCTTCTGCTGAATACCCTCCCGAAAAGCGTGAGTATACCATTACAGCTTCTACATTTCCACTGGGTGACAATACTGGAAGATAGAGATCCCAGCAAGGTTGATCCTCGTTGTGAATTCCCTTTTCTTCACGAGGAAGTCTTCGCTTAATAACATGAGGGTGCTGCTCTTCCTGCAACCTTTCAAGCGTTCCATTATCCAAGTGACTGATGAACTGCTGGACACCAACTTGGGATACACCCCATTTGGCATAAGTCTTCTCAGAGTCCAGGATGACAATAATTCCTTTATCAGCTCGAAGGACACCAGAGAAACCTTTTACGATGGAGTTCAGCACTTCCTGTTTATCCAGGGAGTTCGATAAGCTATTAATGAGTTCGTTATGATGTCTTAGCTGATTTTCCCGGTTTTCCATCTGCCCTAATAGGTTTTCCAGTTCGAATTGCTGAGCCTGCAGCTCTTCCTGCTGTTCAGACAATTCCTCATTGGTATCTTTCATATGTTGTTCGTTTTCTTTAATGGAATTGAACATTTTTATAAAACTATTTTTCAGGATGGAAATTTCATCATATCGTTTATCCTTTGTGAAGACGATATTTGATTCATCACCCCGGCTGACCTTGTCTGCTGCAAAAGCCAATTCTTTAAGTGGTTTTCCGATTCTATTCAGGCTGATTCTCGTGATGGATAGCAGGATGATCAGCATAAACAGAACAAAAGCAAACATCGTCCATTGTAATTTATGATAAATTGAGGTAAGAGCATCACTATTTACCTCAACACGGTTATCAAGTTCCAAACGATAGCGATTCAGGTTGCGTTGGAATGTTTGTATTTGAGCTGTGCCCGCATTGTTTGCCCTGTTGACAATAGCCTGCATATTCCCTTGTTCATAATCATTAAAAGTTGGGGGAAGAAGCTCATTGAAATATAGGTCATGAAAAGAGATCATTTCCTGAAGAAAGACTTGTTCCTTACTAGACAGCGGCATTTCACTATACATCTTGATGAGACCTTGTATTTCGACCTTCTCATCTAAGGCGCTCTCTTTTAAACTTTCATTGCCGAATGCAATATATCCCCGGACATCCAATATCGCCTGGTTAAAACTATCATCGATGTTTATTATGATTTTTTCCTTATCTTCAGCTAATATATTCTGTTTTTCGTAATCCTTTTGTACATGAAACTGAATAAATAAGATGATGCTGGCCCCTATAAGAAACAAAATAATAAAGACAGCCATCAAAGAGGCAAACCGGCGTGATAAGCTTGTTTGAAAATAATTATTCATTATGAGTTAAGATTTCCTCTACTTTTTCTGCCAGCAGCATCGGGCTGAATGGTTTGGATAGAAAATAATCCGCACCGGCTTCCAAAATCGTTCTTTCATCTGATTTCTGGCTCTTTGCTGTGAGCATCATAATTTTGGTATCCTTGTTTAAATTGTCGCCTCTTATGATTTTAATGACTTCAAGGCCGGTCTTTAGAGGCATCATATAGTCCAATAATATCAAATCAAATTTAGTAGAGACTGCAAGGGATTCTGCTTCCTCCCCATCAGCGGCTTCGTGGATTTCGTATCCCTCATCTTCAAGCGTGTCCATTATTAACATACGAAGGACGTCTTCATCCTCGGCTAAAAGTATCTTCTTCATGTTCCCTCTCCCTATGAATGATCTGCTATTTTACTTAAGTAGAATAAAATTTTATTTTCAAGAGCGCTGATTGAGAAAGGCTTGATGACATAATCGGCAACACCTAATTCAATCGCCTGGATCATCTCTGTTTTTCTTGTTTCTGCGGACAGCATCAAAACCGTAAAGGGATCAAAATCTGCCTGTTTCAGCGTTTCTATACCACTCATTCCATCCATGAAGATGTTGAGAAGAACCATCCCCTTTTGATTTTGCTCCAGCCAGCCGCTCTCCAAAAATTGTTCTCCACTCTCATATTTAGAAATCGAAATCGGAATATTGTTTAAGGAAGCCGCCTGCTTAATCGTATTTGAAAGCAGTACCTGCATGATTGGATCGTCTTCCAACAGAGCAACCGAAACGGCTTTTTGGGAAGAAGCCATGCTCCGGTCGAACAGGGTCACTTGATTTCTGCCATTTTCTTTAGATTGATAGAGGGCCAGGTCCGCCATATCCAGCCAATAAGATAAAGAAGTGGATTCTGAAGCATCGACATCTACAACACCAGAGGAAAAGGTACAGGTGAATTCCTCACCTTCCTCTGCTTTAAAGACATACTCCGAAAAAGCAGCCAAAATGTTGTTCAGGCGTTCTTTGCATTTCTCTGCAGACGTATCAGGAGACAAGAGGACAAATTCCTCTCCCCCATACCTAATAAAACTGTCCTCAGGTGATAATCTCTGTTTAACAAAATCTGAAAACTCTTTTAAGACTATGTCACCTGTCAAATGTCCGTATTGGTCATTCACCTGTTTAAAATAATCGAGATCCAAAAAAGCAATCGATAATTCCTGTTCTTCCTCCCATTGTTTGGCACATAACTGTGAAAAAGAACTATGAAGGTACTTCCTGTTATACAATCTTGTCAACTCATCAACCAGGATTAAATGATCGACAAATTCTTTTCTTTCAATCTGTCTGTTCACCCTAATAAAAAGTTCTTCCAAAATGAACGGCTTCAGAAGAAAATCATCGGCGCCTTTTTTGTAACTCTCCATCCGCAGGCTGTCTGAGTTATTTTCTGACATCATTACGACTGGGACATATTGTTTCTGGACCGTTTTGGTTATATGGGAAAGCGTATCAAGTCCATTTTGGTCACCCAGGAAAATATCCAGCAGGATACAATCAGGTTTAACATCATACAAAGCTGAAATAGCTTTATCAGGATCGGTAAATCCGAAAACATGAAAACCTTTTCTCTCAAGAAAATCTTTAATATACATTAAAAAGGTGGTATCGTTTTCTACAAGAAAAACAATCTTTCTTCTTTGGTTACTATCAGCCCTGATAGGAAACTCAATCGTATTTTCATACTCAAACTGGTAGCATTCTTTTAATAAGGGAGAGATGATTTCCTGGATGTTCTTTCTATTCCAGCTGTCGTCCCCTCTATGATCAACGGCTTTCATGGACTCAGAAGCCTGCCTGCCAATCTCATCAAGTTCAATCGTCGGTGCTGTGCCGCTGATAGAATGAAAAAATCTCTTCACATCAGCTGCAGGAATTTCATTATTTGAACTTAGCCATTGGGATAACGTTTTTCTAATATTATCAATCAATTTGTGTTGATATACTTTCAATTTCGTCATAGAAAACTCCAGTTATAATTAATAGATAAATAGAACGTACTATGATTGACACATGAAGTCAATCGTCAATTTTCGACATTTGTTTCAAAGGTGAAACCGGTTCAAGTGACTATATAGCCTTTCACTCTCCAGTACCAATTTTTGCTTCTCACCCAAGAGATCAAAATGAGGGTAATTCTCTT
>NZ_ABCF01000103.1 GCF_000181495.1 Bacillus sp. SG-1
TGGGTTACGTTCCAGTGGGTACGCAACCTCGGGCACTGGAGCTAGATTCAGAACGACAACCTAACTTTTAAACATCAAATATTTATCCTTTCATCAAAAAACAGGACTTCCATGTAGAAAGTCCTGTTTTTAAGTGGATGGTTGAAAAACTAACAAGCCAATTTATTTTAAACTAAATCTATTGTAGTGAGTAGTTCGGTGCCTCTTTTGTGATTTGGACATCATGTGGATGGCTTTCACGAAGTCCTGCGCCTGTCATTTTAATGAATTGAGCTTCCTCCCGCAAAGCTTGAAGATCTTGTGCTCCACAGTACCCCATACCTGAACGCAGACCGCCGATCAATTGATAAAGCGTATCTGCAAGCGGTCCTTTGTAAGGAAGGCGTCCCTCGATTCCCTCTGGAACAAACTTCTTGTTTTCTTCCTGGAAGTAACGGTCTTTTGACCCTTTTTCCATTGAGCTGACAGAACCCATTCCACGGTAAACTTTAAAGCGTCGCCCCTGGAAGATTTCCGTTTCTCCCGGGCTTTCTGTTGTACCGGCAAGAAGGCTTCCCAGCATAACGGCATGTCCGCCTGCAGCCAATGCCTTGGCGATATCTCCGGAGTACTTGATTCCTCCATCGGCAATGATCGCTTTTCCGTGTTTTCTTGCTTCAGTTGCACAATCATAAATGGCCGTGATCTGAGGAACCCCTACTCCTGCAACCACGCGTGTCGTACAAATGGATCCAGGTCCAATTCCAACCTTCACCACATCTACCCCTGCTTCAATCAATGCGCGTGTAGCTTCTGCCGTTGCTACATTACCGGCGATGATATTCAATTCTGGATATTGATCACGTATTTCTTTCACAACCTGCAGAACCCCTGCTGAGTGTCCATGTGCCGTATCAATGACAATGACATCGACGTGGGACTTCACAAGCTGTTCCACCCTTTTCATCGTGTCACCGGAAACACCGACTGCAGCCCCTGCAAGCAAACGGCCATATTTATCTTTAGCCGAATTTGGGAATTCAATGACCTTTTCAATATCCTTGATGGTAATAAGACCTTTTAAGACTCCCTTATCATCAATCAATGGGAGTTTTTCGATTTTATATTGCTGCAGGATTTTTTCTGCTTCATCCAACGTCGTTCCTACAGGAGCCGTCACCAGATTATCTTTTGTCATGACATCGGAAATCTGTATGGAGTAATCCTGGATGAAACGTAAATCCCTGTTTGTTAAAATCCCAACCAGCTTTTGTTCTTCGACATTATTCACGATTGGAACACCTGAAATACGGTACTTGCCCATCAGATGTTCAGCATCAAAAACCTGATGCTTTGGAGTTAAGAAAAATGGATCGGAAATGACTCCGCTTTCTGAACGTTTTACTTTATCTACCTGTTCAGCCTGCTGCTCAATACTCATGTTTTTATGAATGATCCCTAAACCGCCCTGCCTTGCCATAGCAATCGCCATCTCGGCTTCAGTGACCGTATCCATTCCTGCACTGATTACTGGGACATTCAAATTCAACGTATCAGTCAAACTCACTTTTATACTGACGTCCTTTGGTAAAACCTCTGATTTGGCAGGAAGCAGCAAAACATCATCGAACGTTAAACCCTCTTTAGCAAATTTCGTTTCCCACATCTTTCTCGTCCCCCTTTTCCCAAAATATTATTAGTAGGTTATCAATTGGTTAAAATACTGTCAAGATGATATTTATTTGTTAGATTATTCCGATAATTTGGAGGTTTTAATATGATATCCCCAACACCTGTCTGGGAATCATTAAGCTGTTTTCACTCAGCCGAAATGGCTCAAAAATATTTAAAAAAATGCTATCAAAAACTATCGCTTAAAGAAGCAGATGTGCAAAGCTACAATAATTGCTATCCATTTATATATTACCTGGAACAAGGCGAACTGTATTTCAAGCAGGCACTTATCACCCCTCTATCGATTCAGCCCATCCTGTTGTTCTATGGATACATACACTTGATAAAAGCCTGTGTACTGACTATCGATCCCTTTTATCCCCAAAACACGTCTGTCCTTGCCCATGGGGTTACAAGCAGGAAGAGAAAAAAACAGCAATACAGCTTCCTTAAAGATGAAATAAAAATCCAGAAAAATGGACTTCTTTCCCACTTCGCCCAAGAAATGTTTCACGTGAAACATTTGGAGGCGGAAAAGTTCCAGATGGGAGAACTCTTATCTCAGATTCCCGAAATGAATGACACCTTTCAAAAAGTGCTTAATAAACGAACACAGTTTCCATTAGCTCAACATGACCAAACACTGGCCTTCTCAGATGAAATCCTCGACCATTACCATATGTCAGAGGATCGTTTCGTCCATTTTATTAAAGAAAAAACGGACAATAAGCTAGAAATCAAAGATGGACGACAGCTGATCGTGAAACAGAAGCAATGGGATTTGCCGCCAATACGGTTGGATATTCGAAATAACCAGTTCTCACTCTCAGCCGATCGATCTGAAGCCTCCACTCTTCCTGAACCTATCATTCACTACCTGCTTCTTTACAATCTGAGCATGATAGCGAGATATGAAACAGAATGGTGGAGTGAGCTTCTTAAATCCAATGCAACTGATGATTATCCCATCATCAAAAACTTTCTGGGTCTATCTCTTGAAAAGCCGCCTGTTCTAATAAAAAATTACCTTCTTTCTAAAATATAGGTATCATGAAAAAAGTAATCTTAGAAACAACTTCCTCATATCAATAAAGAAAGGACAAATAAGGGGTTGTTGACCATTAAACTGTTAATCATAATTACTCTAGCAGTTGTTTTTTTGCTGCTTTTGCTTTACTTCTACACCTATATCAAAAATAAATATCAGTCTGTCCAGATCATCACATTAGAAAGTTTTATGAATGCCGATTTTGTTAAGGAGAAAGCCGAGATGACGCCTAAAGGAATTATTGATGCTATGAATGATTTTTTTAGCGATCACAATGAGGGAGGAGGTCATATCAACGATAGTGATGATGGCGGAGATGGCGGAGATGACGGAGGAGAATAATCCATACGAAAAGCGTAAATTCATTTAGAATTCACGCTTTTTATTTACAGAATCTCTTCTAAGTCTTCTTTTATCTTGGCAGGAGAAGTTTGCGGTGCATACCTCTTTACTACATCCCCATCTTTGTCGACAAGGAATTTCGTGAAGTTCCACTTTACTTCAGAAGTCATTAATCCCTTTTTCTCTTTGATTAGATACTTGAACAATGGGTGTGCTCCCGATCCCTTTACATCCACCTTCGAAAACATCGGGAAACTAACCCCATAATTTATCTGGCAAAACTCCATGATTTCCTCATCATTATCAAATTCCTGTTTCATGAACTGATCAGATGGAAATCCCAGAACGAGTACCCCTTTATCCTTGTATTCCTCATAAAGCGACTGAAGCTCCTCAAACTGAGGAGTGAAACCGCACTTACTTGCAGTATTGACTATCACCATTGCTTTGCCTTTAAACTGGCTTAATGACACTTCTTCACCGTTGGGTTTCATTGCGCTGAAATCGTAAATCGAAGCCATCATCATCTCTCCTTTAGTCCATTTATTTTAGACTACGGGAAAGGCGGCAGATAAGCAAATTCGATGCTGCTATGGAAGAGAGTTTTGTTTTGATGGTTTAGAATTATTACCTGTAATAGGCTTATTTATTGTGGGGTATGTTGTTAGGGCAGACACTACTCTGGAGGACCTGTGTTGGTCTACTTTAGTTCGTTGATTGAGTCTTCATCCAGCCCCTGCTCTTGATTGTGGGATGCGTAAGTGGTGAGTGGAAGCAGGCTGTGGGTTGTTGGAGCTATGGATGCTTACCTTAACTTTTTTTATTTAAAGCTTGTGTTTAGAAAATTCCGTTCGGTTGAATGCTGGTTGAATTGCTAATCGTCTTGTTTAGGGGAGCCGTGAATCGTGCGTAATTTTGCATTAATTCAGCTGAAAATTTTATATAATCATGCTGAGTCGGGGTTTATTGCGTCCAAAACTTTAGTCAAAGTGTCATTGGGGTTACTACTCTAAAAGATTGATTGGGAAATTCTGCCCTCATTTTGAGTTATGCACCAATCTGGAATTACTGGGGAAAATCGTACATTTTTCTTCTCTCCCGAATTCTCTTCCCGCTATACCCTATGAAAATCTCTCTGATTTTGGATTCAAGCTAATAAAATCACCCTTTTATGTAGGCTCTGGAACTAATTGCGTCCAATCTCGGATTATTGCGTCGAATTTTAATTAATTGCGTCTAAATCGGATTTATTGCGTCCACCCGCAAAGTTCACTCTAGTGATCCCTCTTTGAGTCCCCGCTCCTGCACTTAATGATGTTACATACTTAACTCTGTATCTTTTGAATACAAAAAAGAACACCTCATAAAGTACTCAAGGTTTGTCTCGATATGTCTTCTGATAGGGGTAGCCCCAACTAACTACCATCAGCACTGAAGGCTCGGCCGGCGCTGAGCGGCGAACCTCTTCGTTTGCTTCGCTCCTTCACACCTTCATGACAGGGTCCTCTCCAATGTTCTCTCCCCCTCGTCCTCGACCTTCTTGCTCCTCCATCCTCACCCCTGCTTCTTATAACTTCTACAAAATTGTCCTTTGTACTTTCTAAACACAAAATAAGAGCACCACTTCGGGTACTCTTTCATTTGCCTGGCGACGTCCTACTCTCACAGGGGAGCCCAACTACCATCAGCACTGAAGGCTCGGACGGCGATGAGCGGCGAATCTCTTCGTCCGCTTCGCTCGTTCACATCCTCATGGGCAGAGCCCACTCCGGTGTTCTCTCCCTCGTGTCCTTGACCTTCTTGCTCCTCCCCATCCTCGCTCCTGCGGAGAACGGGGATCTACATGAGGATCTCCCCCTTTTTCTTTTCAATACAAAAAAGAGCACCACATCGGGTACTCTTTTGTCTGCCTGGCGACGTCCTACTCTCACAGGGGGAGATCCCCCAACTACCATCGGCGCTGAAGAGCTTAACTTCCGTGTTCGGCATGGGAACGGGTGTGACCTCTTCGCCTTAATCACCAGACATATTATGTTGAAAGAACATCGTTCTCTCAAAACTAGATAAAGTTATGAAGAAAAGAAAGTATTCCGAGTTTCGCTAAAAATTGTGGTTAAGTCCTCGATCGATTAGTATCTGTCAGCTGCACGTGTCGCCACGCTTCCACCTCAGACCTATCTACCTGATCATCTTTCAGGGATCTTACTCACATAAAGTGATGGGAAATCTCATCTCGAGGGGGGCTTCATGCTTAGATGCTTTCAGCACTTATCCCTTCCGCACATAGCTACCCAGCGATGCCTTTGGCAAGACAACTGGTACACCAGCGGTGCGTCCATCCCGGTCCTCTCGTACTAAGGACAGCTCCTCTCAAATTTCCTGCGCCCACGACGGATAGGGACCGAACTGTCTCACGACGTTCTGAACCCAGCTCGCGTACCGCTTTAATGGGCGAACAGCCCAACCCTTGGGACCGACTACAGCCCCAGGATGCGATGAGCCGACATCGAGGTGCCAAACCTCCCCGTCGATGTGGACTCTTGGGGGAGATAAGCCTGTTATCCCCGGGGTAGCTTTTATCCGTTGAGCGATGGCCCTTCCATGCGGAACCACCGGATCACTAAGCCCGACTTTCGTCCCTGCTCGACTTGTAGGTCTCGCAGTCAAGCTCCCTTGTGCCTTTACACTCTGCGAATGATTTCCAACCATTCTGAGGGAACCTTTGGGCGCCTCCGTTACTCTTTAGGAGGCGACCGCCCCAGTCAAACTGCCCACCTGACACTGTCTCCCACCCCGATAAGGGGCGCGGGTTAGAAGTTCAACACAGCCAGGGTAGTATCCCACCGACGCCTCCACCGAAGCTGGCGCTCCGGTTTCTTAGGCTCCTACCTATCCTGTACAAGCTGTGCCAAAATTCAATATCAGGCTACAGTAAAGCTCCACGGGGTCTTTCCGTCCTGTCGCGGGTAACCTGCATCTTCACAGGTACTATAATTTCACCGAGTCTCTCGTTGAGACAGTGCCCAGATCGTTGCGCCTTTCGTGCGGGTCGGAACTTACCCGACAAGGAATTTCGCTACCTTAGGACCGTTATAGTTACGGCCGCCGTTTACTGGGGCTTCGGTTCGCACCTTCGCTTGCGCTAAGCACTCCCCTTAACCTTCCAGCACCGGGCAGGCGTCAGCCCCTATACTTCGCCTTACGGCTTCGCAGAGACCTGTGTTTTTGCTAAACAGTCGCCTGGGCCTATTCACTGCGGCTCTCTCGGGCTTGCACCCTACCAGAGCACCCCTTCTCCCGAAGTTACGGGGTCATTTTGCCGAGTTCCTTAACGAGAGTTCTCTCGCTCACCTTAGGATTCTCTCCTCGCCTACCTGTGTCGGTTTGCGGTACGGGCACCTTTTTCCTCGCTAGAGGCTTTTCTTGGCAGTGTGGAATCAGGAACTTCGGTACTATATTTCCCTCGCTATCACAGCTCAGCCTTCACGGTGACGGGATTTGCCTCATCACCAGCCTAACTGCTTAGACGCGCATATCCAACAGCGCGCTTACCCTATCCTCCTGCGTCCCCCCATCACTCAAACGGAAAAGAGGTGGTACAGGAATATCAACCTGTTATCCATCGCCTACGCCTTTCGGCCTCGGCTTAGGTCCCGACTAACCCTGAGCGGACGAGCCTTCCTCAGGAAACCTTAGGCATTCGGTGGACAGGATTCTCACCTGTCTTTCGCTACTCATACCGGCATTCTCACTTCTAAGCGCTCCACCAGTCCTTACGGTCCAGCTTCACAGCCCTTAGAACGCTCTCCTACCACTGACACCAAACGGTGTCAATCCACAGCTTCGGTGATACGTTTAGCCCCGGTACATTTTCGGCGCAGAGTCACTCGACCAGTGAGCTATTACGCACTCTTTAAATGGTGGCTGCTTCTAAGCCAACATCCTGGTTGTCTAAGCAACTCCACATCCTTTTCCACTTAACGTATACTTTGGGACCTTAGCTGGTGGTCTGGGCTGTTTCCCTTTCGACTACGGATCTTATCACTCGCAGTCTGACTCCCATGGATAAGTCTTTGGCATTCGGAGTTTGTCTGAATTCGGTAACCCGATGAGGGCCCCTAGTCCAAACAGTGCTCTACCTCCAAGACTCTTACTACATGAGGCTAGCCCTAAAGCTATTTCGGAGAGAACCAGCTATCTCCAAGTTCGATTGGAATTTCTCCGCTACCCACACCTCATCCCCGCACTTTTCAACGTGCGTGGGTTCGGGCCTCCATTCAGTGTTACGTGAACTTCACCCTGGACATGGGTAGATCACCTGGTTTCGGGTATACGACCACATACTCATTCGCCCTATTCAGACTCGCTTTCGCTGCGGCTCCGTCTTTCCGACTTAACCTTGCATGGGATCGTAACTCGCCGGTTCATTCTACAAAAGGCACGCCATCACCCGTTAACGGGCTCTGACTACTTGTAGGCACACGGTTTCAGGTTCTATTTCACTCCCCTTCCGGGGTGCTTTTCACCTTTCCCTCACGGTACTGGTTCACTATCGGTCACTAGGGAGTATTTAGCCTTGGGAGATGGTCCTCCCAGCTTCCGACGGGATTTCTCGTGTCCCGCCGTACTCAGGATCCACTCAAGAGGGAACGAAGTTTCGACTACAGGGTTATTACCTTCTGTGACGAGCCTTTCCAGACTTCTTCGTCTACTTCGTTCCTTTGTAACTCCGTATAGAGTGTCCTACAACCCCAAGAGGCAAGCCTCTTGGTTTGGGCTAATCCCGTTTCGCTCGCCGCTACTCAGGGAATCGCGTTTGCTTTCTCTTCCTCCGGGTACTTAGATGTTTCAGTTCCCCGGGTCTGCCTTCCATACTCTATGTATTCAAGTATGGATACTGCACCATTACGTGCAGCGGGTTCCCCCATTCGGAAATCTCCGGATCAAAGCTTACTTACAGCTCCCCGAAGCATATCGGTGTTAGTCCCGTCCTTCATCGGCTCCTAGTGCCAAGG
>NZ_ABCF01000102.1 GCF_000181495.1 Bacillus sp. SG-1
TGATATATGTTTGGAGGCGATATAAGATTGTCTATGTGCCGGCCAGGCTAGGGGAATCCTCAGAGGCTTTCCGGTGATAGCACTTTTGGTTTCCACTGCGTCACCGACAGCATATATTGATTCATCACTGGTCTGCATGAACTCATTTGTCTCAATGCCTCCAGTTTTACCGATAGTCAGGCCGGCTTTTTCAGCCAGTTGGATTTGAGGTTTTACACCTGTCGCTACGATGATGAAGTCTGAATGAAGTTCGGTCCCTTTCTGGGTTAATAGGGTACCATTTCCTTCGACTTCCTGAACACCATCGTTCAGAACCACATTAATTCCTTGTTCCTTCAATTCTCTTCAATCATTTCGCTCATATCCTCATCCAGTACTCCCATCAGATGCGGGGAAGCTTCTACAAGGTTGATGTTCAGGCCGAGTCCCGCTAAGTTTTCAGCCATTTCCACTCCTATGAAACCTCCGCCGATTATGGAGCAGGTAGACGGTTTCTCTTTCTCGAGAAATTGTTTAATAGTGTCCATATCCTCAATATTTCGCAGTACAAAATAATTGCTTTGTTCTAACCCTTCTATCGGTGGGATAAAAGGGGCGGCACCTGGAGCCAGTACCAGGGTATCATAATGCTCCTGATATTCTTTGTTTGAACGGACATCTTTGACAGTAATCGATTTTTGTTTCCGGTCAATAGATAAGACTTCATTAAAAGTCCGTACATTGATATTAAGCTTTTCTTTCATTGATTGGGGAGTTGCTGCAAATAAGTGGTCCCGTTCTTGTATGACCTCTCCAAGATAGTAGGGCATCCCGCAATTTCCGAAAGAAATATATTCATCTTTTTCAAAAACAATGATTTCACAATCGTTATCCATTCTCCTGAGCTGTGCTGCTGTTGTTGCACCGCCGGCAACACCGCCAACTACAAGTACTCTCTTCTTCATCTACAGTCCTCCTTGCCTTCCTTAAGATATTAAAAATGCTGTTCAAATATTAGATATTTTCCAGTGTTGGGACGTGACCAGTGACGGAAGCACCGCCATGAGATCACATATCCTTGTTAGAATAAAAAATTAGCGTATAAAAAAGCCGGTTGGATATATTTTACCCAACCGGCTTTTTTAAAAACTAAATGAAATTAGCGAAAATTCACAAACTGGACATCGACTGACAAGTCAGCTTCTCTGACTGCTGCCATGATTTGCTGTAGATCATCCCTGCTTTTTCCTGTAACACGTATCTGGTCATCTTGAATCTGGCTTTTCACTTTCAAACCTGAATTTTTGACGAGTGTATTGATTTTTTTAGCATCTTCTTTGCCTATGCCCTGTACTAATTTAGCACGCTGGCGTACTGTACCGCCAGATGCGCCTTCCATCTTGCCATAGTCAAGATTTTTTACTGGAACTCCTCTTTTGATTAGTTTACTGATCAATACATCCTTTAATTGATCCATCTTATATTCATCATCGGAGACTAAGATGATTTCTTCTTTGTCCAAAGAGATATCACTTTTGCTTCCTTTAAAGTCATATCGAGTTTTGATTTCTTTTAATGCAGCAGTGACTGCGTTCGTAACCTCAGGAAAATCAACCTGTGAAACGACGTCAAATGAGTTTTCTTTTGCCATGAAATGACCTCCTATGTATAACTTTCAGCCAAGAACCTGTTTAGGATCGACCTTTTATAACCATTATAGTCAAGGTTACAGCCTCATACAACTTTTAAACCGGGGGTTGAGCAAAACAGGAAGAACATGAAAAAAAGACCGGATGCAAATTTTGCAGAGCCGATCCTTTAAACCGTATCAGAGATGATCCGTCTTCTTGGAGTACTGATTTTTTCCTCTTTGACGGTTTTTCTCTTTCATCATATTCTTCTCATGGTGTAAAGCATTATTGTCTTTTGCTTTTTTATCATTGTCTGAAGTATGAGACAAGTTACGATTCTCCCTTCTAAATCATATTCGGATTTAGTTTCTCCTGAAAGGGTCATCGTTATTACTCTGCATGCGGGTATTGATTAGAAAAGAAAATGGCCAGCGTTCCCGGGCCTGCGTGAGAACCAACGGCAGCCCCAATAATGTTTATATATACTTCTTTTGGCTGGAATCTTTCTTGAATCAAGTTCTTCATTTCTTTAGCAAGCTCTTCATCATCTCCGTGGCTTATGGCCACTACCTGCTCCCGAGGTTTTCACCCCGTTCCTCATGATGTCAAGGATCCGTTTCAGACTTTCTTGCGTCCCCGGATTTTTCATCGGAACAAGTTTTCCATCTTCGACATGTAGAAGGGGCTTAACGTTAAGAAGTCCCCCAAGGAAGGCTGAAGCTTTTGAAACTCTGCCGCCTTTTGCTAAATAATCAAGATCTTCCACCGTGAAGAGGTGTTCCATATGCAGGCATCTATGCCTGGCAAAAGAAATAACTTTATCTGCTGAAGCTCCTTGCTTTACTAATTCTGCAGCTTCTTTTACCACCAACCCGTAACCAAGTGAAGCACATTTGCTGTCAATGATCGTCAAGTCGAGCTCAGGAAATTCCTCTTTGACCTGATCCTTTATCATCACGGCTGTTTGATGGGTTCCGGATAATTCAGAAGAGAACGTGATATATAATCCTTTTTCTCCGCTTTTTGCAAGGTCAGTAAACGCCTGTTGAAATAATAAAGGAGATGCCTGAGACGTTTTGGGCATTTTACCTTGTCTGATTTTCTGAAAGACTTCTTTTGGCTGGATAGTAACCATATCCTCAAATTCTTGGTCATCCACCAAAACCTGCAGCGGAATAAGCTCTACGTCATATTCTTCGTAGAAAACCTTTGGGAGATCTGATGCGCTATCTGCAAATAATCTAATACTCATTTGACCTATCACCCTTTTGAATGTATTAATGAAGGCTCTTTTCTTTGTTGCTATTTAAATATGAATTTTAAAAATATATAGCCATAATACCCAGGAAATATCCCGGTAAGTAAGAAAGAAAAGAGCTGCTCTTCTTGTTCAGAAAGAAAAAACCTTGTCCCCAAGGGGAATACGGCCCTTGGCAATTTTCCGCAAGTAACAATCTTTCCGAAAGGCTGTTTTCTAAAAGATTGTTGCTTTTTAACTAATTCTTCTAGATGTTTTTTACGAATGGTTGATTGGAGCGTAAGATGTGCGACTCCTGCGGGACTAGCGGGACGTCCAGTTGCAGCACCCAGCCCCTCGGGGTCAAATAACCCTCAGTGAATAAAAGAAAACCGCCTTTTTTTCTCTTCGGACATTTGCCTGTCGGGGCTGACAGGCGCTTCTACTTTTTATACAGGCGCAGCCGAGGAGGCTCACCGCCCGCCCCGCGGAGACGCACACCTGAAGCGGAAATCAACTATCTCATCCAAATAGGAACAATACTTACGAAAAGCTCATCCGAAACCAGCCTTTCGTGAAGGCTTTATAAAACTTTTGTTTTGTAGGCATGCATGGAAGGTAGAGTACTATGCTGCAATAACTATAAGTAAATCCGTGCAGCTTGTCCAAGACAGCCATTTATAATTACTCTATTTAGAATGATGCTATATAATCTAAGTCTAGCCATTTATAGAAAAAATGACAATCTTTTGTTGTTTTTTTCATTTTTGGGTTAAATAAAAGAATAGATATATTTTTTTAAGGAGGTAATGTAATGTCTCGTGACTTTGTAGTACTGGAATCAAAAAAATTGGTGGTCGTGTTATTCGGTGCTCTGCTGAATGCGATTTCCCTGAACCTATTCTTGATTCCTGCCAATGTATATGCCAGCGGATTTACCGGGATAGCACAGCTCCTTTCAAGTGTGATATCAGATTATACACCCTTTGCAATATCTACCGGTATCCTGCTGTTGCTGCTCAACATCCCCGTCACCATCCTCGGGTGGTTGAAGGTCGGTAAGTCATTCACTTTTTACAGTTTCGTATCGGTATTCGCCACTACCATTTTTCTGGGAATCATTCCAATAACTCATCTGTCTCCTGATATTCTGCTCAATGCTGTGTTTGGCGGGGTCATTGCCGCTGTCGGTGTCGGCCTTACCTTGAAGTGGGGAGCTTCAACGGGAGGGATGGATATTATCGCCATGATCCTGTCCCGTTTGAAAGATAAGCCTGTCGGTACATACTTCTTTCTGATGAATTCAGTCATCATTATTACTGCAGGTCAGCTTTATGGATGGGAGAAAGCCCTGTATACGTTGGTGACTCTGTATGTTTCCACCCGGTTGATCGATGCCATTCATACTAGACATGAAAAACTCACAGCTATGATCATTACTAAGAATTCAGTGCAGTTGAAAGAAGCGATCCATTCCAAGCTTGTAAGAGGGATTACGACCCTTCCTGCCAAAGGTGGTTTTACAAACGAGGATAAAGAGATGCTGTTTATCGTCATTACTCGTTATGAGTTATATGATCTGGAACATATTATCAAAGAAGTTGATCCGAATGCCTTTACAAATATTGTAGAAACAGCCGGCATATTCGGATTCTTTCGTCGGGACTAATACAGAAAAAGTTGAGAATAATAATGGGGCATCCTTAATGAAGGGAGTAAAGCCTTATGAAGAAAATACTCGTGATCTTATTCTCAATCTTGTTTGCAGTTCATTTGCTGCCACCTAATATCCTTGCCCAGCAGCCTGAATGGAACGTTGAAGTCAAGCAAGGTACGGAAAATGCAGAACTCCTTTTCCAAGTATTCAATAATACTCCGGAAAAAATGACTTTGGAGTTTTCATCCAGTAAGTTCTTCGACTTTGAAGTAATGGACAAGGAAGGGAATAAAGTTTTCAGGTACAGTGATAATAAAGCGTTTCTGCAGGCGATTCAGCATGTCACTCTTAAGCGTGGCGAAACGAAAGTATGGCGGGATAAATGGGATTACACCACAACAGAGGGAAAAAGAGTCCCACCAGGAGAGTATATCGTCAAAGCTTACCTTATGGTGAGAACAATCAATGGAAAACCTGCTGAAGCAGAATTTGTTCAAACAAAAAAGCTAACGGTAGAAGCTGAAAACCCCTCCTTCAGAAATGTGGAGTTATCCCCCGCTGACGGCTCTTATATCGTTAAGGGAGAAGCGAAAGTATCAGCGGGCTGTTTCTATTATACAGTGGAAGATGGGCACAACATCTTAATAGAGGAAACCCTGGTGAAAGTCAATAAGGAATACCCAAACTGGACTGCATTCAGTTTCACTTTCGATTTTGATCCCGAAGAAGTGTCAAAAAATCGCCCGGTGCTGCTGAATTTATATGAACGGGACCTTAAGGAAGGGACGATTTATCATAATTATACGTTGAGGTTGAACTGATATGGTTCCGTCCAGGTTGATGGCTTTTGCTGAAGTCGGGGTGGATTCATCAGCCGGAAAACTTACTGATGAGCCTCTTTGAGAAACCCTTTGAAGTTTATTTGGGCTCACACAAGCAAAAGTGCCTTTAATTGCTAGAGGCACATTAAATGGAAAAATCCGAGTAAAAGTGTCTTTAGAGGGGTTGTAAAGGCAGTTTAGATGGGAAAATCCGAGTAAAAGTGTCTTTAGAGAGGTTGTAAAGGCAGTTTAGATGGAAGAACCCGAGTGAAAGTGTCTTTAGAGGGGTTGTAAAGGCAGTTTAGATGGGAAAATCCAAGTGAAAGTACCTTTAGAGAACAGCTAGAGTCAGTTTGCAGAGGAAAAAACCGAGCAAAACTGCCTTTTGAGAGCACCCAGAGACATTTTAAGAAGTATAAACGAAACGATCGTGCTTTTTTAAACTAAGCCAAGTTCACGATCTGTTAACCAGAAACCAAAAGAAGCATTTGGCCGCAGCCAAATGCTTCTTCCATTAGTGGAGCTGATTCAGTTCATCTTGCAATTGTCGGAGCTGCTGCTGTTCTGCTCTTGTCGTATTGGCGTACGCAGAAGAAAGAGCATTTTTGGCACGTTGGATGGTTTGCTGGGTGTCTTCACTGCCTGATGATGAAGCTTCAACTGCTAATTGGACATACTGGCGGGCTTCCTGGAATAATCGGTTGCCCATTTTATATGCCACCTAGCGAAGAGTTTTCAACGTTCTCTAATTTTTTTGCTTCCGCTTCAGCCAGTGTGGAATGGTAAGGGATGCGGTCATCATGTTTGGAAACCGCATCTTTGCCTTGTTGAACAAATCTTTTGGATTTATTGCTTTTGCCCATCTTCAGCACCCCTTTTTCATTTTAAGCACCAAACCTTTTTGTGCTCGCTATTAGTATGTTCTGAACGGCGGGGGATTAGAGTACAGAATTTTTGCCAGCATTGTTAATGTCTGTGTTGTTACCCTAAACGGAGGTGACTGTTTAAAAATGCGGCAATGCCGTCTTCTTCGTTGCTTAAGGTGATATCATCTGCGACACTTTTCAACGGTTCGATGGCATTCCCCATGGCGACACCGATCCCCGCATATTTAAGCATCTCGAGGTCATTGTCCTCATCACCGAATGCAATGATCCTGTCTTGCGGGATATCTAAGTGACGTGCAACCTTTTCAATGCCGACAGCCTTGTTCAAGCCGCTCTTAACTATTTCAATCACATGCCATGGTGCTGCCCAGCGGCGATGATCAATGACCTCTGCATGCACATTGCTAAGATGGTCCCTTATTTCGGTCACATGTTCTTCGTCGGCATGGATCAGCATGCTGGTAGGAGACTCTTTCAAATAGCTTCGTATGTCTCCCGTTGTCACATTGGGCTTACCGAAGTTGAATACATCAATCAACCGTTCATCATGATAATGAAAGTACACATCATCCATTACTTCGGCGATGATGTTCCTGAAATTGAAATCAAAGTCATGACATGCCTGTACAATCTCCTTGGCAACCTCAACTTCCATGGGCTCATGGAAGACTCCCCAGTTTTCATCAAGCGGGTGATGAACAAATGCTCCGTTGAAGTTAACGATCGGAGTGTTCAAAACCAATTCTTTATAGTACATTTCGCTGGCTCTATACGGCCTGCCTGTGGCAATCATGATTTCATGACCGTGTTCTCTTGCTTTATGTAAAGTTTGCTTTGTTTTTTCAGGAATCTTTTTTTCATCAGTTAATAATGTACCATCTAGATCCAGAACGATTAAGTGCTTATCCATACTCATCAGATCAATCTCCAATCATTTTTATAAATATACCTATAGTGTATATGTTTCGTAAAACAGAAGTCCACCATGGTACACTAATTTATGTAAACTTTTACAGTAAGAAAGACAAAAAGGAGTAAATAAATGATAACAATAATAAAAGATCAAATAGGAAACATACCTGTACTGAATCTCAGTTTAACCGAGATGATTGAAGACAAGCTGCCTGCAGTATTTTTTATACATGGGTTTACAAGCGCCAAGGAACATAATCTGCATTATGCTTATTACTTAGCGGAAAAAGGATACAGGGTGCTGATGCCCGACACCTTGCTTCATGGAGAACGAGGGCAAGGAATGAATGAAAGTGAGCTCAGCGTGAAGTTTTGGGAAATCGTCCTGACAACTATAGAAGAAATTGGATTGTTAAAAGATCATTATGTCCAAAATAACCTCATTGACGAAAATCGCCTGGGTTTGGGCGGTACATCAATGGGCGGCATTGTCACATTAGGTGCTTTGACAAAGTTTCCGTGGATCAAGGCAGCAGTAAGCTTGATGGGATGTCCATCATATGTAGCCCTTGCCAATGCGCAAATAAATTCACTGAAAAAGAAAGGCTACAACCTGCCATATTCTGAGGATAAACTGAACTCCCTGTTAGGTATGCTTGAAAAATATGATTTAAGCATGCATCCTGAAGTTTTGGAGGGAAAAGCGCTGTTCTTCTGGCATGGAAAACAAGATACAGTGGTTCCTTATCAGCCTGCATATGACTTTTATGAGTATCTTTTAAAAAAGGGAGAGCCGAAGCTTCGTGATCTACAGTTCATGAGTGATGAACTGGGCGGCCATAAAGTTTCACGCGAAGGCGTCCTAAGAAGTAGTGAATGGATTGCAGAATACTTATAATTCCACATAATCTCCCTGAGGATAAGAACCGTATCACTTTCTATACAT
>NZ_ABCF01000101.1 GCF_000181495.1 Bacillus sp. SG-1
AAGGTTACCTCACCGACTTCGGGTGTTACAAACTCTCGTGGTGTGACGGGCGGTGTGTACAAGGCCCGGGAACGTATTCACCGCGGCATGCTGATCCGCGATTACTAGCGATTCCAGCTTCATGCAGGCGAGTTGCAGCCTGCAATCCGAACTGAGAACGGTTTTATGGGATTTGCTAAACCTCGCGGTCTTGCTGCCCTTTGTACCGTCCATTGTAGCACGTGTGTAGCCCAGGTCATAAGGGGCATGATGATTTGACGTCATCCCCACCTTCCTCCGGTTTGTCACCGGCAGTCATCCTAGAGTGCCCAACTGAATGCTGGCAACTAAGATCAAGGGTTGCGCTCGTTGCGGGACTTAACCCAACATCTCACGACACGAGCTGACGACAACCATGCACCACCTGTCACTCTGTCCCCCGAAGGGGAAAGCCCTATCTCTAGGGTTGTCAGAGGATGTCAAGACCTGGTAAGGTTCTTCGCGTTGCTTCGAATTAAACCACATGCTCCACCGCTTGTGCGGGCCCCCGTCAATTCCTTTGAGTTTCAGTCTTGCGACCGTACTCCCCAGGCGGAGTGCTTAATGCGTTAGCTGCAGCACTAAAGGGCGGAAACCCTCTAACACTTAGCACTCATCGTTTACGGCGTGGACTACCAGGGTATCTAATCCTGTTTGCTCCCCACGCTTTCGCGCCTCAGCGTCAGTTACAGACCAGAAAGTCGCCTTCGCCACTGGTGTTCCTCCACATATCTACGCATTTCACCGCTACACGTGGAATTCCACTTTCCTCTTCTGTACTCAAGTCCCCCAGTTTCCAATGACCCTCCACGGTTGAGCCGTGGGCTTTCACATCAGACTTAAGAGACCGCCTGCGCGCGCTTTACGCCCAATAATTCCGGACAACGCTTGCCACCTACGTATTACCGCGGCTGCTGGCACGTAGTTAGCCGTGGCTTTCTGGTTAGGTACCGTCAAGGTGCCGCCCTATTTGAACGGCACTTGTTCTTCCCTAACAACAGAGCTTTACGATCCGAAAACCTTCATCACTCACGCGGCGTTGCTCCGTCAGACTTTCGTCCATTGCGGAAGATTCCCTACTGCTGCCTCCCGTAGGAGTCTGGGCCGTGTCTCAGTCCCAGTGTGGCCGATCACCCTCTCAGGTCGGCTACGCATCGTTGCCTTGGTGAGCCGTTACCTCACCAACTAGCTAATGCGCCGCGGGTCCATCTGTAAGTGGTAGCTAAAAGCCACCTTTCCACTTTTCCTCATGCGAGGAAAAGAACTATCCGGTATTAGCCCCGGTTTCCCGGAGTTATCCCAGTCTTACAGGCAGGTTACCCACGTGTTACTCACCCGTCCGCCGCTGACATCAGGGAGCAAGCTCCCATCAGTCCGCTCGACTTGCATGTATTAGGCACGCCGCCAGCGTTCGTCCTGAGCCAGGATCAAACTCTCCGAAAGAAGTTTGACTTGCTCATTGATGCTGAAACTATGTTTCAGCCTGCTAATTAAAGTGTTAGCAACTTTGCAAGAACTAGGTTCTTACTAGATTAACGTTGACGTTTTGTCTTGTTTTGTTCAGTTTTCAAGGTTCAATCGCTCAGAAGTCTATCGTAACATGCTGTTTCGCTGTTGTCAACTTCTGCGAAATGTTTTTTTGTTAGCTGCTCCGTTTGAAGCAACTTTTAAAGTTTACCATGCTGTCTTCACTCTGTCAACAAGTATTTCGTAATCTTTTTGAAGAGTAAGTCCAAGATGATATCTTGCATTGCCTCGTTGCGAGACAGTAATAATATACTATCACCTTTTTTAATAGAGTTCAACAGTTAATTTTAAAAAAATATCTTTTCTAGTTTTACTTTATTGTAGTGGACTTTTATTACCTTATAAGGATAGTTTCAGATCAGTCAGGGGAAAATACATTCAACCTTAGTATGGAGTGATTTAAATGATACAACGTGCCTCTATTTTTATATTTGCTTCAGCAATCCTTTTTTGCACAACAGATACCCCGGTACTGGCAAACGGGCCAAGTAACCAATCCGGCGAAGATATCTACCGGGAAATTGGCTATACATCCGCCGAAGAAGCGGTAAGAGAAGCAGAAAACCACTTTAACCAAGAGCTGAAACTGCCACTTAGAGTACCTCCCATTCAATTCACCCATATCCTGGGGCGCTTCAATGACTTAGATGGCGAAGAAAATGACTCTTTTGAAATGAAATACATCAATGAAAAGACAACGGATAATCATTACAAGATCAACATACGCCCTATCCAGCAGAAGTTTCAGTACAAGAAAGAGGAAGTCATTAAAACGATTAAGCTTAAAGATGGAAATGAAGCTGTATACTTAGACCACTCTGGATTCAATGTCTTGGTTTTTGAAAAAGAAAACTGGCAGTATATGCTCAGTATCAATAAGAAGGTTTCAGAATTGATGCTTCCAGGAACACTGGTCAAGATAGCAAATTCTATTGACGCTCCTGAAGATTAGCCAAACAAAAACGACTCGTCAAATCGACGAGTCGTTTTTGTTTGGTCCCTTTATAGTTCTGCTTTTTCTTCATCGTTAAATATTCGGGATCTCGTTAAAAACCTTAAACCTTCCGGGCCTTCCAGTGAAAACATCCCGCCCCTGCCTTTTACTACATCAATGATTAATTGAGTGTGTTTCCAATAATCATATTGGGCTTTGGAAATATAGAATGGACAGCCGTCTATGTGACCAAGCAAGACATCACTATCTCCTATCAGCATGTCTCCCTCTTGATAACACATTGGGGAGCTTCCGTCACAGCAGCCCCCGGACTGGTGAAATAACAGTGGACCATGTTTGTCTTTCAGCCTTGAAATGAGTTTCGACGCTTCTTCTGTTGCTATCACTTTTCTAACTTCGGGCATATTTATCCTCCTTTTTTGATACGAGGATTAAAAGAAACCTAATTTCTGAGGGCTGTAGCTGACAAGCAGGTTTTTAGTCTGCTGGTAATGGCTTAACATCATCTTATGATTCTCTCTGCCGATTCCGGACATTTTGTAACCGCCGAATGCAGCATGGGCTGGGTAGGCATGGTAGCAGTTCGTCCACACGCGGCCGGCTTCAATGCTTCTGCCAAAACGGTATGCCGTGTTTATATCCCTGGACCAGACACCTGCTCCTAAACCATAAAGCGTGTCATTGGCAATTTCAAGTGCTTCTTCAGCCGTTTTGAATGTTGTTACAGATACGACAGGGCCAAATATTTCCTCTTGGAAGATACGCATCTTGTTATGACCTTTGAAAACAGTCGGTTCTACGTAGTAGCCTCCTTCCAATTCCCCTTCAAGGGTATTACGGTTCCCCCCGGTCAATACTTCTGCACCCTCTTGTTTTCCGATATCTATATAGGAAAGGATTTTTTCCAGCTGCTCTGTAGAAGCCTGTGCACCGACCATTGTTTCGGTATCCAGCGGGTTTCCTTGTTTGATAGCCTTGACTCTTTCAAGGGCTCTTTCCATGAACTTATCGTAAATTGATTCATGGATCAAAGCACGTGATGGACAAGTACATACCTCACCCTGGTTCAGCGCAAAAAGGACAAACCCTTCAATTGCTTTATCAAGGAAGTCATCATCTTGAGCCATTACATCTTCAAAGAAGATATTTGGTGATTTCCCGCCAAGCTCCAACGTAACCGGTATCAGATTTTGAGAAGCATATTGCATAATCAGACGGCCCGTTGTCGTTTCACCCGTAAACGCTACTTTCGCAACTCTTTGGCTCGTTGCCAGCGGTTTTCCTGCTTCAACTCCGAAACCATTAACAACATTCACAACACCCTTTGGCAGCAAATCTGCAATCAGTTCCATCATGACCATAATACTTGCCGGTGTTTGTTCTGCAGGTTTCAGAACAACACAGTTACCTGCTGCAAGGGCAGGAGCGAGCTTCCAAGTCGCCATTAACAGCGGGAAGTTCCAAGGAATAATCTGTCCCACAACTCCAAGCGGCTCATGGAAATGATAGGCTACCGTATCATTATCTACTTCCCCGATGCTTCCCTCTTGCGCACGGATACATCCAGCAAAATAACGGAAGTGGTCAATAGCCAGCGGTAAATCCGCATTGAGAGTTTCCCTGACAGGTTTACCGTTGTCCCATGTTTCGGCAACAGCCAGCATTTCCAGGTTCTCTTCAAGTCTGTCAGCAATTTTATTCAAGATAACGGCGCGCTCTGATACAGATGTTTTCCCCCATGCGTCCTTGGCAGCATGTGCAGCATCTAACGCTAGTTCAATATCTTCAGACGTGGACCTTGCAATCTCACAAAATGGTTTTCCATCCACAGGTGAAATATTCTCAAAGTATTCACCTTTGGTCGGAGCTACCCACTCGCCGCCAATATAGTTATCGTACTTTGATTTAAAATTTACTTTAGAACCTTCTTTATTCGGTTGTGCATAAATCATACTATCCCTCCATCAATAAAATTGTTATGTAATTCCTGAAGTGTGTAAGCGCTTTCTAATAGGTATGACTCTATTATATTATAAAAATATTCAGAAATCATTTATTTTATTCCATTATTTAATTTTTTTCATAGATTTACACTCCTGGAGTCCCTGAATAATAGTTTTTTCAGGAGGTTCCTAATGTCTCCATCCTTTGACATTTTTCGCAAAGCAGCTATGTTATCATGAAAGGAATTTTATTGTTCAGAAAGGAAGGGATGGAGTGTGGAAAATTTTTATCTCTTTGTCATCATGTCGGCTATGCTGATTCTTTTGCCGGGACCTGATACAGCCATCGTGACCAAGAATACACTTGCAGGGGGCAGCACCAAAGGGATCCAAACACTTTTAGGAACAATCTGTGCACTGCTGATCCATACTCTTGCTGCGGTAGCAGGACTTTCAGCGATTATTGTAAAATCAGCAGTCTTATTTTCCTTCTTTAAATATGCTGGAGCGCTTTACTTGGTTTACCTGGGGGTGAAATCCATTTTGTCATTAAGAAAAAGTTCCCTAACAGAAGAACTTTCTCAGGACAATAAATATAAAAATAAATCATATTTCAAGCAAGGGTTTCTCACGAACATATTAAACCCTAAAGTGGCAGTGTTTTTCCTTACCTTTCTGCCTCAGTTTGTAAATACCGGCAGCGAGCCACTGGTTCCCTTTCTATTAATGGGAATCACCTATGCAGTGCTTACAGCAGGTTGGTTCCTGCTTTACATTTTTTTGATCAATCAAATCAGCACCTTTATGAAAAAGCCCAATACCACAAAGGTAATAGAGGCACTAACCGGAACTGTTTTGATAGGGTTTGGCATTAAACTGGCATTTGAGAAAGTTCAACATTAAAACAATCTAGTAAGGTGTTTTTCAAATGAGTTATAGAGTAGCGAGGAGATGTCGTTGAAAGTAAAATCAATATTGTCCATGGTTTACTACCTTAAGTAAGGAAGAAGATTTCAGGAAAATAGCTATTGCATTGCCAGGAGCAGGGTATACCCTCCTGGCTCCCCTCCATTATTAATTAGCGTTTTCCTCAATAGATTATCACTGTTATATTCAAATAAAGGGGCGTCGATCCACACGGTCAACGCCCCTTTAATTTTGATTTTTTCACTCTATATATTTCCTAAAAATATAGAAAAAGCTGTGTCATATATAAATTCCATAACGAGTGAGCAATTATAGCAGGAATTAGAGACTTGGTTTTATAAACAGTAAACGTTAATAGAAAACCAGCCATAAAAGTGAAGATCCAAGCACCAGATGGGTGAATCATTCCAAATAGGATGGCTGTAATACTGATTGCCCAGAATGGTTTAATCAACCTTAACAGGATGGTCAGTATGACTCCTCTGAATAAGATTTCTTCCCATATGGGGGTGAGCAAGACAGTCCTAATCGTACTCTCTAAACTGCCCGCTGGAAGCATGTTGTTTTTAAAATAAAAAATGAAATATTTGTCCAGTAACACTTCAAAATGAAGACAAAGATGTAAGAGGAAGTAAGGAATAGCAAAAGTGAAAAGGATAAACACATAACTTTTAGGCTCTTTTAAAGCATTAAAACGTAACAGTGGAATGATAAATTCCCTAACGTTCTTCAAGCTAAATGTAATCAACATAAAATAAGAAAACCATATAAGCCCTCTCGATACACTCAAAGCATCACTTGGAAGAGGAAGTTGACTGATAAGGTAACCCGGCACAGCTAAAATACTAAAATACAGCAAAAGACTTTTGAACTTTACTCCAGAATCCTCCTTCTCCACTTTATTAGTGTTTTCTTTTTGCAAGCTGCTTAACATAGTGTTCTCCCCTCATTGTTATTTGAAAGACATAAACTCATTAATCAGGTGATTTACTGATTCTATATGTATACAACTAGAGTGGGACCAAATATGTTAACACCCAAGAGAATAAAGCTGCTAATGAGATGGTTAATATACTTAGCCAACATACACAACTGAAGTAACGATGCATCTGAATTTATGTTCATAAAACCACCGAGACCACTAGTTTGCAAAAGCTATTTGTCCCCATCATATTAAAAAATGCTTTCCTGCTTTTATATACGTTGCATATAAACAGAAGTTCCAAATTTTATACAATTTTATCCAAACTTATAGGGTTACGAACTAATAAGAGTTTTAGTATACTGTTTTTTAGATATAAATTTGTAGATATCTATAAAAAAATTATTGGGCCTAAGATACTTTTGATCGAGTTGACTATGAAGGAAGCAGGTTGAACTGATAATCGTTCTGTTTTGAAGAGGATGGTACATTAATTGAGTCGTTTATAAAAAACGGGCCTAGTTTGAGAGTATTGCATCTTAAATCGTATCAATTGTGCAGGTTGCTTTACTCCTCTGTCGGATTGAGCGTTTAGTAGTTACTTCCATTTTGAGTTATGCACCGAATCCTGGGAGTTTTGCGTCGAACATGGAAGTTATGCGTCGAAAACGAAAGTTATGCATCTAATCCAGGTACTTATGCATCTAAAATGAAAGTTATGCACCTAACTGGCTTTGCTGACGTATAATCGCTACATTTTTGCTTCTCCCTGCAGCTCCTCCTGCCATAATCTAGGAAATTCTATCTGGTTTGAAAGTTCAAGCAAATTAAATCACCATTTTATGAAGACTCGAGGAATAATTGCGTCCAATAGTAATTCTCTCAACTGATCCTCCTCCTATATTAAATCTTCTTTAAGCACAAAATAGAGCTCTCATCAATGGTACTCACCCTCGTGTAGTCAAGCTTCTTGCTCCTCCTCATCCTCATGGGCAGAGCCCACTCAGGTGTAGAAAATGCCTCTTGTATCTCATCTTTTTAAACACAAAAAAAGAGCACCACATCGGGTACTCTTTTGTCTGCCTGGCGACGTCCTACTCTCACAGGGGGAGGCCCAACTACCATCAGCACTGAAGGCTCGGACGGCGATGAGCGGCGAATCTCTTCGTCCGCTTCGCTCGTTCACATCCTCATGGGCAGAGCCCACTCCGGTGTTCGCTCCCTCTCGTCCTCGACCTTCTTGCTCCTCTCCATCCTCGCTCCTGCGGAGAACGGGGGTCTGCTGGAGGATCTCCCCCTTTTTCTTTTCAATACAAAAAAAGAGCACCACATCGGGTACTCTTTGGTTTGCCTGGCGACGTCCTACTCTCACAGGGGGAGATCCCCCAACTACCATCGGCGCTGAAGAGCTTAACTTCCGTGTTCGGCATGGGAACGGGTGTGACCTCTTCGCCTTAATCACCAGACATATTCAATTGAAAGAACATCGTTCTCTCAAAACTAGATAAAGTTATGAAGAAAAGAAAGTATTCCGAGTTTCGCTAATAAATTGTGGTTAAGTCCTCGATCGATTAGTATCTGTCAGCTGCACGTGTCGCCACGCTTCCACCTCAGACCTATCTACCTGATCATCTTTCAGGGATCTTACTCACATAAAGTGATGGGAAATCTCATCTCGAGGGGGGCTTCATGCTTAGATGCTTTCAGCACTTATCCCTTCCGCACATAGCTACCCAGCGATGCCTTTGGCAAGACACTGGTACACCAGCGGTGCGTCCATCCCGGTC
>NZ_ABCF01000100.1 GCF_000181495.1 Bacillus sp. SG-1
ATGGACGACACCGCCAACGCAGAAGTTTTGCGCGTATCAGTGAAGTATTAGATTTACCAAATTTAATCGAAATTCAAACATCCTCCTATCAATGGTTTCTTGATGAGGGATTAAGAGAGATGTTTCGCGACATTTCTCCGATTGAGGACTTCACTGGTAATCTTTCCTTGGAGTTTATTGACTATAGCCTTGGAGAGCCAAAGTACTCGGTGGAAGAATCAAAAGAGCGAGATGTAACATATTCTGCGCCGTTAAGAGTAAAGGTCCGTTTGTTGAACAAGGAAACCGGCGAAGTTAAGGACCAAGATGTATTTATGGGCGATTTTCCGTTGATGACAGATACGGGAACGTTTGTGATCAATGGGGCGGAACGCGTTATTGTATCACAGCTTGTTCGTTCGCCTAGTGTCTACTTCAGTGGCAAAATGGACAAAAACGGCAAAAAAGGCTTCACTGCTACCGTTATTCCAAACCGCGGTGCGTGGCTGGAATATGAAACAGATGCGAAAGATGTAGTGCATGTGCGTATTGACCGCACACGTAAATTACCGGTTACGGTTCTTTTGCGTGCACTTGGGTTTGGGTCTGATCAAGAAATCATCGATCTGATTGGTGATAATGAGTATATCCGCAATACACTTGAAAAGGATAACACAGAGGGTATTGAGAAAGCGCTTCTTGAAATCTATGAGCGGCTTCGTCCGGGTGAACCGCCTACAGTTGAAAATGCCAAGAGTCTATTAGTTTCACGTTTCTTTGATCCTAAGAGATATGATCTGGCAAATGTAGGACGCTATAAAATGAATAAAAAGCTGCACATCAAAAACCGTCTTTTCGGACAGACTCTTGCAGAAACGCTTGCAGATCCGGAAACGGGTGAAATTGTAGCTGAAAAGGGTACAGTGCTTGACCGTCGTGCTCTTGACAAAATCATTCCTTACCTAGAAAACGGCATCGGCTTCAAAACCTACCAGCAATCAGGCGGGGTTTTGGAAGAAGATGTAGTTCTTCAGTCTATTAAAATCTACTCTCCTAATGAAGAGGGAGAGAAAGAGATCAACATTATCAGTAACGCGTTTGTAGAAGAAGAAATCAAGAACATTACACCTGCTGATATCATTTCTTCTATCAGTTACTTCTTCAACTTGCTTCACGGAGTAGGCGATACGGATGATATCGACCACTTAGGAAACAGACGTCTTCGTTCTGTTGGTGAATTGCTTCAAAACCAATTCAGAATCGGTCTTTCCCGTATGGAGCGTGTGGTTCGTGAAAGAATGTCCATTCAGGATGCCAACACAATCACTCCGCAGCAATTGATCAACATCAGACCGGTTATTGCTTCTATTAAGGAATTCTTCGGAAGTTCACAGCTTTCACAGTTCATGGACCAAACAAACCCGCTGGCAGAATTGACTCATAAGAGACGTCTTTCAGCATTGGGACCTGGTGGTCTGACTCGTGAGCGCGCAGGCTTCGAAGTGCGTGACGTTCACTACTCGCACTATGGCCGTATGTGTCCGATTGAAACTCCTGAGGGTCCAAACATCGGATTGATCAACTCACTATCTTCTTTCGCGAAAGTGAACCGCTTCGGTTTCATTGAAACACCTTACCGCCGTGTCGACCCAGATACAGGCAAGGTGACAAACCGTATGGACTACTTGACTGCGGACGAAGAAGATAACTATGTTGTTGCACAGGCGAATGCCCGCTTGAGCGATGATGGTTCATTCCTAGATGATGAAGTCATTGCCCGTTTCCGTGGTGAGAACACTGTTGTCAAACGTGAGCGCATCGATTATATGGATGTATCACCTAAACAGGTTGTTTCTGCTGCGACAGCGTGTATTCCTTTCCTTGAGAATGATGACTCGAACCGTGCCCTTATGGGAGCGAACATGCAGAGGCAGGCTGTACCGCTTATGAATCCTGAGTCCCCTATTGTAGGAACAGGGATGGAGCATGTTTCAGCTAAAGATTCCGGTGCTGCTGTCATTTGCAGGCACGAAGGAATCGTAGAACGCGTGGAAGCAAAACAGGTTTGGGTACGCCAAATCAAAGAAATAGATGGCCAGGAAGTAAAAGGCGATCTTGATAAATACAGAATGCAGAAATTCATCCGTTCCAACCAAGGAACTTGTTACAACCAGCGTCCGATCGTAAGTGAAGGCGACAGAGTAACAAAAGGTGAAATTCTTGCTGACGGTCCTTCAATGGAAAAAGGTGAACTTGCTCTTGGACGTAACGTCATGGTTGGTTTCATGACTTGGGACGGTTACAACTATGAAGATGCGATCATCATGAGCGAACGCCTTGTTAAAGATGATGTATATACTTCTATTCATATTGAAGAATATGAATCAGAATCCAGAGATACAAAACTTGGACCGGAAGAAATTACAAGAGATATTCCGAATGTTGGTGAAGATGCTCTTCGCAATCTTGATGAGCGTGGTATCATCCGTATTGGTGCCGAAGTGAAAGACGGCGATCTTCTTGTTGGTAAAGTAACGCCAAAAGGTGTAACTGAACTTACAGCAGAAGAAAGATTATTGCATGCCATCTTCGGTGAAAAAGCACGTGAAGTCCGCGACACTTCTCTTCGTGTGCCACACGGCGGCGGCGGTATCGTATTGGATGTCAAAGTCTTCAACCGTGAAGACGGAGATGAACTTCCTCCAGGTGTAAACCAGCTGGTTCGTGCGTATATCGTTCAGAAACGTAAGATCTCTGAAGGGGACAAAATGGCTGGACGACATGGTAACAAGGGTGTTATCTCACGTATCCTTCCAGAGGAAGATATGCCGTTCCTTCCAGACGGAACACCAATCGATATCATGTTAAACCCGCTGGGAGTACCTTCGCGTATGAATATCGGACAGGTGCTTGAGCTTCACCTTGGAATGGCCGCAAGATATCTTGGAATCCACGTTGCGTCACCGGTATTTGACGGTGCCCGTGAGGAAGATGTCTGGGCTACAATCGAAGAAGCAGGCATGGCGAGAGACGCAAAAACTGTCCTTTACGACGGACGTACAGGTGAGCCGTTCGATAACCGTGTATCAGTTGGTATCATGTACATGATCAAACTTGCTCACATGGTTGACGATAAGCTTCACGCCCGTTCAACTGGACCATACTCACTTGTTACACAGCAGCCATTGGGTGGTAAAGCCCAATTCGGTGGACAGCGTTTCGGTGAGATGGAGGTTTGGGCACTCGAAGCATACGGAGCTGCTTATACACTGCAAGAAATCCTTACTGTTAAATCTGATGATGTTGTCGGTCGTGTGAAGACATATGAAGCGATTGTCAAAGGCGAAAATGTACCAGAGCCTGGAGTTCCTGAGTCATTCAAAGTATTGATCAAAGAACTTCAAAGTTTGGGTATGGACGTTAAGATCCTTTCAAGCAACGATGAGGAAATCGAAATGCGTGACTTGGAAGACGAAGAGGAATCACAACAGGCAGATACTTTAAATATCGCTGACAAGGATGAACAGGAATCCGAAACAGTTGGGTCAAAAGAGTAACCGGATTCTGAAGCAAATAGGGTTAGAACCTGTAGATTAAAAGGGAGGTAGGCCCCTTGCTAGATGTAAACAACTTTGAATATATGAAAATTGGCCTTGCATCACCTGATAAGATCCGTTCTTGGTCATATGGTGAAGTCAAGAAGCCAGAAACAATTAACTATCGTACGTTAAAACCTGAAAAAGACGGCTTGTTCTGTGAGCGTATTTTCGGCCCTACTAAGGACTGGGAATGTCACTGCGGTAAATACAAGCGCGTCCGCTATAAAGGTGTTGTCTGTGACCGATGCGGAGTAGAGGTAACAAAAGCAAAAGTGCGCCGTGAAAGAATGGGGCATATCGAGCTTGCAGCACCTGTTTCACACATCTGGTACTTCAAAGGAATTCCGAGCCGTATGGGACTTGTCTTAGACATGTCCCCCCGTGCTCTAGAAGAAGTCATCTACTTCGCTTCCTATGTAGTGACAGAACCAGGCGATACAGCTCTTGAGAAGAAACAACTTCTTTCTGAAAAAGAATATCGTGCTTACCGTGAAAAGTACGGAGTGAAATTCCAGGCGGCAATGGGTGCTGAGGCAATCAAGAAGATTCTTCAGGACATTGATCTGGACAAAGAAGCCGATTTCTTAAAAGAAGAACTAAAAACTGCTCAAGGTCAACGCCGTACCCGTGCAATTAAAAGACTTGAAGTGGTAGAATCTTTCCGTAACTCGGGGAATGACCCTGACTGGATGATTCTTGATGTACTTCCGGTTATTCCACCGGAATTGCGCCCGATGGTTCAGTTGGACGGTGGACGTTTTGCAACATCTGATTTGAATGACCTTTACCGCCGTGTGATCAACCGTAACAACCGTTTGAAGCGTTTATTGGACCTTGGTGCGCCAAGCATTATCGTTCAAAACGAAAAGCGCATGCTTCAGGAAGCTGTTGATGCATTGATCGATAACGGCAGAAGAGGACGTCCGGTAACAGGTCCTGGTAACAGGCCGTTGAAATCCCTTTCTCATATGCTTAAAGGGAAACAGGGACGTTTCCGTCAAAACCTTCTTGGTAAACGTGTTGACTACTCCGGCCGTTCGGTAATCGTAGTTGGTCCTAACTTGAAGATGTACCAATGCGGTCTTCCGAAAGAAATGGCTCTTGAATTGTTCAAACCGTTTGTTATGAAGGAATTGGTCGAAAAAGGCATTGCGCACAATATCAAGAGTGCGAAGCGCAAAATCGAAAGAGTTCAGCCTGAGGTATGGGATGTCCTTGAAGAAGTAATTAAAGAGCATCCTGTATTGCTTAACCGCGCCCCGACTCTTCACAGATTGGGAATTCAGGCGTTTGAACCGACATTGGTAGAAGGAAGAGCAATTCGTCTTCACCCGCTTGTATGTACTGCTTATAACGCAGACTTCGACGGTGACCAGATGGCTGTCCACGTACCATTGTCTGCTGAAGCTCAGGCTGAAGCAAGAATGCTTATGCTTGCAGCTCAAAACATCCTTAACCCGAAAGATGGTAAACCAGTTGTAACTCCGTCTCAGGATATGGTTCTTGGTAACTACTACCTGACTATGGAACGCGAAGGTGCCAAAGGGGAAGGAAGCACGTTTGCCGATGCTAACGAAGCATTGATTGCATACCAAAACGGATATGTACACTTGCATTCCCGTATTGCGGTGGCAGCAAGTTCCGTTAATAATAAGACATTTACTGAAAAACAAAACAAACAGCTTCTATTGACGACTGTTGGTAAAATTGTTTTCAATGAAATTCTTCCGGACAGCTTCCCTTATATCAACGAGCCGACTCAGAGCAACCTTGAAACGGTTACTCCTGACCAATACTTCGTTGATCCGACAACGGACATTAAGGAAGAGTTCAAGAATAGAGAACTGATCAATCCATTTAAAAAAGGATTCCTTGGAAATGTTATCGCTGAAGTCTTCAAACGTTTCGCGATTACTGAAACTTCCCGCATGCTTGACCGGATGAAGGATCTTGGATTCAGATACTCTACGAAAGCCGGTATCACTGTTGGTATCGCTGATATCGTAGTACTTGCTGAAAAAGAAGAAATTCTGAAGGAAGCTCAATCTAAAGTGGATAACGTACTGAAGCAATTCAAACGCGGTTTGATCACTGAAGATGAGCGTTATGACAGAGTCATTTCGATCTGGAGTGCTGCAAAGGATACAATTCAAGGGAAATTGATGGCTACACTTGACAGAAGCAACCCAATCTTCATGATGAGTGATTCCGGTGCCCGTGGTAACGCATCTAACTTCACTCAGCTTGCGGGTATGCGTGGTCTAATGGCCAACCCGGCTGGACGGATCATCGAGCTTCCTATCAAATCAAGTTTCCGTGAAGGTTTAACAGTACTTGAGTACTTCATCTCCACTCACGGTGCACGTAAAGGTCTTGCCGATACAGCCCTTAAAACAGCTGACTCAGGTTACCTTACTCGCCGACTTGTTGATGTTGCCCAGGATGTTATCGTCCGTGAGGAAGATTGCGGAACAGACCGCGGCCTTCATGTTGCTTCAATCAAAGATGGTACAGAAATCATCGAACCACTGGAAGAACGTCTTCTTGGACGCTATTCCCGCGGTGTAATCAAGCATCCTGAGACAAAAGAAGTAATCGCTGAAGAAAATCAATTGATTACACAGGATCTTGCTAAAACAATCGTTGACTCTGGCATTGAGTCTGTATATATCCGTTCTGCATTCACTTGTAATACACGTCATGGTGTTTGTGAGAAGTGTTACGGAACGAACCTTGCCACTGGCCAAAAGGTAGAAGTAGGGGAAGCTGTCGGTATCATCGCTGCCCAATCTATCGGTGAGCCGGGTACACAGCTTACGATGCGTACCTTCCATACAGGAGGGGTTGCCGGAGACGATATCACTCAGGGTCTTCCGCGTATCCAGGAGATCTTTGAGGCGCGTCATCCTAAAGGTCAGGCTGTTATCTCTGAAATCGAAGGTGTCATCACCTCAATCTCAGAAGGCAAGGACCGTCAATACGAAATCACTGTTCAAGGTGAAGTGGAGACAAGAACCTACACAGCACCATACACAGCCCGACTTAAGTTCGGTGTTAACGACCGCGTGTTAAGAGGTCAGGAGCTTACGGAAGGTTCTATCGATCCGAAAGAACTATTGAAAGTCCGTGACGTAAATGCGGTTCAAGAATACTTGCTTCGTGAAGTTCAGAAAGTATACCGTATGCAGGGTGTTGAAATCGGCGATAAGCACGTAGAGGTAATGGTACGTCAAATGCTGAGAAAAGTCAGAGTAATCGATGCAGGTGAAACAGATGTTCTGCCTGGTACATTGCTCGACATTCACCAATTTACGGATGCCAATGAAAAAGCAATCCTTGAAGGATCTGTACCTGCTACAGGCCGTCCGGTATTGCTTGGTATCACAAAAGCATCACTTGAAACTGATTCATTCTTGTCTGCAGCATCCTTCCAGGAGACGACTCGTGTCCTTACAGATGCAGCGATCAAAGGCAAGCGTGATGAACTTCTCGGCTTGAAAGAAAATGTCATCATCGGTAAACTTGTTCCAGCTGGAACAGGTATGCAGCGCTACCGCAAAGCAGAACCATTGATGGAAAAAGAATCAGAAGAAGCAGTAACAGTAGAATAAAAATGATAAGGCGCGCTGTATTTGAAAGCTGTTTTTAAGAATCAGCTCTTGATTTAACCGCTATTCGGCTCCAACTTTTCAAATGAAGTCGAAGGTATACGGTCTCCCGCGGGGCTCACTGCGAGCCCCGCGGAGTCGTGCACCTGAAGCGAAAATCAACAAGACTCTTTGCTAAGACAGTAAATAAAATACACCGCCCTTATAATTAATTTCATTTCTGTTGTTGACAATAGATTTCTAAGATGATAATATATTCAAGGTTGCTCCTATACTGTAACCTGTTACTTTGGAGGATGAAGTTATGTCTTATGAAAAAGTATCACAGGCTAGTGAAATCATTGTAGGAACAAAGCAGACAGTCAAAGCTCTTAAAAGCGGTCTTGTATCGCAATTGGTCGTAGCTGATGATGCTGATCACAAAGTTACTTCCAAAGTCATACAAGCAGCCAATGAAATGAACGTTCCAGTGACACGAGTTGATTCCATGCGAAAGCTAGGGAAGTCATGCGGAATAGACGTTGGGGCGGCAACTGTTGCTATTATCAAGTAAAATAGTTTTTGCAGCATTGATACTGCAAAGACTTTGTTTTTACACAAAAATGAACCACCTGGATGTGTGGGCTTATAAAATATAAGAAGGGAGGATATTCACATGCCTACTATTAATCAATTAGTGCGTAAACCACGCCAATCTAAATCAACAAAATCTACATCACCAGCTTTAAACAAAGGTTATAACAGCTTCAAGAAAGTGAACACTAACCTTTCATCTCCACAAAAGCGCGGTGTTTGTACTCGTGTTGGTACAATGACACCAAAGAAACCGAACTCAGCGTTGCGTAAATATGCTCGTGTACGTTTGACAAACGGAATTGAGGTTACTGCTTACATT
>NZ_ABCF01000099.1 GCF_000181495.1 Bacillus sp. SG-1
CGGTAATCCGTTTTTACGGATGGGATCCGGCAACGCTTTCTGTTGGTTATTTTCAAAAGGTAGAAAAAGAAATCAATATGGATGCTGTGAAGGAACATGGCCTTGGATTTGTACGCCGTCCAACTGGCGGGAGAGGCGTCCTGCACGAGCATGAACTTACATACAGTGTAATCGTGACGGAAGAACATCCGGAAATGCCAAAGACTGTAACTGAAGCTTACCGTGTGATTTCAGAAGGGATTCTCAGGGGCTTCCGGGCTTTGGGTCTTGATGCATATTTTGCAGTCCCAAGGACCGAAGAGGAGAAGCAGGGGCTGAAAAACCCCCGTTCAGCGGTGTGCTTTGATGCGCCGAGTTGGTATGAATTGGTGGTAGAAGGCAGGAAGGTAGCAGGAAGCGCCCAGACAAGGCAGAAGGGTGTCATCTTGCAGCATGGATCCATATTGCTCGACTTGGACGAAGATAAATTATTCAGTCTGTTCAAATATCCTAATGACCGGGTGAAAGAACGCATGCAGCGGGCTTTCAAGAGTAAAGCAGTCGCAATCAATGAGATCAGCAAGGAAAAAGTGACTCTGGAGATGGCAAAAGCTGCTTTTAAGGAAGGGTTCGAACAGGGCCTGGGTATTGAACTCCAGCCATATGTATTATCCGATGAGGAAACACAATATGTAGAAGACTTGGCTAAAAGCAGATATGAATCAGATGAGTGGAATTATAAAAGATAATCCATATATTTAAATTTGATATGAATTTTTATTATTTCGGAAAAGCGATGAGAGTCGCTTTTTTCCTTTTTTATCAAGAGTTGAAGGGTGCCCTGTTTTTTCAACCTTGAAAATTGTCGTGTTTTGTTGATTCGCCTATACTAATCTATCAATCCCTCCTAAATTCTCGTTATTCCAGCTTATTTTTAGTTTGACAAAAATCATATATCGTGAACTAGACACAACATGTTGTGTGTCGAAAAATATTTTATACACTATATATAGTGTATATTGGTTGATTTTCCTTTTTTGCTGTGATAAGTTTATTTAGAATTACAACAATGGTAGAAACAGAGAATTATTCAATATAGTAGTTTAAGGAGCTGTATTTTATGTCTGTCGTATCGAAACAAGAAATGAAAGTTAACAGAGAGAGATTGAATAAAGCGATCGGATTGTTTCCGCAAGTCCATCAAGTTACTCCGGATATGCACATTACCCATAAGGGTGTATCCCGCCTCGTAATGATTGACCGCTACTCATTCAAAGACACTGAAAAGATCACACTAACTGAAGGTGACTTCGTTGTATTAACCATTAAGGAAGACCCTAAATTCCCTGCCAGAGGGCTGGGGTACATTAAAAGCATTGATTGGGAGAGTAACCAGGCTGAGGTCTTGATTGACGAAGAATACCGCAGCGCTCTTGATAATCCAACGGAAATTGACACGGCTGTTGTAAAACGTTCTTTGGATGTTATCGAAAAGCCGCTTGAAGTCTATTACGAGCAGATCGCCAAAAGAAATGCAACTGGACTTGCCAGTGTAGAGACGACAGAAGAAAAAAGACAAGAATGGTTTGAGAAGTTCTATCATGAACTCGTCAATATGAACTTTGTACCGGCAGGCCGTGTATTGTACGGAGCAGGAGCTGATACGGACGTTACTTATTTCAACTGTTACGTAATGCCGTTCGTAAAAGATTCCAGAGACGGAATTTCAGATCACCGCAAACAGGTAATGGAAATCATGAGCCGCGGCGGAGGAGTCGGAACGAATGGCTCGACTTTGAGACCGAGAAACACTTTGGCTAGAGGCGTGAACGGAAAATCTTCCGGGTCTGTATCCTGGCTTGATGATATTGCGAAATTGACTCATCTTGTGGAGCAGGGTGGATCGAGACGTGGAGCCCAAATGATAATGTTGGCCGACTGGCACCCGGATATCATCGAATTTATCATCTCGAAGATGCAAAACCCTCGTATTCTTCGCTATCTGCTTGAAAATACTGAAGATGAGCAAATCAAGAAAGCAGCAAAAGATAAGCTGAAGTTCACTCCCTTGACCGAGCAGGAAAAAGTAATGTATCAAGGAATCGTTAACTACAAGCAGATTCCGGGTCTCGGAGGCTTTTCTGAAAAGATCATCAAAGAAGCAGAAGAAAAGTTAAGAACGGGAGGAACCTACTCTGTTCATAACTCTGAATTCCTAACGGGCGCCAATATTTCCGTCTGCCTGACGAGTGATTTCATGGAAGCAGTCGAGAATGATGCTGAATACGAGCTACGCTTCCCTGATGTAGAGAAATATGATGAGGAAGAAATGAAATTCTATAATGAAAACTGGCATGAAGTCGGTGATGTTCGTGAGTGGGAGCAGATGGGCTACAAAGTCCGCACCTACAGAAAGATGCGTGCCAAAGAACTATGGAACCTGATCAATGTCTGCGCAACATACTCTGCAGAACCTGGCATTTTCTTTATCGACAATGCAAATGACAAGACAAATGCCAAAGCTTATGGACAGAAAGTAGTGGCAACGAATCCGTGTGGTGAACAGCCATTAGCACCATTCTCCGTCTGCAACCTTGCAGCAGTGAACCTTGCAGAATTTGCAGATAAAGAAAACAAGACAGTTGATTTTGACAAACTGAAAAAGACTGTAGAAGTAGGCGTGCGCATGCAGGATAACGTTATTGACGCAACTCCTTACTTCCTTGAACAAAATAAGAAGCAGGCACTTGGTGAACGCCGTGTCGGCCTGGGTGTGATGGGTCTTGCTGATTTATTGATCTACTGCGAGAAAGAATACGGTTCAGAAGAGGGCAACAAGCTTGTAGATGAAGTATTTGAAACAATCGCAGTGACGGCTTATCGTGCATCTGTAGAGTTGTCTAAGGAGAAAGGAAGTTTCCCATTCCTTCAAGGTGAAACAGAAGAGGAAACAAATCGTCTCAGGGAGGCCTTCATTAATACAGGCTATATGAGTGAAATGCCAGAAGATGTAAGGCAGTCTATACTGGATAACGGGATCCGTAACTCCCACCTACTGACTGTTGCGCCGACAGGAAGTACAGGTACGATGGTGGGTGTCGCGACTGGTCTTGAGCCATATTTCTCCTTTACTTATTATAGAAGCGGCCGTTTAGGCAAATTTATTGAAGTGAAAGCTGAAATTGTCCAAGAGTATCTAGAACGCAACCCTGAAGTGAATCCGGATTCTCTTCCAGAGTGGTTTGTATCTTCCATGGAGCTCGCTCCGGAAGCACATGCGGACGTGCAGTGTGTCATCCAGCGCTGGATTGACAGTTCCATTTCGAAAACGGTGAACGCACCGAGAGGTTACACAGTCGACCAGGTGCAGGGAGTATATGAAAGATTGTATAAAGGCGGAGCAAAAGGCGGTACTGTCTATGTCGATGGAAGCCGCGACTCTCAAGTTCTGACACTAAAAGCAGAAGAAAACAGCTTTGATGACGAAGAAACTGAACAGCAGGCACCACAAGGCAAGAAGCCGGTCGTACTGGTGGATACTATCCAGGACGTAAGAGCAACAGATGTAACCATCGGTTCTGAAGTCGGCAACACTTGCCCGGTCTGCCGCAAAGGAACGGTAAAAGATATGGGCGGATGCAACACATGTACAAACTGTGGAGCTCAATTGAAATGCGGACTATAATTTGAAGGAGAGGGAGAAACTTTCTCCTTCTTTTTTTTGCTTTGTTTCCTTTACCACTTTAAAGCGCTAAGAGGGACAGTCCCTCGTAGTGCTTTAAAGTGGTGAAGGGTAACCAATTTCTATTCTAAAACCCTTCAAGGTGAATTAAAGATGTAGTAAGGAAACTTTGAAGGAGATGATTCCGTGAACATCGATGGAGTATTCTCAGGTGGTGGAATCAAGGGGCTTGCCCTGGTCGGAGCCTATCAAGCAATAGAAGAACAGGGTTTGAAATTCAAAAGGCTGGCGGGTACCAGTGCAGGTGCCATTATTGCCGGTTTTATTGCAGCCGGTTACAAGAGTGACAACCTTATTAATATAATGGATGAAATTGATTTGCCGGAATTGTTGGATAAAAACAGATTACTTTCTTCGGTGCCGATTATACGTTGGCTTATGGTTTATCGGAAGCTCGGACTTTATAAAGGGGATGCCTTGGAACAATGGCTGGAAGAGAAGTTGCGAGTGAGAGGGGTTTATACGTTTGCAGATCTTCCTCCTGGAGCATTGAGGGTTATCGCATCAGACTTAACAAATGGCAGGCTTATGGTGCTTCCTGATGACCTGGATAAATATGGGGTACCCAAAGAGACATTTCCTGTAGCAAGGGCTATCAGAATGAGTGCAAGCCTTCCTTATTTTTTTGAACCGGTAAGGTTAAAATCTCTGGATGGCTTGAACCTTGTTGTCGACGGAGGCGTGTTAAGCAATTTTCCAATGTGGCTTTTTGATAAGGAAAATACGAAAAAGGTCAGGCCAGTTTTAGGCATTAAACTCAGTCCAAATATCCAGGAAAGACCAAAAAATAAGATACACAATGCCATAGGTATGTATGATGCACTCTTTCAAACAATGAAAGATGCGCATGATTCCAGATATATCTCAAGGAAACATGAGACAAATATCATTTTTATCCCGACTGAAGGAGTGCTGACTACTGAATTTGAGTTGACGGTTGAGAAGAAGAGGGAACTCATTGAATATGGATACAATAAGGCTAAAGATTTTTTGCGGAGCTGGAGCTATGGGTGAGATGTGTGCGTTAGCTTAAGATGATACGATTATTGCACAAAGGTAGGAGTGTCCAGTCTGCACAGACAGGCGGTCATGTGCAGAGTTGCCCCTTATTTTCAGGCAGCTCTCAATCTTGAACTTTTAACATGCAGGAAGTCGACTGGTGACTTTCTTGATTTTAAAAAATTCAAATAGAAAATTTAACCCGCAGCTATCTTAAAGTAACAAGGAGTAATCATTAAAAGTATTTTTTTTGTTTGTCATTTCCAAATGCCTTTATACCCTCTAGAGCCACTTTGGGGATTCCAAACGTACAAAAGTGTCCTTAGACCTTCTCTAGAGACACTTTTTTGGATTTCAAACGTTCAAAGTGTCTTTAGAACCCCCCTAGAGACCCTTTTGCAGCTCCCAAAAGTTTTAAAGTGTCTTTAGAATTTCTCAAGGGTACATTTTGTTGAGCCCATGGGTTCAAAACTTCCTCTAGCGCTTCCAGGCTCCACGAGTCCCCAGCAGCAATCCCTCTATAACCCCCCGCTATCCTTCTCTTATCCAGCAGCCAGAAAAAACAAAATAAAAAAACCGAGCTTAGAGAGATGCTCGATTTTTTCTATTCTTTTTCCCTTCAATGACAGTTAAATTGGCTTGAGATTTTTTTCTGTGAGACTTTTTTCGAAATGGATTTGGCGCACTGGCTTTTGTTTTTACAGCAGCTGTTTTCTTGTTATACCGCTTCTTGGATTGTTTTGCCGCTTTCAGGAAAGCTTTTTGATCCTTGTCTTTTCCTTTTCCACCCATCATCACTTTCCGGAAAACAAAATAAATAACTCCGGCAATTGCTGCGAATATGAGTATTCTTTGAAGAAGTGCAAGAGGATCTCCCATTAGTGTGGAAACCAATCCGATAGAGGCTAAAAGAATTACAGCTCCTGCAATGATGAAACGAGCATTCAACAAGGTCACCTCCTTTGGAACTGATGGTAAGAGCATAATAGGGCTTTATATATATTTTAGACTAATTGGCCCCATTTTAACCGCGATTCTGATTTATTTTACACATTTGTCTTATTTGGGGCGAAGAAGAAATGCAACTTTCAAGTTAAGTATTTTCATTTTACTAAAAACTCCACAAACCATGCAATATCCTGTGAGAGGATGAAATACTTTTACGGAAATGGACATACTACCCAAAGGAGGTGTTTTGATGTCTGCAAGAGAACAAAAACCATCAAGTGATAAAAAGCTGGAACAAAACAAACAGGAAAAGCCGTTATCCTTTATTGGCATGGTAATCGCAACCGGATTTTCAGGAGGAATCCTCTGGAGTGGTATCGCCTACATCTGTTATATGTTCTCCTTCACAAAACTCGAGCCGAACATCATCCTTGAACCGTGGGCAGTCGGGAACTGGAAAGAAACCTGGTTGGGAATTCTCATTTCCATTGTGGGATACGGATTGATTTCCATCGGAGTTGCACTTGTTTACTATGCTTTATTGAGAAAGCTCAAATCGATGTGGGTAGGTGTTGGGTATGGGATTGCCTTGATGCTGGGCGTCTTCGTAATTTTGAACCCGCTGTTTCCAAGTATGAAGGGATTGACAGAAACAGACTACAACACATTGATCACGTTAGCCTGCATATATATTCTTTATGGAGTTTTCATCGGCTACTCCATTTCCTATGAGGAAAACGAACTTCGCCATCAGCACGAAAAAGAAGAAGGAGTAAGTCAGTAGGTTCAGACATACTAGTAGGTTTGTCAATTAGTTTGTGTTAGAATGTTCATGTTGAACATTCTATTTTTATGGGTGAATACATATGAAAAAAATTCTTCTGCTAAACGGGCCGAACCTTAACAGATTAGGCAAGCGCGAGCCCGATATCTATGGTACTGTAACGTTGAAACAACTTGAAGACAAAGTGGAGAAAGCTGCCTTAGCGGCCGGTTATGAACTGACTGCGGAACAATCGAATCATGAAGGTGCAATTATTGATAGTATTCATCTTGCTGGAGATCAAGAATACGCCGGCATTATTTTTAATCCCGGTGCGTTTACACATTACAGCTATGCGATAAGGGATGCCATCGCCGGAATCGATATTCCCGTCATTGAAGTTCATATTTCCAATGTTCATAAAAGAGAATCCTTCAGGCACCATTCTGTCTTGGCAGAAGTCTCAGAAGGACAAATTGTCGGTTTGGGATTATTCGGATATGAACTTGCCCTGCAGGCTCTTATAAAAAAACATAAGGGAGATGAAGAGGTTGAGTAAACTTAATAAATTGAGAGAGAAATTTTCCGCAAACAATATTGACGGTATTCTGATCACGAGTACATACAACCGCCGTTATATGACTGGGTTTACAGGTTCAGCAGGAGTTGCCCTGATTACAGCTGACAGCGCAGTGTTCATCACGGACTTCCGTTATACGGAACAGGCTGCTGAGCAGGCACAAGGGTTTGAAATTGTGCAGCATAAGGGGCCTATCCCTAATGAAGTTGCGGCTCAGGTTGAAAAACTGGGAATTAAGAAGCTTGGTTTTGAAAAAAATCATCTGACATACTCTGCGTATGAAAGCTATCGCAGCAAGGTTCAGGCTGAGCTAGTCCCTGTCAGCGGGATGATTGAAGATATCCGTTTGATCAAAACAGAAGACGAGCTGAAAATCATCAAGGATGCAGCTGATATTGCCGATGCTGCATTCAAGCATATTCTTGACTTCATCGCACCTGGTAAAACGGAACTGGAAGTATCGAATGAACTTGAATTCTTTATGAGAAAAGCTGGAGCAACTTCTTCATCATTTGATATCATCGTTGCATCTGGTACGCGTTCAGCCCTGCCGCACGGTGTTGCAAGTGAAAAAGTCATCGAAAAAGGTGATTTCATTACACTTGACTATGGTGCTTACTATAAAGGGTATTGTTCAGACATGACAAGAACGATTTCTGTCGGCGAGCCTTCTGATAAGCTGAAGGAAATCTACGATGTTGTCCTTCAATCCCAGCTGAAAGCGATGGAAGAAATCAAGCCGGGTATGACAGGGGCACAAGCGGATGCAGTTGCCAGGGATTATATCAAAGAAAAAGGATATGGCGATCACTTCGGCCACTCGCTTGGTCATGGAATCGGTCTGGAAGTCCACGAAGGACCGGGGTTATCCCATCTTTCTGAGACTGTATTGAAGACGGGGATGATTGTAACAGTTGAGCCGGGAGTGTATGTTCAGGGTATCGGCGGAGTCCGTATCGAGGATGACACGGTGATCACTGAAAACGGCAACGAAACGCTTACACACTCAACTAAAGAATTAATTATTCTCTAATAAAACTATTACTGTAAGAACAGAATATGGCATAATAGA
>NZ_ABCF01000098.1 GCF_000181495.1 Bacillus sp. SG-1
ATGAAATAAACTTGCTGATCGGGAAGACTGACTGGGCCATCGCCGTGTTTGCGGACCTCCGTCTATGGCCGACACTTGTTCTGAATGCAGCTTTCATGATAATTGTTTCGTTTCCATTGAAAGCGTTGCTCCTAAAGTTGCAAAAAGAGAGACTGGAAGACTGAGGAGGACTGTCTCCTCCAATGCCCGGTTGGATCGAATCTGGTAGGTAAGGAGTAAGGAGGAAATGCAGTATTTAATCATTTTCCATCACCTCACCTCTTATCCCTAATAATTGTGAAAAAGCGTGTTTTAAAAAAAGGAAACAGGCATGCATTTGTCGAATTTAATGACAACTGAGGTGAATTATTCCGACATGAAAAATAGGCAAAACGTAATGATTAAAGGCACAAAAGATGGACTTACCCTTCACCTGAATGATCAGTGTTCATATGACGAGCTGAAAAAGGAATTGAAGGATAAGCTGTCAGCTCAATATCGCCAAACTGAGGGCACTCCTCTTATCACTGTTAAAATCCAGGCGGGAAACAGATATTTGACTTCACGGCAGAAAGAAGAGCTGGAAGAAATTGTGACTGAAAAGCGCAATTTGTCAGTCCTCGAGATTGCAAGCAATGTCTTGACGAATGAAGAAGCGATAAAGATGAAAGAAGAAAGTGAAATCCATACTATTGCAGGCGTCATCCGTTCCGGTCAGGTGGTTGAAGTTCCGGGAGATCTGCTGATCATAGGAGATGTCAATCCAGGGGGGACGGTTAAAGCTTTAGGCAACCTCTATGTGCTTGGCTCCCTAAAAGGAATTGCACATGCCGGTTATATGGGCAGCCGGGAATCGGTCATCGTTGCTTCGCAGATGACACCGTCACAGCTTCGCATTGCAGATTGCTTGAACAGGGCTCCTGATCATTTTGATAAAGAGGAAGGGCATGAGATGGAGTGCGCTTACATAGATGATTCAAACCAAATCGTAATTGACAGATTACAAGTTTTAAAACATCTTAGACCAAATATATCTAGTTTTAAAGGGGGACGCTAATGTGGGTGAAGCGATAGTAATTACTTCAGGTAAAGGCGGTGTAGGGAAAACGACTACATCTGCAAATGTTGGTACGGCATTAGCTCTGCAAGGCAAAAAAGTCTGTTTAGTGGATACTGATATCGGCCTGCGGAACCTTGATGTTGTAATGGGGCTGGAAAACCGTATCATTTATGATTTAGTGGATGTCGTGGAAGGACGCTGTAAAATTCATCAGGCGCTTGTGAAAGACAAACGCTTTGAAGATAAGCTCTTCCTCCTTCCTGCCGCTCAGACAAGCGACAAGTCTGCGGTTTCTCCTGAACAGATGAAAAAGCTGATAGAAACACTGAAACAAGACTATGATTATATCATCATTGACTGTCCTGCAGGTATTGAGCAGGGGTATAAAAATGCCGTTGCCGGTGCAGACAGGGCAATCGTCGTAACAACGCCTGAAATATCCGCAGTCAGGGATGCTGACCGCATCATCGGCCTTCTGGAGAAAGAAGATATTGAACCTCCTAAGCTGGTTATCAACCGAATCAGGACGCATATGATGAAGAGCGGGGAAATGCTGGATGTCGATGAAATTACGACCCATTTGTCCATCGACCTGATCGGCATCGTTGCAGACGACGATAATGTTATCAAATCCTCCAACAGGGGCGAGCCGATCGCTATGGATCCAAGCAGCAAAGCGTCCATTGCATACCGCAATATCGCCCGTCGAATCCTTGGGGAATCGGTACCGCTGCAATCCTTGGATGAGGACAAACAGGGTGTCTTTACAAAGTTGAAAAAGTTTTTTGGTGTTAAAGCTTAATAGATTGATTTTCAGGCCGGATTGCTAATTGCAGTCCGGTTTTTTTTAGTGAGCAGGGGTGTAATTATTTCATAGGAAGCGCTGGGTAGTATATTGTGGCTTTGTTTGATCGTTTGATGAGGCCGGGGGCAAAGGTAGCAAGGTGCATCATTCTAGTGTTGAAATGAAATGATGAAGGGGAAAGGAGTACGGTACGTCATATGAGCCTTAACTTAAAGATGAAGCCATGCGCTCGTCCCGCGCGGTAGGTCATATGGGTCTCAACATGAAAATGAAGCCATGCGCTCGTCCCGCGCGGTAGGTCATATGGGTCTCAACATGAAAATGAAGCCATGCGCTCGTCCCGCGCGGTAGGTCATAAGGGTCTCAACATGAAAATGAAGCCATGCGCTCGTCCCGCGCGGTAGGTCATATGGGTCTCAACATGAAAATGAAGCCATGCGCTCGTCCCGCGCAGTAGGTCATAAGGGTCTCAACATGAAAATGAAACCATGCGCTAGCCCCGCGCGGTAGGTCATAAGGGTCTCAACATGAAAATGAAGCTATGCGCTAGCCCCGCGCGGTAGGTCATAAGGGTCTCAACATGAAAATGAAGCCATGCGCTTTCTCTGAGGTGGTACCCATATTGGGCTTTTGAAGTAAAGTGATAGAGGTCGCAAAGGAAGCGAGGTACAACATTGTGAGTAGTAGAGCGAAATGATGCAGGGCGCAAAGAGAGCGACAATCATTATTAATGTTTATAGTTTGGATGCACAGTCTTATTCAAGGGAAACATCCTTTAAACAAAACATCTCTTTTAGCAAGGCTCTTTTCGTAAACTTTGTTGCTATTTAATACAAACTTTAAAAACTATCTACTTAATTAACTAGAAATAGCCTGATAAACAAGGAAGAAAAGAGCTAATTCACCTTGTTCAGAGAAAAAGGCCTTTGCTTCCAAGGGAAAAATCCGGCACTTTGGATTTTTCCGATAGCAACAATATATACGAAAACAGCGTTTAGCAAAGACATATTTTCTGGGGACAAGTCATACATTGATACCAAAAGGGACTTGTACTACAGGCAGGATGTCTTCACGAAAAGCCAATGAGACTAAGACTCCTGGGTATACGCGTTCCGGCATACAAAAAGGGGAATGGTATTATGGGGAATCGAGCGGACGATATCAGAAAGCGGATAGCCAAGAGAAAGCGAATGAATAGTTATAGCTCTTCTTCATCAAGGAGTATGCTGCTCCCGACGGATGAAGAAAGGTACGGAGGCGAGCGGTTTTCCTCTTATGAAGGCGGTCCTTCAGAGGGAGGACACCCACTGTTCAGTAAAGAAATTTTCATCCTTAAGATTCTTGGGACCAGTGTGATTGTCCTATGCACGGCTATCTTATTTCAAAACCAGGTGCCCGGGTTTGACAAAGCCCGTTCGTATGTGGAAAAAACCATGTCGAATGAGTTTCAATTTGCCGCGATTTCCACTTGGTATGAAGACCAATTCGGAAAGCCTCTTGCTTTGCTTCCTGCAGGAAAAGAGAGCAGTGAAACAGGAACAACTGAAACTGCCGAATATGCACTCCCTGCTTCTGGCAAGGTAATTGAAAACTTCAAAAGCAATGGACAGGGCATTATGGTGGAGACTGGGAAAGGCTCTAAAGTGGAGGCGATGAAAGGCGGATTGGTCATTTTTGCTGGTAAAAAAGCCGACCTTGGGCAAACGGTGATTATTCAGCACGATGATAAGTCTGAATCCTGGTACGGCCACCTGAACACCATCGAAGTGACACAATATGAAACTGTTAAAGCTGGCAATCCTGTCGGTACGGTAACCGATGAACAAGACACAGCTACCGGCGAGTTTTATTTTGCCATCAAAAAAGAGGATGCTTTCATCGATCCAATTCAGGTGATATCATTTGAGTGAATTCATAAAGCTGCTGAAGAAGATTCACATTCATCCGCTGCTTTGGGCGGCGGCAGGACTGGCGATCCTAACCGCCCATTTTACTGAGCTGATTATGCTTTTTGTCATTATTTTTATACATGAGATGGGACATGGGGTCACGGCCCATGTTTTTTCTTGGCGAATTAAGCGGATTTCACTTCTTCCATTTGGTGGTGTAGCAGAAATGGATGAGCATGGAAACAGATCACTGAAGGAAGAGCTCTTAGTTGTGGCGGGCGGTCCCCTTCAACATCTTTGGATGATGGGGTTGGCGAAACTGCTGTATGATGCGAGCCTTTTCTCTTCTTACCATTTTGAACTGTTCATTCAGTTGAACTTAATGGTCCTTCTGTTCAATCTTCTTCCCATTTGGCCGCTGGATGGAGGAAAATTGCTTTCCATCTGTCTTGGCTACAGGCTAACATTCATCCATGCCTATCAATGGACATTGATCCTTTCTTTTGCCGCCCTGCTCCTTTTTCATACCGTGGTTCTCCTGACAGCTCCCTTCCATCTAAATCTATGGATTATCCTTTCATTCCTTTACTTTTCGTTATGGATGGAATGGAAACAGAGGAAATACACCTTTATGCGCTTTTTATTGGAGAGGTATTACGGAAAAAGTGGAGACGTGCGTGATTTGAAACCTCTGAAGATCAATGGGGAAGAAACGATATACTCTGCACTGGAGAAATTTCACAGGGGATTCAAGCACCCGCTTATTGTCTATATTGATGGGCAAGAAGCAGGTAAACTGGATGAAAATGAAGTTCTGCATGCCTACTTTACCGAAAAGATGACAACAGCAAAGTTCCGTGACATCCTTTATTTATATTGAATCGTTTGCGTAATGCTTCTTTCGCATATTATGATAAAAAGGCTAACTAATGTGGTTAGCCTTATTCTAGTTGTATGGCGGAAAGAGGAGCGGTTTAATGAACAGAATTATTGTAAACGCACTTGGAAGGGAAAAAAGATGGGCCCGTCTGCGTGATGGAATAATGGAAAGCTTTCATGTCTATCAACCGGAAAAAGAATCGATTGCAGGGAATATATATATTGGCAGAGTGGATAAAGTCGAAAAAGGGCTGAACGCTGCTTTTATCAATATTGGAGAAGGCAAAAACGGCTTTTTGCACATAGAAGATCTTGCGGAGTATATGTTGCTTGATGAAAAGGAACGGAAAACCGCCGAAATAAACAGGCTCCTTCACCAGGGGCAAAAATTGATTGTACAGGTGAAAAAGGATCCTGCAGGGACAAAAGGACCGAGGGTAACAGGGATAATTGAAATGAAAGGGACTTCCCTTGTATACCTGCCCCACGGAAGATATACCGCGGTGTCAAAAAAGGCCTCCAGTGAAGAACAAAAAAAGAAATGGCGGCGCTTCGGTTCAAGGATAAAAGAGGAGGAGGAAGGCATCGTCTTCCGAACAGCGGCCCTTGGGAAAGCCGAAAAGGAAATACAAAATGAATATTTGGGGCTGAAAAAACAATATCAAGAGTTATACAGCTCATCTCTCAGTAAAAAAGCCCCCTTTTTGCTTCATCGCCAGGATGTCATGAAAGAAGACATTTTAGAGGAAATAAAAAAGGTCAAACAGGCTGAAATCATCACCGATGATTATTCGTGGAAAAATGAATTCCAGGAGTTTCTACATAACAATAAAGCAAGCCTTGGAGGGGAAATCACTCATTTCCAAAGCCACGAAAATATTTTCGTGCACTACCGTGTGGAAACACAGATTGAGAAAGCGATGAAAAAAGTTGTCTGGCTCGATAATGGGGCTACCATTGTCATTGAACCCACGGAAGCTTTGACGGTCATCGATGTCAATACGGGTAAATTCACAGGAAAGAGCGATCTGTCCCAAACCGTTTTGAAAACGAATGAGCTGGCAGCCAAGGAAATTGCCAGGCAGCTGAAAATCCGGAATCTTTCTGGTATCATCCTTATTGATTTCATTGAAATGAAAAGCGAACAACATCAAACAGAAGTCGTCAACGCCCTAAAGGAAGGTCTGAAAGAGGATGGAAAGAGGACAACCATCGTCGGCTTCACAGAATTGGGGATTCTTCAGCTGACCAGAAAAAAAACGAAACCACCTTTGCTAGAATATATCAGCTGCAGGTGCCCGATTTGCAGCGGCTACGGAATGGTAGAAAGTGCCGAATCAATGGCCTACAAGCTTGAAAGGGAATTATATGAACTTTATCCCGCAGATGAAGACAAAGTGATCATAGAAGCCACAGAAGACGTACAGAAAGTCTTCAAGGGAGAAAGCTCCCAGTACCTTAAGGAAATGGAGAAATCCATTAACAAAAAAATTGAGTTCCAGCCAGTATCTCAAAGTCATCCTTTCTACAGAATTAAAAGATTGGGGAATTTGTGAAAACGGGTATTATAATTTGATTTGAACTAATGTTGTTTTTAAACCGGAGCGGAAGGTGCTCGACCTCCTGCGGGAACAGCGGGACAGCTTGAGACCCCGCAGGCGAAGGCGAGGAGGCCAATCCAGCTCCAGCGGCCAGCGACTAGCAGATTTCGGTCTCTCTCCTTGCGATAAGTCATCATCGAATCGCTAAAGCTCTTCGTGATTCCTTTATCTCATGCGAGAGCCCTATAATCTGTACGTCGCTGAACGGCCGCTTCCGCTTTTTAGTTCAACGCACGCCCCGCGGAGTCGAGCACCTGCAGCGGAGATTAAAAAACCTTTAACTTAATGTTAAGGGCAGCACTCCTAAATCATTTCATTTCCCATAAATCTATTGACACCAATCTTTCTTTTATGATAGGATTCTTATGTTATAGTTTTTGTAGCACCCGTGCTACAACCGCTCAAATCAGGCAATAAGCTTTTGTTGAATAACAAAACGCCTGTACTTGGCGAGTCTGAGTTTATAAGGAGGTGCCATTCATGTACGCAATTATCGAAACTGGCGGAAAGCAAATCAAAGTAGAAGAGGGACAATCTATCTACATTGAAAAGCTTGCTGGAAACGAAGGCGAAACAGTTACTTTTGACAAAGTACTTTTCGTAGGTGGCGACAATGTAAAAGTAGGAAGTCCATTGGTTGATGGAGCTACTGTTACAGCTAAAGTTGAAAAACAAGGCCGCGCTAAGAAATTAGTCGTTTTCAAATACAAGCCGAAGAAAAACTATCGTCGTAAGCAAGGTCATCGTCAACCTTACACTAAAGTAACGATTGACAAAATCAACGCGTAAGGCGTTTGATAAGATGATTAAAGTTTACATCACTAAAGATCCAGGAGGAAGAGTTTCCTCTTTTTCCATGGATGGTCATGCAAATTTTGCGCAGAATGGTCAAGATATCGTTTGTGCAGGAGCATCTGCTGTATCCTTTGGTGCACTCAACGCGATTATGTCATTGACCGGGGTCGAACCTGGGATTGAACAGTCGCCGGACGGTGGTTACCTTCACTGTGAATTCCCGGCTGATCTGCCGGAAGAAACAGAGGAAAAGGTTCAGCTTCTCGTACAAGGGATGATTGTCTCTTTACAAACGATTGAACGTGATTATAGCAAGTTTATAAAAATTACCTTCAAAGCGTAGGAGGTGGAACAAATGTTAAGATTAGATCTTCAATTTTTCGCATCTAAGAAAGGGGTAGGTTCGACTAAAAACGGTCGTGACTCAATCTCTAAACGTCTTGGTGCTAAACGTGCTGATGGTCAAGAGGTTACTGGCGGATCTATTTTATACCGTCAACGCGGTACTAAAATTTACCCGGGAGTTAACGTTGGACGCGGCGGTGACGATACTTTATTCGCTAAAGTTGACGGAATCGTACGTTTCGAGCGTATGGGCCGTGACAAGAAAAAAGTCAGCGTATACCCTGCAGCTAAAGAAGCTTAATGCTTTCTAAAGAAAACTCTAACCGTGTATACGGTTAGAGTTTTCTTATTTTATGGAGGGATGACTATTACAAAAATAGTCGACTCTTGTCTTTTTATCACGAATATTTTCCGTTCCCATATCCTTTTCTGATATACTACAAATAAGAAAAGTCCGAATTTCACGGGGAGTTTTATGATGAATAATGATGAATGGAATCTGGTAGAGGCGTTGAGGCATGCCCGCCATGACTGGATGAATAGATTACAATTGATCAAAGGCAATATGGATTTAGGAAGAATTGACAGGGCCAGGCAGATAATCGAGGAGATCGTGGCAGAGGCTCAGAATGAATCAAAGCTCTCTAATTTGAGGCTGCCGAAATTCTCTGAATGGATGCTGACATACAACTGGCAGACTCATTTCATTAAGCTCGAGTTTGAAGTCCTTCAAGCAGAGAAACATACTATTGTTGATGACCGTCTATATGATTGGTTTAGCGGATTTTTTTCAGTTCTTGAAAACTCGGTTAAACCCTATGAAGAAAACAATATGGTTGTCACCATCAAGATTTGCCAAGAGGAAGCACGGTTT
>NZ_ABCF01000097.1 GCF_000181495.1 Bacillus sp. SG-1
TTAGTCACATAGTAACCTCCACCAAGACCATATTGTCCTCCATATAGGTTATCGTAACGATAGACCCTATATTGTTCACCCGGCCATAGGATTCTTTCAAACTTTAACCCCTCATCCGTTCTCTTCCATAGGTTTATAGGCTTAACTATCTCCAGCTTTCCTATCTGTCCATCAACCATTAGTAATCCATCCCAATACACTTTGGGTTTTGTGACAGACTCTGTCGTAATAGCAGCTTCTGAAGAACTGCTTGATACCTTTTCAGAATAACGTCTTGCTCCCAGATAACGGTCTTTCCAATAATAATCTTGCAACCCGGATACCACCACACCACTATCGCTGGCATGAATAAATTCATTATCCCCTAAATAAATTCCCGCATGAGATGGTCCCGGTTTATATGTAGAAAAAAAGACAAGATCTCCTTTTTCCAACTCGCTCGTATTCACAGCAGTTCCAGAATTATATTGATCAGCTGAAGTTCTTGGTAAATCAACCCCATAATTTGAATAAACATAGGTGACAAACCCCGAACAATCAAAACCGCTTGGTGTAGTCCCACCCCAGCTGTATGGAGTACCTACAAATTGCTTACTATAATCTTCTATATCAACAGTACCTGAAGCTGCACTAACCGAACTAATATTTCCACCAACAAACAGCAACATACCTGCCACAATACCTATTTTCAACCTCTTAAAAAAATTCATTTTTTCCCCCTATGAAATATCTTTAAACATATTTTCTATACATAATTCTACATTTTATATGAAAATAATACTATTAACATAAGATTAAAATTCCTCAGTTTTTTTACAAAATTATTACAAAGATAACCGAATGGTGTCAGATTCCATTGAAAGCTTTGTGTGTTTTGCTAGTATGTATTCCTGTGAATAAGTATGTATAATGTTGTATACGACGAATTTTTATTCAATAAAAAAAGAAAATCGGTTTACGATTTTCTTAAGAATAGTCCGGCCAATTTTTTTGTTGGTGGTCCCCCTTAACTTTTTCTATAGTTCGGTATTGGAAAGGTAATAACTTAGAATGATCTAAGAGCTCCTCAGTTAATTCGAACGGAATTAATGAAAACGAATCACTATCCTCTGTAATGAAGTAAACTCCCATAATTTTACCTTCTTCCTTAACGGAAATAGTTAAGAATGCCGGATAATAAGTTTCTTCATTAGAAAGTAGGATTGCTTTTGCTGTAATTACCCCTTCTCCTTCATCTTCTATATCAGGGTTCTCTATCTTCTCCAAAATTTTAATTGCCCAACCCTGCTTTTTATAATTCCCTTTAATATTCGGAGATTTCCCTATTAGATCCTTAGGAAAGTCATTTTTATCTTTTCTCTCATCTAATCTGTTGTTAGAATTCGCCAAGCTATAAACCTCCTTGAATATTTAGAATATGCAGATTCATTAAAAAATTAAACCACTTTCTATAATAATATAAAAGCAGGAAATAGTCAAAAGATGTCATAAAAACAGGAAAAAGGACCGGCGAATTTCGTCGGTCCCTTTTTTTCCAGGTATTTATTCTCTTATTTTTTATTACCAGTTCCACGAACCCCAAGTTGTTGTTTGTGGTGCTGATTTGGAAATTTTCACCTTACCAACAGTTTTGTCAGCAGATTGCCCAACCACTTGGAATTTCAATCCATAGTTAGGAACATTACGACCTGCATCAACCATACCATTGTTAAGATAATTTTTACTGTCATCAAATGTAGGTACTGGAGCTTCACTACGTTTTCTTAAGTAGTCACCATTTATATTAGTGTAGTTCAAGAACTCATTATTAGTGTAGTCTAGAGAGAATGCAGCATCATCAACCTGATATCTTGTGGCAGCTACTGAACGGTTGCTCCAAGAAGCAATACTCTGATGAGCATCTACTACTCCTACAAAGCCTTCTCCCGGATGATTACCTGTCCAGTTCTCACTATATTGTTTATCCACATACCATACTACTAACCCTTTATCAAATACCATCAGACTTTCACCACGACGGATGTTAGCTAGACCCTTATCTACTCCGTTATGGCTTCTCCATTCAAGAAGATAGTAATGTTCAGAGCGTTTAATTCCATCACTTTTTGTAAACCCATCCAGCTCAAACTTTGCAGACCCTTCTGCGTCATCAAACAATACTTGATATCCATCCACTTTCACAGAGAGGTCATCTACATACATACCAGGGTTCGAAACGGCAGCATCTGTTACATACTCAATCGCAACTTCTACTTCTTGACCTTTGTACGCAGATAAATCAAATGATACATTTTTCCAACCATTTGAAGAACCGGTAATTCCATTACCTAAGTTAGATCCATGTGGATCAGTGTTCGTAGTAATAGCACCAGGAATTGGACTTCCATTAACCGTTACATACGCATAATCCCAATCCGTTTCAATGTCATACCATGTGGCAAAGTTGAATTCAGCGGTAGTAGCATTAGTTAGATCGACACGAGCAGATAGGATAGTGTGCATATCGTCTTCACTACCAGAGAAATACTCATGTTTACCACTATAAGGTTTATTTATTACCGTTTCTTTGCCAGGAAGATCTACCTTAATTACATCATTATTTGTTCCTTTTGTATTAGCTTCATCAAGAAGCAAGGTTGTCCCACTTGCAGTGATATCTTTTTCATTAAGTGTAGTTCCAGTTAACCAGTTACCCTTAGTTCCCTTGCTATCTACAACTGCACTTTCTTGAAGCATCTCTTTCATATATGGACTGAATCCTGTCGGCATTGTACCAGGGATTGCACCAGCCCAGCTTCCACTTGACATGATAGACCAATAACTTACAGGTTCTCCACTTCCAGTATACTGAGTATCATATTCATCAGGAAGGCCTAAGTCATGGCCAAATTCGTGAGCCATAACACCCACAGCACCATCTTCCGGCTCAATTGTGTAGTCATATGCATACATAGTACCTACACCCCAGTAATCAACCTCTGGTTTAGCCGAACCTGCGATTGGAAAAACCCCACCTAAATTCCAACGGTGAGACCAGATAGCATCAGAACCTAGTGATCCACCACCTGCCTCTTCACCAACACCTGAATGGATAACCATTAAATGATCAACAAGCCCATCTGGCTCAAGGTAGTTACCGTCTCCATCAAGGTCGTATCTATCCCATTGGTCATAATCAGCAAGATTTACATTAGGGTCGGCCGCAGCCATATTCAAAGCCTCTTTAACTAATCCACGTGCATTAACATCACTACCATCAGGAGTAGGATAGTTTCCACCATACGCTGCAGCTGGTTTGCTGGCTGTATACCAACCTGCAACATCTCCTTCTACTGAATAACTTCCGCCAGATTGTTGTTCATAGTATTGCTTCATGGAAACATAAGTTTTGCCATCTGGACCAGTCCAACCGCCAGTCCCGAATAGCATGTCCTGATAGTGTGCTTGAGAGTATGCATTTTCGTCATCATAGTACATATCAGTTTCTGAAGGTGTCAAAGTGTTATGTGGCTTGTCTGGATAATCTACTAATAGTACTAGAACCTTGTCTGTTCTTTTCTGCCCATTCCATGCTTCTTGTTTTACAGAAGGAATTGTGGAACCTGAGAACGCTTGCTGTGTTTTCCCTTTTTCAATACCCGCTGAACTATTGAGTTGCCCCTCTGAAGAAGGAATCAGTTCTAGGTTCGTGCTTTCTTCCTCATGTACAGCTAATTCTGCAGCTTTAGATTTTTGTTTTAAGAACGAATTTAATGCTTGTTCAGCCTGTGCAGTAGTTGCGTTTTTGGCTATTTTTCCTTCTTCTTTTAACATAGCAATCAAGCGGTCCGTATTTGCTATACCTAAATCAAAGGGGCCTGAGTGTGAATGATCATGCTTTTCAGGATGAACAGTTCCAGAACCAGCTTGGCTTACATTTGCAGCTAGACTTGCCGGCCCAAATGTTGAAAGAGCTAAAGAAGCTGTTAACACACTTGTACCTAGGATTTTTTTCCAGTGCATGCATTTTCCTCCTTAGTAAATAAAAAGATAGTATAATTCTAATATTTATAAATATCTAATTTGTCAGATAACTAACTGTAAAATTCAGGCTCCAAACTACCTCTCGGTTTGGAGCCTGAACATTATTAATTACTATTTTGCTAGTTAATTAGTTAACTTTGTTATTAATGTCACCACGGATATCGAATACCAGGCCAGAGTTAGCACCTACGAAACCTGCAGTAGAAGTTACATAGATGTCAGAAGATAGACTGATTCTTCCGTCGTCGCCTGCACTGTTATGAACATCCAGATCGCTTCCGATTGTGAATGTTACTGTGCGGTTATCAGGAGACATTGCAGAAGTTACGTTTGTAACTCCATCGTTACCTGCATCAGAAACAGCTTCAGTAACATCTAGAACCACATTGTTTCCAGCTGCATCAACAAGAGTGATAGCTTTAGCAGAAGCCAGAGCATCATTAGCCGAAGCAAATGTTAGAGATACTTTATCTGCAGAGCTTAACTTTCCGTCTCCATCAACATCTGTGAAGTTAACAGCAGAAAGATCAATTAAGTGTGCAAACGCAGTGCTTACTGCAGCTTGGTATCCAGCAGTATTTAAGTCAGCATCTCCTACAAAGCGGTGAGCAGCATCTTTATCACCAGGTACCCATGCATGGCCAGCATCGTCGCTAATTCCAGAAGCATTAGTGATTGCGAATGGTACAGAAAGTTTATTAACTCCACCAGTTACAGTATTTTCTAGATCACCAGTGATTTTAACTTGTAGCTTGTTACCAGTTACTGTGAAAGTAGCATTTTTACCATTTGTAATTGAAGACACAGTTCCATCAGTGTCTGTTACTTGTAGTGTAGCGTTGCTAGCTACAGCACTTAATGTATCATCAAATTCAAGAGTGAATACATCACCTTGGTTTAAGATACCGTCAAGCGTATTATCAGCACTTGTATCAGTTAATGCGTTTCCAACTAATACAGGAGCAGCTAAATCAGCTTTTACTGGAGGGGTGACAGCGTTTGATGTTGCTTTTACACCCTCACCATAGAATTGACCGTAACCATCAGCATCTACTGCATAAACAGTATAAGTTACTGAATGAGATGAAGAGAAGTTTCCAAGACCAGTATCTACGAACTCACCCTTAGCAGATTGAAGGATTGGAGTGTTAAAAGTAGTTTGGTCTACAACTGCACCTGTTGCAGATTTAACAGTACGTTCTACCATGTAACCTTCAACATTGAAGTTTCCAACTTTATCGAAAGTAACTATAGCATTAGAACCACTCACTACTGCTTTTAGGTTAGAAACAGCTCCAATTTTATCTTCCTGGATTGAGTGAATTGTAACACCTTGTGAATCAGTGTTATAAGTAAAGTCCACTAAGTCTCCTTCACTTAAATGAGCTTCAAATTGAGAACGTGTAAGTCCACCGTCAACTGTAGCTCCAACTTCTAGATAGCGGTAGCGATCATTATTATCGAACTTAGCTAAAACGTCACCATAGCTATCACCATCTAAATCAAGAGTGTACCAGCCTTCAGCTTTATTAACTTCCACTACAGTGCCTTGTTTGTAAGCATCAATACCAGCTTCTTTCGGCAACCATTTAGCAACTGCACCAACAGCTACACCTTCAGTTGGTTTGTTTTCTACAGAAAGGCTGATTTCATCATCATTTCCGTTATCTACAAACATGACTGGAACTGCAGTTACAGCTTTAGTGGCTTTAACAGTAAATGTAACTGTTCCAGAAGCACCTGTACTGAAGTGATCTACTTCATTACCAGCAGCGTTAATACCAGTAGAGAGGCCGTTCACTGAGTTAATACGGGCATCACTGTGTGACACTTGTAAGTCTGCAAAGTTGTCAGCAGGTGTAGAATCGGCGAACACTACAGTTCCATCTGCACTAACTGATACAGCAGAAGGGTCCACTAATTTGATGTCAACAGCTGCATTTTTAGCAACAGTTCCATCTGCATTACGAGCAGTTAATGTGTATTCTACTTCATCACCTACAGTTACAACTTTCACATCTGCAGAAGGTACGCTTGGCGCCGGGGAAGGATTAACAGAGATAGGATCTCCTTTTAATGCTTCGTAACCAGTTTCAAGGGAATTCAACTCAGCAGTTAAGTCTGATTTCAAAGAAGAATCAGAAACGTTTGGTAACCAAGCAGTTACATTTGCATAACGTTTGTTAGCCTCAGTTAAATCATCGCTTGAAATCGCAGCTGCCAAACGGTTTAATTCGATTTTTACACTCACTGGGTAAAGTGCTTCATCAAGAAGACCTTCAGCAGGAGCTTTGTAAGTGTCAAGGATAGCATCACGAGTAGATTTACCATATACACGATATAGGAGTACCGCTTGTTTGCGGATCTCTTCAGTTAATGTGTGGTATGCACCTACAGTATCGTTAGAGATACCAGCTTCTAATTCACTTTCAAGCGCTGCTGCTTTTTCTTCGATTTTCTTACCAGAAGTAACAGCATCGATAAATGCAACCGCACGGTTGATGTGAAGGTTTACATCAGCATCAAGGCGCGCTTGAAGAACATATTTTTGTGTTCCGCTTAGGCTTTTTACAGCTGCAGCAGCTTTATCGCGAGCATCTTTTGTAGCATTGAAAACTTCCATATTAGGGTAGTCAACAGTTGCAGATCCTTCAACTGAGATTGCCCATTTAAGAGCACCTGCTAATTGTTCTGCATCTTTAACTAATGACTCTGCTTGAGAAGAAGTTGCTGCTTGAGCTGGGTTTGCAGCAACAAACGCAGCAGCTGCAATAGCAGATGATGTTGCAACTTTGAATGCTTTTTTCTTATTCATTTAAAAATATTCCCCTTTCATTATTATCAATAAGTTATATGTGAATTAGCAAAGGGACCAATCTAAAAAGATTACTAGTTCGGAGTTATGTAGAATAACAAACTAAAAACCCTTTACTAACTTCAACCAAAATAAAAATCTTATAAAATACTATTTATGTAAAATATGGGTTGTTGTTCTATGTTTACCAACTAATCCCTTAACTATAGTGCTATTATAATACATATTTTTACTCATTACTAGTTAAAAAATTGATTTTTTAAAATAAATTTACAATTTAAACAACTTTTTTGACAAATTACGTAATTAAGTAATATAATATTTCCATATTACTAGCACTTTTACCAAATTTTATTTAAACATACTAAAATAATACCATATTTATGAAGGGTGTAAAGGAAAAATTACCTACAATTTGTAAATTATTATAAATAATAGAAATATCATACATTACACCTGCAGTTTACTAATTCCAAATAAAGGGTGTTATTGCTCTGTGCAGATTCTATTAACTAAGGACTTATGGATTATTTCTTTAGGTTTATTAACATTGGGTCACCATTGGGCAAGACCTTTAGTACCACTTGATAATTTTATACGTTTCAGAAAGGGCGTGTATATCAGAATGGAAATATTGAGATCGGTCCGTAATTACAACCTGCAAACCAATAAAGATGCTTTTGCTGATCAAATAACCAAGAGACAAACTTTCAAACAATACCTTGAAACGACTACTCACACCCATCAAAGTCAAATTTCCAGAATGCCTGCTAGAGACGATACTGTTATTAAAAGAGTGGATTTACACACTCCTTTTCAGCGCTATGTAAATGGCGAATATTCTTCTCCTATTAAACTTTCCCTAACAAAGTTTTCAGTTTTAGAAATTGAATTAAAAAAAGGCTGACACCTCTAAGGTGACAGCCTTCCTATAACTTCTTAAAAATATATTTACTTTCCAAAAAATAACCCCTTGTAAAGAAAGGTTATCTTCCTATTACTAATGTCTCTTGTTTCATGGTCAGGAAACTATACTTCCTGATTTTCTAATAAGAGTGTTGTAAACAATTGTAGGAATTCTGAGTAGCTGGATCCGCCGCCAAATGTATTGATTGCTCCTATTACATTAGCTTGACCCTCTTCCGAAAGTTGAGTGAATGACTTATACATAACGCTGCTTTGATAATCAGTAGACAGTTTTGCATTAATGATAACTGCCTCTTCTTCGGTTAACTGGAATTGACCCATCATTAATGATTCTAATCCCGTTAAGAATAAGTCTGTACGATACCCTGGGTTGATTACTTCCAGCTGACTCTCATTTTGCATTACAACATTTATTACATTCCCAATAAAGTCGTCTATAGTACCTGTACCTTCGTCTGCTTTCTCCAAAGCATGCTGGAATGCAAGACGTACATTCACACTTGCATTGA
>NZ_ABCF01000096.1 GCF_000181495.1 Bacillus sp. SG-1
AAATGGATGGAAATAATGAAAGAAGAATCAGATGATATCGTAACAGAAGTGGTATCGGATCAAGTCTTCGTTAAAACCAGCCATGAATTCGTTGACCTGCTTGTATCAAACCTGGAAGACTCCAAAGAGTATTCTGCCAGGCTGGATGATTTTGCGGAAAAAGTCGTCCGTTTAGGCTGGCCGCTTACCTTTGTAACATCTGGACTTCGAATGTTCGGTCGTATTGTCTATGACCATTTGACTGAAACGGGAGAGATCAATAAGGAAAATCACATGGAAGCCGTAGAGGAATTCGATCAATGGATTTCTCCCATGTATAACGAAATCGTACAAGCTTATGCGAAAACATGGGAAAAAACGGTTTCGTTGCAAAAGATAGCTCTACAGGAACTTTCCGCACCATTGATCCCTGTGTTTGAGAAGATTTCTGTTATGCCGCTTGTCGGGACGATAGATACTGAACGCGCAAGACTGATCATGGAAAACCTGCTGACGGGTGTTGTGAAACATCGCGCTGAAGTCGTATTGATCGATATCACGGGTGTTCCGGTAGTAGACACGATGGTGGCACATCATATTATACAAGCCTCTGAGGCTGTAAGACTGGTTGGTGCGCAATGCATGCTTGTGGGAATCAGACCGGAAATCGCCCAAACGATTGTTAATCTGGGAATAGATTTAAACCAGTTCAGTACAAACAGCACATTAAGAAAAGGGATAGAAAAAGCCTTGGAAATGACGAATAGAAAAATTGTCTCAACGGAGGGAACAGTGTGAGAATACCTATACTAAAGCTGCATGATTGTCTGTTAATATCCATTCAATGGGAACTCGATGACCAAACTGCACTGCAATTTCAAGAAGACCTGCTTCATAAGATACATGAAACGAGTGCTCGGGGTGTGGTGATCGATATCACTTCCATCGACTTTATCGACTCATTCATCGCGAAAGTGCTGGGAGATGTAATCAATATGTCCAGACTGATGGGGGCAAAAGTTGTTATCACGGGAATTCAACCTGCTGTCGCAATTACCCTTATTGAGCTTGGCATTCATCTGGATGATGTTCTGACGGCATTGGATCTAGAAAAAGGTTTGGAGAAATTACAACAGGAATTGGGGGACTAGTGTATGGAAATCCAATCCTGCGTTAAAATCACAAACGAGTGGGATATCGTTGCAGCCCGCCAGCTTGGCAGGAATGTAGCGAAGGATTTGGGTTTTGGCACTGTCGACCAAGCCCGAATAACCACGGCCATCTCTGAACTGGCAAGGAATATATATCTATATGCCGGGCAGGGACAAATTTGTATAGAAAAATTAAGCGAGAACGGTAGGAACGGTGTTCGGATAATCGCTTTGGACGAAGGGCCGGGAATAAAGGATATCAGAAAAGTAATGGAAGACGGCTTTTCAACTTCAGGGGGCCTGGGTGCCGGACTTCCGGGTGTAAAGCGATTGATGGATGAATTCAATGTCGAATCTACCCCGGGAGAAGGAACCGATATAAGAGCTACAAAGTGGCTCCGCTAGGGGGAGTGACATGGACTTTAGAGAATTAATGGATGTTAAATATAAAGAAATCATCGAAAACTATCTAAAAGAGCAGGATGAACAGGCCTTATATCTGGGTCAGAAGTTCAGCCGGAAATCGATAGAACATAACATTTCCCCGGAAGAAATCATCAGTCTCCATAAGAGTATCATGCTTGAAATGGAGCCGGGATTGTCCCCGAAGGTGCTTGACTCTTTTGATATTTTACTAGAAGTCATGATTGGCTATGGATTTGCTTATCGTGAACATCAGAGTCTGCGTTCCAAGCAGCAGGAGCTCAATAATGAAATAGAAATCGCATCGAACATGCAGCAGACTCTGCTCGGTACAACGGTCCCTGACATCGAGGCACTGGATGTGGGAGCGCTGAGTGTGCCTGCTAAAAGGATGAATGGCGATTACTATCACTTTGTACAGGATGACAATGATTATATAAGTGTGGCCATTGCCGATGTAATCGGTAAAGGGATACCTGCCGCGCTTTGCATGTCCATGATTAAATATGCGATGGACAGTCTTCCTGAACACAGGCATTATCCAAGTGCAGTGTTGGAAAGTCTTAATAGAGTTGTAGAAATGAATGTGGATCCAAGCATGTTCATTACGATGTTTTATGGAATGTATGATCCGTATAACCATATCTTCAACTACTCTTCAGCTGGACATGAGCCTGGCTTCTTTTATAATTCTGAAACCAGTGAGTTCGAAGACCTTGAAGCAAAGGGGCTCCTGCTTGGGGTGGATAAGAGAGCCAAGTACAGACAGTATGAGAGGCAAGTCAATGTGGGCGATTTGATTATCCTTCTTTCTGACGGTGTGACAGAATGCCGTACGGAAGAAGGGTTCATCGAAAGGGAGGACCTGGTTGGTTATATTGAAAAATATATTCACCTGCCGGCCCAGGATATTGTGAACAATGTATATAAAGAGCTGGAAAGGCTGCAGCATTTTCAGCTGCGGGATGACTTCACCCTCATTATTTTAAAAAGAATTTGTTGATTGATGTTTATTATCCATATGATAGGGTAAACGAATATAGCAATGGATTTGTAGAAGAGGTGAAATTGATGAATTTAACGATAGATTTGAACGAAAATGATAAAGTGATCGACGTAAAAGTGAACGGGGAAATCGATGCCTATACGGCTCCGAAGTTGAAAGATGCTCTTGCTTCTACAGCTGAAGAGCAGAATGTTGTCATGAACGTTGATTTATCCGAGGTTTCCTATATGGACAGTACAGGCTTAGGGGTTTTTGTGGGCTTATTCAAAACCATTAAAGCAAACGGTGGCCAGCTTTACTTAAACGGTTTATCAGAACGCTTAAAACGCCTGTTTGATATTACAGGACTTGGAGATATTATGAATATTAATTCCGAGGTAAAAGGTGGCGTAGAATAATGCAAGATTTTGACTACATCGAGATGAAAATTCCTGCCAAACCAGAATATGTAGGTGTCATCCGGCTGACTCTGTCCGGGATTGCCAGCAGAATGGGTTTCACTTATGATGCGATTGAAGATTTGAAGATTGCGACAAGTGAAGCCATTACAAATGCGGTCCAGCATGCCTATAAGGATGAAACAGGAGAAATCATTGTCGGGTTTGCTTTGTATGAAGAACGTTTGGAAGTTATGGTAGCGGATAATGGTGAAAGCTTTGATTTCAAAAAGACTCGTGAAGAAGTGGGGCCGTATGACGCTGAAAACTCAGTGGAGTTCCTTAGAGAAGGCGGACTAGGGCTTTACCTGATTGAAAGTCTGATGGATGAGGTGAAAGTCCACCATCAAGAAGGTGTAACGGTGTTCATGACTAAGTTCCTAGAAGGAGAGCAGGTGGAGAAGGATGCCGAAACTATCTCAACCTAACCAGCAAACTAAAGAGCAAGTAAAAAAGTGGATAAAAGCATATCAAGAAGATAATGATGACGAAGCACAGAGTAATCTGGTGCTCCACTATGAAAATCTTGTTATATCCATAGCGCGTAAATATTCGAAGGGGAAATCCTTTCATGAGGACATTGTCCAGGTAGGCATGATCGGTTTGTTAGGTGCCATCCGCCGCTATGATGATTCCTTCGGTAAGACATTTGAGGCATTTGCCATCCCTACAATCGTAGGTGAAATTAAACGATTCCTCCGTGATAAGACATGGAGTGTGCATGTCCCAAGAAGAATTAAAGAATTAGGTCCTAAGATTAAATCGACAGTCGAAGAGCTTACCAATACACTGGAACGATCACCGAAAGTCGAAGAAATCGCGGACTACATTGGAGTGACTGAAGAGGAAGTCCTTGAAGCGATGGAGATGGGGAAAAGCTATCAGGCGTTATCTGTCGACCATTCCATCGAGGCGGATTCTGAAGGTAGTACGGTCACGCTGCTGGACATTGTCGGAAATGTGGACGAGGGTTATGAAAGAATCAACCAGAAACTCGTTCTTGAGAAAGTATTGCATGTTTTATCAGAGAGAGAAAGACTCATCATTCAATATACTTATTTGGATAACCTCAGTCAAAAGGACGCTGGAGAAAAATTGGGGATCTCACAAATGCATGTATCGAGACTCCAAAGGCGTGCAATCAAGAAGCTGAAGGAAGCTATAGATGCAGAGATGCGAAATTCGGAGAGTCATTCTGGATGACTCACTTAGTCCAAGATCAAATTGAGGTTTATGCCAAGCAAGTTTCAAAAGGGAAAAATCCTTATTGTGGTGACAGCTTCTACTTTACTTCCACAGATGATTACTTTATCTGCATTCTGGCAGATGGCTTGGGAAGCGGGAAGTTTGCCTATGAATCCTCCAATGCAGTAGTGGAATTGGTGGAGAAATATCATCATGAAGATGTTTCTACCCTGATGGACTACTGCAATCAGGAATTGATGCACAAAAGAGGCGCGGCTGTAGCAATCATGAAAGTCTACTATGCGAGTAATGAATTTGAATACAGTTGTGTAGGTAATATTCGTTTCTATCTTTATTCTTCGGTGGGGAAAATGACATATCCCCTGCCGGTAACAGGCTATCTTTCAGGCAGACCCCAAAAGTATCGAACACAAAGATTTTCTTATGAACCCCAATCAAAATTCTTATTGCATTCAGACGGATTGAATATCACGAATATTAAATCCCTGCTTCAAAATAGTAATTCCTTAAGGAAAATTAATGATGAAATCAGCTTGCGTCTGGCAGAGCCGATTGATGATACAACTTTTATAGTTGGAAGCTTACTCTGATGAGTAGGCTTTTTCTTTTATTCTGGGAAGACGTTTGGTTTTTTGTCTAGTGACGGGGAGTCCCGGAAGCGTTGCTGGCCGCCGTTTCTCTTCACCTATAGATTGGGTCGAAGCCATCGCTTTGGGCGGCTGTGTTTTCTTCTTTTTCCGGTTCAGACGTCACATGTGCTTCAACTCTTGGCCCGGTTTACGCGGGGGTAAGCTGGAATGACAAGCAGGAATGTCCCGGTTTCAAACAGTATATATACTAGAGGCTATGGTAAACTTGATAAGTAGAGAACTTAACTGGAGGTAATGCAGCGGTGACGTTATTAATGGAAAAAACCAATATGATAGAAAAAATCTCTAAAGATTTTTCAATCAATATAAAGCAGATAAAAAGTGTGATCTCCCTGTTGGAAGAAGGAAATACCGTACCATTTATTGCCCGATATCGAAAAGAGCAGACAGGCGCACTTGATGAGGTACAGATCAGGGCAGTGATGGATTCGTGGAACTACGTCCAAAATCTTCAAACACGCAAAGAAGAAGTTCTTCGGTTGATTGAGGAGCAAGGAAAGCTGACAGAAGAATTACAGAAGGACATAGAAAAAGCAGAAAAACTCCAAACTGTTGAAGACTTGTATCGTCCCTATAAACAAAAGCGGAGAACCAAAGCCACTGTGGCAAAGGAAAAGGGACTGGAACCACTGGCAGAGTGGATGTTATCTTTCCCGGCAGCAGGAAGTATGCAGGAAGAAGCGGAAAAATACATTTCCGTAGAAAATGAAGTGAATTCGGCAGAAGAGGCCATAGAAGGTGCAAAAGACATTATTGCTGAAATCGTATCGGATGATGCCAAGTATCGAGAGTGGATTCGTAACGATACATTTAAAAATGGGACCCTTACTACTTCAATAAAGAAAGATGCTGAAGATGAGAAGGATGTTTTCGAAATGTATTACGATTACAGTGAGCCTGTAAGTAAAATCGTGCCGCACAGAGTGCTCGCGGTCAACAGGGGTGAAAAAGAAGGGATCTTGAAAGCGTCCATTGAACCTAATGTTGAAAGAATTCATAACTTCCTTGTGAAAAATGTCATAAAGAAGGAATCTGTTGCTTCCCGAGCAATTAAAGAGGCAATTGAGGACAGTTATAAGCGGTTAATCCAGCCATCCATCGAAAGAGAAATACGAAATGCGCTGACAGAAACAGCAGAGGACCGTGCCATACATATCTTCACAGAGAACTTGAGGAAGCTTCTTTTGCAGCCCCCTCTAAAAGGAAAAATGGTGCTGGGAGTCGATCCTGCCTACAGGACCGGCTGTAAATTGGCGGTAGTGGACCAGACGGGAAAAATGATGGAAATCAACGTCATCTACCCACATCCCCCAAAGGCAAAGAAAGAAGCGGCTGTAGAAACCTTTAAAAAGACACTCCAGCAATATGAAATAGAGATTGTAGCCATCGGGAATGGAACGGCTTCAAGGGAAACTGAACAGTTTGTGGCAGATATCCTTAAGGAAGTGAATAAGGACATCTCCTACATAATCGTTAATGAAGCGGGAGCAAGTGTTTACTCTGCTTCTGACATAGCCCGGGAAGAGTTTCCTGATCTCCAGGTAGAAGAGAGAAGCGCTGTCTCCATAGCGAGAAGGCTTCAGGACCCATTAGCTGAACTGGTTAAAATCGATCCCAAATCGGTGGGGGTCGGGCAGTATCAGCATGATGTATCGCAGAAAAAACTTAATGATTCCCTAACCTTTGTAGTGGAAACCGTCGTAAATCAGGTAGGCGTTAACGTCAATACAGCATCGTCCTCACTTTTACAATATGTAGCCGGTTTGTCTAAGACCGTTGCCAATAATATTGTAAAGAAAAGGGAAGAGGAAGGTCGGATCACATCAAGAAAACAATTAAAGAAAATACCGCGCCTGGGAGCAAAAACGTATGAGCAATGCATCGGATTCCTGAGAATCATTGATGGCGAAGAAGTCTTGGACAGAACGCCGATACATCCGGAAAACTATAATGAAGTACGCAAACTATTGAAGAAACTCCAATTGGACGAAAGTTCCCTGGGAACAGAAGAGCTTAAGGCAAAAGTTGAAGAGATTCAACTTGATGAGCTGTCGAAAGAGCTCGGCATTGGGAAGCTGACACTGAAAGATATCATCGATGCTCTTGTCCGCCCGGGACGTGACCTGCGAGATGAATTGTCTGCTCCGCTGCTTAAGAAAGATGTCCTGAAGCTGGAAGATCTCCAGCCGGGTATGGAGCTGCAAGGAACGGTAAGAAACGTAGTCGACTTTGGTGCGTTTGTAGATATTGGAGTGAAACAAGATGGGCTTGTCCATATTTCAAAACTTCGCAAAGGGTTTGTGAAGCACCCTCTGGATGTCGTCTCAGTTGGAGATGTGGTAACAGTATGGGTAGAGAGTGCTGATGTGAAAAAAGGAAGAGTCGCCTTGTCGATGGTGAAGGAGTAGTTAAAGATAAATGAAACACTGCTTGTCATGAGCAGTGTTTTTTCCTATAGAAATACCAGCATTGATTGAGAAGTTTGATCTGGTACCGGTCTTTTTCAAAGTAAGCTTTACGCATTTGGCTGACGAGCCAGTTAGGCATAACCAAACCTCCTTATTAAGAAAATTGAATAGTTCTCTTTAGTCAAGGTGGTTGAAAAACTTGTCAGTTTTGGCTCATTCGATTGAAACCTCTGGTTTCAATCGCCTTTCAGCTATGCTGAAAGGTCCCCCGATGAAAACAGACCGATGGAGCAAATGCGCGTTTGCTCTCTCGGTTTGTTTTCATCAGGGAAATGAGCCTGAACAAATGGGGCCCATTTTTGGTTTAGCTATAAGTTCCTATCTTATGTGTATGCTATAATAGTTTGTCAGGTTCAGCAAAAGGAGTTGGCGGCAGTGGAAAACGTTGAGTTGCAGAAGTTGGTTGAAGATATTTCATCCGAAAATTTCGGCAAACCTTTCAGGCACAGTGCTTTTTTCAACAAAAGGCTGCGTACGACCGGCGGACGCTACATGCTTAGGTCACATAATATTGAAATTAACATTAAGTATTTAGAAGAGCATGGGATGGAAGAGCTTATCGGCATCATTAAACATGAGCTATGTCATTACCATTTGCATATAGAAGGAAAAGGATACAAACACAGGGATAAGGACTTCAGGGAGTTAATGACACAGGTTGGTGCCCCAAGACACTGCAATCCAATTCAGTCTTCAATGAAAAAGAAACATAAAACGCTTTTGTATAGATGTACTGGTTGCAGCCTCATATATAGAAGAAGACGGAGAATAAATACAGACCGTTATGTCTGCGGTAAGTGTCGAGGGAAGTTGAAACTAGAAAAAACAAGTTCTGAATAACTTACAAAAATCCCGTTGACAACCAAGATATATGTAGTTATAATAATAAAAGTCGAAACAACGACATTATATTATTTGTTCCGCAGTAGCTCAGTGGTAGAGCTATCGGCTGTTAACCGATCGGTCGCAGGTTCGAGTCCTGCCTGCGGAGCCATTTTTATGAAGTAGTGGAGAAGTACTCAAGTGGCTGAAGAGGCGCCCCTGCTAAGGGTGTAGGTCGTGTAAGCGGCGCGAGGGTTCAAATCCCTCCTTCTCCGCCATTGCGAAATGGCCCGTTGGTCAAGCGGTTAAGACACCGCCCTTTCACGGCGGTAACACGGGTTCGAATCCCGTACGGGTCACTTAGTTCTTACGAAGCGAAGCGTAGTAAATAAACTTCCTTAAAGTCGTGCAGCAAAGCGAAGCAATGAACTTCCTTTGCAACGCAAGATAGTTCTTATAAAGAACATAACTTT
>NZ_ABCF01000095.1 GCF_000181495.1 Bacillus sp. SG-1
TAGCCGAAGTCAACTTAAAGACAAGCATTGTGAATCGTTGAAGATATGATGATTGAAAAATCAGGCTCTTTTCCTGAATTTTTATATAAAAGTTAAACCAAAAAAGCGTCAAGTCGAGAAAAAAGCCTGCAATTAACATAAGTGAGTACTTCTTCTGAAAAACGAAACATAAAACGGCCTTTATCGTACCTAACAAACAGAAAGGGTGAACAATGTGACAAAACCAGTTGTTGCAATTGTAGGACGTCCCAACGTAGGAAAGTCCACCATCTTCAACCGTATCGTCGGAGAAAGAATTTCCATTGTGGAAGATGTTCCGGGAGTGACAAGAGACCGGATATACAGCTCAGCGGATTGGCTGACACATGATTTTAATATTATTGATACCGGCGGGATCGAGATCGGTGACGAGCCGTTTCTTGAGCAAATCCGTCAACAGGCAGAAATCGCCATTGATGAAGCTGATGTAATTGTCTTCCTGACCAATGGACGGGAAGGTGTAACCGCTGCAGATGAAATCGTGGCAAAAATTCTCTACCGTTCCAAAAAGCCAGTCGTCCTGGCAGTCAACAAAATTGATAATCCCGAGATGAGAGAGCTTGTCTATGACTTCTACTCATTAGGATTTGGAGAGCCATTCCCGATTTCCGGCGCCCATGGAATTGGCCTTGGTGACATGCTGGATGAGGTGGCCAAGAATTTTAAGAAGGACTCAGGAGAGGGTTACGCAGAAGATGTCATCAAGTTTTCATTGATCGGCCGTCCGAATGTTGGGAAATCCTCGCTGGTGAATGCACTTCTTGGAGAGGATCGCGTCATAGTCAGCAATGTTGCCGGCACGACCCGCGATGCAATTGACTCAAAACTTAAAGTTGATGGTCAGGAGTATGTGATCATCGATACAGCAGGGATGAGGAAAAAAGGGAAAGTATATGAATCCACTGAAAAGTATAGTGTCCTTCGGGCCTTAAGGGCAATTGAACGGTCAGATGTCGTTCTTGTCGTGATTGATGGGGAAGAAGGCATCATCGAGCAGGATAAAAAGATTGCCGGATATGCACATGAAGCGGGACGTGGAGTCATTATCGTCGTTAATAAATGGGATGCAGTAGAGAAAGACGAAAAGACAATGAAGAAGTTCGAAGAGAATATCAGAGAGCACTTCCTGTTCCTTGATTATGCACCGATAATTTTTCTATCGGCGAAAACCAAAAGAAGAATTCATACACTTATTCCAGTGATTGACCAGGTAAGTGAAAATCATGCATTAAGGGTTCAATCCAGCGTCCTGAATGAAGTGATTGCCGATGCAGTAGCAATGAATCCAACCCCTACCGATAAAGGGAAAAGGCTCAAAGTGTTCTATGCGACTCAAGTGGCTGTCAAACCGCCTACCTTCGTTGTATTTGTCAACGAGCCTGAATTAATGCATTTTTCTTACTCGCGATTCCTTGAAAATCGGATAAGAGAAGCTTTTGTATTTGAAGGTACACCAATCCGTATTATCGCGCGTGCACGAAAATAGATATAGGAGGGTGAAAAAGTGGAGAAACCTTTAAAAACTATTACAGTACTGGGAGCGGGAAGCTGGGGTACAGCACTTGCGATGGTCCTGGCTGATAATGGACACACGGTCAATCTATGGGGACATAACGCTGTCCAAATGGAAGAGATCAACTCCAAACATACAAATGAAAAATACCTGAAGAATATCCAGCTCCCTAAAGGAATTAAAGGGTTTACCGACCTGGAAACAGCATTGGAAAGCGTTGAAACGGTCATTCTGGCTGTTCCGACCAAGGCTGTCAGGGAAGTGCTTCAAAAGGTGAAGAATACAGTATCAAGAGCATTGACGATTGTACATGTGAGTAAAGGCATTGAACCGGATACCTTGTTGCGGATCTCAGAAATGATCGAAGAAGAAATGGATGAAACGACCCTTAAGGATGTAGTCGTCCTTTCCGGTCCAAGTCATGCGGAGGAAGTCAGCCTCAGGCATCCGACAACAGTCACGGTCTCTTCTAAGAACATGGAGGCCGCTGAACTTGTGCAGGACCTCTTTATGAATCAAAGTTTCAGAGTATATACTAACCCGGATGTCGTGGGTGTTGAAATCGGCGGGGCATTGAAAAATATCATTGCTCTTGCTGCCGGAATCACAGACGGTCTTGGTTACGGTGATAACGCCAAAGCGGCTCTTATTACAAGAGGTCTTGCTGAAATTGCAAGACTGGGAAGCAAAATGGGTGCCAATCCTCTTACCTTTTCCGGCTTAACGGGAATAGGGGACCTTATCGTGACCTGCACTAGCGTCCATTCCAGGAACTGGCGTGCCGGAAATCAACTCGGAAAAGGAATGAAACTTCAAAACGTCCTTGATGAGATGGGAATGGTCGTCGAAGGTGTCAGAACGACAAAAGCAGCCCACCAGCTTGCAGAAAAGTACAATGTCCAGATGCCGATCACACAGGCGCTGTATGATGTCCTTTTCAACGACGTTCCTCCAAAACAGGCGGTCGACTTGTTAATGGGCAGGATGAAAACACACGAAATGGAAGACCTGTTTAATATTCTGGGTGAAAAAATGACGTAATAATCCATGATAATGGGCATTCGACGATGCAAATGCATTATGTTTGCATAGGATGAATGGAACATAAACAGCTTTAAACATGGATGGGGTAACTGTCACATTGGACTGAAGAAAGGAAGATTCCTTGCTTCAGTCTTTTTTTATGGGAGAAAAATTGATCTTCAACTGGGCTGGATTGGGTAGGGAACCGGGTGCCCTTAACGAAATCTAAATACTCTTAAATATGTGAAGGGAAGTAAAGTCCTCGAGGTGTCCTTTAAAGGACTTTAAAAAGCGCAACCAGAATACATAGTCCTCTAAATGCTTCCTAAAGCCATCCATACAAGCTTCACCGTAAAGTAACGTCCAGGGAGGTCTTTATATACGCTAATGAAAATCAAGCCCTAGGCAGCCTTGAGATGCCCACAGGACCAGCCCGGAATAAGGTGCATGGACATTCAACCAGAAATCCGCCTATACCCTTCCAATATTTTCTTCCTAAAGCGAGCCGTTGTGATGAAAAAACGACATAATAGTGAAATATCTTTATACGCTATTAACTTTTTTAGAGGGTGTGATATAATACTTTCGACAAATAAGGAGGGACGTCCAATGTCTTCGATGATGAAAATGTGGGTTTCATTCGGTTCAATGGGATTTATGATTCTTGCCATTTTAACGATTTATTTAAGCAGATATAAACTGAAAAAAGGCTTCTTCCGCTTCATTACCGCACTTATAGCCTATGTCCTGATGATTACCGGCGGATTGATGATGGCCTATATAGTATTGAGCGGGCCGACGAACTAGACAAGTTATGCTTTAAGGATGTGTTACTTTGAAAAAAATAATCACTGCAGTCCTGATGGTTCTTACAGTGTCGCTCTTGACCGGTTGTCTATACCCTCAGGAGCAGCTTCAAAAAAATCAGATACCATATGAAGATCAAATTACAGCGGTTCAATCATCGGTTGAAAAGTATCAATCTTCCACCGGCGGGTTACTACCGATAAAAACAAGAGATCAGGATACACCGGTTTACATAAAGTATCCCATTGATTTTAGCAAACTGAAAGGGCAATTCCTTTCCGAGGTGCCTGGAAATGCCTATGAAAACGGGGGCATCTTTCAGTATGTGTTAATCGATGTAGAAGACAATCCGACCGTTAAAATTTTTGATCTGCGAATAGCTGAAAAAATCCGGGAGATCAATATCCGGATTCGTTCCATCGGCTATCCCCCTTTTAAAGAAAGCATTGCCGATAACGTGTACACCCTGGATTACTCCCTGATCGGATATGATGAAGAGCCGTCTGTCATGAGTCCGTATTCTAATCAAAACCTGCCGCTCTTAATTAATGGCAGCGGGGAAATTTTCGTGGATTACAGAATAGATTTGAACAAACTTCTTCAGGAGAATGAATATGAGTTTGAAAAAGGAGAAGATATCCGGCCGATCCTGACTAAAGATTCGGCTTTTGTTCCAGCCTATTCACCTCCATATACAGTAAATGAAGAGAATGAACCAGTCTTTATGATGAAATAGGCATAACCCCTTACTTACAAAATATATTTGTAAGGAAAGGGGTTTTTTCATTTTCCTGATTCCCATTTCTGCTCTCAACTTTTTTTGCCTCACATTCATTATTTCTCATTTTTAGTAATAAGGAGGCAAAAAAAACATATTAATAGTCATAAGTAATTGGGACAACATCATAAATATATATTGTCCAAACAGCTAACCGGATGAAACCATCCCTGGAAGATAAAGATTGGAGGGAATCTCTTGGAAAGAGTAGATCTATTTAAAGACATTGCAGAAAGAACCGGCGGAGATATTTACCTAGGTGTAGTAGGAGCCGTTCGAACAGGGAAATCGACATTCATCAAGAAATTCATGGAACTCGTCGTCCTTCCTAATATTTCGAGCGAGTCAGAACGCGCTCGCGCTCAAGATGAACTGCCTCAAAGTGCAGCTGGAAAAACAATCATGACAACTGAGCCGAAATTTGTCCCGAATCAGGCGGTTTCCGTTCACGTTGATGAAGGCCTGGATGTGAATGTCCGACTGGTTGACTGTGTTGGTTACACAGTGCCAGGAGCAAAAGGGTATGAAGATGAGAACGGCCCGAGAATGATCAACACACCTTGGTATGAAGAGCCAATACCGTTCCATGAAGCGGCAGAGATCGGAACACGCAAGGTTATTCAGGAACATTCTACAATCGGCGTTGTCGTCACGACTGACGGCTCCATTGGAGAGATTCCGAGAAGCGACTATTTGGTTGCAGAAGAAAGAGTAATCGAAGAATTGAAGGAAGTTGGAAAACCATTCATCATGGTCATCAACTCAGCAAAACCTCATGCACCTGAGACTGAAGACCTGAGAGTCAAGCTGCAGGAAAAGTATGATATCCCTGTACTTGCCATGAGTGTTGAGAGTATGAGAGATTCAGATGTTCTGAATGTTCTTCGTGAAGCATTATATGAGTTCCCTGTGCTTGAAGTGAATGTAAACCTTCCAAGCTGGGTGATGGTGCTGAACGAGGACCACTGGCTGCGTGAAAATTATCAGGAAGCAGTTAAAGAGACGGTTAAAGACATTAAACGCTTAAGGGATGTCGACCGGGTAGTGCATTACTTCAGTGAGTTCGAATACATCGAAAGAGCCGGCTTAGCAGGCATTGAGATGGGGCAGGGTGTAGCTGAGATCGACTTGTATGCACCGGATGAACTTTATGATGAAGTGCTTAAAGAGATTGTCGGTGTGGAAATTCGCGGGAAGGATCACTTGCTTGAATTGATGCAGGACTTTGCCCATGCAAAGCGAGAATATGATCAAGTGGCGGATGCGCTGAAAATGGTTAAACAAACAGGATACGGTATTGCCGCTCCAACATTGGAGGATATGAGCCTGGATGAGCCGGAAATCATCCGTCAAGGGTCCCGCTTTGGTGTCAGCCTGAAAGCTGTAGCACCTTCCATCCATATGATCAAAGTGGATGTTCAATCCAAGTTCGAACCGATTATCGGCACAGAAAAACAGAGTGAAGAACTTGTCCGATATTTGATGCAGGACTTCGAGGACGACCCGCTTTCAATCTGGAATTCTGATATTTTCGGGCGGAGCTTGAGCTCGATCGTCAGAGAAGGAATACAGGCGAAACTGTCATTAATGCCTGAAAATGCACGATATAAACTTAAAGATACGCTCGAAAGAATCATCAACGAAGGTTCCGGCGGTCTGATTGCAATCATCTTGTAGGAGACTCTCTTTTTGAGGGTCTTTTTTTTGTTTTTATAGGTGTTTTGTGTGATGTATTTCTTACTATTGGTTATAAGGGTTGATGTGTATAAGTCTGTGATCTCATGCAGGATTAGAGGAACAGTCTTCCTGCCACTCCGGGGAGTCACTGGCTTGAAGCTCTTTTCTCTGAACCAGGTGAATTAGCTCTTTTCTTCTTGTTTATCAGCTATTTCTGGTTCATTAAGTAAGTATTTTTTATAGTTTGTATTAAATAGCAACAAAGTTTACGAAAAGAGCCTTTTAAAAAAATGATAATCCAATACCAAGAAGCAGAATCTTTAGTTGAAAAGATGCTTTATTGAGAAATATATTGCCTCCTGCAAAGTTATCAATCCTTTTGTTACGGGTATTTGGAATAATAACCCAATGAAAAATTTAAAAATAACAGCAATAATTGTTCGTTAAAAAGAATTACACGCCTGAAAAAGAAAAGATTCCCATTATTTCTTGAATTATTCTTGCTAACCTTATTTTTATATGATAATCTTTTAACAGAATTGATGTCGAACATTGATTCTACAACGTTTTTGACGGTTTTTGTTTACGTTCATGTATAGAAACCGAAAATTATGTTTACTAATGTAACAAGACAGTTATATGAATCATGACTGAAACATTTCCTTTGGGAGGAGGTGAATGGCATGAACAAGACAGAACTAATTAATGCTGTTGCAGAAGCTGCTGAGCTTTCTAAAAAGGACGCTACAAAAGCAGTTGATGCCGTTTTTGAAAGTATTCAAGACGCACTGGCAAATGGCGATAAAGTACAATTAATCGGTTTCGGTAACTTCGAAGTTCGTGAGCGCGCTGCACGTAAAGGACGCAACCCACAAACTGGTGAAGAAATCGAAATCTCAGCTAGCAAGGTACCTGCATTCAAACCAGGTAAAGCGCTTAAAGATGCTGTAAAATAATTACATACCTTTAGCGTAAAAAAGAGCCGCACAGAATGCGGCTCTTTTTTTTGACTGTATGCCTGCCTCGGAATCCGAAAGCCATATGCATGTGATGAAGGGGATACAGAAGATCTTATAAGACCACCGAAACAGGTAAATGTATGTATGAAAGTTTTTTTCTTGATAACAGGGAAACAAGGGGAGTACTTTAATACATTATTTCAGCGTGGCGCTTAAAGAGGTTATAATTCTTATAAGGTATCTTTATAGGGCAATATCTTTGTTCACAGGAATTGGCTCAGCAAGCAATGGCGGGGCAAATGATAGTGACGGATGCCGCATGACACGCTGTAACTTGAAGGTATTATGCTCTTGGGTAAGGGAGAGCATATGTGCATGGGCAATGCGAGGTGTAAAGACGCCTGGTTTCAGGCGCGCAATAGCTGGCGCGGACTGAAATTCTGCATTTAAAACTGCGATACAAATAGAAATGACTGGAGTGAAGAGAATGGCAAACAACCAATCAGATTATATCGTCATTAAAGCGATCGAAGACGGAGTGAATGTAATAGGGTTGACCAGAGGAACCGATACGAAATTCCACCATTCAGAAAAGCTTGATAAAGGTGAAGTGATGATTGCTCAATTCACTGAGCATACCTCTGCCATAAAAGTACGTGGAAAAGCAAAAATCTTTACAAGCAATGGGGAAATAGAAAGTGAAATGAAAGAGAAGTAATAGTGAGAGACAGCAGCAGACTTAAGCCAAAGTACTGCTGCTTTTTTATTTGATTTTTTTAAAAATTGATTACACCCGATGTTGAACGGAAGGATTTGAGGCGACATCAGCACCCGGGAGCTTTCTTTTCCGCTTCTGGGAATTAACTGTTTCGCCAGTTTATCTTACAGTTTAAAAAGCGGACCGCTGAATTCCGCTTTTGTATATGTCTCAGCTTCACAATAAATGAATGGCCTGACTGTAATGATTCAACCTTCTAATAGGGGATATGTAGTATTCGCCCGTCCCTGCTTAATATGTTATAATATTTGTTGCTGATACGACGAAGTAGATACATATACGAAATGGGGATTTAGGTTTATGAAACATTTGGACTGTTTTCATCTTGAAGCATCAATAAAACACTATGTCGAAGAGAAGTTATCCTACTCTTATTTGCAAAAGTATATTGATTCTCCGCAAATTGATGAAGACAGGATCAGCTTTTTGGTCCTTCCTTTTACAAAAGGAGAACAAGTGTTGAAAGAAGAGGAAATCATACGGGTGATTTCGACCGTCATGCTGATCCAGATAGGCCTTGATACCCATGAGAAAGTTACAAACTCACCAAGTGAGTCACTAAAGGAAAGACAATTGACTGTATTGGCCGGGGTTTATTTCAGCGGTCAATATTATAAAATCCTGTCAGAATTGGAGAATGTCAGCTTGATTAACCAGCTGGCCCAAGCAATCAAGATAGTGAATGAAAGCAAGATATCCCTATATAAACAGGAATATTTTTCTGTTCAACAGATTATGGAAAGCGTTAAGACGATTGAGTCAGCTATCATCAACACTTTTCTAGAACATTATGGTACTGCCCATTGGAAAAAGCTTGTTTGTGAGGCGATGTTCTTAAGGCGGATGGTTTATGAGGAGAAAAAGCTCGAACAAGATATAATGACTCCGCTTCTGCCATCTATAAAGTCTGCTTTATTTGCTGGCGGTATAGATCTTTCCCTGACTCTGGAACAGAAGCAGAAACTTGGCAGGATCTATACCGGCTATATTATCGAATCGAGAGAAAAAATCTCAGAAATGCTGAGAAGTGAATCCTTTAACGGCCATTTTATTGAAGGCCGGATCCTCTCGTTACTAGAGCATACCAGGCCATACACGAAAATTT
>NZ_ABCF01000094.1 GCF_000181495.1 Bacillus sp. SG-1
CACTTTTCAAAGGGATCAGTTTGCCCTTTTTTAAGCCTAGTTCAATATTTTTCCTTGCATACGCACAGGGTGAGCTTATTATAGAGGATTCTGGAAACTGTTTTTGAACAGTGGAGGAGCAATGGGAGGCACCTATCGTGGGATAGGTGTCTTTTTTATGAGATATTTCAGGGGTACCGTCTTTTTACAGGGTGGCCATTATCAGGAGGAGAAAGGTCATGAAGATGAATTTATCGATATTTAAAAATAAAAGCTTTTTGTACTACTGGATCAGTACATGGATATCCTCGCTGGGAGATTCGATATTCGTCATTGCTCTTACATGGCTGCTGGTAGAAAAAACAGAGTCTCCTTCAATAGTTGGGACTTATCTGTTTATATTAGGCGCTTCAAAGATTATGTTTGTCCTTGTGGGAGGTGTGATTGTCGACCGGATCGACCCAAAACGTCTCCTTATCCAGTCGAACGTATTGAGAGCTGCCGTCATCATCCTTGCGCTGCTTGTAATTTTTGTCGATAACGATGCCATCTGGATGTTCTATGTGATTGGAGCGGTGTTTGGAATGGTGGATTCCATTGCGGAACCTGCGGGTATTTCATTCAGGACACGAATCGTCGAGAAGGAGTACTATACCCAGTCGATGGGGCTTCTGATGACGGCCGGGAATGTTTCAGCCGTCATCGGTCCTATGATCGGGGCTGGCCTGGTAGCGGTCGGCAGCACCCATTTTGCCATCATGGTCAATGCAGTTACATTCCTGATTTCTGCGGTTCTCTTGTTTTTGGTTCAAGAGACGAAAACAGATGAGGCGGGCACTGAACAAGAACCTATGTGGAAGAGTGTTAAATCAGGTTTCCATTACTTCCTGAATACACCGATCATCACAACAATGGCTGTTTTTGCGTTTTTTGCCAATGCAGCGGTGGGAGCGACCTTCATCAGCATTCCTTTTCTCGCGGATGATTTGAATTTCGGGGTGGAAGGCTTCGGTTTGATGAATACAGCTATTGGGGTCGGAAGTGTTGCGGGGGCAGTATTGTTCTCTGCCTTTACGATTAAAATTCCGAAACCTTATATGACACTGCTGACGTGCTTTCTACAGGGAATTGTCATTATGTTGATCGGATTCACGGGAAATCTCTGGATCATTCTTGCATTAATTGCGCTTATGGGGCTTCATGAAACAGCCGTCAATATCATTGCTCCAAGCGTCAATCATACGATCATTCCACCAAGGATTTTTGGTAGGGTGATAAGTGTCATGATCCTTGTCATGTCCGGTTCCGTACCGATTGCCCAGGCGATCGCGGGATGGGTGATGGAGTGGACGGCTCCGCAGAATATCTTCATTTATGGAGGGCTTCTAGAGATGGGCGCGGCATTGCTGACATTTTCGCTTCCGTTTGTCCGGAATTACGGCAGGGAAACGGAAATTTCTGCCGAACAATAGAGTGACTGCATCTGTCAGAGGTGAGCAACTGATGACAGGTGCTGCGGCCGGTAAGTTACTAAACTATAAGCAAGGTGAAAGGGATATAAACTTTTGGAGGGAGCAGGATATGAAACTAGGAGCCTTTGGATCGGCAGTCCCGATACTTAGAATTTTTGATATAACAAAAGCGAAGGAATTCTACCTGGAATTTCTCGGGTACAAGATAGATTGGGAACATGGAGAGGATGACTTCCCTGTTTATATCCAGGTTTCGAGAAGCGCTTGTATCCTCCACTTATCCGAACATCATGGAGATGCATGCCCGGGGGCAGCTGTTCGGATTGAGGTAAAAGGAATTGAAGGATGGCATCGCAATTTATTGGATAAAAATTATAAGTATATGAAACCGGGAATAGTAAATACCCCTTGGAACACAAGGGAAGTCAGTGTCACCGATCCCTTCGGTAACAGGCTGATTTTCTATGAAGCAGGTGAGCCTAAGCAGTAATGAGTTCAAACCGGATTTCTTTATTTCTTCCTCGTAATCCTTTATTCTAGGTGAAAAGTTTTTTTAAAAGAGGTTAAAAAAGATGAAACAAATTTACAGTGATATCATACAATTTCGCGGAACGCATTTTGACTTCGGTTATATGCAGGGAGAGGGAATTAAAGACTCCCTGACGGTCATCAACAGGGAAAACCAGTGGAAGGTGCGCAAACCCCGTTTCTCCATCGAAATCGAAGAAGTAAAGCAGGCGGTGACAAGGTTTGCTCCAGGTGTATGGGAAGAACTGCAAGGATTGCAGGAAGCCCTGAAATGGCCGATGGATCGGGTGCTGAAGGAGTTTGGAGGGTACCGGCTGGACTATGTAAAATCCGGATGTTCGATCTTGACGGGAGAAGATTATCTGATCCGGAATTATGATTACCACCCGAAAACGTATGAAGGAAGATATACGTTTTATCAGCCGACGGACAATCAAGGATATGCCATCATCGGGCCGAGCCAGCGTGTGACGGGAAGAATGGATGGGATGAATGAGAAAGGCTTAAGCATCGGATATAACTTCATGCACCGGAAGAAACCGGGAGACGGCTTCATCTGCTGTATGATCGGCCGGCTGATCCTTGAAGCCTGTGCTAATGTCGATGAAGCGGTGCTGATGTTGAAAGAAATCCCGCACCGCCATTCCTTCAGCTATATTGTGTATGATGCCAGCGGGGAAACTTATGTAGTTGAGACGTCGCCGCGCGGTGTAAAAGTCCGTCAGTCTAATGCCTGTACCAACCATTTTGAGATCATGCAGGAGGAGAACCGGAATCATCTTGTGGACTCCAAGCGCCGGCTGGGAATTATTCAGCAAAATTCCGGCAGTATCCAAGATGTTAAGGATGCCTTCAGATTGTTTAATGACAGCGACAAAGGGATCTTTTCAGATTTATATGGAAGCTGGGCGGGAACGATCCATACGTCCGTCTATTTCCCGAAAGAGCTTAAAGCCTGGTTTGCGCTTGGCGGTGACCGCAATCCTGTAGAGTTTGATTTTCATAAGTGGCTTCACGGGGAAGATGTTGAGTTAGACAAGATAACAGGTGAAGTGGACACTGACATCCCGTTTATCCATATGGATGAGGGGGCGGACTGGAGTAAAAGGTAACAACGGATGCTTGACACTTATTCACTGAATATCAATATGAGGAAAGGAATAATCCAACTAAGGGTTATTTCTTTTTTAATTTTGTAGATTCATGGCTATATCTTCATAATCTGCAACAAAGCTCTAGATAAAAGCCTGAACAAAAAACAAAATACCGGGGTGTGCCTGGCGCGGAAAAGGCGCACTATTTTGAATCTTTTTGAGGTGGATAAACGTAAATAAAGTAAGATACATTCAGGAGGGGTTATATGAGTGGTGTGTTGTACTTTGCGGACAATTTCTTTTCGTCAGGAAAAACCGATATTTATAATGAAGAGAAAGAAAGAGTCGGAGAGTTAGATTTAAAAAGTGCCTTTTCAGCCAGTGTGGATGTTTTGAACGAAAAGGGGCAGATTATTGCCAGCGGAAAGTTTCCATTCTTCGGGAACCGCTGGATGGTTTCAGGAAAAGATGGAGAAGAGCTTGGAGAGCTGAAACAAAAATGGTCGTTCTTTTCAAAGAAGTTTCAGTATCATTCAATTGGAAAAGGAACATTCTCCATTGAATCGGAGGCTTTTTCAAAGGAATATACAATCCTCGACAATCAAGGAGCAGTCATTTGCAGTTCTGAAAAAGTGAGCGGCTTCTTTTCGTCCTCTGCCTATAAGCTGGAAAATAAATCTCCCAATCTCAGTAACCAGGAACTTGTAGCTGTGGTAATGGGAATCAACGCCATCCAAAAACGAAATAACGCAGCCGCTGGAAACAATGCGGCTACCTAAGTTATGTAGAGCGACACTTCCGCAATTGTCGAAAACACTTCGATATTCCCGGAAAGTGTCTTATTTATTTCCAGGGAAATTCGACAATTCTCTCCTGCTGTGAATAGAATTAATAGTGTCTTAGTCTAAGCGGGTTTGTTTTGGTGATGCGTGACAAGCAGACTTGCTTCCTTCCTGAACTAGTTATTGATGATATAATTAAAGGGACTAGGTGAGTAAGGAGCTTTTTGATGAATGATAAATTACTTAACATAAAAACAGAAATGGTACAAAAAGTACCCTATGCCTCACATCACTATAACCGTTATGAGCCGACCCCTTATCAAGTGCTGGACAAGCTGTTTGAGGTTGTTGAAATGGAGAGCACAGACCGGGTTGTAGATTTTGGGTGCGGAACAGGAAGATTGAACTTTTATGTTCATTACCGGTTTCAATCCGCGGTCATTGGTGTCGAGATGAATGAATATTACTATATGGAAGCTCTTGAAAACAGAAGTGAATATCTGAAGAAATACAATTTCAACGAGGACAGCATTCAATTTGAAAACTGCCTTGCCCAGGACTATCGAATTCACCCGGATGATAATGTTTTCTATTTCTTCAATCCGTTTTCGGCTGGAATCTTTATCAAAGTCATTAATAACATTTTGCAGTCTTTTGAAGAAAAGAACAGGGATATCCAGCTGATTTTATACTATGCTCCGGAGGATTATGTCTTTTTCCTGGAAAACCAGACGGCCTTTCATATGGAAAAAGAAATCATCCTGCCTGGTAACGTTTATGAAAAATTTCTTCTGTACAGCCTGAGAGCATAGGCGGAATTTAGAGAGGAAGACTGAATTTTTATAGTAGTTTAGTAGATGAATGTTAAAGGAGTTTGAGGATGAAAAAAGTTATAAAGTGGGGCGGAATCGTGATCGCCCTCCTCGCGGTTGTGTTTATAGGGGCGGGAAATTATTTTTATAATGTTGCCGTCAATCGAAGCGATGACCCGGTAGAGTTATATGGGGGATCTCAATCGGCATTTTCAATGGTAGATGAAGAAGAGCAGCAACGAAAGCTGGAAGAAGTGCTGGAGTGGACAGAACAACAGTCATTCCACCAAGTGGAAGTGGAATCCCATGACGGGCTGACATTAAGCGCTGTACTGTTGAAAAGTGGGAATCCGAATGGAAAAGCTGTCATTTTAGCGCATGGATATAAAGGCAGCAACGAACAAATGCCGGGCGTGACACAGTTTTATCATGAGCAGGGCTTTGATGTCCTCAAGCCTGATGCCAGGGGGCACGGGAAAAGTGAAGGAAGCTATATCGGATATGGCTGGGACGACCGTAAAGATTACAAAAGGTGGATAAATCTATTAATAAATGAATATGATGCACAGGAGATTTATTTGCATGGCTTCTCGATGGGCGCCGCAACGGTCTTGATGACCAGCGGGGAAGAACTTCCTTCTGAAGTGAAAGGAATCATTGCTGACAGCGGTTATACGACTGTCGAGGAAGAACTCGCTCATCAATTGAAGTATTTATATAATTTACCGGCTTTTCCCTTGATGGAAATCACCAGTGCGGTTACGAAACTGCGGGCGGGTTACACTTTTACCGAAGCTTCAGCAGTCGATCAAGTCGAAAAAAACAAACTGCCTTTGTTCATTATCCACGGTGATCAAGACAAACTCGTGCCAACAGAAATGGCGGAAGTCCTATATGAAGCAGCATCCAGTGAGAAGGAAATCTGGATTGTACCTGGAGCTGGTCATACGGAAGCTTATACGGTTGCGGAAGAAGAATATCAAAAGCGCTTGAAAACATTTATCGGCGAGTGACAGGCACACCCCCGGGGTTTTGTCGAAATCGGCAAATCCCGGGACATGCCTGTCACCAGAAAAGGAGCTGTACATAGTGAGCGAAAACAAGAGTCTGTTTGAGGCATTTAAACAAACACGGATTAAGACGAATGGCCATGGTGACCGGAATGCAGGAGTGTTGAAAGAAGCGTTCGAGCATGTGGCTTCTGACACTGAAAGTGATATGTATGGAAACGGGAAGGTGATTGAAGACTTTCAAGTGAAGATGGCTGAATTGCTTGGAAAAGAATCTTCTGTGTTTTTTCCGAGCGGCACAATGGCCCAGCAGATTGCATTAAGAATCTGGTGTGATGAAAAAGAAATAAAGAAAGTCGCATATCATCCCCTATCCCACTTGGAGATTCATGAAGAGGACGGCCTGAAAGAACTTCATGGCATTCAGTCAGTGCTGCTGGCGGATAAGGACAGTGTCATTACCCTCGAGGATATCCAGCACATGAAAGAAGAAGTGGCGGCCGTCCTGCTGGAACTGCCGCAGCGTGAAATCGGCGGCCAGCTGCCGGACTTTGAAACCCTTCAATCGATATCTGACTATTGCCGGAAAAAAGGCATCAAACTTCACCTTGATGGAGCGAGACTGTTGGAAGTCCTTCCATACTATAGAAAGACGGCATCTGAAGTGTGTAATCTCTTTGACAGTGTGTATATTTCACTTTATAAAGGAATTGGCGGGATTGCAGGAGCCATCCTTGCAGGGAGCGAAGAGTTTACAAAGAAGTCCAAAGTATGGAAAAGGCGTCACGGCGGCGATCTGATCAGCCTGTACCCGTATATCATCAGTGCCGATTATTATCTTGACGAGAGAGCAGACAAGCTGGAAAGGTATTATCTCAATGCGAGAGAATTTGCGAGCTTTTACAATAGCTGTGAAAAGGTATCTACGCTGCCGGAAGTGCCGGTCTCCAATATGTTTCACGTCCATTATGAAATGGCAAAGGCGGATCTTGAGCCCATCCTTGTCGATATTTATGAAAAAACAGGTGTCGGCTTAAGCGGGTATTTACGGGAAACCGGAGAAACTTCCTGTTATTATGAAGTCAGCATCGGGGATGTTTATGATACTATCCAAAAGGAAAAGTTAACAGAAGTTTTCCAATTGCTGAATGAAAGTTTGAAAAAAATATAGCGAGAGAGAGTGACTTCCCGGAGTCACTCTCTTTTAAATTGTGGCAATAGAAGTCCCTCTACATCGTAAGTCTTAGCTTTAATTCATTCCCGGGTGCGTTTTACCAATTGCGGTGTTTACGTATCATAGAAGTATAAACAGAGTAATTGGGAGGAATTAAGATGAAGAAACAACTATTAGCGAGAGCTTTATTAAGTTCACTGTTCGTCATCGCAACCGGCTGCAGTGCCCTTGAGACAATAACGTTCGGTAAAGGAAACGTGAATGAATATGAAGTGGATATAGAGAAGGACTCTGCCCGCGACTTAGAAGTCAACCTGCAGCTTGGTGCCGGGGAAATGAACATATCAGGCGGTGCTTCCGAATGGATAACAGGGAACATTGAATATAGCAATGAGACAATGGAGCCGGTTGTTCAGTACGATTTGGATGGTGATAAAGGGGATATTGTCATCAAACAAAAAAACAAAGTCAATGTGGGCTTTGGCAATATGAAAAATGGCTGGGACCTGCTATTAACGAATGATGTGCCAATCGACCTCCGTGTAGAATCGGGGGCAGCGGATACCAACCTGGACCTAAGGGGGCTCCGGTTGAGGAAGTTAAAAGTGGATGCAGGTGTCGGTGATGTGGAAGTGGACCTCAGCGGAGACTGGCAAGAAAGTTTCGATGTCGACATTGATACCGGTGTCGGCAAGACGACGGTCATCCTTCCAAAGTCAGTCGGTGTCCAAATCAAGTCTGAAGAAGGTGTCGGTAAAGCGAATTTTGACGGATTCACCTCCTCCCGAAATAACACATATGTAAACGAAGCCTTTGAAACAGCAGATGTCATCATCACTGTAAAAGTGGAAACAGGTGTAGGAGAGGTAAACTTCCAATTAAAATAAGAAGCTGCACCCGAGGGTTCTTTCTGGGTGCTTTTTTAATAGGCTTCCAATCGGGCCTTTTAGTTTAGCTGCATGTTTGGAAAGCGTATTGGATTAGGGTAAAACGTACCATTATAAAAAGGAAAAGTGCTTCCAGTGGTACGATTAGCAGTGAAACACCCTATTACAGAAGAGGATCGCCAGAGTAATAAGGTATATAGTGGAAAAACAAGCAAATTCCTCAGAAGAGTAACAAGGTTTAAATCTACTAAAAAACACTGACCCCAAAGCGGAAAACCCCGTACGTTCTGCAACCAATCCAAGACCAGCTGATCACCAAAACTGCTGCCTGCCAATCCTGTCTCTCCCCTTCAAGCAAACTAATGAACTGGCACATAGATACCTCCTTCCAAATTACAGGCTCCCAAAAGTGCGGTATAATAGGGTTATTCTTATTAATCAAACGTTTGATTAACAAAAGCGGGAAGGTTTTTTACACATGAGTGAAAAGATAAAAATTCTGGAATCTGATTTATATAAGCCGATTCAGAAACATTTTACAAAAGAAGGCTATAAGGTAAATGGAGAAGTGAAGGATTGCGATTTGACGGCCGTAAAGGGCGAGGACTTGATCATTGTGGAGCTGAAGCTCAATCTGACAGTGGATCTCCTGATTCAGGCCACGAAAAGGCAGAGACTGACAGACCTTGTCTATATAGCCATCCCCAGGCCTAAAAATATGAGGTCGAGACGCTGGAAGGATATTTGTCATTTGGTACGCAGGCTGGAATTGGGTCTTATCACTGTTTCGGTTGCGAATAAAATTCCCAAAATCCAGTTTATCCAACATCCTGAACCTTTTGACTTAGATAAAAGTAAGAGAAACAGCAGCCGGAAGAGAAAATCCCTTTTGGCGGAAATCGAAGGCAGAAGTGCTGATTATAATGTCGGTGGGAGCAACAAGACCAAGATCATGACGGCCTATAAAGAAAACTGTATAAGAATCGCCTGCTGCTTAGAGCAATGCGGTCCATTAGCTCCAAAGGATCTTATGACAATGGGAACCGGTGATAAAACCCAATCAATATTGAGCAAGAATTATTACAACTGGTTCGATCGTGTTGAGAGAGGAATCTATAAGATCTCAGATAAAGGAAAGCGTGATTTAGAAGATTTTCCCGAGTTAAAACAGCACTATCTAAAGGAAATCACTAAGCAAGAACCGTCCAATTAAGAA
>NZ_ABCF01000093.1 GCF_000181495.1 Bacillus sp. SG-1
AGCTTTTTGATGGAATCGATCATTGATATACAAAAACGATTATTACCAGACTTGCTCCAGGTTATGCAAAAAAGACATCAGATTCTTAAGTCGGTTCGGTTGATGCAGCCTGTCGGAAGAAGGAGCCTTGCCCAGACGCTCGGGATGACGGAAAGAGTCCTGAGAAGTGAAGTGGAGTTCTTGAAAGATCAGGATCTTATTGAGATTAAATCTTCAGGGATGATCATCACAGCCGAAGGGGAACTGCTTCTGGGAAAGACGGCTGACATGATGAGAGAGATAACGGGCATCGATTCGATGGAAAAGGAATTGAAGTCTTTACTCAATCTTCATAAAATTTTTATCGTTCCGGGGAATAGTGATGAGTCTCCCTGGGTAAAAGAAGAATTAGGCAGATCAGCAGCCCTGCGTATGAAAGACCTTTTGGTTGGAGATAATATCATCGCAGTAACCGGAGGATCTACGATGGCCGAAGTTGCTGAAAAGCTGACACCCGAATTTGCCAAAAGCGAAGTGTTATTCGTTCCGGCAAGAGGCGGTATCGGTGAGGATGTTAAGAACCAGGCCAACACGATATGTGCCAAAATGGCAGAGAGAACCAGTGCGAAACACCGGGTGCTCTATGTTCCAGACCAGGTCAGTACCGAGGTCTACAACTCTTTCATCAAAGAGCCTGATATCAAGGATGTATTGAGTCTGATCAAGTCAGCTAATATTGTGCTTCACGGGATTGGCGATGCGGTCACGATGGCCGAACGCCGTAAGACCAGTGAGGAAGTGCTGGGCAAGATTCTTGCAGGAAACGCAGTCGGGGAAGCCTTCGGTTATTATTTTAACGAGGAAGGCGAAGTCGTACATAAAGTGACGACTGTCGGCCTGCAACTGGAAGATCTTCGGGATAAGTCAAATGTCATTGCGGTCGCAGGCGGCCGTTCAAAGGCAAAGGCGATCAGGGCCTACTTCAAAAGCGTGCCTCATTCTACGATTCTCATCACGGATGAAGGTGCGGCGAAAGAGCTTTTAAAAGGATAATCCCTTTTGAAATATATTTTTAAAAATTTCCTTAACCATTTAAAGGAGGACTTTAATCATGACAGTAAAAATAGGAATTAACGGATTTGGACGTATTGGACGTAATGTTTTCCGCGCGGCATTAAACAACGATAATATCGAGGTAGTGGCAGTTAACGACTTGACAGACGCTAACATGCTTTCCCACCTTTTACAATATGACACTGTTCACGGAAAGCTTGATCAAGAAGTGAGCGTTGATGGTGATTATCTTGTAGTAGGCGACACAAAAGTGAAAGTATTGGCTGAGCGCGATCCAGCTCAACTTGGCTGGGGAGATCTTGGTGTAGACGTAGTAGTAGAATCTACTGGCCGTTTCACAAAACGCGCAGATGCTGCGAAACACTTGGAAGCAGGTGCTAAAAAAGTCATCATCTCTGCTCCGGCTTCTGATGAAGATATCACAATCGTTATGGGTGTTAACGAAGACAAGTACGATGCAGCGAGCCACGATGTAATCTCTAACGCTTCTTGTACAACAAACTGTCTTGCACCTTTCGCTAAAGTATTGAATGACAAATTCGGTATCAAGCGCGGTATGATGACAACAATTCACTCTTACACTAATGATCAGCAGATCCTTGACTTGCCGCACAAAGACTACCGTCGTGCGCGTGCAGCTGCTGAAAACATCATTCCTACAACGACTGGTGCAGCAAAAGCAGTATCTCTTGTTCTTCCTGAACTTGAAGGCAAGCTTAACGGTGGAGCAATGCGTGTTCCGACTCCAAACGTTTCTCTAGTAGACCTTGTTGCTGAGCTTGGCAAGGAAGTTACTGTGGATGAAGTAAACAGTGCTCTTAAAGAAGCTTCTGAAGGCGACCTTAAAGGTATCCTTGGGTACAGCGAAGAGCCGCTTGTATCTACTGACTACAACGGCAACCCTGATTCTTCTACAATCGATGCACTTTCTACAATGGTTATGGAAGGCAACATGGTTAAAGTTATCTCTTGGTACGACAACGAAAGCGGATATTCCAACCGTGTTGTAGACCTTGTTGGCTACATCGCTTCTAAAGGTCTGTAAGATATTAAATTAAATGTGATATCCTAAATGATGTAATGTGACATAATTTTAAGGGTTTTGTTGGATAAATTATGTCCCAGCATCTATAATGAAATGGGATGAAGGGGAGCGGGGAGGATTCCCCGCTCTTCTTTTATAAATAACGGGTTACTTGCCCGACTATCCAGAAGGAGGCCTTTTGAAATGAACAAACAAACGATCAAGGATATCGACTTGAAAGGCAAGCGTGTATTCTGCCGTGTAGACTTCAACGTGCCTATGAGTGAAGGCAACGTGACAGATGAGACGCGTATCAAAGCCGCACTGCCGACTATCCAATACCTATCCGAACAGGGAGCGAAAGTCATTCTTGCCAGCCACCTGGGACGTCCAAAAGGCCAGGTTGTGGAAGAATTGAGATTGACTCCTGTCGCAAAGCGCCTTTCCGAACTGCTTGGTAAAGACGTTGCGAAAACAGATGAAGCTTATGGAGATACTGTCAAAGCTGAAATCGAAAAAATGAGCGAAGGCGACGTATTGCTTCTTGAAAATGTCCGTTTCTATCCGGGCGAAACAAAAAATGACGCAGACCTTGCGAAAGAATTTGCTGCACTTGCAGATGTATACGTAAATGACGCATTCGGTGCGGCTCACAGAGCGCACGCATCTACTGCGGGAGTAGCAGAGCACCTTCCGGCAGCTGCAGGTTTCCTTCTTGAAAAAGAACTTGAAGTACTGGGTAAAGCATTAACAACACCAGAAAGACCTTTCACAGCCATCATTGGCGGAGCAAAGGTTAAAGATAAAATCGGTGTTATCGATAATCTTTTAGAAAAAGTGGATAACCTGATCATCGGCGGAGGACTTGCTTATACATTTGTAAAAGCACAAGGCCATGAAGTTGGGAAATCTCTTCTAGAAGAAGATAAAATCGACTTAGCGAAACAATTCATGAAAAAAGCAGAAGACAAAGGCGTCAAATTCTATATGCCTGTTGACGTGGTTGTTGCAGACGACTTCTCTAATGATGCCAACACGAAAGTTGTGCCAATCGAAGAGATTCCTTCTGACTGGGAAGCGCTGGACATCGGTCCTAAAACGCAGGAACAATATGCTAGCGTCATCAAAAATTCCCGTCTAGTCATCTGGAACGGACCAATGGGCGTATTTGAAATTGAAAAGTTTGCAAATGGTACGAAAGCCGTTGCGCAGGCTTTAGCCGATGCTGCAGATACATATTCTGTCATTGGTGGAGGAGATTCAGCCGCAGCGGTTGAGAAATTCGATCTAGCCGATAAAATGAGCCATATTTCTACTGGCGGCGGTGCTTCCCTTGAATTTATGGAAGGGAAAGAACTTCCTGGGGTTTCAGCACTTAACGACAAGTAAGGAAAGGATGAGAAGTATGCGTAAACCAATTATTGCAGGAAACTGGAAAATGAATAAAACGATGTCTGAAGCAAAGAAATTCGCTGAGGATGTTAACGGACTGGTTCCTTCTTCTGAAAAAGTGGAATCTGTGATTTGTGCACCAGCTCTTTTCCTGGAGCGACTTGTGGACATCACAAAAGAATATCAAGTAGAAATCGGTGCCCAAAACATGCACTTCGAAGAAAACGGCGCTTTTACGGGTGAAATCAGCCCTGCCGCACTACAGGATCTAGGTGTGAAATACGTTATTCTTGGACATTCGGAACGCCGTGAAATGTTCAATGAAACAGATGAGTCTGTCAATAAGAAGACGCATGCTGCATTCAACTACAACCTGACTCCGATCGTATGTGTCGGAGAAACATTGGAACAGCGTGAAGCTGACCAAACAAAACAAATCGTCGGCGACCAAGTGAAAAAAGCACTTGAGGGACTGACAGAAGATCAAGTGAAAGCAACTGTCATCGCTTATGAGCCAATCTGGGCAATCGGTACAGGCAAATCTTCAACTTCTGAAGATGCGAATGAAGTTTGCTCCCATATCCGCCAGACAGTGGCTGAACAATTCTCTCAAGAAGCTGCAGAAGCACTCCGTATCCAATATGGCGGAAGTGTAAAGCCAAACAACATCGGTGAGTACATGGCACAATCTGATATCGATGGTGCACTTGTAGGAGGAGCCAGCCTGGAGCCGCAATCATTCTTGCAGCTATTGGAGGCAGGTTCTAATGAGTAAGTCTCCTGTTGCTCTTATCATCTTAGATGGATTTGCATGTCGTGAAGAGGACAAAGGAAATGCCGTTACACAAGCAAAGAAACCGAACTTCGACCGTTACTGGAATCAGTTTCCTCACAGCACTTTGAAAGCAAGCGGTGAAGCAGTCGGCCTTCCTGAAGGACAGATGGGGAACTCTGAAGTCGGTCACCTTAATATCGGTGCAGGACGAGTAGTATACCAAAGTCTGACAAGGGTAAATGTTTCTATCCGCGAAGGCGAATTTGAGAAAAATGAAACTTTCGTGAATGCAATCGAACATGCCAAGAGTAAAAACAAAGCTCTTCATATCTTTGGATTGCTTTCTGACGGTGGTGTTCACAGTCATATTGAGCATTTGTTTGCGCTGCTCAGAATAGCAGCTGCTGAAGGACTAAAGGAAGTTTATGTACATGGTTTCCTGGACGGCCGTGATGTAGGGCCGAAAACAGCTGAAACCTACATCCTGCAAACACAGGAAGTTATGCGTGAGCTGGGAGTCGGCGAATTTGCGACAATATCCGGACGTTACTACTCCATGGACCGTGACAAGCGCTGGGACCGTGTGGAAAAAGCGTACCGCGCTATGGTCTATGGTGAAGGGCCTGAATACTCCAACCCGTTGGAGGTTGTTGTGGATTCCTACGATAATGGAATCTTCGACGAGTTCGTTCTGCCTTCTGTAATCAAAAGAGATAATGGTGAACCGGTTGCAACGATTGATGAAGAAGATGCTGTGATCTTCTACAATTTCAGACCGGACCGTGCAATCCAAATCTCAAATACTTTCACAAACGATGATTTCCGTTCTTTCGAAAGAGGGCCGAAGCATCCGAAAAACCTTCACTTTGTGTGTCTGACACATTTCAGTGAAACAGTTGACGGATACGTAGCATTCAAGTCGGTTAACCTGGACAACACGCTTGGTGAAGTCCTTTCGCAAAACAACTTGAAGCAGCTGCGCATCGCTGAAACGGAAAAATATCCTCACGTAACGTTCTTTATGAGCGGCGGACGTGAAGATGAATTTCCTGATGAAACAAGAATTTTGATTAATTCACCAGATGTCGCAACCTATGATCTTAAGCCTGAAATGAGTGCTTATGAAGTAACAGAGGCACTTATGGAAGAAATTAAAAATGACAGGCAGGATGCCATCATCTTGAACTTTGCCAATCCGGATATGGTCGGACACTCCGGAATGCTTGAACCGACCATCAAAGCGATTGAAACCGTAGATGAATGCTTAGGGCAAATCGTTGACCTGATCGTTGAAAAAGGCGGAACAGCAATAATTACTGCCGATCATGGAAATGCTGATGAAGTGGTTACACCTGAAGGAAACCCAATGACAGCACATACCACCAACCCTGTACCGGTCATCGTGACCAAAGAAGGTGTGTCACTAAGAGAAGGTGGAATTCTTGGAGACCTTGCACCAACAATGCTGGACCTGTTAAACCTTAACAAACCAGCTGAAATGACAGGCGAAACTTTAATTAAAAAATAGTAAAGTTGATTTAGAGCGATTTGCACTATTCTAGGGAAGGAAGACGCTCGAGTAATTCTGTGAGCAAGCTCCCCTCGGAAAGAAAGTGCATTTAGCCAATCAAATTTACTGGCTTGAAGTTAAAGCTGTTTTAAGAAAATATGGTTTTAACACAACCTTTATTGCTTAGTTTTACGAATGTTGATTGGAGCGGAAGGTGTCGACCTCCTGCGAGACTAGCGGGACAGGTGAGACCCCGCAGGCGAAGCCGAGGAGGCTCACCGCCCGCCCCGCGGAGTCGGCACCTGGAGCGGAAATCAACTAACTACATTCAACAAAGAAATAATATAAACGAAAAAGCCAATAAAATAACCCATTAAAAGGAGAGAATTTATATGCCATTTATTACAGATGTATATGCTCGCGAAGTATTGGATTCCCGCGGAAATCCTACAGTTGAAGTAGAAGTTTACACACAATCAGGTGCTTTCGGCCGCGCTTTAGTACCATCAGGTGCTTCTACAGGTGAATACGAAGCAGTTGAACTTCGTGACGGCGACAAAGACCGCTACCTTGGAAAAGGTGTACAAAAAGCAGTAGACAACGTAAACAACGAAATCGCTGAAGAAATCATCGGTATGGATGTGACAGATCAAGTTGCAATCGACAGAGCGATGATGGAATTAGACGGAACTGAAAACAAAGGTAAATTAGGCGCTAACGCTATCCTTGGTGTATCCATGGCTGTTGCGCGTGCTGCAGCTGACTTCTTCGGAGTTGAACTTTACCAATACCTTGGTGGTTTCAACGCGAAGCAGCTTCCAGTTCCAATGATGAACATCGTTAATGGTGGAGAGCACGCTGATAACAACGTTGACATCCAGGAATTCATGGTAATGCCTGTTGGTGCTCCTACATTCAAAGAAGGCCTTCGCATGGGTGCGGAAATCTTCCACAGCCTGAAAAGCGTTCTTAAATCTAAAGGCTACAACACAGCGGTTGGTGACGAAGGTGGATTCGCTCCTAACCTTAAATCGAACGAAGAAGCTCTTTCTACAATTATTGAAGCTATCGAAAAAGCAGGCTACAAGCCAGGTGAAGAAGTACTTCTTGCAATGGACGTTGCTGCTTCTGAAATCTATAACAAAGAAGATGGCAAATACCATCTTTCTGGTGAAGGCGTTGTCCGTACTTCTGCTGAAATGGTTGATTGGTACGAAGAAATGTGCAACAAGTATCCAATCGTTTCAATCGAAGACGGTCTTGATGAAAACGACTGGGATGGCCACAAGCTATTGACTGATCGCATCGGTAACAGAGTACAACTTGTAGGTGACGACTTATTCGTTACAAACACAAACAAACTTTCTCAAGGTATCGAGCAAGGCGTAGGAAACTCTATCCTGATCAAAGTTAACCAAATCGGTACATTGACTGAAACTTTCGACGCAATCGAAATGGCTAAGCGCGCTGGTTACACAGCAGTCATCTCTCACCGTTCTGGTGAAACAGAAGACAGCACAATCGCTGACATCGCTGTTGCGACAAACGCAGGCCAAATCAAAACAGGTGCTCCTTCACGTACAGACCGTGTGGCGAAATACAACCAATTGCTTCGCATCGAAGACCAATTGGCACACACTGCACAATACCTTGGAGCAAAAACATTCTATAACATCAAGAAGTAATAATGATGAGAGATCCGTCCACCTGGTGGGCGGATTTTTTTGTTTGTGGGTGCAGTGCTTTGATTGGGGTGGCAAACTAGAAGTAAGGATCTGAAAAACATCGGTTGTTAATAGACATCCGAAAGTATTGATAGGAGCCGTAAAGTTGTTAAAGACCCATCAAACTAGTTCATAGAACAGAAAGACCGGTTGATAGCATAACACACTGCCGCCAACCTAAAACAAAAAGGCTCTTTTCGTAAACTTTGTTGCTATTTAATACAAACTTTTAAAAATATCTACTTAATTAACCAGAAATAGCCTGATAAACAAGAAAGAAAAGAGCTAACTCACCTTTTCAGAGAAAAAAGCCCTTGTCTCCAAGGGAAAAATCCGGCTTTTTGGATTTTTCCGAGAGCAACAATATATACGAAAACAACGAACAAAAAAGAGACCAAAACCCCAATCGGATTCCGGCCTCCTTTGATATCTACTCCACTGCTGAACTAAACTTGTCTTAATGAATCTGTCCCTTTCAGCTGCTCAATCGAGTATACACCTATGCCAAACATAGCCGCACGCAGTTCAAATTCTATCTGTTGGAACTGTCCATCCAGCGCTTCTCCATCAGAGACTGCTGCACTTGGGAGGAGTGACCTGCCGAATCCGGCAATGTCTGCGCCTAATGCAATCGCTTTTGCTGCATGGACACCATTTTTCATTCCTCCGCTTGCAAACAGGGGTACTTCTGGAACATCTCTTCTTATTTGCAGCAGACTTTCAGCAGTTGGAATTCCCCACCCGCGGAAAGCTTCTGCAGCTTTTGCCCTAAGAGGATCTTTTGAGCGGTACGCTTCGACCTGAATCCACGAGGTGCCACCTGCCCCGGCCACATCGATAAAAGAGACCCCTGCCTCATACAGCCGGCGAGCGGTAGCGCTGCTGATTCCCATTCCTACTTCTTTTACCCCGACAGGGACCGGAAGAGATCTTGCCACCTTTTCAATTTTAGGCAGCAGGTCTTTAAAGTTCGTATCTCCTTCAGGCTGAAAAACTTCCTGCATGCTATTGAGATGAAGGATGATCGCATCCGCCTTAATGAGATCAACAGCACGCTGGCATTGTTCTACACCATATCCGTAATTGAACTGAACAGCCCCGATGTTTGCAAGGATAGGAATGGTCGGAGCATGTTTGCGTACATCATAAGTATAAGCAGTCTGTTCCTTTTCGATGGCTGTCCTCATTGACCCGACACCCATGGCCCATCCACGTTTTTCTGCGGTTTTTGCAAGCGTTTCATTAATCTTGGCAGCCGTTTCCGTCCCACCTGTCATTGAACTGATCAGAAACGGTACTTTCAGCTGCTTATCAAAAAGGCGCGTACTGAGATCGATCTCTTGAAAATCTATCTCTGGAAGGGCGTTATGTTGAAACCGGAACGATTCAAATCCGGTCGTCATTTCAACAGGTTCCACATCCTTCGATAAGCAAATATCAATATGTTCGGTTTTTCTTTTTTCTGTTATACTTCGCTTCTCCATATCAGTCAAGATAATCCCTCCTCTGTTGCTCCTGCAGGGTGAGCCTGAAATCAGAAGCGATTCCGATTGTACAAGTAGCAATCAACCACTAAACAACTTTA
>NZ_ABCF01000092.1 GCF_000181495.1 Bacillus sp. SG-1
AAGTATCAGAGGTGCTTACGGTGGTTATGTCCTTGGAAACGAGCCGTCACAAATCACAGCGGGCGATATTATCAGGATTCTCGAGGGACCGATCTCCCCAGTAGAAGGTATTGAAGATGAAGAACCGGCAAAACGTGAGCTTTGGATGCGGATCAGGGATGCCGTAAAAGAGGTTTTGGATAATACCACTATAGAAGATTTGGCGAGCTATACGGATGAAGGCGAGTCAGATGCATATATGTTTTATATTTAATTGGAGGAATGACTATGAGGACGATTTATCTCGATAATGCGGCAACCTCCCCGATGGATCCCCGCGTTATTGAAGTAATGACAGAAGCGATGAAAGGGACATTTGGCAACCCATCCAGTATCCACTCTTCAGGAAGGGATGCAAGGCAAAAGCTGGACAGTGCCCGTATGACAGCTGCCAAAAGTGTTGGTGCCGGATTTCACGAGATCATTTTTACAAGCGGGGGAACGGAGGCTGATAATCTGGCATTGTCAGGCACGGCCCATGCTTTAAAAGAAAAAGGCAGACATATCATTACGACTTCAATTGAGCATCATGCCGTTCTTCACACTTGTGCTCAACTGGAAAAGGAAGGGTTTGAAGTTACCTACTTACCGGTAAATGGGCAAGGGCTCGTTTCTGTCAAAGATGTCGAAGCTGCTTTAAGAGAAGACACCATTTTAGTCAGTATTATGTATGGCAACAATGAAGTTGGCACTATACAGCCAATTTCAGAGATCGGGGAACTGGTCAGAAACAGAGGAATCTTACTGCATACTGATGCGGTACAGGCTTTTGGGATGACCAAGATAGATGTAGAAACTGAAAACATTGATTTGTTGTCGATTTCTTCCCATAAGATAAATGGACCAAAAGGGGTCGGATTCTTATATGCACGAAAAGAGGTTCCCCTTGAAGCTAAAATGTTCGGCGGGGAGCAGGAAAGAAAAAGACGGGCAGGGACCGAGAATCTGCCATCATTAGTGGGCATGGCGGAAGCAATCAGGCTTTCCCAGCAAGAGATGGATAAAAAGATTGAAGAATATATCGAATTCAAAAACACGTTGATAGAAACCCTGAAGGAAGAGGATATAGAATTTTATCTTAACGGAGATTTGCAACATTCGCTTCCCCATATTTTAAATTTAAGTTTTCCAGGAACAGATGTTGAATCCATGCTTGTAAACTTGGATCTGGCAGGAGTAGCCGTGTCCAGTGGATCTGCCTGTACAGCAGGATCCATCGAGCCTTCCCATGTACTGCTTGCCATGTTCGGGAAAGATTCCGAGCGGCTGAGAAATTCGATACGCTTCAGTTTCGGGATCACGAATACAAAAGAAGATATCATATACACTGCTAAAGAAGTCGCTAAGATTGTCAACCGCCTGAGAAAATAAGGCAGAGTTCAATCTCTTGTCTTCATGAAAGATTTGTAATAGAATCTTTCTATTGTTTTAGAGCTTTTTTTAGAAAGGCTTTGTTAGTTAATAATGTTGTTATTTTTCAGGTTTAAATGCGGAAGATTTGATTCATTCAGTTAGCATATTTTTAAATCTTCCTTCATTTATTTTTGGATAGGTGCTTTAGAATCCAATCAAGTCATCACGTTTCTTTTATAAAAACAAATTTTAAGATTTAAAAACAACGATTGATTGGAGCGGAAGGTGTGCGACCTCCTGCGGGATTAGCGGGACAGGTGAGACCCCCAATCCAGTTGTAGCGCCCAGCCCCTCGGGGTCAAATAACCCGCAGCGAATAAAAGGAAAGACCGCCTTCTTTTCGCTGCGGAACATTTGCCTGTCGGGGCTGAACAGGGCGCTTTCACTTTTTATCCAGGCGCAGCCGAGGAGGCTCACCGCCCGCCCCGCGGAGTCGCGCACCTGTAGCGGAAATCAGGCAAAGTCGTGCATAATAACATCACTCTTTAACAAAGTTTATATAATTAAGCATGTAACCAACAATATATGATAGACTTTGCGTCATTACTATATAAAGGAGGTGCCTTTTCGTGAAGAAGGAACCTAAAGATACAAGAGTGGTTGTCGGCATGTCAGGAGGGGTTGATTCCTCCGTCGCAGCACTATTATTGAAAGAGCAAGGCTATGATGTCATCGGCATTTTTATGAAAAACTGGGATGACACCGATGAAAACGGGGTATGTACGGCGACTGAAGATTATGAAGATGTCATCAGGGTCTGCAACCAAATTGGAATCCCCTACTATGCGGTCAATTTTGAAAAGCAATATTGGGACAAGGTGTTTACGTACTTCCTCGATGAATATAAAGCGGGACGCACACCGAACCCTGATGTCATGTGCAATAAAGAAATTAAATTCAAGGCTTTCCTTGAGCATGCAATGAAGCTTGGTGCCGATTATCTGGCGACCGGCCATTATGCGCAAGTTGAGTACCGTGACGGAGAATATAAAATGCTCCGCGTGAAGGACTCCAACAAGACCAAACGTATTTCTTGAATCAACTCGGACAAGATCAGCTTGAAAAAGTCATGTTCCCGATCGGTTCGATTGATAAAAAGAAAGTAAGAGAAATCGCGAAAGAAGCAGGACTGGCAACAGCAACGAAAAAAGACAGTACGGGTATTTGCTTTATTGGCGAACGCAACTTCAAAGATTTCTTGAGCAATTACCTGCCTGCACAACCGGGTAATATGGAAACATTAAGCGGTGAGGTTAAAGGGAATCATGACGGACTGATGTATTATACGATCGGTCAAAGGCAAGGCCTTGGAATCGGTGGAGCAGGAGAACCTTGGTTTGTCATCGGTAAGGACCTTGACCGGAACGTTTTGTTTGTTGAACAAGGTTTTGACCATGAAGCGCTATACTCTGATTCCATTCTGGCAACAGATATCAGCTGGACTTCAGATAAAGAAAAAACGACCGAATTCGAATGTACAGCTAAATTCCGTTACCGTCAGGAAGATCACGAAGTAAAAGTTCAGCTTCTCGACGATAATACAGTAAAAGTGATTTTTAAAGAGCCTGTAAGAGCTGTCACTCCAGGGCAAGCTGTCGTGTTCTACAATGGCGATGAATGCCTGGGCGGAGGCACGATCGATCAAATTTTCAAGGATGAAAAGAAACTCGAATTTGTAGGCTGATATATCAAGGTTAATCAGATTCTTTATCTGGTTAGCCTTTTGTTTTTGTCTGTATTTTAGAACCGCCTGCCCCGCGGGTCATGCACCTGAAGAGGAAATCATCTTGCATTTATCAAAAGCAACATTTAGTACGAAATGAGAGTTATAAAACGGCTGAAGTTTTCGAACAGTGCTTTTCTTAGTGAAGTCAGTGGTTATGATATACTATGAAGATAAATAAGTGAAAATAATACAAACCAGAGGTGTTACATATGGATAAAAATTTAAAAGGAATTCAGCTTCTTCAAGAAGGAAAAGTCGAAGAGGCGGTAAAATTCTTTACAGAAGCGATTGAAGAGAACCCAACAGATCCGGTTGCATACATAAACTTTGGAAATGTCCTTCTTTCAGTAGGAGAAAACGAAAAAGCGGAGAAGTTTTTGAAAAGGGCGATTTCCCTTGATGGAGAAGCGGCATCGGCATATTATTCCCTTGGAAACTTATACTTCAATGCCGAGAATTTTGATGCAGCAAAGGAAGCCTTTGAGACTGCAATCAAAAAAGGGCTGGAGAATGAAGATGTATTTTTTATGCTGGGAATTTCCCTTGTAAATCTGGAGCTGCCAAAACTGGCTCTTCCTTACTTGATGAGAAGTGTTGAGCTGAATGGCGAAGATGCGGAAGCGCGTTTTCAATATGGACTCTGCCTGGCGAAAACAGAAGCATATAAAGAAGCAATCGAACAGCTGGAAATTGTCGTTGAACAAGATCCTGAACATGCAGATGCTTATTATAATCTAGGAGTTGCCTATGCAGGCTTTACGGATGACGCGGACAAAGCAAGAAGCTGCTTCGAGAAGGCCCTTGAAATCCAGCCGGATCACATGCTTGCCGGCTATGGCCTGAAGATGATGGACCAATTGGGAGAAGAGAATTAAGTAGAAACAAGGGGGCTTCTAAATGAGCAGGCAAGACTCCTTAGAACTTTTCGATGAAAATGAAATTTATATAAAGGGTAAACATCTTGTCACCATTTTTCACAACGAGAGCAACCTCTATTCTGTCATCAGGATCAGGGTGGAATCCACGAATGCCCAATATGAGGACAAGGAAGCGGTAGTAACAGGACATTTTCCTAAGATTCATGAACAGGAGACCTATATATTCCATGGTGCTTTCAAGGACCACCCAAAGTTTGGAATGCAATTTCATGCGGAGCGTTTCAAAAAAGAAATCCCCCAGACGAAACAAGGAATTGTAGACTACCTCTCAAGTGAGCTGTTTAAAGGCATTGGAAAGAAGACAGCAGAAAAAATTGTGGAACAGCTGGGCGAGAATGCGATCAGCAAGATATTGGAGACTCCTTCCCTTCTTGATGACATTCCCAAACTCCCTCCTGAAAAAGCAAAGACGCTTTACGATTCTTTGGTTGAACATCAAGGGCTGGAACGAGTGATGATCAATCTGAATGGATTCGGTTTCGGACCGCAGATTTCAATGAAAATCTACCAGGCTTATAAGGAACAGTCGCTGGAAATTCTCCAAAAAAACCCTTATAAACTTGTCGAGGATATTGAAGGTATCGGGTTTGGCCGTGCGGATGAACTGGGAAGCAAACTCGGCATTACTGGCAATCACCCGGACCGGATAAAGGCTGGCTGTCTTTACACTCTGGAACAGAATTGTCTTCAGGAAGGGCATGTTTACCTTGAAGCGGAAACCCTCTTGTCAAATGTGAAGGCTCTTTTGGAAAAGAGCCAAAGCGAGAGAATCAGCTTCGATGATATTTCTCGTGAAGTCATAAAGCTTGGAGAAGAAGGGGAAATTATGGGGGAAGAAAGAAGGGTGTATCTACCTTCTTTGTATTTTTCCGAAAAAGGGCTGGTCACGAATATTCAAAGGCTGCTTGCTCAGGACCAATACACGGATCAATTTCCTCAATCGGAGTTCCTGATGGCGCTCGGCGGACTGGAAGAAAGGCTGAATGTCCAATATGCCCCTACCCAGAAAGAAGCGATAGAGACAGCTCTCATGTCTCCCATGATGCTTTTGACGGGAGGTCCGGGTACAGGAAAGACGACGGTTATCAAGGGGATAGTTGAGCTTTATGGAGAACTACACGGATGCTCGCTTGATCCCAAGGATTATAAAGATGAGCCGTTTCCTATTCTTCTGGCTGCTCCAACAGGCAGGGCTGCCAAAAGGATGACAGAGTCCACAGGGCTTCCTGCAGGGACGATCCACAGGCTGCTTGGCTGGAACGGTACAGACAGCTTTGAATATGATGAAGACCGCTCAATACAGGGCAAGCTGCTGATTGTCGATGAAATGTCAATGGTGGATACCTGGCTTGCGAACCAGCTGTTCAAAGCGCTCCCTGACGATATTCAGGTCATTCTCGTTGGGGATGAAGATCAGCTGCCTTCCGTAGGTCCTGGGCAGGTGTTGAAAGACCTGCTGCGTTCAGAAGTCATCCCGACGGTCCGCTTGAAAGACATTTATCGGCAGGAAGAAGGGTCGTCCATTATAGAGATGGCTCACGAAATGAAAGCAGGCAGGCTGCCCGATAACTTGCTTCAGCCTCAGAAGGACCGTTCATTTATCAAATGTACAACCTCCCAGATTGCAGAAGTGGTGGAGAAGGTAGTCGCCAACGCCAAATCAAAGGGATACAGTGCAAAGGACATCCAAGTGCTAGCACCTATGTACAGAGGTCCTGCCGGCATTGACAAATTGAATGTAATGCTTCAGGAAATTTTCAACAGCAATGACGGTACCCGGAAAGAGATTGTCTTTGGGGATACCAAATACCGGATCGGCGACAAAGTCCTTCAACTGGTCAATCAGCCGGAAAGCAATGTGTTCAATGGCGATATCGGTGAGGTCATTTCCATCTTTTATGCAAAGGAGAATACCGAAAAACAAGACATGGTCCTTGTCTCCTTTGAAGGTAATGAAGTAACTTACACTCGCCAGGAATTGAACCAAATCACGCTGGCTTATTGCTGTTCCATCCATAAGTCTCAGGGAAGCGAGTTCCCCATCGTTATTCTTCCTGTTGTTAAAAGTTACTTCAGGATGCTGAGGCGTAATCTGCTTTATACAGCCATTACACGAAGCAAGAATGCATTAATTCTCTGCGGAGAAGAACAAGCACTGAAGATGGGTGTGGAAAGAGAGGAAGACGTTCAGAGACTGACGACTCTTTATGAAAAACTGCGAGGAATAAAATCCGAAGAAGTAACCGAATCAATAAGCGAAGAAGAGGCTCCTCCTAAAAATAAGCTGGAGGAAATGCTGCATGCAGACCCAATGATCGGAATGGAAAAGGTTACACCTTATGATTTTCTCTAAATAAGCGAACGATAGTAGTATCCGGGGGCTTGAACCTCTGGGTACTTTTAAGATTATGGCGCCGCTCTTCCTCGTATTGTTAGAAAGTTGTTTAGGCTTTAGACAATTTGGACATAATGGCTACTGGAAAAGATGGCAAAGATCTACTTTTGAAACGGTATTCAAATGCCTGAAAAGCAGTCAATGCCACGGACTTAAAGGGGTGGCGATTGTATTGAAATGTCCAAATTGTCAAAGCAAAGATATAGGTAAGATAGGCATTAACCAGTACTACTGCTGGAAATGCTTTATTGAACTTTCAATCACCAAAGGTGTGATACACACACACCAGGTCGAGGAAGATGGAACATTAAGCTCTTTAGATGACTTGTTTGACGAGGAAGACCGCCAACTAAGCTAAGGAAGAGGTGGGCACCTTGAATAAAACTGTGGCTTCAATGATCGGTTTCGGTGTGGGAATTGCTGCAACTATGGCCTCTCGCCGTTCAAACATGATGAACGGAAGAAACATGAAGAAAATGCGCAGACAAGTTAAAAAGATGTTTTAAAAACAGAGGGGGGTTCCCTCTGTTTTTTTTGTGCTTTTTGCCCTTCGGATTTTGCTTGGTGGAGGTAAGTTCTTATGGTTATATAAGACGCAAAATAATTCTTTAACAATTCATGAGTGGTGAAAACCCGCGGAAATGGTCTTGTCAAGAGTTTATGAGGCCATCTAATCCCTGAAATTTAGTGAAAGTGGTCTTATAGAGGGTTCATAAGACCATCTAACCCTTTAAATTCCACAACATTGGTCTTATAAAGCGATCATGAGATCATCTAATCACTGTAAGCCTGCAAAAGTGGACTTATAAAACAACCAAAAGACAATTTTATTCAGGAAACTGTTCCAATGTTTTCGTTTCTTCCAGCTGCTCATAAACCCTCCAGGCCTGAATGGTTTTCCTTTTTTTGCTCACATTATGTAATAACGAGGCAGACCGAAAGGAGGAGGCAGGCGGTGAATAACAGCAGCTCCTATGTAAGATGGCTTTATAGATTGGCGATCACGCTTTTGGCGGTGATCACTGTTTACGTCTTTTATCTCTTGTATCCTGTTTGGCACCCGGTGTTAAGCGTGCTCATCATGGCAATGATCCCTTTCCTGCTCGGGGGCTTTATCACCTATCTTCTCCATCCGGTGGTTGAAAAATTATTTAAAGCAGGCATCCATCGGGGGATCGCGATCCTGCTGATATACATTTTGTTTTTTGGAGGTTTGGGTTATGCAGTCTATAAAGGAATTCCTGTCATTATCCATCAATTAAAGGACTTAGCCGAAAATGCACCGCTGTATACCGAACAGTATCAACGATGGCTGGATTATATCCAGAGACAGACTTCCACTTGGCCGGACGGTATCCAACACGAACTCGAGACCAGAATCGAGCGGTTTGAGGAATGGTTGAATGGAGTAGTGGCGTTTATTCTTTCAGGAGTTTTAAAGATAATGAACAGCCTGTTGCTGTTTGCTATTGTTCCTTTCATTTCCTTTTATTTATTGAAGGACTTCCCAAAGGTAAAAAAAGCGGCGACAAGCCTGACGCCTAAGAAATGGAGAAATAGTGCAGGAAGCTTTTTCAAGGACTTGGATGAATCGTTAGGGGGGTACATAAGAGGTCAATTATTAGTATGTTTGTTGATAGGGTCTCTTGCTGCCCTTTCTTTCTGGCTGTTTGGAATGAAGTATCCCCTGTTGTTAGGGATCATCGTCGGTATCACAAATGTCATCCCTTACTTCGGCCCAGTAATAGGCGCGGTTCCGGCAGCCATTGTAGCCAGTACGATTTCTAATGAAATGATCATCAAAGTAATTGTCATTGTTTTCGCCTTGCAGTTCCTGGAAGGCAATATCTTGTCTCCGTTAATTGTCGGCAAAAGCCTGCATATGCACCCGCTGTTCATTATGGGCGCCTTGATTATCGGAGGTGAAGTAGGAGGAGTGCTGGGGCTGATTGTCGCCGTTCCTCTGCTGGCCATGCTGAAAGTGGCTGTCGTTCATGCAAGGACACATTTTACAGCGAGGGATAGTCCATGAAAAATAAATTCTATTTTTCCCGTTGTTCAGATTGACAAATGCCGTTGATATTTCTATAATTCGACATATACAATAAAACACTGACCAAATCGACGAAAGATCGAGTATGTTATAGTCCATCTGAGTGCTGCCTGCACGTAAGAGAGGAATTTCCCCGGCTGAAAGAAATTCCAGATGAAGGATAACAGAACGCTAATCCAGAGTGCAGCAAACCCTGCCGTCCGCCGCGTTAAGGCTCCAGAGTGATGAATCTGTCTAACAGGTTCATAACCAGGGTGGTACCGCGAGCGAGCTCTCGTCCCTGACCAGGGATGAGGGCTTTTTTGTATGCTTTTTTGGTTAATTTTAAAGAATAAGGAGGAAATTTCACATGAAAAACCTGACAGGTGCAGAAATCAGAAGAATGTTTTTAGAATTTTTTAAAGAAAAAGGCCACGGAGTAGAACCTAGTGCCTCACTTGTGCCGCATGAAGATCCTTCCTTGCTGTGGATCAACAGTGGTGTTGCTACTTTGAAGAAATACTTTGACGGGCGCGTGATCCCTCAGAACCCTCGTATTGTCAACGCACAGAAGTCTATCAGAACTAATGA
>NZ_ABCF01000091.1 GCF_000181495.1 Bacillus sp. SG-1
GAACTGGCATCAAGGTCTGAAACTTCCGATCAGTTCATGTCACTTCTGGTCAAGCATACACCGCACAAGCAGGCAGCGGCTCACTTCAATATGACTTATGGACAGCTTATGAAGCTTATGCGCGAAATCGAAAGTGAGATAGATGCGAAATTAAGAACGAAACTGAAAAAGGTTCAATGGATCGACTATACTGAGCAATTGAATTCCAGGACCCAAAGTAGAATGGATTTTCTATTACTCATATAAAATTTTTTAAGTGTTAAATCGTAATGATTACGAAATAAAACCTGGAAGGAAGAAAAGAAATGGCTAAAAAATCGAAAGTCGCTAAAGAAAGAAAACGCCAGGAGATTGTAGAACGATATGCAGAATTAAGAAGAGAACTTAAAGAAAAGGGTGACTATGAGGCACTAAAAAAACTTCCAAGAGATTCTTCTCCGACACGATTGAAGAATCGCTGTGAAGTCACAGGCCGGCCGCGCGGTTATCTGCGCAAGTTCAAAATGTCCCGGATTGCCTTCAGGGAGCTTGCACATAAAGGGCAGATTCCTGGCGTCAAGAAGTCCAGCTGGTAAAGGACTATGTACGATTGGATCATAATCGGCGGCGGAATTCACGGATGCACTGTTGCCGCTTATTTGTTAAAAAGCGGCAGGACCAGCATAGACAATATCCGGATTATTGACCCGCATGATGGGCCTCTCCACAACTGGAAACGAAATACGGAGAGGATTGGAATGGAATTTTTACGTTCTCCCTTTGTACATCATCTTGACGTTCATCCTTTCAGCTTGCAGAAAGCTGCAAAGTCGAAAGGGCCCCTAAACTTTTATGGCCGTTATAAACGCCCGTCACTATCATTGTTTAATGAACACAGTGATACGGTGCTGCACGAGACCAAGCTTGAAGATGCTTGGGTAAAAGGCCGTGTAGAAGATGTAACAAAAGAAAAGGAAACGTGGAAGGTGCACACAGAGACAGGTCGAGTAATCAATGGAAGAAACATCGTAATTTCCATTAGCCTAAGTGAACAGTTGAATATCCCTGAGTGGGCAGCCAAACTGCAAACAGAGTCTGAACATCGTATTCATCATATTTTTGATCCGGAATTGCCGGAGATGGTCAGCGAATCCATGCCGCTGATGGTAGTAGGCGGGGGCATAACCGCAGCTCATACAAGCATCAAGCTCAGCAGGCTTTTTCCAGGGAAGGTCACCGTTCTGAAGAGGCATCCATTTCGGGTTCATGATTTTGACAGCAATCCAGGCTGGCTCGGCCCAAAGAATATGGACTCTTTCTTGCAGTTGAAAGACTATGAAGAGCGCAGAGCTGCGATTGGGCAAGCAAGACACAGAGGCTCCATCACTGCCGAACTCCATGCAAGACTTAATAAACTCTCCAGGGAAGGTTCATTAACGATCGCAGATGGAGAAGTGGTCTCTGCAGAATCGGACCCTCAGGGAATCTCGCTGCTCCTCGACACAGATGTCAGGATCGAAGCGAAGTCCATTATTCTGGCAACGGGTTTCACCCCGACGATGCCGCAGCAGGAATGGCTGCAAAAACTCATTAAGCGGGAAAGGTTGAAATGTGCCAACTGCGGCTATCCAGTCGTGGAGCCTTCGCTGGAATGGTGCCCGCACCTCTATGTGACAGGTCCTCTGGCAGAGCTGGAAATCGGACCGGTATCGAGAAATATCGCCGGAGCTCGGAAGGCTGCTGAAAGGATTGTTTTAAATAGAATGTAAAAAGGGAGAGGCAGTACATGAGCAAAAGAGTGCCTGTAACCGTATTAAGCGGATATTTGGGATCAGGAAAAACCACCTTATTGAATCATATTTTAGCCAATAAGGAAAATAGAAAAATTGCTGTTATTGTTAACGACATGAGTGAAGTGAATATTGATGCTTCCCTCATCAAACAAGGAGGATTCTCACGGACGGAAGAGAAGATGGTCGAGCTTCAAAATGGATGTATCTGCTGTACCTTGCGTGAGGATTTAATGATTGAGGTAGAAAGGCTGGTGGAAAAGGGGGATATCGATAATATCGTCATTGAATCGACCGGTATCTCAGAACCTATTCCGGTAGCACAAACGTTCACTTACATAGATGAAGAGTCAGGAATCAATTTATCCCACCATTGCAGACTGGATGCAATGGTGACCGTGGTTGACGGAAATCGTTTCTGGCATGACTTTTCATCAGGTGAGAGCCTGCTCGAAAGAAAACAAGGAGCGGGAGAGGATGATAACAGGGAAGTAGTAGACCTGTTAATCGATCAAATAGAATTTGCGGATATCATTCTATTAAATAAAACAGATTTAATCAGCAATGAAACAAGGGATGAATTGCATGCTGCTCTGCAGAAGCTCAACCCGGAAGCGAAGATCATCAATACTGTGCAGTCCAGGGTGGAACTGAACAAAATATTGGATACGAATCTTTTTGATTTTGAGAAAGCCAGCCAGGCAGCGGGCTGGATCAAAGAGTTAAACGAAGAGCATATCCCAGAAACGGAAGAATACGGTATCACTTCTTTTGTATATAGAAGAAGAAAGCCATTCCATCCGGAAAGATGGGAAAGCTGGCTGGAAAAATGGCCGGAAGAAATTGTCCGGGCGAAGGGATTTTTCTGGCTTTCAGCACGCAATGACACAGCAGGTTTGTTATCACAGGCTGGCACATCCATCGTATTGCAGTCAGCGGGAAATTGGATCGCTTCTTATCCGGAATCAGAGCGGGAAGAAATCTTGAGACAGGAACCTGAATTGATGGGCAGATGGGATGAAACCTGGGGTGATCGTATGACAGAGATTGTATTCATTGGTATTGGCATGAATCGCCAATCCATTGAAAGCAGTTTGGATGGCTGCCTGCTGACAGATGAAGAAATGATGACTGACTGGTCCATGTTTGAGGATGGACTTCCTGTTTTTTAAATGGGATTCCTTTTAGATACAGAGGGTGACCGTTAATGAAATACATTCCTCGTACTTTGCATAGAGAACGAAAACACCTCCCGGTTAAAGGAGGTGTTTTCGTCTGTGTATTCGACATATATCGGGTGGTGCCTGGGACAAATAGCTATGCCTCTGTCACCTTTTTTCTTCTCTAACAGATAAAATCTCAACCTCTGCTCCATATTCTTTTCGGATGGTTTTTCTTGCTTCTATGGGTGTGCGGGCGGTAACGGATTTAGTTTGCGCGCCTTCTTTTAACTCAACTTCAACAAGAAAGCATTTTGAGCCGCATCTCATGGGAATCCCCCCATACAACTTAAATTTTAGTTACTCCTCCAAATGCTTGAGAGACTCATTTTACCTCATTGAGCTTTAAACGATAAGGACTTTTACCGTAAGCCGTGCGCATTGGGCTGTTTCCCGTGCGCCTTCCTGCATAACCCGTGCGTATATATGTATATTCGGCGCGTAAGCCTCATTCTCCCATACATACCACTTATTTTTCCCTTTTTTGATGTCATAAAGAAAGATAGTCCAGCCATTTACAATAAATTGAAACAAGTAATCATAAACACTGTCGGCTTTGTAATAGTAATAGTGTAGAAGTGGTATGTCCTGCTATCTATTTTTAAAGATTGTAGTCTTTTATATTACTAAAGTGGCGATTGTCGTGGAAGGCGTGAGACTTCCTGCGGGACTAGCGTGACGTCCAGTTCCAGCACCCAGCCCCTCGGGATCAAATAACCCGAAGAGAATAAAAGGAAAGACCGCCTTTTTTTCTCTTCGGAACATTTGCCTGTCGGGGCTAACCGGGGTGCTTCCACTTTTGATGACAGCCGAGGAGGCTCGATGCACGCCCCGCGGAGTCGCACGCCTGGAGCGGAAATCACTTCACAAGAGGCTAATTGATAATAAAGCAGAATCCCCACTACCACTGCCTTTTAATACAGTTTTTAAGATGATATAGTTTATTTATTAATAATCATTATAAATTAGTATTGACTTTTAACTGAGAGGTGTTATCATTTAATTGTAATTAATTTTAATAAGCTTATTCATAAGCTAATCATAATATTTTCTACTTATTTTATAGGAAGAGGGGAAATGAATATGGATACAAAAAATAACAACACTGGCGGCTGCCCGTTTCATCACGGAAGCATGACCAGCAACAATTCAGTCGGCACTACGAATAAAGATTGGTGGCCGAATCAGTTAAATTTGAACATCCTTCATCAGCATGATAAGAAGACGAACCCTATGGGGGAAGACTTTGACTATAGAGAAGAATTTCAGAAATTAGATTACGATGCGCTTAAGCAGGATCTTAGAGATCTAATGACAGACAGCCAGGATTGGTGGCCTGCCGATTACGGGCATTATGGACCATTCTTCATCCGTATGTCTTGGCACGCGGCAGGTACATATCGTACGGCTGACGGCCGCGGAGGCGGTGGAACGGGTGCACAGCGTTTCGCACCGCTGAACAGCTGGGCTGATAATGGCAACCTTGATAAAGCTCGTCGCCTGTTATGGCCGATCAAGCAAAAATACGGAAACAAGATTTCCTGGGCAGACTTATTGCTTCTGACAGGAAACGTTGCGATTGAATCCATGGGCGGCAAGACATTTGGTTTCGGAGGCGGACGTGCAGATATCTGGCATCCTGAGGAAGATATTTACTGGGGTTCTGAAAAAGAAATGCTTGGAGATAACCGTTACTCGGGTGACCGCGAGCTTGAGAATCCACTTGCTGCGGTTCAAATGGGTCTTATCTATGTAAACCCTGAAGGACCAAACGGTGTTCCTGATCCACTTGCAAGTGCCCGCGACATCCGCGAGACATTTGGCCGTATGGGAATGAATGATGAAGAAACCGTTGCCCTGACAGCTGGCGGACATACATTCGGTAAGGCCCACGGTGCTGGAGATCCTTCTCATGTTGGTGCGGATCCTGAAGCAGGTGAAATCGAGGCGCAAGGCTTTGGATGGGCAAGCACACATGGAACTGGAAAAGGCCGCGACACCATCACAAGTGGTATCGAAGGCGCTTGGACAGCTAACCCTACACAGTGGGATAATGGTTACTTCGATCTTCTGTTTGGATATGAGTGGGAGTTGACGAAGAGTCCTGCAGGCGCACATCAATGGGCCCCTGTAAATCCTAAAGAGGAAGACCTCGCGCCGGATGCAGAAGATGCAGCACAACGTGTTCCAACGATGATGACGACTGCCGATATGGCGATGCGTATGGATCCGACATATGAAAAAATCTCCCGCCGCTTCCACGAGAATCCGGAAGAGTTTGCAGATGCATTTGCTCGTGCTTGGTTTAAGCTTCTTCACCGTGACATGGGGCCGGTTTCAAGATATCTAGGTCCTGAAGTTCCGGAAGAAGAACTTATCTGGCAAGATCCTGTTCCTGCAGTTGATTATGAATTGACTGAGGAAGAAGTAGAAAAAATCAAAGTGATGATCCTGGATTCCGAACTTACAATCAGCGAGCTTGTCACAACAGCTTGGGCTTCAGCAAGTACTTTCCGTGGTTCTGATAACCGCGGCGGTGCAAATGGATCCCGCATCCGTCTTGCTCCACAGAAGGATTGGGAAGTCAACCAGCCTGAACAGCTTGCAAAAGTGCTGAATGTATTGGAAGGCATCCAAAGTCATCTTGATAAAAAAGTCAGCCTTGCCGACTTGATCGTACTTGGCGGAAGTGCTGCAGTAGAAAAAGCTGCCAGAGATGCCGGCTTTGAAGTAACGGTTCCGTTCACACCTGGACGCGGTGATGCAACACAAGAGCAAACTGATGCAGAAAGTTTTGAACCGATGGAGCCTATGGCTGACGGATTCCGTAACTATCAAAAGAAACAGTACAGCGTAAGCCCTGAAGAGCTTCTTGTGGACAAAGCGCAATTACTGAATCTTACTGCTCCGCAAATGACAGTTCTTGTAGGTGGTATGCGTGTCCTTGGTACGAACCACGGCGGCAGCCAGCATGGCGTGTTCACTGACAATGTAGGCACACTGACAAACGACTTCTTTGTTAACCTGCTTGACATGGGAGTAGAGTGGAAGCCAGTGGACGGAAAAGTCTACGAAGGACGTGACCGCAAGACAGGTGAAGTAGTTCGTACAGCAACAAGAGTTGACCTTGTATTTGGCTCAAACTCTGTCCTGCGTGCCATTGCCGAAGTGTATGCTCAAGATGATAACAAAGAAAAGTTCGTACGTGACTTTGTAGATGCTTGGGTAAAAGTAATGAACGCAGATCGCTTTGACCTTAAATAATATGAATAAAATCTGTTCCTGTCTATAGCAAACACTGTAGACAGGTGGCAGATCTGAAACAGCAGCTATTTGAATAAATGGCTAAATCTTAGCTATCTAACCATTCCTATATATTCTCAATTGAAACCTCTATATATATCGGGTATTCGTCCATTTATGGCGGATACCTTTTCTTTATCATCCCGTAATTAAGACATTTATTGAATCGTGAAAATACTTTACTAAACGAAAAGGGGGAATAGACGTGATACCTAATAAAAACGTATGTGAACATTGTCAGGCACCGATCAAAAAGCTGAAGCATAGCGTCATTTGCGGGTGTGGAAGCAGAATCACCGTTAAATAGATTGTGATGGGGGATGAGGGAAGGCTTGTCCCTCGTTATATCTTCCTGTCTACAACTGGACTGCTTAATAGTTTATTTTTTCATAATAAATAGAAAAGAACGGTTAAACTGACATCTCCTGAACATTAAGCTATAATAGAACGCGTTGTAACCACCCTTTATGGAAGAAAGGGGTTTTTTTGTGTGCTTACGTTACATGAAGTGACCAAAACGTTTTCAGGGTTTGGAGCCATTAAGTCAGTGTCCCTGACGATTGAAAATGGGGAGATCCATGGAATCATTGGAGCGAGCGGCGCTGGCAAGTCGACTCTTCTGAGGCTTATGAACTTGCTGGAAACCCCGGATGAAGGGGAAGTCGAAGTGAGCGAACAGCTTTTAACGAAGATGAACGGCAAAAAGCTCCGTGAAGCACGAAAATCCATCGGGATGATTTTTCAACATTTCAATCTTGTGGCCAACAAGACGGTGTATGAAAATGTAGTGGTGTCGTTGGAATTGGCGAACATTCCAAAGAAAGACCGCCGTGACCGGGTGATGGAGTGCCTTCGTTTTGTAGGCTTGGAGAGCTTCATGAATAAATATCCTGCACAATTGAGCGGGGGGCAGAAGCAGCGTGTGGCGATTGCCAGGGCTCTGGCCAATAAGCCGCAAGTTTTGCTGTGCGATGAACCGACGTCATCGCTTGACCCGAATACAACTGCTGACATTCTCGGTGTGCTGAATGAGATCAATAAAAGTCTCGGTGTCACAATTGTCATTGTCAGCCATGAGATGGACGTGATCAAGAGTATCTGCAATCGCGTTACAGTCATGGCCAACGGTGAGGTCTATGACACGGTGGAGAGCGAACCTAAAGGGATTGAGATGAGAGATGACAGCCCGGACTACTTTATAGAACAGCTGACAAAGGATGTGTGATAGATCATGCTGGATGTGTTAGTTCAATATGAAGCTGAAATTTGGCGGTCTATCGGAGAAACCTTTGTCATGGTCGGTGTTTCGATCATAGCAGCCGTTCTGGTAGGCCTGCCCGTCGGTACCCTGCTGTTTCTATGCAGAAAGGGCAACCTGCTTGAAAATCAGCTGGTTTTCTCGATACTGAACCTGCTGGTGAATGTCGTCCGTTCTTTTCCGTTCCTATTATTGGTCGTCTTTTTGATTCCTTTTACAAGGTTTGTCATCGGGACAGCCATCGGCACTGCCGCAGCGACCGTTCCGCTGGCGATCATAGCGATTGCACACTATTCACGTCTGGTGGAGCAATCTTTGATAGACGTACCCCGGGGCGTGATGGAAGCAGCTGTTTCAATGGGGGCTTCTGTGAGGGAAGTCATCTTCAAATTCATCTATGTGGAGGCTCGTTCGGGGCTTGTCCTTGGACTGACCACTTCGATCATCAGCTTCATTTCCTATTCGACGATCATGGGAGTAGTCGGAGGCGGCGGGATTGGTGACTTTGCCATCCGCTACGGCTATCAGCAATTCAAAACGGATCTCATGATTTATATGATCATCATCATGATCATCCTTGTGCAGCTTATCCAATTTATCGGAACGACTGCAGCAAGGGTGATAGATAAAAGATAAACAACAGGAGGAAACAAAATGAAAAAATTACTTTTACTCATGGCTGCACTTCTGCTGGTTCTGGCAGGCTGCGGTCAAAATAATGAACAAGCTCAACAAGAAGAACCTGCAAAAGATCAGGAGCAGGAAGAAGTGACATTAAAAGTAGCTTCACTGATTCCGCCAATGACGGAAATCCTTGAGCTGGTAAAGCCGAAGCTTGCTGAAGAAAACATCAACCTTGAAATGGTTGTCTTGGGAGACAATGTTCAGCCGAACACAGCTCTTGCATCTGAAGAAGTGGATGCAAACTTCTTCCAGCATGTTCCGTACATGGAGGAATTCAACCGTAACAACGATGCAAACCTTGTACCAGTAACACCGATTTACTTTGCTAACTATGGTGTGTATTCAAAAGAATACGCGTCAATGGACGAACTGCCTGAAGGCTCAGTGATTGCGATTGCCAATGACGTTTCCAACATCGACCGTTCATTGTCCCTGCTTGCTCAGCACGGAGTCATCACGTTAAAAGAAAAAGAAGATGTGTACTACACGCAAGCGGATATCATTGAAAATCCAAAGAATTATCAGTTTGAAGAAGTCGATTTGCTTATGCTTGCAAGAATGTATGATGACGCGGATGCGGTCGTCATGACACCGGCATATGCTGCTCCGCTTGGGTTGACTCCAAAAAGCGACGGTCTCCTGACGGAAGGCATCGAAAATGACTTTGCGATTACTTTGGTAGCACGTGAAGACAATGTGGACTCAGAGCCGATCCAAAAGTTGGCTGAAGCGATGACGAGTGAAGAAGTCCGCACATTCTTAGAAGAAAATTATGATGAAACGGCGATTCCGGCGTTTGAATAACTAACAGCAAAAAGGAGCTCATGATCTCAATGAGCTCCTTTTTTGGTGTGTAGACACTAGAATGATATTAAATGCCTTGATAAAGAGTGAAGCTGCTT
>NZ_ABCF01000090.1 GCF_000181495.1 Bacillus sp. SG-1
GCTGTCTATGGGCAATATGCTTCACAGGATTTCAATAAGCTGTTTCAGGATGCGGCCAAGTTGAAAGAAGAAATGAAAGATGACTACTTGTCAGTCGAACATCTGGCACTTGCTTTATATCAGCAAAAAAATCACTCGATTACCGTTTATCTGGACAAACAGCAAATCGAACAGGAAAAGCTTTCTTTAATTATTGACGACATCAGAGGAGGAGAGAAAGTGAACACTCAAAATCCTGAAGCAAAGTATGAAGTATTGAAAAAATATGGACGAGACTTAATTGAAGAAGTGAAATCCGGTAAAATGGATCCTGTCATTGGGCGGGACGGGGAAATTCGCCATGTCATAAGAATCCTTTCAAGGAAAACGAAAAATAACCCTGTTCTAATAGGAGAGCCGGGGGTTGGAAAAACAGCGATCATCGAAGGGCTTGCACAACGAATTGTCCGGAAAGATGTACCGGAGGGGCTTAAAGATAAACAGATTTTCGAACTGGATATGGGAGCCCTTGTCGCTGGTGCGAAATTTCGAGGAGAATTTGAAGAAAGGTTAAAAGCTGTCTTGAATGAAGTGAAACGCAGCAACGGAAACATCCTGCTGTTCATAGATGAGCTGCACACCATTGTAGGCGCAGGGAAAACAGAAGGGGCGATGGATGCCGGAAACCTTTTGAAACCGATGCTGGCAAGAGGTGAACTGCATTGCATCGGCGCGACTACCTTGAATGAATACCGTAAATATATTGAGAAAGATCCCGCATTGGAACGAAGATTTCAACAAGTAATGGTCAAGGAGCCTGATGTGGAGGATACTGTTTCGATATTGAGAGGCTTGAAAGAGCGCTTTGAGATACATCATGGAGTCAATATCCATGATAAAGCGATCGTTGCCGCAGCTGCTCTGTCCGACCGGTATATCACAGACAGGTTTTTGCCGGATAAAGCGATAGACCTGGTGGACGAAGCCTGTGCATTGATCAGGACGGAAATTGATTCAATGCCGTCGGAATTAGATGAAGTGACCCGTAAAATCATGCAGCTGGAAATTGAAGAAGCGGCTTTACTGAAAGAAAAAGATGAAGTTAGCAAAAATCGCCTGGCGCTGCTGCAAGAAGAACTTGCCAACCTGAAAGAGGAAGGCAATGCGATGAAGGCAAAGTGGCAGAAAGAGAAAGAAAAAATCAACTCTCTGCAGGAAAAAAGGGAAGAGCTTGATCAGCTCCGCAGACAGCTTGAGGAAGCTGAAGGCAATTATGATCTAAATAAAGCTGCAGAGCTCCGCCATGGAAAAATCCCAGCAGCTGAACGGGAACTGCAGCAGCTTGAAACTGATATGCTGAATGAACAGGAAAACCGCCTGCTTCGTGAAGAGGTGACAGAGGAAGAAATAGCTGGGATTGTCGCCCGATGGACGGGTATACCGGTAAGCAAGCTTGTTGAGGGGGAGCGCGAAAAACTTCTTAAACTGGAAAGCATCCTTCATCAAAGGGTCATTGGCCAGGAAGAAGCTGTCCAGCTTGTCAGCGATGCGATTCTCCGCGCACGTGCAGGAATTAAAGACCCGGGCAGGCCTATTGGGTCATTCATTTTCCTTGGGCCGACAGGTGTCGGAAAGACTGAATTAGCAAAAACCCTTGCACATACCCTTTTTGACAGTGAGGAACAAATGATCCGGATCGATATGTCAGAGTACATGGAAAAACATGCGGTTTCAAGACTGATTGGTGCGCCTCCAGGGTATGTCGGCTATGAAGAAGGCGGCCAGCTGACAGAAGCAGTAAGAAGAAAACCTTATTCGGTCATTCTGCTGGACGAGATAGAAAAGGCGCATTCTGAAGTGTTCAACATTTTACTTCAAGTGCTGGATGATGGAAGAATCACTGATTCGCAGGGAAGGACGGTAGACTTTAAAAATACGGTCATCATTATGACGTCGAATATCGGCTCCCAATTTTTATTGGATAGACAAGACGGATCGGAAGAAATTGATGACAAGACAAAAGATCTCGTCCTCGGGCAGCTCAGGTCCTCGTTCAGACCTGAATTCCTAAATCGTGTCGATGATATCGTACTCTTCAAGCCGCTAAGTATTGAAAATATCAAAGGAATCGTTGAAAAGGCAGTTAAAGAACTTCAAAGCCGTTTACAGGAACAGAATATCACCATGAAAATAAGTGATGCTGCAAAAGAGTTCATTGCCAAAGGTGCGTATGATCCTGTGTATGGCGCACGTCCATTAAAGCGGTATATCCAAAAGAATATTGAAACCAAATTGGCCAGGGAAATCATTGCCGGTCATTTTAAACCGGATGATGAAATTATCATCGATATAGAAAACGAGGAAATCGTATTTGAAAAATAAGCTGTTTCGCTGTCCGCAGATATATTTTAAAAGAAGCTAATAAAAAAGGAGAATCCGCCATGGCGGATTCTCCTTTTTCCATTAATGTTTCTCCACAGGATCATTCGGGATGATCATTGGAACGATGAAGATTAAGATTGTAGCACCCACAGCCAGGATCAAGCCTGTCATGAAATCAAAATGAGCGCCAGTCATTGAAGCTACTACATAAGTAAGCATTTCTACCAGCAGAAAAGTCCAAAAGAAAGTCCAAAAGTATTTCAAAACATTCACCTCAATTCCTTGCATCTATGTATTACCGATTGATATAGCGTTTATGAAGGGAGTATTCCCTTACCAAATCATTTTCTGTTTTATAGTACCATAATTCCGAAGAATAATAAATCTTCGTTAATACTCTATTCATAAATTTTTTTTGTGAAATTAAATAATACTGAAAATTATTATCAAGCAGACACCGTTTCTTCGGTTTTTTCCATTGATAGAATTGTCGTATAACTTCTTAAAGAAGGAGAGAAGAGCCAAAAGAAAGCAATAAGTAAGTTACCGCTACACCCTACAACAAATACAGTTTCAGCTCCAATAACCTTTGCTGTAAATCCACCAGCTAGTGCCCCTAATGGCATTGACAGAACTGTAATACTGCCCATAAATGAAAAAACCCTGCCAATTAAATTCTCTGGAGTGCTTGCTTGTATAATGGAAAATATATTTACATTAAGATATCCTATTGGAATGAACGATAATCCGAATAATATTACAGACAAAACAGCGTGTTCTATAACTGCAGAGCTAAACCATAGTAGTGCAGAAATAAATGTCCCTGTAATAACTGTAATTCCAATAGGAAGTTTTTTGAGCATAGCTGAAACTAACGAACCAATTAAAATCCCCCCCGTTAATGCTGCAAGATAAAACCCTAGGTATGCAGAGTTGCCTCTAAAGTCAGCATATGCCGGAAGAATTGCTTGTATGGAACCGAAAATAAAGTTTGCAAAAATAATTAAAATCAAAAATTTAGCTATAAAACTTCCTCTTACTGCTTTAAATCCTTCGTTAAGTTCTTTTTTATAGTCAGTAAAGGATACAGGTTCTTGATTGGTTTCAGCAGAAGTTTCTGAAGGAATTCTTATCATCCTGAATAAAAGTGCAGCTAGGATGAATGTAATAGAGTCAAAAATAAAAAGGTTTATTACCCCAAAATAAACAATCATCAAGCCTGAAATACCCATAAAAGCTAAATCAGTACCTTGATATGCAAAAGACATTAAAGAATTTCCTGGAACCAAATCTTCTTTTTTCAATAGCCTTGGCATAGCTGCTTGTTGAGCAGGATAAACAAATTGTTCAATAAAGGAAGCTAAAGGCATTATAATAAGAATCAACCAAACACTTAATATATCAAAATAATAAGCAATAGGGATAAGAGAAATTAGGAAGAATTCAAGGACTTGAGTCCTAACTAATATGTTTCGGAGTGACCATCTGTCTATAAGAGGTCCAATTAAAAAAGTTAGCATTCCAGGAGCCATTGTTAGTGCTGCGGCAATCCCGGAAAAGAAGGGATCTTTTGTAAGATCATAAACAAGCCACATGGTAGCTATTGCATAAATACTATCTCCAATATTAGTTACTAATCTCCCTAAAAAAAGAAGTAAGAAATTTTTGTTTTTTAAAGGTTTTAACATATTATCTGCCCTCTATTCCCTAGTATTTGTAAAAGGTTTAATCGCAAGGTGTTTATATTTTGAAAAAGCTCCAATAATCCAAAGAGCCATATTAACTAAAATGATTAGGAGTGTGATTGCCCCATCAATAAAATAAAATGTAGATGATTGAAAACTGGATAGTTGATCAATGGTATTTTTAAGCAATAATAATGATCCTGGGATTGTGTAGAAAACCAAAAGAAAAATGGCAATTGATGAGCCAATTAGATAAATTGTTGAGTAACCTTTTACATACTTTTGCTCCTTTACGCTTAACATTTTGATTGTAGAAGGTGAACTACTCTTCATAAAGGACTTAATATACTCTACAGCATGATCGTGGATACTTGGTATATTTAAATAATTCATCAAGACATAATAAATGTCCGTTCTTAGAAATATGAGACTGTGAAAACCGAATGTTAAAATGAGTAATAGACTTGCCATAGCAAAAAAACCAGGGAAAAAAGATGGAAAAACAATTTGGATAATAAGGGATAAGAACAACAATAACCCATCAAACGCGATTCCAGCTAAATATGGAGTATATCTGGCTTTCTGGGGTACAGACCACAAGCCGCTAACATCAGCTTCGACTACCAGCCAGTATAGTCTAAGTGATAAATTGAATTTAACTGGAATTCCTAATTTTATAGTGGCGAGGTAATGGCCTAGTTCATGAAAAAAGGTTAAACCCCAAGTTGTTGCGGTAATAATTATAAGACTGACTCCTACTGTTTCATATACAAAGATATCTTCGTAAGTAGGAATTAAGTCCGGCCTAACTATAAAGATACCTAAGCAACTTAAAAATAATAAAAGAAAAATTGAATTTGTATAGTGATTAAAAATAACTTTAGAAATATTAGTTAACCATTTTTTCTGAGCTTTATCATGTGAGATATTATGCATCCTTTTACCATCTATAGAATAAATTAAATCTAATTCTAAGAGATCCTGGACAAAACCATTAACATCAACGTCCAACTGATGTTCTTGTTTCAGTAATTCAGTAATTTCCTTTAAATTTTTATTTCCATCTAAGTAGTTAATCAATATAACTGCTTCCTCGGGAACTCTGATAAAAACATTATTAATAACACTTCCTATAATATACTCCTCAGCATCCTTTTGAATTGAAAGCTTTGTAAAAATAATAGACTTTTCATTAATAGTGTTCATATTTTCAATCCCCGTTTTTCTTCCTTTGCAATAGATATTAAAGTATCTAGTTCAACTGGTTCTTGAGTTAACACCATATTCTTGCAAGTCGGGCAATTGTCTACCTGATGCCACTCACTCGAAGCTACTTTCTCTAAGGAAAGAGAACTGTATTCAGTCGTTTTTGAGAAATTTTCTTTATGAGAAAAGTCACATAAGATATTAGCAGCTTCATTAGATAGTAAACCAGCCAAAAAGGCAACATTTGGTGCAAATGCAGTATTTCTTCCTTCTAACTTTGCCCCATATATAACTCTTAACTCGTCTTCAAATTCAGGATTATTTTTAAGGATTTGTATGAGGTAGCAATCAAAGCATCCACCCGAATTTACCATGAACCTTTGCAATAATAGTTTTCTTCCACCAGTACCTGCTTGCAAAAGAGGGATGTTATGCTTTACTGCTGCAAAGTTCACCCACCTAGTGGACAAAATACTAGGCTGATCAATACTATTTATTATTAAGTCAGAGTTTTTCACTATTGCTGATAATTGGTTTGCATTTTTAATCTGCAGATTAAGAACCTGGACATTAATATTGCTATTCATCTTGTCTAGTTCTTCTTTGGCTATTTGAGTTTTTAGCCTTCCGATATTCCCCTCATTATACAAAAACTGTCTATTTAAATTGCTAAGTTCAATTTCATCAAAATCAACACCGATTATATTGCCAACTCCTATACCAGCTAAACAACTTAAAACAGTGTTGCTGCCTCCTAATCCCAAAACTGTAACAGTTGAATTCTTTAACTTTTCCTGAAAAGTATACTTACTATTTTGAAGGTTAGAAAAGACATTAAAGTAATTCAAGTTAGAACGATACCTTTCCTTTTCTTGAACTGATAAGTGTGTTTGTTCGCTGTGTGATTGATCTTCAACCAGCCCATGTTCGCTCAAGTCAATAATAATCTGTAGGACATCCTCTTCTGTAGAATTTAAATTTAATGCTATTTCAGCAAGGCTTTGATTACCGTCTAGCTGGTTAATTAGCGATATAAATTCATTATCAGGATCACTAATTTCTAAACAATCATCCTCTAGAAGAAGAAGAACACTATTCTCTTTTTCAATAATGGAAGTAAATGAGTTCTTAAATTTAGGTTTCATATGTATTGTCCCTTTCAATAAACTTATTCAAAAAGGCTATAGGATATAAGATCCTAAAGCCTTTGTTGAATATAAAATCATATGATTTGCTCGTCCTTACAAATAGTGTGTAAATCCACCACTATTAAAAGTAGTGAGGAAGTGGTTTCAAAGGTACTAATTTTTCTGCCTTTTTTATAGAAATTTTTTTCATTGTTTGCCCCTCCTTCCCAGAAAAAGTGGGTATTTTTACATATTAAAAGTAGTGAGGAAGAGGCTTCAAAGGAACCAATTTTTCCACTTTCTTGATGGAAATTTTCTTCATAAGAAAACACCGCCTTTTTTCGTGTATTTTTTACAATTTTTATCTTATAACATAGATCAAAAGAGTGATTTTGGCGAAAAATGGCATTAGAGTTATAGATTGTAATTTAAGCTTGTATTTACTTTGAATTTTAAGCCGATATATAACTTTAGGAATATTTTGAAATTTTAAGCAGAAGTATCGATGGTAATTCTCTAATAAAAATGTAGAAAAATTAGGCTGTCCCCCATACATATAATCAATTTTTTCATAGACTATCATGACGCATTATGTTTAGCTGCACGCTGATTTAAGGAATCACTATTAACTGGAATGACAGCTTTATAAAAGGAGAAATTTCAGATGAGCCAACGAGTATTTAAAATCGATAACGAACCTTGTATAGTACATTACCCTATTCGTCCCAACGGTTTTGCCGTTCTCATACTGGGGGACGTTAACCATTATGTTGATGAACAGAGCAGCTTTTGGCTTCAACAGGAAACAAGGAAGTCAATCATCACTGAACTGACAGCCAAAGGTTATATTGTCTATTACTCAAATTTGTATGGAGCGAACTGGGCCAGTGATAAAGCGGTGAGCCTGGTCAAGCGCCTGTATCATTATATAAAGCGAAGGGAAATTATCAATGAGAAGGTTCATGTCCTGGCTGAGGGAATGGGGGGCCTTTTTATAGAAAAACTGCTGCCGGCCATCGGAAGTCAAATCCGGTCGGTCGTCCTGCTGACTCCATGCATCTCTCTTTATGAACATTTTTCACAAGAAAAGGAACAAAAGTTTTTTTATAAAAAACTTATAAAAGAAATTTCCCTTGCTTATGACATTGAAATGGAAAAATGTGAGGATGCGATTAAAAAAGAATTGAATGCCGGAGAAGATCTTAAGGAAACGGAAACTCCCCTGTATACAATTCAGTCAATAAACACCTCACGTTATAAAAACCAATTTTCTCTCATAAAAGATATATATAAAGACAGAATTGAAAAGAATCTTCCTGGTGAAATTTATATTATCCTTCCTGAGAAGAGATACAAAGCTCCCTTGAAGATCGTATCCTATTTTTCAATGCATGAACAATTGTGAGAAGGAAGTGAGGGGGGAACAAGAGGAATGAGCAAAGCGATTGTAACAGGCGGACTGGGGTTCCTGGGATTTGAACTGTGCTTGGCCATGCTGGAAGAAGGTTTCGAAGTCTTGGCAGCAGATACTGATAGTGAAGCTGGCGAGAGGTGGCTGGAGGTAGGAAGAAATGCCAATATTTCGTACCAGCATCTTCACCAGCCTGTACCGGCGGAATTTTCAAATGCTCGCTTTTATATCAATTTATATGATCACTTCACAGGAAATAACCCCAGTCAGGATCTTAAAGAGATAAAAGAATTTGCAGAAAAAAATCATACATGTGTTGAAGAGGCATTTATTCTGCTTCCATCTGTGATATCCAAGAGGGTAAAAGAAGATGAGTTCACGGAAGTTGTTGGTTTTATCGAAGAATTTAAGTTTCCTAAACAATATACTGTTTATCTTCCTACACTCTTTGGTCCACACCAACCGGAATCTTTTTTATTTCAGCAAATTCTTTCTAAATCAGAAAGTGGTGGTTCAGAATATGTTGATGACATCCGGTCTGCCATTTTTGTTAAAGATGCAGTAAGTGCTGTTATTGAGGTTGAAAAAGAGAGCGATTCAAAAAAACTTCAGATTGTAGCCGACAATCCAGACAGCTGGAAAGAAAGTTTGCATTCTTTAGGCTGCTCCGATGCAAGTAAAGACCCGGAAGTCAGGGACGTTCTGCCTCCAGGGTTGAAAAAAATTGTGGCCAAAGCCTCTTCCTCTGTTAATGAAGTACTGGGGCGACAAAGGGATAATTAACGGCACTCTTGTTAAGTTTTTCTTTTCATCCCCTCCAAACCGCGTTAAAATAGAGGAATCAATCCCCTGCCAATAAAGAGATTATTATGCAGGGGATTCGCAGGCCATTCTGTGAATGAAGAAGTCCATTCAAGCCATACCCTGATTAGTTTAATGCAGGATGGTGGATGACATCCTTAAGGAGTTGCTATAATGAAAAAAGTGGTTTGTTCTGTCCTGATTCTGCTGCTATTACTGACAGGGTGTTCACAGCAGGGGGAAAAGGGGAACCTCAATAATGTAGGCTTGCTGGTTTCCGAAACAATAAGCGACCAAGTTTGGGGAACAAAAGGGTACAAGGGATTATTAAAAATCCAATCCAGATTTAAAATGTACCCTATAGAGTAGACACTTAAAAAAGTCTACCTATAGGGTATTTTTTTGTATAATGACAAATAGACAACTAGTAGAAATCGGGGAAAACACCATGAGTAAAAAAACATTCACAGAGAAAGAAATCAAACAATTATCCATTAATCCTTTTGTGAAAGCTGTAAGTGCTAAGGGAATTACCTACACAGATGAATTTAAACGCCAATTTATCGCTGAGAAAGAGAAAGGCAAATTCTCTAGACAGATCTT
>NZ_ABCF01000089.1 GCF_000181495.1 Bacillus sp. SG-1
ACGGTGACAAACCCGATTTCTTCATCTTCATATTGCTTTATCTTTTGAAAAGGGTCGAGTGAATGGAATTGATGATAAAAGGTGTGGACTTTTTGTGGTGAAATAGGAAGGATGCTGCACAGCTCTTTGGGAGTCAGGTGGGGGATGTCCTGTGGACTTGAAGTGGTTTGAATAAGCCGGTGGATTGATTTCCAGCCGATACTGTCACAATGCTGCAGCGTAAAAAGGATAGTTCTGTCTGATTTCATTATTACCTCCTGATTATAAATGATTTTTTATAAAATATCCTTTTGCTAAGAAAGGTGAAGGGATAGTAATTGGAAAAGGACTGAATATGAATGGTGAATTCATCATATTCAGTCCAGTTTCTACTATATTAATGAGTCTTACATTTTTCGTAGATGCCTTTGTCTTTCAATACTTTGATTAGGGTTTCACCCATATCAGAAGGAGTCGGAGCTACTTCGATACCGCATTCATTCATTACACGGATTTTTTCGTCTGCCGTCCCTTTACCGCCTGAAATGATGGCACCTGCGTGGCCCATACGTTTTCCTGGAGGTGCAGTACGGCCGCCGATAAAGCCGACAACCGGCTTCGTCATGTTTGCTTTAACCCACTCTGCAGCTTCTTCTTCAGCTGTTCCGCCGATTTCACCGATCATGATGACAGCGTAAGTATCTTCATCTTCATTGAATGCTTTCAATACGTCAATAAAGTCAGTACCGTTAACAGGGTCACCGCCGATCCCTACTGCTGTAGATTGGCCGATGCCTTCCTGGGAAAGCTGGTGTACCGCTTCATACGTCAATGTACCAGAACGGGAAACAACACCCACATGCCCTTTTGTATGAATGTAGCCAGGCATGATACCGATTTTGCACTCATCAGGAGTGATAACGCCAGGGCAGTTAGGACCTACAAGACGAGTCTTTTTGCCTTCCATGTAACGTTTCACTTTCACCATGTCAAGAACCGGAATATGTTCTGTAATACAGATGGCAAGATCTAATTCTGCATCAACCGCTTCCAGAATTGCATCCGCAGCGAATGGAGCAGGAACGTAGATTACTGATGCATTAGCGCCAGTCTCTTTTTTAGCTTCCTCAACTGTATTGAATACAGGAACTCCCTCAACTTCTGTTCCGCCTTTTCCTGGTGTAACACCAGCAACGATCTGCGTACCGTATTCAAGCATTTGCTTTGTATGGAAAAGAGCAGTCGAACCAGTAATACCTTGAACAATAACTTTTGTATCTTTATTAATAAATACGCTCATTAGTCCTCCGCCTTTCTTATCCTACTTGCTCAACAATTTTTTGTGCACCGTCCGCCATTGATTGAGCGGCAATGATATTCAAGCCTGATTCATTCAGGATCTTCTTCCCTAGGTCAACATTCGTTCCTTCCAGGCGAACTACCAATGGAACTGTAAGCTCCACTTGTTTAGCAGCTTCGACTACACCTTCTGCGATGATGTCACATTTCATGATTCCACCGAAGATATTTACAAAGATACCTTTTACATTTTCATCTGAAAGGATGATTTTAAATGCCTCAGTAACCTTTTCAGCTGTAGCTCCGCCCCCAACATCAAGGAAGTTGGCTGGATCGCCGCCGTAATGCTTGACAATATCCATTGTCGCCATCGCCAAACCTGCACCGTTAACCATGCAGCCGATGTTTCCGTCCAATGAGATATAGCTTAAATCATATTTGGAAGCTTCGATTTCTTTTGCATCTTCCTCTTCAAGATCACGCAGCTCCAAAACATTTTTTTGACGATATAATGCGTTGGAATCAAAGTTGAACTTCGCATCCAATGCCATTACGTCTCCGCCGCCTGTTACAACCAATGGGTTGATCTCCACGATGGAAGCATCTTTTTGGATATATACATTATAAAGACCCAGCATGAACTTTGCCGCTTTATTGACAAGCTCTTTCGGGATATTGATGTTGAATGCAATACGGCGTGCCTGGAATCCAGTCAAACCGACTACAGGATCAATATACTCTTTGAAGATCTTTTCAGGAGTCTCAGCAGCAACTTCCTCAATCTCTGTACCGCCTTCTTCAGAGGCCATTAAAACAACCTGTGAAGTTGCACGGTCAAGAACAAGACCAACATAGTATTCTTTCTTGATGTCACAGCCTTCTTCGATAAGTAAGCGCTTTACTTCTTTACCTTCCGGCCCGGTTTGGTGGGTCACCAGTGTTTTTCCCAGCAGCTCTTCTGCATATGTACGTACTTCATCTACACTCTTCGCGATCTTAACTCCGCCTGCTTTTCCGCGGCCGCCTGCGTGAATTTGTGCTTTAACTACATAAACACTTGAATCCAACGTTTTTGCCGCTTCCACCGCTTCATCCGCAGTAAAAGCCACTTTACCGTTAGGTACAGCTACCCCATTATTTCTGAGGATTTCTTTACCTTGATATTCATGGATATTCATTTTCCATCCTCCTATCAAACTCTTTCAAAAATAGACTGCGCTTTCATTGTATTAAATGAAAGATTATATGTCTACCAATTTGCAATAAATATTATATTAATTTAAAAATTCGGACAGAAGAGACGGTTGAAAGTTACTATTTTTAAGTGAAATGCTTGGAAAACGTTATCTTGGAAAAATAAACGGTATGGTGAGTATGGTGGTTAGTTTATTTGTATGGAGAGAGGTTTTCAGAGTGGCTCTAAAAAGCTTCTAGAGACAGAAAGGAAAGAAACTTGCAGACCAAACTGGCTCTAGAGATCTCCTTATGGCTAAGAGAAAGAAACACAGTTATTAACTGCAAATAATATTTTCACACCAGGTATCCGCTCTGTGGGGCTGGGCTGTCAGATATGTATGCACCACAAAAAGACCGTTTCAAAAAAAGCACCAAAAAGCCGAAGACACCAGACTATAAAATGTACCCTATAGAGTAGACACTTAAAAAAAAGTCTACCTATAGGGTACTTTTTTGTATAATGACAAATAGACAACTAGTAGAAATCGGGGAAAACATCATGAGTAAAAAAACATTCACAGAGAAAGAAATAAAAAAATTATCTATTAATCCTTATGTGAAAGCTGTAAGCGCTAAAGGAATTACCTACACAGATGAATTTAAACGCTTATTTATCACTGAGAAAGAGAAAGGTAAGTTCTCTAGACTGATCTTTGAAGAGGCCGGATTTAATACAGATATAATCGGTATGGCTCGTATTCATTCCGCAAGTAAAAGATGGAGCGAAGCTTATAAAAAGAACGGGGTTTTGGGGCTCAATGACACAAGGAAAGGCCATTCCGGGAGACCTATAGAACGAGAGTTGTCCCTTGAGGATAAGAATGCTCGACTAGAAGCACAAATCAACCTGCTTAAGGCCGAAAATGAACTTCTAAAAAAGATTCGATTTGCGGAAAGGGGGCTAAAGAAGTAGTCCTCTCTCCAAGTCAAAAGTTCATTCTCATTCGTTCTGTCATAGAGAAATATAAGCTCAAAAAAATGGTGAGATACCTTTGCGGGGTCGCAGGAGTTTCCAGAAGTGCCTATTATAAATACTACTCTCGCGAGTCACAAGAGCGTAGAAAACAATGGGAAGCAAAAGATGAAGAAATGAAAGAAATCATCTTAAAAGCATTTCGTTATAAGAATCGAAAGAAAGGGGCACGTCAAATCAAAATGACTTTGGCGGGTCAGTTTAAGATTGTCTATAACTTGAAAAGAATACGAAGAATTATGAAGAAGTATAATATCGTTTGCCCCTTCCGAAGGGCAAACCCATATAGGCGTCTAATGAAGGCAACCCAAGAACATTCAGTGGTCCCTAACCTACTGGAGCGCCAATTCAATCAGGGCAAACCAGGGAAAGTCCTATTAACCGACATCACTTACTTGAACTATGGCAAGAATTCCAGAGCTTATTTGTCTGTGATATTGGATGGTTCCAGCGGTGAAGCTCTTGCTTACCATGTATCAGAGAGAATGACTATGGAATTAGCAACAGATACCCTCCAAAAATTAAAGAAAAACAGAAGATTTAAGAAACATAAAGATTCGCTCATTCATTCTGATCAAGGGGTTCACTATACTCATCCTCAATTTCAGAAAAGGGTTAAAAATCTTGGATTCCGCCAATCAATGTCCCGAAGGGGAAACTGTTGGGACAACGCTCCGATTGAATCGTTCTTTGGCCACCTGAAAGATGAAACCTCTATTAAAACCTGTCTGACATTAGAGGATGTACAAAAGGAAATCAAGCAATACATGAATTACTATAACCACCATAGATACCAATGGAATCGAAAAAAGATGACCCCTGTACAATACAGAGATCATCTTTTAAAAGTAGCTTAGGCTTTTTTTAAATGTCCTTTACAAAGGGTACACTTTACTATGTACTTCAGCTTTTTTTCGCTTCCCTATCCACTCTGTACAGGAAAGCAAAAACCTCTGCCACTGCTTGATACAGCTCTTCAGGGATTGATTCATTAATATCGAGGTTTCCGAGGAGTTCAACAAGATTCCTGTCTTCCTGCACAGGGACACCGTGTTCCCTGGCCTTTTCCAGAATGTTCTCAGCGATCAACCCTTTTCCCTTAGCGACAACCTTTGGGGCCTGCTGCTTTTCTGACTCGTATTGAAGGGCGATCGCTTGCTTTCTCTTATTCCCGCTATCTTTTCTCATATTTTCAAATCCACTCCAGAATATGAAATATCTCCCGCCATCTCCTGGTATACACTCTTTGTGGAAACCGAATCATCAGGCACTTTAAAGTTGATGACGGATACTTTGTATCCCAATTTTTCAAGACCTTCTTTCATGACTGGTGAGAACGGTGCTGATAACTCTTTTAAAAGAGGATTGTCATTATAGATATTCAATGAGATGACCTTGTTCTGCACACCCATATCAACAATTACTTCGCTAATAGCTTCTAATTCCAAATAGAAAAGTACACGGCAGAATTCGGGATCGATTTGACCTTTGGCTGTTTTCCTTCCAGACCACTGAAAGGTTACATCTGTTTTTTGATTCATCCACGTCAGCGGAACCTGATAAACAATCTGCTGCAAGGGGCCATTCTCCCCAGATAATAAAGAATGTCCATTCAGCCTGTATAACAGCTTCTCAGCAATCTCCCTTGCCTCCCCTTGAGGAAGGTCCTGCAAAAGGGCAATCAATGCTGGTTTTAAGGTTTCATTATGGGACTTCTCAGCAGGGATTCCCGCCGCCAGTTTTGCCTCATGATTGGTTCCGAGTCTCGCTATAAGGTCTTTGATTATATCAGGGAGGTTTTCCTTGTGAAGGCCTGCCCCATTGCCTTCATCAGTGAATAAAAGCTGTTGAAGAAGTTTTAAGGCCGGTTGTTGGGGCTCACCATTCTCCGGCAGCTGCTTTATCATTTGTGAAAAATGCGAGACAACCTGTTTTTCTTTCTCGGAATGCAATCCAAACAGAAGGTTAAACCTATCTCCTTCGCTTAATAAAGGCAGCATCCCTTTTTGGGTAAGAAGGCCCTCTCCCTCTTTAATTAATGATATTGCCCGTGTTAGTAATTCCTTATAGGCAACCTTCTCAGATTCCAACCCTTTTAAAATAGTTTGTATGTCTGTAACAAGGCCTTGTATTTTTGTATCAGGAGCTTTTATCACGGCCATCAATTCCTGCATGGTCGTCAACTTGTCCCTTACCTGAGAATGAGATGGACTGCTGTTCAAAAATGGGCCTGTTGGCTGATTCGGCATACCTTCCTTCACAGGAAGAGTTTTTACACTTTCTAATGTGCTTTCTTCCGGGAGGAGTCCAGTCAACTGTAAAAGATTTAAGGCAGCAGCCCTCTGTGAATCACTAACCTTGGGGTTCAGTAACATGTCTGATATACGAGCCGAAACTTTTTGAAATAAGCTGGTGCTTTCAACCTCTTTAATACTATTTAAAATTCTCAGTACATTTCGCATCTCAATAGATTTGTTATCAGTTTTATTAAAAGATGTTTCCAGCCCTTCAAGCATTGCAGATACAGGCTCCATGCTTTTCCCCTGTAAATAAGATTGATAAAGCGGCTTTGAGACCGGGAGTTGATCTCCCTTTAACTTGACGATCGCCTCAATTCCTGATTGCTTTTCCGTTGTACCTGCGAGCAACTCCCCCATTAGGGCAAGTTCAGCTTTTGAGAACGGAATTGAATTCTTTACAAGGATTGAGACCAGTTCTTTAACACTTCCCCCTTTTGGGAGCTGCAAGTCGCTCAGCAACTTTTCTGCAAGGGCAGTATTTGAGATCTTAGCTTCTGAAGGGAACTCAGATATGACTCGAAGCTTCAATATTCCCTCTTCAAAATCCGTCTGAAATAAATACTGATTTCCTGCTGCAAGAGGAGCTTCCAGTTTCGCGATGGTTTTCTGGCCATTGTAATTGATTTCGGCCATTCCTTCCGGGAGAAGCTTATTCACTTTTCCCATAATCACCTGGCCCTCTGACACTTTAACAGGGTATTTTGATTTAAATGAGGCAAGAAACGAACTATTTTGTATACTTCGCCCAATCATGCATTCACCTTCTCTACTTCAACATAAGCTCCTTCACAGGTGCAAAGGATTTTCGATGAATCGGGGATGGGCCAAATTCGTTCAATCCTTCCAGGTGCTCTTTGGTCCCGTACCCCATATTTTTTTCTAACCCATATCCGCTGTAAACTTGTGAATATTCCTCCATCATTCTATCCCTTGTAACCTTGGCCACTATGGATGCTGCTGCAATGGAAATGCTTCTCGCATCTCCTTTAATCAGTGACATTTCGGGATACGGCGATCCCAGTTCCATTGCATCAATCAATAGATGGTCGGGTTTTACATTAAGGGTATTCAGTGCCGTTACCATTGCTTTTTTGGAAGCCTGGTAGATATTGAGTTCATCAATTTCCTGCGGGGAAATGATGCCTGTTGACCAGGCAATTGCTTCTTCTGTAATATATTGATAGAATGCCTCCCGCTGCTTTTCAGAAAGCTTTTTTGAATCATTAATCCCCAACAAGCAGAAATCAGCAGGAAGAATTACAGCCGCAGCTACAACAGGACCTGCCAGCGGACCTCTTCCTACTTCATCGATTCCGGCAATCAGTTCAAAGCCCTGGTCCCTCAGTTCATTTTCAAAACCACTCATCTGGTCAAACTCTTCTTGCAAAACTCTTTGCTGAGCTCTATCACTGTACCATTTGGAGATTATCTTCTGAATTCCCTTTCTCTCATCTTGTAAAAATGACTGGAAAAGCTCATCCTGTTCATCCGTAATCTTTTTAATTATATTTTGTGCTTCTGTAATCGTATACTTATTCGGCATTAGTGTTCTCCTATTAGCTATGTAGGGTATCCCTTACTTATATCGGCACAAGAAGGGTAAAAATAAACAAGCTGATTCTATAAGGATTAAAAATCCTCTTATGGAATCAGCCTTTTTGTTCTATTCTTGTTCACTATATTCTCCTGGAATATCAAACGTTAACTTACCAAGTCGCTCACTCCGGATATCCCGGACGATCAAATCTGAAGTCTTATCGTAATCTATACCGCCGCCTGCAATCAGGCAGCCTCTCAAGGTGCCAATCTTATCAAAGACTTCCACAATTTCTTCGGGGAAAACGTCTATGCCGTAACGCTCTTGAAGGCGTTTTGGATAATGCTTTTCTAAAAAGCGCAATCCATACACGGCAATATCCTGAAGGTTTAAAATGGTATCCTTGATAGCACCAGTTAAAGCGAGTTTATACCCCACTTCTTCATCTTCAAATTTCGGCCACAGAATTCCGGGAGTATCAAGAAGCTCCATTTCCTTCCCAACCTTGATCCATTGCTGTGCTTTCGTCACACCAGGCGTATTACCTGTTTTAGCAATATTTTTTTTTGCTAGTCTGTTGATCAACGTGGATTTCCCAACATTCGGAATCCCGACAATCATAGCTCTTATTGCTCTTGGTTTCATTCCCCTTGATCTCATTCGGTCAAACTTCTCACTCAGGATTTCCTTTGAGGCTTTGACAATATCCCCTAATCCTGTTCCGCCTTGAGCATTGACAGCCAGTGCCTTGATTCCCCGTTCGGAAAAATAGTTGATCCACTGATCCGTCAGCACTTTATCTGCCATGTCTGCTTTGTTTAAAAGAACGAGGCGGGGTTTTTGCTGAACGACCTCGTCAATCATAGGGTTCCTTGAAGAAATCGGTATACGGGCATCCACAAGCTCGATAATGATATCGACGAGCTTTAACTTTTCTGTTACCTGCCTTCTGGCCTTCGCCATATGTCCAGGAAACCATTGAATAGTCATTGCCCATCACCTCCAATAAAATGAATTGTTTTTCAGCTTACTTTATGACTTCTATATCTTTGATCGGCCAATAAATGATATTCGTACTGCCGATGACTTCATCAATATCCACTACACCAATATGACGGCTGTCTTTACTGAAGCGGCGGTTATCCCCCATGACAAACAGGGTGTTTTCCGGAACCGTTTCCTGTCCGATCTTTTCTTCCAGTATAAAATCTTCTGTCAGAAGGCCGCTTTCAATCTGTTCCTTATATTCTTCCAAATAAGGCTCATCGTATGCTTTACCGTTAATATAAAGGACATCGTCTTTATATTCAATGGTATCACCAGGGAGCCCGATTACACGCTTGATATAATCTTTTTGCTCCGGGGCATGAAAAACAATGATATCGAATCTATCAGGTTCTCCCACCCTATAGCTCAATTTGTTTACAATCATCCTGTCACCATTATGTAAGGTCGGCATCATTGATAAACCATCCACCACTATTGGGGTAAATAGAAAGTACCGAATTAGTGCAGCAAGTCCAACTGCTATCAATAATGCTTTAGTCCATTCCCACAGTTCGTTTTTCTGCTTGGCCACCAGGTTTCCCTCCTGTGTCTCAATTTTTTCCCATACTTACTATTCTACAAAAAATAGACACGGATTACATCTGATATCACTGAAAATAGGATATATTATGTAGTTGAAGAGTTTTTAGTAATGACAAAAGGAGCTTGTCACCAAGCTCCTTTTCATCTTAAAATTATCGAATTTCTTTGATACGAGCAGCTTTACCGCGTAGGTTACGCAAGTAGTAAAGTTTCGCACGGCGTACTTTACCGCGACGGATAACTTCAAGCTTCGCAATTTTTGGTGTGTGTACAGGGAATGTACGCTCAACACCTACACCATAAGAAATTTTACGAACTGTGAACGTTTCGCTGATTCCGCCACCACGACGGCTGAT
>NZ_ABCF01000088.1 GCF_000181495.1 Bacillus sp. SG-1
CTTGAAGGCGGAGCTAAAGCAGCACCTGCTGAGAAACAAGAAACTGCTCAGGCAGCAGAAACTGCAAAAGAAGAAGCGGCACCTAAAGCTGCTGCTGCGCAAAAAGTTCCAGAAGGTGAATTCCCTGAGACTCGTGAGCCAATGAGCGGAATCCGTAAGGCGATCGCTAAAGCCATGGTTAATTCCAAGCAAACTGCTCCACACGTAACTCTTATGGATGAAGTGGATGTAACAAAACTTTGGGCGCACCGCAAGAAATTCAAAGAAGTGGCTGCTGAAAAAGGCGTCAAGCTTACATTCCTTCCATATGTGGTAAAAGCATTGACAAGTGCGCTTAGAGAATATCCTGCACTTAACACTTCTCTTGATGACAAAACGAGCGAAATCGTTCACAAGCATTATTACAACATCGGAATCGCAGCTGACACAGATAAAGGACTTCTTGTTCCTGTCGTTAAGAATGCTGACCGCAAATCAATGTTCTCTATTTCAAATGAGATCAATGAACTTGCAGGCAAAGCCCGTGACGGTAAACTTTCCGGCGACGAAATGAAAGGTGCTTCTTGCACAATCACAAACATCGGATCAGCTGGCGGCCAATGGTTCACACCTGTAATCAACCATCCTGAAGTGGCGATTTTGGGTGTTGGACGCATTGCAGAAAAACCAGTGGTTAAAAATGGTGAAATTGTAGCCGCACCTGTGTTAGCATTATCATTGAGCTTCGATCACCGTATGATCGACGGAGCTACTGCTCAACATGCACTTAACCATATCAAGCGCTTGTTGAACGATCCAGAACTTTTATTAATGGAGGCGTAATGCGATGGTAGTAGGAGATTTCCCAATTGAAACAGATACTATAGTAGTCGGTTCAGGTCCTGGAGGATATGTTGCAGCGATTCGTGCAGCACAGCTTGGACAAAAAGTAACAATCATCGAGAAAGAAAACCTTGGCGGAGTTTGCTTGAATGTAGGATGTATCCCTTCCAAAGCACTCATCACTGCCGGCCACCGCTTTCATCAGGCCCAACATTCTGATGACATGGGGATTGTTGCAGAAAATGTAAAAGTTAACTTCGACAAAGTGCAAGAGTGGAAAGGCGGAGTCGTTAAGAAACTTACGGGCGGTGTTGAAGGCCTTCTAAAAGGAAACAAAGCTGAAATCGTTCGCGGTGAAGCTTACCTTGTAGATGCGAACACTTTGCGTGTTATGGATGAAAGTTCTGCACAAACATACAAGTTCAAAAACCTGATTCTTGCAACAGGTTCACGTCCGATTGAAATTCCTAGCTTCAAGTTCTCAAAACGTGTACTGGATTCAACTGGTGCGCTAAACCTTACTGAAATTCCAGAGAGCATGGTGGTTATCGGTGGAGGATACATCGGTACAGAGCTTGGAACAGCTTATGCGAACCTTGGCACGAAAGTAACAATTCTTGAGGGTGCTGACGATATCCTTAGCGGTTTCGAAAAGCAAATGACTCAAATTGTTAAAAAAGGCCTTAAGCAAAAAGGTGTAGACATTGTGACAAAAGCAATGGCTAAAGGTGTAGACGAAACGGACAGTGGAGTAACGGTTAAGTATGAAGTTAACGGTGAAGAGAAAACAGTTGACGCGGAATACGTACTGGTTACTGTGGGACGTCGTCCAAACACAGATGAAATCGGTCTTGAAGAAGCGGGCATTGATATGACTGACCGCGGTCTGATCAAAATCGATAAGCAGTGCCGTACCAACGTTTCAAACATCTTTGCAATCGGTGACATCGTAGATGGACCGCCGCTTGCTCACAAAGCATCTTATGAAGGTAAGATTGCCGCAGAAGTCATTTCTGGTGAACCGGCAGAAATCGATTATATGGGCATTCCAGCAGTATGTTTCACTGATCCTGAATTAGCTACAGTAGGTTATACTGAAGCTCAAGCTAAAGAAGAAGGTCTTGAAATTACTGCATCTAAATTCCCGTTTGCAGCAAACGGTCGTGCGTTGGCATTGAATGCAACTGATGGATTCATGAAGCTGATTACACGCAAAGCTGATGGCTTGATCATCGGTGCTCAAATTGTTGGTTCCGGTGCATCTGACATGATCGCTGAGCTTGGTCTTGCAATTGAGTCTGGCATGACTGCAGAAGATGTAGCAATGACGATTCATGCGCATCCAACGCTTGGAGAGATCTCTATGGAAGCTGCAGAAGTTGCGATGGGCAGCCCTATTCACATCATTAAATAATTTTAAAAAACCTCTTGGGAATCCCCCAAGAGGTTTTTTTGTGAGGATGCTCGCTTGCTATAAACTTACTTATGCTGTAAAAACGACACAAACCCCTCTTATAAACGCAAGAGGGGTTTGTATGGTTTATTACTATGTAAGTTTCAACCAGCTCCTACCGGGGGAAAAGGAATGTAATCAGTTCCACTCTTCAAGGACATTGCTGACAGGCGTCAAAATATCATCTTTTTTTGCTATTCCAACCACCTTGCAGACTACTTTGTTATCTTTAATGACAAGAAGCGCAGGATAAGTGTCATTTAAGGAGGCAATAGCAGAATCGTACTCCTGATTTTTGGCAATGATCTTATAATTGTCGAATTGTCCGGGATAAGAATGTTTTAATTCAATCAATGCTTCATAATAAGAATCTTCTTCCTGAATGTTATTCTCATCAGAATAAAACAGGATACCTTTTTCAATATTGAGCCCGGCTGCAGTTCGTTCATTTTGAATACTGCAGGATGAAAGGAAGATGATGTTTACCAGCATGAAAATTATCAGTAAAAAATATTTCATCTATTAGCCTCTTTTCAATATTGTAGTCGTTATATATTTAGAAAAACACTTTACTAAGTCTTATATATTAATAAATTGTAAAATAATTACTAATTATGCAATTGGGATTATTCTAACATATGCCAAAAGGATAATGTGCAAAATAATAGAATTGTTACATAAATGAAAAATCGGCTGTAAGATTAAAGTTTTAAACCAGGGTACACAGAGAATATAATGATATAAATCCTTAATAATTCGGGTGAGATAATGAAAAATTATATTGCATTCTTATTGCAGCTCATAGTCTGGAGTGTATTTACAATCGCTCAGTGGTTGTCCAACAAAGATCATATTGAATATAAATGGATTATGTTCATTGTATTTTTTTATTTAGGATTCATAGTCGCTAAAAAAATTCTCCAATCATCCAGACTTACGTTAATCGTCACTATTATCAGCCTTAGCACATTCTTTTCTTTGAAAATTTTTTTCGAGCAGATACTTGTTGCCATATAATTCTCTGGAAAGTGTTATAATTGGAAAAGACATTCAACTAGAGGAAGGGGAAAAACATGAAAAAGTTGATTTACTGCAGTGTATTTTTCTTGCTGGCAGCGGGCTGTGCCAATGAACAACAATCTGAAACAGCTGGAAATACTGCAGATCAGGAAGGTATCAACGAAGTAGTTGCAGCCGAAGAGTCCAATGAAAACGCGGAAGACAATAGTGCGTCGGAAGAAGGTAATGAGAAAGCTGCAGAAAATGAAAATCCCGAAAATGAAGATGTTGTTCAGGAAGAAGAATCCAAAGAACCTCTATATATGATTAATGAAACAGACTGGTCTGTTCAACCCATCGGTGATGCGAATGAAAAAGTAGTGTTACTGACGATTGATGATGCACCAGATAAGTATACGCTGGAAATGGCCAAAACATTGAAAAGCCTCGATGCACCTGCAATCTTTTTTGTGAATGGGCATTTCCTTCAAACAGAAGAAAAGAAACAAATCCTCAAAGATATACATGAGATGGGCTTTGTCATCGGAAATCATACATTTAACCATCAAAAACTTGATGATGTACCTGAAGATAAGCAAAAAGAAGAAATCATTAAATTAAGCGAGCTTATCACAGAAGTTACTGGAGAGAAACCTAAATATTTCCGTGCCCCGCATGGAGCAAATACCGATTATGTCAAGGAACTGGTTAAAGAAGAAGGCATGACATTGATGAATTGGACATATGGTTATGATTATTTCAAACCATACATGGATGCAGAAAAGTTAAAGACGGCCATGATTACAGGTGAAGGCCCGGAAGTGGACGTACCTTACTCTCTGTTAAAACCAGGTGCAAATTTATTAATGCATGACCGGGAATGGACCAATGCAGCACTTGCAGACATCGTACAAGGTTTAAGGGACAAAGGATATGAGATCCTTGATCCTGAATTGATACAAACGCCTCAATAATTAGAAAAGCTGTCATACGGATACCCGTGGGCAGCTTTTTTGTTTTTTACATAGAAACCTGTTACATATGAAATAAATTAAACTCCTGACTCATATACTCTAAGAGCAGTCTACCTGCTCCTGGGAAAATGCGGGGAAAACATTAAAAACCTATGTCTGAAAAGCGAAATAATAAACCTACAATAAAGATAACACACTGAAAGAATAAAAAAGTTAATGTGACATACAATTTAGGCTTGATATTTTAATTGTGTTATATTATTATAGGTTCATGAAGGAAAATTAAAGCGCTTCCAAAATAACTGACGAGATGAAAGGAGTTTTAAGATGGGTACAATCGTTTGTCAATCATGCTTAAACACTATTGATCACTTTGAAGATGAAAAGGTATCGGTTTTATTCTCCAGCGAATGTGATTGCAATAAAGAAACTGAATTAGATGATTAAAAGGTTAATATAAAAACAACCCCCGACCTAAGTGGCGGGGGTTGTTTATTGAAGTGCTCCACAATTCTGGATAGTTCGTTTGCGGGCTAATACCTCATCAAAACATGCATCTCAATGAGCCATTTACATCGTTTGCGGGACAAGACCACATCAAAAAATGAATTTCTTTGGGTCACTTACGTCGTTTGCAGGGTCAATATCTCCTCAAAAAATGATTCTCAATGGGCCATTTAACGTCGTTTAAGGGCCAATATCTCACCTGAAATCGAGTCTCGATGGCCCAATTACATCGTTTGCGGGCCAACACCTCATCAAAAAGTCAATCTCAATGGGCTAATTACGTCGTTTGCGGGCCAACACCTCATCAAAAAGTCAATCTCAATGGGCCGATTACATCGTTTACGGGCCAACACCACATCTAAAATCGAATCTCAATGGGCTAATTACGTCGTTTACGGGCCAACACCTCATCAAGAAGTCAATCTCAATGGGCCGATTACATCGTTTGCGGGCCAACACCCCCTCAAAAAATGAATCTCACTGGCCCACTTACGTCCTTGGCGGGGCACCGACCCCTCCAGGACTCATTCTCCCTGTCCTCTGTACCTTTGTAATTTGGGCTAACACTATATTTCCCCACTCAAAAACACCACTCTTATGCAGAGTGGTGTCCAAGTTATTATCGGATGGCTTTGTGTTCTTTTATGACACGTAGGTGACTGAGGTCAAATTCTTCAGGTCCCTGAACTGGCAATCCGGCTTCAACATTCTTTTGGATATACGTAAGGTTTTCAGATGTAATGATCTCTCCGGGGATAAAAATCGGAATCCCCGGTGGATATACCATGATAAACTCGGCAATGATGCGTCCTACTGTCTGTTCGATCGGAATTACTTCTGTATCAGCATAGAAAGCATCCCTTGGAGTCATAGACAGGAGCGGTATATCCGGAAGGAGGACTTCAACAGTTTCTGAGAATCCTTCTTTATCAGAGAACTGATAGGATAACTCTGTTAGTGCCTCAACCAATTTATCGCCTTCAGCACTAGTGTCACCCGGCGTAATGATGCAGAGGATGTTATACATATCAGACATTTCTACCTCAATATTGTAAACTTCCCTTAACCATTTCTCTGCATCGAATCCGCTGATTCCCAGCTGTTTGACAGAAATAATCAATTTTGTCGGGTCATAATCAAAGGTTGCCTTGGTACCCAATATTTCTTTTCCAACACAATAGAGACTTTCGATACGATTAACTTTTTCCCTGATGGTTTCAGAAAGCTGGATGGTGTTTTCTATCAGCTCTCTCCCCTCCGTAGCAAGCCTTTTCCTTGCAACATCCAATGAAGCAAGTAATAGATAGGATGTTGAAGTGGTTGTCAGCATGCTTAAAATGGTTTGGACGCGCTTAGGGGATACAAGCCCGGTTTTTATATTCAACACAGAACTTTGCGTCATTGATCCACCCAGTTTGTGTACACTTGTAGCAGCCATGTCCGCTCCTGCCTGCATGGCCGATATCGGAAGGTCTTCATGGAAGTGAATATGGACGCCATGAGCCTCATCCACAAGAACAGGCACGTCAAAAGAATGGGCAATTTCAACGATTTTTTTCAGATCGGCAGAAATACCGAAGTAGGTTGGATTAATGACCAGTACACCCTTAGCATCGGGATGCTGTTCCAGGGCTCTTGCCACTGAATCCGTCGTGATGCCATGGGAGATCCCTAAATCTTCATCAACTTCAGGATGTATGAAAATGGGAGTGGCACCCGAAAAGACAATCGCACTCATAACGGATTTATGAACATTACGCGGCACAATGATTTTCTCTCCTGGTCCGCATACAGACATGACCATCGTCATGATGGCTCCGCTGGTACCTTGCACTGAGAAGAAGGTATAATCTGCACCAAACGCTTCTGCTGCAAGCTTCTGGGCTTCTTTAATCATCCCTTTTGGCTGGTGAAGATCATCCAGCGGCCCGATATTGATCAAGTCGATTGAGAATGCATTATCCCCGATGAAGTTTCTGAATTCAGGGTCCATGCCGGTCCCTTTTTTATGGCCGGGAATGTGAAACTGTACGGGATTTTTTTTACTATGTTCTACTAAGCCGGTAAATAAAGGAGTTTTGTATTGTGACAATTCATTCGACACCTCTTTAAAGTCTTTTATATCTAAGCCTTTCCCTTAATGGAAAGGAATTAGTCATTAGGTTAATTAGTAGCATCTTTGGAAAGAGAACTGTTTAAGAAACAAGGTCGCTCTTATCGATAAAGAATTATAGCACTTACATATTTCTTTGCATAGTGTTATACGCCCGTACTTATTACATTTTGTCAAAAATGACAGGATTTTTTTAATACAGGAGCGAATAAGTCTGTAGAAAGGGTGATGATTTTGAACTGGAATACAAGAGTTACGGAGCTCCTCGGAATACGGTATCCAATCATACAGGGGGGGACTTGCCTATCTTGCGTATGCAGACCTGGCTGCCGCAGTCAGCAAGGCGGGAGGACTTGGTCAGATTACTGCGATGTCCCTGGAGTCTCCAGACCAATTGAGAGAAGAAATACATAGAGTGCGTCAACTAACAGATAAACCATTTGGGGTGAACTTTGCCATTGGACAGCACGGACGTCCATTTAAGGATATGTTGCAGGCAGCCATTGAGGAGGATGTACCAGTCATTTCAATGACAGGAGGAAATCCTGCACCAATGTTTGAAATGCTTAAGGGCACCTCTATTAAAAAGCTTGTTCTCGTTGCAGCTAAAAGGCAGGCGGTGAAAGCGGAGGAGCTTGGTGCCGATGCTGTCATGGTAGTGGGGGCGGAAGGCGGAGGCCACCTTGGCAAAGATGATATAGGGACATTTGTGTTGATTCCGCAGGTGGTGGACGCAGTCTCAATTCCGGTAATTGCTTCTGGAGGAATAGGGGACGGAAGGGGCCTGGCAGCGGCATTATGCCTTGGAGCGGAAGGAATCGAGATGGGGACGAGATTCATTGCAACAGAAGAATGCGTCCATGCTTCGGAAGAATATAAGAAGGCATTGATTAGCGGGACAGAAAGTGATACAGTGGTCATCAAAAGAACACTTGGGGCCCCCGCGCGTGCGATTTCAAACAAATGGACGGCCGAGATACTTGCTCTGGAAAAACAGGATGCCGGATATGAAGGGTTAAAAAACTTCATCAGCGGCAATGCGAATAAAAAATTCATTTATGAAGGCAGCTCCGACGAAGGATTTGGCTGGGCGGGACAGGTAATGGGAATGATCCAAGATATCCCGTCTGTTAAGGTTTTGATCGATCGTATCGTTAAGCAGGCTGAAGAAGCAGGGGGAAGGTGGAGAAGTTAAATATTAAAAGTCCCTATTATAAAGGATTTTTGCTTTTTTACAAAGGCTTTGTTAATTGATAATCTTGATATTTAGGTATGAAAACAGAAGAATTATATAGTTCTAAGGGTGCTATACTGTTCGATTGAAGCGGAAGGCGTGCGACCTCCTGCGGGACTAGCGGGACAGGTGAGATCCCACAGGCAAAGCCGAGGAGGCTCACCGCCCGCCCCGCGGAGTCGTGCGCCTGTAGCGGAAATCTATTCATTAATATGCTTAAGAAATCAACAGAGCTCTTTAATACAGCCTTTACAAAAGTATTTGGACCTTTACTTATCAAACGACTATCACACTTTTTAGTGAACTCAACTAGAGCAATATGAAAATACATACAGAAAGCAAGGTGAACCAATTGGAATACCAATATCCATTTTCTTTGGACTGGTCAACAGATGAAGTAATAGACGTGGTTTCATTTTTTCAAAGCATTGAAAAAGCTTATGAAAAAGGAATAGAGCGGGAAAAGCTGATGTCAGCATACAGGCGTTTTAAAGAGATTGTTCCCGGTAAAGCAGATGAGAAAAAAATCTGCGGTGAATTTGAAGAATCAAGCGGATATTCTTCATATAGAGCAGTAAAGAAATTAAAAGAGTCTGACAGTAAAATCATAAAAATGTAACAAGTTAAAAAGAGGGTGAGCCCATGTTTCAAACGGGCTCATCCTCTTTTTGAACACTCATCAGTATGTTTATTACAGATTGTAAAGGGGTAATAATTTTACAAACGCATCATTGATTATTTCAATTGTTTCATCCCCTGAGAGCTTGACGGCTTGCTCTCTCGGAATCTGGATTCCACAAAGGATTTCAGCCTTCTTGACGGTCTGCAATCGTTTGAATAAGGAAGACAGCTCTTCTTTATCCATTTCAGAGAAAGGCAGGACTTCAGACTTAGTATGATCTCCTGACCAGACAAAGTTCCGAGGAATGATTTTAATGATATGATCTATGTTTTTTTCGAGTGCCTTTCCGTATTCCTCTTTGTCAGGAGCTTCATAAATCATGGCAAACCACACAAAGACATGGGTTTCCCAAAGGCCGATTTGGAAATGAGGATGTTTCTTATAGCCTCTTTTATTATTGGCAAATGCAACCCATGTATCATCCGGGGGATTGACTGACCGTCTTGCATGTTTTGCTACATGCGGAAACATTTCATCTCCGGTCATGGTACTCAGAGTGGGGGCGAAGTGGTGGCCTAGAGCATCCAGCTTGGGCCTGATCGTTTCTATTAAAGCTTCCATACGGTCGTCTAGACCGTTGATTGTGAAAATATTAAAGTCATCTTCTGTAAAACCATTAAATTTCATTTTGTTCCTCCTTATGATTGTGGACCCTATTTTACCACATAGCATTAGAGGAAGAAAAAATGTTGAACCGGAAATAGGT
>NZ_ABCF01000087.1 GCF_000181495.1 Bacillus sp. SG-1
GACCCTGCTTCATCATCAGGTCAACCCGGAAATCAATTCTGCTATACAAAAGTTCACGGGCCATTGTCAGGCCAATGATTGCAACATCATACAAAAGTTCATTTTGCTGATTTTCCTGATACTCTGTCATCGTTTTCCCTGTGCAATGATGAATTTCCAAAGCCCTAATGACTCTCCTGATGTTGTTTGGATGGATTGCGGCTGCCGATTGGGGATCAACAAGCTCCAGCCTTCTATGGATCTCTTCATTACCCAGGGCCTCAGCTTCTTGTTCCAGTTTCCTTCGATATTTTTCATCACCGGGAGCATCTGTAAATTGATAATCGTAAATTACCGATTGTATATATAAACCTGTACCCCCGACGATCATCGGAAGCTTTCCGCGGCTGCGGATCTCAGAGATTTTTTTCCTGACAAGCTCCTGAAATTCAGCTGCCGAAAAACTTTCTTCCGGTTCCCTTATATCAATGAGGTGGTGGGGAACACCCGCCATCTCTTCTTCATTTATCTTGGCTGTACCGATATCCATCGATTTATATATCTGCATGGAATCTCCACTGATGATTTCGCCATTAAACTGTTTAGCCAGATTTATGCTGGTTGCCGTCTTCCCGACAGCAGTAGGTCCTATTAGTACGACAAGTTTCTCTTTCTGATTCAAACGGCTCACTGCTTTCTATGTAAAAAGATAAGTTTACATATTATCGTACCATAAGAAATCATTTGTTACATATCAGAAGAGTATACCCAGCTTTAATTTTTTTATACATGAATCTTGATTAAAATGGTCCCGATGGCGTCGCGGCATCCTGGCTGGACATATTCTATTCTCTATTATGGTAATAGTCGTAAGTTCTCCACGTTTTTCTGCTAATCTTACCATTATAAATTCGACTTCCTTCTATAGTGGTACGTTTCTTCTTGAATCTTACCATTATAAAAACGGTTTCCCTGCTATAGTGGTACGTTTCTTCTTGAATCTTACCGTTATAGAACGGTTTCCCTGCTGTAGTGGTAGGTTTCTTCATGATTCTTACCGTTATAAAACGGTTTCGCTGCTGTAGGGGTACGTTTCTTCTTGAATCTTACCATTATAAAACGGTTTCGCTGCTGTAGGGGTACGTTTCTTCTTAAATCTTACCATTATAAAACGGTTTCGCTGCTGTAGGGGTACGTTTCTTCTTGAATCTTACCATTATAAAACGTTTCCCTTGCTTTAGTGGTACGTTTCTTCTTGAATCTTACCATTATAAAACGTTTCCCCTGCTGTAGGGGTACGTTTCTTCTTGAATTTTACCATTATAAAACCGGTTCCCTGCTGTAGTGGTACGTTTCTTCTTGAATCTTACCATTATAGAACGTTTTCCCTGCTGTAGGGGTATGTTTCTTCTTGAATCTTACCATTATAAAACGGTTTCGCTGCTGTAGTGGTACGTTTCGCTGGAGTTGGACAATACCTCCCGACAATTAGAAGATCGTAAATCTTCCGTTCCTGTCCTAAAGCGTCAAGCAGTGAAAATCACCGCAGCTTTACTAATATCAGGCCGAGACATCCTCTTCTGCTTTATGCACTTCTTTCTTTTGCTCAAAGAAAAGCAGAGCAATGCCGCTTCCTGCAAATAAAAATGAGCCGATATAGAAAATAAATGAGATGGTAAAGAAGTCGATTAACACGCCCGTTGCAAATACGGCAAAAGAGGCAAACAGGGATGTCCAGAAGTGATAGTGACCGATTTTTCTACCTGCTCCCTCTCCATGAAAGATTTCACCTGCCATGGTTTTTTCACACGTTTTTTGGACAGCACCTAAAAAACCCAAAGCCACTTGCATTACATAGACTCCTGTGAGGGTATCAACCTCAGGAATTAATAAGAAAAGGAAAGCCATTCCCCAGGCATACCCTATTAAGAATTTTCGGCTTCCGATTTTATCAGAAGCCGCCCCAATCCAACGGTGAAACAGCGCGGAACTGAGTGTAAACAATCCGTAAGCAAATCCAAAACTTGAAAAGTTAGACCCGATATTTTTTATGAACAGCAAGTAAAAAGGAAACGACACGGAGCCTGCCATTGTGGCAAGACTTTGCGACAGGATAAAGTATCTCATTGTCCATACACCTCGTAAAAATGATTCATGAACACTTCATTGGGATCAAGTTTTCTTTTGCTCTGGAAAAACTCTTCTGTACGGTGATAAGCTTTTTTCATTTGTTCCTTTGAAGGATAAGAGTAATACGGCAGATAGTAGCTCCCGCGGTGTTTCAATGTTACATCCACCATCTTTCTAATGATTCTTTCTGTATCCTCTTTGCCTTCGACTGATTTATCCTGGTTGATCAAAATGACCAGTGCAAACATATCCTCCTTGGAATAGGACAGTACCGCATCCTCGTTTTCTTCCACATACCGAATGGTGATATTGATCAGGTTTAGGTCTTCTTCATCCAATGCCTCTCTCAAGTCATCAATATAGTCCGTAAATTCCTCCACCGGAACAAAATACTCCTGCAATACGTCTGTGTCTTTGCTGCTTTCATATTCCATAAACTTGGATTCTGATCTCATCGCATTATTTCTTGTAATAAAATCGCCATCTTTATCTGCAAAATAAGTCTTCTGCATATCCCAAAAGATGTTCTTTCCCCAGTCAAATTCCCGGGAAACTCCCAGCATAAATTTAGAAACAAATGTCCCTTTTTCCTCATTCAACTCGTTATTTTCTTTCATTTTTCCCTGTTCTTCTGAAAGGATATAATCTGTTACATACATATCCTTTAAAAATGTGTCGGGTGCAGTTGAAATACGGGCAAGATGCATTTTGACATCAGGATTCCCTTTCACTTTCCTTTTGAAGAAATCACTGTATTCTTCATACGGCAGCTTTGTTGTTTTTATTTCATACAGTTCATCGTCCGTGAGCTGAAGTTCCACATCAAGGATGACACCGAATAAGCCATAACCTCCGATGACCAGTGGAAAGTACTCTTCGTTCTCAGTCCTGGAAACAGTAATGATCTCACCGTCATGTTTCAATAATCGGAAAGAGTTGACGGTCTCAATCAAGGAGCCATGCCGGATGTCCCTGCCGTGGACATTGACCGAAAGCGAACCTCCGATAGTAAAAATATTTTGTGACTGCATTACTTTTACTGCAAGACCATGTGGATTGGCCGCTTCTTGAACATCATTCCAAGTGGCACCGCTTTGAACACGAATAGTTTTCTTTTCAACATCAAGATCCAGCACTTTATTGTAGCTGGTCATATCCAAAACGACACTTCCCGGATAATAAGTATGTCCTCCCTGGCTATGCATTTTGCCGGCAATCGAAACCTTTAAGTTTTCCTGTACAGCTTCATTGACTGTCTTCACGATTTCTCGTTCTTCTGCTCCTTTGGATACTTGATCTATCTTCGTGGGCATCAGTCCCCCTATATCACTCACCGTATTTGCATCAGATTTCTCCTCTTCTTGAAATAGCGTAAAAAATGTCACACCATATCCAATAATAAAGAGAAGCAGGATTCCAAATTGCCTGGACATTTTCGTTTGCACATTTAGATTTCTCATTTTCAACACCCCATATTTACCAGATTACCCTTATTTTCCTTAGTGTAATTTTACACTAATAAAGATAAATTACAACATTTTTCTGATATATTTTTTTCTTATTCTCATAATAGTAATAGGCTGTTTTCTTATATATTGTTGCTTTCGGCAAAATTCTTAGTGCCGGATTTTCCCCTGGTTTTTTTCTCTTTGAACAGGGAGAGTAGCTCTTTTCTCTCTTGCTTACCATGTTATTCCTTGGATTATGGCCATATTTTTTTGTGAATCATATTAAATAGCAACAAAGTTTAAGAAATGAGCCTAGTAATACGCGAAAGGAAGGTTGATATGAGCAAAAATAAATTACTAGTCCCAGAATCGCGCAACGGTTTGAATACCATGAAAGCGAATTTATTTCATCAAAAAGACCCTTCTGCTGTTAAATTTGAAGTTGCAAACGAGCATGGAGTTTCCTTAAAGAATGGGTATAATGGTGAGTTGAGTTCCCGGGAAGCAGGAAAAGTTGGCGGACAAATAGGTGGCAGCATGGTAAAAGAAATGATTAGACTGGCTGAGGAGTCTTTAGCTAAGAAAGGTAAATAGGAGAACTGGAAGGAATAGAAACAGACCAAATCAATAGGATTTGGTCTGTGTTGTTAAGCATGATGAAACTTTATCATCTCGGATTAAGCGTGTAAGTCAAAATGGACTGCCAGCCTTTTCTCCCCATTAATTTTTTTCCATGGTCTTCAAAGCCTGATATGAGATAAAGAGATTTGGCCGCCAAGTTTCTCTCGTTTACAGCCAGCACAATTTCATCTGTTTCTGGAAAGTGATCCCTCGTAAATCCCGGCAGCCGATTCATGCCTTCTTTGGCATACCCTTTTCCCTGATGTATCTGATTGATAGAGAATGCCCTTAGCAGCAAGGCATTGGGGTTGGACGTGTATTCCCGGATTGCCTCCCCTTGGTGCAAGACGAAAAAACCCACTGCTTTTTCTTTATCAATCATCACAATTGGAAATCTGTTTTCATCTTTAACTGCCAACGCTTCTGCAGGCAAAGCTGTGAATTGGTGCTGTTCCTCAATTAATGAAAATGCATATACTTCCTCTTTGAACTTCTCATGATAAAATTGCAGTTGCATATCCTTCCCTCACTTAACAGCCTATCATTTCTTTTATTTTTCTAAGTTGAACAGACGCAATTTCCCTCGCTCTTTCAGCCCCTGCTGCAAGGATGCGATCAAGCTCTTCCTTATTATTCAGATAGTCGTAATATTTTTTGCGGGGGTCACTCAGCTCCCTGTTCATTACTTCAAACACTTCTTTCTTCACTTGCCCCCAGCCGATTCCTGTTTCGAATTTGTTTCTCATCGTTTCGGTTTCCGCAGAAGTTGCAAACTCCTTATAAAGAGTAAACAAAGATGAGTTTATCACTTGTTTTGGTTCCTCAGGAGGAGTTGAATCTGTCACAATTTTGTTGACCAGCTTTTTCAGGGCTTTTTCTTCAGAAAACAGCGGTATCGTATTGCCATAGCTTTTGCTCATTTTTCTTCCATCAAGCCCTGGAATGACAGCTGTTTCTTCTTCGATTACATATTGGGGCAGCTTGATGGCTTCTCCAAATGTACGGTTGAAATTTTCCGCTATATCCCTAGCTATCTCAACATGCTGAACTTGATCCTTTCCAACAGGTACCTTATCTGAGTTGAACAAAAGGATATCGGCTGCCATCAGGATCGGATACGTATATAATCCCATATTGACACCCGCATCGGGATCATTCCCTTCCTGATTGTTCTCCTCCACTTTGGCTTTATAAGCGTGTGCCCTGTTCATTAGGCCTTTCGGAGTCATGCAGGAAAGAATCCAATGAAGTTCGAGTATTTCGGGCACATCTGACTGCTTGTAGAATATGACCTTTTCAGGATCTAAACCAAGGGAAAGCCATGCCGCTGCGATTTCATACGTATACTCTTTGAATTGTTTGCGGTCCTGCACAGAATTCAATGCATGGTAATCTGCAATGAAGTAAATCCCTTGAGAGTTACTGTCCTTTGCCATCTGTAGTGCCGGTTTTATGGCACCGATATAATTTCCAAGATGTGGATGACCTGTCGGTTTTATGCCTGTTAATGCTGTTGGTCTTTCCATGATAATTCCTCCTAATTAGAAAAGCGTAGGCGTCCTGAACAGTGCTATTTGGCTGCATTTTTTAAAAATGAGTGTTGAAATGAGCTACAACGCAAGAAATGGACTTCTTAATTAACCAGGGTGCCTGAGTTAGACCTTAAAAATAAACACAAAAAGGGGCTCCTCATCCAAAAAGGACGAGAAACCCCGCGGTGCCACCTTCATTTATCCTAAAAACAGGATAATCTTTAAAAAGAGCGATTACAACTGCTCTTTATGTTCCTTTTAACGGTAGAACCTCTCCGCTGGCCTATTGTTTCAGCCTGGATGCTCTAAAGCCCATTCAACATGTTCCAACACTGATTCCCACCAGCCATCAGCTCTCTTCAGTCTTCCCATGCCTACTCTTCTTCTTCATCGCAAAATATTGTAAAATTTTGATTTTATTATAGCTCATATTGCTGGAAATGACAATCATCGTTTTATCAGCCGCATTAAGGGTAAATAGTATTTAGAGAAACTTTCAAATGGACAACAATAGCAATAGGAGGCCTAACCATGATCATTGTTTATTTGAGCATCGCGTTATTTGTCCTTTCCATCGCCTATCTCGGTTATGAAGGATTTAAGTTCATGAAAAAAACAAAGCCGACTTTGGATCATCTTAACAAAACAGTAGGGAGTATCCAGCAAAGAACTCAGTTACTGCAAGAGGAAACCAATGAACTTTCCACAAACAGCCAGGAACTTAAGGAAGATATCGATGAAAAGAAAGATAACATCCAATATACAGTCGGGGAAGTTAAGCAGCTTCCAAAGCCCGTTAAGAAGATATGGGAAAACAACTTCAAAAAGCCTGATGAAGGAAAGAACTATCGAACTTCTAATGGTTGATCATTAAAGGGTCTCATACTGTATGTATGAAACCCTTTTATTGTCTTATGGAAAGGTCATAAAGCATCTGAAATCGATACCGATAATTCAGATTTTAGCATAGTCCAGGTTTTGAAGCCTTTAATTTCTTGTTTTGGTTTTTACTCTTTACATATCTTAGTCCGTTTTACAGACGGGATACCCCTATTTTCCAACGGGAACCTGGGCATCCTTAATGGCATTGTCAAGTTCGGTTTGGTATTGCCTTTTGAGTTCCGGCTTCCAGTCAAGCAGAGCGGCCATCATTTCAACGACACTTTTTTTCCACCGCTTTACCCACTGAATATCAAAGAAGAGCTTGCCTGTTCTTCTCATAAAGAAATCGAGGGGTGTGACGGTCATTTCCTCATTGATGGAATACAACAGCATGGCGAAAATTTCAGCTGGCATTTCAAGGGAACTGGAGTTAGTTTTTTTATAGGAGTGTGCAATCTTAAATAACTCCTCTGCATTGGAGCCATATCGCTGTAAAAGCTCTCTTCCTGTTTCAACGCTTAGTCCGAATTGTTCGGCCTCCAAAGACTTTTCAGCTACATAGGAAAGAAATCCTGCCGAACCGCCGACTTCACCACCAGCTATGGGCATATGTCTTGTTTTAGATGCGGGAAAGCTTTCTTTCATTTCCTGCTTGAACCTTTTGGCGATCAGGTCTACGACATGCTCCGCCATTTTCCGATAACCGGTCAGTTTCCCGCCGGCTATCGTCACCAGGCCGCTTTCTCCTTCCCAGACTTCATCCTTCCTTGAGATTTCAGAAGGGTCTTTTCCATCTTCAAATATCAGCGGTCGGATTCCTGCCCAGCTGGATTCTACATCATTCTCTGTAACCTTCACTTCAGGGAACATATAATGTATGCAATCAATAAGATACGCGCGATCTTCCTCTGTCATTTTTGGATTTGATGTATCACCTTCAAAAAAAGTATCGGTGGTGCCTACATACGCCTTCCCTTCCCGGGGGATTGCAAAAACCATCCTGCCGTCCCTTGTATCAAAATAAACAGCCTGTTTCAACGGGAACTTTTTTTGGTCAACTACTATGTGAACCCCTTTTGTATGTCTGAGCTTTTTATTATTGATGGAGTAATCTTTTCTCCTGACCTCATCCACCCAGGGACCAGAAGCATTCACGACCTTTTCTGAACGGATATTAAAAATCTCTCCAGTCAACACATCCCTGGCTTGGATTCCCTTCACTTTTTCACTTTCATAAATGAACCTATCGGCTTTCAGATAATTGAGGGCCACGGTACCATGCTCGACAGCCTTTTTCATCACTTCAATTGTCAGCCGGGCATCATCTGTTCTGTATTCGACATAGTACCCGCCGCCCTTTAATCCTTTTCTTTTAATAAGGGGTTCCTTCCCGAGTGTGTTAGAAGCTGAAAGCATATTTCTTCTTTCAACTTTTTTCACACCGGCCAGGTAATCATAGACCCTTAAGCCTACGGAAGTACTGAACTTGCCAAAGGTCCCTCCTTTATGAATCGGCAGCAGCATCCATTCAGGTGTCGTAACATGTGGTCCATTTTCATAAACGACCTCTCTTTCCTTTCCCACTTCAGCCACCATTTTCACTTCAAACTGTTTTAAGTAACGCAGTCCTCCATGGACCAATTTAGTTGAACGACTCGATGTTCCTGCTGCAAAATCCTGCATTTCCGCTAAAGCGACCTTCATCCCCCGGGATGCTGCATCAAGAGCAATCCCCGCTCCTGTTATCCCGCCGCCTATCACGATAAGATCATACTGGTCTTGCTTTAATTTTTCTTTTATTTGGCCTCTTTGCAAGCTAGAAAAACTCATCCAGCATTCCCCCGTTTGTCATTTTGCTATAAAAAAAGAGACCGCGAACGAACATTATGGGTAATAGCATAATGTTGTCAGGTCTCTCTCAATTCTTCAGACAATTGTTAACACAACTTATAATATCACAATTTTCACACTTTCAGAAATCTTTCACTTAAAAACCATGGCTGCCTTCACAGCCTGTTTCCAGCCGCTGTATAGCTTGTCGATTTCCTCTTCATCCATGGATGGTTCAAACTTCTGATCCAAATTCCATTGAGCTGTGATTTCACTCGTATCTTTCCAGTACCCTACCGCCAATCCTGCGAGATAGGCTGCCCCAAGTGCGGTCGTTTCGTTCACTTTCGGCCGCTCTACTTCTGCAGCTAATATGTCACTTTGGAACTGCATCAGGAAGTTATTCTTTACTGCTCCTCCATCTACACGGAGTTTTTTTAGGGCTAAACCAGAATCTGCTTCCATAGCTGTAAGCACATCCTTCGTTTGGTAAGCAAGAGATTCAAGAACAGCACGGATAAAATGTTCCTTAGAAGTACCTCTCGTAAGACCAAAAACCGCGCCTCTTACATCGCTGTCCCAGTAAGGAGTACCCAGCCCGACAAACGCCGGCACGACATACACTCCATCATTCCCGTTCGTTTTCTCCGCATATTGCTCAGTCTCACCGGCATCTTTAATCATCCTCAGTCCATCCCGCAGCCATTGAATGGCCGATCCGGCAACAAATATGCTGCCTTCGAGAGCGTATTCAACCTTTCCGTTATATCCCCATGCTATCGTTGTCAAAAGTCCATGGTCTGATTTAACGGCCTTTTCGCCTGTATTCATCAGCATAAAACATCCTGTACCGTATGTGTTTTTTGCCATCCCTTGAGTGAAACATGCCTGGCCGAACAATGCAGCCTGCTGATCACCAGCCACCCCTGCTATCGGAACTTCCTGACCGAAGAAGTGATAAGGAGCCGTGCGACCATATATTTCAGAAGAAGGTTTGACTTCAGGCAGCATGTTTTCAGGCACCCCCAGAATTTCAAGGAGCTCTTCATCCCATTTTAATTCATAAATATTGTACATTAATGTCCGGGACGCATTTGAATAATCTGTCACATGAGATTTTCCTCCGGTAAGCTTCCAAAT
>NZ_ABCF01000086.1 GCF_000181495.1 Bacillus sp. SG-1
AGGTTCTGTAATGTGGATGGTAGTCTTCATGATATGCATTCAAATTTCAGCAGCATTCTACTTTCCGGCTTTACAGGCTGCAATTCCAATGGTTGTAAAAGAAAAAGACTTACTGCAGCTGAATGGTATCCATATGAATGTGGCGACACTTTCAAGGATACTTGGTACGGCTTTGGCAGGTGTCCTTTTGGTTATCATGTCATTATCCATGTTGTATTTCCTTTCCCTGGTCGCTTATTTGGCTCTGTTTTTCCTGACGTTTTTCTTACAGCTGGAAGAGCCTGCAGAAGGTACAATCCAAAAAGGAAAAGCCAAATCAGGCGGCTTCAAGGAAGTGTTTCCGATTATCAAAGGACTTCCGATCGTCATGATGACCTTGATCATGACACTCATTCCTTTGTTATTTATCGGCGGCTTCAACTTGATGGTTATTAATATTAGTGAACTTCAGGATAGTTCGGCCATCAAGGGTTGGATCTATACTTCTGAAGGGATTGCCTTTATGCTGGGGGCCTTCATTGTAAAACAAATCAGCGATAAGCTGTCACCCTATATCATTTTGTTCCTATTCTCATTTATTATCGGGTTGGCACAAATGCTTTTGTTCTTCGCTGATCACGCTGTCATCTCCGTAGTGGCCTTCATTGTATTCGGATTTGCAGTCGGCTGCTTTTTCCCGACAGCTGCAACCATTTTTCAAACACGTATCCCAAAAGAGTTTCACGGGCGGTTTTTCTCGTTCAGAAACATGTTGGACAGATTGATCTTCCAAGTGGTGCTGCTTATGACTGGCTTGTTCCTCGATCTCATGGGATTGCAGAACATGACTCTTATGTTTGGAGTTATTTCCATTTCGGCTACGGCGCTTTTCTACTGGAAGTATTGTCAGTTAAAAGAAACAGTGCTTGCTGAGAAAGCGAGCTAAGAAAAGTACTAGCGCCTTAATGAAAGGCTGCTGGAGAAGCACCTTGAAATGAACAATCGAATTGCTTCATACATTCAATAACCCCCCACACAAGGTGCGGGGGTTCATCTTATTTCACTGAGGTCAACTGGTGGCCGCAGATCAAGTCAAAATAGGAGACAGACTTCATCTCTTTATCAAGAAGATGCGGGCTCCACGTTTTTTCAATAAAGATTTCCGCTTTCGCCCGTTCTCTTTCCCCGCCCTCTGATGCTTCTTTTAAGCTGATCCAGCTTTCATAGACGGCTGTCATGCGGTTACCGATTTTTTTGGCATGGAAGGTTTGTACGTCTTCAGCTGAAGCGGCGACATACTCTGTCAGTTCCTCCAGCTCATTCAGCCCGCCAATGACAGGTTTCTTTAAGGAGTCTAAAGACGCGGACACACTGTTCAGCTTTTTCCTCATTTCCTCTATGAACAGCATGTGCGCTTTATGCCTGTTCATCAGACGAAGTATTTCCAAGCCAAGAATGTTGGCTGTTCCTTCCCAAACCGTGAGGACCTGGGCATCCCGCAAAAGTCTGGGCAAGACGAAATCTTCGATAAACCCATTTCCGCCATGCATCTCAATTGCCTCATGAGAGAAATGAATGGCCTGTTCTGCCGTTTCTTTTTTTAACAGTGCTATGAGCAGCCTGTTTAAAACCATTTCTTTTTCCGAGACAGGGTGTTCATGCGACATTACCTTATCAAACAATTCGACTAGAGAAAATACGGCACTCGTTTCAATTTCCTGCTTGACGGCTAAATTCGTCAACGTTTCTTTCACCATCGGGTATTCTGCTAGTTTCTTACCGAATGCTTCCCTGTGAAAAGCATAATTCCTTGCTTCCATATAGGCACGCCTCATGATCCCGATCGAGGCAATCGCATTGCAGACTCTCGATAGATTGAGCGCCTCCATCATATAGTGAATCCCTCTTGAAGCTTCACCTACCAGAAAAGCTTCTGCACCGTCAAACTCCACTTCCGCTGATGGTACCGCCCGGACCCCCAGTTTGTCTTTCAATCTTCTAATTTTAATCCCGTTTAGTTTCCCATCTTCTTTTCTCCAAGGCACAGCAAACAAACTGAGCCCCTTTGATCCTTGTTTTGCTCCTTCCATCCTGGCAAGCACCATCGCGACTCCGCACATCCCGGAATTGGAGGCAAAATACTTTTCTCCATAAAGACGATAGGATTCACCACTCTTAACCGCTTTGGTGTCATTCGCACCGACATCCGACCCTCCCTGCCGCTCTGTCAGGAAAGTGGCTCCTTCATACAACTCAACTTCTCCTGTTGAAAGGACATGAGGAAGAAAACGGTCTTTGATTTCCTCACTGGCATAGTGTTCCAAAAGGTAAGCCGTTGCCATCGTCAAGGTGACAGGACAGTAGAACCCTGGTTCAGACTGCGAAAGCAAATACCCCTGGGCATAAGAATATAGATAATTACCTTTCCTCCCAAGCTCCGGGATTTCCTTATGGATATAACCGACAATCCCTTTGTTATACGTATCTTTTACGGTTTGTTTATAGCCTTCATTCACCCAGATTTCAGAAATATCCTCTCCGAAACGGTCATATTTAATTAATCGCGGCTGGCCTTCACGGTCTGTATGTACAGCCCGTTCGTCAATTTCCCCGGCACACATCCTGCCGAATTCTATCAGTTCCTTATGAGCCCACTCTCTCATTTCCTCATTCATTGAACTATTGAGGAGGTTGATGAAATGAGGATCTTCCAGGTAAAAGTTTTTAATTCTATTCATCGAATTACCTCGCTTTATTTTTCTTCTCTCTCCAAATGCTCAAGTCTTCTCACAAAATCATCACGCAGTTTTACTAAATCTTGTTTCATGGTTTCAAGCTCTTTTATCCTATCTACCACCTCCTCAATTTTTTGATTGCCAAATTCAATGGTCCTCTCCAGCTGTGCCTTTCCGCTCCGGTCCCGGTCGAAAAGATGGATCATTTCCTTGATTTCTTCCAACGAGAACCCGTACCGTTTGCCACGCAGAATCAGCTTCAAGCGGGCGTATTCTTTTCTGGAGTACACCCTCCTTCCGCTTTCATTCCGTCTAGGGATCAGAAGATTCAGCTCTTCATAGTACCTGATTGTTCTTGTCGTCAACTCAAATTCTTCTGCAAGCTGTGATATTGTATAGTTCACTGAGATCATCCTGTATCTGAATTTTTAGATAATTATATTTTACCATTGACGTTAACGTTAACTTCAATCTTTTTTATGCAAAAGTTAGAGGAATGCACCATGCTTTTATCTAAGTCTGGTAAATATGGCCAATCTCTTGGGGAAATGGACCATATTTTTGCTGCTTCTGTAAAATTGCGGACTATTCCATAGAGCTTCCAGTTCCAAAAAAATTCACACAATAATAGAAGCCTGTTTTTCGAGCTGAGTGCCCCGCCCTCTAACTCTTTTCATGTTTCTTTTTTCTGAAATAGTTCGGACATAGTTTGGACATATCTTCCCAATATGATTGGAAACGAAGGAAGATTATAGAAGAGGAGATATGATATGAACTTTATTAAACGTGCTTTTTTGAGCGTATCCGCCCGAAAAGGGAAAAGCTTGCTCCAGTTAATTGTTTTTACAGTGATTTGTGTGTTGGTATTATCGGGAATCACGATTCAAACAGCTGCTGTTAAATCCGGTGAACTCGCCAGACAGCAGCTTGGGGCAGAGGTCACTTTGCAGACAGATATGGAAAAATTAAGAGAACAAATGCAAGCGGAAGGAAGCAGGCAGAGGATTGAACAGTCACCGATCTCAGTCGGTGCCGCTCAGGAGTTGAAAGACTACCCACAAATCAAAGCCTATAACTTCTACTCATCAACCAATGCAATAGCAGAAAGTTTTCAAGTGATTGAGAGCGAAGACAGCTCTGGTGATTCCAGCCAGACACAGGAAGGGAGAATGCCTGCTATGGATGGAAACCGGATGTTTGAGGCCGATGTATCCATTCAAGGGGTGGTCTTTACGGATTCAGTTCAAGAATTTATGGATGAGACTGCCACACTTGTGGATGGGAGACACCTGACAGAAGAGGATGCGAATAGCAATTTTTCGGTCATTGAAAAGATGCTTGCTGATGAAAATGAATTGAAGGTCGGTGACACGTTGACGGTAGCATCTGTCAATGAGGAGGCCATTACGAGTGAATTGGAGATCGTCGGAATCTATGAAACGTCAGCTGTAGAGGACTCCGGACAGGGAATGAATTTTGCGTTCATGAGTCCATACAATAAGATTTATGTTCCGTTTACAGCCGCTTCCTCCCTGAAAGGTACAGAGTATGAGAACACTATCGACAGGGCGGTCTACCACTTGAAGGATCCGGCAGAAGTTGATTCCTTTGTCAGTGAAGCCAAACAGAACAGTTCCATCGATTTTGAAGTCTTTACTTTGGATGCCAATGATCAGCTTTATCAGCAAATGGTCGGTCCAATTGAAAACGTCGCTTCTTTTTCCAAGAATGTCGTATACCTAGTGGCTGCCTCAGGTGCAATTATCCTCGGACTTCTTGTCATGATGTCCATCCGCGAGCGGAAATATGAGATGGGGGTATTGATGGCGATAGGAGAAAAAAGGTGGAAACTCATTGGCCAGTTCATCGTCGAAATAACGGCTATTGCCATACTGGCGCTCGGTTTATCAACGTTTAGCGGAAACCTCGTTGCCGGGAAAATCGGTGAGCAGCTTTTAACACAGGAAATACAGCAGGCTGAGGAAGCAAATGTGCCGGATTCATTCCGAAACGGGGGATTGCGGGGAGGTTTCGGTGGAGGTATGGCCGGTCAGATGAATCAGCAAGCCGAGCCTGTTGATGAACTTTCAATCGAAGTAACCCCTGAGGACTTTGGGATGCTTGCAGGAATTGGTTTATTCATCGCCTTCCTGTCTGCCCTGATTCCCTCTTTGTCCATCTTACGACTTCAGCCAAAAACTATTTTAACTAAGCAAGATTAAAGGAGAGAATTCTATGAGTTCCATACTTGAATTTAAGGACATTCGTTATTGGTACAAGCAGGAGAATCAAAAGCAGGAAATATTAAAAGGCATTACCATCACGTTTGAATCCGGGCGATTCTATACCATTACCGGTCCATCCGGGTCCGGAAAAACAACGATGCTCTCCCTTGCAGGCGGACTCGACACTCCGAAAGAAGGGACAATCTTATACCAAGGGAATGACATCCGAAAGGTCGGTCTTTCCAATTTTCGTAATAAACATGTCTCTATCGTCTTTCAGTCCTATAATCTACTCCCTTATATGACTGCACTGCAAAACGTGGTTACCGCCATGGAAATTACCGGTTCAGCTGAGAAAAACAAAAAGCAGTTTGCCTCAGAAATGCTGGCCAAAGTCGGGATCACAGATAAACAGGCAAGACAGAAGGTATTGACATTGAGCGGCGGCCAGCAGCAAAGGGTTTCGATTGCACGTGCCCTTTCCTGCCAATCCCGCCTCATTGTCGCAGACGAGCCGACAGGAAACCTTGATGAAGACACTGCAACAGAGATCATTTCCCTATTTAAGGAACTGGCTCATAGAGATGGTAAATGTGTGATTGTAGTCACTCATGATGTCAACCTTGCTTCTATATCAGACACTAATATCAGCCTGTCAAAAGGGCATATTTCAATCACCGAAAACAATAAAGAACTGTTATCAATCTGAAACTTAAAACCCATCCGGAAAGATTTACGGATGGGTTTTGCCTGCTTGGATGCAGGCTCGATTAAGCTGACCGCTTATGTCACTGTCTCTATTTTTCATCATCATGATCAAGGACCTGATATTTACTTTCATCAAATTTCTCCAGATCCTTCTTGGACTTTCTTCTGAATAATAACACTATGATTAAAGCAGGAACCGCTAAAATGACATACCCAAACACTATATTCAAGAAGCCTTCCATTATCATCTTCCTTTCATAAGTACTTGTCTTCATTATAACGGTTTATGGTTCAATCCAAAAACCATTGAACCATAAGGAAGAAGTACTCACACCGGAACTTTCCTACCACTCTTTTACTCTCTATTTTACCAGTACGACTTTGTTACAAAGAAACCTGTAATGAGAACAGTGGCAGAACCAAGAACCACGAGAACTGACCCTTTTGACGTTTGCTTTGAGAGTACTGCACCCTCAATAATCAGGCCAACGCCAATCAGAATGAATGCAATCACTCTCAGTGCAACATACTGAAATGCAAAAGAAACATAGACGAGCAGTCCACCCAAAGGGATCAATCCCGCTATGAGAACCAATGGATTTTTCAGTTCAGTCTTTAGCTCCTCTTTTTCCACCGGCGATAATTTTTTAATCTGCTTCCCTACTGATACAGCCCCAATAATGACAAATAACAAAATTCCAATTGTCCAGACAGTATTCATTCCTGCTCCTCAATTCACAATAAAGTTTTTGATATATTTTAGCATATTTATCCAATAAGTAATATAAAAAAAGACACTTTCCTTTTTCAAGAAAATGCCTTAACTATTGGGGTTCCACCGGTATTTTTCTAAATTAATTTTCCCATGAAGGCCGACTTCAACGCCTTCCATTTCTAAGTTCATCTTCTGCTCATAAAAGGCCTCATCATCCTGGAGAGCGATCTGCCCCTTAGCATTGATGACACGATGCCAGGGCAATTTGTATTTTCCGCTCATGGAATGAAGAATTCTCACCACTTGGCGGGCGGCTCGGGGGCTCCCGGCCAATCCTGCTATCTGTCCATACGTCATCACACGTCCAGTAGGAATGCTCTTAATAATATTTACTACATTTTCAGTGAAAGGTGTCACAAGAAAAACTCCTTATCTTCTTTCCTGAAGGAACTTCACACGCGGTTTACCGTTGATCAGCAAAAGCAGCTGGACGAATGCAATCGGTAGAATCGTTTTCTTGTAAGCCAGATACTTTGGCTCCCAGTTCGTTGAAAACTTGTCCTTGAATGCCTTCAGTCCTCTGAAATTATACAGAGAGTTGCCGTAGAGATAGGCGAGCCTGATGACCTTTTCAGTAGTTAGGGAATGGCTGCAGTTACCGACGTTAGCAAGCGGCGACATCCCCAGGCTGCACGTTTTAAAGCCTTGAGCTTTTGCCCAATTAAAGATATGAATAAACAATACAGCCATCGTACCTGGAGGACTATCTGAAACCCTTCTCATTAAATCAATGCTGACGCTGTCCTTGAAATTGGGTGCAAGAGTTGAGAAAGCGATAAGCTTGCCTTCACAATCCCACAAAACGGCTATGGGGAACCTGGAAACATAGTCTTCCCGGAAGGATGCAACCGAAAAAGCCTTCTCCTTTTGGTTTCCCAGCCATGAATTTGAGACAAATGTCATTTCGGCAAGTAACTCTTTATCGAAAGGGGGATGAATGACTTCAAATGTAATGCCATTGCGTTCAAAATGATTCATTCTGTTCCGAAGATTTCCGTTCTGCTTGCCGGACATCGTAAACCTTTCGAGATGGACCAGCCCTTCCTCCCCTAGTTTGATGAATCTGTAACCTGAGTCATGATAATAGGACATATATTTCGTACTGATTTGATAAAAAACAGGCTTCAACCCTTGGCTGTCGCTATATTCACAAAATTCCTTGATGGAATTTCCGATATTACCCTCACTTCCAATAGGGTCTCCCAACACAACCAATTTGTTCGCAATCTGTCTATATACGATAAAAACTGTCTCGTCTTTAGCCCAAAAAACTTCTTTATCTTTCAAAAAGGCTAAATGTGTTAAATGATTTCCGCCTTTCTCTTTCAAGATCGGAATCATTTGCTCAAATTGACCCTCTAAGGGGCATGAAGGAAATTCCTTATCTATTTTTAAGGACGAATTGTTAAAGGAATCGAATTGATTAATATCCAACATATAAATGCCTCCTGATAGAATTACCTAATAAATCATACCATATGGCGGATATTAAAAAAGGGGGAGATTTTAACAAAATGTTGCTTGCTTCGTTAAGCCCTTCTGTCATTACACTTTCAACATACTGGTCATCCATACAAAGACTCATTGCTTTTCATACTATTGTTTTAATAGTTATTATAAAAGAAAGAAAATATAGGAAGGGTGAGTGGTGTTGAAAGATTGGGAAGCAGCTTATTTTGCAGGGATTATTGATGGAGAGGGCTCCATATCATTGACAAGATTGCACGAAAACGAACATCGACGTCCAATTATTAGTATTGCTTCAACCGACAGAGAACTTCTTGTCTACCTTAAAGAGCTAGCAGGGGGGAGCATCAACAATAAAAAGAACTACAAACCTGAACGCCACAAAAACTCCTACACATTAGTTTACAAATCAAAAAAAGAAGTTCTTTATATCTTAAGAAAAATTCATCCTTATCTAAGAGTTAGTAAAAAGAAACAAAGAGCCTTATGGATCTTGAATCACTATGAGAGAGTTACCAAGAGAAACGGAAAGTATAGCCGATCAGCTTTGAAAGAAAAATTGCAATTTGAAGAGGACTTTTTCAACATTTAAGAGGATTTTTCACAAATAAAAACCACCAAATATGTATTTGGTGGAGACGGTGGGACGTGCTATTCCATGCTTTCGACATGGCACTGACTATATCTTGAACCTTAATCAAGGTCCTTTGGCGTATTATGCGAATTGAATATTTTACCTGAGGTTCAGGCAGGAACCCGCATCCTAGTACTACCGCTGGGGCAGCCTATGAGTCGATACACGGCTGTTGGATTGCTCCACATACCGCTCGGCATTGCCTTATCACCAATGTGACTTAGGTTTCACCGATAAAGCCAAATTTTCACTTGTATGTTGCCATACAAGGCGACTAATAATTAATCGAACCCACGTCCAGACATATCGCCACTTAAGCATCTACGAGCGTAGTCGATATATTCGCGAGTTCGCTGCAACTTCTGCCTATCGACGGGCGTCCGTGCAGCTAGTCTGGTTAATCTCTTCCTTCATCCTCAGACGGTGGAATCCGGCGTAGCCCACTGAAAGTGAGTCCCTTACCCTACCACATGGGCGATGGAGGGAGGAACCGCTAAGCTAGCTTACGCTGCTAAAGCGAAGTTATTGTTAGTTTTGCCAGTTATTATTGGCGTTGACGTTTTATCGTGGACGATCCCCACGGCTCGCAACTCAAGCTCGAACTATCCCTGTCGAATCCGTAACGTCCCCATGATGGAAGTTACTTTTCGCTATCCGCAAAAAGAACTAAAGGGAAGAACGGGCAGAATAAGTTAAGCTCAGTCACTTATTCAGTTGTTCTTGCTGCCGCGTAATTACCTTGCGACTAATATTATTATAACAAATCTGCAGTAATTTGCAACGGATAGGCTTATGGTAAATTACGTTAATCAGTAATTACCTTTCTGGCGCTGAGCAAGTTCACGCTGTATTGTCCGATTTGCATCTTTGCGTTTCAGATCCTCACGCTTGTCGTATTTCTTCTTACCTTTTGCAAGACCAATCAACAGCTTGGCGACTCCATTTTTAATATACAGCTTTAACGGTACAAGAGAATACCCTGCTTCTTTTGTTTCACCGATCAGCGTGGCAATCTGTTTCTTATGAAGAAGCAGCTTGCGTGTCCTGAGCGGCTCGTGATTGTAACGGTTTCCCTGCTCGTAAGGACTGATGTGCATGTTATGCACGAATACTTCTCCTTGCTGGATTCTTGCAAAGGAATCTTTAAGATTCACACGTCCGGCTCTGATCGCTTTGATTTCTGTCCCTTGCAGCACCAGTCCGGCTTCGTAAGTTTCTTCAATGGTAAAATCATGTCTCGCTTTCTTGTTTTGTGCGATTAACTTTCCTTCACCCTTTGGCATTGCGGCTCCCCCCT
>NZ_ABCF01000085.1 GCF_000181495.1 Bacillus sp. SG-1
AAGGAGGTGATCCAGCCGCACCTTCCGATACGGCTACCTTGTTACGACTTCACCCCAATCATCTGTCCCACCTTAGGCGGCTGGCTCCAAAAGGTTACCTCACCGACTTCGGGTGTTACAAACTCTCGTGGTGTGACGGGCGGTGTGTACAAGGCCCGGGAACGTATTCACCGCGGCATGCTGATCCGCGATTACTAGCGATTCCAGCTTCATGCAGGCGAGTTGCAGCCTGCAATCCGAACTGAGAACGGTTTTATGGGATTTGCTAAACCTCGCGGTCTTGCTGCCCTTTGTACCGTCCATTGTAGCACGTGTGTAGCCCAGGTCATAAGGGGCATGATGATTTGACGTCATCCCCACCTTCCTCCGGTTTGTCACCGGCAGTCATCCTAGAGTGCCCAACCTAATGCTGGCAACTAAGATCAAGGGTTGCGCTCGTTGCGGGACTTAACCCAACATCTCACGACACGAGCTGACGACAACCATGCACCACCTGTCACTCTGTCCCCCGAAGGGGAAAGCCCTATCTCTAGGGTTGTCAGAGGATGTCAAGACCTGGTAAGGTTCTTCGCGTTGCTTCGAATTAAACCACATGCTCCACCGCTTGTGCGGGCCCCCGTCAATTCCTTTGAGTTTCAGTCTTGCGACCGTACTCCCCAGGCGGAGTGCTTAATGCGTTAGCTGCAGCACTAAAGGGCGGAAACCCTCTAACACTTAGCACTCATCGTTTACAGCGTGGACTACCAGGGTATCTAATCCTGTTTGCTCCCCACGCTTTCGCGCCTCAGCGTCAGTTACAGACCAGAAAGTCGCTTCGCCACTGGTGTCCTCCACATATCTACGCATTCACCGCTACACGTGAAATCCACTTTCCTCTTCTGTACTCAAGTCCCCCAGTTTCCAATGACCCTCCACGGTTGAGCCGTGGGCTTTCACATCAGACTTAAGAGACCGCCTGCGCGCGCTTTACGCCCAATAATTCCGGACAACGCTTGCCACCTACGTATTACCGCGGCTGCTGGCACGTAGTTAGCCGTGGCTTTCTGGTTAGGTACCGTCAAGGTGCCGCCCTATTTGAACGGCACTTGTTCTTCCCTAACAACAGAGCTTTACGATCCGAAAACCTTCATCACTCACGCGGCGTTGCTCCGTCAGACTTTCGTCCATTGCGGAAGATTCCCTACTGCTGCCTCCCGTAGGAGTCTGGGCCGTGTCTCAGTCCCAGTGTGGCCGATCACCCTCTCAGGTCGGCTACGCATCGTTGCCTTGGTGAGCCGTTACCTCACCAACTAGCTAATGCGCCGCGGGTCCATCTGTAAGTGGTAGCTAAAAGCCACCTTTCCACTCTTCCTCATGCGAGGAAAAGAACTATCCGGTATTAGCCCCGGTTTCCCGGAGTTATCCCAGTCTTACAGGCAGGTTACCCACGTGTTACTCACCCGTCCGCCGCTGACACCAGGGAGCAAGCTCCCATCAGTCCGCTCGACTTGCATGTATTAGGCACGCCGCCAGCGTTCGTCCTGAGCCAGGATCAAACTCTCCGAAAGAAGTTTGACTTGCTCATTGATGCTGAAACTATGTTTTCAGCCTGCTAATTAAAGTGTTAGCAACTTTGTAAGAACCAGGTTCTTACTAGATTAACGTTGACGTTTTGTCTTGTTTTGTTCAGTTTTCAAGGTTCAAATTTCGTCGCTCGTTTTTGGCGACTTGATTATCTTAACATCTTTCAAAAGCTGAGTCAACAACTTTTTTAAAATGTTTTTTTGTTTTCCGCTGTGTTTCGCGGCAACAGATAATAATATACCACCTATTTAGAGACCATGCAACACTTTTTTTAATAAAATATAAAAAAAGCTCCGGCTGAAAGCAGCCAGAGCTGAAAATATTAATCGCGATGCCTCATTAATGGGAATAACAGCACGTCACGGATAGATGGTGAATTGGTCAGTAGCATGACCAGACGGTCGATACCAATTCCAAGTCCTCCTGTTGGAGGCATTCCGTATTCAAGTGCTTCAATGAAGTCATCATCCATCATATGAGCTTCATCGTTTCCTTCTTCTCTTTCTTTCAACTGAGATTCGAACCTTTCTCTCTGATCGATAGGATCATTCAACTCAGTAAAGGCATTCGCATGTTCACGTCCTACGATAAACAGTTCAAATCGATCAGTGAAACGTCCGTCTTCGTCATTCTTCTTCGCCAGTGGAGAGATCTCTACCGGGTGGCCGTAAATGAATGTCGGCTGAATCAGTTTGTCCTCTACCTTTTGCTCAAAGAATTCATTAAGGATATGACCATATTGCATAGTTGGTTTCACTTCGATACCATGCTCTTTTGCAAGGGCGTGAGCTTCCTCATCGCTCATTTCCTTCCAGAAGTCTGCACCCGTATGCTCTTTAACGGCATCTACCATATGAAGACGTGCCCATTGTGGTTCAAGGTTCACTTCATAGTCACCGTACTGAACAGTAGTAGAACCGAATACTTCTTTTGCAATATGAGCAATCAGGTTTTCAGTCAGTGCCATGATGTCACGATAGTCAGCATATGCTTCATAAAGCTCGATCATAGTGAATTCCGGATTGTGGCGTGTAGATACACCCTCATTACGGAACACTCTTCCGATCTCATATACTTTCTCCAAGCCGCCGACAATCAGCCTTTTCAGGTGAAGTTCGATCGCGATACGCATGTATAGCTGCATATCAAGAGCATTATGATGAGTGATGAAAGGCCGTGCGGATGCTCCTCCGGCAATCGCATGCATCATCGGTGTTTCCACTTCAAGGTATCCGTTGTTGTCCAGGTACCTTCTCATAGATTGGATGATTTTGCTTCGGGCGATGAAAGTCTGTTTACTCTCCTGGCTCGTGATCAAATCAAGATATCTTTGGCGATAACGCTGTTCAACATCTTTTAAGCCGTGGAATTTTTCAGGAAGGGGTCTTAACGCTTTTGTCAGAAGGATGAACTCCTTCGCTTTAATGGAAAGTTCCCCTACTTTTGTTTTGAATACCGTTCCAGTAACACCGATAAGATCCCCAAGGTCAGCCGTGTTAAAGATTTCATACTCATCTTCACCGACAGCATCTTTGCGCACGTAAATCTGGATTTGGGCCTGCGAGGTCCTGGATATGGGCAAAGCCCGCTTTTCCTTTTCCTCTTTTCGTCATGATTCTTCCTGCGATTGTTATGGAAGCCTCTTTCTCTTCCAGTTCCTCTTTTGTGAAAGAATCAAATTGCTCTTTGATTTCTTGTGAAGTATGTGAACGATCGAAACGTTTACCAAATGGATCTAACCCTTTTTGACGAAGGTTTTCCATCTTTTCACGTCTCACCCGCAGCTGGTCATTGATTTCTTCGTGACTCATTACTTTCACTCCTGTTCTATCTGCTAGTTTTAAATAAAGCTGTTTTCGAATTAATTGTTGCACCGAAGCAATACCGAATACGAATGCAGCATGGTCGCGAGCCCTTTTCCATGGTATTTGAAAGTTGCCGTATTCACAGAAATATCTCTTCTTAGTAACTCACTTTCAACAAATTTCTACGAGAAGAGCCGTTTAAATTAGCTATATGATTTTATACCCTACTATTTTACACAATATATGTAATTCGAACACCCCTAAAGGTCTTTTAAATTGAAAAAGGTTGTGTTTTTATAAAAAACGATATAAAAATAGGCGTCTTTACAAAGCATTATGTGAAGAGGATTCTCCATTTTCTTCAGGGGCAACCTGTTCTATCAGCGGAATTTTGCGACCACCTGGATTGTAATCAAAAAAGAGGACCGGGTGCATTTAAGCCTCCGTCCTCCAGTTACAGCTGCATGCCGCCGGGCAAGAACCACTTGGTTTTTCATTTTTAATTATCGTCAGAAGGTTCAAGTTCTCCGCGCGGGACTACCAGGATTTCCGCTACCTTATCAAGAAAATCTTCTGTAGGCAGACGGCTGCCCCTCTCAATTTCCCCCAGAACAGAAACGGAGATGCCGATTTTCCTGGCCAGTCCCTCCTGCGTCAAGCCTTTCAGCTTTCTGAATGCACGTATACGTCTTCCCCACTTATCTGTTTCCATAACCGAACTCCTTCTTTATCAGGTATTTCATCTAGAAGAGCCATCATAGTGGTATTGAACTTGGGATGTTTGATTGTCTGGGACAGTTCCGTCAGAGGCACCAGCACGAAGCTGCGTTCATGCATCCGCGGATGAGGAACCATTAGTTCTTCTGTTTCAATATTTTCATGATTATAGAGTAAAATGTCAAGGTCGATTATTCGCGGTCCCCACCGGAATTCCCGCTCCCTTCCAAGATCCTTTTCAACTTGAAGACACTGACGGAGAAGGGTTTCAGCAGGCAGAGACGTCCTGATTTCCACCACTAAGTTCAAGAATTCACCTTGTTCTGTAAATCCCACCGGATCGGTTTCATAGATGGAGGAAACCCTTGTCACTTCAATTTCATGGTGATCGTTTAATAATTTGACGGCATCTTTCAAATATTGTTCCCTGTCACCCACATTTGACCCTAGTGAAAGGTATGCGATTGATTTCATGTCAGCGCCCCCTGGTGATTTCGACTGATACCGAACGATAATGCCCAGGAATCGGCGGATCAGGTTTGATAACCTCTATCGTACAGTTTTTAACTTTCGTAAAATCGTGAAGAATCCGCTCAGCCAATTTTTCGGCCAGCGCCTCTAGCAGTTTATAAGGTTTTCCTTCCACAACTTCCTTGCACAAAGAATAAACATCACCGTAATTGACAGAGTCTTGGATATCATCGCTTCTACCTGCTTCCGAAAGGTCGATTTCAAGTGACAGACTGATGCGAAACCTCTGTCCAAGCTTGGTTTCCTCCGGGAATACTCCATGATAGCCGTAAAACTCCATTTCATTCACTTTGATTTTATCCACGATATTCACCCTTTCCGAGCATGGCGTCCATCATCACAGCCATCCTTTTCATTTCTTTCACATCATGAACGCGCACCATCTGGCACCCCTTTTGAATACCGAAGCAGACAGTCGCACCCGTCCCCTCCATCCGCTCTTCAACCGGGAGATCGAGGACTGATCCAATCATCCTTTTTCTTGAAGTGGCCAGCAGGACCGGAAAGCCAACGTCCACCAGGCGGTCAAGGTTTCTCATCATTTCAAGATTGAGTTTAAGGTCTTTGGCAAAACCGATACCTGGATCTAAGATGATGTTCTCCCTCGGCACCCCTGCTTCCAGGGCAATTTCCACACTTACTTTTACATCTTCCAGTGCGTCGTTAATGAAATCACTGTAGTCCATGTTTTCACGATTATGCATTAGGATGATTGGTGCACCGAACTCCGCAGCCACATCAGCAATCTTTTTATCCCTTTTGGCACCCCAGACATCATTGATGATATGTGCACCCGCTTCCAGTGCTTTTCTAGCGGTGCCTGATTTGTAGGTATCTATGGAAATGGCAACATCCACTTCTCTGGAGATCGCTTCAATGATAGGGCAGACCCTTTGGATTTCCTCTTCTTCTGATACCGGTTCATGGCCGGGCCTGGTTGATTCACCGCCGACATCAATAATGTCAGCTCCCTCAGCGACCATCTCCTTTGCACGCTGAACCGCTTGTTCCAACGCATTGTATCTGCCACCATCAGAAAAGGAATCAGGTGTGACATTTAGTATTCCCATTACTAATGTTCTTTTTTGATAGTCAAGCTGATAAGGTCCGGCTTTGATCAGTGAAGTCATGTGAATCAGCTCCCGTGTAGTTCGTTTTTGGAAAATAACACTCTTGCATCATGCTGATAATGATTATAGAATGCTTTTGTTATTTCTCCCTGTTTGCCAGGGTAGGTTTGTCCTGAAAAAGAATGAATAGGAACAATTTCCTGAACAGAGTTTGTAAAAAATGCTTCATTGGAATGAAGAAGGGCCTCAGGCTGATATAAACCCGTCTCGCTAGGAATCCCTAACTTCTTGGATACCTCAATGATATACTCCCTTGTAACCCCATTCAATATCCCCGTCTCCAAGGATGGTGTATAAAGTGTCCCATCTGTCACCCAAAAGATGTTGGATGTGACGCCTTCCGCAATATAGCCCTCTTTCGTTAAAAACAATCCTTCTTTATCAGGGGCATCGCCAATTTCTCTTTTTGCCGCGATATTATTGAAGTAGTGATGAGATTTAAGTCTCACCGCGGTTTCAGGAGTATTTCTCGCCAACTTCAGTAAAACCGCTTCCTTTTCTCTCAGCGGCACCAATGGCGGCAGCTCTTTCTGGATCAGCATGATGTTCGGCCTTTCGTAAGGAGCTGTCCGAAGGCCTATTTCTCCTTCACCTGCAGAAATGTTCAACCGGAGATAAGAGTCCGGCAAGCCATTCTTCTCTGAAAGGGAAGAAATCATGCCGGGAATATCCAAGGTGTTCAGCTCCAATTCAATATGCAACGTATCCAAGCCGCTTTGAAGCCGTTTTAAGTGATCGTCCAGCAAAAAAGGGTGACCTCCGTATGTCCTCATCGTTTCAAAAAGGCCCATGCCGTATAAAAAGCCATGGTCAAAAGGAGAAATTGCCGCTTTTCCTTTATGCACGATTTTTCCGTTTAAAAACAAGTACACATTGTGGTCCTCCTAAACTGGCATTGCTGTTTTTTTATAGGTGTTGAGGAAATTTGCAAGAAGCTGTTTTCCTTCCTCAGTAATAATGGATTCCGGATGGAACTGAACACCCTCGATTGGAAGGTGTTTATGGCGAATGGCCATAATTTCTTCAGCATCTGTTTCGGCTGTGATCTCCAGACAATCCGGCAGTGTTTCTTTTTTAACAATCAAGGAATGGTAACGTCCTGCTTGAAACGGGTTAGACAGGCCTTCAAAAGTTGTCTTCCCGTCATGTGTGACGGAAGATGTTTTGCCGTGCATCAGTTTTTCAGCTTTGACCACTTCTCCACCAAATACCTGGGCAATTGCCTGGTGCCCAAGACAGACTCCAAATATCGGAATCTTCCCTGAAAAATACTGAATTGCTTCGAGGCTGATTCCTGCTTCATTCGGGGTGCACGGCCCTGGAGATATCATTAGATAATCCGGGGCCAGCAGCTCAATTTCGGCAATGTTGATTTCGTTATTCCGTTTAACAACAATCTCTTCGCCCAGCTCTCCTAGATACTGAACGATGTTATAAGTGAAAGAATCAAAGTTATCAATCATTAATATCATTTGAGTGCACCCTCTGCCAGTTCTTTTGCTTTCCAAACTGCTTTTGCTTTTTTTAAGGATTCCTTGTATTCATGTCGGGGGTTCGAATCAATGACGACGCCGGCTCCCGCCTGAATATAGGCCTGTCCTTCTTTCGCAAACAACGTCCGGATGACGATGTTCAGCTCCATATCACCATTAAAGCCGATCCAGCCGATGGACCCTGTATAGATTCCCCTTCTCACCGGCTCAAGCTCTTCAATAATCTCCATAGTCCTTACCTTTGGTGCCCCTGTTATGGTGCCTCCCGGGAAAACAGACCGTATTAGATCTTTGCCATTCTTATTATTAGCAATCGTCCCTCTAACGTTAGAAACGATATGCATCACGTGTGAATACTTCTCTATCACCATAAATTCATTCACTTCTACTGTTCCGTACTGACAAACCCGCCCGAGATCATTCCGCTCGAGATCCACAAGCATGACATGCTCTGCCCGTTCCTTTTCATTATGGATCAATTCATCCGCGAGCCTCTGGTCTTCGATTTCATTTTCTCCGCGGGACCTGGTGCCTGCAATCGGCCTTGTACTTACCTCTTTCCCTTTCTTCTTCACAAGAAGTTCGGGGGAACCTGAAGCAATCTGAAAATCAGGTGTGTGAACATAGCTCATAAATGGGGAAGGGTTAAGCTCCCTAAGTTTTTTGTATATCGCATAAGGGGAAGCTGCTAATTTCTGAGATTGTCTTACAGAAAGATTGACCTGAAAGACATCCCCTTCCTTAATATAATTTTGAATTTTTTCAACCGCCGAGATGAACTCTGCTTCATCCATGGAAACCGACCGGTCAACAGTTAGTGGACTTTCAATACCTGTTTCCTCAGGAAGCGGCTGCCCCAATGCTTTCTTCCATTCATTAAGAAAGGCCTCAAAGGTATCGGTACCTTCCTCATCAGCCATCAGCCAGACTGCTTCCGTTTCATGGTCATATACCGCCCATTGATTAAACACCATGTAAAAGAGGTCCGGTGTCTTCAGGTCATCCTGCGCACTTGTTCCCAGCTTTTCAATCTGCCTGGCGTAATCATAGCTGATGAATCCCATTGCTCCACCTTGAAAATCAGGCAGTGAGGGATCCCTTTCCTTGTACCGCTTTTGAAGGAGGCTGTATAAAACATCCAGTGGATCACCATTCACGGACTCCATTTTACCTTTTTCACGGATTTCTACTCTATTATCTTTTGCATCTATAATGGTTACCGGATTAAACCCGGCAATACTGTATTTTCCGCCCCGGCCGCTTTCAAGAAGAATATGATGATCAAGTTCCGCCGTCAGAATTTCATAGGCAAGAAAAAAATCTACTTTCGAGGATCGTATCTTTTCGTAATGAAGTTGTTTGTTCTCCACGGATGGTTCACTCTCCTAGTTTTTCTCTTCCTCCATCATACATGAATAACTCTATTGTTTCGTAGTCAAAATGCACAGTTAGCGACTGGTAGTTTCCGCATTTTAAAAGTATTCATAGGCCTAAATCAGCAATTAATAGGGTTCTATTAATAAGTTTCGGAGCCCTATTAGCAACTTTTACTATTCTATTAACATATACGAAATCATTAGGAATCTTGGCGACCGGGACAACAGATGGGCTTTCTCCCGTTATTACCTGTCTTTTTCAAAAACAGGTCATAAAACTCATAAAAAAGCTGTTTTCGTTTAGATTGTTGCTTTCAGAAAAATCCCTAGTGCCGGATTCCCCCCCCCTGGATACAAAGCTTTTTCTCCCTGATCAGGGAGGGCAGCTCTTTTCTCTTTGGCTTACCAAGATATTTCCTTGGATTATGGCTTTGTTTTTTTGTGATTTATATTAAAAACAACAAAGTTTAAGAAAAGAGCCTAAAAAAAGGACCAGGAATAATCCTGATCCTTGATGATTAATTTTCAAATTGATATAGCGGCGTGCTTAGATATCTTTCACCGTTACTTGGAATGACGGCTAAGACTTTCTTCCCTTTGCCAAGCTCCTTAGCCACTTTGAGCGCAGCACTGATGGCAGCACCTGAAGAGATTCCTCCAAGGATTCCTTCTTCTTTAGCGGCACGGCGGGCATAATCAAATGCTTCCTCATTTTGAATCGTGATAACTTCATCGTACACATTGGTGTTCAAAATGTCCGGAACGAAACCTGCCCCTATTCCCTGTATCTTATGTGGTCCTGGACTGCCTCCTGATAATACAGGGGAATCAGCTGGTTCGACCGCGTAGATTTTCACATTCGGGAAGTTCTCTTTCAGCACCTGGCCAGCTCCAGTGATTGTACCTCCTGTACCGATACCTGAAATGAAAGCATCCAGGCTGTCCATTTGATCTACGATTTCCTTCCCTGTCGTTCTGCGGTGAACTTCAGGGTTTGCTTCATTTTTGAACTGCTGAGGCATGAAGAATCCTTTTTCTTTCGCCAGCTCTTCTGCTTTACGGATTGCTCCGCCCATGCCTTCAGAACCAGGTGTAAGAACCAATTCTGCCCCATAAGCACGAAGAAGGTTTCTTCTTTCCATACTCATTGTATCAGGCATGACGAGCACCGCTTTATACCCTTTGGCAGCAGCAACCATCGCCAGGCCAATACCTGTGTTACCGCTAGTCGGCTCCACGATGGTGTCTCCTGATTTTAGGTTGCCGGATTCTTCTGCGGCTTCAATCATCGCCAGGGCAATTCTGTCTTTAACACTGCTTCCAGGGTTCATGTATTCTAATTTCAAATAAACATCTGCA
>NZ_ABCF01000084.1 GCF_000181495.1 Bacillus sp. SG-1
ATTTGCATGGAGCAACCATTGGAATATGTCCTGGAAGGATTCCAAGCTCACCACTCTGAGCTTTGGTGCTTACCATTTCCACTTCAGATTCGTACACTGGGCCATCGGGAGTGACAATATTGACCTTTAATGTCTTCATTTTATTCCCTCCTGGTCCCTGATTATACTTCTACACCCATCTCTTTTGCTGCTTTAAGTACGTCGCTCATTGGACCTACTAGACGGAATGCATCTTCTGGAATGTGGTCATATTTACCTTCAAGAATCTCTTTGAAGTCTTGAACAGTATCTTTGACTTGAACATATGAACCTTTTTGGCCAGTGAACTGTTCAGCAACGTGGAAGTTTTGAGATAAGAAGAATTGAACACGGCGTGCGCGTGAAACAATCAATTTATCTTCATCTGAAAGCTCATCCATACCAAGGATCGCAATGATATCTTGAAGTTCTTTATAACGCTGTAATGTTTGCTGTACTTGACGTGCAACATTGTAGTGTTCTTCTCCAACAATTTCAGGAGAAAGTGCACGTGAAGTTGATGCCAACGGATCTACCGCAGGGTAGATACCCATCTCAGAAAGCTTACGCTCAAGGTTTGTTGTTGCATCAAGGTGAGCGAAAGTCGTTGCTGGAGCTGGATCCGTGTAGTCATCCGCAGGTACATAGATTGCTTGGATCGATGTAACAGAACCTACGTTAGTAGATGTGATACGCTCCTGTAATTGACCCATATCCGTTGCAAGTGTCGGCTGGTAACCAACCGCTGAAGGCATACGGCCTAGAAGGGCAGAAACCTCAGAACCTGCTTGCGTGAAACGGAAGATGTTATCAACGAACAGAAGAACGTCCTGTCCTTGCTCATCACGGAAATATTCAGCCATAGTCAAACCAGTCAAGGCAACACGCATACGTGCTCCCGGCGGCTCGTTCATCTGACCGAATACCATTGCTGTTTTCTTGATAACGCCAGAATCGCTCATCTCGTGGTAAAGGTCATTACCTTCACGAGTACGCTCACCTACACCTGCGAATACGGAAAGTCCGCCATGCTCTTGGGCGATGTTATTGATAAGCTCCTGGATTAATACTGTTTTACCTACACCGGCACCACCGAATAGTCCAATCTTACCACCTTTGATATATGGAGCAAGAAGGTCTACCACTTTGATACCCGTTTCAAGGATTTCTACCTCTGTAGAAAGTTGGTCGAATTTAGGTGCTTCTCTGTGAATAGGATCACGGCGTGCACTTTTATCGATTTCTTCTTCAAGGTCAATTGTTTCACCAAGTACGTTGAATACACGTCCTAGAGTGACATCACCAACTGGAACGGAGATAGGAGCTCCAGTGTCTGCCACTTCGATTCCGCGAGTCAATCCATCAGTGGAATCCATCGCGATCGTACGGACCGTATCATCACCTAGGTGAAGGGCAACTTCTAGTGTTAAATCGATGCCTTTAGCATCTGCTTTCGCTTCTTGTTTGACAACAAGAGCGTTAAAGATATCAGGCAGTTGACCGCTTTCGAACTTAACGTCAACAACCGGACCCATTACTTGAAGAACGTGTCCTTTGTTCATCTTTTTCCCTCCTATCTAGCATTTGACGACATATTAAAGAAAAGGCTGGGCAGGATTAACCTCCAGCCGTTATTATAAGTGTTATTCCAATGCAGCTGCTCCACCGACGATTTCGGTAATTTCCTGAGTGATGGCTGCCTGACGGGCGCGATTGTAAGAAAGAGATAAACTGTTGATCAATTCCTTCGCGTTATCCGTTGCAGACTTCATCGCAGACATACGGGCAGCGTGCTCACTGGCTTTACCATCAAGCAATGCGCCGTAAATCAAGCTCTCAGCATATTGAGGAAGCAGTACTTCTAAAATATCTTCTGCAGAAGGTTCAAATTCATAAGATGTCAATTTTGCTGAAGAATCAAGATCTGTCAATGGCAGAACTTTCTTTTCAGTAACATCTTGCTGAATGGCGCTCACATAATGGTTGTAGTATAAGTACAGCTCATCATATGCGCCGTCAGAGAACATGCCTACTGCTTTGGTCGCGATATCTTTAATATCGGAGAAGCTCGGCTGATCCGGGATACCGGTAATGCCTTCGATTACATTGTAATCACGCTTTTGGAAAAAGTCCCTTCCGATACGGCCGATTGCGATTATAGCAAATTCATCATTGGATGAATGACGTTCTTTGATTGTGTTATGGACAAGTCGTATAACATTACTGTTATATGCTCCCGCTAAACCGCGGTCAGACGTGATGACCAAGTAGCCGGTTTTTTTAACGGGGCGGGAGACTAACATCGGATGGGATGCGTCTTTGCTTCCAAGAGCGATGGATGAAACCACTTCCTGGATTTTCTCCATATAAGGAACGAATGCTTTTGCATTCGTTTCAGCACGGGCCATCTTTGATGCAGAAACCATTTGCATGGCTTTTGTTATTTGACTCGTCTTTTTCGTAGAAGTTATACGAGATTTAATGTCGCGTAACGATGCCACTGGTTCTCACCACCCTTTTTATTGTTTCAGACCTTACCTTAAACACACGGCAGGGCCATTTGTGCTTATATGCTCAAAGGCCTGCCGGAGTGTTTATTGGGTAATCAATTATTCAGACTTAGCAAAAGTTTTCTTGAATTCGTTGATAGCTGCTTTCATTGCATCATCTTCAGGAAGACCTTTTGTCGTGCGAATATGGTCTAACAACTCAGTATGGTTGCGATCTAACCAGCTAAGGAATTCTTCTTCGAAACGACGGATATCTCCAACTGGAATATCATCCAGGTGTCCTTTCGTCAATGCATAAAGAATCATAACTTGCTTTTCAACTTTTAACGGTTTGTTAAGATCCTGCTTCAGTACTTCTACTGTGCGGGCACCACGATTTAGTTTCGCTTGTGTCGCTTTATCAAGATCGGAACCGAATTGCGCGAATGCTTCAAGCTCACGGTATGCTGCCAAGTCAAGACGCAGTGTACCTGATACTTTCTTCATCGCTTTGATTTGTGCGGACCCACCTACACGTGATACAGAAAGACCGGCATTGATCGCTGGACGTACACCAGAGAAGAATAAGTCAGACTGCAGGAAGATCTGTCCGTCAGTGATAGAGATAACGTTTGTTGGGATATATGCAGAGATATCGCCTGCTTGTGTTTCAACGAACGGAAGTGCAGTGATTGAACCGGCACCTTTCTCATCACTTAATTTAGCTGCACGCTCAAGTAGACGGCTGTGCAAGTAGAATACGTCACCAGGGAACGCTTCACGGCCTGGAGGACGGCGTAATAGTAGTGAAAGTTCACGATATGCTGCAGCTTGCTTAGAAAGGTCATCATACACAACAAGAACGTGCTTGCCGTTGAACATGAATTCCTCACCCATTGTTACACCTGCATAAGGCGCAAGGAATAACATTGGAGCAGGCTGTGATGCAGATGCAGTAACTACGATTGTGTAGTCAAGAGCACCATGCTTACGGAGAGTTTCTACAGCGTTACGGACTGTAGATTCTTTTTGTCCGATAGCTACATAGATACATACCATGTCCTGATCTTTTTGGTTAAGGATCGTATCGATCGCAACAGATGTTTTACCTGTTTGGCGGTCACCGATGATCAACTCACGCTGACCACGGCCGATTGGCACAAGGGCGTCAATCGCTTTGATACCTGTTTGAAGAGGCTCATGAACCGATTTACGATCCATTACACCAGTTGCTTTACTTTCGATTGGACGAGTCTTTGTAGCATTGATTGGGCCAAGACCATCAACTGGTTGTCCAAGTGAGTTTACAACGCGGCCAATTAGTTCTTCACCTACAGGAACTTCCATGATACGGCCTGTACGGCGAACTTCATCGCCTTCCTTGATATCACGGTAAGGTCCAAGGATTACGATACCTACGTTATTTTCTTCAAGGTTCTGTGCCATACCCATGACACCGTTTGAAAACTCAACAAGCTCTCCAGCCATGACGTTGTCGAGGCCATGAGCACGTGCGATACCGTCCCCGATCTGGATTACTGTACCTACGTCGCTTACTTTCATTTCTGACTGATAGTTTTCAATTTGCTTTTTTATCAGCGCACTGATTTCTTCAGCTTTAATGCTCATGAATTTCACCCCTCTATGGTTACATTGGATTTTGTCAGGGTAACTCTATAATAGAGACCCCTTATATCGTTTATGCAGGATCGGTTTTACCCTCCTGGCTTATTTACGAGTCAATTCACGCTCTAAGCGCTCTAACTTACCTTTAAGGCTTCCGTCAAAAATACGGTTGCCGATTCTCAGCTTCAAGCCGCCAAGAAGATTCGTGTCTGTTATGTTGTCGATGCGCAATGAACTTTTTCCGACTTTTTTCGCGAAAGATGCAGACAGTGCTGCTTTTTCTGCTTCATCCAGCGGACGAACAGAATAAACTTTCGCTTCAGCAATTCCGCGTTCGTCATTTGCAAGTTCGATAAAAGCATCAACAACTGATGTTATCGCATTTGCACGGTGACGATCCACAAGAAGCATCAGAGTATTCATTACATTCGGTGAAGCAGATGAGAACGCTTCTTTTAGGATTTCCTTTTTCTTCTCAACCGAAATACGCGGAGTTTCCAATAGGACATCCAATTCTTTGTTTTCTTCGAATACTGATCTGACTACGCGAAGCTCTACTTCAATTGATTCTAACTGGTTATGTTCTTTGGCAATTTCAAAAAGAGCTATCGCATAGCGTTTTGCTACTGCAATATTACTCATCGCTCTTCTCCTGCCTCTTGAATATAATCATTGATCAATTTTTGCTGATCTTCAGCACTTAGTTCCTTCTCGATCACTTTAGATGCGATTAGGACAGATAGTGATGAAACCTGTTCACGTAATGCAGTGACAGCTTGTTCTTTTTGCGTTTCAATCTCACGTTTCGCCGCTTCTTTCAGGCGTTCACCTTCAGCACGAGCTGTCGCGATGATTTCTTCACGTTGTTGCTCGCCTTGCTTCTTAGAGTTCTCGATCATTGTTTGAGCTTCCTGACGAGCCTCTTTCAAAAGCTGGCGTTGTTCTTCAAGCAAATTGTTTGCTTCTGTACGGCTTTCTTCGGCCGCATTGATTTCACTTGCAATATGGTCTTCACGTTCCTTCATAATTCCCATGAGTGGACCCCATGCGAATTTCTTCAGTAACGCTAGCAAGACGATGAACATAACCAACTGGAACAGGATATCCCCGCCGTTGAATGATGCTCCAAGGACAAATGCGTTTGTTAGCACGCGATATCACTCCCTTCAAGAGACATAGCTTCTCTTTTAGATCCGCTTTAAACTTATAAGTATTGCTGTATTCACAAAACCTGTGATTGAAGTCATGAACATAAAGGAATGGCGAAGGTTCTCAAGGAATGATCTTCGCCATTTTGGAACGAGTGTAACTTCCGATTATTGACCTTGTACCATGAACGCGATAACAACGGCGATGATAGGAATCGCCTCAACTAGTGCTACCCCGATGAACATTGTAGTTTGAAGCATACCACGTGCTTCTGGCTGACGTGCGATACCTTCTACTGTACGAGATACGATAAGACCGTTACCGATACCGGCACCAAGTGCTGCCAAACCGATTGCGATTGCTGCTGCTAATAGACCCATTATTAAGTTCCTCCTTAAATGTATGAAAAATATTTTTTCTTAAATAGGTTTTTGTTCAAAAATGAACAGGTATATATTAATGGTCTGCGCTTACTTTGTGAGAAATGTAGACCATTGATAACATTACGAAGATAAATGATTGGATTGCACCAACAAATATCGAGAATCCTTGCCATGCCAGCATCGGCACAATTGCTGCAAGGGTGCCGCCTACGCCTGTAACGGCCAAACCTGCTAATAATGTAAGCAAGATTTCACCAGCGTAGATGTTTCCGTAAAGACGAAGACCTAATGTGAGAGTGTTTGCAAATTCCTCAATAACTTTCAGCGGGAACAAGAACCACATAGGTTTAAAGAAATCTTTTCCGTATTCACCGAAACCTTTCATTTTCACACCGTAATAATGTGATAGACCAACAACAAGTACCGCCATCGTTAATGCGATGGTAGGATCAGCTGTCGGTGATTTCCACCAAAGTTCGTGGTCAATGACCACTGAGAATGGAAGACCTAACATGTTAGATACAAAGATGTACATAATCAATGTTATACCGAGGATGTGGAACCGTCCTCCGGTTTTCCAGTCCATGTTGCTTTTAATGATGTTTTTGACGAAGTCCATGACCCATTCCATGAAGTTTTGAATGCCTGTTGGTTTCATAGCCATACGCCGGGTTGATACAACAGCAAGCAGGAACACTATTGCACTTGCTACTGTAATCATTAATACATTTGCCAAGTTAAAGGTTAAGCCCAGAAACTCAGCGGTAGGATTTTCATGATGCAATGAAATTCACCTCTCTTCCCCGCTATTTATGAAGTTGAAGCTGCTGAATCAAATAATCTATCATAATGACAAGATAGGATGTCATTAATCCAATAACAACACTCAGAAGATGAAATGTGTCCGGGTATTCCATCGCTACGATCACAGCGAAAGCCGCACCGGCCATGCGTGAAAACGTTCCCAAAGAACGAACCTTTTCTCCTGCCACAACCTTGTCCCCAAACTTGACGGTCCTTTTAACCATCACCCAGTGGTTGAACAGACTGATGCCTGTCCCGAGTATGAGTCCCAGAAAGATTGACTGGTATTCTGTGAATCCCCAGCCAAGAACATAAATAGAGAGCAGGGAAAATATGTACTTGCGATGTCTGATGAACATCTGTTGAATTTCCGGCATAAATCATTAGTCTCCTGAAAAGTAAGTCCGGACTGTACGGAGCATTGCATATATTCCTGTTGCTAGTCCAAGGAGTAGTCCGATTACTAAAAAAAGTGGTGCGGCATCCAGGTACCTGTCGAGCCATCTTCCTCCGAAGATACCGATCAGGATGGAACCGACTAATTGCGAGAGAATGGCCGTATATAAAGCCATTGCTTGTAACGGGCGTCTATCACGATGACGCATAGGCATCCCTTCATTTCTGGGGGATTTGCGGTTAATCTTCTACACTTTTAAAAAAGATTGAAGAAAATTTTTCGACATGACTATGGATGTGAAAACCCTATCATTCCATATCCTTTGTAAGCATACAATAGGGCAGAATTGATGTCAATGAATTACAGGGAAAAAGTTCACAACCTTGCCACGTGTTCCTGATTTGTTCACAAAATCATCAAATTTGCAAAAATCTGTAGAATTTTGACGCCTCTCTCATTATATAAGAATATGAGGAAAGTTTTAAGAAGAAGTTTGATTGTAAAAAATTCCACTTTGGATGGCAGGCGGGGTTACTGTTGGGGGAGGCTTGTAGCATTGGTTTTTTTTTGTTGGGACCAGGCTGTTCGAGGGGGATTACGCTGAGGGTATCCTGCTTTGGCGTAAGATCACAGAGATCTGACTCTAAAAGAACCGAATGAGGGTAAATCAGGGGGGCTGCTGTTGACGTGGTACAGGCTGATTCCTAGGTTCTTCAATGGAAAGAAATCGCATCAATTAGGGCTTTTTATCAAATGATGCTATGCGCTTCTTGAACGCAGGGCATCATTATTGATTCTTCCTGGAAATGATGTGCGACGCCACCCGAGGGCACGGCTTCATTCTCGACACTTCCTTGATATGTTGTACCGCGCTGCTCAAGCACAGGGCTTCATTCTCGACTTTTCCTTGATATGTTGTACCGCGTAGCCCGTGCGCATGACTTCATTTTCGACACTTCCTTGATATGATGTACCGCGCTGCTCGAGCGCATGGCTTCATTCTCGACTTTTACTTGAAATGTTGTACCGTGCCATCCGAACGCATGGCTTCATTCTCGACTTTTCCTTAAAATGAAGTACCGCGCGACTTGGGCGCACGGTATCATTCTGAATTTACGTTCCCTGGTAAGTCTATAGAAAAGCACTTCAGTAATATACGGGAGTGATTCCCCCACTCCCTTACCTGTACCATTCAATTAAGTTCTCTTGATAATCCTCATCCCCGCTTTTCCTTGCAAACGCAACAGCATAAAAAGTTTTTCCTTTTATATATGAAGGAAGTTTAACTTGGTTGTTGATCATACCTTGACCTGCCGGATGTCTTTGATCCAGGATGGCAAGCAGCTGCAGGGTTTGCTGATCATATAAGGCGAGAGCAAACTCTTCTGCACCTTCCGGAAGATACGCTTCATACCTCAGCGAATCCGGGGCATCTCCCGGAACGGCAGCAAACCCCATGATCCGGGGGTAATCCGGTGTGCCGACTGCTATGAGATAAGGAAGAGAATATATGCTAGTCCCCTCTTCAAGGAGAAGTCTACCTTCCCAAAGAGCATGTTTTTCCGGAAATTCTTTGATAATTGCCCTGACCGTCACCGTTTTTTCTTCCCCTGGTTTTAAGACGAAGCTTAGCGGCAGCTCCCACCTTAATGCATTATGTGTTTCTGAAGGTTTTAACGAGTAGGTCTTGGCTACTGTTCCTTGATTTTTGATTGTGAGTTGCTCTTCTAAATATTTTTTCTTCCCTAATTGGAGTCCGCCCATTGATAGGGAGGACGGAAATACAAAGGTATCGAGCTCGAGGGCTTTATCTACCTGGATTCTTCCGGACCCCTGTTCAAATACCTTGTATGGAACTCCCTTTTCATCGACTATATCTTTTGCCGTCAACATGAGGGCTGATTTGAGTTCCTTTGCGCCCCACTCTGGATGGGCCTGCTTCAATATGGCTGCAGCACCGCTCACATGGGGAGCCGCCATGCTTGTTCCCTGCAGAGACATATATCCCTCTGGAATCGTGCTTTTGATATCCACTCCGGGTGCAGTAACATCCGGCTTGATCAGCCAGCTGACCGTGACCGGACCCTTTGAACTGAATGGAGCGAGTTGATCCTGTTCATTGGTGATGGCGATAGAGACCGGCTTTTTAGTTTTTAAAAGATTTTTTCCGTCCTCCATTGAAACGACTGCAGCCGGGATTTCTTTCTCGTTCTGTATCATTGCTGAAAACAACCCTTTTGTGTTGTTGTAAATAATCACACCGTTGGCACCGGCTCTTTCAGCGTTATCAATTTTTTCTTCGAAGGTCAATTTTCCTCTTTTAACAATCGCTATTTTTCCAAAGCTGCCTTCTAATTCTTCCGGAGATCCAATCCCTCCATCATAAATTCTTATATTTCTTTTCTTCCGCCACTTTTCTGTTCTATCTATAGAAAGAAGTCGGATTTTTTCTTTGCCAAAAATAAAATATGGAACATCTGAAGGCGGGGTAGATGCTCCGACAGCCAAAGATTTTGCCGAAGTGGCGGGTGTGCCGATGGTCCAGTCTGCCGGACCGGAGTTACCGCTTGCCACCACGGGCAGTATCCCTTTCTCAAATACCTTATCCAACGCCTTGCTCAATGGGAGGTCAGGACCATTGACTTCACTGCCTAACGAAAGGTTAAGGATATCGACTTTGTCTTTCACGGCAGCTTCAATGGCAGCGAGCACCTGATCCGTCGTCCCACGCCCCCCGGGCCCGAGTGCACGGTATATATACAGGTTAGCATTCGGGGCCATGCCTTGAAGGGAACCATTTGCACCGATGATGCCCGCTACATGAGTTCCGTGAATCGTCGAGTATCCTTTCCCAGAGATGGTTTCCATCGGCTCTTCGTCACCGTCGACGACATCCTTTCCTCCTTTGAAGTTGCGGGAAAGGTCGCGGTGATGGAGGTCCATGCCGGTGTCGATAATACCAACCTTTACTCCCTCCCCGGTCAGCCTGTTTCCATTTTCATCGAAGTACCCTCTTGCCTTTTCTGCTCCAACAAAGGGGATGGTGCTGTCTCTTTTGATAACATAGGTTTGGGCTTTGGAAGCGGTGATTAGATTTGCTTGTGGGTGGGAAGCCACGTATTTTTCCAGTTCAGTTTTGGGACCCGTGATCGAGTAGCCGTTTAGTACGTCTGAAAAAATATACCTCAGTTTTAAGGAGGTGTGCTGTCCGAGCTCTTCCTTTAGTTGGACAGGGTCCACAGGAGTAGAAGTTTCAATGATGAGAATCTCTTGTTGATGTGGATGTTCCTTAAGCGGCGGCATTTTAAAACTTTGGGCTCCTGCAGGTTGAGGTATCAGTAAAATAAGGATCAGTGCCATCATTTTACGCATGTTGGGTGCTCCCTCCTGTTTTTTGGATAGCTTTTGTATTGAGCGAGGAAGGTATTCATGCGCTTTAGTGCTTTAAATCGCTAAGAGGGACTGTCCCTTTTAACGGTTTAAAGCATTAAAGAAGCCCGTCTCTATGAATAGAGACGGGCTTTGGTCGTAATTATTATTTCGTTCCAAACAAACGGTCGCCGGCATCGCCCAGTCCAGGGACGATATATCCTTTTTCGTTCAGTTTCTCATCCAGGGCTGCGATGTAGATATCTACATCAGGATGCGCACTCTTAATGG
>NZ_ABCF01000083.1 GCF_000181495.1 Bacillus sp. SG-1
ACAAATGCTGTGTATCCACCCTTCTTCTCTCATGAACAAAAGCGTCCTTTCCTTGAATGAAGGATAAAACCATGACTGATGCCGGAACTCCAATGCGAGAGGAAGGCCCGGCAGCATTTCCTTGCAATACCGCAAGTAGTCAACATTCTCCTTCTTGCAATCAAACCAGGGCGGGAACTGAAGGAGCACCATCGCCAGCTTGCCGGTATCAGTATAAGGTTTCAACGAGTCCCTGAAAGCTTTGAACATTTCCTCTTTGCTGCTGAAAGGAATGTCCCCTCTGTTATGTCCGGTCATCCCTTGATAAGCCTTCACTATGAACTTAAAAGAAGCAGGTGTCTCTTTCACCCATTTTTCCGCATTCCGTAATGGCTGAACGGCATAAAAGGTAGAATCCACTTCAACAATCGGGAAATGAGCGGAATACTCTTTCAGCTTATCCCGTTGTGATGTATTGCTATACAGCGAATCATGATCACCCCATCCGGTTAATCCGATATATATCAAAACAGCACCCCGTTTCGTCAGTACTTTTTTAAGTCTTTTGCTCTTCCCGCATTCATTTAGATGCAGGCAATCTCTCTATTATATGTACATGTTCTTTACCCGAAATGATTGTATGTGAAGCAAATATAGATACACTTAACATACCACTGTTGCCGCTGGATGGGCAAACAGTTGGGCTTTGGGCAGTGCCGCCTTCGCTTTTGTGAGAGGCTGGGGCGGTTATCGGCGATTTTGACGGTTTATCAGCGATTTCTGGATTTTATCGGCGATTTCTGGATTTTATCGGCGATTCTGAAGTTTTATCAGCGATTTTTGAAATTTATCGGCGATTCGACAAAAAACGGGGTGTGACTGGCACGACCCGAAAAAGCACAAAAAATCCCGCACACTCTAGGTATGCGGGATTTTCTGTATTAACCGATGGAACCTTCCATTTCGAACTTGATTAAGCGGTTCATTTCTACCGCATATTCCATTGGAAGTTCTTTTGTGAATGGCTCGATGAAGCCCATTACGATCATTTCTGTTGCTTCCTCTTCAGAAATACCGCGGCTCATCAAGTAGAATAATTGCTCTTCTGATACTTTTGAAACTTTCGCTTCGTGCTCTAATGAAATGTTGTCGTTCAAGATTTCATTGTAAGGGATCGTATCAGATGTGGACTGGTTATCCATGATCAGCGTATCACACTCGATGTTGGAGCGTGCTCCGTCTGCTTTGCGTCCAAAGTGAACGATACCGCGGTAGGTTACTTTACCGCCTTGTTTTGAGATCGACTTCGACACAATCGTTGAAGAAGTATTAGGTGCAAGGTGAGTCATTTTCGCCCCTGCATCCTGATGCTGGCCTTTTCCTGCTAATGCGATGGAAAGTGTCATACCTCTTGCGCCTTCTCCTTTAAGGATAACGGCAGGGTATTTCATAGTCAGCTTACTTCCGATGTTTCCATCAACCCATTCCATTGTAGCGTTCGCTTCACATACCGCACGCTTTGTAACAAGGTTGTATACGTTGTTCGCCCAGTTCTGGATCGTTGTATAGCGGCAATAAGCATCTTTTTTAATGATGATTTCAACAACCGCAGAGTGAAGGGAGTTTGTCGTATAGACAGGCGCTGTACAGCCTTCTACATAGTGAACGCTTGCTCCTTCATCAACGATGATCAGCGTACGTTCGAATTGTCCCATATTCTCTGAGTTGATACGGAAATAGGCTTGAAGCGGCGTTTCCACTTTTATCCCTTTCGGTACATAAATGAATGATCCGCCCGACCATACTGCTGAGTTCAATGCAGAGAACTTGTTATCCGTCGCCGGAATAACTTTTGCCCAGTGTTCACGGAAGAGGTCTTCATTTTCGCGAAGGGCTGAATCTGTATCTTTGAATACGATTCCCTGAGCTTCAAGATCCTCTTGCATGTTATGGTAAACAACCTCGGATTCATACTGTGCAGATACACCAGCAAGATACTTCTGCTCTGCTTCAGGAATTCCAAGTTTATCAAATGTTTGTTTGATTTCTTCAGGAACCTCATCCCATGAACGCTCTGATCTTTCAGATGGTTTCACATAGTATGTGATTTCATCAAAGTTCAAACCGTTTAAATCTCCGCCCCATTGAGGCATAGGCATTTTATAGAAGTGTTCCAATGATTTCAAACGAAAATCAAGCATCCATTGGGGCTCGTTCTTCATGCGTGAAATCTCTTCAACGATTTCACGGGTAAGCCCGCGTTTCGAACGGAAAATTGATACGTCTTTATCAGAGAAACCGTATTTATAATCTCCGATCTCAGGCATTTTTTTCGCCATGTTGATTCCTCCATTCTAAGTGTGAATCTTTCGGGGTCACTGCCCTTCCTTGACTCCTTTTTCCATCGCCTTCCAGGCAAGTGTGGCACATTTGATGCGTGCCGGGAATTTCGCCACTCCCTGCAAAGCTTCTATATCACCAAGGTCGATATCTTCATCATATTCTTTCCCTTGCATCATATTCGAAAATACTTCAGAAAGCTTCAATGCCGATTCAACGTCTTTCCCCTTGACGATCTGGGTCATCATCGAAGCGGAAGCCATTGAAATGGAACAGCCTTCACCATCGAATTTGGCATCTGTCACTTTTCCATCTTCCACTTTCATGTGAAGATGGATACGGTCGCCGCAGGTAGGGTTGTTCATGTCTACCGTCAAGCTGCCGTCTTCAAGCGAGCCTTTGTTGCGAGGGTTTTTATAATGATCCATAATTACCTGTCTGTACAATTGGTCTAAATTGTTAAAAGACATCGCTGAAATACTCCTTTGTTCTCACTAGTCCTGAAACAAGCTTATCAATATCTTCTTCTGTATTGTAAACGTAGAAGCTTGCCCGCGCTGTCGCCGATACTTTCAGCCACTTCATTAGAGGCTGCGCACAATGGTGGCCGGCACGTACGGCAATTCCTTCTGCATCCAATACTGTCGCAACATCATGGGGATGGACATCATCGATATTGAAAGTGACAAGTCCTGCGCGCTTGGCAGGATCCTTAGTGCCGTAGATGGTCATGCCTTCAATCCCGGACATTTTTTCCATCGCATAAGCAGCTAATTCGTGTTCATGTTTTTCAATATGGTCCAAGCCGATTTCCTCAAGAAAATCAATGGCCGCTCCAAGGCCGATAGCCCCGGCAATAATTGGAGTACCACCTTCGAACTTCCACGGAAGCTCTTTCCATGTCGACTCATACATTCCTACAAAATCAATCATTTCTCCGCCAAATTCAACCGGCTCCATGTTCTCAAGGAGATGTTTCTTCCCATAAAGGACTCCTATACCCGTAGGGCCAGCCATTTTATGACCGGAGAAAGCGAAGAAGTCGCAATCAAGGTCCTGTACGTCAACCTTCATGTGAGGGGCAGCCTGAGCACCGTCCACCATCATGACCGCTCCATTGTCGTGCGCCACTTTGGCAATCTCTTTGACTGGATTCATCGTTCCCAATACATTGGATACCTTCATGATGGAAACGATTTTTGTATTGGATGTTACAGTATTTTTCACATCTTCAATTGAGATGGTTCCGTCTTCCTGGAGTGGGACATACTTCAATGTTGCCCCAGTTTCTTTAGCGAGTTGCTGCCATGGAATGATGTTACTGTGATGCTCCATATGGGAGATCACGATTTCATCACCTTCCCCGACATTTGCTCTGCCATAGCTGGCTGCGACTGTATTGATCGCAGTCGTTGTACCGCGGGTAAAAATGATTTCCTCGGTAGAAGCCGCATTGATGAACTTGCGGACCTTCTCGCGGGAACCTTCATACCCGTCTGTCGCCAGGGTTCCAAGGGTATGGACGCCCCGATGGACATTCGAGTTATACTCACGGTAATACTTATCCAATGCTTCTATTACTTGCACGGGTTTTTGTGAAGTAGCAGCACTATCAAGATACACTAAAGGATGTCCATTGACTTCCTGGTCGAGAATCGGAAAATATTTACGAATCTCTTTAGCATTCATTAATTTACTTTCCTTTCGATTACCTCGGTCAGCTGCTTTTTAACTCCTTCGATCGGAAGCTGGTTAACAACCGGCGCCAGGAAGCCGTGAATGACAAGACGCTCTGCCTCATGTTGAGGAATACCGCGGCTCATCAAGTAGTAAAGCTGCAGCGGGTCTACGCGTCCAACTGATGCAGCATGTCCAGCCGTTACATCATCTTCATCGATAAGCAGGATAGGATTTGCATCCCCACGTGCTTTTTCACTTAACATAAGAACGCGTGATTCCTGTTCTGCATTCGACTTGGATGCACCATGTTCGATTTTGCCGATGCCGTTGAAGATGGATGATGCTTCATCTTTCATAACACCATGTTTAAGGATATATCCTTCAGAATTTTTTCCGAAGTGAACGACTTTAGTCGTGAAGTTCTGCTTCTGTTTACCGCGGCCAACCACGACGGTCTTTGTATCAGCGTATGAACCGTCACCCATGAGGTTGGTTACATTTTCTGAAATCGTATCTCCATCGTTCATCAAGCCAAGAGCCCAGTCGATGCGGCCGTCCCTTGCCGCTGTTCCTCTGCGGTTAACATACGTAGTAATCCCGCTTGCAAGGTTATCTACCGCTCCGTAAGTCACTTTTGCATTATTGTTGGCAAACACTTCTGTAACGATATTGTAAATTCCTTGTTCTACGTCTGTTGTAGAAATATAGTTCTCCACGTAAGTTACTGAACTGTTGTCATCAGCGACAACTAACACATGGTTGAACAGGGTAGTATCTGCATTGTCCTGGATATATACTGCTTGAATCGGCTGCGCCACTTCAACGTTTTTAGGTACATATAGGAATGCACCTCCGTTAACCAATGCTGCATGAAGGGCAGTCAGTTTATGTTCATCAACTTTGACGCCTTCCTGCATGAAATACTTCTGAACAAGGTCACCATGCTCTTTCACAGCTGTCAAAATGTCTGTGAAGATAACTCCTTTATCTTTTAACTCTTGAGATAGAGTCAAGTATGCAGGAGTGTTATTGCGCTGCACATATAAATTGTTTTCAGTGCTGTCCATATCAATCAATGCTTTTGCAGCTTCAGGAAGCTCGCTTAAGTTCTGGTAAGGCTTGCTTTCTACTGTATGCTGCTTAAACTCAGTGAAATTCCACTTTGTGATTTTTGTTTTATCAGGTTTAGGAAGCTCCAATTCCCCTGCTTTAGTCAAAGCCTGGATACGAAGGTCAGTAAACCATTCCGGCTCACCTTGACCTTTTGAAAAGGAGTCCAAATAGTCCTTTTCTACTGGTAGTTTCGTTTCTACAGTCATATTAATCCCCCTAACACTTACGCTTCTTGGCCGACAGTTTCGTCTTTGATACCTAACTCTTCTTTGATCCAGTCATAACCTTCAGACTCAAGGCGCTTCGCAAGTTCCGGTCCGCCTGATTTAACAACGCGTCCTTGCATCATAACGTGTACTTTATCTGGAGTGATGTAGTTAAGCAGACGCTGATAGTGGGTAATGATTAAGCATCCGAACTCTTCCCCACGCATTTTGTTGATTCCTTTGGAAACGATTTTCAATGCATCGATATCCAGACCGGAGTCAATTTCATCGAGGATTGCAATCTTCGGCTGAAGCATCATAAGTTGAAGAATTTCGTTACGTTTTTTCTCACCGCCGGAGAAACCTTCATTCAAATAACGTTGAGCCATATCCGGATCCATTTCTAATTCTTCCATGCTGGAATCCATTGTACGGATAAATTTCATAAGAGAAATTTCCTGACCTTCTTCACGACGGCTGTTGATCGCTGAACGCAAGAAGTCAGCATTTGTAACACCGCTGATTTCACTTGGATACTGCATTGCAAGGAATAGACCTACTCTTGCACGCTCGTCTACTTCCATCTCAAGGACATCTTCACCATCAAAAGTGATGCTGCCTTTTGTTACTTCATATTTAGGATGTCCCATGATTGCTGAAGATAAAGTGGATTTACCAGTACCGTTTGGACCCATTACTGCATGGATTTCTCCACCTTTAATTTCAAGGTTAACACCTTTCAATATTTCTTTACCTTCAATCTCAACATGAAGATCTGTAATCGTTAAAGTTGAACCTGCCATTATAATACCTCCGTGAACTTTATAAGAAAGTTTGTTTTTAACCATTCTCAATTTATTCTCATTACAATCTTATAACAAATAAAAGCTATAAGCAACTGTTTGAGCAGAGTATAAAAGGATGAAAAATCTTACTTCATTGACCCTTTATATTGTTAGCTTTCCGTGCTTTTATCATGTACATATATACTTTCGGACAGGAAAGGGCCTTATGGAATTTTCTTAATATTCCTCTCCTTGAATAAGATTAACAAACAATTCCTCATCAGTAAACAGAACAAAAGCACAAGCGCCCTGTTCAGCCCCGTCAGGCCAATGTTCCAAAGAGAAAAAAAGACGAACTTTCCTTTTATTCTCTTTGGGTTATCCGACCCCAAAGGCCAGGTTACGTTCCAGTGGATATGTAACCTCGGGCGCTGGAGATGGACGTGAATAACACAGTTAAAACATTCTATAAATTCCTAAAAACAAAGAAAAACCAGTGCTCAAAACACTGGTTTCCCCCTAGTTACTTCTTATTATATATTAGAGTGTACTTTTCGATCCAAGTCGGCAATCATTCTTCTGCTTTCAATGTATTCATTCTCTCTTCTCTTCTCCACTCGCATACGAACATCATGGTTCCTTTTATAGGTTTCATATCCAACTCCGTGAGCTCCTTGCATCGCCTTTTCCATTTCATTCGTATACTCCATATTCAGAGAGTCGTTGATAATGAATCATTCCTTTCGAGTTTTTAACTTCGTTTACAATAATACTACCCGCGTGCTTTTAAAACAAAACCCGTATCGAATGATTTCCAGTTTTTAACGGAGGTGACAGCTCTTTTTAAAAACCTAGTCTCACTCCCTCTTATATTTTCACAATATTCCCACGATATACTTCCTTTTGCAAATTATTTACCACGTTAAAGCCCTAAAAGGGACTGTCCCTCTTAGTGCGGTCATGAACTAAAGGAACAAAAAACAAAAAAGCTGACAATCTCCCTTGTCAGCTTTTTGGAACTATTGCTTCATTTGGTTTAATTCTACAATTGATTCCTGTACCAGCGTTACCGCCTGGCTCATTGCAGCTCCGCCGCCAAACGCAGCCGTCACGCCGACCGCTTCAAGGATTTCCTCTTCGGAACATCCTTGATCGATGCACCCTTTTGTATGGTAAATGATGCAATATTCATCCTGTGAATATAAACTGATCCCTAATGCAATCAACTGCTTTTCTTTTTGAGAAAGAACACCTTCTTTGAAGCATTGTTCAGTAAACGCATTATAGTGGTGTGCCAGTTCGGGCATTTTTTGAGTGAATAGGCCTAACCCATGCTTGTAGTGATGCAGGGCCGCTTCAGTTGAATTTCTAGCATCCATTTCCATTTGCTCCAGCTCCATTCTGTTATTGAATCCAATTCAAAAGTAGTATGAGCAAAAGGAGTGAAATTTATGTTTCATATGTGGCTTTAATGTAAATATTGATGCTCAGTTGAAATGTTTGCATCTGGCTTTGCCGTTTATGCAAAGTGATAAGAAGTTGTTTCACACGGCATGTCATAGACTCGGGCGCACTTACCCTTTAATCGTACCGCTTCTGCTTTGTTTTCCAATCTCTAATGGTACGTTTACCCTCTATTCGTACCGCTTTAGCTAGCCATCTAATTTATTATGGTACATTCCCTCGTCACTACGAGCCTAATGAATTCCACATTACCTATCACGGCTTGCACCCTTCTCTCCTAGCGCAAAAAAACAGCCCTTCCAATAGAAGGACTGCTTCTGCTTTAAAGTTTATTCTTGTACCGGAACGACCGCTCCGCCCCACTCTTCCAAGATGAAATCCTGGATTTCTTCTGAGCGAAGGACTTCTACAAGGGCTTTGACTGCTTCATTTTCTTCGTCACCGCTGTTTACAGCAATTAAGTTTACGTAAGGAGACTCTTTGTCTTCGATTGCAATTGAATCTTCAAGCGGGTTCAATCCTGCATCAATTGCATAGTTAGAGTTGATTAGTACTGCGTCGCCTTCTTCGTTTTCGTACAACTGCGGAAGAAGAGCTGCTTCATACTCGTAATCGAACTCCAGGTTCCTTGGATTTTCTGCGATATCGTCAAGTGTTGCAGCTGTTTTATCAACACCCTCCTTAAGAGTGATAAGGCCTTTTGCTTCTAATAAAGTAAGAATACGGCCGTGGTCTGCTACTGAGTTACTCATAAGGATTGTTGCGCCTTCTGGAAGTTCTTCAAGAGAATCATATTTTTTAGAATACACACCCATTGGCTCAATATGAATTCCACCAGCGTTCACAAAATCATAACCATGGTCTGCTATTTGTGATTCAAGGTATGGAACGTGCTGGAAGTAGTTCGCATCAATTTCGCCGCTGTCCAAGTCTTTGTTTGGCAGGATATAATCCTGATATGTTTCAATGTTAAGCTCAACACCTTGTTCTTCAAGAATTGGTTTTGCTTTTTCAAGAATTTCCGCGTGAGGAATATTGGACGCTCCAACCGTGATTACTGAAGTTTCTTCTCCTGCACCGCCTTGGCTTCCTTCGTCTGTTGTGCCACATGCTCCTAGTGTAAAGATACTTGCTGCTGTAAATAAACCTGTGATTAGTTTTTTCATTTTTTCTCCTTCTTTCTTTAAAATTTTTTTATCTTTTATCGATAGCTTTCGTTAATACGTCACCAATTATCTGAATGATAAAGACGATGATCAAGATGATGATTGTTGCCGCCAGAGTTACATCATCACGGCTGCGCTGGAAACCATCCAAGTAGGCCAGGTTCCCTAAACCGCCTGCACCGATAACACCGGCCATAGCTGTGAAACCAACCAAGGCTATTGCTGTTACGGTGATTCCTGAAATTAATGCCGGCATCGATTCCGGAAGAAGAACCTTCCATATGATCGTCGACGTTTTCGCTCCCATTGATTTTGATGCTTCAATGACACCTTTACTCACTTCCCTCAGAGCGATTTCAACCATCCTGGCATAGAAGGGCGCCGCTCCAATGATGAGGGCAGGAAGTGCTGCGTTCGCCCCACGAATTGTCCCAATAAGGAGCTTCGTAAACGGGATTAAGAGCACAATCAGTATAATAAACGGGATGGAACGGAAGATGTTAACCACGGCACTCGTTACCGCATACACAGCCTTGTTTTCCCATATGTTGTTTGGAGATGTCAAAAACAGTAATAGACCTAGAATAATTCCAAGTACGAGCGTTATCGCAACTGACATACCCGTCATGTAAAGCGTTTCAAGAGTGGCTTCCCACATTTTTTCCCAGTCAACGTTCGGAAAGAGAGTTTCAATCATGGTTTATCACCTCAATTCCAATCGTCTGCTTCTTCAAATATTCAACAGCCTTTTCTTCTTCAGCACCTGTCAACTGAATAAACAGTGTTCCGTAGGAGCCTCCCTGTGTCTGCGAAATGCTTCCCTGGAGGATATTGGCGTTGATGTCAAAGTTCTTGATCAGGCCCGTAATTAGAGGCTGCTCTGTCTGTTCACCTACAAAGGTGAGTTTGACAATCTTGCCATCCGGATAGTGCGAAATCAGATTTTCAATGGCTTCCTTCGTATTTCCGGTTTCCGAGACTTCACTCACAAACCGCTGAGTGATTTTTTGTTGAGGATTCTTGAATACTTCAAGTACATCCCCTAATTCAACTACTCGCCCGTTTTCCATAACCGCTACCCTATGGCAGATTTTTTGGATCACTTTCATTTCATGGGTAATCAGAACAATCGTCAGTCCGAGACGTTTATTGATATCTACCAGTAAGTCAAGGATGGAGTCTGTCGTCTCCGGATCAAGTGCTGAAGTCGCTTCATCACATAACAGGACTGTAGGATTGTTCGCAAGGGCACGGGCAATCCCGACACGCTGCTTTTGTCCGCCGCTCAGTTGTGAAGGATAAGCATCCTCTCTCCCTTTTAATCCAACAAGTTCGATTAACTCTTCGACTCTTTTGTTTCGTTCCTCCCTTGGAACATTCGTGATCTCCAGAGGAAATGCTATATTATCTCTTACATTCCTTGACCACAGGAGGTTGAAATGCTGGAAAATCATTGAGATCTCATGCCGGGCACTTCTCAATTTCTGGCCTTTCACTTTTGAGACAATATGGCCATTCACATCAATGGTTCCTTCACTCGGAATCTCAAGTCCGTTCAACATCCGGATCAATGTACTCTTTCCGGCGCCGCTGTATCCGATCACTCCGAAAATCTCACCGTCATCTATCGTTAAATTCACATCATCTACCGCTGATATGTCACCTTTTTTGCTTTTAAAAATTTTACTAACGTTTGAAATGCTAATCATTTACCTCACCTCTCTAACTAAACCTATAAAACTAGTAGGTTTTAGTACCGTTGTTGTAACATTGCTGTATTATTATTTACTGTATGCTCATTCCTAAAACATCTTTTCGACAGGAGAAGTTCAGAAAACACAAAATGCCTTCCTGCAATGAGCAGAAAGGCATGAAAATGTATCATTCA
>NZ_ABCF01000082.1 GCF_000181495.1 Bacillus sp. SG-1
TGCCTCCATTTCAGAAACAACTTTGAGGCAAATGGAAGGTATGCTTCTATGGCTGAAGTGCTGTTCAAGCATCAGAAGAAGCGGGTACAACGGCAACCAACGGGACAGAAAAGGCCGACGAACTTCAGATTAACATGAATGAGTTGAACACGTTCATTGATGAACTTAGTGTGACGTTCACAGAGCTTACTAATAAAATAGAAGAAACCAACAGCTTTATCGGAACAATTCAGGGAATCACGGAACAGACAAATTTACTGGCTCTCAATGCCTCAATTGAAGCTGCCAGAGCAGGAGAAGCGGGAAGAGGATTTTCAATCGTAGCAGATGAAATCAGAAAGCTCGCTGAAATGACCAGCACTACGGCGACCCGCATTAATGACAACCTGGCTTCCGTCAATCAAGCGAATTCCACCGCCCTGCAAAAGATGAACCTGAGCAGCAGCAAGATGTCTGATAACGTCCAAGCTGTCGAAGATGTAAGCAGTTCTTTTAAAGAGCTGAGGTCCAAGCTTCAGCTGCTTCAGACAGAATTCCATACACTTGCTGATAATTCCAACTCGGTAAAGCAACAGACTGTAAATGCAGAACTTTCAACAAAAGAACTTGCTGCCGTCATTGAAGAGGCATCTGCCGGCCTTGAGGAAGTAAGTGCCACTATTGAAACATTGAATGATGACACCAACACTATAGCTGGCTATGTAAATGAAACGGTCAAAAGTGCAGAAAAGATTCAAGAAAATATTGATAATCAATAATGAAAAGAGCATCCTTTTTTTATTGCCGGGATGCTCTTTTTTTATAATAATTTCTTCTCTATCTTGTGTTCATAATTCTTAAAAATCGAACTGTTCGTGTTGATTCTCTTTTTCGACATCAGTCCGTTAAACTTGAGAAGTTTTTCGTTAAGGTCCTTTTTAAGTCCTTCTTGCTCAAGCTGGTCCTCACAATCCCTGATCATATCTTCGATGCGGAGCATTTCTTTTCTCAGTGCATTTTCCTCAGTTAAAAAACCGGCATTTTTCATGATGCGGTGAGCCATTCGGAGTTCTTCCGGGATACTTGATTCATCTTCCAGGTTCAGCGGCTTTCCGAATCCAGGCAAACGGTCAAATTCTCCATTTTCATAAGCTTTCTTGATATTCTGTTCCGATAAAATTGTAAATAAATCCATGATCCCTTTCCTCCTTTTCAAGTGGGGCTTACTTTTATTATATCCTGATTGCGTTTGTCATCCACCTTACTATAAGTCAATTTTTTGAAACTTTCTTTCTCAAATGGGTTTTCATAAAATCCCGCCTCATGGAAAAACTAATGGCAGGATACAGCGGAAAGGGGTGTCGATCATGAGCAGAGGAAAATCATTCCAACACAAAAAGAAAGGCCATCCTGGCAACTATCCATCGGATGCGCTTACTGAAAAACATACGAAAGAAAAAATTGAAGATGAAGAATATATCGTTACACAGGAAGCTTTCAAAAACCGTGTAGATGAAGAGTGATATTATGTGAGGGGATCTGCTTTGGCGGCTCTCCCTTTTTTATTTCTACTCTTTACTAAACATGGGAGTCAGCTGATATCAGCTCCAAATATACAAGAGGCCTATCTACCATACCTAAAAGACTAACTTTGCGATAAATTATTTATGCTTTTCCTAATCATTGCTGCTTTATATCGACTGATTTCGAGAATATGTTGATTGGAGCGGAAGGTGCGTGACCTCCTGCGGGATTAGCGGGACAGGTGAGACCCCCAATCCAGTTGCTGCGCCCAGCCCCTCGGGATCAAATAACCCGCAGCGAATAAAAGGAAAGAGCGCCTTTTTTCGCTGCGGAACATTTGCCTGTCGGGACTGAACGGGGCGCTTCCACTTTTTAAACAGGCGCAGCCGAGGAGGCTTACCGCCCGCCCCGCGGAGTCACGCACCTGGAGTGGAGATCAGCTATATATGTCAAAGGGCAAAAATGTCTCAAAAAGAGCTTTTTCATTTTATCTGCAATCCGAACCTCACTCAAGGTTCGATAGTACGGTAATCGACTTCTTACCACCTAACCCATCAAGCTATTTACATTTTGTCAGTTTGGGATAGAATCAACTAAATAGACTATAAAAAATTATTAGGTGATTGAATGAAGAAGAAGTATCTATGGTTCCTGTTGCTGATTATCCCTGCAATTCCGTACCTTTTATGGCTCATCAAGGAAGAGACTCCTCTCCATGTCGTCATCCTTGATAAAACGGTACCTGAAGAAGATTACAGAGAGCATAGCGGATTGACCTGGCTGCTTAACCACTGGAAAGTCGTAGATCCCAGGGACGGCACCCCCTATCAGTTAACTGATTATGCGGGATGGCACCCGGAAAACGGCAAAGAGGAAAAGATAGAAGAGCTCGACTTTTCTCCAGGGAAACCAGACCTCATTTATATTGCTGATACTTACGGAGTATATCCTGAACAGGCAGAAAATTCCGAGCGCGGCAATGCCCCCATCTATGGCGGCCTTACACAGGATGAGGTATATCAAATTGATCAAGCGTTAAAAGAAAATTCCTCCACCCTTTTAACGGAATTCAACACATTGGCAAGCCCTACTGAAGACAAAGCCAAGAAAGCGATGTATGACCTGCTTGGCATTGAGTGGTCAGGCTGGATTGGCAGGTATTTTAATGAACTTGATCCCAATGAAAACTCGGAGATTCCTAACTGGATAATTGATTCCTATCAAATCCATTCATCCACTTGGACTTTTTCAGGCCCTGGATTCGTTTTCTCTCATGAGGATGGCAGGCTCTTCATTCTCGAGGAGAAGGATCACTTTAAAGAAAAAGGATTGTGGATTGAATACAGTGAAAAAGGCAGTGATCTATTCGGGATAGATCACTCACCTGCCTACGGATATTGGTTCGATATCATTCAAACCACTTCCGCCCAGGTACTGGGGAGTTATCATATGGACCTTACTCAGGAAGGCAGGGATGTCATTCAAAAGTTTGGCATCTCTGAATCATTCCCTGCTGTAACCCGGCTCCAACAAGAACAATCCAAGCGTTATTACTTTGCAGGTGATTTTGTGGATACAGGCAGCACCCCAGCAATGCATCGATACATTGGCCTTGACTCTATCCAGAAGATGTTTGCATTTGATAAGAAAAACAGACCCCAAACCTTCTATTGGCGGGCGTATGTCCCAATGATGGAAGCGATCCTCAGTGAAGCAAAAGAAGTTGGGAGTGGAGAAACAAACCAAGCCGAAGAAACAGAAGCCATGCCGGCGATGGTGAAAGACAATCAATATTTGGTCAAGAAAGATGGTAAGTGGCAGCCAATCACCATCAAGGGCGTGAACATGGGGATTGCCAAGCCCGGCTATTTCCCTGGAGAGACAGCGATCAGCCGCGATGAGTACTACCGCTGGTTTGAAATGATTCATGAGATGAATGCAAATACGATCAGGATATATACTCTTCATCCGCCAGAATTTTACCAGGCTTTGAAACAATTCAATGATGAACACAAAGAAAATCCGATCTTTCTATTCCATGGTGTCTGGATCGATGAAGCTCCGCTGGAAGAAACACTCGATGCTTTTTCCCCGGAAAATACAGATCCATTTACAGAAGAAATGAAAAGAATCGTGAATGTTATACATGGAAATGCCAATGTTTCTGAAAAACCGGGACATGCGAGCGGGATCTACTCTGCCGACATTTCTGATTATGTAATCGGTTGGATATTGGGGATCGAATGGTATCCTTATATGGTTGAAAATACAAATAAAGTTCATGCTGGTAAGGGCGAGTATGATGGAAATTTCACGTATACAGATGGAGCGACTCCATTTGAGAACTGGCTTGCCGGTATGATGGATACCATATTGACATATGATGAGGAAAATTACGGAACAACCCGCCCTGTTTCTTTTACAAACTGGGTGACAACGGACTTGCTCGATCATCCTTCAGAACCGCTTGAACAGGAAGATCTCGTCAGTGTGAATCCGAATGTGATTTATCTAAAAGGAGACCAAACTGCCGGACAATTCGCATCCTACCATGTGTACCCCTATTATCCGGATTTCCTGAACCTGGAGGAAAAGTACCTTAATTATACGGACCATCGAGGCAGCAAAAACAGCTACGCCGGTTATTTACATGACCTGCATGAAGCCCACCGCCTGCCTGTTTTAATAGCAGAGTTCGGGGTCCCTGCTTCAAGGGGGATGACCCATGAGAACCCGTTCGGCTGGAATCAAGGGTTTCATAATGAAGAAGAGCAAGGAAGAATAAATGCTTCATTATTCGAAGACATTCTTCAGCAAGAGATGCTTGGCGGACTTGTATTCACTTGGCAGGATGAGTGGTTCAAGAGAACGTGGAACACACTCGAGCTTGATAATCCTGACAGAAGGCCTTACTGGTCGAATGCCCAGACAAACGAACAGCAATTCGGCTTGTTAAGCTTTGACAGGCACAAGGTGAAATTGGATGGCGATGCAGCGGACTGGGCGGATACAAAGGCACTTTATTCAGCCGGAGAACAATCTCAACTCCAAAGCTTGAAAATGGCTCATGACGAACGTTATCTGTATTTAAATTTACAGATGTCAAAATCTGCTATCGAAGATTGGGAGAAAAAAGATTTGCTTTTCCTTTTTGATAACGGAAAAGCAGGTGGAAATACCGTTTCCTCGATCAACTCTGAATTTGCAGTTGCAGGAATCGATTTTGTCCTGCATGTGAATGGGAAACAAAATGCCCGCCTGTTGGCAGACAGCTATTATGACCCATTCTATTTCCAATACAGTGAACAGCTGTCTTTCCTTGAGAAGGAGCCTTATCATGGAACACAAGACTCAGGAATCTTCCATCCAATCAGACTGGCACTGAATAAACCGATCACCATTCCGAGCACCGGAGAAACCCTGCCATTCAACTACTATGAAACAGGGACATTCAGATATGGTATCGGCAATCCGGAAGATCCAGCCTATGATGCTCTATCCGATTTTTATGTGGATGAAAAAGAAGGAATTATCGAAGTGCGCATTCCATGGCTTATGTTGAATTTCCGGGATCCCGGCCAAACAGAGATCATCGGTGATCTATGGAAAGAAGGAATGACCGCTTCCTCCGCAACGGCAGGTGTAAGCATCTCAGTTCTTTCCGTTAGCGGAATCGACAGGCAATCCGGCAGTCTTGAACTGAACAGCCTTAATGTTTCTGATAAACTCCCGGCAAGCGGAAACTCTATGAAAATGTACAGCTGGGAAAGTTGGGACCTGCCTCAATCCGAGGAACGATTAAAAAAATCTTATTATATTCTTAAAGAATTGTATGGAAAATACCAATAGGAAAGGAGCACTTCCGGTTTAGGAAGTGCTCCCTTTTTTATAACTATTAGGAAGAAACGCCCTTCCTCTCCATATCGCCCCATTGATGTTTCTTGGTTAGTGATTGGAGCAGCCCCTGTACTCTGAAATAAGTTGTCATCGGGCGGTACCAGAATGTCTCAGAGAGAGCCATGAAGAAAAGTTTGACGATATCCTTCACTTTTGGATATCTTCGTAAACTCCATTCTTCCAGAAGGACACCGCACATGGATAAAAATGAACCATACAGCAGGCTGAGACAGAACAGGAGAATCGCCATTTTCCAGGATATCAGCGAAAATGTGATGCCCATTATAATGATGACATATCCTGCAAATTCCACTACAGCCCCAAGAAGTTCAATCAATAAGAAGTAAGGGAGCGAAATCAAACCGACACTCTTATATCGTGGATTCAACAGCATCCCCTTGTGAATGAACAGTGTTTCCAGCAACCCCCTCTGCCATCGGCTCCTCTGTCTTTGGAGGACCCTGATCGATTCAGGAGCCTCTGTCCAGCAGACAGGATCGGGAATATACTCAATACGGTTGGTACTTTTTTCATCCTTCAAGAGCCTGTGCAGGCGGACGACGAGCTCCATATCTTCCCCGACTGTATGCCGGTTATATCCCCCTGCCTTCAATACCCAGTCTTTATGAAAAATGCCAAAGGCCCCTGACACGATCAACAAGATATTAAACTTGCTCAGGCCTATGCGTCCCATCAAAAACGCCCTTAAATACTCGATCACCTGCATGATGACAATCGGCCGGCGGGACAAACCGACTTCCACGACTTCCCCGCGTTCGATTTTACAACCATTCGCGATGCGGACAGATCCCCCTACCGCAATCACCTCTCCATTTGAATCGATGATCGGCTTCATCACCTGCAGGAATGCGTCCCGTTCAAGAATAGAGTCTCCATCCAGGGTACAAAAGTAAGGAAACTTCGAAACATTGATTCCTGCATTCAAGGCATCCGCTTTTCCCCCGTTCTCTTTATCTACAAGATAAAGATGCTTGTAAACCCTCGACCGGTAAACCGCCTTGATTTCTTTTGTATCCAGGGATTTGCGTATGACAAGAGGGATTTTCTCCATTGAAAACTGCTCGATCATCACTTCAAGGGTCATATCTTTGGAGCCGTCATTAATCACCACGATCTCATATTCGGGGTAGTTCATGCTCAAAAGCGACCTTACACTCTGCACAATCCCCATTTGTTCGTTAAAGGCAGGAACGAGAATGGTCACCGGCTTCGTATCATATGAGTACAAGAGCTCTTCATGCTGCGCAGTTTCCATTCCTAATCTCCTCCTTAATTCCAAAGCCGAAACTAAGAAGATAAACAAGTAGAACGTAAACACGATCAACATATACAAAATTAATAAAATTCCAGTAAAGTAAAAAATATTGCTCATTATCCAATAGAACATCTATACACTTCCTAACCATTGAGAGGCCATGTCCCTTGCAAAAGCATCTGGATGATTTGCAGATGCCTTCTCTAGTATCGATTTGCCATCTTTATATTTTGTCAAAGCCTCACCTGCATAATACCTCACCCACCAATTAGAAGAGGAAAGCAGTTCAATGAGCATCTCCATATAATTGGAATGAACGATCTCACCGGCAGCCTGAGCAAAGATCATCTGCTCAACCCAGCTGTCTGAAGCAGAATAAGGATAGAGAGCTTTTGGGTTTGATATAAAGCCAATATCCCTGATGGCCTTCACTGCATTGACGCGAACCTCATGATCCTCTGAATCAAGGCATGTTTCTGTGAACGGCAGCAAGGACAAATCCCTTTTTTCTCCAATATAGGATAAAACAGCGACCTTAAATGCAGAGGGAAGTTCACTAAATTTTAAAATGATCGTGTTTAAAGTTTCTGCCGGGACCCTTCTGATAATCTGTTTGTAAAAAAACGTAGATTGATAGGGCGGTGATGTTAAAAGAACCTCCAGCATCCTTGGATCATCAGCACCTGCTGCCGTTTGCATAATCAGGTTTTTCTCCTGCGGAGTTGTTGTTGATTTTTCATAGCGTTCCCATAAGAGAGGCACAAAACTGTATATCTGAAAATCTTTAATAATCATTAAAGCATTCATTCTTTCTGCCCAGCGGTTACTTTCCAAACCTTTATTTACTGATCCGGATAAGTACTTTTCTGCTGTTTCTGGAATGGTTCTTTTAAATGATGATGAATCAAAGTTAGATTCAAAATTTTTCAGAATGTCTTCAACTGCAGTGGTGAAAATAGAGTCTTCATTTATCTGCTTTAATTCTATATCATCTCCATTGAGCATTTCCTTAACCAATAAGGGCCTGATTTTTTCTTTCATAAATAGAAGGCGGGAATTCCGTTTCTGCTCTGCTTTTTTTCTAATAACAAGATACAGAAGCATCATTATTAAAACAGCCAGCGCACCAGCTATCGCCATGGTAATCTGTAGATAGGAAATATTAAGCATCTTTGCCTTCCATCCTCTTCGCGACTCTCTTGATTCTTGCTATCAGTTCATTAATCTTAAAAGGCTTTGTGACATAATCGAATGCCCCCGCTTCAAATGCGGAAACAATGTCATCTTCCCTGTTACGGCTTGTCAGCATGATGATGGAAACTTCATTCTCGGAATGCTGTTTCCTGATTTCGCTCAATACTTCCATTCCGTCCATACGGGGCATGATGCCATCAAGCACAATAATGTGCTTCCCGCTTTCCTGCAGCCTCCCGCTGTTCAGGAAGGACTCACCTTCTCTATACACCTGTAAATCAACTTCCCAGTCCCCCCAATCCACTGCATCAAGCTGATCGCTCAAAAACATGCGGATGACTTCATCATCATCCAGAATAGATAATCTTAATTTTTTTCCGGTCTCCCCATTTGTTTCTGTTTTTTTCAATTCTATCGTTTCCTCCATTTGATCCGGACCGTCAGAGGACTCAACCAAGACTCTCTCTAAAATAAACTCCTCATTAATATCATTGTATACTTTGCCCTCTATAGTAATTGAATGGCTGCTTCTCCGGACAGCTGCCTCAATGGTGGCTTTAAGCAGCCGCTCCGCTTCAGCACCTGATTTTTCAGGCAATATTACCGCCGCCACAGAAAGGCCCAGATCAAGGAAAAATGAATTATACGGAAGCATTTCTTTGACTACCTTCCATCCATCGAGGTAATCGTCCCTTTTCAAATCATCTCTGACTGCATAATACAATATATAGAAATCAATATTATTCTTCCTTAAGAAATCCGTGTTTCTCTTAAGAGATTCCAAACCTGTTCTCTTTTCCATATAAAATTGATCCCTTCCTTCTAAAAATGCTGGCGCAAAGAGGCTGTGTCTCTTTCATTATGTTCCTTTTCATCCGGGACATTCATTTATCTCCAGTTGCAGTGCCCACCCCCGGGGAGTCAGGCACCTGGATCGGAAATCAGCACAACTTATCAAGAGTCATAAAACAATTATTCCTCAATTATAATTTACTTTGATTAACATATAAATAAATCATGTGCGAATGAGTGTAACCTTATCAAATGCGAAGCAAAATGAAAAATTTGCAAAAGCTGGCTCGATTGATAAAATGAAGTAGAAAGATTCTGAACTAAAGGAGAATACATATGGAAAATTTCAAGCAAAACCTTGAGAAATATGCTGACCTGGCTGTCAAAGTCGGTGTCAACGTCCAAAAAGGCCAAACATTGGTTGTCAATGCATCCCTGGATGCAGCAGAGTTCGTACGTTTGGTCGTTAAAAAAGCTTATGAAACAGGTGCAAAACACGTTTATGTCAACTGGAACGATGACACAGTGAATCTTTATAAGTATGACCTGGCTCCTGATGAAGCCTTTACGGAGTTCCCTGAGTGGAAAGCCAAAGAAATGGAGACTCTTGCTGAAAACGGTGCTGCCTTCATGTCAATCGTTTCTGCATCACCTGACCTTTTAAAAGGTGTAAATCCGGAGCGTATTTCCAACTTCCAAAAAGCGGCTGGAAAAGCGATGGACAAATACCGCTCTTATATCCAATCTGATAAAGTAAGCTGGTCTGTCCTGGCAGCTCCATCCGAAAAGTGGGCTGCAAAAGTTTTCCCGGATGAACCTGCTGAAGAACAGGTCGACAAGCTTTGGGATGCAATCTTCAAAGCGGTTCGTGCTGATCAGCAAGATCCTGTTCAAGCTTGGAAAGACCATGACCAAAACCTACACGAAAAAGTGGATTACCTGAACAGCAAGAAATACAAAAAACTCCACTATACTGCTCCTGGAACAGACCTGACAATTGAATTCCCTGAAGGCTATATGTGGGTCGGAGCAGGCAGTGTATCTGAAAAAGGCGTTAATTTCATGGCCAACATGCCAACAGAAGAAGTTTTCACTGTGCCATTGAAAACAGGCGTGAACGGAACGGTTTCAAGCACGAAGCCTTTAAGCTACGGTGGAAACGTCATCGACAATTTCAAATTGACATTCAAAGAAGGCCGCATCGTGGAAGTTCAAGCTGAAGAAGGCGAAGATATCCTGAAACGCCTGGTGGAGACGGATGAAGGATCACACTACTTGGGAGAAGTGGCTTTGGTGCCTCACCAATCACCAATTTCCCAGTCCAACATCCTTTTCTATAACACACTATTTGACGAGAATGCTTCCAACCACCTTGCTATCGGAAGTGCCTATGCATTCTGTGTAGAAGGCGGTAAAAACATGTCCAAAGATGAGCTTGAAAAAGCCGGACTGAACAACAGTATCACTCATGTCGACTTCATGATTGGCTCTGCTGAGATGAATATCGACGGAATCACCGAAGATGGTAAAACTGAACCGGTCTTCCGCAATGGTAATTGGGCATTCTAATAATGAAGTTGAGGACCAATCCGCATCACTCTTGCGGGTTGGTTTTTTGATGTGATTAAATTTTGTGATTGCAAGATTAATGGCGGCTTGTGTGTGGGAGAGCGTATTGGCTGGGATAAGCTAACTACTATCTTAATGAGTTGTTGTGGGACTATTTGGGATTACATAAGGTAACTTTTCTGTTTTCTTTGCTATCAGGGGATCCTTGAGGAAGTCATACGACCACTTTTCCTCCTTTTTGGCTGCCAGGGTGTCTCCTGAACCATAGGAACACTTTTGTTCTTTCATATCCTCAAGGAAACTTGCTCATGACACTTTTCTCTCTCCTTTTTGCCTTTCATGTCTTTGAGACTCTTCCTCAAGACACTTTCCTCTCTCTTTTCTGCCTTTCATGCCCTTGAGACGTTTCCTCATGACACTTTTCTCTCTCCTTTTTGCTTTTCATGTCCTTGAGAAACTTGCTCATGACACTTTCCCCTCTCTTTTCTGCCTTTCATGCCCTTGAGACGTTTCCTCATGACACTTTTCTCTCTCCTTTTTACCTTTCATGTCCTTGAGAAACTTGCTCATGACACTTTTCTCTCTCCTTTTTGCCTTTCATGCCCTTGAGACGTTTCCTCATGACACTTTCCTCTCTCCTTT
>NZ_ABCF01000081.1 GCF_000181495.1 Bacillus sp. SG-1
CTGGTTTTAAGCGCATTGGCTGCCTTCGGACCTAATCGTGAAGAGGGAGCAGGAAACAATAACCAAGGCGACAAAGAAAATACAACAGATGATGCGAACAAACCGGAAAAGCTTGTAATTTGGGAAGATGACAAGAAATCAGGCTGGTTAGATGAAGTAGGTGCCAAGTTCACTGAAGAATACGGCATCGAGGTTGAAGTCAAAGAAGTAGAAATGGCTACAAAAATGAAAGAACAGCTTCGTTTGGATGGTCCGGCTGGGACAGGCCCAGACGTTCTGACTTTGCCACATGACCAAATCGGGGAAATGGCTCTTGCAGGTCATATCGCAGAACTAAATGCGGAACAGGATCTTGTTGACCGCTTCTCAGAATCTTCTATTTTGGCACAATCTTATGAAGGAACGCTATACGGTCTTCCGAAATCTTCAGAAACTCCAGTATTTATCTACAACAAAGAGTTAATGGAAGAAGCTCCGGCTACAATGGATGAAGTATATGAGTTCTCTACTGATTTCACTAAAGACGGAAACTATGGTTTCCTTGCACTTTGGGATAACTACTACTTTGCTCATGCTCCTATCGGAGGAATGGGTGGATATGTTTTCGCTGAGAATGACGGTGCATTAAACCCGGCAGATCTTGGTTTGAACAATGACGGTGCTGTTGAAGGTGCTGAATATATCCAAAAATGGTATGAAGAAGGACTATTCCCTAAAGGTATCGTCGGTGAAAATGGCGGCGCTGCATTAGACGGATTATTCAATGAAGGTAAAGTTGCTTCTGTTATGAACGGACCTTGGGCTTTCCAAGGATATAAAGATGCAGGAATTGATATCGGAATCTCTGCTATGCCTAAGCTGCCAAATGGTGAGCCGATGAAAACATTCATGGGTGTTAAAGGCTGGCACGTATCCGGCTATTCCAAGAACCAGGAATGGGCACAGAAGTTCATTGAGTTCATTACTCAAGATGAATATGCGAAACTTCGCTTTGAACAAACACAAGAAGTTCCAACTAATGTTGCACTTGTCGATGATCCGGTAATTGCTGAAAATCCAGGAGCTAAAGCGGTTGCTGAGCAATCTCAATATGCGGTTCCAATGCCGAATATTCCTGAAATGGGAGAGGTTTGGGGACCAATGGCAGATGCTCTGCAAACAGTCGTTACTGGCAAACAGGAGCCGAAAGCTGCTCTTGATTCAGCTGTAAACCAAATCGAACAAAACATTGAAGCGAACCATTCAAACTAAAAAAATAGATGGGACTGACTCCTAGCCGGGTCAGTCTTCTATATTCCTGTATAGCAAGATTCCTGAATAGAGAAAATAATTCAGGATCTTCATGAAGAAAGGGAGCGCCTTTCTTGATGAAGCTCCTGAAGCTTATAAAAATATAAAGAGAAGAAGGGGGAATTTAGGATGGCTGAAAATTCCTATCAAACAAAACATCGAAAAACAGCGCTTGCCCTTTCCTTGATACCCGGCTTGGGTCAGTTCTACAACAATCAAAAACTTAAGGGCGGATTCTTTCTTATAATGGCCGCTGCCTTTATCTTCGTATTCCGTGATTTAATAGATTACGGCCTTTGGGGAATCATGACCCTGGGGGAAGATACAGGTGCACCATACTATGACCACTCCATCTTCCTGATGGTATACGGTATTCTGGCAATCATCATCATTTTATTCGGTTTAGGTTTTTATGCCTTTAATCTCTATGACGCTTTTAAAAATGGAGAAAAAAGAGACCGCGGTGAAAAGCTGAGCACCATAAGAGAACAATACCGCAACCTGGTTGACAATGGGTTCCCATACTTAATTATGTCCCCTGGTTTCCTTTTACTAGTGTTCGTGGTTATTTTCCCGATTATCTTCGTAGTTCTGCTTGCTTTTACAAACTATGATCTATATCATTCACCACCTGCAAAATTGGTGGATTGGATCGGTATCCAAAACTTTATTGATATTTTCCAAATCGACATTTGGAGAAGTACTTTCTTCTCTGTTCTGGCTTGGACGCTGGTTTGGACATTCGGAGCGACAACAACGCAAGTGGCGCTCGGTATTTTCCTGGCAATACTGGTCAATCAAAAAGATTTGAAAGGTAAAGCAATTATCCGGACTGTTTTTATTTTACCTTGGGCAATCCCTGCATTCGTCTCCATCTTAATTTTTGCAGGAATGTTCAACGAGTCATTTGGAACCATCAACCGAGATATTCTTGCCTTCTTTGGAATCGGTGATCTTCCGTGGATGACGGAGGCACTGTATACAAGAATTGCTTTGATTTTCATACAAACATGGCTCGGATTCCCGTTTATCTTTGCGATGACGACAGGTGTCCTCCAATCAATTCCTGAGGAGCTTTATGAAGCTGCAACGGTGGATGGAGCATCCAGCATGCAGAAGTTTAAGAACATTACGCTTCCGCTGGTACTGTTCGCTACTGCGCCAATTTTGATTACTCAATATACGTTCAACTTCAATAACTTCAATGTTATCTATTTATTTAACGGCGGAGGTCCTGCATTAACAGGGCAGAACGCAGGTGGAACGGATATCCTTATTTCATGGATTTACAGCTTGACGATGACATCTGCACAATATTCTAAAGCGGCTGCTATCACATTACTTCTGTCTATTTTTGTTATTACAGTAGCGGTATGGCAGTTCAAGAGAACAAAATCATTCCAAGAAGAGGATATGATGTAATATGAATATAAAAAAACAGAAACTCATCAGATTGACATTATCGTATATAGTCATTGCCATTATGTTTGCCGTCATTTTGTATCCTGTCGCCTGGATTGTCGGTTCTTCCTTTAATCCGGGGCAAAGCTTATCGGGATCAAGTATCATTCCGAAGAATGCAACGTTGGCACACTACAAAGAACTATTCGATTTAGGGCAGAGTGATTACCTGATATGGTATTGGAACTCATTGAAAGTCAGCTTATCGACAATGACCCTTACGGTATTGATGGTCAGCCTGACTGCCTATGCTTTCTCCCGCTACCGTTTTGTAGGGAGAAAAAATGGATTGATGACATTCCTGATTCTGCAAATGATTCCTAACTTTGCTGCTTTAATTGCCATTTTCGTTTTAGCACTGGTAACAGATTTGCTGGATACTCACCTTGGATTGATCCTTGTCTATGTTGGGGGTCAGATTCCAATGAACACCTGGTTAATGAAGGGATATCTTGATACAATCCCGAAGGAACTTGATGAATCCGCAAAAATGGACGGAGCAGGTCACTTCAGGATATTCTTCCAGATTGTCATGCCTCTGGCTAAGCCAATCATAGCAGTGGTCGCACTGTTTTCTTTCATTGCACCGTTTGCTGACTTTATCATTGCCAGCATCCTGTTGAGATCGGAAGACAAATATACGCTTCCGGTAGCCTTATATGACATGGTTGCGAAACAATTTGGTGCGGAATTTACAACCTTCGCTGCGGGATCTGTATTAATCGCCATACCGATCGCAGTACTGTTCCTTTATTTCCAGAAGTACTTCGTTTCCGGATTGACGGCCGGGGGGACAAAAGGATAATCTTAAAGGCGTAAACTTATTAAATTTAAGGAGGAGCGGAGATGAAAAAAAGAGTACTATCTCTTATTTAAAGTGTACCCTTTGTAAAGGACATTTTAAAAAAGCCTAAGCTACTTTTAAAAGATGATCTCTGTATTGTACAGGGGTCATCTTTTTTCGATTCCATTGGTATCTATGGTGGTTATAGTAATTCATGTATTGCTTGATTTCCTTTTGTACATCCTCTAATGTCAGACAGGTTTTAATAGAGGTTTCATCTTTCAGGTGGCCAAAGAACGATTCAATGGGAGCGTTGTCCCAACAGTTTCCCCTTCGGGACATTGATTGGCGGATTCCAAGTTTTTTAACCATTTTCTGAAATTGGGGATGGGTATAGTGAACCCCTTGATCTGAATGGATGAGTGAGTCTTTATGTTTTTTAAACCTTTTGTTTTTCTTTAGTTTTTTGATGGTATCTGTGGCTAATTCCATAGTCATTCTGTCAGACACATGGTAAGCAAGAGCTTCACCACTGGAACCATCCAATATCATAGATAAATAAGCTCTTGAACTTTTTCCATAGCTCAAGTAGGTGATGTCTGTTAATAGCACTTTCCCGGGTTTACCCTGATTGAATTGGCGCTCCAGTAGGTTAGGGACCACTGAATGTTCCTGGGTGGCCTTCATTAGACGCCTATATGGATTCGCCCTCCGGAAGGGACAAACGATGTTATACTTCTTCATGATTCTTCGAATTCTTTTCAAGTTAAAGACAATCTTAAATTGACCCGCCAAAGTCATTTTGATTTGACGCGCCCCTTTCTTGCGATTCTTATGACGGAATGCTTTTAAGATGATTTCTTTCAGTTCCTCATCCCTTGCTTCCCGTTGTTTTCTACGCTCTTGGGACTCGGGAGAGTAGTATTTATAATAAGCACTTCTGGAAACTCCTGCGACCCCACAAAGGAATCTCACCATTTTTTTGAGCTTATATTTCTCTATTACGGAACGGATGAGAATGAACTTTTGACTTGGGGAGAGGACTACTTCTTTAGCCCCCTTTCCGCGAATCGAATCTTTTTTAGAAGTTCATTTTCCGCCTTAAGGAGGTTAATTTGAGCTTCTAGTCGAGCATTCTTATCCTCAAGGGATAACTCCCGTTCTCTAGGTCTCCCGGAATTGCCTTTCCTTGTGTCATTGAGCCCTAAAACTCCGTTTCTTTTATAAGCAGCACTCCATCTCTTACTAGCGGCATGAATACGTGCCATACCAATTATATCTGTATCAAATCCAGCCTCTTCAAAGATCTGTCTAGAGAATTTGCCTTTCTCTTTCTCAGCGATAAATTGGCGTTTAAATTCATCTGTGTAGGTAATTCCCTTAGCACTTACAGCTTTCACAAAAGGATTAATGGATAATTGTTTGATTTCTTTCTCTGTGAATGTTTTTTTACTCATGGTGTTTTCCCCGATTTCTACTAGTTGTCTATTTGTCATTATACAAAAAAATACCCTATAGGTAGACTTTTTTAAGTGTCTACTCTATAGGGTACATTTTAATTCTAATCCCGTTTCTTCTTTTTTACGCCCTCCCTGCAGGAGCTGCTGAAAAAGAAGAACGTACCTGGCAAGACGAAATGATTTATTTTTTGATGGTCGACAGATTTAATAATGGAGACCTGTCCAATGACTATGAGGTGGACAGGGATGACCCCAAAGCCTATCACGGTGGAGACTTCCAAGGGATCATTGATAAGCTTGATTATATAAAAGATATGGGTTTTACAACCATCTGGCTTACTCCTGTCTTTGATAATCAGGAAAAAGGCTACCACGGTTACTGGATCAAAGACTTCTATAACACAGATGAACATTTCGGTTCAATCGAGAAATTCAAGGAACTTGTAGATGAAGCCCATGAACGGGATATGAAAATCGTGTTGGACTTCATCGTCAATCACGTTGGCCCGGACCATGAATGGCTGAATGATCCTGAAAAGGCAGACTGGTTCCATGAAAAACAACCAATGAACATGAATAATGACGAAAGTCTGCAAAATGCGTGGCTGTACGACCTTCCTGATTTAAACACAGAAAATCAGGAAGTGAGAGAATACCTTCTAGATGCCGCTCGCTGGTGGATCACGGAAACCGGTATTGACGGATATCGTCTGGATACCGTCAGACACGTTCCCCAGGATTTTTGGGCAGATTTTTCTGAAGCAGTTAAATCTGAAAAAGAAAACTTCTATTTATTAGGTGAAGTATTTGATTACGACCCTCGCAATATAGCCAAATATGAGGGAGTCGGCATCGATGGATTTGCTGATTTTCCACAGGCCCAGGAAATGCGTCATGTCTTCCAGCAACCGGATGTTGATATGGACAGGCTGTTTAATTTTTGGCAATACAATCAGACATTCTTTGAAAACCCATACTTGATGGGAACATTCATCGATAACCATGATATGGTACGATTTACGAATTTAGTTACTCAGAATAATCAATTTCCGGGAACACGCTGGAAACTGCCATTGGCGTATATGTATACAGTCCCTGGGCTGCCGATCCTTTACTACGGATCAGAAATTGCTTTAAGCGGCGGAGAAGATCCGGATAACCGAAAGTTGATGAATTTCAGAACAGATCAAGAATTAATCCAATACATCACTAAACTGGGTGAGATTAGAAAGACACATCCTGCTCTTACAAGAGGCAGCATGGAGCTTCTTTACGAAGAGGACGGTATGGCGGTCTATAAACGGGAAGATGAAAACGAAACGATAGTTGTAGCGATCAATAATACAAGCAAATCACAAAGTGTGAAATTGACCTCACCCCAGCTGCCTGAAGACATGGAGCTTAGGGGGCTCCTTGGAGAAGATCTTGTCCGTGCTGACGGGGATACCTACGATATTATCCTCGACAGAGAAAAGGCTGAAATCTATATCCTTTCACCCAAAAGTGGTTTGAACTATGGATTTATTGGGGCAATGGCTGCAGTATATACGATTTTCCTGATATTCATTTATTACGTTTGGAAAAAAGGCCGGAAAAAGCGAAAGAGTGAGTAATAATTAATTTGTTGTTTGAGAGACGAACTTTGGATGAATGGACAAATTTCTCGATGCAACAATGTTGGGAATACAACTAAGAGGATGGTTTAGGGGAAGGGGAGGAAGATATGGCTGTAACAATAAAAGATGTGGCAAAGCTGGCTAATGTTGCTCCATCGACAGTTTCCAGGGTGATAGCCAACAATTCCCGCATTAGTGAAAGTACCAAACAAAAGGTCCGGGAAGCAATGAAGCAGCTTGGCTACCATCCAAACTTCATTGCCAGAAGTTTGGCGAACCAATCGACACGCGTGCTGGGACTGGTATTGCCCGGGTCGGCTGATACATTTTTTCAGAACCCGTTTTTTCCGACTGTTCTCCGCGGGTTAAGCGAAGGGGCTCACGAAAAACAATACGCTTTGCAAATGACTACAGGACAGAGTGAAGAAGAAATATATGAGGGAATTGTTCAAATGGTGCAAGGGGGCAGAGTAGACGGAATTGTCCTTCTCTATTCCAAAGTGGAAGACAACGTTATGATCTACCTGAAAGAAAGGGACTTTCCGTTCGTAGTGATCGGAAAGCCCTTCAAGCATGCAGATGAAATTACCCATGTTGATAATGATAACTTCAGAGCTACAAAAGAAGTAACAGATTACCTTTTGAAAGCCGGTCATGACCGCATTGCATTTGTGGGCGGGGATTTGAACCTCGTCGTGACTGTGGAACGTCTGCTCGGCTATGAGAAATCTTTGAGAAATGCAGGAATCCCGTTAAGAGATGAATATATCGTACATGAAGAATTTCTGAGAGAGGGCGGTCAGGAAGCCGTAAAGGAATTGATGACCCTCGAAAACCCTCCGACTGCCCTGGTGGTCGCAGACGACTTGATGTCCCTAGGGGTTTTGAATACTCTAAACGAAATGGGAATCAGGGTGCCCGAAGACATTTCCATCATCAGCTTCAATAATGTTCTGCTTGCTGAAATGTCCCGTCCACCCCTGACCTCGGTCGATATAAATATTTTTGACTTGGGCTATCAAGCAACCAGAAATTTAATTCAGAAAATCGAAGATCCCAGAGAACCGGTCAAACGAATAACAATTCCTCATAAAATTGTAGAGCGGTCTTCCACTGATCTGAAGATCAATACAGATAATAATAGTTAAAAAGTCAGCCGTTATGGCTGGCTTTTTTTGTGTTTGGGATGGTGATGAACAAGGCGGGAACCAGGCCAACTTCTAAGGGGTAAAAGCTCTGGAGTTTATGTTGGCCCTTAATTGAGATAAATGAATCCAAGGGAAGATGGTTCAAAAAGAGTCTAAACGGGTTAGTGAGGAGAGTAAATCAGATGGATGTTGGTCTGAGAAAAGTCTAAACAAACCAATGAGAAGAGTAAATCGAAGGGGTGTTGGGTCGAAAAGAAGCTAAACGATCCAATGAGATGGGGAAACCGAGTGGATGTTGGGTCGAAAAGAAGCTAAACGATCCAATGAGAAGGGGAAACCGGGTGGATGTAGGGTCGAAAAGAAGCTAAACGATCCAATGAGAAGGGGAAACCGAGTGGATGTAGGGTCGAAAAGAAGCTAAACGACCCAATGAGAAGGGGAAACCGAGTGGATGTAGGATCGAAAAGAAGCTAAACGATCCAACGAGAAGAGTAAATCAGAGGGATGTTGGTCAGAGAAGAGTCTAAACAAACCAATGAGAAGAGTAAATCGAAGGGGTGTAGGGTCGAAAAGAAGCTAAACGATCCAATCAGAAGGGGAAATCAGAGGGATGTTGGTCAGAGAAAAGTCTAAACAAACCAATGAGAAGAGTAAATCGAAGGGATCTAGGGTCGAAAAGAAGCTAAACGATCCAATGAGAAGGGGAAAGCGAGTGGATGTAGGGTCGAAAAGAAGCTAAACGATCCAACCAGAAGGATGATGGGTCGAAAAGAATTTAAACGATCTAATGAGAAGGGGAAACCAGAGTGATGTTGGGTCATAAATAAACAAACTGGACAGATGAGTATAAAACCAAATAAATTATGGCCCGCAGTGAATCTAAACGGGCCAATAGATAGGGTTTCCTGCAACGCAAGTAAATTAACAAATTAAATCAACCAAAAAGCATACTACTGACTATCAAATATAATTGTTACTCATAGTAAGAACTCCGGCCTGAATTAACTAATTTAAAGTTCTTGGAAAGGAAACGTTGGACTGTCTTTCTATCCTTTATAATACCGCACCATTCAACAGCCTGTGACACAGTTAATTTACTATTAGGAAATAACAACTTAAATTCTTCTAAACTTCTTAAAACTGCGGAATGTGAATCTTCTTGGTGATTACAATACTGACAATTTAAGATTTTGGAATAAGCATTATAAAACGCTCCACAACCAGGACAAACGATTCCCTTCCTAAGCTCGTTATATTGATAGTCAGGAATCTGAGCGTAAGGGTTGTCGGATATTGTCTTAGAAATTAGTTTCTTAGCAAGGTCAGTATGAGTTCTTTTTAGAAAAGAAGGGGTCTTTTCCAGTTTTGCTATAAACCGTTCTAATTGATTGGGATAGATAATAGGCAGGTCAACAGGGGCGCTATAGAGGTGGAACCGTGGATTGACAAAGACAGCGATGGAATGGATTGGGGTATTGTAACCAAGGTTTTTCAATATACTACGAAGTACTGGTTCATTTCGTTTTAATTGAAGAATTGGATTTTTGGTATCTGTGCCGTCGGTTCTAATAAGGTTGCCTTCTTCAAAAATATGGTCTCCTTCAAAGTTTTTGACCTCAAATAAATAGATTGGCTTAGAGGTTAGAAGAATGGTATCAATTTGAATATAGGTGCTGCTAGGCATAAACTGCATATCCGGCAGTAATATCCTATCTCCCAGCACCGGCTGAAGCCATTCATCAAAGAGTTTTTCCCCCGCAAAACCCTTCTCCAAACCAGCATAATGGTGTTTCTCTTTAGCACATAAATCTTTCCGGGAATTTAAAGATCGATAAACCCTTAGTTCATTAGATTCTAAGCGTTCTTTCATAGTCAATAGACATCACTCCTTTTTTAACATCATACCATAAAATTCCAATGGATCATTAAAAAAACAGTCCCCGAAAAGAGGACTGTTTCATTTTTGGCTTTCTGCACTGATACTAGACAGCCAGAAATTTCCTACCCATTCACAATCTTCCCGCCATTTACGTGGATGACCTGGCCGGTTGTGTATTGTGAATCATCGCTCGCCAGATATACGTAAGCAGGTGCCAGTTCATACGGCTGTCCAGCGCGGCCGAGCGGTGTATCAGCCCCGAACTTGGCTACTTTATCTTCAGGGAAGGTAGATGGAATTAATGGTGTCCATATTGGTCCAGGAGCGACACCGTTGACCCTGATGTTCTTGGAAGCCAGCGACTGGGAAAGGGATCTCGTGAAGGAAACGATGGCTCCTTTGGTTGATGAATAATCAAGCAGCTGGTCGTTTCCGGCATAAGCGGTTACTGATGTAGTATTGATTATGGAGCTTCCGCTTTTTAGGTGCGGCAAGGCTGCTTTTGTCAGATAGAAAAAAGAGAATACATTTGTACGGAATGTCTTTTCCAGTTGTTCATCCGTGATGTCCAGCAGGCTTGTTTGCGGATGCTGCTCTGCTGCGTTATTAACCAGAATATCGAGTTTTCCGTAATGGTCAACCGTTTTTTTGACTACTTCGGCACTGTATGAAGAACTTCCAAGGTCCCCCGCAAATAGTAAGCAGGTTCTTCCTTCTTTTTCGATAAGGTTCTTCGTTTCCTGGGCATCTTGGTCTTCTTCAAGGTACGCAATCGCGATATCAGCACCTTCTTTGGCAAAATAAAGGGCGACGGCTTTACCGATACCGCTGTCTCCTCCTGTAATGAGGGCGACCTTACCGTCGAGCTTACCGCTTCCTTTATAATTATCATCCATGTATTTCGGCTGTGGATGCATTTCCTTTTCAGTTCCTGGCTGATGGTCCTGATGCTGCGGCGGGAAGTTGTTGTTATTTTGAGACATAAAACTTCACTCCTCCTTTGTTTTTGGATCCATATTTTCAGATTATCTTTACCCGCAAATCTTTTATTTAATCAACAGACTTATCTTTTAACAGGTTCTCTGCTTTATACCCGATAATGTTCAACAGGTCTTTGGGTGATGAATAAGGCGGGGAGTAGGCTGTTTCAATTTCCTGCAGCCGGTCTGCAGTGATATTTCCGTTAATGGAAGCTGCGATAACATCGATCCTTTTATCAACACCTTCTCCGCCGATAATTTGGGCTCCCAATATTTCCCCGGTATCTCCGTGGAAATGAACCTTGATTTTAAC
>NZ_ABCF01000080.1 GCF_000181495.1 Bacillus sp. SG-1
AAAAGCTACAATAATACAGATGGTGAAAAAAACAAAGCCATGCAAATCAAGGAAATCATTGAAACATTCCCATATTTCCAACAGCATCCTGAAAATCTTTGGATCCAGCCTCTGCCGGATGACGAGCATGGCCGCTTTAATGTTTTTGCCAGAGTATGCGGGAAAACAAGGAGAACATTGCTGTTTCATGCCCATCTCGATACTGTCGGCACAGACGATTTTGGGGTTCTGAAAGAACATGCCCACAATCCGGATTTTTTGGAAGCGTACTTTTCCAAACATGAAGTTGATGAAAAAGTGAAGGAAGATGCCAGGTCAGGAAAATGGTTGTTTGGCAGGGGATCACTCGATATGCAAAGCGGGATTGCCGTCCATTTAGCCAACCTTTTATATTTTTCCGGAATAGCGGAAGATTTGGAGGGAGACCTTCTGTTTCTGTTCAATCCTGACGAGGAAAGTGAACACGCAGGAATGATTGGAGCCATCGATGAATTGTACCGCCTCAAGGAGGAAGGAACTCAGTTTTTAGCTGCAATCAATAATGATTTTATTTCACCGGTATATGATGGTGATTGCAAGAGATACATTTACACAGGGGCCGCCGGCAAACTGCTGCCTTGTTTTTATATTACAGGGAGAGAGGCCCATGTGGGGGATATTCTAACTTCCATTGATCCAACGCGGATTGCCTCTCTTATTAACTTGAAGGTCAATCAGAATATCGACCTGCTTGAAGACATAGAGGGGGAGTTTGTTCTTCCGCCTTCCTGCCTGTATTTCAAAGACAAGAAGAACGTCTACAATGTGCAGACCCCTTTGGAGACCAGAATTTATTTCAATTACTTCGTTTATGAAAAGACATCAAAGGAAGTGTTGATGAATCTACTTGAAATCACAAAGGAATCTGTGCGCGAATTGGAAGCCTCTTCTAAAGAAAAGTATGAAAGATATCGCAGTCTTCATGGTTTTCCGGAAAGAGAGGTTTCCTGGAAAGTCGAAGTAACCTCATTCGAAGAATTTGTGGCAGAGCTGAAAGAAAAAGGCTTGAATCCTGAAAAGGTGATGAATGAAACACTTGCCAAAATGAAAGGCGAAGACAACCGAGAAATTGCCTTCTCCATTGTTGAAGCATTGCAGCAGCTTGATCCGGAAAAGACACCAAGAGTCATTGTCTTCTTTGCACCGCCGTTCTTGCCGCACAATTATTTGAGCGATGAAAATGAATATGGAAAGAAAGTAAATCAAGTATTAAAAGACTGCTTGAAAAAAACCGCAGAGGATACGGGAGAGGAGTTTGAAATTAAACGATTCTTCCCTTACCTGGCAGATGGAAGCTTTTTATCGCTTCATGAAAGTGATGAAGACATAGAGGCATTCAAGGATAACATGCCGATGATCGAGTCCCTATACCCAGTACCGATTGACCGAATCAGGGAGCTCAATATCCCATCCATCAACATCGGAGTATATGGACGAGATGGACACCAATGGACAGAAAGGGTCTACAAGCCATATTCCTTTTCGACTCTCCCCGGAATTATCAGAGGGGTTACGAAGGAGCTTCTGAAAATAGAATAATGGTTTGCAGCTGACAGCTTTTGTTGTCGGCTTTTTTTTGGGGCGTTGCGAGTGCCGGAGAAACGGAGTGGTGTTTTCAGTTCCATAAGGAGTGGTGTCCTATCAATGTAATTGACCAATGAACAAGCGAAGATAGAGAGGTGTTGGCCCGTAAAGGTGGTTAATAGGCCAATGAGAAAGGAAAACCAGGTGGATGTTGGTCTGAAAAAAGGTGAATTGACCAATGAGAAAGGAAAACTAAAAGGGTGATGGTCTGAAAAAGAGGTAACCAACCCAACGAGAAAGGGAAACCAAGAGGATGCTGGTGTGAAAAAGAGATAACCGCCCCAACGAGAAAGGGAAACCAAGCGGATGTTGGTGTGAAAAAGAGGTAACCGATCCAACGAGAAAGGGAAACCAAGCGGATGTTGGTGTGAAAAAGAGGTAACCGCCCCAACGAGAAAGGGAAACCAAGCAGATGTTGGTCTGAAAAAGAGGTAACCGCCCCAACGAGAAAGAGAAACCAAGCGGATGCTGGTGTGAAAAAGAGATAACCGGTCCAATGAGAAGGTGTAAATCGAGAGGATGCAGGTCTGAAAAAGTATCAATCACCCCAAAAAGAGCAACAACGAGCATTCCGGCTCACGAGCACCAGCAACAGCTCTCAAATATTCCATAAAAAAGTATCACTGTCAGGCTTGCCCCCGAATAAAAACGGGAATAAAGACAAAAAAGAAGCTGAAATCCAGCTTCCCTCATAATATAACGTGTTATTTAGCCCAAGTGATAAGGCTTTTAATATCGAGACGATCTGTTTTTCTGGCTTCTTTGACAGGTTTTCCGATGGTGATTAGCATGATGGGTACATATCGATCGGAAACATCAAAGTCTTCCATTAGTTTTTGCGGGTTGAATCCTCCGATCGGGCAGGTGTCCCAGCCCTTGCCTTTAGCGGCCAGCATCAATTGCATCGCTGCCAATGATGCGTTGCTGAATGCTGCATCCCGAGGGTATTGTTCACGTGAGTAGGCCCCTTCGATTTGTTTTACGAGAATTTCCTTAAGTTCGCTGGACATGTCCCCTTTTTCAATGGAAGGATCAAAAACCGGATCGGCATTTTTGTTGGCTTCTAAATCACCCAGTACAGCAATGACAGCAGAGGCATCAACGATTTGCTGCTGGTTATAGGCGATCGGCAGCAGCTTTTCCTGTGCCTCTTTGTTGTGAAAGGCGAGGAAATGCCACTGCTGGAGGTTCCAGGCAGATGGAGCTCTTCCGGCATATTCGAGGATTTCCACTAATTCTTCTGTAGATATTTCTATAGTCGGATCATAATTTTTGGTCGAGCGTCTTTCTCTCATTGCATCAAAGATGTTTTCCAAGATGATACCCCCCTGAATTGTTTATCAAAATCAATTTATGGTATGTTTTAGTAAGTTAATTACTTTTAGTAATTCAATAGTGTCATCTTATTAAAGCAGGCTCTATACGTCAAGGAAACGCCATAACAGAAGTATATAAATGAGCAGTAAGGCCCATATATGCAGTCTTATTAAATTATTATTTGACAAGCTATCTCATTTTAATAATTCTCCCCTTGCTGTACGCTGAAAAGAAAAATAGTAAAGTCACTGGTCTCACCGCAAAAAAATAATTGATAACTTTCTTGAAGAAAGGATGTTCATTTTGCTTGGAAACAAAGATGAGAAAATATTGGTCATTGTCATGTTTGCAGTCGCATTATTCCTGTTGGCTGCAATATTGAAGAAGTTTTTCTTTTGACGGAAAAGAGGAGGCATATTTGCTTCCTCTTTTTTTACGATGGCTGGCCTTAGACAAGATTGCTTCTGATAAGATAATAGAGGGGGGTAGCTATATGAAAATCAAGACATTAATCCTTGTTATAATGATGTATGCATTGGTATTTGGAGGCTTTTATTCATATTTGAAACTATCGCAGCTAGAGAAGCCTTTATTTCTATCTCATTATTATCAAAAGGAGATCATCAATTCTTCTGTTGACTACATACCAATCCATTATATTACAAATCAAGGTGAAGACTGGCAGTTGACCAATGTGACGTCCGAGGAGCTTCCCGGTCATCTCATTTTTGTGGACCATGAAGACATCCGCCATCAGGAAGGGATTTTTCAGCACAATGAAGCGTATATCCGTATTAAAAATATTGAACAAGACGAGGTAATCTTAAAAGAAATGACCTTTACTTTCTCAAATGGGAAAGTGGTTGAAGCTGATATCGGTGCCATACACTTGAAAACTTCAGAAAGAAAAAGGTCAGGGGAACAAGTTGTTCAAATTTCTGCGGCCGGCAGCAGTAACCAAGGAGAATCTTATTCTTCGCTGAATATTATCAGGGACAGTGAGTTAACGGATATTAACCTGGAATTTAAAGAGGCTCTCTCTCCCGTTTTGAAACTGGGATGGGATACATCTTCAGAAGCTGTAAATCCTGAAGCACTTGAAATCAAGGATATAAAATCCCGAGGTGATAAACAAAAACTTACGGATATAGATCTTCCTATAAAATTAAACGCAGATGACAGTTTGAGAATAAATGCCGTCGTTGATAAAGATTTGATGTATGAAAATGATATCCATGCGATTGAGGCAGATATCACAGGAATGTTTAAGACAGACCAAGGAGAAATAAAGCAGAATTTAATAAGAATCAGCGAACAGCCTTACTTAACCTCCAAGCAGATCAAAGAGCTGAAAAAACTCAGAGAGGAGGAGAACAAGGATGGAAAAGGCAATTAAGCTATTGGTCTGGGGACTTTTATTTTTGCTCATTGATATCAGGATCAACACATTCGATATCTTCCATGATGCTATCGGATATATTTTTTTATTTAGGGGAATGAAATCTCTCCCTCATTCAAAATGGGTAACCTATGCCAAAACGTCCGTTATCATTTTGGCTGTGTTGTCATTAATCGAAATCATCGGGTTTGGCAATATCAATATAAATGATACCAACCGTGATTTCACTTGGGAGATTGCCGCTATAGGAGGGATTTCGATTTTATCGCTGTTCTTTCATATGAATTTGCTTTCTTCCATGTTGGTCATGGCACCGGATAAGGAAGTTCTACGCTCTGTGGGTAAATTCAAACGCGTTTACTTTTCAATCCAATTGATTATCATTCTGACTTTTCCGGCAATACTGCTTTTTAGGGACTGGGTGACGGGGTACCTGCTCATCATCATTGTTACAGGGTTGATTGTTGAAATTATTTATATTGTAAAAATTAATTCTTTCAAACGATATATCTCTTCGGCAGAACACACTTCTTAACAACATGCCTTCAGCATAAAGTGATACAAGGTATGGAAAAGCCTAAAACATGAACAGGCGCGGAGGAGATATGTGGAAGGAATTTAAGGAATTTATCTCAAGAGGAAATGTATTCGATTTAGCCGTTGCTGTCATGATCGGGGCTGCGTTCAGCAAAATCGTCGAGTCCCTGGTCAAAGATATGATAATGCCTGTGATAGGGATCCTGTTTGGCGGGGTTAACTTTGCAGGGCTCAGCTACCGGATCAGGGCAGAAGTGATTTATTATGGAGTTTTCATCCAGACGCTTGTAGATTTCTTTCTTGTGGCAGGCTCGATTTTCCTCATGATCAAAATATTCAACAGGCTGAGGGGAAAAGGGAAATCTTATGAAATCAAATCATCAACTCAATTGGAAGTTCTGCTGGAGATACGTGATTTACTAAAAAAAATGCAGAAAGATAAAGAAGTTGACCATCCTCCAATTCAGGGGAGGAGAACGTCCATACGCTTCAAAAAGAGAGACTGATGCAAAATTACTTTGTGTCAGTCTAATTTTTTTGAAAATTATTGTTTTCGTTCCACTTTTCTGATAATATATTCTTCTGCTCACCAAAACGCCTACATAATTGTCAACTTTCTCCATTGCGGCTGAAATCAAATGAAGGGAGAAATATATGACGAACGAAACTCACAATCACCCCGATTTACCAAAAGAAAAAGACAGACTTGAATTCACCAAACGCTACATTGATGTGGTTATTCAAACGGCCCAAACCAGTAAAGACCAGTTCAAAGAGAATATTGAAAATGCCTTCGGTGATGTCGATTGGCTGGAATCGTCCGCTGCCTATATCGATATCCTGACAAACGCCAGCTTTTTCGAAATGTCGAAGGAAGAGTTGGAAGCGCTTCAAAAGGCAAAAAAGAAGCCCTATTTTGCCAGGATTGATTTCAAACATGATGAATCACCGGAAGAAGAAAGACACTATATTGGGAAAACGTCGCTCTATCAGCGTGAAAACCAGGAACAGATCATTGTTGATTGGAGATCACCGATCGCAAACTTGTACTACGAAGGACGCATAGGTGACGTTTCTTATGAAGCAGAAGACGAAACCTATCATGGACATCTCTCTTTAAAAAGACAGTATATGATCGAAGATGGCAGTCTTGAGGAGATACGCGACATCGATTTGACCACGACAGATGAACTGCTTCAAGAGTCGCTTTCTAAAAGCTCCAGCAACCGTTTGACTGAAATCATATCCACCATCCAGGAAGAACAGAACCGTATCATCCGGGCTGATTTAAATAAACCAATCATTGTCCAGGGTGCTGCGGGAAGCGGAAAGACGACCATTGCGCTTCACAGGATTTCCTATTTCATCTACAACTACAAGCAACACTTCGATCCGCGTCAGCTCATGATTTTAGCACCCAGCAGGCTGTTTATCGATTACATATCTGAGGCGCTGCCTGAACTCGGTGTAGAAAAAGTGAGGCAAACGACGTTCAGTGACTACGTGATGACGTGCCTGGAAAAAGAATTGAAACTAGTGGAAGATAACAAATTGATCCGCTTGATTGAAAAGACGGATGATGAAGGCAAACAGGCAGCCTGGATATCAGGATGGAAAGGATCAAGGGATTTCCGAAAAATTCTGGATGCCTATATAGCCGATATTGAAAGCAGGTTTTATCCGACAGAGGACTTTGTCATTGACAAGTACCGGTTATTTTCTGCTAAGAAATTCACTTCTCTTTTAAAAGAAGATTATACTTACATGCCAATATACAGAAGAGTTGAGAAACTGAAACTCCTGTTGCAGAGTTATGTACGTTCCAATAAAAAGATGATGGTTGAAAAGGTAGAGAATTTTTTTGACGAAAAGATTGAGAAAGCACTTTACCATAAGAAATATGCAGCCAATCGGAAAGAATATATTTCCAAGGCACTGGATAAAAAAGCTGAGCGAATGAAGGAAATCCAGAAAGCGATTCGTACCGGATTGTCTCAGTACATGAAACAGTTCGAGAAGAAGACGCTGGTGCAATACTATCAGGAATTATTTTCCGATTGGGATAAGCTTGTGGAGTATGGGAATGGCCGGATTTCCGTGGAGGAAGCAAGGGAAATTTGCGAATATACTTTAAAAAGATTGAAAAAGAAAACGTTCGAAATGGAGGATCTTGCACCACTTCTATACTTACAGACGGCTCTTTACGGTGTGGATTCTTTTTATAAAGCGAAAAATGTCGTGATCGATGAAGCTCAGGACTACAGTTATATGCAGCTTTACTCGTTGAAAACAGCCCTTCAGACAGACATGTTTACACTCGTCGGCGACCTCGCCCAAGGTATTCATTCATACCGCGGGTTGGAGTCCTGGGAACCTGTGTACAAAGAAATTTTTCCGCGTGCGACTTATACGGAGCTGCAAAAAAGTTACAGGACCACCATTGAAATTATGGAAGAAGCTAATAAACTGCTAAAAAAACTTCCTCATGATTTTCCTCAGGTAAATCCGGTAGTAAGGCACGGCGATAAACCAGAATTCTTTTCCTATGACAAGAAAGAAGAACTAGTAGAAAGGCTGTCTCATCTGATATCAGGATTGAGGGAAGAAGAGGACTTCCAGACATTCGCGGTCATCGGAAAAACAATGAGGGACTGTGAAAAAATAGCCGGACTCCTGGAGGCGAAATTCCCTGGCGGGGTCAAGCTTCTGGCGGAACAGGAAAGCATTCCAAAAGACAGGATCGTTGTCGTTCCTTCTTATCTATCAAAAGGTCTCGAGTTCGATGTCGTCGTCATCACTTCAATAGACGAACAGTATAACGAAGATAACGAGCTTGATATAAAGCTTTTATATGTGGGAATGACCAGGCCGCTGCACAGACTTTACTTCTTTGGTAAAAATAAATCGGATTTTCTATTGGAATAGTTTTCACTTGACCCTTCTTCGTAATTACGGGAAGGGTCATTATTTTAGCATTTTTTTAACAAGGTTTGTAGAATGGACAAAAAGGAGGTAACGAGTTTGGTTAAAAATCTGCAAAGTACTCGTAAGCTGCATAACGGAGTGGAAATTCCGTATGTCGGACTCGGCGTCTATAAAATGGAAGATCATGACGAAGCCGTGAGAGCAATTAAAAATGCAATTGAAATTGGATACAGATCCATCGATACAGCTTCTTTTTACAATAATGAAGTGAGTGTAGGACAGGCTGTGAAAGAATCAGGGGTCAGCAGGGAAGACCTTTTCATTACATCCAAGGTATGGAACGACGACCAGGGATATGATTCCACTTTAAAATCATTTGAAGAGAGCTTGAAGCGGCTTGACATGGGTTACATGGACCTTTATCTGATTCACTGGCCGGTTGCCGGAAAATATAAAGACACATGGAAAGCATTTGAACGCCTGTATGATGAGGGACTCATCAAAGCAATCGGCGTGAGTAACTTCAACCAGCATCATCTGGAAGATTTGATGAAAAACAGTAATGAAAAACCTGTCATAAACCAGATTGAACTTCATCCAAGATTAAGCCAGCAGGCCCTGCGTGACTTTTGTAAGAAGCAAGATATTGCAGTAGAAGCATGGTCGCCGATCGCCCGCGGCAGACTCCTGGACGAGCCCACATTGAACCATATAGCCGGAAAATATAACAAAACAGCGGCTCAGGTTATCCTCCGCTGGCATCTCCAGAACGACACGATCATCATTCCTAAGTCAGTCCGTGAAAGCAGGATGAGAGAAAACATTGACCTCTTCAACTTTGAACTAAGCTTAGAGGACTTGAACCAAATCAACTCCCTGAACATGGATGAAAGATACGGAGCAGACCCGAATACCTTCGACTTCTAAACATCACCGCTTTAAAGCACTAAGAGGGACAGTCCCTCTTAGTGCTTTAAAGTGTTAAAGTGAAAAATAAATTAATTTTCTTATTTGACAGACAAGCAAAATAGGCGATATAATTATCTCGAATTAAAGATAAATACTTTCAAACTAATTGAATTCAAAAAGTTTATTTTAAGCTGTACAGGGAAATGTATGCAGTAGGAATAATGTTTGAACTCTGTGTATTTCGGAAAGAATTTAACCTGTCCAAGGTTAAAAATATATATCAATGAAAAGGAGAGATTTTCAACATGGCTAATATCGCGGTTATTTATTACAGCTCTACGGGAACAAACTATCAGCTTGCACAATGGGCGGAGGCAGCTGCTAAAGAAGCAGGGGCTGAAGTGAAATTATTAAGAGTAGAAGAAATCGCACCACAAGCTGCTATCTCTTCCAACCCGGCTTGGGAGCAGCATCTGGAAAACACAAAAGATGTTCCGGTAGCAACAAATGATGATCTTGAGTGGGCGGACGGAATCATCTTCAGTGTACCTACACGTTTCGGTAACGTTCCTGGACAAGTGAAACAATTCTTTGACGGTACAGGCGGTCTTTGGGCCCAAGGAAAATTAGCCAACAAAGTAGTCAGCGCAATGTCTTCAGCTGCCAACTCGCATGGCGGCCAAGAGCAGACTATCCTTGCCCTTTACACATCAATGATGCACTGGGGAGCAATCCTTGCAGCACCAGGTTACACTGACCCGGCATTATTTGCGGCAGGCGGAAACCCTTATGGCACAAGTGTAACAGTTGACCAGGATGGCAACATGGTTGAGGATGTTGAAGAAGCTGTTAAACATCAGGCAAAACGTACAGTGGCTGTAACAGAAGCTGTTAAAAACGGCTTAAAATAATTCTTGTTAAGAAGGATGTCCTTGTATTAATTAAAAGGAAATAACCTCGTAAGCAAGAAAGAAAACGGTTATTGGAAATTTTTCAAAATACCACAATCTTAAACGTAAAAAAGCAGGTATCCACAAGGGATATCTGCTTTTTTGAGTGTTTGGAGAAGAAAATGTAACTTAACAAATTGTTGTTTCAGCTTTCAAGATTCCTCCATGCTGGTCATCAACTTGAACACTTCCGCTCTCACAGTTTTCTTCATTCTCCCAAATGATAATATACTTGCCCCTTTTGTGATTCACAGACGTTATCGTAACTTCTCCGATAGTGCTGGTGTTACTCTCAATAACAATCGACTCTGCTTGCTTTTGAGTGATTTTGGGGGCTGGATTTGCACAAGCCGTTAAAACAATAAGCGGCAAAATAATTAAGGTAGGCCAAACTCTCTTCATTCATTCACCTTCCTTTTTAAAAAATGCAGAAAACAAGGGAGGCTCATCAAGGAATGGTGCTTCAAAAGCCAACCTTTCCTCAGTCAAAGGATGGTCAAATTCAATATATTTAGCATGAAGTGCCTGCCTGCTGACAATGGGTTTTCCCCCATACAAGGTGTCCCCAGCAAGCGGGTGGCCGATTGAGCTCATATGTACACGAATTTGATGCGTTCTTCCTGTATCGAGGACCAATTGCACCAAGCTGAGGTTCTTCGGTTTATTTTGTTCTAACAGCTGGAAATGGGTGGTTGCAGGCTGGCCGGATGGCGAAACCCTTCTGCGTGTATTATGATGCCTGTCCCGGCCGATGGCTTTCGTGATAGTCCCTTTTTTATTTGTGATTAAACCATGGACAATTGCCCAGTAAGTTCTCTTGATTTTTCTTTCAGCCAGCAACCTGTCCAATATACCCTTCACAAGAGCATGCTTGGCAAAAACGACCGCACCCGTCGTATCCTTGTCCAGCCGGTGAATATGCTGCACGTCCACTTTTTCACCTTTTTGCTGAAGATGCCAGGCAACGGCATTGGCTAAAGTGTCCTTTTCTAAAGAGGGATTGTTTGGATGGGTGTTCATGCCCGCAGGTTTATTGACGATCATCATATGGGCATCTTCATATAAAATATGCAGAGGCATTTCGGCAGGAATCACCCCATATTCTTTTTCGGTTAGAGAAAAATGGAGCTTATCCCCTTTTTTGAGCGGGGTGGTCCAGTTCAGCGGCTGTCCATCCAGTATGATGGCTTTATCCATCCTTAATTGGTGGACCGTTTTTTTGGGTGCCTGCCAAATGTCCCGCATTAAGGCTTCGGCTGTAACATTCTCCCATTTAGGGGGAATAGAAACGACAAAAGCAGGACCTTTATCATATGTATTCATGGAAAAACTCCTTTTTTCGTGTGAATATCGCTTTAATATAGTAAAATAAGCCTTGTTTTTAATTAGTTCTGATGGCACCATGGC
>NZ_ABCF01000079.1 GCF_000181495.1 Bacillus sp. SG-1
TGGGCTGGCTGACGGCGGATGACTCCTCTTCACTATCAATCGTCTTCTATCTGCTGGCTTTTGTCATCGGCGGATTTGCTAAAGCAAAGGAAGGCATTGAAGAAACCATTGCCGATCGAGAGTTAAATGTAGAAATGCTGATGGTTTTCGCAGCAATCGGCTCTGCGGTTATTGGCTACTGGACTGAAGGTGCCATCCTGATTTTCATTTTTGCCATAAGCGGCGCACTGGAGACTTATACGCTGAATAAAAGCCAACGGGAAATTTCTTCCCTTATGGATCTCCAGCCTGAAGAGGCGTTAAGGGTAATGGATGGAACAGAAGAAAAGGTACATGTTTCCGAACTTTCTATAGGTGATCATATACTTATTAAGCCGGGTGAGAGGGTCCCATCCGACGGACTCATCATTAAGGGCGCCACCACCATTGATGAAGCAGCGATTTCAGGTGAATCATTGCCTGTCAGCAAGACAGTGGAAAGTGAAGTGTTTGCCGGCACTGTAAACCTGAATGGAGCCATCACGGTCGAAATCATCAAGCACAGCAATGAAACCCTCTTTCAAAAAATCATTGATCTCGTTCATTCGGCTCAAAGCGAGAAGTCACCTTCACAGCTCTTTATTGAAAAATTTGAAGGTAGTTATGTAAAAGTTGTCCTTGTCGTAGTTCTACTCATGATGTTTTTGCCCCACTTCCTACTTGGATGGAGCTGGACCGAGACTTTCTACAGAGCGATGGTCCTTCTGGTTGTTGCCTCACCTTGTGCACTCGTAGCCTCCATCATGCCGGCAACCTTGTCAGCCATATCAAACGGGGCAAGGAACGGCATATTATTCAAAGGTGGTATGCACCTGGAAAGTCTCAGTAACCTGCAGGTAGTCGCTTTTGATAAAACAGGAACGCTGACGAGAGGAAAACCGAAAGTGACTGATATCATCACAGACCAGGCACTTTCTGAAAGTGAAGTACTGGGTATAACCGCTGCCATTGAAAAGCAGTCTACCCATCCGCTTGCCCAAGCAATTGTGCAGCATGTCAAAACTTTGTATCCCGATGTACATTTGAACGATCCACAATCTCTGGAGGATGTTTCAGGATGGGGCGTGAAAGCTGTTGTCGATGGAACGGAGTGGAAAATCGGAAAAGCAGAATTTGTCGGCATCGAAGCAGCCAGCAATTTTGCAGGCGGTAAGTCACGACAATTGGCTGCCGAAGGGAAGACAACGGTTTTCATAGCAAATAACGAGGGAATTGCTGCATTGATTGCGTTAAAAGATGTTATCCGGGACGAAACCGAACAAGCGTTAGAATTATTGCGAAAAGAAGGAATTCGCACTGTCATGCTGACAGGGGACAGTGAAAACACCGCAAAAGCCATCGCCCGCGAAGCACAGGTGGATGATTATATCGCGGAATGCCTTCCAGAAACCAAAGTAGAAGAACTGAAAAAGTTGATGAATCAATATGGAACGGTTGCCATGGTAGGCGACGGAATAAATGACGCTCCAGCGTTAGCAACCGCCAATGTAGGGGTGGCCATGGGGGAAGGGACAGATGTGGCCTTGGAAACAGCGGATATCGTCCTCATGAAAAATGACTTAACACGTCTTGCCGAAGCTGTGCGCCTTTCTAAAAAGATGCAGAGAATCGTCAAACAAAACATCATCTTCTCACTGACAGTCATCTTCGTATTAATAGCCTCAAATTTCCTGCAGGTTCTAGATCTGCCGCTTGGAGTCATCGGTCATGAAGGAAGCACCATACTCGTCATCCTGAACGGATTGCGCTTGCTGCGTTCCTGATAAAAAAGGGTTTCCATTTGGAAACCCTTTTTCGTTCCTAGTGATAGCCGTTTTGTCCGTTAGCAGATCCGGATGTTTTGTGCTTTGGTTTATGCTTGCTGTTTTGTTTAGTGCCGCCATCTTTCTTCGTATGTTTGGTCATGGTTCATTCCTCCTTAAATGTTTAAGGCTTTTAATATAGCCCCCTTTAAATAGTCTGTTCAAACTAAAAAAAGAGTTTACCGGTAATAATCGGTAAACTCTTTTTGATGGGTTTTTTTAGCACTCGGATGAGTTCTTCACATTCATAATCGCATTGATGTGTCCACCAATCATGATGATAATGCCTGTAAGATAGAACCAGATCATCAGGACGATAATCCCCCCGATGCTTCCGTACGTAGCTGAATAGTTTCCAAAGTTACTTACGTAATAAGAAAAGGCCAAAGATGCACCTACCCATCCCAATGCTGCAAAAACAGCCCCGGGGACGGCACTTAAACATTTGATTTTCTTACTTGGGGCAATGAAGTAAAGACCCACGAACACAATGAATAAAATAATCGGCGAAATCGCCCATCTTATGGCTCCCCATATAGTCAGAAACTGATCTGAGAAACCGAACTGAGAAAACAGGAATAATCCTATTTGCTTTCCGAATACAGGAAGCAGCAAGGCAATAATGAAAACAAAAATCATGGCAATTGTCAATACAATTGACATTAGCCTTGTGACAATATAAGACCTGGACTCTTCCACTTCATAGGCATCATTTAATGATTTCACAATCGCATTCATCCCGTTGGATGCGGACCAGATGGTGGCGATGATACTGAATGATAATAAACCGGTATTGCGGTTTGACATCACTTCGTTAATCGTTGATTGAATCATCTGCATCGTTTCGCCTGGTGCAAAATCATTGATAACACTTAGGATATCTTGCTGTGAAAAAGGCAGGTAAGGAAGCAAGGTAACCAAAAAAATCAATAATGGAAAAAGCGAGAGCAGGAAAAAGTATGCCAGCTGAGCTGCCAACCCTGTCACATCTCCATCGGATATTTTCTGAAATAACTTCTTACCAAAACCCTTTATTCCTCCATCTTTACTCCTCTTCGTCATCCTTTCACCTCTTATTCTGCTTTATTACTCCACTCTTGAGTTGTTGGATTGATGATCCTCTTCAGTAAAAACCTCTTTATAGGATTCAGAAGAAGAATGAAGTGTTTCTTTCGCATCTTCTATTAAATCCTTAACTTGAGGAGAGAGTTCTTTGATTTCTTCAACTTTTTGATTGATGAATTCCATGTCCTCTCCAATTTGCTGTGCGGTTTCTCTCACTTTTTCATACACCTCTTTAGTGGATTCCACCAGCAGTTGAGGATCACGTGCATAACGGCTGATGAACTCGCCGCCCTTTTTCGTACTATCCATTACATCTTCTCTCGTTTCTTTATTCAACAGCGTAATAAATCCACCAGCCATTGCCCCGAAAACCAACCCTTTAATAAATCTCTTCGTTCCCATGTTCATCCTCCGATACATTAATGTTGTTATCTTGCACCTGTTTCTTTTCTTTAATCATATAACGTTACCTTCATTTGGTACAAACATGAAGACACCAATAATCTATCTTTATCCTACTTCTTTTCCTGCTGCCTGTTTCCCTTTATTTCTTGAAAGCTTTGTTAAAAGGGCTTTTGAATTTCCGGTGAGATTTCAATGGCCGGCAAGCTCTTTAGCGTGTTCATCCTGCCTTTACTTCGAGTCTAATCCGGGCGCGTAAACTTGGTTTCCTGCGATCAATTCAGGCGGAGCACACAACATTAGTTCAACACTCTAAGAGATAAGTTCGATTTATACTATTATTTATCCATAATTTCATTACTCAAACATATCAATAGGCTGTGACTCCTATTCCCAAGCAGTTCATGTTGACATCCCTTCGCAATAATGAAAAGATATTACTAATGACCAAAGCATAAAAGGATGGATGAAACCATGGATCTTTCACAAAAATCAACAGAAAACGTAGAATTTATGATTGAGAAAATCAAGGAAAAACTAAGGGTTGTCAACGTTGGCGCCATCAAACCATCTCATTTCGACGGCGAAATGTACGAAGAACTAAGAGATATCTACGACATGGTTGAGCGCAAAGATAGATTCAGCCCCAGCGAAATGCAGGCGATTGTTGAAGAGCTCGGCAATTTGAGAAAACAGTAACAAAAGTGTGGTGCCTCTGGAAGGATTGGTTTTACCTTCTTGAGGCACTTTTTCATGGGTATTGTTGGACTGTTGGAATCTAGCGTCCTCCTAAAGGCACTTTCTCTCTGGGATTTACTCGCTTTCTGTCTCTAGAACCCTCCTAGAGACACTCTCACTCTAAAATTGACTCCCTTTCTGTCTCTAGAGCCCTTCTAGAGACACTTTCAACCTAAAATTGACTCGCTTTCTGTCTCTAGAGCCCTTCTAGAGACACTTTCACCCTGGGATTGATTCGCATTTGGACTCCCCCCAAAGGCCTTCTCCCCGAAAACCGACTCCCGAGCTCCCAAAACTCACCATGAAAAAGGACCACCCAATCGGCGGTCCTTTTTCATGCTATCCATTTAGGATACGTTCTTTAACAGTTTCAGTGACTCACGGACAAATGCCGGGATGTCGTCTGGGTTACGGCTTGTCACAAGCTGATCCTTGAAAACCACTACTTCTTGATCTTTATAGGTTGCACCCGCATATTCCATATCAACTTTAATTGATTTAAATCCGGTTGCATCCTTGCCATCTAATGTTTTGGCTGTCAATAGAAGCTGGGGACCATGGCAAATCGCCATTACCGGCTTTTCACTATCCATAAAGCTTTTGGTGAATTGAACGAATCGTTCATCAGCACGCAGCTGATCCGGGGAAAATCCTCCTGGAAGGAATAAAGCATCGAACTCGTCCGGATTTACATTATCAATACCTTTATCGATAGTTACTTTTGCCTCTCCTTGCTTACCTTCTACAGTCTTTCCTGACTCTTTCTCAATGGTGACGACAGTGTGCCCTTCTTCTTTAAATGCATCTGCAGGTTTAGTATACTCTACATCTTCAAACATATCTGTTACTAAGCATGCAATCTTAGCCAAGTGTAACCTCTCCTTTAATTAACATTTTTTCTACATTTCAACTATTCCCGCTCCTCATTATCAAAAACCTGACGAACACATCAAAATATTGGAAAATACTAAAGCTTCGAACACCTGATGCTCATTTAAATTTTTGGGGTACTTAAACGCTCAATCACACCCTACAACGAAATTAGAGAAAATCATTTTTTAAAAACGGCAATATACCAGCCGCCTTCTTTGACAATCGGATCTATAGAGGTCATTTTTAACCCTGATTTTTTGGCAAAGCTCTTTAATTCTTTTTCAGTTGGCACCGGATAGAGATTATCAAAGGTCATGAAGAAGCTGTTAAACGCACTGGAGAATTCTTTCCCATGCTTCGGCTTATGGAGGGGGGTGATAATGGAGAGCGCCCCATCTTTCTTAATCCATTGTGCTGCATTTTGAAAAAAGCCAGTCCTCTCTTCCGGCTCGATATAGTGAAGCAGGTTGTTTGCCATTACCAGCTTGAATTGCTCTTCAGGCTGATATTCATTGATATCTTTGTTCAGGATTTCAATGTTACTGTGTTCCTCGATAACACCTCTCGCATTTCTGGCAACTTCCTCATTCACTTCCACTCCGACCATTTTTTTATCAGGGAACTTCTTTGCGAGTTTACGCAGATAGCCTGCTTCTCCACAGCCGACATCCAAGACAGAATCAACTTTATATTTCTTCATTACTTTCTCTACTTTAGGGTAAGCGAGCTGCTCCAATAAGGTTGAAGTTTTCGCCACTGTGGGACCGTGAACCTCGGAATCAAAGTGCTGTTTGCTTTGGTTCCTAAGAAGATCCGGGTAGGCCAGCAATGCGGGAATATGAAGTTCCATCATTTCTTTCAGGATGACGCCTGAAGAAAATCGATTGGATTTTGATTTTGGGAGCTTCCACTTTTTTATCGTTTTGACTCTCTCCCCAGATGTCTTTTTAAAATGTTTAAGGATGACTCCTACTTCTACCCATTGTTTAAGCAGGTCATATTCAAGCTTCCTATCTGCTGCAACCTCTTTAATGGTTACAGGTTTCTTGAACGATTTAAACAAATCAAGTTCATACCCGACATAAGCATGCCAGCTGATCAGAAAAGGCATATTCTTCTTCATCCAGCCCCTTGCCCGCCACACCCTTATATACTCTCTTATCATACTAATTGCTCCTTCCATTTCCACGGATAGTCTTCTCTTTGTGTAAACAGCTTTGCTGCTTTTTCTTCTTCTGTTAGGGGGGTACTCCGTTTTGGAAGCAAGCCTCCTTGTATCAACCTGTCTTTCAGCGTGTCCTGCCACATGCCCAGCCCTGAGACATTGAGCATCTGCTTAAAATGAAGAACAGGATCCTGCTCAATCCGCATCAGGCTTCTTGTTCTCAGTTTCCCTACCGATCTGTACGGATACGAGTAAGCCAGTGCCGAGAGATGGCTAAGCTTCATTTGATTGGCAACTCTTTGCCTTCGAACATGCGGGAACCACTTCAAGTTTTCTTCTTTCAGCTTATTTTGAGAGTACATATCGCATAGAAGTTCACCTAATACATCACCATCCTGAATGGCCATGTTCATCCCTTCACCTGCCATTGGATGGACAGTGTGTACCGCGTCACCGATTAATGCTTTATTTCCCTTTATATAGCGGTCGGTATGATAAGCCACCGGTACCATCAGCTGAATGGTCTTCCAGCTTTCAATCTGGTTTACATACCCTTCCATTTCCGGACATAACTCAACATACATCTCATGAAAATGTTCAATTGGCTTTTTCCTGATCTCCTTGTACTCACCCGCAGGGATCAAGTATACTGACCGCACTTCGTTATTCGGCAAAGGAAATAAGCCTAAGAAGCGGTCATAAGTAGAAATGATTTTTCCTTCTGTAAAAGAAGGAGGCCGCGGGAAGGTAACGGTAAGGAAATGATGATTGTATTCATTCTCTTCTTTCTCTATCCCCATTTCCTGACGGGTCACCGATGCCCTGCCTTCAGCACCTATATAAAACGCCCCTTCAAAGAGTTCTTCCTCTTTTTCTTTTCTATCTTCCACTATGGCCTTTCCATCAGAAAAACCTTTGCAACTGCTGTTGGACCTGTAATGAAAAGAAGGAGAAGTCATGGCTGCTTCCCTGATAATCTCCTTTAATTTCTCATGATGAATCATCAAGGAATATGAATATTCGCCAGGCACCACATCGTATTTCATATTCGACTCATTTGCTTTGCCTGACTCTTTATCTATTTCTACGAGATTTAATTCGTCAATCACATGTCCATTCTCTTTTATCTTTTCTAATAAACCCAACTCGTCAAATATTTGCAGACTCTTGGGCTGGAGCAGTTCGCCTTTATATACAGGCGTTGGACCGGGAAGACGTTCAATCACGGTTACATCAATACCGCATTTTGCAAGTTTAAGCGCGAGAGTCAGTCCCCCGATACCTCCTCCTGATATAAACACATCCGTTCTCAAATAATCACCGCCTTTTTACCGATATTTATCCTTTTTTCTCTCTTTTGAAACAAATCGATGTGCCATAACCCGACTTAAAAGGTTGAATTATTTCCCGGAAAATAAGGATATGTGACGACTTCTTGCCTTATTAATGCGTTTTCTGTAGATAAACCAAAAAAGCCGGCTGATGCGAGGTGCATTGCCGGCTTTTTCGACTTTATCTTTTTCCTGTATCTTTTAGATAATATTTGTCGGAGGTGAAGAATTCCTGTGTCAGCCTTTTTACTTCTTTACTTAACAGCAATACCGCTAAAATGTTAGGTATCAGTATCGCGACAAGCGCCAGGTCAAGGAACTGCCAAATGACTTTGGCGGCTCCGACAGATCCAAGGATGATGGCTGCAATATAAACAAATTTAATCATCATTGCGGCTTTTAAACCAAACAGAAACTCTGCTTGTTTGGCACCATAAAAAATGATGACCACTATCGTTGATAAAACAAAAAAGATCAGTGAACTGGTGACGATAAAGCTTCCCGTACTTCCAAGATAGCTGTCAAATGCTTGTGTTGTTAATGCAGACGGATTATCAAGTGCTCCTTCTGCTGTCCAAACACCTGATGAAATAACGACGAATCCGGTTGCCGTACAAACAATCAATGTATCGATCACAATACCGATGATGGACCACAGCCCCTGCCTGACAGGGTGGTCGGTCGTAGCTGCCGCATGTGCAATCGGAGCTGTTCCGAGACCAGCTTCATTGGAATACAATCCTCTTGCAAAGCCCCATCTAATCGTTTCAGCGACAGCTGCTCCGGCAAAACCGCCCATTGCGGACATAGGTTGGAAAGCATGGGTAAATACAAGATTCAATACGTTTGGAAGTTTTTCCAGATTCATGAATAAAATAACCAGACAGGCCCCGACATAAATAATCGCCATGAACGGAACAACCATCTCTGTTACTTTTCCAATCCTTTTGATTCCCCCAAAAACAATCAAAGATACAACCAGCGCTATGGCTATTCCCGTCACCATGCCGTCAATTTCAAGCGATTCTTCTACAGTGGAGGCAACAGCATTTCCTTGCACCATGATGCTTGGTATCAATTCAATCATTAAGGCGAAGGCAAACCATACACCAAGCCATTTCATGTTCAGGCCGTTTTTCATATAATACATCGGACCGCCGACAAATTCGCCTTTTTCATTTTTTTCACGGTACCTTACCGCAAGTACACTTTCAGAGAACTTGAGTGCCATTCCCATCAAAGCGATGACCCACATCCAGAATAGTGCGCCAGGTCCGCCAAACATGATGGCGGCCGGAACTCCTACGATGTTCGCTGCCCCGATTGTTGCTGACAGCGCCGATGTCAGAGCCTGAAGCGGCGTGACGGTCCCTTCACCTTTAGGTTTCTTGAAAACACTTCCCAACGTTTGCTGAAATATGTAAATGGGATAACGGAATTGCACAAACTTTAATAATAAGGTCAAGTAAAGACCCGTACCTGTTAATAGGATGATTACCGGTGGCCCCCATAGCCATGTAGAGACCGCTCCTACCACATCTAAAAATCCTTCCAATCTACTAACCCCCTGTGAAAATTCTAATAGTTATTACCCATTCCACTTCACTCCTAAACTTCAATTGCCTGACTGCAGCTAGCTCCAACAGAAAAAGCACCCGCAATTTTTGCAGGTGCTTTTTTATGGCTTCATTTTAATTCTATTACATGATCCTAGGCAGAATCAAAACTTCCACTCTTCTGTTTTTGGCTCTACCTTCACTTGTGTCATTACTGGCCATCGGTTTGAATTCGCCGAAGCCTTTTGCGCTGAACCAGCGGGGGTCGAGGTTTTGATTTTTCAATATGATCTTCATGAAATTAACAGCCCTCATAACACTGAGTTCCCAGTTTGATTCATAATTCGCGGTGCTGATTGGAACATTGTCTGTATGGCCGCTGATAATGACGCTTCTCGGTGTATCCATTTCCAGCAGTCCCGATAACTCCTTCGCTATACCTTCATCCTTCGCTCCGACTACAGCTGAACCCGACTGGAAGAGGACATTATCACGGATGGTCAGCAGGAGCCCTTCAGAAGTCAATTCTGTTGCAAATTGGGTCTGAAGTTCATTTGCAGCAATATATCCGTTCACCCTGTCCTGCAGCTTTTTTAATTCTTGCATCTCTCTTTTCTTGGCTGCTTCGAGTTCATCTACCGTTAAAGAATTCTGCTCTTCGTTTTTGTTTCTATCCCCGGCATCTGTTTCTGGTACGGGTGTAGGATATTCCATCACACCTGTACCTCCTACGAATATTTCATTGAAGGCTTTAGACATCGCCTGAAATTTCTGTGCATCCACACTGCTTGATGCAAACAGTACAATGAAGAGTGCTAATAGTAGTGTAAGTACGTCAGCATAAGGAATGAGCCATGATTCATCAACATGCTCTTCATGATGATGTTTTTTACGCCGCCGTGTCATCCTTGACCACTTCCTCTTCCATGATTCGTTTCCTCTCGCTCGCCGGCAAATAGGATGCCAGCTTCTGCTCAATCACTCTAGGAGCCTCTCCTTCAATGATTGACAGAACGCCCTCTATCATCATCACTTTTATTTTAACTTCCTGCTTTGACTTGCGCTTTAGCTTATTGGCAAATGGATGCCAAAGGACATACCCGGTGAAGATTCCCAGAAGAGTAGCCACGAATGCTGCTGAGATGGCCTCTCCCAATTTCGAAATATCCTCCATATAACCCAGAGCAGCAATCAAACCAACCACCGCTCCGAGTACCCCAAGGGTTGGAGCATACGTTCCTGCCTGAGTGAAGATCAGAGCACCGGCTTGATGCCTTTCCTCCATTGCATCGATTTCCTCGTTAAGGACATCACGTATGTAATCAGCATTCTGACCATCAACCGCAAGCCCCATCCCATTTTTCAAAAATGGATCTTCAATTCCACTTGTTTTTGCTTCCAATGCCAGCAAACCTTCTCTTCTTGCAAGGTCAGCCCATTCTGAAAACATTGTAATAAGTTCTTTAGGTTCCTGCAGTGTATTTTCCTTGAATAAAACCCCAAACAATTTAGGAACCCTCTTAATTTCGGAAGTAGGGAAAGCAATGGTCACTGCACCAATTGTTCCGAAAATAATTATTAAAATAGCCGGAAGATTCATCAGTTTGTCTACAGGCACTCCCTTTAGAACCATTCCGACACCAACTGCAAAAACTCCTAATATGACTCCAATTAACGATGTTTTATCCATAGAATTCACCCTATACTTTTATTCTTACCTTTTATATCGGATGATGAAGAGAATATTGAAGGACAAATTACTCATTTCAGCGATTTACTATTTTTAACAAATGAAAACCATCCAATCATATCTTTTTAAAGTAACAGTTTAAATTCAAAGAGCTTTTTATAACATTTCCTCTTTAAACTCTAAAATTATTGCGACAAATGTCGATAAAATAGTAGAACAGATTAATTTATCGAACAGGGGCGACATAAAATGACCATTGAAGATTTAAAACTGCAGGATTTAAAGAAGAAAAATTTCCTCATGCTTATCCTTTATTCTATTTCTTTATTAGCAGCCATCTCTTATACTCTGATTCATCAACTTCCATTTATGGAGACAATCCTGTATTCCATCCAGCTTGCAGCACTTATTGCCTTCTTTCTTATTTTTCAAATGGCTTTAAAGAAGTTCTATTTGTTCCCTCTCTTCACAATGCCCGTTATTTATTA
>NZ_ABCF01000078.1:0-7500 GCF_000181495.1 Bacillus sp. SG-1
ATATTCGGCAAAATCTCAAAATTGGTTACAAGATTTTCAATGATGACGATCGGCAGTCTAGGGATTTTGTTCAACACCCTGTACCCGCGAGGACAGATACCGTCATCCAAATGGATATAACCGTTATAACCAAGCAGTTTAAGGAGCACCGTGTCATCCAGCACTTCGGAATGGACCAGCTCCTGGAACTTGTGCAGAACATCAAATGGTTTGATATCGCGGGCCTTGGAATAATCCCTTATAATCAGCATCGCTTCCTCTTCAATATCTGATAGCAATTCATTCATCTGCAGCCTGATCAGCCTGCCTTCTGTTCCCAGCTCACTTAGATAGGTTAAAAGTTCATTTTTAATCCGCAGGACCATTTCGAAGCGATGCAAAACCTGCAGCAGATCACTATAAGTGATGAGTTCTTCAAACTCCAGTACGGAAAGGTTGGAGATGCTTTGGTCCAGAACAACCTTGTACTTCTCCAGTGTCTGAATCGCCTGGTTTGCTTTTGTCAGGATATTCGAGATATCTTTCAAGGCATATCTGAAGTTGCCCTGATACAAAGTGATGACATTTCTTCTTTGAGAAATGGCAATCACAAGGCACTTCGTCTGCTTGGCTACCCTTTCAGCAGTCCTGTGCCTCATGCCGGTCTCAGAAGAAGGTACAGTGGCATCGGGAGCCAGCTGTGCATTGGCAAGAATGATCTTTGTGCCTGAATCATTTAAGATGATGGCTCCGTCCATTTTAGCCAGCTCATAAAGATAACTTGGCGAAAATACACTGTCGATATGGAAGCCGCCATCCACCAATGATTTCACTTTTTCATTATAACCAATGACGATAAGTCCCCCGGTATTTGCTCTGAGCACATTGTCGATGCCTTCCCTGAGAGGGGATCCCGGGGCAACAAACTGCAAGATATCGGACATTGACTTATCCTGTACCTTCTTCTCATTCATGTAATTATCCTCCTAAAATTTGCTTCAGCGCTTCATTGATATTTTTCACACCGACGATCTCAATGCCGGACGGTGCTTTCCACCCCCCGATATTGTTAGCAGGAATAATGACTCTTTTGAAACCGAGTTTTGCCGCTTCCTGTACACGCTGCTCAATCCTGGATACCCTGCGTATTTCACCTGTCAGTCCCACTTCCCCGATAATACAGTCGAAAGGATCGGACGTCTGGTCCCTGAAGCTCGAGGCAATGGATGCCGCAACCGCAAGGTCGATTGCGGGTTCATCAAGTTTCACGCCGCCCGCAACTTTCAGGTAAGCATCCTGATGCTGCAACAGGAAGCCTGCACGCTTTTCCAAGACAGCCATGATCAACGATACTTTGCTGTGGTCTATTCCTGTTGCCATCCTGCGGGGATTATTGAAGCTTGTCGGGGTGACAAGGGCCTGAATCTCAACGAGTACAGGTCTTGTACCTTCCATGGACGCGACAACAGTGGAACCGGCAGCTCCCTGCGACCTTTCTTCCAGAAATATCTCTGATGGATTTGCGACTTCCTCGAGCCCCAGCTCTTTCATTTCAAAAATTCCCATTTCATTCGTCGAACCAAACCGATTTTTGACCGCTCTAAGGATACGATAAGCATGGTGCCTTTCACCCTCGAAATAAAGCACGGTATCAACCATGTGTTCCAGGAGCCTCGGACCTGCGATAGATCCCTCTTTTGTAACATGCCCGACAATAAAAATCGCAATTCCTTTTGTTTTGGCAATTCTCATTAACTCCGCTGTACATTCCCTTACCTGGGACACACTTCCCGGAGCGGATGTCACTTCAGGATGGAAGATCGTTTGGATCGAATCGACAATGACAAATTCAGGAGCAAGCTCTTCAATGGTTCCGTGGATGGCTTCCAAATTGGTCTCTGCATATATATATAGATCGTCCGCTTTGATTTCCAAACGGTCTGCTCTTAGCTTTGTCTGTTTAATCGATTCTTCACCGGATATATATAGAACTTTGTGTTTACCCTCTGCCAATTGAGATGAAACCTGTAAAAGCAAAGTTGATTTACCAATACCGGGATCTCCCCCGATCAAAATAAGCGATCCGGGAACAACTCCCCCTCCAAGCACCCTGTTTAACTCTTGTGAATCTGTTTCTACTCTTGGTTCCTGCCTGGATTCAATCGAAATAAGTTTTTCCGCCTTTGAAGGTCCCTGCTGTACTGAATGTTTAAACGCGCCTCTTGGCTGTTTTCCCGTAATCTCTACTTCTTCGACCATCTTATTCCATTCTGAACACCCAGGACATCTGCCCATCCACTTTGCCGATTCATATCCACATGACTGACACATAAATTTTGTTTTCTTTTTAGCCAACTGTATTACCTCTCTCTTCTATATCTATGTAAATTATTTTACTGAAATACTACTTTAGGGAACATTGTAAACTCTTTTGAAGGAAGGTGACATGATTGGGGAAAGATTTAATAACCCGTTATCCTGTTCTTTTGATAAACCGGGTACGCGGCAGTTTGCCGTTTCTTCACAACGCTTGTTTAAAAATGAAAAAAGGCAAGCCAAGAGCAGCCCTTATCCTGATTGGAACCCTGCCCGACAGCAGAGCTTCCATCAAGGAATAAGAATGACTGCTCTTGATTGCTTAACCTATTAGTTATGAAGGTGTGTTAGTCGCTTCTTTCATACGGACTGTGAAGTCATTATCTTCTACATCAATGACGATATGCTGTCCTGTCAGCACAGTGCCTCTCAGCAGCTCTTCAGAAAGTCGGTCCTCGATATGCTTCTGGATCGCACGGCGCAATGGACGTGCCCCATATTCAGGATCGAAGCCTTCATCGGCAATCTTCTCTTTAGCTGCATCTGTCAGCTCCAGTGAGATATCCTGTTCTTTCAATCTGGTTGTCAGTTGATCAGACATCAATGTCACAATCTCTTTCAGGTGTGCTTTCTCAAGGGAATGGAAGACAATGATTTCATCGATACGATTTAGGAACTCCGGACGGAAGGCCCTCTTCAGTTCCTCCATCACTTTCCCTTTCATATCCTTATAATCCTGTTCTCCATCCTGAATGTTGAAGCCGACATGTTTGTTCTTTTTCAGTGATTCAGCTCCTACGTTTGACGTCATGATGAGGACTGTATTCCTGAAATCGACTGTACGTCCTTTACTGTCAGTCAGACGGCCATCTTCCAGGACCTGAAGCAGGATATTGAAAACATCAGGATGTGCTTTCTCGATTTCATCAAGAAGGACTACTGAATATGGCTTTCGGCGTACCTTTTCAGTAAGCTGGCCGCCCTCTTCATATCCTACATATCCTGGAGGCGATCCGACAAGGCGGGAAGTCGAGTGCTTTTCCATATACTCAGACATGTCGATGCGGATCATCGATTCTTCATCACCAAACATAGATTCCGCAAGTGCTCTCGCCAATTCTGTCTTACCTACACCTGTAGGGCCCAGGAAGACGAATGAACCGATCGGCCTCTTGGGATCCTTCAATCCCGCTCTTGCTCTCCTTACGGCTTTGGAAACAGCTTTTACTGCCTCATCCTGGCCGATGACACGTGAATGCAGGATTTCTTCCAATTTCAGCAGTTTATCTGTCTCAGTCTGTGCCAGCTTGCTGACAGGAATGCCGGTCCAGCTGGATACGACCTTGGCGATATCCTCGACAGTCACTTCCGTATTCTCCTGACCTTGCTTTTCTTTCCATGTTTTTTTCGTATCTTCAAGCTCTTCCCTCAGGCGCTGTTCAGTATCCCTCAGCGAAGCAGCTTTTTCGAATTCCTGGCTTTGTACGGCTGCATCCTTCTCTTTTCTAATCTCTTCAAGCTTTACCTCAAGCTCTTTTAGATTAGGAGGAGTCGTATAGGAACGCAGTCTCACCTTAGAGCCGGACTCATCAATAAGATCGATTGCTTTATCCGGCAGGAAACGATCTGAAATGTAGCGGTCTGAAAGCTTCACTGCCGCTTCAATCGCTTCATCCGTAATGGATACACGATGGTGTGCCTCATAGCGGTCACGAAGCCCTTTTAAAATTTGAACAGATTCTTCTGCTGTCGGTTCGTCCACCTGGATCGGCTGGAATCTTCTTTCCAATGCAGCATCTTTTTCAATATATTTACGGTACTCATCCAGTGTTGTCGCACCGATACACTGTAATTCACCTCGAGCCAATGAAGGTTTAAGGATGTTGGAAGCGTCGATTGCACCTTCCGCTCCGCCGGCACCGATCAATGTATGAAGCTCATCAATGAAGAGGATGATGTTACCCGCCTGGCGAATTTCATCCATGACCTTTTTAAGGCGGTCTTCGAATTCACCACGGTATTTTGTTCCGGCTACAACAGTACCCATATCCAATGTCATAACCCGTTTGTCACGAAGGATCTCTGGCACCTCATTATTGACAATCTGCTGCGCAAGTCCTTCGGCAATAGCTGTTTTACCAACACCAGGCTCACCGATCAATACCGGGTTATTCTTTGTTCTTCTGCTTAGAACTTCAATTACGCGCTGAATCTCTTTGCTTCTTCCGATTACCGGGTCAAGACTGTCTTCCCTGGCAATAGCTGTAAGGTCTCTAGCAAGGCTGTCCAGCGTCGGTGTGTTGGCATTTGTGTTTGAGCCGCCCTGATGCCCGTTCGATTCATTACTGCCCAGAAGCTGCAGAACCTGCTGCCTCGCTTTATTCAAGCTGACGCCGAGATTATTCAACACTCGGGCAGCCACGCCTTCGCCTTCCCTTATAAGTCCAAGAAGGATATGCTCTGTACCAACATAAGAGTGGCCCAGCTTTCTCGCCTCATCCATTGAGAGTTCAATCACCTTTTTCGCTCTCGGTGTGTAATGAATCGTCTGGGAATTCTCTTTGCCCTTCCCAATCAGGCTCTCCACTTCTTTTTGAATCTTTTCGGGGCTCAATCCAAGGGCAGTCAATCCTTTCGCTGCGATTCCTTCACCCTCGCGCACCAATCCTAAAAGGATATGTTCTGTTCCGATATTGCTGTGCGATAAACGGATTGCTTCTTCCTGCGCTAAAGCAAGAACCTTCTGAGCTCTTTCAGTAAATCTGCCAAACATCATATTCGTCTCCTCCTAACTACTTCTATTCTCAAGTTTAAGTCGTTCCCGAATAAAGGCCGCTCTTCTTATGTCCCTTTCGTCAGGGCGGAGCGGTCCGCCTGAATATTGTTGTAAAAACCCTGGCTGGGTAAGAATCATTAATTCATTTAAAATATTGCGGGATATATTCTGTATATACCCTAAATCAATTCCCAATCTCACATCCGACAAACATTTTGCTGCTTCTTTTGACTCAATGACCCTGCAATTCTCCAGTACACCCAGAGAGCGGAACACTCTGTCTTCTAATTGTATGTTCGAAGTCTTCACTAATGCTTCCCGGGCTGATTGTTCTTGAGCAATAATCTGTTTGACGACCCCTGTTAAATCATCCACAATATCTTCTTCAGATTTTCCGAGAGTGATTTGATTGGAAATTTGAAAGATGTTACCTAAAGCTTCGCTGCCTTCACCGTAAATTCCTCTAACAACCAGCCCTAATTGATTGATTGCCGGAATAATCCGGTTCATCTGCTGGGTGATGATCAAGGCAGGCAGATGCATCATGACCGAAGCCCTCATCCCTGTCCCGACATTGGTCGGGCAAGAAGTGAGATATCCGCTTTTTTCATGAAAAGCAAAATCCAGTTTGCTTTCCAGCCAATTATCAATTTCATCTGCTTTCTTGAGTGCTTCCTTTAGCTGAAGTCCTGGAAACAAACATTGAATCCGGATATGATCTTCCTCATTGACCATGATGCTGATATCTTCTCTTTCAGAAAGAACAACTGCTCCATAGCTCGATTCATCCATAAGATTCGGACTCACAAGATGCTTTTCCATCAGCACCCGTTTTTGCAGCGGCTGCATCTCTGACATTTTTAAAAATTCAAGATTCCCATGTTCGCCGGATTCCTCTCCAATACACCCCTGAACCTTTTCCAATATCTTATTCGCTTCTTCCGCAGAAAACAGAGTCGGAAAAAGGTACTCATTCAAATTACGGGCAAGGCGAATCCGGGTACTCAATACGATATCTGAGTTAGGGCCATCCTCACTCATCCATGAGCTTGATGCCTGGCTTAAAAACCTCTCAAGTGACATCAGTTACCGCCTCCCTCTTGGAGGATTTCCTTCTCAAGGGCGCGGATCTCATCCCTCACCCCTGCTGCCTGTTCAAACTCCTCATCTTGAATCAACTGCTGCAGCTGAGCTCTCAAACTAGTAAGTTTTTTCTTCAAATGAATAGTACCACCCATACGTGCCGGGATTTTTCCATGGTGTTCTACATTCCCGCTGTGGACCCTGCGTAAGATCGGAGTCAATTCATCTTTAAATGTTTCATAACAGTTCGAACAGCCAAACCGGCCTACATTGATGAACTGCTGAAACGTCATCTTGCACTTCCCGCATTGAAGCACTTCCTGCTTGGGAATCTGTGCCTCTTGCTGTTTCATTGCTGGACTTAGATTCAGAAGTCCGGAAAGAAGGCTGTTGACCGAAAAGGCAGGAGATCCATCAAACATGAACATTTCCCCTTTTTCCTTAGCACATCTTTCACACAAATGAACCTCGGTCTTTTCCCCGTTCACAATCTTTGTAAAATGGAGAGTGGCAGGTCTTTCATTACACTCCTGGCAAATCAATTCAACTCACCTCTCCTATTTATATTTTAATGTAATCAGCATCGCCTTCAGCATCCTTGCCCTTAACTCATCTCTATCAGGCAAGTCGATATAAAGCACTGAGCGATCCATCACACTTATCATTATCTTCGCTTCTCTTAACGTAATAACCTCTTCTTCAACCAATCTATATACCAAATCTTCCGCATTACTTTGAGAGACTCTATTATCCACCAGGGAAATCAACTGGTCGACCAGATGGGCATGGTCCAGTGACTGCACCTTCATAATACGGATATATCCGCCGCCGCCTCTCTTACTCTCTACCATATACCCTCGTTCCATCGTAAACCTGGTATTGATTACATAGTTGATCTGGGAGGGGACACACTGAAACTTGTCAGCAATCTCACTGCGTTTGATCTCGACAATCTCATTGCCGCTTGACTCAAAAACCTTCTTTAAATAGTTTTCGATGATATCGGAAATATTCCTCATCAGGCCTCCTCCTCTTTTGACTTTGACTATATTTGACTAAGATTATACACCAGAACAACTTGTCATTGCAATCCATTAATCTGCCTTAGAAGTTTTCCCAGATGAAGGGGTTTCTTAAACCTGCGAATTTGGTTTTGCAGGCAATTAATGTGGGTGCTCTGTGATCTTGGAAGGAAAAATGAGGGGCTGGGGAGGATGAGTGTATTCCAGTATGTATATGTGGTGTTAGCGGGGAGGCAGGTTTTGATGTCGTTGTGAGGGGGAGGGATGGTTTAAAGCTTGTTATGTTATTTTAGGAGTGAGGCTTATTGAGATTATCCTGATTTT
>NZ_ABCF01000077.1 GCF_000181495.1 Bacillus sp. SG-1
AACGCGCTGTTTTAGGTGAATCTATCGGAACAATAGTTAGGGGGAAAGCATAATGCCAAGTAACGTTATGTCCAACACAAAAGAAAGAATGACAAAAGCAATCCAAACTTTCACAAGGGAGCTGGCTTCTATCCGTGCCGGAAGAGCAAACGCTTCTTTGCTGGATAAAATCACAGTAGACTATTACGGAGCTCCAACTCCGGTAAACCAGTTAGCTGGAATTTCTGTCCCTGAAGCCAGAATGCTTGTTATTCAGCCTTATGATAAATCTGCTTTGGGAGATATCGAAAAAGCAATCATGAAGTCAGACCTTGGTATCACTCCGTCAAGTGACGGGAATATCCTGCGCATCGTGATTCCTCAATTGACGGAAGAACGCCGAAAAGACCTTGTTAAGCTTGTGAAAAAAGAATCAGAAGATGCAAAGGTTGCAATCCGTAACATCCGCCGCGATGCAAATGACGAATTTAAAAAGTTAGAAAAGAATGGAGACATCACTGAAGATGATCTTCGAGGTTATTCTGATGATGTTCAAAAGCTCACAGACGACCACATTAATCAAATTGATTCCATTGCAAAAGATAAAGAAAAAGAAATTTTGGAAGTTTAATTCCATTACTCAATCTTTTGAAAAAAACCCTCTATTCAAGGGGGTTTTTTTCATCTGTAAGTCAGTGGTAAATTGCTGCTTCAACAGTATGCATTTTTTGACGAGTTGAGTGAATTCGTGTTTATTGAAGATATATATACATATTTTTGATATGATAGTAGGGAAAAAGTAATTACAGTCAATTTCGTATTCGCTTTTCGTACTTATCGCTATCCTATACATTTTAGCTGGGCTTGTTGAGACTTCCAGTAAATAATCTAAATCTTTGACAGTTCGGGCTAAGTCTTAGAGCCGCTGATACAGCGAATCATTGTTCATTTCAGGATCTCTTGGACTGCCATGAGCGAAGAAGGACTGTAGACAAATCAGACAAAGCTCACAAAGACGGGCATGTTAAGTAATGAAACTTGAATAGTATGGTCAAGATTGAAAAGAGGCTGCGGGTCTGATGAAGGTATGGACCTTGCGAATATTTTTTAATAAATGAAATTGATACTAATGTTTTTGTGGAGGATCAATTATGTTAAATAAAATGAAATTATGGAAAAGTCAAAAAGGGAAGCCTGAATTTGACGAAAAATTTCATGAAGTGCTAAAGCATCGAATCCCTAATCATATCGCAATCATTATGGATGGCAATGGGAGGTGGGCAAAGAAAAGAGCGCTTCCAAGGATTGCAGGCCATCATGAAGGCATGAAAGTGGTGCGTAAAATTACGAAGATGGCTAATGCCCTTGGAGTCAAAACATTGACTCTATATGCCTTTTCAACTGAGAATTGGAAAAGGCCTAAGATGGAAGTGGAATACCTGATGAAACTGCCTGAAGAGTTTCTTGGAACATTCTTGCCGGAACTTATCGAAGAAAATGTAAAGGTGACCATGATGGGCTATGAGGACAACCTTCCATCGCACACATCGAACGCTATAAAAAAAGCAATGAAGGAAACGGAACATAATGATGGGCTTGTTTTAAACTTTGCCTTGAATTATGGCAGCCGATTCGAAATCATTGAAGCTGTTAAAGATGTCTTAAATGATGTCAGCAATGGTATAATAGATAAAAATCAAATAAACGAAGAAACCTTCTCAAATTATTTAATGACTAAGGATCTCCCGGACCCTGACCTTTTGATACGAACGAGCGGTGAAATACGATTAAGTAATTTCATGCTCTGGCAGCTGGCTTATACTGAATTTTGGTTTACTCCGGTATTATGGCCTGATTTTCAAGAAGAGCATTTAATAGAAGCGATTGAAGTATATCAGGGAAGATCAAGAAGGTTCGGCGGTGTACAAAGTGAGGAATTAGAATGAAACAAAGAATACTGACTGGTGTCATAGCAGCGGCTGTCTTTTTGCCAATCGTACTTTTTGGCGGCACGCCCTTCTTGATATTGACATATTTAATTGCAACAATAGGGTTGTATGAAGCTTTAAAGATGAGGAATCTCAAGATATTTTCAATCCCAGGATTCATTTCTATGGCACTTTTATGGATTTTTTTACTTCCTGATCAATATATTGATGTTATAGAGGGGCTAGGATACAGCAAAATTGAACTTGCTCTTTTAGCGGTCCTGTTGTTCCTTACTTACACAGTGGCAGCGAAGAACCGATTTTCGTTCGATGATGTTGCGTTTTCTATCCTGGCAACTCTTTATGTGGGAATAGGGTTTTACTACTTCATTGAAACAAGGGATGCAGATGCAGGAGTACAGTTCGTCTTCTATTCTCTGTTTCTGATATGGGCAACTGATTCAGGTGCTTACTTTATTGGACGGGCTTTTGGAAAAAGAAAGCTTTGGCCTGATATCAGCCCGAATAAAACAATTGAAGGGTCAATAGGCGGTGTGGTTTGCGCTATGATCGTGGCCATCATCTTTACCTTTGTGGCTGACCTTAATGTATCGCTCCCTAAGCTTTTGATCGTATCAGCTATCTTGTCTGTTTTTGGGCAAATAGGTGATTTAGTGGAATCTGCTTTAAAACGCCATTATAATGTGAAGGATTCAGGTCACTTGCTTCCGGGCCATGGAGGTATTCTGGATCGTTTCGACAGCCTGTTATTCGTACTGCCCCTGCTTCATTTTCTTAATGTGATATAAGTTATAAGAGAACTTGTGAAAGCTTAAGGCAGAAAGTGTTTACATGTAGGAGTGAATGTTTTGAAGAAAATCAGTTTAATGGGAGCGACCGGATCAATTGGTCTGCAAACGCTTGATGTTATCCGTGAACATGAGGATGAGTTTGACCTTACAGCCGTATCAGCCGGCAGGAATATTGCAGAAACAAAAAAAATCATTAATGAATTTCGCCCGAAAGTTGTATCAGTCCAGTTAAAAGAAGATGCACTCTCACTTCAAAACGACCTTCCGCCAGGGACAAAGGTATTATGGGGAGAGGAAGGGCTGCTTGAGGTTGCCTGCCATCAGGATTCTGACATCCTTGTGAATGCTGTCTTGGGAAGTGTCGGGCTCTATCCAACTTTGCAGGCGATAGAATCAGGCAAGACAATAGCAATTGCCAATAAAGAAACCCTGGTGACGGCAGGTCACATTGTAATGGATGCTGCACGCAAAAACGGTGTTTCTCTCTTACCGGTGGACAGTGAACATTCGGCTATCTTTCAATGTTTGCAGGGGGAGGATCACAAGACTATAGATTCTCTTATCATTACAGCTTCGGGAGGCAGTTTCCGGGACCGCACGCGGGATGAGCTGGAAGGTGTAACAGTGGATGAAGCACTTAACCACCCCAATTGGTCCATGGGTGCCAAGATTACAATCGACTCAGCGACAATGATGAATAAAGGGTTGGAAGTCATTGAAGCACACTGGCTGTTCGGAATTCCGTACAATGATATAAAAGTATTATTGCATAGAGAGAGCATCATCCATTCCATGGTGGAATTTCATGACAGCTCCGTAATGGCTCAACTGGGGACACCGGATATGAGGGTGCCGATTCAATATGCTCTTACATATCCAGATCGCTTCGAGAGACACCAGGGGAGCAGGCTGAACCTTGCAGAGATTGGAAAGCTGCATTTTGAGGAAATGGACTTTGAGCGCTTTCGCTGCCTAAGGTTTTCGTTTGAAGCAGGGAAGGCTGGCGGGTCAATGCCGGCTGTGCTAAATGCGGCAAACGAAGCAGCGGTTGCGAGATTTCTGAATGGAGAAATCTCTTTCCTGCAAATTGAAAGCCTAATCGAGAGAGCGCTGGACAAACATGAATTGATCAAACAGCCGGATTTGGATACAATCAGAACAATTGATGCTGAAACGAGGCGTTTTGTCCAATCAATGCATCTTGATTAAGCAAAACTCCTCTAAGGAGTCATTCAACAAAAAAGATACAGAGTTACTGTATCCACTGAAGAAGGATATTACTGCCAAACGATAGTTTCTATATCGCCAGGTCAGGTATTTCATCAACACATCATTTACAAAGGTGGTTTTCTATTTGCAGACAGTGATAGCCTTTATTGTCATTTTTGGCGCACTTGTTTTCTTTCATGAGTTAGGTCATTTAATTTTTGCCAAAAGGGCAGGTATCATGTGCCGGGAATTTGCAATTGGCTTCGGGCCGAAAGTGTTCTCTTATAAAAAATCAGAAACAACCTACACAATAAGGCTTCTTCCGCTCGGCGGCTTTGTCCGTATGGCAGGGGAAGACCCGGAAATGATCGATATCAAGCCGGGATACCGGGTAGGGTTGATTTTAAATGAGGATGAAACAATCCAAAAAATCGTCTTGAATAATAAAGACAAATACCCTAATATCCGGGTAGTGGAAGTGGAACAAAGCGATCTTGAACATAAGCTGTTTATCCGCGGTTATGAAGATGGAGAAGATGAGTTAAAGACGTTCCCTATCAGCCGGGATGCCATGATCATTGAAGATGGTATTGAAACACAAATTGCTCCTTGGGACCGGCAGTTCGCTTCAAAAACGTTAGGGCAAAGAGCTATGGCCATCTTTGCAGGGCCCCTTTTCAACTTCATCCTGGCATTTTTCATCTTTTTGCTCGTAGGAATACTCCAAGGTGTACCCGTCAATGAGCCAGTACTTGGAAAACTCACTGAGGATGGTGCTGCGAAGGAATCCGGATTGCAGCAAGGTGATCAAGTATTGAGCATTGATGGCAATGAGATTTCCACTTGGGAAGACATCGTTACCGTTATTCAACAACATCCGGGAGATCAATTGCTGTTCACTATCGATCGAAACGGCAATACAGAGGAACTTACAGTAACTCCTAAGCCGCAGGTCATTGAGGATAAGGAAATTGGCATCATCGGTGTTCATAGTCCTGTTGAAAAATCCCCTTTAAAAGTGATCAGCAACGGATTTGAACAGACTTACGAATGGACGAAACTGATCTTTGTGATGCTTGGTAAATTGGTCACCGGACAGTTCTCGATAGATGCATTATCCGGTCCTGTTGGGATATACCAATCCACGGACATCGTAGCCAAGTCGGGTATTTATTACCTGATGAGATGGGGGGCCATTCTCAGCATCAACCTCGGGATTATGAACCTTCTTCCTATTCCAGCTTTGGATGGAGGAAGATTGATGTTCTTTGCAGTAGAAGCAATCAGAGGAAAGCCGGTAGATCGTCAGAAGGAAGGGATGGTCCATTTTATTGGATTCGCACTCCTGATGGTTCTGATGCTGGTAGTAACCTGGAATGATATTCAGCGTTTCTTCCTGTAGGATAAATTTAAAGCAAGAAAAGAGAATGAACCTGTTCGTTCTCTTTTCTTATGAGTAATCTTATAGTTTTTATTTACCTACTTTTCCAAAACCAGCTTTACATAAAAAACTAATATTAATTGAGGTGGCAGTATATGAAACAAAGTATGACGTTGATACCGACTTTAAGGGAAACACCTGCAGATGCAGAAGTGAAAAGTCATCAGCAGTTACTCCGTGCCGGATTTATCAGGCAGAATTCCAGCGGTATTTACAGCTTTCTTCCGCTTGGACGAAAGGTGCTTCAGAAAGTAGAAGAAATTATCAGGGAAGAAATGATCAATGCCGGCGGAGTGGAGCTATTGATGCCTGCACTTCAACAAGCAGAACTTTGGCAGGAATCAGGGAGATGGGGCACATACGGACCGGAACTTATGCGATTGGAAGACAGGCATAAACGCAGTTTTGCACTTGGTGCCACTCATGAAGAGGTGATTACTTCCCTAGTGAGGGATGAAATCAAATCATATAAGAAACTGCCGTTGACCTTATTCCAAATTCAGACAAAATTCAGGGATGAGAAAAGACCACGCTTTGGTTTGCTTAGAGGCAGAGAGTTCATCATGAAAGATGCCTATTCATTCCACTCTTCTTATGAAAGTCTTGATGATACATATGAAAAGATCTTTCAGGCATATTCCAATGTGTTCACACGCTGCGGCTTGAATTTCAGGGCAGTTATCGCGGACTCCGGAGCAATGGGCGGAAAAGATACCCATGAATTCATGGTCCTATCAGACATAGGAGAAGATACGATAGCGTACTCTGATACTTCTCAATATGCCGCCAATATTGAAATGGCCCCGGTTACAGCCCGCTATGAGGAGTCGACAGAAGCTGAAAACGAAATGCAAAAAATTGAGACTACAGGGCAGAAGAGCATTGAAGAAGTAAGCAGCCATTTACAGGTAGAAAAAGATAAGTGCTTGAAATCCCTACTGTTTAAAGTGGATGAGGAATTTGTCCTTGTAGTGGTTCGAGGCGATCATGAAGTGAATGATATCAAAGTGAAAAATCTGCTTGATGCATCTGTTGTTGAGTTGGCTTCTGCTGAGGAAACTAAGGAATTGCTAAATGCGCCTGTAGGTTCTATAGGGCCGGTAAACCTGAAAGCAGATGTGAAAATCATTGCTGATGAAGCTGTCAAATATCAAAAGAATGCAGTATGTGGAGCAAATGAAGAAGGATTCCACTTCACCAACGTAAATCTTGAAAGAGATTTTAATGTAGATCAATTTGCGGACCTTCGTTTCATTCAAGAAGGAGACCCGTCTCCTGATGGACAAGGAACGATTGTATTTGCTAAAGGAATAGAAGTAGGACATGTTTTCAAACTGGGAACAAGGTACAGCGATGCAATGGGTGCCCAATACCTGGATGAAAACGGCAGAGCCCAGTCCATGATTATGGGGTGTTATGGGATTGGAGTTTCGCGGACACTGGCAGCCGTGGCAGAGCAGTACTGTGATGAAAATGGACTTCAGTGGCCTTCCAGCCTGACGCCGTTTGATGTTCATATTGTCCCGATCAATATTAAAAACGATGAGCAAAGGGAACTAGCTGAACAGCTGTACTCAGAATTAAAGGAACAAAGATTTGATGTCCTGCTTGACGATCGACAAGAACGTCCGGGTGTAAAATTTACAGACTCCGACCTAATTGGATTGCCTTTCAGGGTTACTGTCGGTAAAAAAGCCGCTGATGGTGTGGTGGAAGTGAAAATCAGAAAAACCGGAGATGTAATTGAGGTTCATAAAGACGAGCTGACAGCTAAATTGCAGGAATTATTTCGCAATCAATATTGATGGAATTTATGGTATGATAGAAAGGAATTCATATGATAGTTCCAAAAGACTGGAGGGTCTGATCATTTAGATCAGTCCCTTTCTTCTGTCTTTTCTTAATAATAAACTTGGATTTTTTATTTGCAGGTAAGTCGAGCTTATTTTAGGAATCACCTACCAATTCGATTCTGATTTGCAGGTGAAATGCCTAACTTTCAGTTACTCACCTACAAAATATATTTTCTGGAGTGACGTCCCGCTAAGCTGAGATGTTTACCAACAATTAAAATGAACATCAGGCGTCTAATCAGGAGAATATATTTTTCAGCTTTTAGTTATCCATCACAGGTCAAAAAACGCATATTTTGATAAACTGGAAATGCAACTTTATTAGTTAAACGTTTTATATGGCTCTTTTTGTAAAATTTGTTGCTATTTAATATGAATTTCGAGAAATATAGACAGCATTCACTCGAAATATCCTGGTAAGCAAGGAAGAAAAGAGATACTCTCCCTGTTCAGAGAGAAAACACCTTTTAACCTGGGGGAAATTTTTTCCGAAAGCAACAATCTATACGAAGCCTTTTATATAGAGACAGAAAAAAGAATGGGGGAGAAATAAATTGCGAGATAATCCCGCCGGTAAAAAAGAAAGATTTCAAGTATTGCTTATGCAGCTTGGTTTGACAGAGGATGCTGTTGTGCAGCATTTTCAGTCGGCCCAAATCGATAAGCTATTGGTTGATCGTCAGGAAAAAAAGTGGCACTTTTACTTCACCTTGGAAAAGCTTGTGCCCTGTTCGGTGTGGAATGCTTTTTCAGTCAGGCTGCACCAGGCCTTTCAACACATTGCCAGAGTCCAGTTTTCCATAAAGCTTTTGGATGACACACATACACACGAACAGTTACTTGATTATTGGAATGAATGCATTAAAGAAATTGACGGTATCTCACCGCCGTTACTTGCCCTTTTGAATCAGCAGGTTCCAACTATTAAAGGCAATAAAATCATCGTCCAGACATCCAATGAAACGGAAGCCACTGCCTTGAAGAGGAAATATTCAAGTTTTATTTCTTCAGTCTTCCAGAATTTCGGATTTCCGGCCTATACCATTGACGCAGAGGTCAAACAATTCGACAAAGGAAATGACGACTATCAGAAATTTTTGGAAGCCAAGAGACTTGAAGATGAAGAAAGAGCCAAACAGGCAGTCGTCGAGATGCAAAAACAGGCTAACGAAAAAGATCAGGATGCTGCTCCATCAGGACCGGTCAGCATCGGATTGACCATCAAGGATGATGCAGAGTTCAGGAAAATTGAACAAATCCATGATGAAGAAAGAAGAATAGCGCTTGAAGGGTATGTGTTTGCTGCTGAGACAAAGGAACTTCGCAGCGGTCGTACGTTACTGACTTTCAAGATCACTGACTATACAAGTTCAATCATGGTCAAGATGTTCTCTCGTGATAAAGAGGATGCTGCTGTCATGACCAGATTGAAAAAAGGAATGTGGGTCCGATGCAGAGGAAGCATTCAAAATGATACATTTGTCAGAGACCTGGTCATGATCGCAAATGATGTCAACGAGATTACCCCTGTACTGAGAAAAGATACAGCTCCAGACGATGAAAAAAGGGTGGAACTCCACCTTCATACACCAATGAGTCAAATGGATGCTGTCTCGTCAGTCGCCAATCTGGTCGGACAAGCCAGCAAGTGGGGACACAAAGCTGTGGCCATCACGGACCACGCAGTCGTGCAATCTTTCCCTGAAGCATATAATGCCAGTAAAAAAAACGGCATCAAAATCCTTTATGGATTAGAAGCCAATTTGGTTGATGATGGGATACCAATCGCGTATAACGATGCCCACAGAAACCTTGAAGAAGACACATATGTTGTCTTTGACGTTGAAACAACAGGGTTATCAGCCATGTATAACACGATTATTGAACTGGCTGCGGTGAAGATTAGGGATGGTGAGATCATTGACAGGTTTGAATCGTTCGCCAATCCGCATCATCCGTTATCAGCAACAACCATCAACTTGACCGGCATCACTGATGACATGGTTGAGGGTGCTCCTGAAGTCGCTGAAGCATTGAAAGCATTCAAGGATTGGGCTGGAGACGCGGTTCTTGTCGCTCATAATGCCTCGTTTGATATGGGGTTTCTGAATGTTGGATATGGGAAGGCTGGATTGGATAAGGCTGAGAACCCTGTAATTGACACTCTTGAATTGGCTAGACTTTTATATCCAGAGATGAAGAATCACCGCTTGAATACTCTTGCCAAGAAGTTTGACGTAGAACTTACACAGCATCACAGGGCAATTTATGATGCTGAAGCAACAGGCTATCTGCTTCTTAAAATGCTGAAAGATGCCAATGAAAAAGGTATCATCTACCATGATCAGTTTAATGATTACATGGGGAAAGGTGATGCGTATAAACGTTCCAGGCCGTCTCATGTGACATTGCTGGCGCAAACCGAAGAAGGGTTGAAAAACTTGTTTAAGCTTGTGACGATTTCACATCTTGAGTATTTTTTCCGTGTTCCCCGAATTCCGAGATCATTGCTCCAAAAGTACCGAAGCGGGATTCTCGTCGGGTCTGGATGTGACAAGGGAGAAGTCTTTGAAGGAATGATGCAAAAGGCTCCTGAAGAAGTGGAGGAAGCAGCGCGTTTCTATGATTACCTGGAAGTCCACCCTAAAGAAGTCTATCAGCATTTGATTGAACTTGAGTTGATTCAATCTGATCAGAACCTTGAAGAGATTATCGGCAATATCGTCCAACTTGGAGAAAAACTTGATCTTCCAGTTGTCGCTACAGGGAATGTCCACTATATTAACCCAACGGATAAAGTTCACAGGGAAATCCTTGTAGGCTCTCAGGGGGGCGCGAACCCGCTGAACCGTCATAAACTGCCTGATGTCCATTTCAGGACAACCAATGAAATGCTTGACTGCTTCTCTTTCCTCGGGAAAGAAAAGGCCAAGGAAATTGTAGTGACAAACACAAATAAGATCGCTGATTTAATTGATGAAATCAAACCGATTAAAGACGATTTGTATACACCGAAAATCGAGGGTGCAGATGAAGAGATGCGCCGGATGAGCTATGCAATGGCCAAGAGCATTTACGGTGAAGAACTGCCGGAAATTGTTGAAGCTCGGCTTGAAAAAGAATTGAAAAGTATCATCGGTCATGGATTTGCGGTTATTTATTTGATTTCAGCAAAACTGGTTAAAAAATCACTTAGTGACGGATATCTGGTAGGTTCCCGTGGATCTGTCGGTTCTTCTTTTGTGGCCACAATGACAGAAATCACAGAAGTCAATCCGCTCCCTCCTCATTACGTATGTCCGAAATGTAAACATTCGGAGTTCTTTGATGACGGTTCAGTCGGATCAGGCTTTGACCTGCCTAACAAGAATTGTCCCGAGTGTGGAAATGTCTTTAAAAAAGATGGGCACGACATCCCATTTGAAACATTCCTCGGCTTCAAAGGGGACAAAGTTCCGGATATTGACTTGAACTTCTCTGGTGAATACCAGCCAAAGGCCCACGATTATACGAAAGTACTGTTTGGTGAGGACAATGTTTACCGTGCAGGAACAATCGGTACAGTTGCAGATAAAACAGCCTTTGGATATGTAAAAGGATATGCATCTGATAACAACCTTCAAATCAGGGGAGCAGAGGTAGATAGGCTGGCTCAAGGGTGTACGGGTGTTAAGAGAACCACCGGGCAGCATCCTGGAGGAATTATCGTTGTACCGGATTATATGGACATTTTTGACTTTTCGCCAATCCAATTCCCGGCAGATGATAAAAATTCAGAATGGAAAACAACCCACTTTGATTTCCATTCCATTCATGACAACTTGTTGAAACTAGACATTCTGGGGCACGATGATCCGACAGTTATCAGAATGCTTCAGGATTTATCCGGTATCGATCCTAAAACAATACCGACAGATGATCCTGAGGTCATGAAGATATTCAGTGGAACCGAGTCCCTTGGTGTTACAGAGGAACAAATCATGTGTAAAACCGGAACGCTCGGCATACCTGAATTCGGTACACGATTTGTAAGGCAGATGCTTGAGGATACAAAGCCGACAACATTCTCGGAGCTTGTTCAGATTTCAGGACTGTCTCATGGAACGGATGTTTGGCTTGGAAACGCCCAGGAATTGATTCATAACAACATCTGTAACCTGAGTGAAGTAATCGGCTGTCGTGATGATATCATGGTTTATTTGATTTATCAGGGACTTGAACCTTCTCTGGCCTTCAAAATTATGGAGTTTGTCAGGAAAGGAAAAGGACTGCAGCCGGAATGGGAAGAGGAAATGATGAAAAACGGGGTTCCAAACTGGTATATTGATTCATGTAAAAAAATCAAGTATATGTTCCCGAAAGCCCATGCTGCAGCCTACGTGTTGATGGCTGTCAGGATTGCCTACTTTAAAGTCCACCATGCTTTGCTCTATTATTCTGCCTACTTTACTGTGCGTGCGGAAGACTTTGATATTGAAGCGATGGTGAGGGGCAGCCAGGCAATCAGGGCGAAGATAGAAGATATCAACAGCAAAGGCCTTGATGCCTCACCAAAAGAAAAGAATACATTGACAGTGCTTGAACTGGCATTGGAGATGTGTGAGAGAGGGTATAAGTTCCAAAAGGTTGATTTATACCGTTCTTCAGCGACTGAGTTTATTATTGATGGTGATACTTTGAT
>NZ_ABCF01000076.1 GCF_000181495.1 Bacillus sp. SG-1
TAGCGGGACAGGTGAGACCCCGCAAGCGAAGCTGAGGAGGCTCACCGCCCGCCCCGCGGAGTCACGCACCTGGAGCGGAAATCCACTTTGCCTATTAAAATCAACAAGGTGTACGAAAAGAGCTTACTATTAAAAATCTTTAGTATGAGGTGTTTTACAATGAAAAAAGTATGGTGGAAAGAAGCCGTTGGCTATCAAATATACCCTCGAAGCTTTCAGGATTCAAATGGTGATGGAATCGGGGACTTGCAGGGAATCATTCAAAGACTTGATTATATAAAAGACCTGGGTATTGACGTCATCTGGATCTGTCCTATGTATAAATCCCCAAATGATGACAATGGATATGATATTTCAGATTACCAGGATATCATGGAAGATTTCGGAACAATGGAAGACTTCGATAACCTGTTGAAGGAAGTACATTCAAGAGGGATGAAGTTAATCATAGATTTAGTCCTGAATCATACAAGTGATGAGCATCGCTGGTTCATTGAATCACGTTCCTCCAATGATAATGAAAAGCGCGACTGGTATATCTGGCGTGACGGCAAGAATGGAAAAGAGCCGAACAACTGGGAAAGCATATTCGGAGGGTCTGCGTGGGAATATGACGAAAAAACAGACCAGTATTATCTGACGGCACTGAAAATCTTCCGATTTCTAGAACATAGTGTTGATTAATAAAGAAAAAGCCGACTCTACTCCCTAAAAAAGGAAGGAGGGTCGGCTTTTTTCTTGGTAAGCTTCGTCCATAATGCTCTTTCTATCCCATTAGCTTTAGAATCCTTTTAATGTTTACCGCAAATATTGCCATCGCACCTTGTAATTCCATGCCAATTAGACCCGAGGATTCTGCCACATTATACCCGTGTCTGTGTTTTAACTCACTATTTTTTGCTTCTATTTTATAACGTTCTTTTGCTTTTTCCTTAAAGAAATCGCTTTCCTGGAATTTTGCCTGGTCGGAATGCTGGTCGGACTTTATGGAAACGGAATACGTCTTACTTTTGGCTCCTCCCTTGTAGCACCCCTCTCTGAGAGGGCATCTCTTACATTTATCCACGTCAAAATAGTAGGTGTCAACCTGGTTTCTACCTAATCCTTTTTTACCTTGTCTAGCTTTCCGTATAGCCATATGTCCTGCCTTGCAAACATACATACCCGCATCCTTATTGAACTCGAATTCATCCTCTTTTTTTCGAGCACCCTGAGTGATTAGAGGATTCAATCTTGAAACCAATTTGATTCCATTTCCCTTGCTATATTCAATGTTGTCTTTCTCGGAATATGCCGCATCCCCAATAACCGTCTCAATTTTCATGCCCGCAGTTTTACTTTTCTCAATAAGTGTCTGCAGTTCTTTCCCGTCACTTTTTTCTCCGGTGGTGATGGTTGCGGCTGTAATAATACGTTCTTCACTCATCGCAAGATGGGTTTTGTAGCCGAAGAAAGAGGAATCTGCTGTTTTGTGTCCCACTTTGGCATCCTGATCGTTCATGGACTGTAGCTGCTCAATATCATCGGCGACCGTTTCTTTCAGAAGATTAAGCTGTTCCTTAACTTTGGGATATTCTAAAAGGGTTTCTTCCTTTTCTATTACCTCAATGAAGCTCCCTGGTGAATAGGCGATCTCATCTTCCAACACATCATTGTTGGGCTTCACAGGGAATTTATCCTTCATACCGTCGTTAACCTTATAAATCGATTTCCGAAGATTCTTGGAGCGCTCCATGAGGATTTCCTTTGGTTTCATTTGATTATAGCGGGCCTTAGTATGGGTGGCATCGACAATAATGGACTTACTTTTTATGATTTCTTTCTCTATGGCAATCTCCACCGTCTTGTTGACAAGCATGTCTAAAAAGTTCATGTCCTTTAACCTAAGTTTACGAAATTTAGTCAATGAACTTGAATCAATAACCGCTTCTTCTGGAGCCATATTTAAGAAATACTTGAAAGACATATCATATTTCGAACGTTCAACAATATCAACATCTGATACATCGTGAATGGTTTTCAAAAATAAGTATTTGAACATCCGGATAGGGTCAATCGCATTCCGTCCATTATCATGACAATATTTATCCTTTAACTCTTCAAAAATGAAGGTGAAGTCGATTAAATCGACTATTCTCCGTAACATATTGTCCTGAGGAACGACAATATCATAAAGATCCATATATTTACTAAACGTTATTGATTGTTGTTGTTGTATCATTGGTAGCCACCCACTCATATTAATGATTCTATTATAAAGTAAGGCTTTATTAGCGGATAGTATTCTTTTTTCTCAACGTTGATTGGAGTGGAAGGTGCGCGACCTCCTGCGGGACTAGCGGGACAGGTGAGACCCCGCAGGCGAAGCCGAGGAGGCTCAACGCCCGCCCCGCGGAGTCGTGCACCTGGAACGGAAATCAACACTTTTTTCGTAAAATCGGTAGTAAAAAAGGCAGGGTTGCTCTTTTTAGTGAACGACTCTGCCTTTTCCTATTTTTTTGGACTTTTTCAGTGGCCTCGTATTATCTCCATGTGTTCTCGACAAAACAGCCTGACTTGAACTGGGAGAACGAAGAAGTGCGTGAAGCGCTTTATGATACGGTGAATTGGTGGCTGGATAAAGGGATCGATGGATTCAGAATTGATGCCATCAGCCATATTAAGAAACGTCCAGGCCTGCCTGACATGCCGAATCCTAAAAACAAAAAGTATGTATCTTCTTTTGATATGCATATGAACCAGAAAGGGATCCATAAGTTTTTGCAGGAATTTAAAGATAAAACTTATGCAAATTATGATGTGATGTCTGTCGGTGAGGCAAATGGAGTAACTGCAGATGAGGCAGATCTTTGGGTCGGTGAGGAAAAAGGGAAAATGGATATGATTTTTCAGTTCGAGCACCTTGGATTATGGGATGCAGAAACAAACCCTGATCTCGATATCGTTGAACTGAAGAAGGTACTGACCCGCTGGCAAAAAGGGCTTGAAAGCGATGGTTGGAATGCTTTGTTCATTGAAAACCATGATAAACCGCGTGTTGTGTCCACATGGGGAAATGATGAGGAGTACTGGAAGGAAAGTGCGACAGCAATGGCTGCCATGTATTTCTTGATGCAGGGTACACCATTTATTTATCAGGGACAGGAAATCGGGATGACGAATGTTCAGTTCCCTTCGATAGAAGATTATGATGACGTAGCGGTTAAAAACCTTTATAAGCTGAAGCGAGAAGAAGGGGTATCACATGAGAAAATCATGGAAATCATCTGGGCTTCTTCAAGAGATAACAGCCGTACGCCGATGCAGTGGTCAGATCATAAGAATGGCGGATTCTCAGAAGGTAATCCTTGGATGAAAGTGAACCCGAACTACAAGACCATCAATGTCGAAAGTCAATCACAAGATGAAGAATCCATTCTTTCCTTCTATAAAAAAATGATCGCCGTCAAGAAAGAAAATGACATTTTCACTTACGGCATTTATGACCTGATTCTTCCTAAGCATGAGCAAATCTTTGCGTATACCAGAACACTTGAGAATGAAAAAGTCCTTGTCATAACTAATCTTTCAACAGAGACAGCGGAAGCTCAACTTGGAAAACTTGCAGTGAACTCGGAAGGGCTCGTCTTGAACAACTACCCTGTAGAGCAGCATAGTGATATCAGCAACCTAACATTGCAGCCATATGAAGCGAGGGTTTATAGACTGTCTTAATGATTTTTTTTAAGCACAAAAGCTAATTAAAAAAAGATCAGGATCCATCTTGATCTTTTTTTGTTTTGGATACACTAAGAATCATAATGCCGGGATTTTAATCTCTTGAAAAATTCGTATATTCTTTGAACCTTTGTTAAAATAAAGAGGTACGGACAACTAGTTGGAGGAGTGTTTTTTTATGGAAAACAATATTGCGAAAATGATCGACCATACATTATTGAAAGCGGACTCAACGAAAGACCAGGTAACGACAATTTGCGAAGAAGCAAAAGAATACAATTTTGCTTCTGTCTGCGTCAACCCGGGCTGGGTAAAATATTCAGCTGAGCTTTTGCAAGGAACTGATGTAAAAGTATGTACGGTCATCGGGTTCCCACTAGGAGCGACAACTTCTGAAACAAAAGCTTTTGAAACAAAAGATGCGATTGAAAAAGGCGCAACAGAAGTGGACATGGTCATCAATATCGGTGCTCTTAAAGATGGAAATGATGACTTGGTTAAGAAGGACATCCAGGCAGTGACAGAAGCTGCAAAAGGAAAGGCACTGACAAAAGTCATTATTGAAACAAGCCTTCTTACTGATGAAGAAAAAGAAAGAGCCTGCAGACTCGCTGTGGAAGCAGGTACTGACTATGTAAAAACTTCCACTGGATTCTCTACTGGCGGAGCAACTATTGAAGATATCAAGCTGATGAGAAAGACTGTTGGACCTGATATCGGCGTCAAAGCTTCTGGCGGTGTTAGAAGCGTGGAAGATGCTCAAAACATGATCGAAGCCGGCGCAACGAGAATTGGAGCAAGTTCCGGGGTCCAAATCGTACAAGGTTTGACAAGCGACTCTGATTACTAATATTCGATGAGACAACCTGCTTATGCGGGTTGTTTTTTTGTTGTGGGATGACCCATGCTATTCGGGGTATTCATGAGGCATTATAGGAGTAGTGAAAGATCAGGGTGTCCCCCTAAAGAATTCATGAGTCACCCTAATGGGAATAAAGGAAGGTCAGGGTGTTCCATCAACAGTTCATGATGAGCCAGGATGCGTGAGAACCCCCTCACTCCCTGCCATGAAGTTTTTCAATCATCCTTGCAAATAGACCGGAAAAAGGCAGGACGATTACGGAACAAATGACATTAAACGTAAGGCTGGCGTGGGCAAGCTGTGTTTCAGGATTTGCAGCGGCCCATTTTACAAGCTGTCCTAAATCCGGAATGAAAGGGATAAATACCAGAACTCCGAAAACGTTCAACCAGATATGGGCGAAGACTGTCATTTTGGTTGCCTTTCCGCTGCCGATCCCTGCAATATATGATGTTACGCAAGTACCAATATTGGCACCAAGCATAATGGCTATTCCAGAGAAAATAGTGATGATCCCCTCATCGACAAAGCTCATGGCAATCCCTGTAATGACGGTGCTTGATTGGACCAGTCCTGTTAAAGTCATTCCAAGTAAGACAGAAAATAGAGCAGATGCATTGGATTTCTCCATTAGTGTATGAATGAAGCTCTGATCCGCCAAAGGGCTGGCCAATTCCTCAAACCCGCGCATGCTCATAAAAATTAAAGAAAGTCCAAAAATAGATAGAGCCAATGGGTTAGTGCTCCTAGTTGGAAGGATGAGAAGAAGAAGCGAAATTGCCAGCAAAGGGAGACTTAAGAGGCCTATATCCAGGGAAATGATTTCCAATGTCACGGTTGTGCCGATATTGGTTCCTAGAATGATCCCTATCGACTGCCTGAAAGTGAGGATCCCTGCAGAAACAAATCCTATAGTGAGGACCATGACAGCTGAACTGCTCTGCAGGATAGCTGTAACGACAATTCCGATGATCAATCCTTTCCACGGTGTATCAGTCCATTTAAAGATCAAGCCTCTCATTCTTTCTTCAGCCATATTATATAAACCGCTTTTCAGCCAAAACATACCAATTAAAAAAATAAAAATCAATAAAAGGAATAATAATAAATGAAGCATGTCCTCACCCTCCTTTTATACTCTATTAGGAAGCAGGGGCATACATGTCTATTTATAAGTATAATTAAACGGAAATTGTTGACCTTATGTAAGGCTTATATTATAATTGCAAAGTGAATGGATTTAAATATCCATACAGAAAGATTACTTTCTGTAAAAGGCTGTACTTATAGGCAGCAAAGTGAAGGGCAGCTAGGCTTGTCAGATGCCCTTAGTGGATGGCAAATTGCCAAGGTCTTTACTTTACATGTAAGTGCAGTGTTTCGGAGGGAGGGAAAGAGAGATGTCAAAAACAGTTGTTCGTAAAAACGAATCGCTTGAAGATGCTCTTCGTCGCTTCAAACGTTCAGTTTCTAAAACAGGAACTTTGCAAGAGTACAGAAAGCGCGAATTCTATGAAAAGCCAAGCGTGAAGCGTAAGAAGAAGTCTGAAGCAGCCAGAAAACGTAAGTTCTAAGAGAGGGTGTAAATATGAGTCTTCTCGATCGTTTAAATAATGATATGAAACAAGCTATGAGGAATAAAGAGAAAGAAAAACTCTCTGTTATCCGCATGCTGAAAGCATCATTGCAAAATGAAGCGATTAAGCATGGAAAACAGGAGCTTTCTCAAGATGAAGAGTTGACTGTCCTTTCTCGAGAAGTGAAGCAACGCAAAGACTCCCTCCAGGAATTTCAAAACGCAGGTCGTGAGGATCTCGTTGAAAAAATTCAAACGGAACTGACTTACGTCGAAATATATATGCCTGAACAGCTGTCTGAAGACGAAGTGTCTGAAATCATCAAACAAGCGATTGATGAAACAGGTGCTGCATCCAAGGCAGATATGGGTAAGGTGATGGGGGCTATCATGCCTAAAGTTAAAGGGAAAGCTGATGGAGCTCTCGTCAATAAACTTGTTCAAAATCATTTAGCGCAGCAATGAAAATGAGAAGCGGTTTTCCGCTTCTCATTTTTTTGTAGGAGAGAAGGAACTGTTCAGAAGTGGGGTGCTTCAGGAAGGAAATTCTTCACCACCACTGAATGGTAAGCTTCATATTTACACAAATTATGAGCCTGGTAAAAATCTTATTAAAAAAATGAAACTTTTTACGTTTGCATTCGTACATAATATAAACAACTTGTCATTTTTTTCTTGGTAGCCGAAAGGGGTGAGAATTTGAATTTATTAAGAAAAATCTATATAAGCGGTTTGCTGTTGCTGCTCGCTGTTTCATTAATAGGCTCGTTTCCATTCCATACTAAAGCGCAAGATGAACTTGTCTATGTCATACCAATTGAAAAAGAAGTTGAAAAAGGACTATATGCTTTCTTGAGCAGAGGAATTAATGATGCACGCGAGGCTGGGGCCGATACGATCATTTTCCATATTGACACCCCTGGTGGATTAGTGGATGCAGCGGGAAATATCGGGAAGCTGCTGGACAATACCGAGATCAAAACAGTTGCTTTTGTTGATAACCGTGCTCTTTCAGCAGGTGCCTTCATTTCCCTTCACGCAGATGAAATTTACATGGTGCCGAATGCCACCATGGGGGCTGCGGCCATCATTGATCAGGCGGGTAATTCAGCAGATGAAAAAGCGCAGAGTTATTGGCTGGCAGCAATGAAAAGTGCAGCTGAAACAAGTGACAGAGATCCCAAATATGCATTGGCAATGGCTGATAAATCCGTTGACCTTCCCGAAGTGGGGGCAGCTAAAGGAGAACTATTGACCCTGGATGCCAAAACGGCAGAATCTGTAGGCTACTCCGAAGGCACTGTAAGCAACATGGAAGAGCTATTGCAGAAGCTTGGAATGGAAAATGCCGAAGTGGTGAATGTGGAGGAGAGCTTTGCAGAAACACTGGCAAGATTCATTACCAATCCGGTTGTCGTGCCAATTCTTCTTTCGCTTGCAAGCTTAGGGTTGGTGGTTGAACTCTATTCACCGGGATTTGGTGTCGCCGGCTCAATTGGATTGGCGTCATTGCTGCTGTTTTTCTACGGTCACTTGGTAGCGGGTCTTGCAGGATATGAAACCTTGATTCTGTTTATTGTTGGGATAGGACTGATAGTTGCTGAATTTTTCCTTCCGGGCGGTATTGCCGGAGTATTGGGAATAGGAGCCATCATCGGAAGCATTTTGATGGCCGGCGGCAATGTGGTAACAATGGGAATCTCATTATTGATAGCGCTATTAGTCGCAATCATTGCAATGGTGGTGTTTGTGAAAGTGTTTGGTAAAAAGATGAATTTCTTTAATAAAATTATTTTAAAAGATTCTACGAATACTGAGAGTGGATATGTCTCGAATGTCAATCGTCTGGAGTTGATTGGGGCAACAGGTGTTACCAAAACGCCTTTACGTCCTTCCGGAACCATCATCATCGATGATGAAAGAATCGATGCGGTTACAGAAGGGAGCTTTATCGCTCAGGATAAACCGGTAAGAGTCGTTAAAGTCGAAGGATCGAAAACGGTTGTAAGAGAGATTGAATAAAAGAAAACAGGTTGATTTGAAGGAGGAAATGAAATGGTTCTAGATGCAAGCACAATATTGGTTTTAGTAGCCGTCGTAGCAGGCATTATATTCTTGGGAGTTTTGTTTACATTTGTACCGGTAATGCTGTGGATTTCAGCGATTGCTGCCGGGGTTAGAATAAGTATTTTCACATTGGTAGGGATGAGATTAAGAAGGGTTATTCCAAGCCGTATCATCAACCCGCTGATCAAAGCACATAAAGCCGGGCTGACGGTAACTATCAATCAGCTGGAGAGTCATTATCTTGCTGGCGGTAATGTTGACCGTGTTGTGAATGCTTTGATTGCTGCACACCGTGCGAATATTGAGTTAACGTTCGAAAGAGCTGCTGCAATCGACCTTGCCGGCCGTGACGTACTTGAAGCGGTGCAAATGAGTGTAAATCCTAAAGTGATTGAAACTCCTTTCATTGCCGGTGTGGCGATGGATGGAATTGAAGTGAAGGCAAAAGCACGTATTACAGTAAGAGCCAATATCGACCGCTTAGTCGGTGGTGCTGGTGAAGATACAATTGTTGCCCGTGTCGGGGAAGGAATTGTCTCAACTATCGGTTCTTCAAATAATCATAAAAAAGTACTTGAGAATCCTGATATGATTTCGCAGACGGTTCTTACGAAAGGTCTGGATGCTGGTACAGCGTTTGAAATCCTGTCGATCGATATTGCGGATGTTGATATCGGGAAGAACATCGGTGCCGAGCTGCAGACTGAGCAGGCAGAAGCTGATAAGAATATCGCCCAGGCTAAAGCGGAAGAGCGCAGAGCCATGGCGGTAGCAAATGAACAGGAAATGCTGGCAAAAGTTCAGGAAATGAGAGCGAAGGTAGTGGAAGCTGAAGCGGAAGTACCACTGGCTATGGCTGAAGCATTAAGATCCGGGAATATTGGTGTCATGGATTATATGAACTACAAGAATATCGATGCAGATACAGAGATGAGAGGCTCCATTGGCAAATTGACTGGTGATAAGAATGAAGAGGGACAGGATGAATAGATCTTCTCTTATGAGAAAGGGGATCTTTTTATGGAAAATCTGATTTTCCTTGTCATTGCTGGATTGATCAGCATGCTTTTTAACAGGGTAAAGCGGGATCCTTCCGATCAGGAACCGCGGTCCCCGCGTCCTCAACGTCCTGAATCGGATTCCGGTCCTGTCTGGGAAGAAGCAGCGAAAGATCTCGAAACCGTCTTTGATAAAGGAATTGAAACAATTCAAACGCAAGGGAAGAATAAGTTTCTTGAGAAACAAGAAGAGGCTAAGAAACGGATTTCAGAATTGAAGTCTCAGGAACAAGTCTATACTCAGCGTGCCGAAAGTGTGAAAGTGAAAACACGCAATTCTCCCGCGAGAAAAAAGGCTTCCAGGGTAGATCTCAGGAATCTGGGAAGCGATGACCTTGTCAAAGGGATCGTTTTATCAGAAGTATTGGGACCTCCGAGGGCCAAGAAACGAAACTGGCGGGGCTAAAATAAAATAACAGTGATGAAACCCCCTTTTATTTCATAAATATGAGATGAAAGGGGGTTCTTTTTGTATGGCAAAAAAATGGGTTCAAAAAGCACGCCAGTGGATGACCAGAACAATGGACCTTCCGGAAGATGTCATGATGGACCTTCCCCGTATCACCATGATTGGACAGATTCACATTTATATAGAAAATCACAGAGGGCTACTGACCTTTACAGACAATGAAGTGCGCCTTCTTTTGAAACAAGGACAGCTTCTCATAAAGGGTCAGTCTTTTGTTATAAAGATGATTCTCCCAGAGGAAATTCTACTTGAAGGAAAAATCGTGGAAGTCGTATATCTCGATCAGTAAAGAAACAGGAGGGTTTGGCTTGAAGAACCAGTGGATTACGTTTTTTACAGGCAAAGTACTTGTAAAAGTGGAAGGAAAGGGTATCGAGAGGTTCATAAATGAAATGACAAGGTCAAAAATTGCTGTCTGGCAAGTGAGAAAGATGGGTGAACAAACTTTTACCTTTTACTTATCCCTCAATGATTTACATAATTTCAGGCGTGCAGTCAGGAGGTTTGACTGCCGTGTCACTTTTTTGAGAGGACAAGGGTCCCCTTTTCTTTGGAAAAGAACGTTGAAAAACAGCGGTTTTTTAATAGGGGCAGTTTCTTTCCTGTTCTTGATTTTGCTTTTGTCCAATATGGTTTGGGGAATCAGTATCAAGGGAGCCAGCCCGCAGACACAATACGAAATTGAAAAGCAGCTGAAGGAAATGGGCATCAAAAAAGGTGAATTCCAATTTTCGATTCCTGATGTGGAAACCATCCAACGTGAACTTTCTGCGCGGATGAACAATATCACCTGGGTTGGTGTTGAATTGAAAGGGACAACCTACCACTTTCAGGTAGTGGAGAAGAATGAACCTGAGGCTGAAAAAGAGATAGGAGCGAGGAATCTCATCGCCAAGAAGAAAGCGGTCATTAAGGCAGTTTTTGTGGAGGAAGGAATGCCGCAAGTGGAAGTGAATGACTATGTCCAAAAAGGCCAGCTGCTGGTTTCCGGACTTATCGGAAAAGAAGAACAGGAAGAAAAGAAAGCCGTTGCGGCAAAGGGTGTTATATCTGGTGAAGTGTGGTATGTAACAAATGTAGAATTACCGTTGACTACCGACTTCGAGGTGTTCAGCGGAAATGAAGAAGTAAAGCATTATATTTCCTTCGGTAAGTTCCGGTTACCGATCTGGGGTTGGGGAAAGATAGATTATAAAAACAGTGTTGAAGAAATCAGTGAACATAAAGTTAAGTTCCTTAAGTGGGAAATGCCTCTAACATATATGGAGAAAACCGTAAAAGAGAAGGAAGACGTTACACGGGAATACTCCAGGAAAGAGGCAATCGCTACAGCTAAAGAGCTTGCAAGAGATAATCTGAAAGCAGGTCTTCCTGAAGATGCAGAGGTTATCGGGGAAAAAATTTTACACCAGCAGATTGAAAATGGTAAAGTAAGGTTAAATGTACACTTTAAAGTAATAGAAGACATAGCTGTCGGACAACCAATCATTCAAGGAGACTGAGTAATGTCAGATGAACTAAATACCACAAACATACAACTTGATAATCCAAATGAAGCGATTGCACTATTCGGTGTTTCTGATGCACATTTGAAAGCGATGGAAAGCGAACTCTCCATTTCAATTGTTACCCGTGGAGAATCTGTATATATTTCAGGTGAAGAGCAAAATGTCACAATGGCTCAGGAAATTCTGAACAGGCTTCTTTTCGTCATTCGAAAGGGGATTAACATCAGCCAGCGGGATGTCACATATGCTCTTCAAATGGCTAAGCAGGGTACCTTGGAATATTTTGAAGATCTATACAATGAAGAAATAACCAAAAATGCCAAAGGCAAACCGATTCGCGTGAAGACACTGGGGCAGCGTCAGTATATTCACGCCATCCGTAACAATGACCTTGTATTCGGCATCGGACCTGCCGGTACAGGGAAAACGTACTTGGCCGTGGTTATGGCGGTCCATGCTTTGAAAAACGGATTGGTTAAGAGGATCATCCTGACAAGGCCCGCAGTGGAGGCAGGGGAGAGCCTGGGATTCCTGCCTGGTGACCTTAAGGAAAAGGTAGATCCTTATCTAAGACCGTTGTATGACGCCTTGAATGATGTTCTAGGTGCGGACCATACACAAAGGCTGATTGAACGGGGAACTATCGAAATTGCCCCTCTTGCCTATATGAGGGGAAGGACGTTGGACGATGCCTTTGTCATTCTGGATGAAGCGCAGAATACAACACAGGCACAGATGAAGATGTTCCTTACAAGGCTTGGATTTGACTCCAAGATGATCATTAATGGGGACAGATCTCAGGTTGATTTGCCAAAGGGGGCGCAATCCGGACTTGTGACTTCGGAAAA
>NZ_ABCF01000075.1 GCF_000181495.1 Bacillus sp. SG-1
TTACATACGCAGGAGAAAGATTTGAAAAGAGCGTCAAGGATCTGGCAGGCACTTTGGAAGGCAGTGATAACAACCTTTTCCTACAGTGTGATGTGACAAATGACGAGGATATCGAAAAATGCTTCCAGACAATTAAAGACGAAGTAGGAACGATTCATGGTATCGCTCACTGCATCGCTTTTGCAAAAAAAGAGGAATTAGCAGGGGACTACATGAATACGACAAGGGAAGGCTTTTTGCTCGCCCACAATATCAGTTCCTATTCACTGACAGCCGTTGCGAAGGCAGCAAAAGATCTAATGGCTGAAGGTGGAAGTATTGTCACACTTACCTATCTTGGCGGTGAACGTGTCCTTGAAAACTACAATATCATGGGTGTGGCAAAAGCTTCACTGGAAGCAAGTGTTAAGTATCTTGCCAGTGACCTTGGAAAATCAGGCATCCGTGTAAACTCCATCTCAGCAGGACCGATAAGAACACTGTCTGCTAAAGGTGTTGGCGACTTTAACACAATCCTTAAAGAAATTGAAGAAAGAGCACCATTACGAAGAAATACAACACAAGAAGAAGTAGGGGATACGGCGGTATTCCTGTTCAGTGATATGAGCCGTGGAATCACAGGAGAAAACATCCACGTTGATTCCGGGTATCATGTACTGGGATAGAAAATATAAAGGCAGCTGTAGTGCTGGGCTCGCCTGAACAATTATGCAGACCATCCTTGTCGGGGTGGTCTTTTTCTTGTTGTTTTATAAAGGCTGTTATCGCAATAAGTTTTAATAAGTGTTGATTGGTGCGGAAGGTGTATGAACTCCTGTAGATTGAAGCAGTCAAGTGCCAGGGGTTATGTAGCTTAGATAACACTTAAAGAATAAAAGAGTAAACCGCCCCATTTTCTTTTAGAAACATTTTTCTGCTGAGGCTGGGTATGACGCTTCCGTTAAATCCCAACCTTTTCATATTCCCACTCCATTTCATGCCGAAATAGGGGATGTCCTCCCCATTTATCCTATATGATATCGGGCGCTATTCAGAAGCATTTTTCGGTAAATGTTCAGTTGGACATACGTCAGCTGGGAGAATGGATATAAAAAATGGACTAATGTAACTTAAGCAACTTAAGAGGAAATCTAACGTATGTATTTTTATTAGGCTACTTTCTTTTTGTATAGATTGTTTCTTCCAGAAACACCCCAGTACCGGATGTCCCTCCTATTTACTCCCTTTTCATACCAACTCCCTTCCATAATCCGTTCTCACTGGTCTGTTTACTCCCTATTCAGCCCAACATCCCCTCCATAATCCGTTCTCTCTGGATTGTTTACGCCCTATTCGACCCAACATCCCTTCTATAAGCGAATCTCATTGGATTGATTACGCCCTATTCCACCTAACATCCACTCAAAAAGCCAATCTCCTTGGACCCGTTTACGCCCTATTCGACCCAACATCCCTTCTATAATCGAATCTCGTTGGATTGATTACGCCCTATTCGACCTAACATCCACTCAAAAAGCCAATCTCCTTGGACCGTTTACGTCCTATTCGACCCAACATCCCTTCTATAAGCGAATCTCATTGATTGATTACGCCCTATTCGACCTAACATCCCTTCTATAAGCAAATCTCATTGGATTGATTACGCCCTATTCAGCCCAACATCCCCTCCATAATCCGTTCTCCTTGGATTGTTTACACCCTATTCGACCCAACATCCACTCAAAAAGCCAATCTCCTTTGACCGTTTCCGCCCTATTCGAAGGTCTGTGCCCGATGCCACTACATCAACCTATGTAATAGAATTGATGAGAAGGATCACTCAAATAAATGGAAATATTTTAGAAACCTATAGGCATTTACTGCATACATTGTAAAAGGAATGAACCTCGGGAGGTGCGATCAATGAGTAAAAATTCTAAAACGAGTCCGAAGACGCCGTTATTATATATTCAGCAGCCTGCACTTAAAGAAACCAAAGCAAACATGCAGCAGAGTTACTCTTCAAGGAAAGCTCAACCAAAACCTGCAGCAAAACAAATCAGTGAATCGGCTGCAGAAACTAAACCTAAGAGAAGGAAGCGCTCTTACTTTGAAGGAGAGCTTGGATCTTTGTATGGTGAAGGACCTGTGGAAGAAATCAAACATCAGGAAACAGAAGCAGAGGACAAAATGGTGGCTGAGGAAAAAGAGAATAAGGAAGCAGAGCGCAATAAAAGGTCTTTCTCATTTAAGCCGTTAAAGCCATTCAGAGAAATGGAGCTTGATGAAAAAATTGACTACTTGTCCCGCTACATTAACGGGAAGGCTCCATTTCCTTGTGAATTTGTCACTGCAGAGGATCTGTATAAAGGGATCCTGTTAAAAAATGATGGAGAGGTCCTGGTGATCAAGTCTTTCCAGGGTGACGAAGTTGAAGTCAAAAGAAGTTCCTTACAGGCAATCAAGATTATCGGATTATAAATCCAAATGAAAAAAAGCCGGCCGGATTGTGCATCCGGCTGGCTTCCCTAAGATTATTCACAGATGTCAAGATCTCTGTCAGCAATACATTGAATTGCACAGAAGCAGCTCAAATCAACAGTGATACAGTTGTTTGTCTTCTTCCAATCGTCAACTTTACAGATTTCTCTGAAGTCCAATTTGCCGTAATCATTTACGATATCTTTATTTGGATCCAGAACTCTCAACGTTGCACAGCAGTTATCAAAGATTTCTTCTACACGGAAGTAAATGGATACACAGTTTGCATCACATTCACCGTGTCGTTGTTTGAACAATGCTTTGAACAATTCACCGTTTTTATTAGTCAAAGTGAACACACGCGTGTCTGCACGGCGTCTCATGGCAGGACTGTTCAAATCACCTAGCGGCTCAAGGAAACAGCTGGTCGTACAATCTAAACAATCATCATTTACTGCAGCATCTTGGATATCTTTAATTGCGCGAACTACTTCACATACACAGTTATCAGTGGAAACTCCACCTACATCATCTCTTTTTCCACAACCCATATTGAAAATCCTCCTTTAAATTGTTTATCGCTACATTAATAACATATTGTAGCCAAGGAGTTTAAGTTACGGATAAAAGCCCTTTTTTCGCCAAAATAGGCTATTTGCCAGCTGTCCATTCGGATTAGGGCAAGAATCTACTTGAAAAGGAGTATCATAAGTGGAACTCACTTTATTTCAATTGGCAGTCATGGGATTGGCCGTGTTCAGGATTACTCATCTGATTGTTTACGACAAAATCACCGAATTTTTGAGAGCTCCTTTTTTTGATGAAGTGGAGGAAATGGACGAAGATGGCAATAGTGAGATTTTTTTAGTGCCTAAAAAAGGAAAGGTGAGGGGCTGGATCGGTGAGCTTCTCAGCTGCCACTGGTGTACGGGGATATGGGCATCAGGGGGGCTTTATCTGCTTTATATCTTTCTTCCAGCCGTTGCAGAGCCGCTTATTATCATCCTGGCAGCTGCCGGAATTGCTTCCATAATAGAAACTTTAATACAAAAGTGGATTTCTTAAATGAGGAGAACAAGCGTTAGAAACACAGCATATAAATATTACAGGCTGTACTTTGAATTTCCCATCATTTAAGGAGGTAAAGGGTGATGATGAAGAAATCTGCATCCAAAATAAAACCTGCACAACCTGTCAAAAAGAAAAAAGGCTGTGGCTGCGGCAAGAGTAAAAAAACAAAATAGATTTGTTTTCGTATGTAAATTTTTGTTAAACAAAAAAGGATTGGCTCCCCAGTACTCTCGCAGAGTAGATGGAGGAGAGCCGGTCCTTTTTTTTATTCATAAAATCGACCGTTGTAGCAGAAAATAGATATACAATAAAAGGTTGCTGTTCAGCAGAAGCGGTCTTCTTCCATGTAGGAGGATAAGGATCTTGCTGCACAGACATATTTTCTGAAAAACAGAGGGGATAATATGAACAAATATTTGTTTGGAATATGTATGGTTTTGCTCTTTCTCTCAGGCTGTTCCGTAAATGAGGAAGAAAGAGATGACAGCAGAGGCGCATTGATCAAGGTCACAGACCCTCCTCCAATTGAATTGGTGGAAAATCCGGAAACAGACAGCATCGGCCATGCGGTAAAAAAGGAGATAGCAAAGCTTCATGAACTGTATGATGTGGCTGTCATTGAAGGGAAAAAGGAAATTCTTGTTTCCTACAAAGTGAAACACTCCCACCGTTTTCATATGAAGAAGATTGAAAAGAAGATGAAAAAGAAGCTTGAGAAAAAATTTCCCGATGAAGAATTCATCGTCTCGAGTGACTATAAGATCTTTTTGGAAACTGTAAGGCTAAAGGAAAAGATTGATGAAAAGCATATTTCCAATAAAGAAGCTGAAAAAAGGTTTCAAGAAATAATTAAGTTGAAAGAGGAGCTAACCTAGAAAGGAGCAGCATGTCATGGGAAAGAAACAAAAAACTCCACAGCAAAAACAGTATGAGCAGCTAGAACAGAAACACGAAACAAAACGGCCGGTGCTGTTAAACTGTGTTAAAGCTTTTTTCGTAGGGGGGGCCATCTGCTTAATTGGACAGGCGGTAACCTATTTTTATATTTACTTCTTCAATTTTACAGAACAGACTGCGGGTAATCCGACTGTTGCAACTATGGTGTTTTTTTCAATGCTTCTGACTGGGTTTGGGATATATGATCACATTGGACAATTTGCTGGTGCGGGAAGCGCTGTACCGGTTACCGGGTTTGGTAATGCAGTCATATCAGCAGCCATTGAACATAGGACTGAGGGACTTGTATTGGGTGTAGGAGGAAATATCTTTAAACTGGCAGGGTCTGTCATTGTCTTTGGTGTCTTTTCTGCCTTTGTTATTGCACTGATTAAAACGCTTCTTATTAAGTGGGGGGTCATTTAATGCTAAAAGGAACTCAATCATGGGAATTTCAGAATCAGCCTTCCATTATTTCCACAGGAGTTGTAGGTGGCCCTTTTGAAAAGAAGGGGAGACTGTCAGAAGACTTCGACCGGTTCTATGACGACTTATGGATGGGTGAAGACACTTATGAAAAAGCCAATCGCCTGATGATTGAGGATGCTGTGAAGCTTGCAATCGAAAAAGGCGGTCTTCAAGAAGAGCAAATTCAATTTTTCCTTTCAGGAGATTTAATTAATCAAATCACTCCATCATCCTTTGCGGCTAGAACAAATGCCATCCCGTATTTGGGACTTTTCGGTGCATGTTCAACCTCTATGGAAGGGCTTGCCATAGCATCCTACATAGTGGATACCGGGGGCGCTGACTATATAGTGACCGGAGCTTCAAGCCATAATTCAGCTGTTGAAAAACAGTTTCGTTATCCGACTGAGTATGGAGGCCAAAAGCCGCCTACTGCCCAGTGGACAGTCACAGGGGCTGGGTATTCGGTAGTAGGGAAAAGCGGGACGGCGACAGGACGGATGCCGCGAGTGACTTCTGCCACAGTCGGAAAAGTCATTGATATGGGGCTGATGGATCCTTTCAATATGGGAGGGGCGATGGCTCCGGCAGCAGCTGATACAATATCGGCACACTTTAAGGATTTGGGAAGAGATCCTTCCTACTATGATTTAATCATTACAGGAGATTTAGCAAAGATTGGCCGTAAAACTGCGCAGGATTTACTTCAGCAAAAGGGGATCAACCTCGATGAGAACCAGTTTCAAGATTGCGGTTTGCTGATATATGGACAAGATCAGCCTGTTCAGTCAGGTGCAAGCGGTCCGGGGTGTTCAGCAACAGTCTTGTATGGTCACTTACTTAATCAAATGAAAAAGGGTGTTTATAAGAAGATATTAATGATTGCTACTGGTGCGCTATTGTCTCCATTAACATTCCAGCAGGGCGAATCGATCCCATGTATAGCCCATGCTGTATCCATTGAATATATTTAATCGAGACTGAAAGGAGGGTCAGCCTATGTTGGCTATGTTTTTTTGGGCTTTTGTGATTGGCGGCGTGATATGTGTGATTGGCCAGCTGTTATTTGATATCGCCAAACTGACACCCGCTCACACTTTGAGTTTACTTGTGGTCATTGGGGCTATACTTGCAGGCTTTGGTTTATATGAACCACTAATTGACTTCGCTGGAGCAGGGGCTACAATCCCAATCACATCTTTTGGGAATGCACTGGTTCAGGGAGCTATGCAGGAAGCGGAACAGCATGGTCTGGTAGGAGTATTGACGGGAATGTTTGAAGTGACCAGCTCAGGTATTTCGGCTGCAATCATCTTCGGGTTTATTGGAGCATTGATCTTCAAGCCGAAAGGGTGATGGTATGTGTCTGAATATCTGGAGGTAGGCCTTAGAAGTTTATTCATCCTTATCGCGTTATTTTTTATTACAAAACTGCTCGGAAAAAAGCAGCTTTCACAGTTATCTTTTTTTGAATACATCACCGGCATTACAGTGGGAAGCATCGCCGGTACTCTCTCAATGGATCTTGAACTTAATCTCATGGAAGGATTGATGAGTATCCTTCTCTGGTTTTCTGTGCCATTCATTTTTTCGTTTATTTCGCTGAAAAGTGTGAAATTCAGACACTTCGTCGAAGGAACTCCGACTGTATTCATTGAGGATGGAAATATCATAGAAGAGGCTCTCAAACGAGAAAAGATTTCCACTGATGAACTGCTGGAACAATTAAGAAAAAGGAATATCTTCCGTGCATCCGACGTAGAATATGCCTCCCTTGATACCAACGGAGAATTAAGTGTCCTTCCAAAAAAGGAGAAACAACCACTCCTGTATGAAGACTTTTTCCAGCACTATGTAAAGGTCCTGCCAATCCAGTCCGTGATCAATGACGGACATATTGATACTCAAGGCTTGAGAAAAGTAGGATTTACGGAAGAGTGGCTATTTCACCAGCTGGAGCAGAGAAAGATAAAACTTGAAAATGTATTTCTTGCTCAGGCAGATCCTTCAGGCAAATTAACCATCGATTTATATGATTGGAATGGAACAAGATAAAGCTGCAGCCCAACCATAGGTAATCATCTCTACATATACTGTAGTATTCCGGTGTAAAGAGAGGTGATAGCGATGTATGGATATGGATATGGATATGGATATGGATATGGCTGCGGTAATCCAGGATACGGATATGGTTCGACATTTGTCTTGATTGTCGTTCTGTTTATTCTTCTGATTATTGTAGGTGCGAGCTTCTGTTAATCCGCTGAAAAGCAGGTTCAAGGTGAATCTGCTTTTTTTATATGCCTGAAGCACATAAGACGAGCTAAGCTGCACGGAAAGATTGATTGGAGTGGATGGTGTACGACCTCCTGCGGACAAGCGGGACGTCTAGTTCCAGGTGCCAAGGTTACATACCTGCTGGAACGTAACCCAGCCCCTCGGGATCAAATAACCCGAAGAGAATAAAAGGGGAAAACGACTTTTCTTCTCTTCGGCACATTTGCCTGTCTGGTGCTGAACAGGGCGCTTACACTTTTTATACAGGCGCAGCCGAGGAGGCCGCCGCCCGCCCCGCGGAGTAATACACCTGGAGAGTAAATCTCACCCAAACTTGGTCTGCGGCACTCATCTGCTCAAGACAGTACGCATGAATGGAAGAGACTAAAGATTATTTTCACTATTCTTCTCAATAACTGAACTTGTGTTTGTATTATCATTTTCTCCTAATACTGAGCATGTTGAAAGAGCTCATCAGTTATCATCAATCGGCGTGCTTTTTATAAAACCATGCACCAATCCAATAGCGCCTCATACTATATATTAGCTGTGAAGGAGGCGTTTACCCAATGAATAACAATAATTTCTTTAAGAATATCGAAAAGAAAACCGGCGTCAACATGAATGATGTATTGGAATTGGCGGGCTCACTCCAAAATGCGAACTTCAAGGATGAGAAAACGGTGCGCGGTGTCATACAACGTGTATCTCAAATCGCCAACAAACCGGTCAATAAAGACATGGAAGATAAAATCGTCAAATCAATCGTTAATGATGGGAAACAGTTGGACTTTGGAACGATTTCGCAAATGATTAACAACGGCAAATAATAAGCGGGCATAACCATTGGGATTCCTTCATAAAAGGGATGGGCCTAATGGTTTGTTTTATTTTCAACCCACCCAAACTCATATTTCCGAACGTATTTAATAGTAATTAATGAAGGGTGTTTATATTTTATCCAATGGGGAATTGAAAAGAAAAGCGAGGTGGACAGTATGGGATATATTGCACCGGTACCACACTATCAATATATGCAATATGCTGAACGTGAAGCTATCAAGGATTACGATCCATTCACCTTTATGCCGATCAATCGAATTCAGCCGCTGGCTAATAAGGACCAGCAGCAACATGATAGTGTTGAGTCTGATGTTAAAACGAATAGAACGAAGTCTGGAAAGAGTTTTTCAAAAGAGAATGCTGTTTCAGCTGAATTTTTAGCGGATATTACAGGAAAAGGGAAGTACATTAACGAATATGTATAGAAAAACGGAGAGGATGTATTTCCCTTGAAGCTAAGAAAACTCAATGATAACTGCTATTACCTTTCTGGTGCCGTTAATGTCGGATACATAGTGAAAGACGGCGCAGGATTACTCATCGATACCGGCATTGATGATTCAACAATCAAAAAGGTACTGAAAGCCCTGGAGCAGGAGAACCTGCCGCTGAATTATTGTATTGTTACACATGCTCACACTGATCATTTCGGCGGAGCCTCGTACTTAAGAGAGAAGAGGGGAATCAAGCTGCTTGCTCCAAAGTTGGAGAAGGCTCTTATGGAAAATCCGGTAATGGAACCGGTATATTTATGGAACGGGGCATTTCCCTTAAAAGAATTAAGAAATAAATTTTTAGAAGGGAAGCCTGTAGAGATTGATGAAATACTGCCTGCAGGAAAACAGGAAATTGGACCTTTCCAATTGGAAATCCTCCATCTTCCAGGGCACTCCATAGGACAAGCCGGGATTTTATATGAGCGGGTTCTTTTTGCTGCGGACGCTTATTTTGGCGGGGAAGCACTCTCAAAGCATATCGTACCGTTTATTGTAGATGCTGAGAAAACCATCGATACTCTTGAAAAGGTAAAGGAAATGCCTTTGGCAGGTGCTGTTCCGGGACATGGTGAGTTTGAGGATGATATCACAGGGACCCTTGAAGCCAATTTAGAAGTACACAAAAAATTAATGAAACAGATATCACAAATAGTCGAAACCCATAACGATAAGTTAAGTTTTGATGAGTTGTTGAAGAAATTCCTGGATGGAAACAGGATACAGTCCGGGACGCTGGGGCAGTTCCTGTTATATCGCACAAGTTTCACGGCCTATATTACCAAGCTGATAAATGACGGCTTGCTGAAAGTTGATGTTGAAGGTAATCAAGTTTTTATCAGTCATTAAAAAAAGGCCGCTGGGGCCTTTTAATTTTTTTTGCAAATGTAAAGACTTCATTATAAGGCCTGATTTGTCAGGTGGCAGTCTGGTAGCCTTGAAGCAATAAGTCTTCCCCCTCTTGCCATTCACCAAACAAAACTTCTTTTTCAGATGCAAATCCCTTCTTTTCGAGTTCACTAAACAGCCACTTCTCATCGATATTAATCATTTTTAAGTTATCATATATGATCTGTCCATCCAATATCACAGAAATAGGTATATTGGCTGACGTTGGAGGTATATTGATGTCTTGTTTTTGAACAGTTGCATATTTAGGCTTTCTGATAACACTCAGGCTGCCATCCGTTTCCAGAATGGCAAATTCACATTCTCGTACAGAAAAGATATCTTTTGCTCTTAAAAGCTGCTGCAGTTGATTTAAATCAAGGTTATTCTTTTTCAGGGCCTGGAACTGGATCTGCCCTTTTCTTATTATGATGGAAGGCGTATTTTCAAGCAGATGCCTTACACGGAGGGATCGTTGAGTAAGGAATTCCGTAAAATATATCAATCCTCCCCAAAGGGAGATGGCAAAAAGTATTTCTACGACCCCGCTTTTATCATCGTATAATGCATTTCCGACTAACTCCCCAAGAATAATCGCAGAAATGAAGTCAAAAGGGGTAATCTGTGAAATTTGTGTCTTACCAAGAACTTTGGTCAAGATTAACAGTGCGGCAAAGCCTACTACGAGTTCTGTTGCGATAGCCAAAAAATCCATAATGGTTCTCCTATTATTAAAAGTTGAAAGTTATTAATCCATTTTCAACATAATCGAAGGGATTTATTCATTTGCACAACCAGATAAAATAAAACCGCCTGCCGGAATGCCGGGAGGCGGTTTTGGTTATTTTAGAATTTTTTTCATCGACTTATGAGGGATGCCGGCATCAAGAAATTCATCCGATGTGATAGAGTAACCGAGATTTTCATAAAAAGGTATGGCATGCGTCTGTGCATTCAGAATTAAGGCAGGCACTTCCTTGCTGCGGGCGTGTTCTTCAATGAAATTCATGATCCTTTTTCCTGCGCCCTTACCACGGGTGGTGGATAGGACACAAATTCGCTCCACTTTTCCCTGTCCTTCTTTCACGCGAAACCTTCCTGCTCCAACCGGTTCATCCTCATCATATAAAACGAAATGATCTGATGTATTCTCAAATTCATCTATTTCTTCTTCCATAGGTACGTTTTGTTCCCCAACAAATACTACTTTTCGGACGTGCAATGCATCCTGAAGTTCTTTATCGGTTTTGGCCAGTATCATCTTCAAAGCATTCTATTCCTTTCCTAAGCGGAATGTTTCGTATACAGTCCATGAGCCATTCTCTAGCTGATAGAGCAGGTGGAAACGGTCCACTGTTTCTTCATGATCGACCCCTAACATCCGCAGAGATCCAAATACGTCGGAATGTTCATCATCCGATAGATTTTGGGCAACCGTGATATGCGGAACAAATGCATATTCAGGTTCCTGCCCGTTAAATTCCGGGGAATGCATATCCTTATGCAGCCCTTCAAGTTCTGGTGTTGGCTCCACTTTAAAGTAGATAACATTGTTTACAGGCTGAAATGAGCTGATTTTGTAAACTCTCATATTAAAAGGATCGTACCTTTTGGCAATCTCTCTCAGCTTGCCGGCAATATCTTTAATTTCACTATCACCTGCTGAAAATACATTTTTCAGGGTCAAGTGTGGTGTAATTAAAGCATAATGGGGATCGTACCGCTTTCGATAAGCATTGGCCTTATCCTGAAGCGATTTAGAGGGAAAAACAACGACACCATAATTCATAAATGTTACCTCCTTGGTTCGTGAAGTTCATTAAATTCAAAATAATTAAATATATCAGTTATTATAGCACAAAAAAAGAAGAAATTAACTAGAGCGAAAGGCGGTTTTCTTATAGCACAACTTAGATAAGAATGGCGAGAAGTATCCAGTGGATTTTTGGCTCATTTAGCCGATGTGAACGGATCGCTTCCAGGAACTTCCCGATCTCCAGATACAGTTCACCCAGTGCAAAATCAATGATCGGTTCGTGAGCAAGAAGTCTCTTAGCATGAAGAAGTTTCTGCTCACTGACTTCAAACAATCCTTGCATCTGAAATAAATCGGCCTGTAATAACAATGCCCTTGGATAATCTGGATCAGTTTCGTCCATTTCAGACAGGCGTTCAAGGGCACCTTCCTCGTCATCCATCTCCACGAGGACTTCTGATAGCATGACAATAAGCTCGCCTTCATCAGGATATTTCGCTAAAAGGGTTTCCAGCAGCTCTTTGGTTTCTTCCAAAAATCCCAAATGATAAAGGTTCTCTGCCAGAGAATACTTCTCCTCATCAGTACCCAGATTCTTAACCCGTTTGAAATGTTTTTCAGCCTTGTCCAGATCTCCGTTTTCCAGAGATATAAGCATTTCTTCTGCATAGTTCATATATAAAAATTCCTTTCTTCTACAAATACTTTATAGAAGGGCGTAGCAGAAATTATATCAACTGATCATTATGTTAAATAGCCGGGAGTTTTAATAATCAATTCTTCCCCAATCCCCGGCTGAAAAAACATTTACCATTAGACATAAGTACTTTACCCTTATTTACTGTAAGAATTAACATATGATTATCATAAAGAAATGATTGGCATCATCAACTATTTCAGACGCTGGGCTTTGAT
>NZ_ABCF01000074.1 GCF_000181495.1 Bacillus sp. SG-1
ATATTAAAATAAACCATTTACTATGTTCCTTAGAGAATACAAAACAGGCTTTCGCAATGGTTGGTGGGGCGAATTCACTGACCAGTTTATGGCCTTTGGCCTTTGCTCTTTTAAAATCCATAGAAAAAGAGAGAACAGTCTACTGTTCTCTTAACGTCAACTATGCAGTTGTATTCAGATAGTGCTTCCAAAAAACCCCTGACGAGCGTATTGGATATCTCACCTTCTTCTGTCTAAGGAGAGTGGCCACTGTTTTGAAATAGCACATAACGATTATTCGGAAAGCCTGTAGGCCAAAACATATTGCTGTTTTTATTCACACTTACTGAATAATTATGTGTTTTAGATCTGTATATTTATCATTAGCTGCCGATGAGGTCTTCCCCCAATAAAAGGAAAAAGAGGCCTGAAAAGGGATTCCCTTTCAAGCCTCCTCTTCAATTTTTACTTAAAGATTAATACCTTACCAACAGTACCGTCAGCACTTTGGCCTGTTACACGGAATTTCAATCCGTAGTTAGGAAAGTTACGTCCAGCATCAACCAGACCTGGGTTGCTCCAGTCAGCGCTGTCATCAAATAATGGATTTGTTTTGTATAGTTGTCTTTCATGGTAAAACCAAGCAACTCACTGTAATCCAAGAACATTTTCTCAGACTTATTCAAGCTGAAAGCGGCATCGTGCACCTGATAGCGGGAAGAAGCTACAGTCCCGTCACTCCAGTAATTCGTATGCTGGTCCGCATCAACGACACCAACAAAACCGTCTCCTTAAATTGTAAATCCCGCTTTTACAAAAATGCACTCAATGTCAGCACCATATCGAAATGATACATAGACACCTTTGGCAGGATTACATAGACAAGGTTGAACATCTGAGGCACACTGATTTGAATAAAACACTTTACGCGCAGCTCAAAGAAACAATTTACGTTTGCTGCCATGAATCTTAAGAAATTGGCAGACTTGACATGGCGAGAACCATGTCAAGTCTAATAATGAATGATCCTCACTTAAAAATTAACAAACCCCACTCCAACATTTTGGTTGGATTAGGATTTGTCTACGGTCTGGACAGCCCTAATTTAAGGGCTGTTCTTTCATTAAAATATTTTTTTCTGGAATTAAGCACTTACAACCTTTTTCTTTTTTATCTCTCTTAAAGTTATGACAATCCCATTAACTACATTTATCCCTAGTGTTATAATGACTAGCGCGATCGGTATATTCATAAACGTATTTATGTCAGGATAAATATTCTTATGTTGATCATAGAAGCTCTTAAATTCCATTAGAAGGAATAGCTCCGGTATCACCATGACTGCAGTGCCTACTGTACTAATAAAAAATGCTTTTCTTCCATATCGGAGATAGAGAAAAAGACAAATAAAATATAAGAAAAAAGTAACGGCTATAAATGGCGCTATTTCTCCGCCACTCATAGGAACTCCTCTTTTTAGCATCTCTGTACAGAAAAAATAAATGGAGATAAAACATAATAAATATAGAATATTGATGCTTCCACTTACTATATTGCCTATCAAGGAAGGTTTTCTTCTTTTTTGGTTGGTTTGCTTTTCCTCTTTTTTATTTCAGGATTAATAGAATACAAAAAAGTAAAGTCCAGACCGCAATTTTCACACTGGGCTTCATTCTTACTCTGTTTTGCCCCACAATCCAGGCAATAATTAATTTCTATGTTGTTCACTTCCTTTTACAGTTTATACATACTCTTAGCTAGCGCTGCATCAAGTGCGTCAATTCTATTATCATGGTTTAAATCGTATTGAAAAGATGTTGGCCCATGGCTAACCTCGTATTGATCCATTATCATATTTGAATTAAGATCTGTCTGAGTTTCATCCATTCTTAGGTCATTATTCAGATCTGTATCAAATTGATCCATGATCATATCATGATCTAAATCATTAAGGGAGTATGTACCATGTTCTGCAAATTCATAGGCTCTAAGGTCACTTGCATCTACCTGCATGTCATGATTCAAATCTAATGTATCAAATGGGTCGAAATCAATTGGCATTGGAAACTCTCCTTTATAAGTGTTTGTCCAGAAAGTTCAGGACTCGTTTTCCTGTCTTTTTAAATTTCTCTTGCTGCTGTACTTTCACATGGCCCCAGCTTTGTTCAATTCGTTCTTCTATTTTGGGTGTATGAGTTAATTGAAAAGATTCTAAATGTCCTCTTAAAGTAATTTCACTGAGTTCCTGTCTCTCTTCAGGGGTTTCCGCATGTGACCTTAAAATTTGTTTCACAAGAGCTCCAGCTGGTTGGAAGCCCATCTTTCTTGAAATGTTCAAAGCACGCAGCCTCATTTTTTCCGTTCCTGCCTGATGGTAGCATTCAGAAAGATAATAAAAGTACTCCGCACGGAATGCAGTTGATTTTTCGACTCTTATAGCTGCATTGATGTATTGAACACTTCTTTTAAGCATTCTTTCTTTGCTATCAGGTGAGTTTGTATATGCCGCAGAATACATGGTAGCCTTACCGAGAAGAGCCATATCTTTTCCTGTTAAGAAGTGTTTATTCTTTTTCTTTTTTACCAGTAATGCCATCATCATTCCTAGGCATTTCTTTGTATCAAACTTTTCATACTCGTCATCCGCTTTATTCAAGCCCATAGAAATCCCTTTTCCTGCTACAAAACCAACAGGATTGATAACAGCTCTGCCTACACTGACCTTGCCGTTCATCTTTTTGTACATCATTAAAGATTCATAGTAAAAGAGCCAGTTAATCGGTTCATTAGGACATTTAACTAATTCTTTTTGTACATGTCCAAGACCCGCAGCCCCCTGAGTAGCATCTCCTAAAGCAGAGATGACCGGCAAAGAAGAAACTTCTTCTTTTACTTTACGTGAAATCTCTCCAAGCTTCTTTTGCTCATCCTTACTTAGAAAACTGTCTAAAAAAACTGGCATAACATTTTTCCTCCTACATAGTTCAACATAATCCGGGTGGTGACTGTCACTACGTTTATTCGATTTTTTCTATAGTGATTTCGCTGATCCAGCATTCTTCTCCAGTTTCTCCATGAATTAGTTTGTACCAGACGCCGCCTGTGTCGGCAGTGATGGTTTCATAATATGGGATCTCCTGGCCTTCATCTGCTTTATAAACTAAATTACTCTCCTGATCTGGCGGTACTTCCGGAGTGGAACGGATATTGGCTTGTGGTGATGTTACCCTCACATACCCTATCGGGGAGTTGGATGACCGGTCTTCACTGTCGTTCACTTGATTCACATCCTTCGATCCGCTCAAGAAGTTCCAATCTTTTATTTTACCTATTTGAGCAGGAAAACCTTTTATGCCTTTTTCATAATTTGACCACCCGCTTTCCGTCTGTGCTTTTAGATCCTGGCCAAATAGATAGATTGGTAAGAGGACTGTTAACACAGTTACTAATACGGAGATTCCCTTGATAACTTTGCTGCTTCTATCACTCATACCGATTTCACTCCTTCTATGAAACTTTCAAGTCTTTATCTGCTTCACTCAGCACCCATAATACCGGTTTGTCAACACTGGTATACTCTGTTCCTTTTATTGCAGAACTGGCAAAGAAACGGTAATTGGTGAACTTATCTTCAATTTTCCTCAGGAAGTTGTTCATCCCTGCTTGCCCCAACATCTGACAGCATAACTGGTGAATGCCCTCCTCTACGGTTTTAATAGTAGAATCTTTTTCCATTAATTCCATAGCTGCTCTTTCTCCAATTTGATCGGACAAATTATAAGCGTCCACTTTATTGATGACGAATGCAATTGGCTTTGAAATTTTTTGATGTGGCTTGATTCCATACTGTTCATTGAAATAAATCATTAGCCTGTCGAGCGTTTCCTCAAGCGGTGCATGACTGGGATTGACGCTGGCGTAATAATCAGGATGAATTTCATACTGCTTAGCAAGCTCTTCTATTGAAAAAGGGTCTATCATAAATACATTTCCATGATAGTTCTCATAGTAGTTATGGCCCTGAAGGCTGCTAATATCGCTGAAAGTCTCCCCTGCAGGATCATAGAAATAAATCATTTTATCCGTTGTCCATTTTTTATTTGAAATGAAAAAGTTAAAAGCACTTATTTGGCCGTTTACTGTTTTTGAAGGGAGACTCCCTCTTAACATATTCCCAGATACTGATTCAAAGCCAATTCTGTCAGTATCACTCAAAAAACTTACTCCCCATTGGTTCTTGGGGGCGACTTCCTCCATAATCCCTCTTGTAGCCGCTACCATAAAACATGTTTTTCCTACAGAAGGACCCCCGATAATCGGGATTGATATCGGTGTGGACTCCCTGCTGTTTTGGTTGGATTGGCATTTTGGACATTCAGCCTTTAGTTTGGCCCTTCCATTAAAGAAAGCCGCAGGGATTTTATAAAGTGTACCCTTTGTAAAGGACATTTTAAAAAAGCCTAAGCTACTTTTAAAAGATGATCTCTGTATTGTACAGGGGTCATCTTTTTTCGATTCCATTGGTATCTATGGTGGTTATAGTAATTCATGTATTGCTTGATTTCCTTTTGTACATCCTCTAATGTCAGACAGGTTTTAATAGAGGTTTCATCTTTCAGGTGGCCAAAGAACGATTCAATGGGAGCGTTGTCCCAACAGTTTCCCCTTCGGGACATTGATTGGCGGATTCCAAGTTTTTTAACCATTTTCTGAAATTGGGGATGGGTATAGTGAACCCCTTGATCTGAATGGATGAGTGAGTCTTTATGTTTTTTAAACCTTTTGTTTTTCTTTAGTTTTTTGATGGTATCTGTGGCTAATTCCATAGTCATTCTGTCAGACACATGGTAAGCAAGAGCTTCACCACTGGAACCATCCAATATCATAGATAAATAAGCTCTTGAACTTTTTCCATAGCTCAAGTAGGTGATGTCTGTTAATAGCACTTTCCCGGGTTTACCCTGATTGAATTGGCGCTCCAGTAGGTTAGGGACCACTGAATGTTCCTGGGTGGCCTTCATTAGACGCCTATATGGATTCGCCCTCCGGAAGGGACAAACGATGTTATACTTCTTCATGATTCTTCGAATTCTTTTCAAGTTAAAGACAATCTTAAATTGACCCGCCAAAGTCATTTTGATTTGACGCGCCCCTTTCTTGCGATTCTTATGACGGAATGCTTTTAAGATGATTTCTTTCAGTTCCTCATCCCTTGCTTCCCGTTGTTTTCTACGCTCTTGGGACTCGGGAGAGTAGTATTTATAATAAGCACTTCTGGAAACTCCTGCGACCCCACAAAGGAATCTCACCATTTTTTTGAGCTTATATTTCTCTATTACGGAACGGATGAGAATGAACTTTTGACTTGGGGAGAGGACTACTTCTTTAGCCCCCTTTCCGCGAATCGAATCTTTTTTAGAAGTTCATTTTCCGCCTTAAGGAGGTTAATTTGAGCTTCTAGTCGAGCATTCTTATCCTCAAGGGATAACTCCCGTTCTCTAGGTCTCCCGGAATTGCCTTTCCTTGTGTCATTGAGCCCTAAAACTCCGTTTCTTTTATAAGCAGCACTCCATCTCTTACTAGCGGCATGAATACGTGCCATACCAATTATATCTGTATCAAATCCAGCCTCTTCAAAGATCTGTCTAGAGAATTTGCCTTTCTCTTTCTCAGCGATAAATTGGCGTTTAAATTCATCTGTGTAGGTAATTCCCTTAGCACTTACAGCTTTCACAAAAGGATTAATGGATAATTGTTTGATTTCTTTCTCTGTGAATGTTTTTTTACTCATGGTGTTTTCCCCGATTTCTACTAGTTGTCTATTTGTCATTATACAAAAAAATACCCTATAGGTAGACTTTTTTAAGTGTCTACTCTATAGGGTACATTTTATTATCGGATCAGTCCTTCTTTTATTTCTTCGCTTTTCTTTCTTCTTCTGACCGCTTGTTGTATTTAGGCAGTGCAAGCAGCTGGTATGCATTACAGGCCAGTAAGGCAAACAGCATCAAGAAGAGCCATTTACTTTCTTTTGCCTGAAGGACTGGAAGCCACTCCAACACCGTTACAACCACCATAAAGAAAATAGCTGAGACAAATGTATTTTGACCTGACTGTTTATTTTTCAAGTAGGCTACTATCAGCCCTGTCAGGACAATCAATAAGAATAAAATGATATACGAATACCTGATTTGGCCATTCACCGTAAAACCATCGAAACGGAAATAGACCAAGTCAAACAGAACGAAAAGGGTTATAACAATCTGGACCATTTTCCAATATGAACGGAACATGCCCAATCCAAATTGATGGATGGTCAAATAAGCGAAAAAGCCCATTTGGCTGATGACACTAAAAGTAAACCCTACTACAATCAGCCATAATAAAACAGATATGATCCTCCCCAGGTCAAAGTCCCTGAACCATGGTTCGAATTCATTCCATCTCAATATCAAGCCTGAAATACCTGTAACAATTCCACCTACCATGAGGGTGGAGAAAAATAAACGAATCCAATTCCGGATAGTCACTTAAGAAATGCCTCCATTACATTATTTTGCACTTCTTAGATTGTACCAAACGACCATTTAAAAAATCCACATCAACCTTTCCCACGGTATATTTTTTTTCGTTTAATCCATATTAAATGTAGGGATATTTTGAATTGAAAGGGGCTATAAGATGAAAAAATTATCCTTTCTGTTTTTATTACTGCCGCTCATTTTTCTTTCCGCCTGTGGCGGAGGCGGCGGAGAAGCAAGTGCCAGTCAGCCTGACTATGAAGAGACCAAAAAAATGGTCGTTGATATACTGAAAACGGACGATGGCAAGAAAGCCATCCAGGATATTATGTCCGACGAAAAAATGAAACAGCAGCTCATCATGGATGAAGGGGTCGTGAAAGAAACCATCATGACCACCCTCACTTCTGATAAAGGCAGCGAGTTTTGGAAGAAATCCTTCGAAGACCCTAAGTTTGCTGAAGCTATGGCGAAGAGTATGAAAGGGGAAAACGAGAAGCTGTTGAAAGATCTGATGAAAGATCCTGAATATCAGGGGATGTTCATTGAAATCTTGAAAGATCCGGAAATTCAGAAGGAAATTGGAGAGACTCTCAAAAGCAAAGAGTACAGGGAGCATCTCCAGCAAGTCATGACCGAAACCTTTGAAAGCCCGCTATTCAAAGCCAAGATCCAAGATCTCTTGATCAAAGCAGCAGGTGAAATGCAAGGCCAGGGCGGAGAAGAAGGCGGCCAGGAAGGCGGTGGAGGTGAATCCGGCGGGGGCGAAGGAGGATCTGACGATTCCGGCGGCGGTGAAGAGAATTCTTAAAAGAACTCCAAAATGAAAACAAGCGGTGAGTCTACAAAACCGCTTGTTTTTTATATAAAACGCTGTTTTCGTATATATTGTTGCTCTCGGAAAGGTCCAAAGTGCCGGATTTTCCCCTTGGAGACAAGGGCTTTTTTCTCTGAACCAGGTGAATTAGCTCTTTTCTTCTTGTTTACAGCTATTTCTGGTTAATTAAGTAAGTATTTTATATAGTTTTAATTAATTAGCAATAAAGTTTACGAAAAGAGCCGTATAAAAAAGCACAAGGACAAAGCTAAAATGTACCCTATAGAGTAGACACTTAAAAAAAAGTCTACCTATAGGGTACTTTTTTGTATAATGACAAATAGACAACTAGTAGAAATCGGGGAAAACATCATGAGTAAAAAAACATTCACAGAGAAAGAAATAAAAAAATTATCTATTAATCCTTATGTGAAAGCTGTAAGCGCTAAAGGAATTACCTACACAGATGAATTTAAACGCTTATTTATCGCTGAGAAAGAGAAAGGTAAGTTCTCTAGACTGATCTTTGAAGAGGCCGGATTTAATACAGATATAATCGGTATGGCTCGTATTCATTCCGCAAGTAAAAGATGGAGCGCAGCTTATAAAAAGAACGGGGTTTTGGGGCTCAATGACACAAGGAAAGGCCATTCCGGGAGACCTATAGAACGAGAGTTGTCCCTTGAGGATAAGAATGCTCGACTAGAAGCACAAATCAACCTGCTTAAGGCCGAAAATGAACTTCTAAAAAAGATTCGATTTGCGGAAAGGGGGCTAAAGAAGTAGTCCTCTCTCCAAGTCAAAAGTTCATTCTCATTCGTTCTGTCATAGAGAAATATAAGCTCAAAAAAATGGTGAGATACCTTTGCGGGGTCGCAGGAGTTTCCAGAAGTGCCTATTATAAATACTACTCTCGCGAGTCACAAGAGCGTAGAAAACAATGGGAAGCAAAAGATGAAGAAATGAAAGAAATCATCTTAAAAGCATTTCGTTATAAGAATCGAAAGAAAGGGGCACGTCAAATCAAAATGACTTTGGCGGGTCAGTTTAAGATTGTCTATAACTTGAAAAGAATACGAAGAATTATGAAGAAGTATAATATCGTTTGCCCCTTCCGAAGGGCAAACCCATATAGGCGTCTAATGAAGGCAACCCAAGAACATTCAGTGGTCCCTAACCTACTGGAGCGCCAATTCAATCAGGGCAAACCAGGGAAAGTCCTATTAACCGACATCACTTACTTGAACTATGGCAAGAATTCCAGAGCTTATTTGTCTGTGATATTGGATGGTTCCAGCGGTGAAGCTCTTGCTTACCATGTATCAGAGAGAATGACTATGGAATTAGCAACAGATACCCTCCAAAAATTAAAGAAAAACAGAAGATTTAAGAAACATAAAGATTCGCTCATTCATTCTGATCAAGGGGTTCACTATACTCATCCTCAATTTCAGAAAAGGGTTAAAAATCTTGGATTCCGCCAATCAATGTCCCGAAGGGGAAACTGTTGGGACAACGCTCCGATTGAATCGTTCTTTGGCCACCTGAAAGATGAAACCTCTATTAAAACCTGTCTGACATTAGAGGATGTACAAAAGGAAATCAAGCAATACATGAATTACTATAACCACCATAGATACCAATGGAATCGAAAAAAGATGACCCCTGTACAATACAGAGATCATCTTTTAAAAGTAGCTTAGGCTTTTTTTAAATGTCCTTTACAAAGGGTACACTTTAAAGCCTCGCGCTTTTTTCTTTTTTATGACAATAAATCAATCACTTTGTGTGCTATATCTCCGTAAACCTTACCAATGCGGTGCTCTTCATCATATACCGATGGCGCGAAGTCGTCTTCATTCCAATCTGGCTGCTGAAGCGGGAGCTGGCCGAGAAGGTTGGTTCTTAATTCTTCAGCAAGCTTTTCTCCTCCGCCCCTTCCGAAGACATATTCTCTTTCTCCAGTAGTTTTGCTCTCGAAATAAGACATGTTTTCAACAACACCCAGAATTTCATGGTCGGTGCTTAAGGCCATTGCTCCTGCACGGGCAGCAACAAATGCAGCAGTTGGGTGAGGAGTCGTCACAATGATTTCTTTACATTGTGGAAGCATCGTGTGAATATCAAGGGCAACATCACCTGTTCCCGGTGGCAGGTCAAGAAGCAGGTAGTCGAGGTCTCCCCACTCTACTTCGCCGAAGAAGTTATTCAGCATTTTCCCAAGCATTGGCCCTCTCCAAATGACCGGCGCATTGTCTTCAACAAAGAAGCCCATGGAGATGACCTTTACGCCAAACCTTTCAACAGGAATGATCTTTTCCCCTCTGACAACGGGTCTATTCACAATCCCCATCATATCCGGGACACTGAAACCATATATATCGGCATCCACCAGTCCTACTTTTTTACCTGCGCGTGCCAAAGATACGGCAAGGTTAACGGATACTGTTGACTTACCAACTCCGCCTTTTCCGCTGGCAATGGCAATGAACGTAGTTTTGCTTCCCGGGGAAAGAAGATTGCCGGACTCCCCGCCTTCAGGTTGTGAACCTCTGTGCTTCTCCAATTCTTCCGGTGAGAGATCAGCAAAACGGATACCAACAGTTTCCGCTCCATTTTCTTTTAATACCTTCACAATTTCCTGCTGCATCTTCATCTGCTCGGCTGTTCCTGTTTTTGCTATCGCTACCTTGACACTGACATGGTTTTTCTCTTCTTTTATACTCACTTCAAGAAGACCATTTGTTTCTTCCAGTGTTTTATGTAAGAAAGGATCTTTCATTTTATATAATAAATCTCTTACTTGTTGTTCTGTTAACATGCTTACACCTTCCTTTATCTTGAATTCGTTTTCATCCTATTCCAGTATAACATATTCCGATTGTATTGAATTGTCTAACAGCTTATTGAAACATAAAAAAACTGAGAGGTTTATTCCTCTTCAGTTTTCTCATCATAGTATTTCAAAACACCCTCGTAAATCGAAGCTGCCACTTTTTGCTGATACTTTTCTGTCATCAGATTGGCCTTTTCCCCCGGATTGGACAAGAAGCCGATCTCTACAAGCGCCCCGGGTTTATTAATATGCTTGACCAGGTAAACATTTTGAATTCCTTTTGCCTCGCGCTTTGTGTTTTCAAGATTTCTGATCAGCTCTGATTGAATGGATTTGGCCACTTCTTTATTTTCCTTGTATTTAGGATTGTAAAAGGTTTGTGCCCCACTCCATCTGCTTGAAGGAATTGCGTTTAAATGAATACTGAGATACAGATCGGCATCTGATGAGTTAATCAACTCCAGCCGTTTTTTAAGATCTTCCGTTTTCCTTCTGCTGTATCCCTTCATTCCTTCAGGGGCCAGGTCCCGGTCATCTTCTCTCGTCATGATCACAAGCGCTCCCTGTTCTTGAAAGTAGTCACGGAGCATCACGGAAACGTTCAGTGCAATATCCTTTTCCTGAACTTCATTATCTCCCGCTCCGCCGTCAGGACCTCCATGACCAGGATCAATATAAATAATCTTGCCCGATAAAGGAAGATTCCAGGATTCCCATGTATCCGTATCGAGCAGTTTGTACTGGAAAATCAAGAATAGAATGATGACAATCCCGGCAAATCCAATCATCTTCAATTTATTGTTCATTCGAAGTTCCCTCCCCCATCTCTATAAAAAATATGGGACAAGGACTGATTTTAGAACTGCCGGAATAAAATTAGTGCATTCTGAGTTTGTACCGCTTTATACCATTTTGATACCCTTCACTCCACCAAGTTTCTACGAAATGTTCGCAGCTGTAGTAAAAGGATTCATCCACTGTATTGGAGACCCCTATCTCTGACCAATATAGCCAGAAGTTATATAACGTATCTATATAATGTTTCATTTCGGGTTCACAACGGTTTTGCACATCTTCCAATGTTTCGCCGCTATAGCCGAACTTGCTCAACTTCCCGCCAAGCAAATAAGCTTCAATGGCTACATCAAAGCATGCTTCATCAAAGCCTTGCTGCATGAAGACACCGCCCTGGATCTTAATCTGACCGAAATGCTTCCGGACACTTTCCTGGAGCATCTTAATCGAAATTTCACGCAGCAGCTTTCTCTCATGCTGAATCTGCTTCTCTCGTCTCTTTGAATTGAATGAAGTAATAACGTTCAAAGCTATTCCCTCCCTTTGAACGTATTTTTTGCTTAAAGTTGTACTTCATTCGAGCAATGGTTTCCAATTCTGGCTGGCTTGGCTTATGACAGCCATGCCCCGAGATTTGTCGAATGATTTTTTGGTGAGTTTATGCCTATGGATTTGTTGTGTGGGAGTTTAGCATTGGATGGAGATGAATGTTTTCGAGTGGAGCCATGGCCATTTTGGGCCGGGTGACTGGTTTGTGTGTACCCTGAAGTCTTGGGGACTGGCGTTATTTTGCGAGGATTGGCGATTTGATGTACCTCCTCGCTGCTCGAACGACTGACATCTTTTTTCGTTTTTGACGGTTTGATGAACCTCGCTACACCATACCAAAATACTCCCCTGGTAACAGGGGGCCGCTAAAATAAATACAAAAAACCCCAGCCGGATAATCCAGCTGGGATCGAACGATAATAGAATTAACGTTTTGAGAACTGAGGTGCACGACGAGCGCCTTTAAGACCGTATTTTTTACGTTCTTTCATACGAGCGTCACGAGTCAGTAATCCTGCGCGCTTAAGAGTTCCACGGTACTCAGGATCTGCTTGAAGCAATGCACGAGCGATACCGTGACGGATTGCACCAGCTTGACCAGTGTATCCACCACCGTTAACGTTTACTAAAACATCGTAGTTGCCTACAGTTTCAGTAGCTACTAGAGGCTGTTTGATAACCTCACGTAGTGCTTCGAATGGGATGTAGTTTTCTACTTCACGATCATTAATAACAATTTTGCCGTTACCTGGTACTAAACGTACACGAGCTACTGAGCTCTTACGACGACCAGTTCCGTAATATTGAACTTGTGCCAAGATAATA
>NZ_ABCF01000073.1 GCF_000181495.1 Bacillus sp. SG-1
TTTCTTTAATTTGTGTAATATCAAGCATGGAAATGCCTCCTCTATCCAATATGTAAGCCTTCCTTTACCATTCTACATGAAAACTCACTTGATAAAAAGCTAAGCTGGTTCCCACGCGGGATTTTCGACTGGACCAGTATGTCACCTATATACACAACAAATCCGGCTCCCAATATGAAAGCCGGACTAGATTAATTTTCTCTCATAACAATATCTACAATGTGCTGCCAGGTCGCCTTCTCTAATACATCCATCGGTTTTCCGTCCCCGATGACTCCGTAACCAACCATGGCTCCTCCAACGAGACTTCCGGCAAGGAGAGCAACAAAAAGAAGGATTCGCAGCCAGATCGGAAGAAGACGGATCCGTACCCACTTGCCCGGCTTTTCTTCAGCACTGTTTTTCTTTTTATTCTTTTTTTCTGCTTTGATTTCTTCTCTTGTTTTACTATCTTGCAGAATCTCTTTTTCAGTCATTGTCTTTTAACTCCTTTTACCGGATCCCGTTTATGAGTCCCATCATCTGGTCTGCCATCGAGATGGAACGGCTTTGGAATTGATAAGCCCGCTGGACATTGAGCATATCCGTCATTTCTTTTCCTATATCCACATTCGATCCTTCCAATGTGCTCTGGGCAAGGCCAATATTATCTCTTAATGCACCCTCGAGACTGGTAAGGATTTCATTTTCATTAACACCGAAGCCTTGAAGATCATCTGGAAGCCCCAATAGGTTCTGACCGACTTGCTGCATAAACTGCGGCTTTTCCACTGATACTATTCCAAGATTAAAGGGTGTACCGCCAATAGTCAACTGGCCGCTGTCCCCCAGGCTGATATCCTGGCTATTCATTTCGGCTTCAGTAAAGGTGATAAAATTATCATTCTCATCCAGGACTGCATGCCCTTGTCCATTCACAAGCATCATCTCGCCATTGCCTATCGGGTTTGCATAGAAAGCTCCGTCTCTAGTATAACGGACATCCGCCCCGTCTTCCCCTTGAACCAGCACTTTAAAGAACTGATTCCTTGAGGTGAGGGCAAAGTCAAGGCTTCTACCGGTTGCCTTAAGGGCACCTTGAGCCAGGTTGATTTCAGACTGGGCAAGTTTGGCTCCCACTCCTTGTCGAATTCCTCCAGGAGTCAGACGCGTATTGGCATCTTTTTCACCTTTAAGGTTACTGACCTGCTGGAATAACAATTCAGAGAACATCGCTTCTCTGCGCTTGTAGCCGTTAGTGTCACTGTTTGCAAGGTTATGCCCGATAATATCCATTTGCTTTTGAAGCTGATTCAGCGTATTTGTAGCCCCTATCATTGTACGGTTCATCGGTCAGTCCCCTTCCTTTTTATGTTTAGCCATTGACCCGGCCTATTTCATTCACTGCTTTTTCCATACTTCTGTCATACGCCTGCAGGATTTTTTGGTTGGCTTCAAAGGCTCTGTAAGCTGTCATCATATCTGTCATCGTTCTGGCAGTGTCTACATTGGAACGCTCGATAAAACCCTGCTGCATGTTAAAAGTTGCTCCACTGTTATAGGCATCGGCTAAAGGCTCGTTGTCTTCCGTCCTGAAAAGCCCGTCTCCTTCTTTCGCCAGCCGATTGGCATTCACTGTAAAGCCAGTACCCAGTCGACCTGTTTCAACTTCATCAACAAGTATCCGTCCATCTTCAGCTATTTTAAAATTATCCGATGGCAATTGAATTCGCTGTCCTTCTGTATCCAGTACATATAGACCGCTCGCTGACGTCAAGTAGCCTTGTCCATCCAAGGTAAAGTTACCATTTCGAGTATATCGAGGTGCTCCATCTGCACCTTCCAAGGTGAAAAACACCCCTCCTGGAAGACCAGTTTCGGGGTCAGCCGGAATATTTCCGTCAACCAAAGCAATATCCGTCAGTCTTTCCGTTTCTTGAAGGTCTCCCTGCATAAATGCCGGAATTGTTTCCTGCATATATACACCTGAATTCAATCCCCCTACCTGTCGGGATATCGGCAGACTAAGACCATTCTGGGTCGGAATATTCTGCTGCTGGCCTTGCAAGGCCAACAGCATCTCAGGAAAGGCCTTCATCGAAGACCGATCCGCTTTATACCCAGGAGTATTGGCATTGGAAAGGTTGTTTGACAGCATTTCCGTCTTTCTCTGCTGAGACAGCATTCCGGAAGCCACTGTATAAAATCCGCGCAGCATATTGGGCACCTCTTTTTACGTTCATTTTTATCTTCTTTTATTATATCGGACCGTTGTATAAAATGTTATGTGTTTATTTTAATTGGATGTTTTTGGTTAAATCAGCCGATTTTTCTTCTGCTGATTCTATCGATATTCTCAAGCATGATGCCTGTACCGATGGCCACACAGTCCATTGGGTTTTCTGCTACTAGTACAGGTACTTTCAATTCTTCAGCCAGTAACTGATCAATTCCATGTAAAAGAGCTCCTCCGCCTGTAAGGATGACGCCTCTGTCGATGATATCCGCAGATAGTTCCGGCGGTGTTTTCTCAAGGACGTTCTTAGCAGCTTGTACAATGACCGCTACGGACTCACGAAGAGCTCCTTCAATTTCTGATGATTTGACAGTGATTGTTCTTGGAAGACCTGAAACCATGTCACGGCCGCGGATTTCCATTGACTCATCACGCGATCCAGGAAATACCGTTCCGATGTTGATTTTGATTTCTTCGGCTGTACGGTCACCAATCAACAGTTTGTATTCTTTTTTGATATAGCTCAGGATTTCTGCGTCGAACTTATCGCCGGCCATTTTAATGGAAGAGGCTGTTACAATGTCGCCCATGGAAAGGACCGCAACGTCTGTCGTTCCGCCTCCGATGTCGACTACCATGTTACCGTAAGGCTGGAATATATCCATACCCGCTCCGATGGCTGCCACTTTCGGCTCTTCTTCGAGGTAAACCTTCTTACCGCCGCTTTTTTCAGCCGCTTCTCTGATCGCCTTTTGTTCAACGCTTGTAATGTTCGTAGGGCAGCAGATAAGGATGCGCGGCTTGGAAAGGAAGCCTTTCACATTCAACTTGTTGATGAAATGCTTTAACATAGCCTCTGTTACATCAAAGTCAGCGATGACGCCGTCTTTCAAGGGACGCATTGCTGCAATGTTTCCAGGTGTACGGCCGACCATGCGTCTCGCTTCTTCACCGACAGCCAGGACTCTGTTGTTATTACGGTCGATTGCCACCACGGAAGGTTCGTTCAAAACAATCCCCTTGCCTTTAACATGTATCAATACGTTAGCTGTACCTAAATCAATTCCAATATCTTTCGCAAACATCTATTTCTGTTCTCCCTTCTTCATTTCAACGCGTTCATTTTAGTCATTCAAATATATTTTCAAAGAAGTATCGTTGTTGGTTTAATCACTCAAAAACAGGGAATAGAAAAAACTTCACCTAATTTATTATTTTACCATATATATGTCGAAAATAGGTACTAATTGTCTAATCAATGTCAAGAAAAAAACATTTTTGAAAAAGAACTGCCATATCATTTATTTCCATAGAATCGTTTTCAAAAGTGTATATGAGACAGTGATTTTCATACTCTTTTCGCAGGCTTTGATTAGATCGGAAGGTATGTGACTCCCGCGGGATTAGCGGAACTTCCAGAGCACAAAGCCTCTTGGCACTGCATATCTTGAGCGGATCAAAATAAAATAAAATAAAAGTACCAGGTATCATAACTGCCTTGATACCTGGTACTTCCTAATTAATTTCAAGCTCATCTTTTTTGTACTTCTTCTTGGTTGCTTCGCCTCCGCGGAGATGGCGGATTGATTTATGATAATCGAGGATATCTTTTACTTCGTTTGCAAGTTCCGGATTGATTTCAGGCAATCGCTCTGTCAGGTCTTTATGAACGGTACTTTTCGATACGCCAAACTCCTTCGCGATGACGCGAACGGTTTTCTTTGTCTCCACGATATATTTACCTATCTTTACTGTTCTCTCTTTGATGTAATCGTGCACACCACTCTACCTCCCTAAATTGGATGGAGAAGTGTGAAATGAGACTCGTTCTTGCTTAAATATCTGCTGGGTAACCGCATTCCTGCATATTTGCGGCAGAAAGCTTTATTTACAGCTTATCGGCTTTCTACAATTACAACATATGAACATGACGTTGGCACTTTGCTCTGTCTGAAATAACGACTCTTCACCTCAAACACTCTCTTTTTTGTCAGGTTTGTATCATTTTATTAAGCATGGTCAAGATATATGCACGAAAAAGTGAATAAGGACAAGTGTATAGTCGATATTTTCTGAATTCTTTAGCGGTTGATGTTAATTAGGGCTTCTCATGTAGGAAACACCTCTTATTTACCAGAAAAAGAAATTTAAAATGAATGGTCATACGAGACGAATAAACAGGGTTATTTCCCGAGAAATTTGTCGATGGAAAAAGGCTCGTCCTTTATGACTTTGTATCCCTTTATTTTCTCTTCCATGAGAGCATGCCTTAAGACACCTTTCTGCCTCTGCCCTACGCTCCCTCTTAAAAAATAGACTTCTCCTTTCCTTAATTCCGGACATCTTCATAAAAAAGGGCAGTACCCCTTCCCCCGCGAACAAGGGATGAAGGAGTACTGCCTGCTTTCAGCTCTCTTTACTTGCTAATTGTAGTCTCGTCATTGATCCAGACTTCCCCGTCCTTGAACGTCATTTGTTCAGGATAGCGGAGGTCGATGACTTCTTCCTGGATCTTCTGCGATGGTGCTTTAGTGGACAGTGACACAATGATGTTTGTCAGGAATGCTGCAGCTGCGCCGAACACACCTGCTCCCGTATCGATAATGCCAAACATCGTGATTCCTGCTCTTGCAAGGAAGATATAGGTCAGAGTCACACCAAGACCGACGAGCAGTCCAGAAATGACCCCTGCTGCGTTCGAGCGCTTCCACCATACACCAAGTACGAGTGCCGGGAAGAATGTTCCGGAAGCGAGCGCAAAGGCCCAGGCAACGATCTGTGTGATAACTCCCGGCGGGTTCAAGGCAACCAACCCGGCAAGCACAGTAGCGATAACGATTGACCAACGCGCTACTGCAAGGCGATTCTTTTCTGAAGCTGTCGGTTTGAATACACGGTAGTAGATATCATGGGCGAAAGAAGATGAAATGGCGATCATCAATCCTCCTGCAGTCGATAATGCGGCTGCCATCGCACCGGCAGCGACCAAGCCGATGACGAATACTCCAAGATTTGCAATCTCTGGTGTCGCCATAACAACAATATCATTAGAAATGACGAGCTCCGTCCATTGGAGGATTCCATCACCGTTGGCATCTGCAATCTGCAGTTTGCCTGTATCCACCCATGAAGTTGTCCAGCTTGGAAGTTCACTGATCTTCTGACCAGCTACCTTCGTCATTAAAATAAAACGTGAGAAGGCCGCATAAGCTGGTGCTGATAGATATAGAAGTCCAATGAACAATAATGCCCAAGCCCCTGACCAGCGGGCAGCTTTCATTGTAGATACCGTATAGAAACGGACGATAACATGCGGAAGACCCGCTGTACCGGCCATCAATGTAAACATTAATGCTATGAACTGCCACTTGGTTCCATTCGTGAATGGAGCAAAATATTCAGATATACCAAGTTCCCTGTCGAGTTCACCCATTTTACCGATAAGCTCACCGTACGAAATCCAAGGAAGCGGATTGCTTGTCAGCTGCAGACTCATGAAAATGACTGGGATCAGATAGGCAGTGATCAAAATGATATACTGAGCCACCTGCGTCCACGTAATCCCCTTCATCCCCCCAAAAGCTGCATAAAAGGCAATCAGGACGACTCCAATCACCGTTCCAAGCTTAGCATCAATTTCAAACAGACGTCCGATAACCACTCCAGAACCGGATAACTGACCGATTGAATACGTAAAGGAAATGATAATCGTACACAGAGCTGCAATGACACGGGCTGTATGGCTGTTATACCGGTCTCCAATGAATTCCGGCACCGTATAGCGTCCATATTTACGAAGCTGCGGTGCAAGCAGGAACGTCAACAGCAGATAGCCGCCTGTCCATCCCATGATATAGGCAAGACCGTCATACCCAAGTATCATGATGGTCCCGGCCAAACCGATAAACGAAGCTGCACTCATCCAATCAGCTCCAATGGCCATCCCGTTAAATACCGGTGGAACCCCCCGCCCTGCAACATAGAAATCAGAGGTGGCTTTCGCCTTGTTATAAACTGCAATTCCAATATACAGTGCAAAAGTAGCTAATATAATGGCAGTTGACACAATAAACTGTAGATCCATTTTGGTCCCCCTTATCTTTCCATCAAGTTATTGATAAAGCGTTTTCATTTCTGAAGTCTCTTTTATTGAAAATAAATGATTAAAGCGAAAGGTGCATGATCTCCTGCGGGACCAGCGGGACGTCTAGTATCAGCGCCCAGCCCCTCGGGGTCAAATAACCCTGAGAGAATAAAAGGTAAGACCAAGGTTACGTACCCATTGGAACGTAACCCCGCAGGCGCAGCCGAGGAGGCTCACCGCCCGCCCCGCAGAGTCACGCACCTGGAGCGGAAGTCTTTTAAAACAGCTTGCAGAATCAATGATCCAGCGTCTTTCCATAGCTTAAACTTTCATTCTTGCTTTCATCGATTCCATATTTTTTATCGATAGAATCGCTTACTTTGGCATTAACGAAAAGGAGTATTATAAAAATAACAATTGCACCTTGCGCTCCCATAAAGTAATGGAAAGGATAGCCGTTGATTGTTAAACCTTTCAGGCTGCCCGCAAACAGAACCACACCAAAAGACGACAGGAAGCCAACGATTAAATAAAGCATAATGTACCGGTTCTTTTCCTTAAAATATTGATCTGCTTTACCCTTCTCAATCTTTTTCATTTAAATCCTCCTTCTTATGACAAACTGAAAATAAACTTAACCGTGTCAATGAGTGGCAAGGGGACCAGAACAACCTGGAGCGCTCCATAACCGAATAAACTAATGAACGGAATAGCCAGGAAGAAAACTCTTCTTTTTTTAAGAGCGAGTATAAGACATACTGCCGTGATGAGTATAAAGCAAAAATAAACTAGCAACCTTTTACCTCCTTCCAGCTTCCAATTAAATATTATTAAATATTCAGAATATTTATTTATAGAGTTATTATTAACAGTTTATGTCATTTAGTCAAGCTGTTTTTTTAGACACGATTGGCCCCTTTATACTGTCCGTTTGCCTAATGCTTTTCTAAGATACTATTAACGAGAGAACTTGATTATTTATATTGGACAAATTGCTTTTCCCTTATAATATTGGGAAAGTCGAATTTCCCCGGAAATTTTTGCTCATGGATTATAGGTACGTCTAGTTCCCGCTGCAGCGGAATCATTAGAAGCAAACCGCCACACACAAAAAGGGTTGTCCTTTTACTGGACAACCCTTCGTTTATATTATTCTTCGTCTGAACTGCTATCTTCTGTACCTTCGTCTGCATTCTTTTCAGAATCATTGTTTTCTGATCCACTTTCATCAGCAGAATCAGAACCCTCTTCGCTTTGACTGTCAGCAGCATCAGGAACATCTGTTTCTTCCTGATCTTCAGCCTGACTGTCATCAGTTGCAGGTGTTTCATCGAAAGATACTTCTTGAAGTGTAGCTAGAGACTTATTTACATATTCTTGTGGATTCACAGCGACATTGTCTTTACGGATTTCAAAATGCACATGCACTCCAGCTTTTTCGTTAAACAAACTTTGGCCTGCTGTTGCAAGTTTTTGACCTTGTTCAACTGCATCTCCAACTTCAACCGCAAAGTCCTTAACTGATTGGTAACGAGTCACAATTCCTTTTCCATGCTCAACTTCAATCATGTTTCCAAGCAACGAATCCTCTTGAACCTTTGTTACTGTACCGCTCATAGCCGCGAGGACGTCAAAATCTTTTCCTCCCAGAGAAATGTCGATACCTTGGTTTGGATGATATTGATTGTCGTAGACAACCAATGCAGCTTCCTGCTCTTCTTCTGAAGCGTTGACATCGTAGAATCCTTTTTCGATGACGACTTCATTTCCATCGGCTACTGGTAGTACAAAATTCTCCATTGTCCGGTTGACTTCGACTGCAGGACGATCAAACTGATTACCTGTTGGAACATCCTCTTCATAACCTAGGTTTTGTTCCTCTGCAACATCATTTCCAGCTGCTTGATACCATAGGATTGCTGTAATAATGATTGCTGCACTTGCCAAATAGATTGCTGGGTATGCCCAACGTTTTTTAAAAAATTTCTGAGAAGGTTGTTTCTTTTCTTCCTCTCTCATTTTCATCACCTCAGCAATCATTCTGAACACTTTGAAAAAAATATATACATCTCCTAGAAAAAAATTTTTACTTCTTATCATTCGACAAACAATTTATAAATATGTATGTTTTATCACAATTTCTTATTTTGTATGGAAGAAAACTGGGGAGGTGGTAAAATAATCAGAAAGATAATTTCTTTAAGGAAGGATTACTTCATGAGTAAATTGATTAAATGGGGACTGACTGTGGCTCCTTTTCTATACATGGCTTTAATTTGGTATATGTCGAGCAATCCGGATGATATGATCATTAGAATGGAACACGATCAATTCGACCGGATCTTTAAAGAGTCCCTTCACCTGATTGAGTTTGCGATTCTCTATATACTCTTTGTCTTAGCTTTGCTCGCCCACAATCGTTTAACATATACTGCGAGTTTCATTGCTGCAATGGTTGCAGGATTTTACGGCTTGACGGATGAAATACATCAATCCTTTGTGCCTTACCGTTCCGCGACACTTATAGATGCCGTTAAGGACCTTCTCGGAGTAGCGGTTTGTCTGGCAATCGTGAACCGCACTTACTTTAAGAATAAAATGCATCCGATTGCCAGGGGGATGGAATGGTTTCGGTTTAAGATGACGAAAACAAACTGAGAGCAGAGTGTTTGGGTATATAACTATCCAGTTGCTGTGAGCCTGACTGTTTCACTGCCGGTACCATAACCTTGAATCTTACCTGCTTAAGGGGACGGGATAGCACCGGCAAGTAAATAATCCAAAAGTGAACAAATGACCAGGAGGAGGGGCTCTTTAGCTAGATACCTTCCTTTTGCCCTGGCAAGTTTGTGGGTTAATAGAATTTTGATGATGCAATATATGTTGATTGGAGCGGAAGGTTGTGACCTCCTTCGGGATTAGCGGGACGTCTATTATCGGCACCCAGCCCCTCCAGGTCACGCACCTGGAGCGGAGATCAGTTTTGATTATAACAATGTTACGAAAGAGCTTATATAAAATAAGGAGCTGCCGTTGCTGGCAGCTCCTTTCCTTTGTTTATTTTTTTGCGGTAAACTGCTTCAGAATACTATCCGACGAACTAATCGTAATGTCTTTATAGTAGTGAGTTACGATATCTTCGTATGTCTTTCCTTCCTTCGCCATCCCGTTTGCGCCGTATTGGCTCATCCCGACTCCGTGGCCAAAGCCCTTCGTGGTGATGACGATATGCTCACCTTTCCGATACCACGTGAAATCAGAGGATCGCAAGTCCAGCCTCTCCCTGATCTCTCTCCCTGTAAACTCCTTGCCGCTGATGACCACACTGCCAACACGCTGTCCCGGGGTTCTATCTGTGATCGTCCCCACTGAACCATCCCCTCCAAGGGTAATGCCCAGCTTTTCCTGAAACTCTGCCACAGGAATGACTTTTTGTGCATTGAATTTCGGTGATTCTTTATCCCATGGGCTTTCCACGCTTTTTAGATAAGGCACTTCATTTGTCCAATAGGCCTCAGAATTCTCTGTAAAACCATTGCTGGTAGAGAAGAACTGTGCTGATATCGGGTTACCCTCATATGTCAGGATCTTCCCCTTTGTTTCGAGAACGGCCTCTGTAATTTTGTCGATTTTCCATTGATAGTCGGCCCCCCATTGCTGCTGGAGTTCTGCAATGTTTTTGTATACCTGGTGAGTCACAGTATCCGTTACATCCGCACCTTCAGGAAGATTTGCATCCTTGTTCATCATTTGGTTAACGATAAAGGTTCTTGCTGTCAGCGCTTGTGCTTTCAAGGCCTCTATTTCAAAATCTGCAGGCATCTCCCCTGCCACGACTCCAATCACATATTGTTCTAATGGAAGCTTTTCAATTATTTCTTTTCCTGACCTGAATACAGCTACCTCCACTGAGTTTTCTAGAAGTGCAGCGGTATCAGGTTTCGGGTTTGTCTTTTCATCCAGCTCACTGCTTGCTTCATCGCCTGCAAAAGGAAGGACAACAAGTGTGGGTACTAGAAATGTAACGGCCATTAGAATTGCGACTGTAATGATTACTGGTTTGAACTGGTTCATGTCCGATGCCTCCATATGAATGATTAAAGCGAAGAAGCCTCCACTTCTCCACCTCAATTCATATGTATGGCATTGGACAAGCAATTATAACTTTAGAATGGAGAAAATTTGAAGTTATCGGACGGGGCTTTCACACTTTAAAGCATTAAGAGGGACAGTCCCTCTTTCCGCTTTAACGCATTAAAGCAGTTGAGCAAGTTATTTTATATCAAGGGGGATTTGTGTTATTCTGAAAATTGAAAAAAGCTCTGCGGATACAGAGCTTTTTCAAAGATCTATTTATGCATTTAGGTCTGTAATGATTTGTTCGTTAGCTGTAACGTCGTTCTCTTCTTCCACTTCAGTGACACGCTCAATGTCTGCTCCAAGCGCTTCCAGTTTTTTATGGAAGTCTACGTAGCCGCGGTCTAAGTGGTGAAGCTCAGTTACACGTGTGTATCCTTCAGCAACCAGTCCTGCAATAGTCAGCGCTGCTGCTGCACGCAGGTCAGTTGCACCGACTTCTGCACCTTGAAGGGTGACAGGTCCGTTAATGATCACAGAACGTCCTTCAATCTTGATATCTGCGTTCATACGTCGGAACTCTTCCACGTGCATGAAACGGTTTTCGAATACAGTTTCAGAAATAACGCTTGTTCCTTCTGCACGAAGCAGCAGAGCCATCATTTGAGACTGCATGTCAGTCGGGAATCCTGGGTGAGGCATTGTCTTGATATCAATCGGTTTTAATTTTTCAGGACCGATGACTCTCAAGCCTTCTGCTTCCTCAATGATTGTTACACCCATCTCTTCCATCTTCGCAACAAGAGAAGACATGTGCTCTGCAATCGCACCTTTTACAAGGACATTTCCTTGAGTGATGGCAGCAGCAACCATGAATGTACCTGCTTCGATTCTGTCAGGGATAATGTTGTGCTCTACACCATACAGGCGCTCTACACCTTCAATACGAATTGTACCTGTTCCTGCACCTTTTACGTTTGCTCCCATTTTGTTCAGGAAGTTTGCAAGGTCCACGATTTCAGGTTCTTTTGCAACGTTCTCCAGCACAGTTGTGCCTTCCGCTAGTACAGCGGCCATCATGATGTTTTCTGTTGCTCCCACACTTGGGAAGTCCAGATAAACTTTCGCACCCTTCAGCCTGCCGTCAACTTCTGCTTCAATGAAGCCGTTGCCGACCTTCACTTTAGCGCCCATTGCTTCAAAACCTTTAAGGTGCTGATCGATCGGCCTTGATCCGATGGCACAGCCGCCTGGGAGTGCTACACGGGCACGGCCTGTTCTTCCGAGTAATGAACCCATTACAAGGACAGACGCACGCATCTTGCGAACATATTCAAATGGAGCTTCTACAAATAACTCTCTTGATGCGTCAACAGTAACTTCGTTATTTGAAAATGTAACATCTGTATTTAAATGACGTAATACTTCATTGATAGTATATACATCGGAGAGAGTTGGTACATCCTTAATGACACTCTTTCCTTCACTAGCTAATAATGTAGCAGCGATCACAGGCAAAACAGCATTTTTAGCACCTTCTGCTTTTACAGTACCGTTAAGACTCTGGCCGCCGCGGACGATGATTTTTTCCAAGAGTATTCCCCTCCGCGTCCAATTTCTCTATATTAATATTCAATCGTAAGGATGGGTGTGCCAATGACAAAGTTTGTCTTTGTGCCCAATCCTTTCTTCCGTAGGCTTAGTTGTAAGTTCATGTATTGATGTTCCGTTGGCATTCTTTGGTCAAATTTATTAGAAAAAGCCGATATAGAATAAAAATCGTGTTCTTTTAATGATTCCAACTCATTTGCGTCTAAAATAGAAAGTAACTTGTCTGATTGCTTGGATAAAACTCCGTCAAGTGTATCACTGAATTCGCCTTTGATACAAGAGAAAATCAAAGGTTCTCCTGCAAAAAGATCTTTCATTTTTGGAAAGTAATGGTCTTGAATAGTCTGTTTCGTAAGATGATTCCATTCGAATCCGCGGAATTCGTATATCATATACGACTGGTGATGATTGTCAACTTCCATCGTCACCACTTTGATAATCTCTACCCCGGTTTCATGCTGGTTTAAACCTTTTAATTCATAACCTGCATGATTTGGGTTATAAACCCAACTAAAGTCCGGGTTTTCTTTTTGCATATTTTCAACGTATGTTGTAAAACCTTTATCCGTAGAGAATTTTAAGTTTTCCCTTGCATTTAGAGACCATTCAGTGATACGTCCGTCCGTTTGTTCTACAGCATCGGCAAGTCTTTCTATATCTAAAACTTGATTGGATGCATTAGTATATTTCCCGCTTATCACGACCATAAA
>NZ_ABCF01000072.1 GCF_000181495.1 Bacillus sp. SG-1
TTTTTCGTATATAAATTATGGAAGTGTTTCGACAGAGCTGCTCAGTGCACTGAGCACACCACCTATGGCCTGGATCCAACTTCCGATGGAATTAAGGTGCTGTCGCTTTTCACCTTCCAATTCAAAGATGCCAGAAATGGCCTGCAAGGAATTGCCGATCACCCCAAGCAAATTTCCATAAAGAGAGAGGAGTGCTTCTTCTGAAGGAATAGAATCCCAATTATCTGCGAATGCAGATGCAGCGCCAAGAGCCTGCAGGAGATCGCCCTTGATCACAAGTTCATCTTGCACAGTGCCTTCTGTCAGAAGCACTGCCCCAACTTCAAGCGAATTGCCGATTGCCTGAATTTCATTTCCTATTTTAGACAGGGTGGGCTCTTTTTCGCTATCAGCCGCCAAAGCGCTCCCTGAGGCCTGCAGGAGGTTGCCGATTAGGTTCAAGTTTTCTGATTGTTCTTCACCGATCCTGAGCGATGAAGTACTGCTGATAGCAGAAAGAACCGTACCTATTGCCTGTATCCATCCACCGATATACCCTTTGGTTTTTCTGTCCACTGTACACACCTTCCGTCAATCCGCCGCTTCATTAGCAATTATTTACCCAGTATATGACACCCCTGAGGCGCTAGGTACAGAGAGCATAATTTATGTAAATGTCACAGCAGGAATTGTGTGAATCATGTCGAATCGTCATAATATGGAGGTGGTAGGATGGAGCAGGTTACAAAGAAATGGATTTGCTCTAAATGCAGGAAAGAGATTTTGGATGAGATAGAATTCATAGACAATGGGGGCGTATGCGATGATTGTTACAGCATCCCAGTCATGAAAAGAATCGGTCGGATCAGAAGATAATTAAGACACGGAAGGAATTTAGCAGTGGCAGTTCGAAATGATTTAATAGTAGAAACATGAGTGTGGCATTCTTGAGGTAATCATGAATTCACGCTCTTTTTTATGCTCTTTCTTAGAAATTGTTGCTTTATATATAGGTTATTGATTTACGCTCCAGGTGCGTGACTCCGCGGGGCTGGGTTACGTTCCAGTGGGTACGTAACCTCGGGCGCTGGACCTAGACGTCCGCTAATCCCGCAAGAGGTCACTCACCTTTCGCTTCAAGCAACTTGGTAATATAGAAGGAGGGGCATCACTATTTAAAACCCTCCACGGTACGAAAAATTGTGCCCCATAGCACTGAGCATAACCTTAAGATTTTAGTAGAGACCAAGTGTGTAATCTCCCGGTATCCTCATGCCATCCCAACTGGCAGCATTCTGTTGAAGAAAAAGCTGCCTGCATAATGCAGACAGCAACCAGGATTATGGAAGCAGGTGAGGAGAAAATTATTATCTTTTGCCAAACAATCCTCCAATGATGCCTGTTCCACCTGTACCCGAAGAAGAACCCGAGTCAGAAGATCCGTCAGAGGAACCTGAGCCCGAAGAATTCCCGGTATCGGAAGACCCTTCAGTAGTTCCCGTATCGGAAGAAGATCCAGAATCAGTAGTGCCCTCAGAAGTCCCCGTACTGGAAGAAGTTCCTGAATCGGCAGAACCGCCAGCAGTGCCCGTATCCGAAGAACCGCCGGATTCACCAGTGCCACTTGTACTACCTGAATCGCTAGAACCGGAGTCATTCATGCTGCCGGCTGCCCCCGATTCTCCTGCCCCTGATCCAGCCGTTCCAGAATCAGTTGAAGTATTTGTAGAGCCGGAATCCCCACTAGAACTTGATGCCTCAGTCTCGCTGCCTTGTTTGCCTGTACTTGAAGGTGAAGCGGTTGTTGCATTTTCATATGTACCGTTTACCCCTGAAGGGCGATCGGTGGCTGAGGTTTTAGCGGAAGCAGCGCTCTTGTACTTTTCATAGGCTTCTTTACTGATTTCTAACTTGAATTGGTGAAGCTTTGACTCCCAAGACTGTTGGTACTTATCAACCTTGTAGGATACAAACTTTTTGACTAAGCCCTGCATGTTTTCTTTGAAACTCTGAAAATTTCCCATGCCTGGATTACCGATTGAGTAATGGGCTTCCAAGAGGTCTTTCATTGTTTTCCAGTCTTGTGATGTGGATGTCGAAGGTGAGGAATAAGTTTGATTGCCGCTTGCGTCGTCTTTTTCATTAACGGAGTATCTCTCATTAGCTGAAATAGAGTTGGAATTTTGTTGTGGGTTGTCATTGGAGTAGGTTCCGCTGCTATTTCTGGCATAGCTTGATTGCTGCTTCTGGTAATAGTCATAAGGTGTAACAGATTTACTATTACTTACTTGCATTGTTTCATCTCCTTCCTAATTCTATTATAATTCTAGAAGGTGAAATCGGGAATAAAATAATGGTGTATATTACCTAAAAAGGAGAAGTAATACCTATAAGAGTTATAATTGTAGAGTAAAATGCACATAAAAAAAGAGCGGGAATCCTGCTACAACAAGGATTCTCGCTCTTCTTTTTTTTACGTCCCAGGCAAGATTTGAACTTGCGACCTACAGCTTAGGAGGCTGTTGCTCTATCCAGCTGAGCTACTGGGACACAGGAATTTATTATAAGGGGTAATCGAAAAAAGGTCAATCTATTGAGCCCATGTAAAGATAATAGAATAAATTTCTTCTATTAAAATTATCATAGATTTTAAGGACAGGCATAGTATATAATTAAAACGAAATCATTACGATTAAAAAAGGAGTCTATAAATGAGTTCAATTCGTATATTGAGCCAGGAACTGCTTGGCCTCCTGTTGTTTATTCTGTTCATAGGGTTGTTCCTGGTTGGTGATAAACTAAAGGTTTTCCTGCCTGACTTTATGCTGGGATCGAATTTCAGTAACATGACTATTATTTTTCTTGGTATATTGCTGGAGGCCATTCCCTTTATATTAATAGGTGTCTTCGCTTCTGCCCTGATCCAGGTGTTTGTTTCCGAAGATTTGTTGAAGAAGCTTGTTCCTAAACGTTTTCCGTATCTTGCGCTTTTTCCCGCAGTTTTGGTGGGAGCACTGCTGCCGATATGTGAATGTGCCATTGTTCCGGTTGCAAGGCGTTTAATCAAAAAGGGTATCCCTGTTCATCTGGCTATTGTCATCATGGTGACTGCTCCGATCCTCAATCCAATAGTATTTGCTTCTACTTACTATGCGTTTCAGAATAACTTGACTATCGTCTTTGGTCGTATGGGAATTGCAGCAGTAGCAGCTCTGATTATTGGGGCACTGATATATAAACTTTATGGGAAAAGAGAATCTCTTCGATTCAGCAAAGAGGAGAGTCATCATAATCACGATCACTCTCATGACCACCAGCATGGTTCCAATAAGTTCATGCAAACGATCGTTCATGCAAGTGACGAATTTTTTGATATGGGGAAGTTTCTGATAATCGGTGCCCTTATTGCTGCGGTTTTCCAGACGTTCTTGGACAGAGGGACCTTGACAGCTATAGGGTCAAACGAAATCTTCGGACCGGCTGTCATGATGAGCTTTGCGTATATCGTGTCCCTATGTTCAGAAGCGGATGCATTCGTTGCTTCATCATTTGGCACTCTCTTTACTTCAGGTTCCCTGCTTGCATTCCTGGTTTATGGGCCGATGATCGATTTTAAGAATACATTGCTGATGCTGGCATATTTCAAGAAACGCTTCGTTCTGCTGTTTATCGGAGTGGTTACTGTCGTTGTCTATACTTGCACTTTGCTGTTTCAATTTTTTATAGGATAGGAGGGGGACAATGAAATCAAGTCAGTTTCATACATATATCAGAGGAATTATTTTAATTGGTTATGCATTGCTGATCCTGAAGCTTTTTTTAACCTTTGATATGGTAAATTTCGTTGCAAGCAAGATGCATGGGTATATGTACTTTGCACTCGGAGTGTTTATATTTCTTGGTGCGGTCCAGATTATCCGAGGTACGTCATCATCTACTAAATCTCATGACTGCGGATGTGAAGGCCACGAACCGCCGAAAGGGTTTATAAAAACTACAGTGGTGTACAGCCTTTTTGTCATTCCGGTGATCATGGGCTTCTTGCTGCCGGATAATCTGCTGGATAGTTCGGTTGCGGCCAAAAGAGGGGTTAAGATTGGAGACAGTATGTTTACAGCCCCGCCTTCTTCCGGCAAAACAGTTGTAGAAAAAGAAGAACAATCTGAGGAACCTGAGGGGGATTCCAACGAACCGGAACTGGGAAGCTACGAAGATTTTCCGATAGAACCAGATTTTGAAAAGCTGAAGGAAATTGTTTTTGACAGGGAAAAGATCATTGTCAGGGATGAGCAGTTCATCCAAACGCTCAGTATCATCGATGAAAATCTTAATGAATTCACAGGAAGAGAAATACAGCTGACAGGCTTTATTTATAAAGACGAAAGTTTTGTTGAGAACCAGGCGGTCATTTCCCGGTTTACTGTGACTTGCTGTGTCGCTGATGCAGGGGTATATGGGCTTTTGACGGAGGATGATGAGCTTGCCGCTCTCGAACCAGATACATGGGTTAATGTAAGCGGAGTGATTGAGAGTGTGGACTTTCATGGCAACATGATGCCAGTCATCGTCAACCCGGTGTTCGAATTGATCGAAGCCCCTGAAAACCCTTATGTTGAGGAATTTTTCATTAAAATAGAATGAGCAAACTAACAAACCATCGGGAGAATTTTTCCGATGGTTTGTTATTGTTAAGCTATTTTTAGTATTTCAAGGTTTTATCCCTCAAATTGAGATAATCTTTGTCGTTATAACCATTGATTTGCTATGCAATTGTTTTCACTCCTTATGTAAAAAAGTCTTAACTAAACATCTCGTAATCGTTACGGTTTATGGATAGTAATTATTTCGTTTTGAGTGTGTAAAAAAGCTGCCCATATGGACAGCTGGTTATATTAATTGTTCTCCCTCACCAGCTTATTGCGGTCCGGAGACTGTGGCGGCTCCTCCAGCCAACCGTATTTCACCATAATATCAGCACCGCTTTTACCAAGCCTTCCGGTTTCAAGAGCCATGCGGAAGTAGTTATTAGCAATATCAAGTCTCATGCTGGCGGAAGCGGCGATACCGTAATTGCCCATTCCGACGTTGGTGATAAGGGTAACTAGAAACATCATCAGTTTTTCAGAAAAAACAGGAACAGTAGAGTCCTGAACGTTTGTATCCCATGACATCGGTGCTTGCATATCATTATCTACAAGAGTGGTGGTAAAGACTTTAATATGTTTCTGCGCCACCTTCCGAGCTCTTACCATATAATCCTTAACGTCTGTCGTTCTGGCCATTTGGGCGAAACTTGTGGAAAGCATGCTTCCGAGTAAATTTGTTTCTGTATTCATGAATAAATGCGAGATTTCGATGGCGTTTAAGGGGCGCTTGTCAGTAAAAGGGTTTAAACTTGCACTGAAATAACTCTTCTCGTCAACAAAGTCAATTTCTTTTGGATAAGGTATATAAGGGGGTCTGACTAAAATCCCCTTTTTTACTGCTGTCTGAGTCGTCTTTTTGTACAAATCGCTAGTAAAGGTTAAACCTTCTTGATAAAAATCCACTATATCCTGGCGAACGGCCAAGGACAGAGCCGCGCTGTAAGTAATCATTCCGACTTTGGCCATCTGTCTCATGAACATTAAATAAAACATATCTGCATACATCCTGGGGGTATCCGGATAAACATCTTCATCGACTGAAAAGCCGACAGGATTGGGAATCTGCTCCTCACTGTATAGTTTCTTTAAAAAGTTAATATGTTCCAAGGAAGCATTTTTAGATAATTGAAGAAGGGGGGTGATGTCGGGATCTTCACACTTCGCTAAGAAATATTCAAATATACATAAAGAAGAGGTGTCATTTTGAAAGGTTGTCCAGAGAGTCGCCAACTCACCAGAAGTCAGTTTAGTTGAATGATTAGACATAGATAAGTCCTCCGAAAGCTTAGACATGTAGTGTTATTATTTTATTTATCGGGTAAATACATGTACATATAACCCACATTTTTGAGAAATAATTCACAGAAGAGGTTAAAAAATTTACTTTATAGCCTTTACATACTATAGGGGGGTATAGTAAGGTTGATATAAGGGAGGTGACGCAATGGTATCGAACCCGGAAGAATTGGTTGAAGTCGATTCATGTTGCTCATCAGATGAAGACAGAAAAAGCCATCATTCAGATAAAGTGAAAAGCAATTTGGTCACAAGGCTTAATCGGATTGAAGGACAGATTCGCGGAATCAAGAGACTGATTGAAAACGATACGTACTGTGATGATGTCATTACCCAGATTTCAGCTACACAGTCTGCAATGAATAGTGTTGCAAAAATCCTACTTGAAGGACATATGAAATCTTGCGTACTTGAAAGAATACAGGAAGGTGACACGGAAGTATTGGATGAAGTGCTTGTCACTATACAAAAATTAATGAAGAAATAAGGAGATGTTAAGATGGAAAATGTTACTCTAAATGTCACTGGGATGTCTTGCGGACATTGCGTAAAAGCAATTGAAAAAAGTGTTGGTGAGCTGAATGGAGTCCAATCTGTAAAAGTACTTCTGGATTCTGGAAAAGTCGATGTCTCCTATGATGGTAGCGAAGTAACACTGGATACCATAAAAGAAACAATAGACGATCAAGGTTATGACGTTCAATAAGTTCTGAAACGTGCCTAAAGAGGCGCGTTTCTTTCGGAAATCAATATACCCTATATAGGTATAAGGAGGGTTATCATGAGTGACAATATAAAGGATATGAATTATCAAGTGACAGGGATGACCTGCGCTGCCTGTGCCTCCAGAATTGAAAAAGGATTGAAAAAAGTTGAGGGAGTCAATGATGCAAATGTCAATCTTGCATTAGAAAAGGCCTCTGTCAAATTTGATTCTTCTGTCACGTCACCACAGGAGCTGCAGAAGAAAATAAAAGATCTTGGTTACGATGTTGTTACCGAAAAAGCTGAATTTGATATTACAGGTATGACGTGTGCTGCCTGTGCGACCCGAATTGAGAAAGGCCTGAGCAAAACGGACGGAGTCTCCAGCGCAAACGTTAATCTTGCCCTGGAAAAAGCGACTGTTGAGTATAATCCTGCTCTTATCACTCCTTCGGATCTTATAAAAAAAGTCGATAAACTTGGATATGGAGCCAGGGAAACCGCTGAAAAGAACCCTGAAGAGACAGCGGACCACAGGGAAAAAGAAATACAAAAGCAGCAAGGGAAATTTCTCTTTTCCGCCATCCTGTCATTACCGCTCCTATGGGCGATGGTCAGCCATTTTGAATTCACCTCATTTATTTATTTGCCAGATATGCTGATGAATCCGTGGGTTCAGTTTGCATTGGCAACGCCGGTGCAATTCGTTGTCGGAAAGCAGTTCTATGTCGGTGCATACAAAGCTTTGAAAAATAAAAGTGCCAATATGGATGTTCTGGTTGCATTAGGTACATCAGCCGCTTATTTTTACAGTTTGTTCTTATCAATACAGTCAATAGGAACAAACGACGGAATGACTGAGCTCTATTTTGAAACCAGTGCCATTTTAATCACATTGATTATCCTGGGTAAGCTGTTTGAAGCAAAAGCAAAAGGAAGATCTTCTGAAGCGATTAAAAAGCTGATGGGTCTGCAGGCGAAAACAGCAACAGTACTTAGAAATGGTCAAGAAGTCGAAATTCCACTCGAGGAAGTAACTGTCGGAGACGTTGTATTTGTGAAACCGGGTGAAAAAGTACCAGTTGACGGTGAAGTGCTCGAAGGTCGTTCTGCCCTTGATGAATCGATGCTGACTGGGGAAAGTGTTCCTGTCGATAAGGCGGTTGGAGATGAAGTCATTGGTTCCACCATTAACAAAAATGGATTTCTTAAGATTAAAGCAACAAAGGTCGGAAGAGATACTGCGCTTGCCCAGATTATTAAGGTGGTAGAAGAAGCGCAAGGATCAAAAGCACCAATCCAAAGGATGGCAGACCGGATATCAGGAATTTTCGTTCCGATAGTGGTTGGTCTGGCGGTCATTACCTTTTTAATTTGGTTCATCTGGATCACTCCAGGAGATTTTGCGGAAAGCTTGGAAAAACTGATCGCAGTCCTTGTTATCGCTTGTCCATGTGCCTTAGGGCTCGCAACGCCAACCTCCATCATGGCAGGATCTGGACGTTCAGCAGAATTCGGGATTCTCTTTAAAGGTGGAGAACACCTTGAAACCGCTCATACGATTACTACGGTTGTCCTGGATAAGACAGGAACAGTCACCAATGGTAAACCCGTTTTGACAGATGTGATCTCTGATGGGGACGTAAATGAAGCAGACTTCTTGAAATTGGTAGGGGCTGCCGAACGTCATTCTGAACACCCATTGGCTGTTTCCATTGTTGATGGGATCAAAGAAAAAGGAATCGAGATCACGTCGGATGCAGATTTTGAAGCGATTCCGGGATTCGGGGTGTCAGCAATGGTCGATGACCGTAAAGTGCTGATTGGTACGAAAAAACTAATGGATCGAGAAGCTATAAGAGTAGAAGAAGCTGTTCTGCGAACCAAGAATGATCTGGAAAGCGAAGGGAAAACAGCGATGCTGGTAGCGATAGATGGCGAGTATGCCGGATTGATCGCTGTGGCCGATACTATAAAAAACACTTCGAAGGAAGCAGTCAACCGCTTGAAAGAGATGGGACTCCAAGTGATCATGATGACAGGCGATAACCACCAGACAGCCGAGGCCATTGCAAAAGAAGCTGGTATCGAGAATGTCATTGCGGAAGTCCTGCCCGATGGAAAGGCGGAGGAAGTTAAGAAACTTCAGGCTGAAGGCAAGAAAGTAGCAATGGTTGGAGATGGTATCAATGATGCTCCTGCATTGGCGGTTGCCAACATCGGTATGGCAATCGGTACGGGTACAGATGTGGCGATGGAAGCAGCAGATATCACATTGATCCGGGGAGACCTTAACAGTATCGCCGACGCCATCTATATGAGTAAGAAAACGATAAGAAATATCAAACAAAATCTGTTCTGGGCATTTGCCTATAACACATTGGGCATTCCGGTAGCAGCGATTGGGCTGCTTGCTCCTTGGCTTGCGGGAGCAGCGATGGCATTCAGTTCAGTGTCAGTTGTCTTGAATGCATTAAGACTGCAAAGAGTAAAACTGTAGGGGGAATATATCTTGAAGAAGTGGGTTATTGCTGCTGTCGTTTATCTGTTGCTGGTCATTGCAGGGTATACGATGTATGACCAATTTAATGATATCGATACTGATTCCCATGAATCTGATCATTCTGCCTCTGTTCAGGTGGAATCCCAGATTAGTTAGGCTAGCACACAAGCAGGCGTTTCTGCTTGTGTGCTTTTTAATATTACTTTGTATAGTTCAAATCCCAAGTGATGCCATAAGGATCTTTAACTTTAGCGAATTTTGCACCCCAGAACGTATCCTGAAGTTCCATATGTACCGTGCTTTTATCAATCAGTCGATCGTAAACCTTTTGGATTTCCTCTTCACTTTCAAATTCCAAAACCAATGAAATGTTGCTTCCTGCCTGGACTTCGCTTCCTGGAAAAGTATCAGAGACCATCAGCAGCAGGTCACCTTTCATAAACCGTGCATGCATTATTTTTTCATCGATTTCCGGTGGAGTCGGGTAATCCGCCTCCCCAAATGTTTGAGTCTGGGTGATGTCACCTTCAAGCACTTCTTTATAGTACTCCAGTGCTTCTTTCGCATTGCCGTTAAACGTTAAATAAGGTATAGCCTGTTTCATCCTCAACACTCCTTTTTAAGGTTCTAACATTAGTATAGACAAAAAAGTTCGGAATTACAAGAACGTATGTTCTGTTTTGTATATCTCCTGAAAGTAATTTTAAAAGAAATAGTAGCATTGAAAATGATGCAGGAAAATCAGCTTGGGAAGCTGAATTAAACGTTTGAAAGGAGTGATGTAATGATAATCAAACCACGTAGTATCCCCCTGGAACTTTTGCAGCTGCAAGCACTGGATGAAAGACTGGCTGAAACCCATATTGCTAAGAAGCTGGTCTGTGAGGCACTTGGCCGGCGAATGGCAGGGTATAAAGGAGAAGTAAGCTTGAATTACCCCCTTAGCTATTTATCTACGGAAGATTTTTTCATTCTTCACAACGTCCGTCTCTTCGATGGTAGCCACTACTTTCAAATTGACACCCTTATCTTAACAGTGAAGTTCATTCTTATAGTAGAGACCAAAAATATGACAGGGGTTCTGTATTTTGATACAGAGTTCAATCAACTCATCAGGACGAATGAAAAAGGGGAAGAAGGCTTTTCGGACCCATTGCTGCAAGTCAAGCGCCATAAAATCCAATTAAGGAAATGGCTTGCAACCCTCAAATTATCTCACCTTCGAATTGAAACGTTAGTAGTCAGCAGTAATTCCCGCACTATTCTTCAATCTTCCTCAGATACTGTCCACAAAAAGGTTATCCACAGTGGACAACATCCATTTCAATTTGATGCACTTCAGGAAAAATATAAGCGAGAACACCTTCTAAAGGAAGAAGCAATGGGGTTGGCAAATGAGATCGTTAAACAACATATACCACTGCAAGTGGATGTACTTAAAAAATTCGGAATTAGCCCGGATGAATTGATCAAGGGTGTGAAGTGTCCGCATTGTGAGTGTTTGCCTTGTAAAAGAGCATATGGGAAGTGGGTATGCGAGAACTGTGGCGGAGAATCCAAAGATGCACATATCGCTGCTTTGAGGGATTATGCGTTGCTGCTGGGGACTGAGGTTACGAATGGGGAAGTGCGGGAATTTTTGAGAGTTGATTCTGGAGCTACCATTAATAGGGTTCTTACATCTGCAAATTTTCCATCGAGAGGGACTCGCAGGTGGAAGGTATACTCCTTGAAAAATCTAATAAATGAGGATTAACCCCCTCTCGTATGTGACTTAAAAATAAGACTGAACGATCAAAAATGTAGTCGTGGATAGTTGCAGGCATTAACAGTGAAAACCCTAGGCCAAAGCCTGGGGAGACAAACTAAAGTTAGTCACTTTAGAACTCCCGAGAAATGTAGTCGTTGATAGAACGCTCCGACTCGTCGATAGATTACAAAAACCGTTGATAGCCTCGGCCAACTCGTCGATAGAATAACGAAAGTCGTCGATAGAGCCTCAACCTCAGGTGTCCACACCATCCAATCTTTGCAGGAACATCTTAAACCCCAGGCCAAAGCCTGGGGAGACAAACTAAAGTTAGTCATTTTAGAACTCCCGAGAAATGTAGTCGTTGATAGAATGGGGAAAGTCGTTGATAGAACGCTCCGACTCGTCGATAGATTACAAAACCCGTTGATAGCCTCAGCCAACTCGTCGGTAGAATAACGAAAGTCGTCGATAGCGCCTCAACACCAGGCCCCCGACCATCCCACTTCAACGACACTCAAACTAAAACCCCCAGGCAAAAGCCCGGGGGTAATAACAAACCTATTCATAACTCTCTTCAAGCTCGTCGATCAGCGAGCCAACATACGCCACAGCTTCACGGATGTTATCCGGATCCGACATGTCGACGCCTGCTTCTTTGGTCAGTTCAAGCGGTGTTAAGGTGCCGCCTGCTTTCAGGACATCGAGCCAGCGGTCGACGGCAGGCTGTCCTTCGTCGATGATCTTTTTGGAAACTAGGGTAGAGACGGTCAAGCCTGCTGAATAGGTGTATGGATACAGGCCCATGTAGTAGTGAGGCTGGCGCATCCATGTTAAGCTTGCGCCTTCGTCGATTTCCACAGTGTCTCCCCAGAATTTTTTCAGGATATCGGCTTTTTGTTCAGAGAGGACACTGGCGGTCAATGGTTCACCATCTTCGACGAGGCCGTATACTCTGCGTTGCAATTCTCCTTCCAGCAAGTGTGTCACGAAGTTGTGGAAGTACGTACCGAGCAGCTGCAGGATGACCCAGCGTTTCGTGCGTTTGTCGTTGTCTTTTGATAATAAATGGTGGCCCAGCAGCATTTCATTCATGGTGGATGGTGCTTCGATGAAATAGCGGGAAGCACGTGTGTTGGTCATCCGCTGGTTTTTACCCGCGAGATAGAAGTGGCCGGCATGTCCAAGCTCGTGGGCGAGGGTGAATGTCCCTCTCATGGTATCTGGCCATGTCATCAGTACGTATGGGTGGGCCCCATAAGAACTGGAACAAAAAGCTCCTGTCGATTTGCCGACATTGTCTGCGTAGTCGACCCATCGTTCGGAAAGGGCCTTGTCAATCATTTCATTATACTCATCTCCCATGACCTGCAATGCATCTTTTACCGTTTTTGCACCTTCTTCATAGCTGGTTTCAATTTTAAAATCAGGATCAAGGGGTGCGTGTAAGTCAGCAAAGGTAAGATTATCAAGGCCGAGTTGGCGTTTTTTCAAGCGGGCATATTTTCTCATGTGTGGCGCGAGTTCTTCCTGTATGATGTCCAGCTGGTTGTTGTACATTTCTTTTGTGACCTGCTGGGGTGCCAGGAGCATGTCCGTAACAGAATCATATTTTCTTAGTCGCGCAGTGATGACTTCCTGATTGACCTGAGTGGCATATGCAGCAGCAAATGCATTCTTATACTGCTGCAGTGTTTTAATGAATGATTCATAAGAATTTCTGCGAATTTCTGCAGAAGGGGATGAGCTATACTTTCCTTCATAAAGGGCAAAAGAGAGAGGGAGCTCATTTCCTTCTTCATCAATAAAAGAGTCGAACTGCATGTCCGATAGTTTACCGCGGTTGTATATATTATAAGGTGCCGAGAATACAGACCCGAGAGCTGCGAGTGTTTCCTCCGTTTCCTCGCCAAGCGTGTGCGGCTTTCTGTCCTGCAGGTCATGGAGATATTTTGTGAAAGACGCTAAGCCTTCTTCTTCCTCTAGAAAAGTGTTTAATTTCTCTTTAGGCAGAGCAATGATTTCCGTTTCGACAAAAGCAAGGGACGCGTTGATTCTTGAGCCGGCTTCCTCCGCTCTTGCAGCATCTTTCTGGCTGGTTGTGTCGGTATGGTCCGCTGTTTGTTTCAGTGAAGCATAAGAATACACAAGGGTAAAACGCTTTAGGAGTTCTTCTTTAGCTTCCAGGCACTGAAGCATGACTTGACCGCTTTCATGAAGCCGGTTTTTAAATTGTGTCACAGATTTTACATCTGCTTGTACCGCCTGCAATTCTTTTTCCCACTCTTCTCTGGAAGAGAAAATGTCACGTAAATCCCATGTTTGTTTTTCTGGTACATCTTCACGTCTCATACGGTTATGTTGGTTTTCCATTTTTTCAGCCTCCCAGCATTCTTTTTTTTTGCCTGATATTCCCGTCAT
>NZ_ABCF01000071.1 GCF_000181495.1 Bacillus sp. SG-1
TTGTCATCAGAAATGAGCATCCCCGTCTATGAATTGGACAATGTTGTGTGGCGTAGAGGTGCAAACGGGGACATACGAAACAGCCCTGAAGATAGGGACAACGAGTTTAATAGACTCATCGATCAGACGGACTGGATTATTGAAGGAGTCCATCATACCTGGACAACGAGTGGCTTCGAGAAGGCAGACATCATTATTTTTCTGGATACACCGATGGCGGTAAGGAATTGGCGTATCTTAAAACGATTCACTGTGCAGAAGCTTGGGTTCGAAAAAGGGAATTACAGACAGACGTGGGACATGCTGAGGAGAATGTACAAATGGAATTATCAGTTTGAGAAAGTCAGCAAACCGGAAATTTTGGAGATACTCAAGCCTCATCGAAAAAAGCTAAAAATACTTGGGGATAATAATCGTATAAAGGAGTTCACTCAATGAAATTCGTGTTTGATTTGGATGGTACAATTTGTTTTAAAGGTCAGCCGGTGACGGAAAGGATATTGGAGGCACTTGAAAGGTTGACGGAGGAAGGCCATGAAGTGATTTTTGCTTCGGCAAGACCGATCCGGGATATGCTTCCCGTCCTTCATCCCCGTTTTCATATGCATACTCTGATTGGAGGAAACGGCTCGATGATCCACAGAGACGGGGACTTGGTTTTTTCCCAGGCTTTTCGGGATGAGGATATTGATTATATTAAAAGATTGATTGAAAAATATGAAGCCACGTTCTTAATTGATGGAGACTGGGATTATTGTTATACAGGGCCTGTAAATCACCCGATTCTGGGGAACCTCGATCAGGCAAACCTGGCAAAGTCTGTGTTGATAGAAAGCCTGAATTCTATATTAAAAGTGCTGATCCTGACAGCCAACGATTTTGAAAAATTGGCTGAAGAGCTTTCTGAGATTGATGTTACCCTTCATACTCACCGCAATGAAAAAGTGATTGATATTTCTCCAAACGATATCGATAAATGGAATGCTCTGAGAAAAATCGGAATCGGGGAGTCCGAGTATATTGCGTTTGGGAATGATGCTAACGATATAACGCTATTTCAGCATGCAAACCACGCAGTGATGATTGGGCATCATGAGGAGTTATCTGGATTTGCAGCCGAGGCCATTCCGCTGCAGGGGGATTACGAAGAGAACATCATCCGCAAACTGGAGGAACTGGCTGATAGGCACCGGTTTTCCTTGGCGTGACCGTTGTAAAGATAGGCAGGGATTGATAAAGTTGCCCAACGAAGCGGGACAGATGCACTGATTTTTTCCACGCAGGGTTGATTATTAGTACATAAATAACCGGGCGTTTGATGGGCAGGAGCGATGGCTTTGAAAAAAAGCACAATCAAAAGAGCAGTTTTCAAATGGATACATAATAGTTTCTAGTTTTTTTTCATCCGGCTTTGCTGGATGATTTTTTTTGCTAGGCGGAAATACATGTCCGCTTCGGCCTTGCTCTCCGCCTTTTGCATTAAGACAAGGTAATTTTGAAATCGAAGTTTGTCGATTGACGAGACTTTCAGCACAATTTTACGCATGCGGCACTCTCCTCTGTGATGGACAAAAACGTGTCCTTTTCTCTATTCAGAAAATTCTGTAAATAAAGTATACTATTAGTAAATCATTCCAGAGGGTGAATGTAATGTCCTTAATTGAATTGATACTGTTACCGATGTTAATGGGAGGTATTGGTGGCTTAGGACATATTTTGGTTTTCAAAGGTGGCCGCTTTACATTTCCCCGCACTTTTGTTGATGAAGATGGAGAGAAGCATTATGTCTTTGGTTCGTCTAAAGATATCATTATTGGGGTCTTGGCCGGTTATTTGTCCGTATTGCCTGTCGTGGAAACAGTACCCGTCTGGTATGTGATTTACATTAGTTTATTATCTGGCATTGGCGGAAGTTCGGTAATCACCAGAAAAATCGAGCAAAACCTGGAAAGAACCAAGTGTGACTACCTTCAAGAGCTTTCAAAATATCAGCTCGAGACGACCTCTACTATAGGAGGATCTTCAAAGCATAATGAGGTGAAACCTGTTGGCGAAGTCCAAAAAAGAGAAGAAAACAACGGTTAAATTGCCCCCGGAACAATATTCCAAAGCAGAGAACTATTTGGAAAAAATAAAGGCGGCAGATAGTGTAACCGAGCTGAAGTACTATTACGCAAAATTCAAGAGAATTGTTGAGAGCTCACAGAAATGTTAATAGCCATGAGGCTGTTTCAACGGCAGTCTCTTTTTTGTGCGCAGATTCTTACGCAGCTAATGCTTTTGCGAAGGTGTATGTATTGGATTCTTATATCAATTATATGCCTGTAAGCATATTTTTTACAAACAATACTTTAAAAATAAGTATATTTTCTTGTTTATTAGGCAAAAGAGAAATAAGCTAAGATTGCGTACAGTGAAGGTTGAAGTCTCGAGGAGGATGACAATGGATTTGAAACAATGGTTTGAAAAGGGGCGGACGCCTCAAGAATATATAGATTCGATGGAAACACATCAAGAAAACTTTAAGAAGGTCTACCAGCATTTCTCCATACCGGAAAATGAGAAGGGGAATCTGGAGGAACTTGCTTCTCAAAAACTGAATGTGATTGTGTTATCCGAGGATTGGTGCGGTGATGCGATGGTCAACCTGCCGATCCTCTTAAAAGTGGCAGAAGCAGCCGACATGAAGGTCCGGATTTTGAACAGGGATGAGAACCTGGAATTGATGGATCAGTACTTAACAAACGGAACTTCCCGTTCGATTCCGATCTTCATCTTCCTTGACAAGAGTTTCGACGAGCAAGCAGTGTGGGGGCCTCGTGCTCCGGTGATCCAGCAAATTGTGGATGAGGAGAAAGCAAAACTGCCGCCGCGTGACCACGAATCATTTCCAGCGGCACAAAAAGAAATGATCGGCAGGCTGACAGCGCAGTACAGAGACAATGAAACCATCTGGCTCGAAATTTTCCAAAGCATCAAAACCACCCTGATGAACCAAGTCCAGATGTAAATCGAAAAGGCCCATCCCTGGAAAAGGGATGGGCCTTTTCGTGCGTCAACGCGTTAAACCATTAAGAGGGACAGTCCACGGGTGTTGATTAACCATAATATGTAAAACAAACGGTATCATTAGACAAAAAAAGCCACTCTCTTTTAGAATGATTGTTACCGCTAACAACACTAAAAAGGAGAGTGGCTTCATTGACTAACTTTAACAAATTATCAGAGGTACTTCAAACGTTCATTACTGACGAAGAGGTGGAAAACCTTTGTGAGAAGTGGGGTTATCGTGACACCGCAAGAAAATTTTCCACCCGAGATTTGGTACGCTTCTTTGTCATTTCTTCTGCGAAAGATTGGAAAAGCTTTCGAGATGCCGAAACCAAGATGCCACAGGAAGAAAGTTTGCCTTCCGTTGACCACTCGACCCTCGCTAAAAAAGCTCAAAACGTCCCTTATCAGATTCTTCAAGAATTGTTCTCTCGTTTAGTCAATCGCTTAGGACGTGGAATGCGCCGAGCACTGTTCAAGCCCTATAAACTATTCGCGGTCGACTCCACAACCATTACGTTTCAACATCCAGATATGAGCTGGGCGGGTTATACCCGTACTCGCCACGCTATTCGTCTCCATACAAAGTTCGATGTAGAGGAAGGGCAACCGACCCAAGTCATCCCTACAACTGGGCGGCACCACGATGTCATGATGGCACCCAAGTTGTATGAAGACACGGAACCTCTTTCCATTATCACCGCAGATAGAGGATATGCACGGACGCGAGACTTTGAGAACTTACAGGAAGACAATCAATTTTTTGTGATTAGAGTCGCTAGCTCTTTCTCTTTCTCGGAAGAGATCGAACACAGTGTCCCTCTTGATGAAGAGGGCAGTGTGAAGGAAGACCTGACAGCCTTTATCGGAAAACGCACCCGCAAAACAAAATATCGATTCAGGTTGGTTACCTTTACCGACAACGAAGGAAACAAAATAAAAGTAGCGACAAACTTAATGATGATGTCCCCTGAAGACATTGCTTATATCTATAAGCTTCGCTGGCAAATCGAGTTGTTTTTCCGTTGGGTAAAAGGCAATCTCGATCTTTCCAATCTGTTTGGAAATTCACCGAATTCTGTCTATAGCCAAGTTTATGGAACGCTTATTAGTTACTTCCTTCTACGCTGGATTTACAATGAAACACAGGAAGATTGGGCCATCTTACACTCTTTCACTTTCATAGAATTCACACGTCGTTACGTGGCATACACCTTACCTGTGGAGGTAAGGTGTGCCATTAAATCACTCTTTCAACGAAGGGGAAGTCTGTGCCAATCACTTGGAAAAATATAGCTAATCAACACCCGTGAGGGACAGTCCCTTTTTGTGTATTAACGCGGTAAAGCACGAAGAGGGACTGTCCCTCTTCGTGCTTTAGAGTGATAAAGCGTCTAGGACAAATGGAACTGTTTCCCTCTTCACGTATTACGGAAATCGCGGTATTCTAGAGAGGAATATTGTTAGGGGGTAACACCATGATTCACCAAAAGACAAACACCATTGTTATTGAAACCCTCGAAAAGTTTCCTCACAAAATCAACATCAAGCTGGGGAAGATTCTGAAAGAACGCGGAATGACTCAAGGTGACCTGCACCGCCTTACCGGCTTGCGTGTCGCGACAATCAATGAACTAGTAAACTTCAAAAAGAAATCATTAACAGTCGCTCACCTGATTTCCATCATGGCTGCCCTCAGAATTTGGGACCTGCGTGAACTGATTGAAATCGAGTTCGATGAAGAAGTGGTAGAATATTTCCGCAGTGAACGCCAGCAGATGCAAGATGGCTTCACATCAGATATGAAAAAGACATTAGAAACCAATTTCGAGCGTATGAATCAATAACAATCGCAATCACGATATATTACAGCGGCCCCCATAAGGCCGTTTTTTTCATGGAGTCCGCTTGATTTCTGGACGAAACCTCATCCTCTGCGCTTTAAATCTCTATAAATAAAGGAAATTTGGCATTATATCAAGAATTTAAAGCATAGGCAATGATTCTGTAAAAAAGACATGGTAAAATAACAGGAAAATAGCAGAGAGTAAACATAACCCATGATTGAACTTCAGTTTTAGAGGGAAACAAGAGTGTGTAACCCCCTTATGAGAGATCGATAAGGATAATGAGAGAGTGATAATGTGGAAGAAATCAGAAAGCAGTATCTTTCGTATTTAAATCTGACCCTTGAACGCCCCAGTATCAATTACTTGCAGCGTCTCATCCAGCACCATCTGATCCGGATTCCATATGAGACATTCAGCAAGTTTCATTATTTTAACCAGAGAAAAGAACTTGTCCCAAGCCTTGAGCAATTTGTACATAATCTCCAGAACCGCGGCTGGGGCGGCACTTGTTATACACTGAACATCAATTTTGGGCGTCTGCTCCGTGCGATTGGCTTCACTATCAACTTTGTCCGCGTGCAGCCCGGGCACTTGGGGATCATGGTGAACATCGAGGGAAAGAAACTCTATGTCGATGTCGGCTATGGCTCGCCAATCATGAAACCGGTGGAACTCGAGGCGCGGAGAAAGCATGTCCTTCACGGGTTCGGCGAAGAGATCACCTTTACACAGAAAGACCAGGCACTGTATGAAATCGATCGGAAGGCCAATGGGAAGTCTTTTGTAAAAAAAGAGATCATCTGGATGCCGCTTGAAGAGGGAGACCTGGCTGCTGACATTGACGCTTCGTATAAAGATAGCCAGGAGAATATGGTGATGCGGAGGATTACGGCCGTGCGCTTTCATGGAAACACCTGTTACTTCCTGCGCAACGGGACGTTAAAAGCCATGACATACCGAAACATCCGAGAATACCAAATGCGTGATATGGACAAATGGTTACATGCCGTCAATGAAATTTACCACTTTGATAAAGAATCCATTCAGGAAAGTGTCGACTTCCTGGAAAAACGCGATATAAAAATTTTCACATAAGCTGTCAAAAGGGTTTGTCCTTTTGGCGGCTTTTTTTATGAGAAAATAATATTCATAAAAAAACTTATGAAGGTTCTATAGGACGATAAAATATGAAAGTTGAAATTAAAGTACTATAGAGAGGTTTTAAAGGACGATAAAATATGAAAGTTGAAATTAAAGTACTATAGAGAGGTTTTAAAGGACGATAAAATAAGAAAATAAAAATTAAAGTACTATAGAGAGGTTTTAAAGGACGATAAAATAAGAAAATTAAAATTAAAGTACTATAGAGAGATTTTAAAGGACGATAAAATTAGAGAATTAAAATTAAAGTACTATAGAGAGGTTCTAAAGGACGATAAAATTAGAAAATTAAAAATTAAAGTACTATAGAGAGGTTCTAAAGGACGATAAAATTAGAAAGTTGAAAATAAAGTACTATAGAGAGGTTTTAAAGAACGACAAAATTAGAGAATTAAAATTAAAGTACTGTAGAGTGCCTGTAAAGGACTTTAAAAGAGAAAACGAGAGAATAAAGACTTTAAGAACGCCTCTAAAGAACTTTAAAAAGGCAAAACAAAAATTATAGTCCTCCCTGTTCACCTTCGCTACCCCCATAAGCTATAAAACTAGAAACCCCCCCATAAATTTACCCGCCCAGTGATTTTTGCCTGAAACCACCCGTTTTACCCACCCTAAAAAATATTTTTAAAGTTTTTTCAAAAATAGTGTAGGGGAAAGCGGAAGTTTGTTCGTCTATTATTATGTAGCCGGCAGAAAGGGGGGAGAGAGTATTGGAACAAGCGCTTGTAGAAAAAGTGAGAAGCGGGAGCGACCACGCATTCCGTATCCTCATTGAAAAATATAAACACCATGTGTTCCGGACGGTCTACGGCATCTTGAGAAATCAAAAAGATGCCGAAGATGTGTCACAGGAAGTGTTTGTAAAGATCTATACCTCTCTCCCGCAGTACGAAAATCAAGGGTTGAAAACCTGGATTACCAGGATTGCTGTAAATCATGCGATAGATTGTAAGCGAAAGGCGGCACGCAGGAACGAGGAAATGTCTGATAATCCGGCGGACCTTGCCAAGGAAAACATGCAGAGAGGGGACCTCCTTTCTGTAGAAGCCAAGCTGGAAGAGAAACAACTGCGGCTTCTTGTCCGGCGGAGGCTTGGGGAGATGCCGGAAAATCATCGCAGGGTCATCCATGATTACTACATAGAAGAAAAGTCATATCAAAAAATGGCTGAAGAACAGCAAGTTGAAGTGAAAACGATTGAAACCAAACTCTATCGGGCGAGACGCTGGATGAAAACACACTGGAAGGAGGAAGATTTTCGATGAAACACATTTCTTATGAAGACTGGCTGAAGTATGTTGAAGATGGACTCAATGACGAAGTTCGGGAGCAATACGAAGAGCACTTATATTCTTGTGATTCTTGCATGGAAATCTATTTGTCGGCACTTGAGGCCGGTGAGACCTCCTTTCCGGAACTTTCAGATGATCCCGGATTCGCCGACAGCATTATTGCTGAGGTTCACCGCTACAAGGAACCTGAAGTACCGGACATCGGGAAAAAACAGAGATTTTATCAGCAGTCAGCTTTCCACTATGTTGTGGCGGCTGCGATGACAATTCTACTGATGTACACAGGTGTATTTCAGCAGTTGGTCGGATTTGCGGAGGAATTCGAACGTTCCTCCCGCCCATCCATTACGAATGAGTTGATGAACAAAACGACGATCCTTATAGAAAATATCGAAAGTGAAACCAGGGAGGAACGAAACTGATGAAAAAGAATCCGATTATTGCATTTTTATTAGCATTTTTCCCGGGAGGGGGCCTGCTTTATCTTGGCAAGGTGCTGAGAGGTTTGTTTTATGCAGGCGGTGTCATAGGTGCCGCGGTCATGACGATCCTTTTAACATACTCTTATTATTCTGTGACCGGAATTGAATTTGTGTTTTTTATTGGAGGCTTATTCCTATATTTGATAAATCTCATCGATACAGCTGTTACGGCATCCAAGCTTTATAAACGGACCACTATGGAGGGAGACACGGTCAAGGAAGAAACGACTCCTGAATCGGAGCGCTTTTTTACGATTATTTTATCGTTGGTGCCAGGTCTCGGGCATTTCCAGCTGGGCCTTATGAACAGAGGTGTTACATTGCTGGCAGCTTTCCTGGGCCTCGCTGTAATGGTCATTTTCGTGACGGTTCTGTCATCACGTGGAGAATTTCTTGTCTTTCTTGCCTTCCTGCCTGTCCTGTGGGTGTACAGCTTTTTTGACAGTATGCAGCAACTTGCGAAAAAACAACGTGGAGAAGCGTTGGTTGATCAATCCATCCTGGAAGAGTTCGAGAATCGCCGGGAGGATGGAAAAAAATCGAAGTCCCTTGCAACGATGCTATCGATTTTTCCGGGGGCAGGTCATCTGTACTTGGGTTATCAGCGGAGGGGAATTCAGTTAATGGCGGCATTCCTGTTCTCCATCTATATAATGGATGTCATGAGATTGGGCATCTTCCTTTTCCTTGTCCCAATCATCTGGTTTTACAGCTTTTTCGACGGACTGCAAAAAGCTTCCCGTTACGGAAAAGAGCCGATTGAGGATGTGCCGGTGATCTCATATCTTGTGAATCATCAAAAGTGGGTCGGAATCGGCCTGGTCACGCTTGGAGTGTATTATTTGCTCACGAACATTGCTCTGCCGGTCCTTCAGCCAATCATTTATGAGTATATGAACGTTGACGCGTTCTTCTGGTTTGAACGATATGTACAGACGGCGATTGTCTGCATTTTACTAATAGGCGGCGGCATCAAGCTGTTGACAGGAAGCAAGAAGAAGGGAGAGGCTTCTCAATGAGAGTATGGAGAGTAGGATCGATCTCAATGGGGGCGGCACTGATTTTTTTAGGGCTGGTGCTGCTTCTGACACAGATAATGGAATGGGACGCTTCGTATATTATCGCAGGCTGGTGGCCGTTCATCCTTGTCATTTTAGGCGGTGAAATGCTCTTCTATTTGTTTTTTACTACCCAAGAGAATGCAAGGGTGAAATATGATCTTTTAAGCATTCTGTTTGTTGCTGTAATAGGCACAGCTGGAATTGGCCTTTCCATCTTGCAGGCAACCGGCGTGGTCGGGGCCATGCAAAGCTGGATGACGTCTGAAGAAAAAACAATGGAAATCCCGACATTCAACCATAGTGTCTCCGATGAAATCAAGAGAATTGTTGTGGACACCGGCCAGCATGATTTAACAATCGAAGGCGGTACTGGGGATGATGTCAGTTTGTTTGGCACTTATCGATCTACAATTGTAAATGGAGAAAACAAATTGAAATCTCCTGAAGATTACCTCCAATACGAAATGAAAGGGGACAGCCTGTTCATCACACTGAAGATGCTTCCTGTGGACTCCAATCCTTTTGGCAGCTACACGCAAATGGATGCCACACTGGTGGTGCCGACCAAAGTAGGGCTTGAAGTTTCAGGTAATAGCGGTTCGATAACGATGAAGCCCAGGCGTTTGTTGAGTCATTGGTCAGTGACGGAAGGTTCCCAAGTGAGTGTTATGCTATCACAAGACAGTGACATCAACTTACTGGCTCAAAATGTAACGGATATAAAAGATAACGAGAATTGGAAGCTTGAAGAGAAAGAGAACGAAAATCAGAACTTTGGTGATAAAGTTCATGTTGAGGAGATGGCCAGGAGCGGAACCTACACTGTCGGTAAGGGAACCTACGACCTGGTCGTCAGCAATACTTTCGGTCTCTCTGTGATCGAGAGCAGATAGAGAGAGGGAAACACCGGGCCCGGGTCTGGTGTTTTTTCTTTTGAGAAAACCCCGGCCGGAAATATTCTTTTAGGAATATACTGGGAATTTGTACTTATTACGCAATTGGGTAAAAATGACCCTGGGAGTTGCAGATTGAAAAAAAATATTAAATTAAAATTTTATGGAAAATTACATTGATAGACAGATTTCCCCGGAAATATCCACCGTTCTCCACCACTTTTATTCTTGTTCGACAAATCATTTTATATGAGACAAACTCCCTAGTTCCCGCTGAATTTTATTTAGGTTGTCGAAATAATCATTCATCCCTCCTATTAACTTCCATTTCCAAAGCTTTTATAGTGGGTGTGTACCGAATATTCTTACTAAATCATTTAATAAGAGGAGGAGTATGATGAAGAAAAAGCTAATCAGTGTTTCATTATCAAGCATGCTGGCTTTGGGAGGCTTTGCAGCGGTGACCATGCCGGCAGCGGCTGTGGGAAATGGGCCGAACTATAATGGGAATGAATCTGTTCAAACTTCCAGATTAACTACATACGGGGAATTGACAGAATTTCTAAAAGTACAGGCAGCAAAGCAGGACGCAATGGAACTCGAAGTGATCGGCCAAACCGTTAAAGGCAAGGACATCCACATGGCAAAGTATCTTTCACATCCTGACAACCCGACAGTGTTATTTTTAACCCAGCAGCATGGAAATGAACAGCTGACAACTGAAGGAGCTTTGGAATTCATCAGGCACCTGGGAACCAATAAATTAAAAGGTGTCCTTGGGAATGTGAATATTCTTGTCATCCCGATGCTCAACGCAGACGGGGCGATGGGGGATGTAAATTTCTCCCTGGAGGATTATATTGCAGATGGGGACAGGCATCTTACCCGGTATAATGCCAATGAAGTGGATTTAAACCGTGAGCATGCCAAAGAGACTTCTGAAATGGAGCCGGAAGCAAGGGCTCTCCATGAACAAGTCTTAATGAAATATGATATCGACTATATGATCGACCTTCATCATCAGGGAACGCTAAGCGGAATCAACGGTGAGCTTGTTTCGGGATCAATGTTGTATCCAACCAATCCGAATGTGGATCCGGAAGTTCTGGAAGGTTCAAAAAAACTGGGATCGATCGTTTATAATGCTGTCGATTCAAAAGGCTGGGGCTTAATTGGGAAATACCGCGGCGGCACAGGTGAAAACATTGGACGGAATGGTGCAGCCGTACGGTATGACATCTCGACTCTTCTTTTTGAAATGAGAGGCATGTCTGACCATTTTTACGAACCTTATGTCCTTGGGCAAAAAAGTAACGGCTATCTGATCAAACAGACCGTGGAAACATTGAGTTCAACAGTCGAAGCGCTTGCTGACGGCTCAATCGAAACAGCGGATACAAGCTTCTGGGATACACTTCCTGAGCAGGAGTGGATGGGAGAAGAATAATAGATCAGGTTTTCCTGTTTGGGACGGGTTTCAATCAGCAGGCTTAACGTCCCGACAAGTCACGCACCTGAAGTATAAAAGAAACATTTTTACGAAAGTCACTAAAAAACCAAGTGGAGGGATCTTTATTTTGAAAAAGAAAAATCTGTTCGTCTCAACGACACTCGCCAGTGCCCTTGTATTTTCTGCCTTCGCCCCAAGCAGCTTTGCGCATGATGATTTAGACTCTTCCGGAATTGAGAAGGGAGAGGTAACGGTCTTCACGAATGAACAGCTGGAGTCACTTGCACTCCCTAAAGTTGAAGGCTCAAAGAATGTCAGCAACTTGACGGAAGCCGCGCAGGTTCAGATCAAACAAATCCGTGAAGGAGTCCAGAATAATACTGCAGATGTGTATGCTCATAAAGGCTTTGCCTATATGGGAACGCATACGGCAAATGGAGGAAACGGCGGAGTTCGGGTGTTCGATTTGAAAGATCCGTCTAACCCTGTAGAGGTATCGGTGTTTGCAAATGACGATGTACCAGGAACTTGGCAGGAAAAAGTTATCGTGAAAACGGTCAATACTCCTCATTTCAAAGGTGATTTGGCGGTTGTGAGTGTGCAGCAGTTAAATAGGAGAGCGGAAACTTCAGGCGGGTTCCTTCTATATGATGTCACTGATCCATATAATCCGGAAAAGCTCGGCTTCTGGGAAGTGTACGGTGAAACGAATGGCACGCATGAACTTTATTTAGAGACACAGGGAGACAGAGCGCTGGTGTTCGCTTCCAACCCGTATGCCGACTACTTCAGTCATGGAGAGGAAAAGGACTTCCAAATTGTCGATGTTTCCAATCCGGCAGAGCCGGAGACACTATGGCAGTTTGATCCTCGGGATCTTCCGGAAGTGCCGGAAGACTTCAACGGATATCACTGGAAGGATTCTCATGGAAAAACCAGGGCGGTCTTCAATCACAGCGTCATGGTAGACCATAATGCACAGTATGCGTATGTTTCGATGTGGGATCTTGGAACAGTCATCTTTGATGTGAAAGATCCAGAGAATCCTGTGTATCTTGGACGTACGGATTTTGCTTCCGATCAGCAGGGATCCGCTCACTCCGCGACACTAGCTCAAGGCGGAAACCTTCTGATTGAGACACGGGAAGTCTACAGTCCTGTGAAAGAAGGGTATGAGGAATCTTATGGCTATACTCGGATTTTTGATATTAAGGATAAAACCAATCCGAAACTATTAAGCGAGTTCAAAACGGACCTGGTGGACAATGTGGAAGACGGGGTGACGTTCGCCAATACTGTCCATGATCCCAAGGTGAGAGGAAATACCCTGTACCTGTCACACTATGCTGGCGGGGTCTACATGGTAGACATCACAAACCCGAGTGATCCTGTACAAATTGGCCAGTACACACCTGACAAAGGCTATATCTGGGGCGTGTATGTTGATGAAAACTATGTCCTGGCATCCGACATGGGCCAAGGACTCAAGGTCCTAACCAAAAACAACAGCGGAAAAGAATAAATATCATCAGAAAAGGAGAGCCAGAGCCGGCTCTCCTTTTCTGGTGATTCGGCACTCCGCTTTAACACACCACCGCACTAAGAGGGACAGTCCCCTATCGCGAGGTGACGCGTTAAAGCACTAAGAGGGACTGTCCCTCTTAGTGCTTTAAAGGGATAAAGCCCGCCAATCGCTTGTTCATATTAGGGTTTGAGGATCATAAATATAAACAAGGTGACACCGAGTGCGGAGGCGAGGTAGAAGTATCCATTCATTTTGTTCAGGTAACCTTGTGCTTCTTCTGTCAGTTTTCCAGTGACAGCGGCGTTTTCAGGAGCATCCAGCCAACCCTTCAATTTGTTGCTTTGAGGAGTGACAAAGCCGATAACAATAATTTGAATAAAGACATAAAGAATCAATGAGCCGAGAAGCCAAACTTGGGTGAAAGCTCCATATTCGCCGACATAGAATAGAACCAGGCCGGAGATGACCGCGATAGTGCCGCCGATCTTCGGGAATTTTTCAAGATGGGCCGCCATCTTCAGGGTATGCCTGAGCTGCTCGGCCGTCTGGTTCTTTCTGGTCAGAACATGAGCAAAGAAAGTCGGCCCCACTCCTATGATGGCGGAAAGAACGTGTAGCAAAACAAGAAATTTCATCATACTACCTCCTTTGGACTATTGTCATATGACATTTTATTCAAGAAAAGGATAGGGTATGTTAGGAACAGATAGATATCATTCACCATTCGCTTTTTTTGTAAAAAAGAGGTATGATATTTTCGGTAGATGCGTTACTATGTTAAGGCGTTTATTTTCACTGAAAAGAGGACGGGGTTGTAAGACCGCCTCAAGGGTATTAGTATAGTTATCGAAATTGACTGTTGAGCTGTCAAAGGCTTTTGAAATATCAAGATAGGAT
>NZ_ABCF01000070.1 GCF_000181495.1 Bacillus sp. SG-1
CCGTTGGCATCAATTGCATTTTCCAACAGTTCTTTAACGACTGAAGCAGGACGTTCGACAACTTCACCTGCAGCGATTTTATTGGACAAAGCATCATCAAGTTGAAAAATCTTACCCATATTTCCCACCTCCTTATTTTTTCAATTTCTTTTGGAGCTCATAGAGGGCATTCATCGCCTGTAACGGATTCATTTCAAGAATATCGAATGATTTTAGTTCTTCAATAAGCTTACGTTCTTTTTTACTTAGGTCGCCGCCACTCTGCTGTACTTTTTTGTCCTCTTGGAAAAATGACAGCTGTGCGGGCTGTTCTTCTTGCGTTTTTTCTGCAACCTTAGAAGTCTGCTGATAAGAAGCATTTCGTCCAGGATTGTTGTCTGTCTTTTGTTCAAGCTTTTCCAAAATTTCATTCGCCCTGACAATCAGGTTTTCAGGAAGCTCTGCCAATTGAGCTACATGAATTCCATAACTCTTATCCGCTGCTCCCTCTTTAATTTTATGAAGGAATACAAGATTTCCGTTATGTTCCATCGCACTGACATGAATATTCTTCACGTTAGCCAATTCCTGTTCGAGAACCGTCAACTCATGATAATGCGTGGAGAATAAAGTTTTTGCCTTAATATTCTCATGTATATATTCAATGATTGCCTGTGCCAGTGCCATTCCGTCATAAGTGCTCGTCCCTCTTCCGATCTCATCAAAAAGAATCAAGCTGTCCTGTGTCGCGTTGGTAATTGCATTTTTCGCCTCAAGCATTTCCACCATGAAAGTACTTTGTCCCGATATTAGGTCATCCGCTGCTCCAATTCGTGTAAACACCTGGTCAAAGATAGGCAGACTTGCCTCTTTAGCAGGGACATAACACCCGATTTGGGCAAGGATTGCCGTAAGGGCCAGCTGCCTCATATACGTACTCTTACCAGACATGTTCGGTCCGGTGACCAGCAAGATTTCCCTTTCCTGATCCATGTAGCAGTCATTCGGTACATATTCCTGGGCATCCATCACTTTTTCCACAACTGGATGGCGTCCATCTGTTATCATGATTTTTCTATCACGATTAAAAGATGGTTTCACATAATGCCTCTTCTCACTTACAGTCGCAAAGCATTGCAGTACATCAATTTCACTAACGACCCTTGCCAGCTTCTGCAAGCGCGGTATATATTCTTTAACGGTTTCTCTGATGTTAAGGAACAAGTCATACTCCAGCTCAATGCTTTTCTCATCGGCTTGAAGAATCAGGGCTTCCTTCTCTTTCAATTCCGGCGTGATAAAGCGTTCTGCGTTTGTCAGTGTCTGTTTGCGCTCATAACGGCCTTCTTCCAACAACCCGAGATTCGCTTTGGTCACTTCGATATAATATCCGAATACACGGTTATACCCGACTTTCAGGGAACGAATGCCGGTTCTTTCGCGCTCTTCTCTTTCCAGCTGAGCAATCCATGTCTTTCCGTTTCTGCTTGCATCCCGGTATTGGTCAAGTTCTTCGTGATAGCCGTCTTTGATGATATTTCCTTCTTTGATAGAAAGCGGCGGCTGATCATGGAGGGAATCATGAAGCATACCAGTAAGTTCATCACATGGATCAATGGATTTCAGGATTTCATCCGCAATATCGTGACCCAGTTCACCGATGATATTTTTCAACAGGGGAATCTGGCCAAGTGATTTTCTTAGCTGAATGAGATCCCTTGCATTGACGTTCCCAAATGCAACTCTTCCGGCAAGACGTTCTAAGTCGTAGACCTCTTTTAGAAGATCCCTTATATCTTCACGTTCAAAGAACCGCTCCTGAAGAAGTTGAACCATGCTGTGTCTCTTCTCAATTTCTTTCTGATCAATCAATGGACGGTCAATCCACCGTTTCAGCATTCTGGCACCCATGGCTGTCATCGTTTCATCAAGAAGCCAAAGCAATGAACCTTTCTTTCCTTTAGCACGGATGGTTTCTGTTAGTTCCAGATTTCTCTTTGAATAGTAATCTATCTTCATGAACTGATGAATTTGATAGGTTTCCACTTTTTGCAGATGATCAAGACTCCTTTTCTGGGTCCTGAATAAATAGTTCAACAATCTGCAAACTGTTTTCGTAAGTTTGTCCTGCTTTAAATCATCGAGAAGTAACCTGTAGTTTTCATTGGTGTCCGTTTCATTTTCAAAAGAAATCGTGACACCTGTACGGTCAACAAGTTTCCTTTTCAGTTCTTCATCGAACTCGGAATGAACAACCACTTCCTTTGCCCCGATGGTTGCCAGTTCATTAACGGTCTCATCAAAGCTTGCGGACAATTGAGTTACCTTCGTTTCTCCTGTTGATAAGTCACTGTAAGCCAATGCTGCCGTATTGTCGTCAAATAGACTGATAGAGGCGATATAGTTATTCTCTTTATCCTGCAGCCCTTTACCGTCCATGACTGTTCCTGGTGTAATCAGTTGTACGACTTCTCTTTTCACGACGCCTTTCGCCTGTTTCGGATCTTCTGTCTGTTCACAAATTGCCACTTTATATCCTTTTTCAATCAGCTGTTCTATATAATTGGGCGCTGAATGATAGGGTATGCCGCACATCGGGATTCGTTCGGTGCCCCCGCCTTCACGGCTCGTTAATGTAATTTCAAGTTCCTGAGAAGCTTTGATTGCATCCTCAAAGAACATTTCATAAAAATCGCCTAAACGAAAAAACAAAAAGGCATCTTGATACTCTGCCTTCACTTTTAAGTATTGCATAATCATTGGAGTGTATGTCGCCATTGGCCAACCAAACCTTTCCGATCTTATCTAGTAATCTACAAACACTAATTATATCACAGCAAGAGGTTTTTTTATATTGAAGGAAACAACAGGCAGGATTTGAGATACGTGGAAGGATTAGCAGAAGGAAACCCTTCTTACTGAAGGTTAGTAAAAAAACATTAAAGCTATATGTCCTGTCGAATAGAATTTTGTAATTTAGATGAGATTGTGTATAAAGAACAGACCTTTTAGAAAATAGCCATATAATAAGAGTGAAAGGAAGTGGGAACCGTAGCTTAAGTATAATTGCGTCTAATTTTAAATTATTGCTTCTAATCCTGGTTTATTGCGTCTAGTTCCCAATAATTGCGTCCAGCTCAATCCCCTTGGGCTTTTGACAATTTTCATCAGTAAAAGAAAAGCCGATTCCCCTCATGGAGAAACGACCTAGTAACTAGTTATACTCGAGAAATTCAACTCTGTTTCCAAAAGGATCGTTTACAAAAATCCTTTTTCTGTCTTCAATCTTCGTATCTTCCTTTACTTCATAACCATTTTCTTCAAGTCTGCTTCTGACAGCTTCAATATTCTTTACGACAATTCCAGGGTGTGCTTTTAATGCAGGAGAAAAGTCAGTTTCTACACCGATGTGCAATTCCTGGTTTCCGCAATGAAACCAGCAGCCACCTCCCGCTTTAAGTTTCTCGGGCTTCTCCATTTCCTTCATACCAAGAACCTTTCCATAGAACTGTCGCTCCCTATCTTCAGAACCTGCAGGTGCAGCTAATTGTATATGATCTAATCCAATCATTTTGAATGTCATCCCAATCCCTCCTCTTTTCTTTCATCATACTACTTTTTTCAACCCTTTCCCAAGCAGGAACAGTTTTTTACACAGCAAAAAGATGCGGCTGGAGCGACCGCATCTGTCTAAATTGCTCTTGTCATAGTACACAAATTGAAATTCAAACTACAGCCGAAAAGAGCCCGTTATTGAAGTTTTCAATATTCCTCTGAAAAATTCTCATTCAAGAAATGTGATGTAATAAAAAAACTAGGAAGAGGCCGTCTTCCTAGTCTCCGTTATTCTTCGTCAAGCCCTTCCAGGAAGTCCGGGTTGAGCTCTTCAAAATCGTCATCGTCGAAGTCGCAATCCCAGTCGTCATCGCAGCCATCCGGGTTAACCAGGACACAAACCTTTGTTTCGCCGATGACTTCGACTTGGAATTCTCGCTCTACATGTACGATGATTTTGTTGCCGTTTGGTGAAATAACCGCTTCCACGCAGTTAGGCTGCTGCAGTACGATTGCATTTACTTCTTTATCATCTAAGCAGTCAGGATCACGATACTTCAACTTGATGACATCACAGTATTCCACTCTCTCTGTTACAACGGAAGTCTTCCTGTTGTCATCATGGGAATACCAGACGTTGATCTCGTAGAAGCCGGACACTTCGACTTTTTTGCCGACTTTGTGTGCTTCGTACGTGTGATTTATGATCCAGCAGCCTAAAATGCTCGATGGATGATGCGGCGGGCTAATCGTATGATGGGATTGAGTGAATTTGCGTCCCTTCGCTACGACCGCTTTGGTAATGATCTCTCTGTATTCTGCCATTCGAGCGTACCTCCTCATTCATTTTCAATTCATCTTATGCGGGCGTCTAGACGTTTGTGCGAGTATTTTAAGAATGGTGACAAATTAGTTTCGAGATAGTTCATTGTATGCTTAAAAATAGTGAATGTTCCCATTTTCCCGATTGGTTGAAAACTGGGCAATCGAAATTTCAGAAAGAAAAAAAGACTAAAAAGAAGGATTCTGCATCCGTAATATAATATGATGGTTAGAGGAAAAAAGACTTCATATATCAGGGGGATTGCTTTGTTACATAAAGGGTCAAGTGCATATGAAGAGAAAGAATTCTTTGAGAACTTCCAGTCGCGGAGGCAAAGAAAAGAAAGTCCGAACAACGCAATGGAAAAGCCGGTTCTTCTTGAACTGCTCGGTAATGTTCATGATAAGGATGTATTGGATCTGGGATGTGGTGATGGTCAGTTTAGTAAAGAGCTGCTGGATGCCGGGGTTCTTCACTATAGGGGGATGGATGGATCAAAAAATATGATTGATAGTGCCCTTGCCAACTTTCAGACTGATAAGGCTGCTTTTCAATTAGGAGACCTAGAAAGTTTGAAACTGAAGGAAAGCTATGACCTGATTGTGTCACGAATGGTCCTTCACTACATTGAAAACTTAGATCATCTCATGTATGAAGTGTATAAAGCGTTAAAGCCGGGCGGCCAATTTGTTTTTTCTGTGATGCACCCGGTCATCACGGCAACCTTTGATCACTTTTCCGGAAAAGAAAAGCGCAGCCATTGGGTTGTAGACAACTATTTTGAAACCGGTAAAAGAGTCGAAGCGTGGATGGATCATTCAGTGGTGAAGTACCATCGAACCATTGAAGACTATATCTCTTTGACCCTTAGGGCAGGATTCAAAATCCGTAACTTAAAGGAGGCAGCCCCGAGGAAATCCGCCTTTGCTGATGAAGAAGAGTTTAACAGAAGGTCGAAAATACCACTGTTCCTCATTTTGCAGCTTCAGAAATAAAAGGCTTTTCACATCCTTCATTTCATGCTTAAATAAAACTACCTCCCCTGGAGGAATTCAAGCATGAGGTGAATATCAATTGGCGAAAAGCAAGGCAAGAAAGAAACGCGATCATTTGCTGAGGACACGAGGCAGAGATGTAACCATCTTAAGAGGGTCTCAGGCTGACTTCAGTACCCACGAAAGAAAGACACTGACTAAAAGTGAAAAACTTCAAAGAAACCGAACTAAACATAAAAAGCGCTATCTTCAAAACGAATGCCCTGAAGATAGCGCTTTTTATTTTGCACAAAAAAAAACTGACTCCCGCATAAAAGGAGCCAGTTTTTTAAATGGTTTAACAGCTGCCAGGTGTAGAGTGCTTTACATGGGAACCTGTTTCCCCTCTTAAAAGATCTCCGCCGGTAGACGTTAGAATTTGATCTGTAACAGTGTTTGAGATTGTAGATGCAACAATTTGAAGAAGATCGTTCACATCAACTTGGGACTGCTTAAATTCCTGGACAACCGGAATTGCATCGATGTCTTCCTCAAGTTTTTCAATTTTAGCTTCAACCATTTTCAGAGCTTCCGTTTTACCATAGTGCTGGAAGTTCACTGCCTGCTTTTGTAAGCTCTTGATGCTTGAAATCATTTCACGTACCTTTTGATTTTCATGGATTTGTGCTTCTGCACGTTTGAAAAAATCAACTTCTTCAGTTTCAGCAATCATGTTTGCAAGATCAGCTGCACTCTTCATAATATCGTCTTTTGTATATTTTGCCATTTTACTTCACCTCTGCTGTTTCTTCTAGGAATTCTGAACCAATCTGGCCTTCTTCAATCATTTCCCCATTGAGTGACCAAGATTTAGTATCAGTAATTTTAACTTTTACAATTTTGCCGATTGCCGTTTTAGGAGCTTTAAAGTTTACAAGCTTGCTGCGGCGAGTGTATCCTGCTAGGATTTCCGGGTTCTTCTTGCTTTCCCCTTCAACCAGTACTTCTACGATCTTGCCTTCATATTGCTTAAGCGCTTCTCCTGAGTATTCATTAACAAGTTGATTCAGGCGCTGCAAACGCTCTTTTTTGACTTCCATCGGTACATTGTCATTCATTTTCGCTGCAGGAGTACCTTCCCTTGGTGAATAGATATACGTGAAGGCTGATTCGAAGCCGACCTCCCGGTATAAGGAAAGTGTTTCTTCGAACTGCTCTTCCGTTTCATTGGGGTAGCCGACAATGATGTCTGTCGTCAGGGCAACTCCAGGCATGGCCGCCTTGATTTTACCTACAAGCTCCAGGAACCTTTCACGGGTATATTTACGAGCCATGATTTTCAATACAGCAGATGATCCTGATTGTACTGGAAGATGGATATGCTCAACAAGATTACCTTTTTTCGCAAGAACTTCAATCAAGTGATCATCGAAGTCACGTGGATGGCTTGTTGTGAACCGGATGCGCGGAATATCGATTTTGCGGAGCTCATCCATCAAGTCACCCAATCCATAATTCTCAAGATCTTCAATGTCTTTACCGTATGCATTTACATTCTGACCAAGGAGAGTGACTTCCTGATAGCCCTGTGCAGCAAGGTGACGGACTTCCTGAATGATCTCTTCAGGTCTTCTGCTCCGTTCTTTTCCTCTTGTATAAGGAACGATACAGTATGTGCAGAATTTATCACAGCCGTACATAATGTTCACCCATGCCTTAATGTTGCCGCGGCGCACTTTAGGAAGGTTCTCAATGACATCTCCCTCTTTGGACCAGACCTCTACAACCATTGCCTTCGACATATAGGCTTCATTAAGAATATTTGGAAGGCGGTGGATATTGTGAGTACCGAAAATCATATCTACCTGGTGATATGTTTTAAGGATTTTGTTAACGACCGATTCTTCCTGCGACATACAACCACATACACCGATAAGAAGTTCAGGTTTTTCGCGCTTCAGATGTTTTAAGTGTCCAAGTTCGCCAAATACTTTGTTTTCAGCATTTTCACGGATGGCACATGTATTTAGAAGAATGACATCTGCATCATCAGTGTTATCTGTCGCTTCATAGCCGAGTGCCATGAAGATCCCTGCCATGACTTCGGTATCATGTTCATTCATCTGGCAGCCGTATGTGCGGATGTAGAACTTTTTATTATCGCCCATTCCACGGAACTTTTCATCAATTTTAAAGTCATTATGATATTCAACTGACTCTTTTCCCCGCTTTTTTGCGTCTTTCAACGATGGAGGAATATAGACACTTTGGAAGTATTTTGAATAGTCTTTTTCTGTCTTTTTATCTGTCGTTCCGGCCGCTTGCTGACCGTGTTTTCGTTGTTCTTCATTCATTGAAATTTGACTCCTTTCCTGCCCTGCTCAGAAATGCGCTTTGCAGGCGTATAAGAATACGCAGCCGACGCATTATAAAAACATATCTGTTATCTGCTGTTTCTATTATAAAAATACTGATAGTTTTTCACAAAAGGATTGCACGTTAATCTAGTATAAAGCTTTTTCAGCCCTGATACAATAGATGCATCCAGATGTTGCAAAATGTTCATTTAATCCTTTAAAGCGCTAAGAGGGACAGTCCCTCTTAGCGCTTTAAAGGACTAAAGAAAAAAAGAGCCCGCCATGTTGTAATGGCCGACCCTTTCGATTCAATTTACTCCGGCAAGGTTTCATAGAAATTCTCAAACAGGAATTTCTTGACCTGACTCTCGCTGTAATTTTTCTGCAGTGATCCTACCAAATTGTCGTATTCCCTGTAACAAGACAACCCTTCTACCGTTTGGGAGATCCCGTCGAAATCTGAACCAAAGCCGACATGATTCTCGCCGCCTAATGAACATACATGGTCCAGGTGTCGGAGGATATCTGAAACATCGGCTTCCCCACCCTGATTCAGAAATGGCGGTACAAATGTTAAACCCATCACTCCGTCTTTCTTAATCAGTGCTTTAATTTGGTCATCTTTCAAGTTCCTTGGGTGCCCACAATGGCGGAAGGTATTCGAATGGGATGCTATCGGATACTTTGTTATTTCAATGGTATCCCAGAAAGAGCGCTCACAAAGATGTGAAACGTCCGTCAAGATTTTGTGATCATTCAAGAATTCAACGGTTTCCCTGCCAAACTTTGTCAAACCTGCAGCTCTGGGTTCCAATGCTCCATCCGCTACTGCGTTTGCCCAGTTCCAGGTTAAACCTACAGCCCTGACCCCCAGTTGATATAATGTGTGCAGTTTCACAAGATCTTCTTCAATGGCCTCACATCCTTCAAGGGTGAGCATTGCGCCTATCTCATCCTCTTTCAAATCGGCAATGTCCTTCTTGGAATGAACCATCTTCATTTTTGGGTTCGGTTCAAGGATCTTTTTATGAAAAACCTCCACCATCTCCAAAGCCGTCTGGAATCGCTGACCGGGTTTTAAATACGAAGGCAGGTAAATGGCAAAAAGCTGCACCTTGCTTCCTGCCTGCCTCAACTGGGGATATGTAATATGTAAATCGGATTGACTTTGAAAAGAAACATCCTCCTTATAATGGTGAAGTTTTAAAAGGACGTCGCAATGGCCGTCAAAAATCATATAAAAACTCCTCTCTCAATCATTCTAGTCTTTATATATACTTCTTGAAATTCCACTAAACTCCTTTTCTACTTGGAAAAATAAAACGCTGTGTTCGTATTGATTGTTGCTATCGGAAAAGTCCAAAAGGCCGGATTTCCCCCTCGGATACAAGGGCTTATCTAACTGAACAGGGTGAATTGCTCTTTTCTTTTTTGTTTACCAGGATAATTCCAGTGAAATATGTTTATTTCTCTTGAATTTCATAATGAATAGCAACAAAGTTTTAGAAAAGAGCCAAATAAAAAGAGGCTGTCCCATAAAGTTCAGCGGACAAACCTCTTTTTCTTTCATCTCGGTTCAATAATCAACTTTATAGCGGTACGTTCTTCCCCGTCAATCAGGATATCGGTGAATGCAGGAATGCATATAAGGTCTACCCCGCCGGGAGCGACAAATCCCCTGGCAATGGCAACCGCTTTGACCGCCTGATTGAGGGCTCCTGCCCCGATTGCTTGTATCTCTGCTGCTCCTCTCTCACGAAGAACTCCGGCAAGTGCACCAGCTACAGAATTAGGATTGGATTTTGCTGAAACTTTTAATATTTCCATTTCTTTTCCTCCTTGTCATTTCCCCATACCGAATGTTCAAAGCAAAGAACAACCTGGTATTAACGATTCCACTGCTACTATATTCACGAAATAGGGAAATCATTCCCGCTTGGCCCAAAAAAGGAGTTGACAAGCCTAAAAAGCGGAAGCGGCCGTTCAGCGACGTACAGATTACAGGGCTCTCGTATGAGATAAAGGACACACGAAGAGTGAGCGATTTTCGATGTTGACTTATCGCAAGGAGGGGATTGGCAGTACGATAGCCGTTAGGGCACTGAAACTGAATTGATAAAAGCGTAGCGGCCGATTATCGATTACGGATTGTTTCAAGTACATTCAGCCAGCCTTAATAATGGCTTTTCTCACAACACTAACCTACAATCCCATACCGGCCTTATAACTACCCCGACCTTACCCAACACACCCATCGACAACCTCATAACGGCCTTTTGACTACCCCGATTTAGTACACCCCACCAATCGACACCTTCATAATAATCCTATGACTACCCCGACCTAGCCCAATCCATCAATCTACAACCTCATAACTGCCTTTTGACTACCCGGATTTTGCACACCCCTTCATACGATACAGCGGCCAGATATCCACCCGGAACCACCCTCAGAAAATAAACAAGAAAAATCCCGTCTTATCGCCAGAACATAGAAAATTCCCTAAAAAAAAAGCAAAAGCACCACTGAATGGTCCTTTTGCTTTTTTTATATTATTCAGCCATAAACGGGTGATCATCATTGATCAAGATGCGATCGATACTCTTCGCCATACCCGTTTTTTCATTGATTTCGATAATAACACCACTCAAAAGCTTTCGGCCTTTGCTTGGCACTTCAAATCGCACAGGAAGGCTTGTCATGAACCTGTTGATGACTGATTCCTTGTTCATTCCCAGGATTTCATCATACGGACCCGTCATCCCTACATCCGCTATAAAAGCAGTTCCCTTAGGCAACACCCGGTTGTCAGCTGTCTGGATATGGGTATGTGTCCCAACCACTGCAGAAACCTTTCCATCCAGGAACCACCCCATGGCCTGTTTCTCACTCGTCGCTTCTGCATGAAAATCAACAAAAACAAAGGGTGTTCTTTCTTTTGCCTGAGCCACAAGTTCTTCAGCTGCTTCAAACGGACAATCCAAAGCCGGCATGAAGGTCCTACCCTGAAGATTGATGATCGCTGTTTCAAAACCATTGATATTGATGAACGTTATACCGCTTCCCGGCGTCCCTTTTGGATAGTTAGCGGGTCTTACCATCAATTTCGTATTATCGATAAAATCAAATATTTCTCTATTATCCCAAGTATGGTTCCCCATTGTAATGATATTGGCTCCATCATTCAAAAAGCGTTTATAAATCTTTTCAGTTATGCCTTTACCTCCAGCGGCATTCTCTCCATTCACAATCGTAACGGAAGGACGATACTTCGCTTTCAGCTTCGGTAAATATTCAGAAACCATTTCACGGCCCAAGGACCCTACTACATCTCCAATAAATAAGATATTCATTTGCAAACCCTTTCTCTTTCAACATTTCTTCCATTTTATCATAGCACCTACTAAAACTCATACTGCATCCCTTTAACGCACTAAAAGGGACTGTCCCTCTTAGTGTGTTAAAGGGGTAAAGCATATCTGCAGGCAAAGAAAAAGCGGTGTGAAATCACACCGCTTTACTTTGCGTATTCAACCGCTCTTGTTTCCCGAATGACCGTGACTTTGATATGGCCTGGATAATCCAGTTCCTCTTCAATCCGTTTTCGGATGTCACGCGCCAGTCGGTGAGCTTCCAGATCATCAATGGATTCTGGTTTAACCATGATACGAACCTCTCTACCGGCTTGAATTGCGAATGACTTCTCTACACCCTCATAGGATTCAGAGATATCCTCAAGCTTTTCTAAGCGGCGAATATAGTTCTCAAGTGTTTCACTTCTGGCACCTGGTCTTGCAGCTGAAAGTGCATCAGCAGCAGCGACAAGTACTGAAATGACAGACGTTGGTTCTGTGTCCCCGTGATGGGAAGCGATACTGTTGATGACCACAGGATGTTCCTTGTACTTCGTAGCCAATTCAACACCGATTTCAACGTGGCTTCCTTCCACTTCATGATCAATGGCTTTACCAATATCATGAAGCAGTCCGGCACGGCGGGCAAGAGTTACATCTTCACCAAGCTCAGCAGCAAGCAATCCTGAAAGGAATGCTACTTCCGTTGAGTGTTTCAGAACGTTTTGACCATAGCTTGTACGGAATTTCAAGCGTCCTAAAATCTTGATTAAATCTGGATGGAGCCCATGAACACCAACATCAAATGTTGTTTGTTCACCAATTTCACGGATATGCTCATCCACTTCCCGTCTCGCTTTATCAACCATTTCCTCGATACGGGCTGGATGGATACGTCCGTCTTGTACCAGTTTTTCAAGCGCAATTCTTGCAGTTTCGCGTCGAATTGGATCAAAACCGGATAAGATAACCGCTTCTGGCGTATCATCAATAATTAAATCGATACCAGTCAGCGTTTCTAATGTACGAATATTACGTCCTTCTCGACCAATGATGCGACCTTTCATCTCATCATTCGGAAGGTTTACAACAGATACCGTTGTCTCTGCAACATGCTCTGCTGCACAACGCTGGATTGCAAGTGAAAGGATCTCTTTCGCTTTCTTATCAGAGTCCTCTTTCGCACGAGTTTCATGCTCTCTGATCATTAAGGCAAGATCATGAGATAGTTCATTCTCAGTGCGGTCCAGGATGATCGCTTTCGCCTCATCACGCGTAAGTGCAGAGATGCGTTCCAATTCGGTCTGCTGTAGTCGTATCATCTCGTCCACTTTGCTTTCCATCTCTTCAATATGTTGTTGTCTTTCGTTTAGAGCTGCCTCTTTTCTTTCAAGCTGAGATTCACGCTTATCAAGCGATTCATCTTTACGATCGAGGTTCTCTTCTTTTTGCATTAAACGATTTTCCTGCTTTTGCAATTCATTTCTTCGTTCACGAAGGTCATTTTCCATATCAGTACGAAGCTTATGATTTTCATCCTTTGCTTCTAAGAGCTTTTCCTTCTTCAGAGCCTCTGCCTCGCGCTTAGCATCTTCAAGAATCTGCTCTGCAGAACCTTTAGCTCCAGCAATCTTTGCTTCAGCAATGGATTTACGAATAAAATATCCAACAACTACACCGACGATTAGGCCAAGCAAAATGGAGATGATTGTAATGAGTTCCATCATTTCACCTCCCCTTGCTATGAACTTTTGTCATGTCTTTTACATGTCGGCTGGTACATTGTTTCCAAAGGTTTCAATATACAGCGCTAGGCTTTCAAATATTAACATTCGAAAATTTGTAAAATATACATGTTAATTTTAAATCTCAGAATATTCATTGTCAAGGGGCTGAGACTTTTCCCCCTTGATTCCTCTGGATTTTTTCGATTTATGCATGTTTTTGACCCTAATATGAAAAAAGAAGCAGAGAACTGTTCCCTGCTTCTTTAAAAAAGTCTTATTTGTCCAGCAACAATTCATCTTGAGCTTCTTCAGTTTCCGCTTTGCCTGTATCCAAGCCATAATGGTCGCGGATCTTTAGCATGATTTCATTGCGGATCTCAGGATTTTCCTTCAAGAAAATCTTTGCATTTTCTCGACCCTGACCAAGGCGTTCTTCATTGTAAGAATACCAAGCTCCGCTCTTTTGAACGATATCAAGCTCAGAACCCATGTCGATAATTTCGCCTTCTCTGGAAATCCCTTGTCCGTACATGATATCAACTTCAGCCACTCTGAAAGGAGGAGCCACCTTATTCTTGACTACCTTGACTTTCGTTTTATTTCCGACCATTTCGTTTCCTTGCTTCAGTGTCTCAGCACGACGGACTTCAAGACGGACAGAGGAGTAGAACTTCAATGCACGTCCACCAGGAGTTGTTTCTGGGTTACCGAACATAACACCGACTTTTTCACGAATCTGGTTAATAAAGATGGCAATCGTTTTAGACTTATTGATCGCACCTGAAAGTTTTCTCAGGGCTTGAGACATCAAACGTGCCTGAAGACCAACGTGAGAGTCACCCATTTCTCCTTCGATTTCCGCTTTCGGAACCAATGCAGCAACAGAGTCAATAACGAGAATATCAACAGCACCGCTTCGTACAAGTGCCTCAGCGATTTCCAATGCCTGCTCACCAGTATCCGGCTGGGAAAGGAGTAGTTCATCGATGTTTACACCAAGTTTTTGTGCGTATACCGGGTCGAG
>NZ_ABCF01000069.1 GCF_000181495.1 Bacillus sp. SG-1
AACATGAATCACAAAGAAACAGCTCAGCAGCTTGTTAAATTGTTAGGCGGCAAAGACAATGTCATCAGTGCTACTCACTGTGCCACCCGCCTTCGTTTAGTGATAGATGATGAAAGCAAGATCGATAAAGGCGCAATTGAAGAATTGGATGAAGTGAAAGGGGCATTTTCCAGCTCAGGCCAGTTCCAAATTATCTTTGGTACCGGAACGGTCAACAAGGTCTATCAGGAATTCGGGCCGTTAGTGGGCGCTTCCATGGAAGATGAGTCTTCAAAAGAAGGCGTATCCCATAGTGATGCGGCGAAAAGAAAAATGAATCCATTCGCGCGTTTTGCCCGTACATTATCTAACATCTTCGTACCGATCATTCCAGCCATCGTTGCCGCGGGTATGTTGATGGGACTGCTTGGCCTTATGAAAACGTATAACTGGGTAGATCCTGAAAGTGGACTAGTTGTCATGCTTGATATGTTTTCATCTGCGGCATTTATCATCCTGCCGATTCTGATTGGTTTCAGTGCAGCGAAAGAATTTGGCGGCAATGGTTACCTTGGGGCAGTAATCGGGGGAATTATGACGCACCCTGCTTTGTTGAATCCGTGGGGATTGGCAAATGCAGAGCCGTCCACACTTGATTTCTTTGGTTTCGGTGTTCAGATGCTTGGGTATCAAGGTACCGTCATTCCGGTATTGCTGACCGTTTATATCATGGCTAAAATTGAAAAAGGTTTACGTAAAGTTGTTCCAAATACAGTAGATTTACTTGTTACACCGTTTTTAACAGTCATTTTCACTGGTTTTGTTGCTCTGCTTATTGTCGGTCCAATCGGCCGTACATTGGGTAACGGAATTACAACCGTCCTTGACGTAGTATACAACACGGCTGGACCTATCGCGGGTCTTGTCTTCGGAGGATTGTACTCCACAATCGTTTTAACAGGAGTACATCACAGTTTCCATGCAATTGAGGCGGAACTTTTAGCTAACGTTGGAGCGAACTACCTGCTTCCAATCTGGGCAATGGCGAATGTAGCCCAAGGCGGCGCGACATTGGCAGTATTCTTCAGAACAAAAAACAAAAAGACAAAAGAAATTGCCGTTCCAGCTGCAGTCTCTGCATTCCTCGGTATTACTGAGCCGGCGATCTTTGGGGTAAACTTGAAACATCGCCGTCCATTCATCGGGGCTGCAATCGGTGGTGCACTTGGTGGAGCATATGTGGTATTCACTCAAGTTGCTGCGAATGGTATTGGCTTGACGGGTATCCCGATGTTTGCCATCGCCCAAGACCCGATCAATTACGGAATCGGATTTATCATCGCAGTTGCTGGTGCTTTTGCAGCTACCCTGATCCTGGGATGGAAAGAAGAAGCGAAATAATATTGTAGGTTTTGAAAAGTGGTTGCCCTCTTTTTTATATCAAAGTTTGATTGAAGCGGAAGGTGTGTGACCTCCTGCGGGATTAGCGGGACGTCTAGTTCCAGCGCCAAGCCCCTCGGGGTCAAATAACCCGAAGAGAATAAAAGGAAAGAGCGCCTTTTTTTCTCTTCGGAACATTTGCCTGTCGGGGCTGAGAGTGGCGCTTCCACTTTTGATGACAGGTGAGACCAAGGTTACGTACCCACCGGAACGTAACCCCGCGAGCGAAGCTGAGGAGGCCAATTTAGTTCCAGCGGCCAGCGACTAGCAGATTTCGGTCTCTCTCCTTGCGATAAGTCATCATCGAATCGCTTAAGCTCTTCGTGATTCCTTTATCTCATGCGATAGCCCTAAAATCTGTACGTCGCTGAACGGCCGCTTACGCTTTTTAATTCACCGCCCGCCCCGCGGAGTCACGCACCTGAATCAGCATAGAAAAGTGAGTTGGATTAACACAGCAAGACTGAATAAAACAGAACAGAGGGGTTGACTTTAATCAATAGGTCAGCCCCTTCCTGTATGTAAAGAGTGAGTGGGAGGATACGTATATGAAAAATGGCATTATCTCATTGGGCGAGGCCCTGATTGATTTTATCCCTCTGGATCAAGAGAATATTTCTTATCAGAAAAGTCCTGGAGGTGCACCGGCGAATGTTTCTGTAGGACTTGCTCGCCTTGGTGCGAAATCCACATTTTTAGGGAAAGTGGGCAAGGATGTATTGGGAGAGTTCTTAAAAGATACATTGGAAAACTACGGAGTCCGTACAAATCAGATGTTCCTGACACCTGACACAAGAACGGGCGTCGTGTTTGTCACCAACGCAGAGGACGGAGAGAGAAGCTTCGACTTTTATATTGATCCTAGTGCAGACAGATTCCTTGAAGCTGCAGAGATTGATGAAGCGGATTTCACCTCCCATAAGATTCTCCACTTTGGTTCAATTTCCATGATTTCAAGCCCAGCCAAAGAAGCGACACATCACGCTGTGAAACTGGCCAAAGAAAACGGTATGCTTGTTTCTTATGATCCAAACTTGAGATTGGGATTATGGGATACAGAAGAAAATGCGAGAGAAACGATCGTGACTATGCTCGGTAAAGCGGATTTTCTGAAAATTTCTGAGGAAGAACTTGAATTCATCACAGGTGAAAAAGAGCTAGATGCCGGCGTGGAAGAAATGAGGAAGTACAACATTCCTCTCATGATCATCACGATGGGCGCGGAAGGTTGTTATGTGTATACAAAAGACGGACATAAGCATGTACCGGCGATGAAGGTGAGAGCAGTGGACACGACAGGTGCAGGTGATGCCTTTGTATCCGGAATGCTGTACCGCCTGAATGAACTTGAAGGGGACATCGCTTCCTTGACTGTGGATCAAGCTGGAGAAATGGCCTCTTTTGCTGCGGTTTCGGGAGCACTTGCCGCTTCTACCAAAGGAGCGATGACGGCGCTTCCGACTCTCCAAGAGGTAAAGAGTCACCTTAAAGGAGATGAGTAAGGATGACGAGGGACCAGGAACTGAGATCTAAGGCCTATGAGGCTGTAAAAGAAAATCGTACAATTGTAGATCAGGATCCATACCGTTTGAAGTATCACCTGATGCCGCCTGTGGGACTCTTGAATGACCCGAACGGTTTCATCGAGCATAACGGTGTCTATCATCTTTACTATCAATGGATGCCGTTTAAAACAGGACATGGAGCCAAGTTCTGGGGACATTATTCTTCCGAGGACTTAGTTAATTGGAAACATGAAGAAATCGCATTGACTCCTTCTGAGTGGTATGAAAAAAATGGCTGCTACTCCGGAAGTGCGATTGAACATGATGGCAAAATCTATGCATTTTATACAGGCAATGTGAAAGATGAAGAAGGGAACCGTGAAACTTATCAATGCCTGGCCATTTCGGGGGATGGAATCGAATTTGATAAAAAAGGGCCTGTCGTGGAGTTGCCGGACGGATTCACTCCTCACTTCCGGGATCCAAAAGTCTGGGAGCAGGACGGCACTTATTTTATGGTGGTCGGCGCCCAAACGGAAAACTTGAACGGATCGGTGGCTCTGCTGAAATCAGAGGACCTGGAAAACTGGAACAATGAAGGAATCATTGCCGGTGGAGATGACGGAAAGCTCGGCTATTTTGGCTACATGTTTGAATGTCCTGACTTGTTCAGCCTTGATGGAAAGGATATTCTTGTCTTTTCTCCGCAGGGGCTTGAGCCAAAGGGAATGGAATATCAAAATGTTTATCAGGCCGGCTATGTTATCGGACAGTTCGATGGTGAAAAAGGTGAATATGATCACGGTTCCTTTGAGGAACTGGATAGAGGGTTTGACTTTTATGCACCGCAGACGACACTCGATCATAAGGGCAGAAGACTCCTGTATGCTTGGATGAGTGTGCCGGATCAGGACGAGCAGGATCATCCGACGATTGACCATAAGTGGCTGCACTGCATGACGATTCCGAGGGAATTGAAGTTGGTTGATGGCAAGGTGCATCAGCTTCCTCTGGAAGAGCAGAAACAGCTGAGGGATGGAGAGGCTGTTGAATATTCTGCTGAACTGCAAAAAGAAAGCAGGCAGTATGAAGGAGTAGAAGGAAAGGCTTTAGAACTCGAAATTAAGGATGTGGCCGTTTCCGGAGGATGGCTGGATATATCTTTTGCCGATGGCTGCCGGGTGGTGTACAACCCTGAACAGGAGATTTTTACGCTTGAGAGGAAGAGCTATGTCGACGGACTCATAGAGAAGAGGCAATGCAGACTGAAAGAGTTGAAGTCAATGCGCATCTTCCTGGATACTTCTTCGATCGAAATCTTCCTGAATGATGGCGAAGAATGTTTCACATCGCGTATCTATCCTTCACTAAATGATGAAAGCATTACCTTCAGTGCTTCCGGACATGGAAGCTTTAACATATGTAAGTGGAATCTCAAATCACTTTAACCCATTAACGCACTGAAAGGGACAGTCCCTTTCAGTGCGTTGACGCTTTAAAGCACGAAGAGGGACTGTCCCTCTTCGTGCTTTAAAGTGCTAAAAGTGCAACATGTGAATACTCTTCTTGAATTCGGGTATTAGTAGAAAGACCAGAATTCTAAAGGAGTGAGAGAGTTGAAACCTTATCTGCGTTTTGGAGCGATGGTGGTCACGTCGACCATTGTCATGTTCATGTTCAAATACTTAAGCACTTATAAAGTCGACCATGTCTTTTTCAGTGAGACAAGAGCGTATATGGCCTTGTTGATGGGTGCCACTATGGCTGTCATCATGCTGGCATTCATGACTCATATGTTGAAAAATAAGAAGGCCAATATCGGGATTGTAGTCGGAAGCATCCTTGTCTTTGGGCTTTCCTTGTTCTTGCTGCGAAGCCAGACATTGGTGGATGACCAGGATTATATGGAAGCGATGATTCCCCATCACTCCATCGCGATTTTAACCAGTGAGCGTGCCGAAATTGAGGATCCGAGGGTAAAAGAACTGTCCAAAGAAATCATTGAAGCACAGCGAAAAGAAATCGCAGAAATGAAGAGTTTAATAGAGGACATTGAAGAACAAGAAGAAGAGGAATAAAACACGAAATGACTCCGGGCCCGTTTCAGCCCCGGAGTTTTTTGGTTAGCAGAAGGTTGTAATGATTAAACACATCTCCTGAGGGTATATACATAACAAAGGTACAATCTACTCCATCTATTGTTTTAGAGAATACGTTCACTAAAAAATTAGGAGGTGTGCAGTTATGGCACAAGATGTATTATGCGAAGTAAGTAACTGTGTATACAACAGGGATGGTCGAAAATGCACGGCTGACCAGATCTTTGTAACCAGCCACAGCAACAGCAAAACAAGAAAAAATGAAGAAACAGATTGTCAGACATTTGAACCTGAAGCGTAATAAAATAATAGAAAGAGAGACAGCCGGTCACCGGCTGTCTCTCTTTCTATTGAAGTCCTTTAGCGCTTTACCGCGCGAAGAGGGACAGTCCCTCTTCGCGCGGTAGAGCACTAAAGCGCAAGCCTTCTCCATAATTTCTCTCTACCAACGTAAACGTTTACATAGTATACTAGCGTTAATCTATTAATTTGATTTAAAGGAGAGAAAACCGGAATGGATAAAACGTGGTGGAAAGAAGCAGTTGTGTATCAGGTGTACTGGCGCAGCTTTTTAGATAGCAATGGAGACGGTTATGGAGATCTGGAAGGAGTGATCCAGAAGCTGGATTACATCAAAGAACTTGGGGTGGATGTCATCTGGCTGAATCCGTGTTTCGAATCACCGGACGTGGATAACGGCTACGACATTTCTGACTACTGTGCAATCATGCCGAAAGCGGGAACGATGGATACCTTCCAGCGTCTCATCGATGAAATTCACGCCCGCGGCATGAAAATGATCATGGACCTGGTTGTCAATCATACTTCTGATCAACATTCATGGTTCCTGGAATCTCGCTCTTCCAAGGATAATCCGAAGCGGGACTGGTATATCTGGAGAGATGAGCCGAACAATTGGCGTTCCTATTTCAGTCCTTCCACTTGGGAGTATGATGAAAAAACCGAACAGTATTACTTCCACTCTTTTGCCGTGGAACAGCCTGACCTCAACTGGAAAAACAGTGAAGTTCGTGAAGAAATCTACCGCATCATGAAATACTGGCTGGACAGAGGAGTTGATGGCTTCCGCATGGATGCTATTGCCATCCTCGCTAAACAAGAGGGCTTCCCTGATGCTGAGAATCCCGAAGACATCTCTTACCTTGGAAACAACCCGGGCATCCACGAGTATCTCCAGGAAATGAATGAAAAGGTGCTTCAGCATTATGACCTGTTGACGGTCGGCGAACTCGCTTTTGTAAAAGCAGAAGAAGGCCCGCTGTATGTAGAAGAGGAGCGAAAGGAACTTCATACCCTTTTCCATTTTGAAGTGTGCGACTACATGGAAAACTGGGATATGCTGGAGTTCAAATCCATCCAAAAAAGATGGTATGAGTCACTTTGGGGACGCGGATGGAACTCGCAATTCTTGAACAACCATGATCACACACGTCTTGTGACCCGTTTCGGGAATGACACAATCTATCGTGAGGAATCAGCGAAATGCTTTGCCACCATGCTGCATACACTTCCAGGCACCCCTTATATTTACCAGGGTGAAGAAATCGGCATGACAGGTGTGCGTTTTGATTCCATTGAAGACTACAATGACATTGCCATGAAAAATAAATACAAGGAAGAAGTAGGGAAAGGGAGAGACCCGCAAACCGTCTTCGAAGAGCTGCTGCCGTTAGCACGGGATAATTCAAGAACGCCGATGCAATGGAAAGCTGAAAAGAATGCCGGTTTTACAGAAGGCACGCCGTGGATCAACATCAATCCAAATTACCAGGAGATCAATGTAGAGAACGCACTGCAGGACTCAAACTCGATTTATTTCTTCTACCAAAAGCTGATAACCTTAAGAAAACAAAATGAAATTATGACTTACGGAACTTATGAACCGATTCTAGAAGAAGACGAACAAGTCTACGCCTATTACCGTGAGTATGAAGGCACCAAATGGCTTGTACTCTTAAATATCTCGGATGAAACCGCGGAAAGAGACTGGAGCCCATTCATCTCCTTCGAAAACGCTGATTTACTTATCGGGAACTACAAGGATTCAGTTCAGCAAAAACTTGCCCCGTATGAAGCAAGGATCTATCAGCTATAAGTCTATGAATCTGTAAGGAAAACGGATTGAAGAGAAAAGCGAAGAAAACAAAGTAATTTGAGGACGAAATCATATGCGATTTCGTCCATTTAATATGGTTGATATTGGTTCCTATTGAAAATGGTAGCACACTGCTTTTAGTAGCTTAGCCAAGGTTAAAGCAATTGAGTATAAGTCTGTTAGTGCAATTTTGTTTCAATTGTTCTGATAAATAGTTATGCTTTCACACTGTGCCAGATTGAAGCGGAAGGTGTACGACCTCCTGCGGGACCAGCGGGACAGATGAGACCCCCAATCCAGTTGCAGCGCCCGAGGTTACGTACCCACTGGAACGTAACCCAGCCCCTCGGGGTCAAATAACCCTCAGAGAATAAAAGGAAAGACCACCTTTTTTTCTCTGAGGAACATTTGCCTGTCGGGGCTGAACAGGGCGCTTCCACTTTTTAAGCAGGGGAACCCGAGGAGGCCAATCTAGTTCCAGCGGCCAGCGACTAGCAGATTTCGGTCTCTCTCCTTGCGATAAGTCATCATCGAATCGCTGCGCTCTTCGTGATTCCTTTATCTCATGCGAGAGCACTGAAATCTGTACGTCGCTGAACGGCCGCTTCCACTTTTTAGTTCACCGCCCGCCCCGCGGAGTCGTACACCTGCAGCGGAAATCACAGCACTAACTTTTTTTGGGGGAATAAACTAACACTGGCTTTAAGAAAATATCAAACCAATGTTATTTTATGGTAAATGCATTTTTTAAAAAAAGATTGAAAGGGTTTACAAGTCGTGTTATGATTTATTTGCAACAACGTAAACGTTTACTTAAATCCTTTGTTTGTTAAGTAGGTGACAAAAATACACACAATTAAAGATGTAGCCAAGAAAGCAAACGTGTCGATTGCGACGGTTTCAAGGGTGATCAATGACCTTGGCGGTTATGGAGCTGCTACAAAAGAAAAGGTTCTGAACGCCATCCAGGAATTGAATTACCAGCCGAATGGCCTGGCACGGAGCTTAATAAACAAAAAATCAGAAACCATCGCCGTTCTGTTTCCGAGTGTCTCCAACATGTTTTCATCCAGCATCCTGAAGGGTGTGGAAGACCTAGTCCATCAGCGGGGGTCAAGTGTAATCGTCTGTAACACGGCATCAAAAGGGGAAAAAACATTAAAGTATCTTAAGGTGCTTCAGGAAAAAAGGATAGATGGCATCATTTTCGTCAGTGAAGTGATCACCGACGAGTATTATGAATTCCTTTCAAATATGAATGTCCCGATTGTATTGGTGTCTACGGAATCTTACCGTTACTCGCTTCCCTACGTCAAAGTAAATGACCGCCATGCTGCCTACTCTGCTACAGAGTATCTCATAGAAAAAGGGCATCGCCGCATTGGTATGGTCAGCGGGAATCCGAGCGATATGATTGCCGGTCAGCCGAGGATGGAAGGGTTTAAGGATGCACTTAAATCACACGGTATCCAGGTGGAAGAAAAAAGTATCGTCACCTCCCGCGGATTCAGTTTTGAAGACGGCTTACAGGGGTTAATGAGACTTATGTCCTCAACAACTGACTTAACTGCCGTATTCCTTGCAAGTGATGAAATGGCTGTCGGAGCACTGTCTGCTGCCTATCAAATGGGAATAAAGGTTCCGGATGATTTATCCATCATCGGTTATGATAATTTACCTTTGGGCGAAATGTCGATCCCGCCGTTGACCACAGTGGCACAGCCATTGGAGGAAATGGGAGAGAAAGCAGCCAGTATGTTATTCAAGATGCTGGAAACAGGCGAAACAGCAGAAAGCCGGATTATCGGACACTCCATAATAGAGAGACAGAGTGTAAAAGAAATAAAATAATTTTTTTTAGACATTTACGTAAACGTTTACACGATTAATCAGCAAACCCAATTCACTTTTTTTTAGCTAATTACGTAAACGTTTACCTAACTTAAAAAGGGAGAGATTCTAGATGAAATTCAAGAAAATTGCAGGACTAACAGCAACAGCTATCCTTGGTGCGTCAATACTTGCAGGCTGCGGAGGCGGAGACGAAGCTTCAGACGGAAAAGTGAAATTGGAACTTTTCTCTAATAAATCTGAAAGTATCAATACGTATAAAGACTTGATCAAAAAGTTCGAATCGGAAAACCCTGATATCGACATTGAATTGAATGCTCCTCCGGAAGCGGAAACAGTATTGAAATCCCGCTTAACGAAGAACGACCTGCCGGATATCATGTCTATTGGCGGCAATGCGACTTACGGTGAATTAGCGCGAGCAGGTGTCCTGAATGATTTCTCTGACAGCGAAATTACAGACAAAATCCAGCCTGCTTACCTTGAAATGATTGGCAAACTTGTAGGAGATGAAAAAGAAGGCGTTTATGGTATCCCTTACGCAACGAATGCAAACGCAGTCATCTACAATAAGGCGAAATTTGAAGAGCTTGGTGTAGAAATTCCAAAGACATGGGATGAATTCATTGCAATCGCTGAAAAAGCGAAAGCAGCGGGCGAGACACCAATTTACTTCACATTGAAAGATGCATGGACAGCGATGATTCCATGGAACTCCATCGCAGCCAACGCGGCTCCTGAAGATTTTGCCAGCCAGAAAAATGCCGGTGAAGCAAGCTTCCAGGAAGACTATCAGGATGTTGCAGAGAAAATGCTGACACTGTTGGAGTACGGTCACAAAGATAACATGGGTAAAGCTTACGGCGATGGAAATACAGCTTTTGCTAAAGGTGAAAGTGTCATGTACCTGCAAGGTAACTGGGCGATCCCTGAGATCAAGAAAGCAAATCCGGATATCGAACTTGGTGTGTTCGCGATGCCTGTAACAAATGAGCCGGATCAAAACAGACTTGTTTCCGGAGTTGACGTACTGTTGACGACAACTGAAAGCACAGAGCATCCGGAAGAAGCTCAGAAATTCATCGATTTTATGATTCAAGAAGAAAATGCAAAGTCCTATATTGACGAGCAGGCTGCCTTCTCTGCCATTGAAGGAGTATACCAGGAAGACCCTGTAATGGAAGGGATCAAAACTAACTTTGAAACTGGCGCGATCACAAGCTTCCCGGATCACTACTACCCGGCAGGAATGGGTGCTGAGAACCTGATTCAAGAATTCCTTATCAAGAAAGATACAGACAAATTCTTGAACAAGATCGACAAAGAGTGGGAGAAAGTACAAAACCGCTAATAGTTTCATCAAAGGGGAAAGGATAAGCGAAAACTTATCCTTTCTGCTTTAAAACAGAAAAATTAAGTGATCGGATGTGATCAAATCATGCATAAGCAGAAAACAGCCTTTTTCCTTATGACCATCCCTGCATTGGCCCTCTTTTTTATTTTTCATACTTATCCTGCTTTACAAGGAATTTTCTACAGTTTTACGGATTGGAAAGGCTATGGGGACTATAACTTTGTTGGGCTGAAAAACTACCTCAATGTGTTCAAGGATGATAGAGCCTTTCATGCCTATGGTTTTACCTTTAAGTTTGCGATAGTCTCTACGATTCTTGTAAATGTCATCAGTTTGACGATCGCAATGGGCTTGAATGCCAAGATTAAATTTCAAAAAACATTGCGTGCCGTTTATTTCCTTCCGAATATCTTGAGTATTTTGATCGTCGGATATATTTTTAACTTTATCTTTTCACATTTTCTTCCGGAAATTGCTGAAAAGGCCGGTATTGAGTCATTGACAACGAACATTTTGGGAGATCCCGATCTCGCCTGGCTGGGAATTGTCATTGTAGCCGTATGGCAGGCCGTTGCCTTCAATACTATTTTATACCTGGCGGGTCTTGTGACGATTTCAAATGACTTATATGAAGCAGCAAGCATTGATGGGGCGAATACGTGGAAAAAGTTCTGGAATATCACATTCCCGATGATTGCTCCGTTTTTCACCATCAACATGGTGCTTGCCATGAAGAACTTCCTGATGGTCTTTGACCAGATCGTTGCGATGACAGGAGGCGGACCGGGGCAGTCAACTGAATCCATCTCGCTATTAATCTATCGCGGAGGATTCCAAGGCGGAGAGTTCGCTTATCAATCTGCCAACGCGGTCATCTACTTCATCGTCATCGTGGTCATCTCAGTGATTCAAATTCGTATTCTGCAGAAAAGAGAGGTGGAAATGTAATGAAAGCCAAAAAGCCCAACTGGTTAATCACATCATTATTGATTGTAGGCTCTCTGCTCATTCTATTTCCGCTGTATTTAACGATTACCATCTCTTTAAAAACACCTCAGGAGCTGGCCGATTCATTATGGGCGCTGCCGAAAGAATGGAGGTTCGAAAACTACCTGGAGGCCATTGAAATCACCAATTTCTTTAACGCTTTCCAAAACAGTTTTCTGATCACCATCGTGGTTGTTATTTTTACAATATTGACGAACTCGATGGTCGCGTATGCCATTGCGCGCAACCTTCATAAAAAGTTTTATAAGTTCCTATTCTATTATTTTGTCAGCGCGATGTTTGTTCCGTTTCCAATCATCATGCTACCGATCGTTAAGCAGACAAGCTCATGGGGACTTGATAATATTGTCGGATTGATGCTGTTATACATCGTTTATGGACTGGCGTTCAATATCTTTGTCTATGTCGGTTATATCAAATCGATTCCTAAAGAGCTGGAAGAAGCGGCGATCGTGGATGGAGCAAGTACATGGAAAGTATTCTGGAAAGTCATCTTCCCGCTTCTCACTCCGATGAACGCAACAGTCGGGATCCTGACTTGTCTTTGGGCGTGGAACGACTTCATGCTTCCACTTGTCATCTTGAGTGACAGCGATATGGCAACATTGCCGCTTGTACAGTACATGTTCCAAGGACAGTTCAGTACAGATTACAACCTTGCTTTCGCGTCCTACCTGATGGCGCTGGCTCCAATGATCCTTGTCTACATTTTTGCACAGAAATGGATCATCAGCGGCGTTACTAAAGGGGCGATCAAGTAATTTCTGAGGACAGTACCATGATTGCTGTCCTCGTTAAAAAAGTGAAAAGGGAACTCTCAGGAATTTTCAAAGAGTTCCTTCCTGTTAGCGCAAACGTTTGCATGATATAATCAACATACTATCCATAAGAGAAGGAGAGACATTACAAATGACTAAACAATGGTGGAAAGAATCGGTCATCTATCAAATATATCCTCGCAGTTTCAAAGATTCCAACGGCGACGGAATCGGCGATATCAATGGAATCATCTCAAAGCTGGATTACCTGAAGGAACTCGGTATCGACGTCATTTGGCTGTCACCGGTCTATCAATCTCCGAATGATGATAACGGTTATGATATCAGCGACTACCGCGGCATCATGGATGAATTCGGGACAATGGCTGATTGGGACCGTCTTTTAGAGGAAATGCATAACCGCGGCATCAAGCTGATCATGGATCTTGTGGTCAACCACAGCTCGGATGAACATGCGTGGTTCGTGGAATCAAGAAAATCAAAAGATAACCCATATCGCGACTACTATATCTGGAGAGAAGGAAAAGACGGGAAGGAACCTAACAACTGGGAATCCTGCTTCAGCGGCTCTGCTTGGCAGTATGATGAACAGACAGAAGAATATTTCCTTCATTTGTTCAGCAAGAAGCAGCCAGACCTCAACTGGGAAAATCCGAAGCTGCGTGATGAAATCTATGACATGATGAAATTCTGGCTGGACAAAGGCATCGACGGCTTCCGTATGGATGTCATCAACTTCATTTCAAAAGTGGACGGCCTGCCGGATGCAGAACTGCCTCAAGGAAAGAAGTATGCTCCAGGCGGAAAATACTTTATGAACGGGCCGAAAATCCATGACTATCTGCAGGAAATGCATGAAAAAGCCCTTTCCGGTTATGATGTCATGACAGTCGGTGAAATGCCTGGTGTGGATGTCGAGGAAGCCAAGCTTTATACAGCTGAAGACAGAAAAGAAGTAAACATGGTTTTCCAATTCGAGCATGTTGACCTTGACTCAGGTCCTGATGGAAAATGGGATCTTCGACCGATGAAAATGAGCGCACTTCGCGACAGTTTTACAAAGTGGCAAAAAGGACTGGAACAGGAAGGCTGGAACAGCTTGTACTTGAATAACCATGATCAGCCGCGTATGGTTTCCCGCTTCGGCAACGACAAGGAGTACCGCGTGGAATCAGCAAAAATGCTCGCTACATTCCTTCATACATTAAAAGGAACACCGTACATTTACCAGGGAGAAGAGCTTGGGATGACGAATGTCCGCTTCAATTCGATCAATGACTACAAGGATATTGAAATCCTGAATATGTACCGTGAAAAAGTGATTGAAAACGGGGAGGATCATGACAAGGTCATGGAATCCATCTATGTGAAAGGCCGTGACAATGCACGTACTCCGATTCAATGGGATGACAGCGACCATGGCGGTTTCACAACAGGCACGCCTTGGATCCAGATGAACCCGAACTACAAAGAGATCAATGCGAAGCAGGCAATGGAAGACCCAAATTCCGTTTTCCACTACTATAAAAAATTGATCGAACTTCGTAAAGAAAACCCAATCATGGTTTACGGTTCTTATGATCTCATCATGCCGGAGCACGACAAAATCTATGCTTACGTGAGAGAGTATGAAGACCAGAAGATGATTGTCATGCTGAACTTCTCAGGTGACACACCGGTGTTCGAACTGCCGGCAGAACTGGAAGGCGGCACTAAAGAACTCTTCATCAGCAATTACAACGTTGATGCTGACGAAGATATC
>NZ_ABCF01000068.1 GCF_000181495.1 Bacillus sp. SG-1
ATCTAAGGACGTTTTCCTCTCTGTCTGTCAAAGTATCGAGAACATCCTCCAACTGTTCTTTAAGCAGTTCATACGCAGCATGTTCAGAAGGAGATTGAGCCTCCGCGTCTTCAATAAAGTCACCAAGGTGAGAATCATCCTCTTCACCGATTGGTGTTTCAAGAGAAACTGGCTCTTGAGCAATCTTAAGGATTTCTCTAACTTTTTCAGGTGTCAAGTCCATCTCTTCAGCAATCTCTTCAGGTGAAGGTTCACGGCCTAAATCCTGCAGGAGCTGACGCTGCACCCTGATTAGTTTGTTAATGGTCTCTACCATATGAACAGGGATACGGATGGTTCTTGCCTGGTCCGCAATGGCACGTGTGATCGCTTGTCGGATCCACCAAGTGGCATACGTACTGAATTTGAATCCTTTACGGTAATCAAATTTTTCAACCGCTTTAATCAGACCCATGTTCCCTTCCTGGATCAAATCAAGGAACAACATTCCACGTCCTACATATCTCTTGGCAATACTTACGACCAGTCGAAGGTTTGCTTCAGCAAGACGTCGCTTCGCTTCCTCGTCTCCTTCTTCAATCCGGTTGGCCAGAGAGATTTCCTCTTGTGCAGAAAGAAGATCGACTCTTCCGATTTCCTTTAAGTACATGCGCACTGGGTCATTGATTTTGACTCCGGGAGGAACACTTAAGTCATTCAGGTCAAACTCTTCGTCATCAGCTTTATTCAGCTGCTGAATATTAGGGTCATCATCTTCCTCATTTTCATTGATGATTTCTACCCCTTGCTCACCAAGCTGTTCATAAAACTCATCCATCGTGTCTGATTCCAATTCAAAATTAGCTAATTTCTCTGCGATATCTTCATATGTTAATACGCCTCGTTTTTTTCCGAGCTCCATTAACTGTTCTTTCACCTGGTCTACTGTAACTTCTGACTCTACCTCTTTGGAACGTGCTGACTTTTCAGCCATTTGTTCCCCTCCTTCCAACTTCCTTGCAATTGATTCCGCTTTATAACGATCTTCTCAGCTGCACGATTTCCATAGCAATCAAAGCAGCTTTGTTATAATCTTTTTGTCTTTCCGCTTCTTTTTGGGCTAATTGTTTTTCTTTTATTGTCAACATCTTTTGATGTTTTAACACCTGATTTACATAATCAATTAATTCCTGTTCACTGCATTCTTCTGAAACAGACATCATCCCTATTTCAGATACGACCCTCCTGAGCCTGTTGTCTGGCAGGAATTGTATGAATCCACTGGAATCCGCCTCATTCCCCTCTTCATAATAGCCAAATAAATAGGTTATGATTGCTTGGTGCTCATCAAGGTTAAATGAGTTGCCGCCCAACAGATCCTGCACTTTAAAACAGATATCAGGATTTTTCATCATATGGGCAATCAGCCTTCTTTCAGCAGTATGATACGCAGGAAACAGTTTATTTTCAGCTTTCGGCTGCATTGGCTGAACAAAATCTTGCTTTCTTTGTTCCCTTTTATCCGACTTCTTGTTAGAGAAGTAAACCTGTTTCTGCTGCTGCTGAAGCGCCTGCAATGATAATGAAAATTCATCGGCAAGCTGGCGAAGATAGTAGTCACGTTCAATGTGATTCTGCAGTGAGCTTATTTCTCTTAATACTTCTTCTATATACTGAAGCCTATCTCCTTCATCATTCAAATTTTTTCCTTGACGGAAGTAAATAAGTTTGAATGCCATGAAAGTCAAACTTGCCCCTATTACATCATTTTGAAACTTTTCACCGCTGTACTTTTTGATGTAGTCATCAGGATCTAGTTTTTCAGGAATCATCGCAACCCTTAAATTAAATTGATCTTCACTGAGCATTTTAGCAGCTCGAAAAGCGGCTTCCATTCCGGCTTTATCGCCGTCGTAACAGATGATGATTGAGTCCGTTACCCTTTTGAGCATTTGCATATGCTTCGGAGTCAGTGAAGTTCCCATTGAAGCGATGCCGTTTTCCACACCCGCCCTGTCGGCAGATATGACATCGGCAAACCCTTCAAACAAAACGGCCTGGCTTCTCCTTCTGATCACAGGTCGTGCATTATGAAAATTATAAAGGACAGAGCTCTTGTTGAAAATTATAGTTTCAGGACTGTTTAGATACTTAGGCTGTTCTTCTCCCATCGCCCTCCCGGAAAAAGCAATCGTTTTTCCGCGGTGGTCATGGATCGGAAACATAATTCTTCCCCTGAAACGGTCAAAGTACTGCTCTTCGCCTTCTCTCTTAACCAGAAGTCCGGCTTGTTCCATCAATTCGGGAGCAAAGCCCCGTTTCGTTAAAAAGTTTACGGTGAATTCCCAGCTTGGAAGACTCCAGCCTATTTGGAATTTATCGATACTTTCACGAGTAAAGCCTCTTTGGAGCAGGTACTCCAGAGCATCCTGACCCTCTTTTGTATTTACGAGCAAATGATGATAGAATTTACTTAACAGCTCATGGGCTTCTATCATCTTTTCTTCATCTCTGCTGGCTGGTGTCTCCACCGGACTTACATCAACCGAAAGTTCCTGGCCGGTTTTCTCGGCAAGCTTCACGACAGCTTCCTGAAATGAAATACCATCTATATCCATTAGAAAAGTATATGCATTTCCTCCAGCTCCACATCCAAAACAGTGGAAGATCTGTTTATCAGGTGAGACAGAGAATGATGGCGTGCTTTCCCCATGGAATGGACAGAGACCAAAATAGTTTCTCCCCTGTTTCTTCAGCTGAACGTAATCGCTTATGACGTCCACTATATCAATTGACTGACGAATCTCATTGATTTTTTCTTCAGGAATTCTCCCCGTCACAAATACATCACCTGATCGTTATTTACTCTAAATAATGCATTCAATAAATCCTATTGATTTCCTGCAAAATTCGACAATATTTTTTTAAATGTAAAAACAAACCTATCTCTATCCTCTGCAGTATATGGCTTTGGTCCCTTTCCAAATTTTCCTTTCCGCCTTTCCTTCGCGGACAGATACCGGAAATCCAAAGCTGTAGAGATGGTTTCTTCTCTAAACTCTTTTCCCCTCGGAGAAATCGCATAAACGCCTTTTGGCAATACGATGCTTGCCAGCCCAATATCCTGGGTGACGAGCAAATCCCCTTTTTTGATATGGTTCATGATATAAAGGTCAGCTGCCTCTTTGGACGAATCCACATATACCCACTCTCCCGCTTCAGGGGTGTTTTTTCTATGGGCATTGGATGCGATGAAAATGACCTTTAATCCAAACACTTTAGAAATGTCTGTAATTTCTTCTTTTACAGGACATGCATCGGCATCCACAAAGATGACAGTGTCCCGGCTGCTATTATTACCTATTCTACATCACCTCAAAATATCCTTCTTCATATGACAACTTTCACGTCAATCATGATAAAGATAACATTTTGTCGATTTTTTTCTTTGTAAGTGACTTGACATAACCCAATAATTAGTTTATTCGTTTACACATCAGTCTAAACCTATTTTTGAATATATTTTTATCACAATTTTTTATTATAGTATATCTTCTTCAGTTTGACCACTAAAATCCCCGTATACAATATATTTTTTCTGAAGCAACAGTATTACTGAATTTTTTTATTTCTAATTTTCTTAACCGTTATTGTATTAGCTGAATAGTCTCGGCATTTCCGCTCCATTACGTGACTTCGAGGGGCGGTCACATACCTTCCGCTCCAATCAATTCTTTATAAGAAAAGGTCACTCTTTAAAAAAAGGTCATTGGTACATAAGCTTTGTTGTTCAAATGAAACGTGTTGTTTGAACTTCAGGTCATCTGCGTGAAAAAGATAACCTCCATAAGAAAAAGGATGACATTCAGTGTCATCCTTAGTTCGATTTGTGAATTTCATGCATGATGATATTGGCTGTTTCTTCGACGGCTTTATTGGTAACATCTACAACTCGGCAGCCGATTTTATCAACAATTTTCTCGAAGTATTCAATTTCCTGCTGAATTCGATCAAGGTTTGCGTAGCTTGCCTGATCATTCAAACCCAGGGATTTCAATCTTTCTCTTCTAATGCTGTTCAGTTTCTCAGGAGCAGCCTTCAAGCCAAAACATTTCGAGGCAGGAACTTTAAAGAGTTCTTCCGGCGGGTCGACCTCCGGTACGAGTGGTACATTCGCCACCTTCAGCCTTTTTAGCGCCAAGTATTGAGACAAAGGTGTTTTGGAAGTCCTTGATACACCTATCAGGACAATATCCGCTCTTAAAAGTCCGCGTGGATCTCTGCCGTCATCATATTTCACCGCGAATTCAATCGCTTCGACCTTCTTAAAATAGTCAGCGTCAAGCTTGTGGACTACTCCCGGTTCATTTAATGGAGCCTTATCATACTTCTTCTGATAAGTTTCCATAATCGGTCCCATGATATCAAAAGCATATAACTGTTCCTTTTCTGCCTGTTCTTTCAGGTACTTTCTCATATCAGGTTTCACCAATGTATAAACGATCAACCCATTATTCAATTTCGCCAATGAAAGAACTTCATCAAGATGAGAAAAATCTTCTACATACGGGAAACGCTTGATGACGGTATTGGAACCGTCAAATTGGCTGATTGCTGCTTTTGTAACAAGCTCAGCCGTTTCTCCCACTGAATCAGAAACAACATAAATGTACGGTTCTTTCAAAATCTTCACCACCAGTCAAAGTTACTATTTATATATCTTCTTCCGCCAAAGCAACAAATGCTTTTGTAACATTCGTCTTTGTGATCCGGCCGGTTACTTCAAGATCTCCGTTTTCTGTCACATTCACAACCGGAACGGCATCAATCTGTTTCTCAATCAAGCTCTTTGCTACATCAATCAGCAAGTCATCTTTTTCACAAGTCGTGATATTGGGCATCCTTGTCATAATGATATTCACTGGTATTGATGTCAGCTCCTGTTTCCCTATGCTTGCACGGAGCAGGTCTTTTCGGGAAAGAACACCCACGAGATGTGTATTTTCATCTATAACAAATAAGGTTCCGACATCTTCTAGGAACATCGTAACTATTGCATCATATACTGAAACATTCTCATTCACAACTACAGGAATGGATTGATAATTTCTCACTAATATCTTTTTAAGGTTATCTGTTAACAGCTGTGTACCGGTCTTTCCTGAGTAGAAGTATCCCACACGCGGCCTTGCGTCCAAATAGCCTGCCATAGTCAAAATGGCCAAATCGGGCCTTAATGTGGCTCGGGTCAGGTTCAGCCTCTCAGCAATCTGCTCTCCGGTTATCGGTCCATTATCTTTTACAATTTGCAGAATATACTCCTGCCGATTATTTAGTTCCATCTTGCTCACCACCTAACGGACAATGTATAAAATAAGTGTTATACTTTATACTAAATATTATATACTATTAAATCGAAAAGAAAAGAAAGACTTTTCGTAATAGGTTATTTTACCACAAAACAGCACAGATGAAGCCTCCTTTCAATAGGTTAGCTTTTTCATCTTAGAACTGCAATCATTTTGTATTGTTCTTCACATGTTGTATATTCTTATGGAAAGTGATAAAATTATTCCATCTTTCCAAGATGTACTTTCTTGGAAGCTCAAAATTCATATTGAAATATGCATTGACGGAAATATAAGTACTTGTACCTTAGCGATCCGGGGGTGGTGAAAGCCCGGAATACAAGGAAACGGCAATCCCGAGCATCTTAAAACGAAAGTGGATATACCAGCGTATATCAACTAGGGTGGAACCGCGGGCAAAGCTCGTCCCTAGGCATTAGCCTAAGGATGAGCTTTTTTTATTTTTAAAAATTTTGAAGGAGTTGTTCACATTGTCAATGGAAGAAATCGTAAACTTAGCAAAGCACAGGGGATTCGTGTTTCCAGGTTCTGAAATATATGGAGGCCTTGCGAATACGTGGGATTATGGTCCCCTCGGTGTCGAACTGAAAAATAATATCAAAAAGGCATGGTGGAAAAAATTCATCCAGGAATCCCCATATAACGTAGGGCTGGATGCATCCATCCTCATGAACCCGCAGACCTGGGTAGCTTCTGGACACGTCGGGAACTTTAATGACCCAATGATTGACTGTAAAAACTGTAAGACCCGTCACCGTGCAGATAAAATCATTGAAAATGCCCTTGATGAAAAAGGCGTTGAAATGATTGTCGACGGCCTCCCATTTGAAAGAATGGCAGAAATCATGGATGAATATGAAATCGCATGCCCGTCCTGCGGAAGCCGTGAATTCACAGAAATCCGTCAATTCAACCTTATGTTTAAGACTCACCAGGGTGTGACAGAATCATCCACTAACGAAATCTTCCTTCGCCCTGAAACAGCGCAGGGGATTTTTGTTAACTTTAAGAATGTCCAACGTTCAATGCGTAAAAAAGTTCCTTTCGGAATTGGGCAAATCGGAAAAAGTTTCCGTAATGAAATCACTCCAGGTAACTTTACATTCCGTACCCGTGAATTCGAACAAATGGAGCTTGAATTCTTCTGCAAGCCCGGGGAAGACCTTGAATGGCATTCCTACTGGAGAGAATTCTGTAAAAACTGGCTGTTAACATTGGGCATGAAAGAAGATAATATGAGACTTCGTGACCATGACGATGATGAATTGTCTCATTACAGCAATGCAACTACAGACATCGAGTATAAATTCCCGTTTGGCTGGGGCGAGTTATGGGGCATCTCAGACCGTACCGACTTCGATCTTAAGCGCCACATGGAACACTCAAATGAAGATTTCCATTACATGGATCCACAGACAAATGAAAAATTTGTTCCTTACTGTATTGAACCATCATTGGGAGCGGACCGTGTAACTCTTGCTTACCTTTGCGATGCTTATGAAGAAGAAGAGCTTGAAAACGAAAAGAGAACCGTTCTTCGTTTCCATCCTGCTCTTGCTCCTTTCAAAGCTGCAGTACTTCCTCTTTCAAAGAAGCTTTCGGACGAAGCATTTAAAGTGTATGAGGAATTATCAAAAGATCTAATGGTTGATTTTGATGAAACAGCTTCAATCGGGAAGCGTTACAGACGTCAGGATGAAATCGGTACACCATTCTGTATCACATTCGATTTTGACTCTGTGGAAGACGGGCAGGTAACAGTACGCGACCGTGACACTATGGACCAGGTTCGCATGCCAATCAGCGAAGTTAAGAACTTCCTTGAAGAAAAAATTCAATTCTAATTAAACGTTTATAAATTATTTAAAAGCTTGCAGATCAGTTCCGTTAGGAATATGTCTTGCAAGCTTTTGTGTTATATAGATTTTTTTGGGGGGATGAGAGTTTGAAACCCGTGGGATGTTCGATCAGTTGAGGCTAATTGGGCCAATGAGATTCGAATTTCTCTGGGATGGTGGCCCAATTAGAGAGTTATCGGGCCAGTGAGATTCGGATTTCCACTGGATCTTGGCCCATTTAGTGACTTATCGGGCCGATGAGATTCGAATTTCTTTGGGATCTTGGCCCAATTAGAGTGGTAACGGCCCAATGAGATTCGGATTTCCGCTGGACCTTGGGCCATTTAATGACTTATTGGGCCAATGAGAACCGGAATTCCACTGGATCTTGGCGCATTTAGTGACTTATCGGGCCGTTGAGATTCGGATTTCCACTGGATCTTAACCCATTTAGAGGCTAATTGGGCCAGTGAGATTCAGAATTCCTCGCGATCTTGGCCCATTTAGAGACTTATCGGGCCAAGGAAATTTGAAATTCCACTGGATCTTGGCCCATTTAGAGGCTAATTGGGCCAATGAGAATCGGAATTCCACTGGATCTTAACCCATTTAGAGGCTAATTGGGCTAGTGAGATTCAGAATTCCTCGCGATCTTGGCCCATTTAGAGACTTCTTGGTCCGTTGAGATTTGGATTTCCCCTGGATCTTGGCCCATTTAGTGACTTATCGGCCCATTGAGATTCGGATTTCCGCTGGATCTTGGGCCATTTAATGACTTATCGGGTCATTGAGATTCGGATTTCCCCTGGATCTTGGCCCATTTAGTGACTTATCGGCCCATTGAGATTCGGATTTCCGCTGGATCTTGGGCCATTTAATGACTTATCGGGTCATTGAGATTCGGATTTCCACTGGATCTTGGCCCATTTAGTGACTTATCGAGCCGATGAGATTCGAATTTCTTTGGGACCTTGGCCCATTTAGAGGCAATTGGGTTGTTGAGATTCTAATTCCTTGAGGTATTGGTCCATATAGGGGCTTATTGGGCCAGTGTGAACCCGAATTCCACTGGATGTTGGCCCATTTAGAAGCTTATTAGGCCGGAAAGATTCGGGGAATCCTCGGGAAGGTGACTATTTAGAGAGATTTTTTGTCCGTAAAGAAAGTTGTTGAGACTAAGTGGCTCAAAATTTTTGGAGGTCACTCCCCCAAATTAACCTATCCCAACTAAAAAGAGCTGACAGCATTTCTGCTGTCAGCCCCATTCACATCAGATCCTTCATTCTGTCTATTTGGTCCAGAAACTTCCTGGATTTAAGATATAGACCAGAATATTCATCATAGTAAGTTCTGATGATTTTCTTAAGTTCTTCCTTTGTAGATTCTTTCAAGGATATTGTTCCTAAGCGATTCATGTCAAAATGATAGAACAGTCTTAAGAGTTTAATCGTCTGGGGCGAAACTTTATAATGATAAGGATCATTTCCAATACAGCGATGACAGATGATGCCATTTTCCTTAAAGGAAAAGGAGAATTCTCCCTCCGTTTCACCACATACAGCACATTTATCCAATGAAGGGTGAAGCCCCAGGACAGGGAGCATTTTCATTTCAAAAATATGTGTGACGATATCCGGGTCATATTCCTCATTAATATAAGTGAGGGTCTGAAAAAGCATTTCAAACAGAAAAGGGTTTGGCTTTCGTTCTTCTGTTCCTTTATCAATGAGATCCACTACATACGTGGCGTACGCTGTTTTGAAAAGGTCTTCCCTTATATTACGCATAGATGCAATGGTATCCGCCTGCTGCAAGGTTCCCAGGCCGCTGCTCTTTTGGTACAGGAAATATCCGTATGTAAAAAGTTGGGAAACCGAGGATAACCGGCTGTTGGTTTTTTTCGCCCCTCTAGCCATTACCCCCAATTTCCCATTTTCTCTAGAATAGATTGTTACAATTTTATTCGATTCACCATAGTTATTTGTTCTGATGACAATACCTTCGCATTTTTGCAGCATACAGCCACCTCCCGAGGGAATAAGATAGTTTCGGGTGATAGCCCATGTGATTAAGCATATTTTATCTCAATATAGAATTTTAAACGGCTCAATCTTCAACCCGCACATATGGGCTTAAGAGATTGGATGGTCTAACTCTGCTAGTTCTTCATCATAATCCAGGATTCCGTCGTCATCTGATGACTCAAGTTCTTTGAAAAGTAAATATGTGTCTATGCTACCTGTTTGTGAAAACACCTTCCAGGTAAAGTCCAACATAAAAACCCCGCCTTTCATGTTTTAAACTAGCTGCTTGCCTTTGTGTTATTAGATTGACCTTTTAACAAAAAAACATGAGACGTAAATATTGTAAAACTACCAGATTTTACATTTTAATAATCATCATTGAAACCAAAATCACGCAGGTTTGACAACTTATTCCGCCAGTCTTTCTGAACTTTCACCCAAAGTTCCAGATAGACCTTGGAACCAAGCAGATTTTCGATATCGACTCTTGCACGCTTTCCGATTTCTTTCAGCATTCCGCCCTGTTTCCCGATAATGATTCCTTTTTGGGAGTCCCTTTCGACAACAATGGTTGCCATTACATCAATAACATTTTTGTCCCCTCTTGTTGAAATCTTATCAATGACAACAGCAAGGGAATGAGGAATCTCTTCTCTTGTCAGATGAAGGGCCTTTTCACGAATCAACTCAGAAACGATAAATCTTTCAGGATGATCGGTGATCTGGTCAGCCGGATAATATTGAGGACCTTCCGGAAGCTCTTTCCTGATTTCTGAAATCAGCGTCTCAACATTATTTCCTTCAAGCGCAGAAATCGGCACCACCGCTGCAAAATCGTGCAGGGCATTGTATTGTTCGATCAGCGGCAGTATTTTATCGGGATGAAGCTGATCAATTTTGTTAAGGACCAGAAACACGGGTGTCTTAACGCCTTTTAGCTTTTCAATAATGAATTCGTCTCCGCGGCCATATCCTTCTTCCGCGTTGATCATAAACAAGATAATATCTACTTCCCGCAGTGTGTTTTGGGCAATTTTCATCATGAAATCCCCAAGCTTATGCTTAGGCTTATGAATCCCAGGTGTATCGATGAAAATCATTTGGGATTCATTCGTTGTATAAACCCCTTGCACCTTATTCCGTGTAGTTTGGGGCTTATCACTCATGATGGCAATTTTCTGTCCTATTACCCTGTTTAAGAATGTAGATTTTCCTACGTTAGGTCTTCCGATGATGGATATAAATCCTGATTTGTACACTTGTTGGTCGTTATTACTCATTTAAATCCTCCGGTGAAAATGCTCCTGGCAAAATTTCTGAAACTGTTAACTCTTGTATATCCCCGTTTAAATTACTTAAAACCACTTTCATATCAGGGGGACAAAGTTCTGAAATCACTTGTCTGCATGCACCGCATGGAGGAACAGGGCGTTTAGTATCTGCAACGACTGCCAGCTTTGTAAATTTCTTGTCACCTTCAGAATAGGCTTTAAACAATGCTGTTCTTTCAGCACAATTGCACATGCTGTAGGCTGCATTCTCAATATTGCATCCATGATAGACTTTTCCGTCTTCTGTAAGCAGTGCGGCACCCACACCAAACTTGGAATAGGGAACATAGGCTCTATCTCTTGCTATTTTAGCTTCTGTGATTAATTGTTCATTGTTCATTATTAGATCTCCTTTGAATACCCACTTTCTATTTTACTACATCTTACGTAAAAAAAAATGGGCTGTTACCGTATTGTTATAAAATAGTTAGATAATTCTCACAAATGGACAGCCAGTTCCATGCGTGTGAAACTATTTTATCCAACTATCGCTTAGAATTCAAATTTCCTCCAAAAGTTTTTCAAAAGCGGGAAGGACGTTCATAAAAAAGATTGCAGGAAGGACTCCTGCAATCTTTTCATACTCTATAATGTTATAAATCCCCAAAGTTTCGGAAGGAAGATAATTAAGCCTGCGATGACGGCTCCTCCCGCATAGCATAATACTGCACCAGCCGCTATATCTTTTGCCTGGCCCGCCAAAGGATGATAATCTTCTGTTATCAAATCCACCGTTTTCTCAATTGCCGTGTTCATCATTTCCAACGCGAACATCCCGAAGATCAAAAGAACGACGACCAACCATTCCATTTTAGAGATTGAAAAAATGAACCCTGCCGCCATCGCCACAATGGAAAAGACAAAGTGAATCTTAAAGTTAAATTCTTTTGCGTATACAAGCCGCAGGCCATTTATGGCGAACTTGAAGGAACGAAGAAATTTCTTCCCTTTGGATAGGTTATCTTTGTAATCCATATCCATCAAGGATTTCCTTTTGTCTGCCGAACATCCGTTTTTCATCTTCTTCATTCATGTGGTCATAGCCGAGCAGATGAAGAAACCCATGCAATGCAAGGAAGCCCAATTCCCGTGAAAAAGAGTGGCCGTATTCATCAGCCTGATCCTTTGCTTTTTCCACAGAGATAATAATATCTCCCAGGATACGCGGGATTCCGTCTCCAACTATCACTGTCTCATCTTCGCCCAGTTCTTCCAAGGCGAAAGAAATGACATCTGTCGGTTGATCTTTATCACGGTATTCCTTATTTATCTCCTGAATCCGTTCATTTGTGACAAACGAAACAGTCAATTCACTTGCAGGCTCTACATTTTCCTGACCTGCTGCATAATCCAGCAGGCTCTGAACAAGTTCTCTGTCCGACTCAGAAAGTTTATTGGTTTCATCGAGAAAATCAATTTCAAGATTCATGTGCTAACTCCTTCCTCTTTGTTTCCGGATACTCTATCCGGGAGTGGAATATTCCGTTTAGTGTTTCGCAAAGCGTTTTCTTTACTATATCCAATTCCTTGAGTGTTATATCACATTCATTGAACTGCCCGTCCTGCAGCCGGTCTTTGACGATGTTATCAACCAGCTTCTTAATTTCATCTGTAGTCGGGCTTTTCATGGACCTGACAGCGGCCTCAACACTATCTGCGATACCAATGACCGCAGTCTCCTTCGTTTGCGGTTTCGGCCCTGGATATCTGTAAGAATCCTCATCTATTTCTTCATTCTCTTCCGAAGCCTTATAGTAAAAATACTTTAGGAGCGTTGTCCCATGATGCTGCTCTGCAATATCAATAAACTCCTTCGGAAGCTTGTATTTTCTCAGCATCTCAGCACCATCAGCCGCATGCTCGATAATAATGTCCCTGCTTCGTTCAGGCGGCAAATGATCATGGGGATTGCCGGCATTCATCTGATTCTCAATAAAGTAGCGAGGGCGGACTGTTTTTCCGACATCATGGTAATAACATCCCACTCTTGCAAGCAAGCCATTTGCACCGATCGATTCACATGCGGTTTCAGCGAGGTTTGCCACCATCACACTATGGTGATATGTGCCCGGTGCTTCTGTCAGCAACTTCTTCAGGAGCGGGTGATTTGGATTTGAGAGTTCAACCAGTCTCATCGCAGACAAAATTCCGAATCCTGCTTCAAAAAACGGTAAAAATCCAATTGTCAGGACTGCTGACCCTATACCTGATACAAATCCATAGATAACAAAATACGTATACTCCAGGTTTGTATAAGTGACACCCCGCAAGAAGAGAAGGAACAGAATGATCAGGACGTTCACTAAAGAGACAAATAATCCTGCCTGCAAGATATTGGCCCTGTTCTTGCGACTTGACAGGAATAACACCCCAGCCAGTCCGCTGAACATGATATATATGGCCATTTCTATATCAATGGCACCCGTTATTTCATAATGAAACACAATGCTGCCACACGCTGCAAGGATCATGACCATCAGCATCGCAATTCTTTCATTTAGCATAATCCTGATCAGCATCCCTGCCAAAGCTGCCGGGAACAAGAACCCGATCCTGTCCAAGTCAAGCTCCTTCATTAATGCCGTGATTTTCATCAAAATGAGACTGATGACGAAAATAAGGCTGAGGAGGATCAGGCGGTTTTGTTTTCTTTCTTCAGGAAGGTCCCAATTATGAAAGTGATAGTATATTGCCCCGATTGCGAGGACAACAAAGATCCCAAGACCAATAAAAGGTTTTTTCGGGGTTTCGGTCGAAAGCAACCCCAATAATTCCAGCTGCCTGTAATCTTCGTGTGTAATCATCTGTCCTTGCTGGACAATGACTTCTCCTTCAATAATCTCTTCGGATTTCACTTCCTTCATTGCTTCCTGTTTCTTCTGTTCTGTTAATTCCTTATCAAATATTTCGGTCGGTGTAATCGCAAACCTGCTCAATGTTATGGCCGCATCAATCATGGGAGCCGGCAGATTGAGCGCCCTTAACCTAGTATCCAAACGCTCATTGACAGAAAAAAGGTCTTCTTCATATATTTTATCACTCATGGTAGTTTCTATCTGAGTAACAACTACTGTATTGACCCTGTTCAGTTCATCATCACTTAAACTAAGCAGTGTTTTAAAAACGCTGTCCGGGATGCTTTGGGTGATACTGTCCCTGACATTCCCATTTTTGGTCAGCTGAGCTTTCAGTTCGGCAAGCTTTTCATCAATACTAAGCTCTTTAACAGGTTCCTCAACCTCTGCATCACCTGTCTGCCCTTCTGTCGCTGGCGTCTTGTCTTTCCCGGTTTCTTTTATCACATCAAAGATGGAATTTATGAGAGACACCCGGTTTTCCACCACTTCCGGCTGGCGCGTATACTGATTGGGGACTTCTTCAGCTGCTTCTTCCCGCTTCTTCTGCGTCA
>NZ_ABCF01000067.1 GCF_000181495.1 Bacillus sp. SG-1
AAGTCGACTCCATCCTGATTGATGAAGCCCGTACACCGCTGATCATTTCCGGCCAGGCGCAAAAGTCTACACAATTGTATCTGCAGGCGAATGCAGTCGTTCGCATGCTGAGCAAAGACACTGATTTTACTTATGATGAAAAAACAAAAGGCGTTCAGCTGACAGAAGACGGTATTACGAAGGTAGAGAAAGCTTTCAATATCGAGAACCTTTTTGACCTGTCCCACGTAACGTTGAACCATCATATCCTTCAAGCGTTGAAAGCGCATGTGAGCATGCAGAAGGATGTTGACTATGTCGTTCAAGACGAAGAAATCGTGATTGTCGATTCCTTCACTGGCCGTTTAATGAAAGGGCGCCGCTACAGTGACGGCCTTCACCAGGCGATCGAGGCGAAAGAAGGCGTCGAGATCCAGAACGAAAGTATGACAATGGCAACGATCACGTTCCAGAACTACTTCCGTATGTATGAGAAACTTTCCGGTATGACGGGTACGGCGAAAACGGAAGAAGAAGAATTCCGCAATATCTATAATATGAACGTTGTCGTGATTCCGACGAACAAACCGATTGCCCGTGATGACCGTCCGGATTTGATCTATGCTTCCATGGAAGGCAAGTTCCGTGCGGTAGTAGAGGAAATTGCCGAGCGCTATCAAAAAGGCCAGCCTGTGCTGGTCGGTACGGTTGCGGTTGAGACGTCAGAATTGATTTCAAGACTCCTGACGAAAAAAGGTGTCCGACATAACGTCTTGAATGCGAAAAACCATGAGCGTGAAGCGGAAATTATTTTAGAAGCAGGTCAAAAAGGCGCAGTTACCATTGCGACGAACATGGCCGGCCGTGGTACGGATATCAAGCTGGGTGAAGGTGTCCTTGACCTTGGAGGATTAGCGGTCATTGGTACAGAGCGCCATGAATCCCGCCGTATCGATAATCAGCTGCGCGGTCGTTCCGGGCGTCAGGGAGATCCGGGTGTGACGCAGTTCTATCTATCAATGGAAGATGAATTGATGCGACGCTTCGGTTCCGACAATATGAAATCCATGATGGAGCGGCTTGGGATGGCGGATGACCAGCCAATCCAAAGTAAGATGGTCAGCCGTGCGGTTGAGTCTGCACAGAAACGCGTTGAAGGTAACAACTTCGATGCCCGTAAACAGCTTCTATCTTATGATGATGTCCTTCGTCAGCAGCGTGAAATTATCTACAAGCAGCGTTTTGAAGTCCTTGACTCCGAAAACCTGCGTGAAATCGTACTGTCGATGATCAAATCTGTCATCACTCGTTCCGTTGAAGCGCATGCGCCGATCATTGAAGAAGAAGAGAAGTGGAACCTGCAAGGTATCATTGATTATGTCAATGCGACACTTCTTCAAGAGGGTGACGTGACCGTTGCAGACCTTCAGGGCAAAGAGCCTGAAGAAATGATCGAAGTGATTTACGCGAAGGTTCAGGAAAGATATAACGATAAAGAAGAAGAGCTCACTTCTGAGCAGATGCGTGAGTTTGAAAAAGTTGTCCTTCTTCGAGCGGTTGATACAAAATGGATCAATCATATCGACGCGATGGATCACCTTCGCCAAGGTATCCACCTTCGTGCGTATGGTCAGACCGATCCATTGCGCGAATATCAGCATGAAGGCTTTGCGATGTTTGAAAGCATGGTTCTGGCAATCGAAGAAGATGCTGCCCGCTATGTGATGAAAGCAGAAATCCGCAATAACCTTCAGCGCCAGGAAGTTGCGAAAGGGCAGGCTGTCAATCCGAAAGAGGACACTAGCGGCAAAACCAAAAAGAAACAACCTGTACGCAAAGCAGATAATATCAAACGAAATGACCTCTGCCCGTGCGGAAGCGGTCAAAAATATAAAAACTGTCATGGTAAAGTAGAGTAATTTTTTAACAAACTACCTGGCTTCTCTTTTGCATAAGAGGTGTCAGGTAGTTTTTCTGCGGGTACAGAAAAAGAGGAAACTTTGCGGCCAAGATGCAATAAGCGGTATAATATAACTTATGCTTACTATTTAATAAGAGGTGAATTTGATGGAACTTTTTGAAGTGAAATCACAATTGGAAACTACAGCCAAAAAACTGGCGGACTTCAGGGGGTCTCTTTGACCTCGAAAACAAAGAAGCACGGATAGCCGAACTCGATGAAGTCATGCTGCAGCCTGATTTCTGGAATGATCAGCAGCAGGCTCAGGGAGTCATCAATGAAGCGAACGGGTTGAAAGAACTTGTCAACGAATATAAAGACATGCAGGAAATGCAGGAAAACCTGGAAGTGACGTTGGAACTTGTGAAAGAAGAGAACGACGCAGAGCTTCAGGAAGAGCTTGTAGAAGAGACCAAGGATTTAAACAAACGTTTGAATGAATATGAACTTCAGCTTCTGCTGAGCGAACCCCATGATAAAAACAATGCCATCCTTGAGCTTCATCCTGGAGCAGGCGGAACCGAGTCACAGGACTGGGGCTCCATGCTTTTGCGTATGTATCAGCGCTGGGCTGAGAAAAAAGGCTTCAAGGTGGAAACGCTTGACTACCTTCCAGGTGATGAGGCGGGGATTAAAAGTGTAACGCTTTTGATCAAAGGTCATAATGCCTACGGTTATTTGAAGGCTGAAAAAGGGGTGCACCGTCTTGTGAGGATTTCACCATTTGACTCATCTGGACGCCGCCATACTTCATTCGTATCTTGTGAAGTCATGCCGGAATTCAATGAAGAGATTGAAATCGATATCCGTACGGAGGACCTCAAGATTGATACGTACCGTGCAAGCGGTGCCGGCGGTCAGCATATCAACACGACTGACTCTGCCGTCCGTATCACTCACCAGCCGACTGGTGTTGTGGTGACCTGTCAATCAGAGCGTTCTCAGATCAAAAACCGCGAACAGGCCATGAAGATGCTGAAAGCCAAGCTTTATCAGAAACGGATTGAAGAGCAGGAGCAGGAACTTGCGGAAATCCGCGGTGAGCAAAAAGATATCGGCTGGGGAAGCCAGATCCGCTCTTATGTCTTCCACCCGTACTCCATGGTTAAAGACCATCGCACAAACACAGAGATGGGTAACGTGCAGGCTGTCATGGATGGAGATATTAACGGCTTCATCAATGCGTACCTTCGTTCCCGGATCAACTAAATCAACAATTAACAAAAACCTTCCTATTATATGGAAGGTTTTTGTTATGTCTGCAATTCTTTAACACTTCACCGCACTACCAGGGACAGTCCCTCGTCGCGCACTAATGCATTAACACGTTAAAGTGGTAATATTTACAGCTTCCATCCCTCATGCTATACTCTCAAAGGCTGAATTAGAAAAAGACAAAGACCGACACGGAGTATAGGCCTTTCATCCTTTAAAGCACTAAGAGGGACTGTCCCTCTTCGCGCTTTAAAGCGGTAAAGTGCAGACACCCGTTTATGTTGAAAACATAGTTGTTGGTCATACTAATACTTAATACATCAAAGGAGAATCACGGGATGGGAAAGAAGGATAGAAGACGACGAGGGGAAATGCAAAACCCGATGTTTCACAAGATTATGGAATATGTTTATGTATTGGCAGGATCGGCTCTTGTAGCGATTGCCTTTAACGTATTTTTACTGCCAAATGAGGTCGCTTCCGGCGGCGTGAGCGGTATTTCTACTATAACTAAGACTGTATTCGACTGGAAGCCTGCCTTCGTTCAATGGGCATTCAATATTCCACTTTTTATCGCAGGTTTGATCTTTCTTGGGTTTCAATTTGGATTTAAAACAGCTCTTGGGACGATATTTCTTCCATTTGTCGTTTATCTAACGGAAGATTGGGAGGCTTGGACACTTGATCCGCTTCTTGGCGCACTGTTCGGAGGTATTGGAGTCGGACTTGGATTAGGGATTGTATTTAGAGGGAAGGCATCTACCGGCGGAACCGATCTTGCCGCACAGATCATTAACAAGTACTCTGGTTTATCACTCGGTACTTGCGTTGCGATCATCGATGGAATGATCGTTTTATCCGCTGCCATCGTTTTTGACATTGAAAGAGGCCTGTATGCCCTCATCGGACTATATGTGACAAGTAAAACCATTGATCTTGTTCAGGTCGGCTTTGGCCGTTCCAAAATGGCGTTGATCATCACGAACCGCCAGGAGGAAATCCGCGAAGGAGTTTTGAATAAAATCGACCGTGGAGTGACAAAACTATCTGCATACGGGGGATATACAGATGATGAGCGTCCAATATTGATGTGTGTCGTCGATCAACGGGAGTTCACAAGATTGAAACAACTGGTGAAAAGCATTGATCCGACTGCCTTCGTCATAACGATGGACGCTTCGGAAGTCCTCGGTGAAGGTTTTAAACGGGTGTAATCCTGGTATAATAAGGAATGGGAGAAAAACGCATTAATTCTCATTCTGGGAGGACTTATAATGAAGAAAAAGCTATTGGGAATTTTACTTGGTTCATCATTAATAATGGGGGCATGCAGTGATGCACCCGATGATTCAAGTGACGCAAACAACCCGCAGGATGCTGCTGAAAGTGCAATGGGAACGGAAATAGAGCCTGAAAAAATCGTCAATCAGAAATGCTCCAGCTGTCATGGTGGAGACCTTTCCGGTGGAATGGGACCGGCATTGAAAAATATCGGTTCTCAGCTGAGTGCGGAAGAAATTCTGTCTGTCATCCAAAATGGAAAAGGCTCAATGCCAAAGAATATCATTAAAGGTGAAGAAGCTGAGGCTGTAGCAGACTGGCTGGCTGAGCAAAAATAAAAGAAAGTCTTCGGGCTTTCTTTTTTTGGTTTTACAGGAGTTTTGCTATCACGAATTGAATCTGCAGACTATCCACCCTATCTCCAAAATTAAAATAAAAGGGTTTTAAAGGACTTTAATGCCTAGAAAGCAAAAATAAAGTTCACTAAGAGTTGTCTAAAGAATCAAAAACAAAATTTAATTCCTCTAAGAGAGTTCTAATATGCTCTATTATCTTCTTTTTATAAGGCTATTTTCGCATAATTGTTGCTTTCGGAAAAATCCCTAGAGCCGGATTTTTCCCCTGAATACGAGGGTTTTCCTTCTGAATAGGAAGAGTAGCTCTTTTCTTTCTTGCACACCAGGATATTCGTTACTATTTAAGGGGCTGTTTTTTAGAATTTATATCAAATAGCAACAAAGTTTACGAAAAGAGCCTTTTATAATAAAAGTCCCCAAAGAAATCACACATAAATTTAAAAGACATGTTTGAAACACTCGCAGGAGGGTAAACAAAAAAATCATTGTATTAAATGCTGCATCTCTATACCAACCGCCTCCATTAGATTAAATTTCGACAATCATACAAAACTAAAACCCCCGACATTCCTGCTCCCTTCTTTCGACACTCCATTCATTCACCTGCTATTTCCCTATACTAAAACCCTACTAAACTCCCTTTTTAAACAAATTCCACCCCTTCCAAATGAGGAAATATATTCTTATATTGTTGCATTTTGATATCAAAATGTAATATAAATTATCCTTAACTTCCTAGTCATTGATGTTATAATATTTTTAGAAAGTTATTAATTCGAGTTTTTTCTACATTATCTTATTTTTTATATACTTAAGCCTTGGGAAAAGACATCTTCGATTACTATAATGTTTAACTTAGGTGGTAAAAAAATGATCAAAATGAAAGACGTATATAAACAGTACCCTAACGGAATTATGGCCGCGAACGGATTCGACGTTCATATTAAACAAGGCGAATTCGTTTATGTTGTAGGACCGAGTGGTGCTGGGAAGTCGACCTTCATCAAAATGATGTACAGGGAAGAGAGAGCAACCAGGGGAGAAATCATCGTCAACGGTATTGACTTGGTTCAGCTTAAAAACAAACGGGTGCCATACTTAAGAAGAAATATCGGTGTGGTCTTCCAGGATTTCAAGCTTCTTCCGTCGCTGACAGTCTATGAGAATGTTGCATTTGCACTGGAAGTAATAGAGGAAACTCCTAAGAGTATCCAAAAGCGGGTCATGGATGTACTTGACCTTGTGAAGTTGAAGCACAAAGCACGGATGTTCCCGGATGAACTTTCCGGCGGGGAACAGCAAAGGGTTTCCCTGGCTCGTTCAATTGTCAATAAGCCTCAAGTCATCATCGCCGATGAGCCGACTGGTAACCTTGATCCTGAAACTTCATGGGAGATCATGAATGTATTCGAGGAAATCAATACGCAGGGAACGACCGTTGTAATGGCTACCCATAACCGGGAAATCGTAAATACTATCAAACACCGTGTAATTGCCATCGAAAATGGCAGAATCGTCCGGGATGAACAGCGAGGTGACTACGGTTATGAAGCCTAGAACAATGGGAAGACATCTTCGTGAAAGCGTGAAGAGTTTGGCAAGAAACGGCTGGATGACATTTGCATCCGTCAGTGCCGTAACAGTCACACTTCTTCTTGTCGGTGTGTTCGTCGTCCTGATGCTTAATATGAATAAAATTGCCACTGATATTGAAAAAGATGTAGAGGTTCGGGTACTTGTAGAGTTGGGTACTGAAAAGCCTCAAGTGGAAGAATTGCAGTCACAAATTGAACAGCTGGATGGAATTGCAAGCATTGATTTTTCCTCTAAGGAAGATGAATTGCGAAACCTCATGGAAGATATGGGGGAAGATTTCAGTCTATTTGAACAGGATAATCCTTTATATGACGTTTATATCGTAAAAGCAGAAAATCCGGTAGAAACGAAAAGAATTGCGAGTGAAATTAAGAGTTTTGAAAATGTAAATGATGCGCTTTATGGGGAAGCCAAGATTGAAAGATTATTCAGCTTCCTGCAAATGAGTCGCAATGTTGGTTTGGTATTGATAATCGGACTTCTTTTCACGGCTATGTTCCTGATCTCCAACACCATTAAGATTACGATCGTTGCCCGCAGAAAAGAGATTGAAATCATGAAACTCGTCGGTGCTACAAACTGGTTTGTACGCTGGCCGTTCATCTTGGAAGGTTTATGGCTGGGGGTTCTCGGCTCTATCATTCCAATAGCAGTAATTTCAACAGGCTATTACTACGCCTATCAGTTCATTGAACCAAAGTTGCGAAACCATTTTATTCAGATACTGGAATATACCCCGTTCATATATCAAGTAAACTTCCTGGTCATCCTTATGGGATGCCTGATCGGAGCATGGGGAAGCTTTATGTCCGTCAGAAAGTTTTTGAGAGTTTAATAGGTTGATAGAAGCCGAAAGGAGCATGTCGCTTGAAAAGGAAATCATTAGTCACTTTATCGATAGCAGCAACACTAACAATCGGAAGTCTACAAACTACAGGATTCACAGCCAGTGCAAATTCTTCACTGTCTGATTTGAAACATAAACATGAAGATGTTCAGGAACAAAAAGAAGAGGTAAATTCAAAGATTGACGAAAAGACTAGCGAAATCAATGCCAATATCTCCCGTCAGGAAAAGATCAAAGCAGAGATTGCTGCTTTAGATACAAAGATCCGGGATACTGAAGATAGAATCAACGAAAAAACAGCTGAAATCGATAAAACAAATGCAGAAATCGAGAAGCTGAAAGAAGAAATCATTGTACTGGAAAATAAGATCGCAGAAAGAAATGAACTTCTGAAAGAACGTGCCCGTTCCATGCAGGAAAAAGGCGGTTCTGCAAGTTACATGGATGTATTGCTTGGGGCTGAAAGCTTCGGTGATTTCATCAACCGTATCACTGCCGTCAATGCGATTGTAAGTGCGGATAAGAAAATCATTGAGGAACAAAAAGCAGACCAGGCCCAACTTGAGAAAACAAAAGCTGAAGTAGAGGACAAGCTTGCGCAGCTTGAAGAGGCAAAAGCAAACCTCGTTTCTCTTAAGAAAGACCTGGACAGCCAAAAAGGTCAGAAAAATGAGTTGTTCAAAGAACTTGAAGCAGAACAAGAACAACTAAAAGAAGAGAAGACTGAATTGGTAGCCCATGCGAATGAGCTAGCAAAGGTGGAAAAACAAATCGGCGGCCAGATCGAGGCAGAACAGGCCCGATTAGCTGAACTTGCCCGCCAAAAGGAAATCGAGCGTAAGAAAAAGCTTGAAGCCCAGCGTAAAGCTGAAGCTGAACGTCTCGCAGCCCAAAGAGCAGCAGAAGAGGCAGCAAGACAAAGTTCAGGCGGTAACAGCGGCGGTACCTCTGTCTCAACACCTGCACCTGCTCCAGCCCCGGTAGTAGAAGAAGGCAGATGGACAAGACCTTCTGCTGGATACATCACAACAGAATTTGGTTATGATGTCCTGAACGGAAAACCCCGTTATCACTATGGCGTGGATATCGCTGCAGGCGGACATGTTCCGATTGTCGCGGCAGCTGACGGCTATGTAATCAAAAGTCACTACAGCTCTAGCTATGGTAACGTTGTGTACATGACTCACTCCATCGATGGACAAACGTTCACAACGGTATACGCTCACATGTCAGGTTCATCGGTGAGCAGCGGACAGTTCATTGAAAAAGGCCAAAGAATCGGTACAATGGGTAACACAGGATATTCCTTCGGTCAGCATCTTCACTTTGAACTGCACCAGGGATCATGGAACGCAAGCAAATCCAATGCGGTCAACCCGCGCAGATATATCAATATGTAATTCAATGTAAAACGCTGAAAAGGCATCAACCTTTTCAGCGTTTTTTATTTATATTCTAACAGCCATAAGTTCAGAAGTGGCATGATGCTGATAATACACGCGAGCATTCCTACCATGACCGCTCCGAGCTTATTTTGATCTTTCCAAATCAGTCGTGCATAGCGTAAAGAGTAGTAAGCCAAATACAAACATAAAATCATTGTCAGCCAGAACATAGGATCACCACCATTAGTCTCTAATCTCTTCTTTATCGCGCGGTCTCAGCAGTTTTCCAAAACCTTCAAGATTCACATGCATATTCACTTTCACCTCAGCATCAGGATAGGCTTTCATCCAGTCATACTTTTGATACTGCTGCAGGTTCAGGAATTTTCTTCTTGCTGTCAGCGACCAATTGAACGCTTCTGCCTTCAGTTCCTCTTGTGTTTTTTTTACCAATCGGTTTGCAAGTAATTGGAATCGTTCCTCTATATGTTGATCAAGCTGTTCTTGCTTTTCAAGATTGTCCACATAATTGATCATGCTTGGTATCGAGAGGATTCTTACATCCAGCCACGCATCGACAGTAATAATTGGCTTGGGCTTGCTCACGTCTACCTTTACATTGGTTTTTGTATTAGTCACCTTCCCTGTAACCCGAAAGTTCTCCTTGATTGGGTCAGGAAAAGTGAAGGCAATATCTTGAGGATTCAGTCTCTCGCTTAAGAAGGTCTTGATCCTGACTTCTTCCCCGGTTAACGTCCCGATCATTTTCCCGCCCCGAAAAGCGGCACTTCCGATGAGTTGTACAGGAGTCCCCCCTTTTTTATAAAGTTCTCCAGGCAAGTAGTTATCCTCATTATTCTTTATAACCGGATCGATCTCTTCCGCTGTCGTATAGGTTGCAAGGGCGAGTCCTGAATCCGCCTCAATGTCATGAAGGACCGTTTGTAAGTCGGATTTAGGGACAAGGGCATTCGTGTCCCATCGTCGGGAAATGAAATCATAGAACTTGTGCGGGCTGGCTTCAAATACGGGTTTGTTGTTCCGAAGGTAATCGCTCGCCCTTTCCTTGGATACAAGCAGAATCATATCTCTTCTGACTTCAGGATCTCTCCCCAGTGTGCCAATACTTCCAAGGAATTTATCTGAACGTGCGAACGCTTCACTGACTACCAGAGCCTTTGTGTGATAAAAATTGATATTCCGGGTTTCTGAAACATTAAGCATGTCCCGGGCAGAAATGAGGTCCGGCATTCTGATTGTAATGGTCTTGAATTCCTCAGAACCCGGCTGGCTCCCTGGATCGCCGGCCAGAGGATCCGCCAGCTGATAGGTGATGTCCAAGCCGGTCTGTCCTTCCTCCGGCAAATCAATGCCGATGACAAGCACGAAGCCTTCTTCCTCGAGTTCAATTTTATCCGCACAGCCAGTCAGAACTACCAAGCATAGCGTTAACATCAAGAAAAGTCTCATTTTTTAAACTCACCTCTCAGTTTCGCTACGATCAAGAGAGTGATAGGAATAATGAAAAGAAGCACGGATGTACTCATTAAGATGACGTTACTTCTAAGCAATAATACATTGTGGACCACATTTTCCGGAAGCAGACCGAGCATGATGGTGAGCCCCGCAAAGGGTAAGATAAGAGGCTCAAACTCCTTAATTTTTGCTGTATAAGCGAAGAATGCCGTTGCAATATAAAGATAGACAGCGAATCGGATCAAGCTGGCTACACTCCAGAAAGCAAAGAATAGCGCTTCAATATGAGAAACATATCTGCCGAAAGTGACCATCCGCGATATTTCATGAAAAGGATAGGAAATAAACTCGATGGATGGATAGTCAAAGTACATGATATAAACGGCAAAGAAAATCATTAACTCTAGTGTTGAAACAGCCAGGCCAAGAAGGGTGGCTTTCTTGAATGTTTTGTAATCTTTAAAAAAAGGAAACAGAATCGAGAAAAACAGCAGATCACTTGTTATGGATGCATAGCTGGCTCCCTGAAAGGCAATTTCCTTCAGGCCGAACCCTGTCAGCGGAAATAAATATCCGAAGTAGAGGTCACTCCAGAGAAGGACGATGATAAAAAACAATGATACTTTTATATAAGGAAATGCAATCAAGGCCGTTCTCCCGATGGCCAGCAGTCCGCGGTTGGCCAGGAAGTAACTCGATCCGACAAGTACAAAGAACAAGTGGGTTGAACTGGTCGATTCAAAGTACATTGTATTGATAATATCCACATAGCTTCTGCTGTCTACGACCGTTGCAGCATAGGCTGCCAGAAATAGCGTCATCCCGATGAGAAACCCGAAAAAATTACCCGTAACCTTATAAGAAATATCAATGATATTCCGGTCCCCATAATGCTTCAGGAGGATCAGTGTGCAGGTCAGCGGAATCAACATGATCAGCCCGGAAACGAGTGGAATCATCCATGCTGCTTGTGCCGTCTTTTTATATAGAAGGGTTGCTGTCATATCCGTGAACTTGATACCGAGAGTGATGGTGATCAGCGCAAACAATTCCCGGGTACCAAGCTTTCTGTCCTGAGGAGAAATCATTCGTTGCTATCTCCTTTCGGCTTTTTCATCTTCTCCGCCTCAAGGGGGAAAACATTCAATGGGCGCAGCCACTGTTTCCAGATCGGAGGCCGGACCACAAGATCCTTTGACGACTTATAATGAGGTGCCATTGGTGAAAGAAAAGGCACATCAAAGGACGTCAAGGTGGATAGGTATCCGACACACAATGTAATGCAGATGCCTATGCCTAAAAACCCCCACAAGCTTCCGAAAATGAGGAAGATATAAGTGGACAGGCGAATCATATAGCTGAATGACAGGTTTGGAATCGCGAAGGAAGCCAACCCCGTAACCGCAATGACAATGACAAGGATAGGGCTGATAATATTCGCTTCAACCGCTGCCTGCCCAAGAATCAACGCACCCACAATCCCGATGGTAGGCCCAATCGGACTGGGAACCCTAACGCCGCCTTCCCTGATCAATTCAAAGGCCAACAAAAGCATGACCACTTCAAAGATAGCTGGAAAGGGTACCTCTTCACGGGTGGCTGAAATGGCCAGCACTAAGTCAGTTGGGAGCATTTCAATATGATAATTCGTCACTGCTATATAGATGGCAGGTGTCATGATGGTAATAAAAATGGCCATTAATCGAAGGAGCCGTGTGAAGTTCCCATATGGCCATCTTGCATAATAATCCTCTGATGTATGAAAAAAAGACCAGAACGTCACCGGCAGAATAAGGCTGCTCGGTGAACTGTCCATCAACAGCACGATATGGCCTTCATTAATGAAACTGACCGCTCTGTCTGGTCTCTCTGTATACAAAACAGTAGGTACCAAAGAGTAAGGCCGTTCTTCAATATGCTGCTCAAGAAGCCCAAGATTCTGGACTTCATCGGAATTTATTTGTTTTAAGCGCTTTTTTATTTTTTCGAGTAAATTGGGGTTGGCAACATCATTCAAATATAGGATTGCGACTTGGCTCAATCCTTTATCACCGATTGTTACGTATTCTGTCATCAGTTCTGAGGATCTCAATTGTTTTCTGATCAAGGAGATGTTCACAGAAATGGACTCAATAAACGCTTCTTTCGGTCCTTTTAAAACGGCTTCATCTTCAGGTTTTTCTACGCCCCTTTTTTCAAAGCCCGCTGTACCGAATAGATAAGCATGATCTTCGCCGTCCACAAAAAGAGCAGAATTCCCCATTAAGATGTTGGAAATGATGTTTTCATAATTGCATTCCTCTTTAATATCTTGAATCGGGATGCAGTTGGAAAAAAAATCAAGGTTGAGCTTATCCTCAGTATTTTTGTTAGGAAAAGGAGATATAAGGTTAGGAATCAGTTCTTTTTCAATGACCTGACGCTGACTCATTCCGTTCATGAAAAAGAGAACAGCCTTCCTGTTAAAAACAGAAATAGTGAAAGGCCTGACAGCCAAGTCCTGATTGACAGGATGATTGAATGTTTCCCTTAATTTAGCAGTATTATCTTTGAGCGAAGAGGATATTCCCGAACAATCCTGGTTTCCTTTTTCCTTGTCTTTTTGCCGATTATTCTTAAGCAAATCCTCCACCTCCTTTACTGATTAGAATGTGCAAGAATTACTTTGTTATGTAATTATTGGTTCTAAAGAATGAAATAAGTCTTGCTCGATTTTTAAAAGAGGAGTTATGGGGTGGGGGCTGGTATGATAGAGGATAGAAGGAATTACTATATACATTAGTCAGGCAGGTGTTAGTTTGAATTGGCATAGCATAGGGGCATTCAGTTTTCCCTCAACTTGGGGTGCACTGATTGCAGCATTTTTTGTAACAGGAATCTTTTTGAGGATTTATTATGACAAAAATGACTGGTTCGGGAATACAGTCTTTTGGTTTATCCTGACATGGAAGTTCAGCGTGATTTTGTTTGATTTTACAGGTGTCATCAATCAGCCGCTTTCAATCCTGTATTTCAATGGTGGTTTAAAAGGTTTTTGGCTTGGTGTCGCAGTATCCTTGATATACATATATATCAAAGGAGAGAGGGAGCAACTCTTCATTGCATGGGCTTTGATTATCCTGGTGTATGAAGGGGCCTTGGAATTCCTGGTAGACAGTGCGTCAATATTGAGTGCGGTCAATATTTTGATTGGATTTGTATTCTTTTATCTTCTTTTGACAAAAGGAAAAAAGGAAATATGGTTGTTGGTGTTCCTGGGACTGCAGCTGCTGATCAATTTCTCTCTAGGGACTTTGATCACAACTGAGAGCATGGCTTATGTGCTGGTGACGATGGGTCTGCTGGCAATTGACAGATTAAGGAGGGTTTCTCATGAATAAAAAGATACTGGGAATAGGGCTTGTATCGGTTCTGGTCGGCTTGTTTGTCGGCAATATCATCATGAATCAGGTTTCTAAAAAAGAAATCGAAAAACAGGTGGCCGAGCAATTGGAAGAATCAGGTCTGGAGACTGAGTTTGGCAGCGGTGGTCCTGGCGAAGGGGATGCCGCGCCGGATTTCACTTTAACGACATTAAGTGGTGAAGAAGTATCGCTGTCTGACTATAAAGGAAAGAAAGTGATCTTGAACTTTTGGGCAACCTGGTGTCCACCGTGCAAAGCGGAAATGCCTCATATGCAGGATTACTATGAGGAATACCATGAAAAAGCGAATGTCGAGATGCTGGCTGTCAACCTTACCACGATTGACGAGGGAAGGGCAGCGATTGAAGGATTTGTCGAGGAATACGGACTGACATTCCCGATCCCACTCGATGAAGAAGGAACACAGGGAACCATCTATCAGGCGCAAACCATACCAACCTCGTATATGATTGACACAAACGGAACCATCCAGCACAAAATCGTCGGCCCCATGAACAAGGATATGATGATTCAGTTGGTCGACTCCATGGAGTGAGGAAGTGACTTTAGCACTTT
>NZ_ABCF01000066.1 GCF_000181495.1 Bacillus sp. SG-1
AAGAGATGAATCGGGTACTGAAGCCAGGTGGTATGGCTGTATGCTTAGAAACATCCCAGCCGACTATGTTTGGCTACCGTCAAGCTTATTATTTTTATTTTCAATTCCTGATGCCTCTATTCGGTAAAGTGTTCGCTAAGAGCTACAATGAATATTCATGGCTGCAGGAGTCAGCAAAGGATTTTCCTGGAATGAAAGAACTCGCTGACATGTTCAGGGATGCCGGCTTTGAAAAGGTAACATTTAAACCTTATGTGGGCGGTGCAGCGGCCATGCATATGGGGTTCAAAAAGAACTGATCATGAGAAAATTTTAAACCTGGGTGGAAATGAAATGAAGTATAAAATGATATATTCGTTTCTAAAAGCGGATATCGACCTCATTGAAAAAGAATTAAAGACGGCCATCGATTCCCGCTCGCCTCTTTTAAATGAAGCTTCACTTCACTTGCTGTCAGCGGGCGGAAAAAGAATCCGCCCGGTATTTGTTTTGTTGTCTGCCAAATTTGGAGATTACAACATTAACAGCATCAAGAATGTAGCTGTAGCTTTAGAGCTCATCCATAGTGCATCCCTCGTCCATGATGATGTCATTGATGATGCGGACCTTAGAAGGGGAAAGCCGACGATAAAGTCTCAGTGGGATAATAAGACGGCGATGTATACAGGGGACTATATCTTTGCTCGTTCCTTAGAATACATGACAAAAATCGATAATGAAGATGCACACAAGATCCTTTCCAATGCTATTGTGGAACTGACTGTGGGCGAAATCGAACAAATTAAAGACAAATACCGCTTTGAGCAAGATTTGAAAGATTACCTGAGAAGGATTAAGAGGAAAACCGCCTTGCTAATTGCTGTCAGCTGCCAGCTTGGGGCCATAGCTGCGGGAGCTCCTCCAGAAATACATAAGAAACTATACCGTTTTGGATACAACGTAGGTATGTCTTTTCAAATCACTGATGATATTCTTGACTTCACAGCCAGTGAGGAAGAACTGGGGAAACCAGCAGGAAGCGATCTTCTCCAAGGAAATATCACTCTCCCTGTCCTGTTTGCCATGGAGCAGCGAGATTTGAGAGAAAAATTAATCAAAATCGAAGAGGAAGTTGATAGAGATTACTTAAAGGCTGTTATTGAAGATATAAAAAGCTGCGGTGCGATTGAACAATCCCACGAAATAAGTGCCCGCTATCTGAAAAAGGCAATGAAGGAACTTGAAGGGCTTCCAAAGAATGGTGCCAACAAGACCTTGAAAGATATTGCTAATTTCATCGGAAAACGAAAATTTTAGAAAATTTCAAATGGAAACGTTGCCAAAACGAGAAATCAATGATACCATTTTTTGTGGGCAATCGATTAGAGACCCATACATACATATCTAGGAGTGGAAAAAATGGAAAAGACATTTTTAATGGTAAAGCCTGACGGCGTACAACGCGGTTTAATTGCTGAATTTGTTTCTCGTTTTGAAAAGAAAGGCTTCCAACTTGCTGGTGCAAAGTTAATGAGCATTTCTAAAGAATTGGCTGAAGAACATTACGGCGAGCATAAAGAGCGCCCATTCTTCGGTGAGCTTGTGGACTTTATCACTTCCGGTCCTGTATTTGCGATGGTATGGCAAGGTGAGAATGTCATTGCTACTGCGCGTCAAATGATGGGTGCTACAAATCCTAAGGATGCTGCGCCAGGAACGATTCGCGGCGACTTCGGTATCACTGTAGGAAAGAACGTCATCCACGGTTCTGACTCTGCTGAGAGTGCTGAGAGAGAAATCGGTTTATTCTTTAAAGACGAAGAATTGGTTGAGTATTCTAAACTTATGAATGAGTGGATCTACTAATCCGCTGTAAATGTAATAGAGGCTTTCTACCGAGAGCGCAATACTGCCAGAAGCCTGATTCAGGGAAACATCCTGAATCAGGCTTTTTTTTAAGCTAGACATGGATAAACTCCTTCAAAATAAGAATATTTTTATATCATTTTCAACTTTTAACTGTTTTTTCCGATATACTAAATAGGCAAGGTAATATCGAATGTTGGAGTGTATTTATGATGGTATATGATTACGAACATTTCATGAAAGACGTATATAGAAAAACGGGTATCAACCTTTCCTTTTACAAGGAAGCACAAATGAAAAGGAGATTAACCTCTCTCTATGAAAAAAAAGGTTATGCTGATTTCAAAGGTTTCTTTCAAGCGCTTGATAAAGATACGCAGTTATTGAATGAATTTCTCGATAGGATGACCATCAATGTAACCGAATTCTATCGAAATGAAAAGCGCTGGGCCGTTCTTCAAGAGAAGATATTCCCAAGGCTGCTTGCCCAAAATGATAGATTAAAGATTTGGAGTGCAGCATGTTCGACGGGTGAAGAGCCCTATACCATCGCCATGGTCCTATCCAACTATCTGCCTCTTTCCGAAATATCAATAAGAGCAACGGACATTGATGAAAATGCCATTGCGAAAGCTAAGTTGGGAGTCTATCCTGAACGGTCATTGAATGAAGTACCGGACATAATCAAACAAAAATATTTTTCGAAGGATGGAGACTTTCACTCTGTTTCCCCACAGATCAAAAGCAGGGTCAGTTTCAAAAAGCATAACTTATTAGCTGATCGATATGAATCCAATCATGATTTGATTGTCTGCAGAAACGTCATGATATATTTTACTGAAGAGGCAAAAGAAGAGATATACCACAACTTCAGTTCGGCGCTTCGCCCTGGAGGAGTATTGTTTGTCGGCAGTACAGAGCAGATATTCAATCCGGCCAAATACGGTTTGGAAACAGAGGACACATTTTTTTATAGAAAAAAGTAACCGTTTCAAATTATTGAGTATAACAGCAAATATAACAGCCGAAGGACGAAATCGCTTATGATTTCGTCCTCTTCTTATTCTTCTTAAAGGAATTTAAAAAACGCATTACCGAAAATTTTAGAAGTGTGTAAATTTAGTAGTTGTGTTTTTGTTGGTGAAATTTGAAATAGCAACCTTATCAGCAGACCAAATCTTATATGATTTGGTCTTTATTTACGATACCTGATTTCCTAATCCAAACAGGTAGTTGTTATTTTATGTTAAAGTAAAGTTTAATTGGTAATTGTAAAGTGTGATGGATAGGTATATTTTAGGGGGGATACAAATGGCATTTTTATTTGTATGGGTATTACTACTGGTTTTCGGAGGTATTGGTGGAATAGGTATTTGCAGTGCCTTTGAAGGTAATGAAGTGTTTACGGGTTATGCAGTAATGTTAGGAATGATTGTGGCTTTATTAAGTGCGATATTCTTCCAATTAAATTTAATGCACAAAGAAAAAGAATAGATGCTACGCTAACGGGTACGATAGTTGAAGAATTTAGTATATAAAAAAGTACGCTGGGGTACCGGTACCAAGCGTTTTTTGCTCTTTGTGGTGCTGAACATATTGTTTTTCCACATGTTATTTCGTATTTTTCCGTTATCTGAACTCCATAATATAAATTATTGCTCTGTTTTTCTTTGGGAGTGAAAAGCTTGTGAATGACTATGAACTACATTGTAAATTATGGCTGATTGGAGCGGGAATTAATTTGATAGGAGTTAAACTAGTAACTGGTTTGACTGTTAAGTAATATGAAGAATATCATTTTCTCTCCCAGAACTTATCCGGTTAAAAATATCCGGTGTTTTTTTATTTATTTCTAGAAAAGAGCAAATATTCTATGTACTCCTATCAGGAATGTGTTATATTGATACAAAATTATTTACCCTTGGAAGGAGATAACATTAATGAGATACCTAACAGCTGGAGAATCACATGGTCCTCAATTAACAGCGATTGTGGAGGGTGTACCTGCGGGGATGCCTCTAAGCGCTGATGATATCAATTATGAACTTGGAAGAAGGCAAAAAGGATATGGCCGAGGCCGAAGAATGCAAATAGAAAAGGATCAGGTGAACATAACAGCGGGTGTCCGACATGGAAAGACACTGGGTTCTCCTTTGGCATTGAATGTCGAAAATAAAGATTGGACCCATTGGACCAAAATCATGGGGATTGAACCAATATCTTCTGATGAAGAAGGAGATATCAAGAGGAAGATCACTAGACCCCGACCGGGCCATGCGGATTTAAACGGCGGGATTAAATATGGACACCGTGACTTGAGAAACGTACTGGAAAGATCTTCGGCCAGGGAAACTACTGTGAGGGTAGCCGCTGGAGCAGTAGCTAAAAAACTTTTAAGTCTGCTGGGCATTAAAGTTGCAGGTCATGTAAGGGAAATTGGCGGGATAACAGCTGAAAATGTTCCTTATGGAAGTATTGAAGAACTGATGGAGAAAACGGAAAACTCTCCTGTACGATGCCTCGATGACGATGCTGCTCAAAAAATGATGGAGGCAATCGATTCTGCCAAGAAAGCCGGCGACTCCATAGGCGGCGTGGTTGAAGTGATTGTCGAAGGGATGCCTCCAGGCGTTGGAAGCTATGTTCATTATGACCGGAAGCTTGATGCTAAAATCGCGATGGCCATCATGAGTATAAATGCCTTTAAAGGAGTAGAGTTCGGGCTTGGTTTTGAAATGGCAAGGAAACCGGGAAGTGAAGTCCATGATGAGATTGCCTGGAATGAGGAGCAAGGCTATTACCGCAAAACGAACCGTTTAGGAGGATTCGAGGGTGGAATGACAACTGGAATGCCGATCGTTGTCAAAGGAGTTATGAAGCCAATTCCAACTCTTTATAAGCCGCTGAAAAGTGTAGATATTGAAAGCAAGGAAGAATTCACAGCAAGCATTGAACGTTCAGACAGCTGTGCTGTCCCGGCAGCAAGTGTTGTGGCGGAAGCGGTAGTTGCGTGGGAGCTTGCCAATGCCCTGACGGAACAATTTAACAGTGATCAATTCGAAAGCCTTAAAAGTTCTATAGACGATTTCGTTAGGCAATCAAAGGAGTACTAAGAGAGTGGATATTCTGCAAATCAAAACTGAAACGAAACAATACCCAGTATACATAGGCAGCAATATCCTCGATCAACTGACGGATTTGCTGACAGCAGATAATGAAAGAATCTCACATATAATGGTCATCGCAGACAAGACTGTTTTTGAGTTGCATGGCGAGACTCTTAAGAAGTATTTGCCGGATGCCTTGGAGGTGTCAATCTTTAATGTGCCACCAGGCGAGGAAGCTAAGTCTTTAAAGGTTTATGATGACTGTATGACCTTTGCCATAGAAAAAGGGATGGATCGCCAATCTTGTATCCTGGCATTCGGAGGTGGGGCTTGCGGTGATTTGGCGGGCTTTGTGGCAGCAACCTATATGAGGGGAATAAAGTTTCTTGGCATTCCGACGACAATCCTTGCCCATGATAGCTCTGTCGGGGGGAAAGTTGCAGTGAATCATAAGCTTGGTAAAAATTTGATTGGTCAATTTTATCATCCTGAAGCAGTAATATATGACACGTCATTTCTTACAAGTCTTCCCGCCAAGGAAGTTAGATCGGGGATGGCAGAAGTAATTAAACACGCTTTAATATCAGATGAAGAGTTTTACAGGCAACTGCTAAATAATTTACAGTCATTCTCTGCTATTGATTCCAACTTTTTAATAAACTGTTTAAAACGGGGAATAACCGTTAAGGCAGAGATCGTAGCGAATGATGAAAAGGAAAACGGAATAAGGGCATTTTTAAATTTTGGCCATACATATGGCCATGCTCTGGAGAACCTGGAGGGTTATAAGGGGATTTCTCACGGAGAAGCAGTGATGACAGGAATGGTATATGCCCTCTTTCTAAGTGTAAAGCATGCAGGTCTGAACTTTGATCTTGAGGAGTTCATTACGTGGGTGAAAAACCTTGGGTACCCCTTAGCCTTCCCGGGGAAATATTCCTTTGAGGAAATATACGAGGTCATGACAAGAGATAAAAAAGCCGCGAATAAAATTCCCAAGTTTGTGCTGTTGAAGGCGATCGGCCATCCTGTATTGCAGAAGTTAAGCCAGGAGGATTTGAGGGAAGCTCACGAGTTTATTCTGTCCATCAAAGGAGAGTGAGTGATGATAAGAGGAGTGCGTGGTGCCATAACAATATCCTCGGATAGTGAAAAAGAAATCATTAGTTCTACTGAACTCTTATTATTGGAAATGATCAATAAAAACGGAATCGAACCAGAGCAGGTCGCTTCCGTTTTTATTTCAGCCACTGCCGATATTCACACTGCATTTCCGGCAAGAGCCCTAAGAAAGATAAAGAATTGGAAGTATGTCCCCGTCCTTTCCATGCAGGAGATGGAAGTGAAGGACAGTCTTAATAAATGCATCAGAATTATGATCCATTGGAATACAGAGAAAAAGCAGGAAGATATTCGTCATGTATACTTGCGGAAGGCTCACACTTTAAGGCCGGATTTATTATCATAACTAATAACAACCTTCAGCTGTTTTATTCACCGGGGCTGATATCTTACTATAGATAACATAGAGAATAGTATGTTAATATTATAATGTAACGCTTTAACGTGATAACGCATTAGAGAAATAAAGGAAAAAGGGTGGACTAAGGTGAATTGGAAAAAGGAAATTGAAAATTTAAAAGCATATCAGCCTGGAAAAACAATAGATGATGTAAAGAAGATTTACGGTTTGGAGTCTATAGTGAAATTATCATCGAATGAAAATCCATTCGGCTTTTCATCACGGGTGAAAGAATATTTGAGTAGTGCAGATTTTTCCTATTCCATCTACCCTGATGGATATGCAAAAACGCTCAGAAGTTCTCTTTCTGATCACTTGAATGTATCAGAAAAGCAGATCATCCTTGGGAATGGCTCCGATGAGGTCATCCAGATTATTGCCAGGGGATTGCTGCAGCGTGGAACGAATACGGTTATGCCAAGTCCGACTTTCCCGCAGTATAAACATAATGCTGTAATTGAAGGTGCAGGGGTAAAAGAAGTTGCAGTGGATGAGAATGGCAGGCACAACCTGGATAAAATGCTGGATTCCATTGATGAAAACACAACGGTGGTATGGCTTTGCAGTCCAAATAACCCGAGCGGTGAGTATATTAAAGAAAATGAATTGACAGAGTTCCTTGATAAAGTTCCTTCTCATGTTCTGACTGTCCTGGATGAAGCGTATTTTGAATATGTTACTGCTTCGGATTATTATGATTCTGTCAGCCTGGTGAAGAAATATCCACGTCTATTGGTCACAAGGACATTCTCAAAGGCATATGGACTTGCAGGGCTGCGTGTCGGCTATGGTATTGCCAATGAAGACATCATTTCCAAACTTGAGCCGTTGCGTGAACCTTTCAACAATAATATTGTTGCCCAGGGAGCTGCAGCAGCTGCCTTGACAGACCAGGAATTCATTGAGAAGTGCCGTATTGAGAATCGGAAGGGCATGGAGATGTATTATGAGTTATGCAGAGAGAAAGGCCTGGAATTTTTCCCGTCACAGGCAAATTTCATTGTCATCGATTTTGGAATTGACGGAGATGAAGTATTTCAATATCTGCTCAGCAAGGGTTATATCGTACGCTCTGGAAAGGCCCTTGGCTATCCGACTGGCGTAAGGATCACCATTGGTACCTCTCAACAGAATGAAGGCCTAATTGAAGCAATCAGAAGTTTTCTGAATACAAAAAATTAATTTCAGTGAGCTGGCTGATGAAGACAAACTGGAAAAGAAGGTGAATCCTATTGAAAGGAACGGTTCTGGTTGCCGGTTTAGGACTAATCGGGGGCTCTCTATGCATCAGTATCAAAAAAGGAAATCCGGAAGCGGAAATCATAGGGTATGACAGGAATCCCAAAGATCTGAGCCTTGCCAAAGAGCTTGGAATCATTGATCAGGAAGCCGGCTCTTTTGAAGAGGGTGCAGAGAATGCGGATCTAATCATTTTAGCTGTACCCGTCATCCAAATTACAAAATTAATTCAAGCATTATGCAAGGTGGGCTTAAAGAAGAATGTATTAGTTACGGATGCAGGCAGCGTGAAAAGTCCAATAATGGAAACGGCAAAGCTTCTTACGGATAAAGGAATTGCTTTCATTGGCGGGCATCCGATGGCCGGCTCTCATAAAAGCGGTGTGAAAGCTGCCAAGGACCTGCTGTTTGAAAATGCGTATTATATTTTGACTCCAGGTGAGGATGCTTCCGCCCAGAGACTGGAAGAGCTTCAATCTTGGCTGAAAGGGACAAGAGCGAAATTCCTCCAGCTTAATGCCAGGGAACATGATGAACTGACAGGAGTTGTCAGTCATTTTCCACACTTGATTGCATCATCTTTGGTCCATACAGCAAAGAGTGCTCAAGAGAATTTTCCTTATATCTCCAGGCTTGCAGCGGGAGGGTTTAAAGACACGACCCGTATTGCTTCAGCCGATCCGCAAATGTGGAGTGATATTACACTCCAGAACAACAATGTGCTCATCAAGCTGCTGAGAGATTGGAAAGAACATACAGGTGAACTGCTGGAGATGATTGAGAATCAGGATTATGATGAGACATACCGGTTTTTCTCGGAAGCCAAGGAGTTCAGGGACGGGCTGCCGGTGAAAAGCAAAGGTGCTATACCAGCCTTTTATGACTTGTACATAGACATACCTGATCATCCAGGTGTTATTGCGGAAATTACAAGTGTCCTTGCTGAAGACGAAATAAGCATCACAAACATAAGGGTTTTAGAAATGAGAGAAGATGCTGTCGGAAGGCTTGTCATCAGTTTTCTAAGTAACGGTGATCTTGAAAAAGGGAAGACGGTCTTACAAGAAAAAACACAGTATGAGGTATTTTAATTTATAGTTTTGAAAACGTCGTGAAAGGTGGTTGCTATGGAAGCTGCAAAAAAGTTAGCCATTGGAAGTAAAGGTCTTAGAGGACAAATAACAGTACCTGGAGACAAGTCAATTTCTCACCGCTCGATCATGTTTGGGGCTGTTGCCAATGGTACTACTGTAATACATAATTTTTTGAGAGCTGATGATTGTTTGAGCACCATGGCTTGCTTCAGGAAAATGGGTGTGGAAATCAAGGAAGAAGGCAGCACAGTCATTGTTCATGGAAAAGGTTGGGATAGCCTTCAAGAGCCTGAAAGCATCCTGGACGTCGGAAATTCAGGGACTACAGCCCGACTAATGTCCGGGATATTGTCGGGAAGGCCGTTTCATTCAGTCATAGTTGGGGATGAATCAATTGCAAAAAGGCCAATGAAAAGAGTCACAGGTCCTCTCAGTTTGTTTGGCGCTGACATTGATGGCAGGAAAAATGGCCAGTATACACCATTAGCCATTAGAGGGGGGGAACTTTCTGCTGTCGACTACAATCTTACGGTTGCCAGTGCGCAAGTGAAATCAGCCGTGATTTTTGCAGCCCTCCAGGCAGAAGGGATATCCACTATCACAGAACCGGTCTCTACACGTAATCATACAGAAACTATGATAGGAAAATTCGGCGGCGAAATAACTAGTGAGAACAATGTAATCAAAGTAAAGGGAGGCCAGGACTTCCATGGAACAGAAGTCCAGGTCCCAGCAGATATTTCCTCTGGTGCGTTTTTTCTGGCTGCAGCAGCAATCGTACCCGATAGCAAATTGGTTCTGCCTGGACTTGGTCTGAATCCAACCAGAACTGGCATCATTAAAGTATTGGAAGAGATGGGCGCCAAAATCACTGTCGAGATGGAAGACAGCCATGACTTTGAGCCAAGAGGGACGGTAACGGTTGAAACCTCGTCTCTCAAAGGAATCGATATCGGCGGAGACATCATACCATCTTTAATTGATGAAATTCCTGTCATTGCGCTGCTCGCTACGCAGGCAGAAGGCCGAACAGTAATCAGAGATGCAGAAGAACTAAAAGTTAAGGAAACCAATCGAATCGATGCTGTCGTTTCACAATTGAAAATACTTGGAGCGGATATTGAAAGTACAGAAGATGGTATGATCATTAACGGAAAAACATCTCTTCGGGGAGGAACCGTCGATTCACTCGGTGATCACCGCATAGGCATGACACTTGCCATAGCGGCTCTCCTTTGTAATGAAGATGTAGAATTAAAGAATGCCGAAGCTGTCAATATTTCTTATCCATCCTTTTATTCTGACTTAGCATCATTAGGGTAAACCTGAACGTAAAAAAAGGTATTTCTGTTCCTCTCTGGGGAATAGAAATACCTTTTTTGGTTTAACGCACCACTAACGGTGGTTTTTTCTTTGTACGGGAATCGTACGGGAATCGCAAGTCAGCGGACAAAGAGAGTTTGTAAACTATGGAAGCTTTCTAGGGTTATAGTTCCTGAGGATTCTCACTTCTAAAGCCTTCAGAGCCCTTCAAGAGACACTTTTCAAGGACGAAAGCTCATCAAAGGTTCTCTAAGGGGATTCTTAAGTCACTTATGGCGTGAAATCTCGCTGCAAAAAGGTCTTTAGAACCTCTCTAAAGTCACTTTTGACGTGAAATCGCTCTGCAAATAGCCTTTAAACCTTCTCTAGAATCAATTTTGTGTAGTATTCTTCCCAAAGAGTCGCACAGTAGGAATAAAAATCAGCTACCTCACTCAAACCGTCAATACTCACAAAAAGATCTATCCAAAAAACAACCATCCGCCAACTACAGATTTTTGTCATGACTATGCCTTCCTCCTCATAGCTTGTCTTAAGAGAAGAAGGGAGAGTAGAAAATGGCATATATTATTGAGGAAGTTCCCTGTATCGAATATGACAGGAGACGAAATATATCCATGCTGGTTAAAGATAACGAAATAAGATCCATTAATTCCAATTATAAGCGTTATACATTTCCGCGAATGAACATTTCCCCGTTTTTAATGTCGCCAGTCCATGTGATGGCAGATCTCGAGCTTCCTGATTTCCTTGAGTTTTCCCATTTTAAGTCCTATTTTACAGCGGAATTTATCAAACGGGGATGTACAACCCTTATAACTTCATTTTCCATAGATTATTTATCTCAATTTGAAGGGAGCCTCAGCCAGAGGAGAACTTCGCTGCTCAGCAGTCCGATAGACTATTGTCTTGTCCTTAAATGCAGGATGAAGCTTATGACGCCGGACCTGATCAGACAATTAAAGAGGAACAATATTCCCGCGGTATTCATTGAGTTTACAACGGTTGAAGAGCTGGAGGAAGTAGCTTGGGGTTGGATAAAACAAACTTTATTTGGGTATCCGGTAGTTTTTTGTCCTGTTATTCCATCAGAAATCGACAAGAGGGGCAGGGCAAAATTAGTGAAAGCATGGCAGGAGCTTCTAAAAAAAGAAGGGATTCCGCATATTGATTCCCCGTTGCCACCCAAAAAGCCTCTTCCTTTGCAATTTTTGAAGAAAATTGGAATATATCCGCTTAAAGGGAATTTCCGGGTGGGTGGAGAAATTAGTTATAACCTATATCAAAGCCCAGCGTCTGAAATAGTTGATGATTGCCAATCATTTCTTTATGATAATCATATGTTAATTCTTACAGTAAATAAGGGTAAAGTACTTATGTCTAATGGTAAATGTTTTTTTCAGCCGGGGATTGGGGAAGAATTGATTATTAAAACTCCCGGCTATTTAACATAATGATCAGTTGATATAATTTCTGCTACGCCCTTCTATAAAGTATTTGTAGAAGAAAGGAATTTTTATATATGAACTATGCAGAAGAAATGCTTATATCTCTGGAAAACGGAGATCTGGACAAGGCTGAAAAACATTTCAAACGGGTTAAGAATCTGGGTACTGATGAGGAGAAGTATTCTCTGGCAGAGAACCTTTATCATTTGGGATTTTTGGAAGAAACCAAAGAGCTGCTGGAAACCCTTTTAGCGAAATATCCTGATGAAGGCGAGCTTATTGTCATGCTATCAGAAGTCCTCGTGGAGATGGATGACGAGGAAGGTGCCCTTGAACGCCTGTCTGAAATGGACGAAACTGATCCAGATTATCCAAGGGCATTGTTATTACAGGCCGATTTATTTCAGATGCAAGGATTGTTTGAAGTCAGTGAGCAGAAACTTCTTCATGCTAAGAGACTTCTTGCTCACGAACCGATCATTGATTTTGCACTGGGTGAACTGTATCTGGAGATCGGGAAGTTCCTGGAAGCGATCCGTTCATATGAGAGTGTCCTAAAGGCTGGAAAGACCAACGTCGGTGGAGTTGACGTCCATCAGAGGATGGGAGAAGCGCTTAGTGCAGGAGGAGACTTTGAACAAGCCCTGGAGCATTATGAAAAAGCTCTTGATGAGCATTTGGAGATCAATACTTTGTTCGGCTACGCATTCACAGCTTACCAGGCAGGATATTATGCGAGAGCGATAGAGAAACTGGAAGGCGTTAAGGAGTTGGATCCAGACTATAGCTCGCTTTATCTGCTCCTTTCCAAGGCTTATGAAAATGAGGAAGAGCTTGAAAAGAGCCTGGAAACAGTAAAGGAAGGCGTAACACATGATGAGTTTAACAAGGAACTTCTGTTTCACGGCGGGAAAATTTGTTTGAAACTCGGTGATGAAGAAGGTGCGGAACAATTCATACGCGAATCATTGGCGCTGGATCAGGGATATATGGAAGCTGCATTGACTCTGAACAAATTGTTCCTCCAGCAGGAGCGATATGACGATATCCTTGAAATCATCAAACTGATGGAGAGTGAGGGGGAGGAAGATCCTCAGCTCCATTGGGACGCAGCGATTGCTTATGAGAAAACAGAGAACTATAAAGAAGCATTAAAACAATACCGTCTTGCATATACTTTCTTTAAAGAACACCCAGAATTTCTTCAAGAGTATGGATATTTCCTTATTGAAGAAGGAAAACATGGAGAGGCACGAGAAGTATTTAGTGAATTGGTAAAGAAAGACCCATCAAACGAAGAGTGGGCGATGGTAATCGAAAGATTGGAAGAGTAACTGTCCAATTGAGGCGGGGAATATTACGCAGAGGAGGGAAAAGAATGAAGACCCCTGTATCTGTCAACGAGAAAAAGGATTTCATCCGGTGGTTCTTGAATCGTTATCAACTGAAGAGACGTGAATGTGTCTGGATCTTAAATTATTTGATGAGTCACGACCAATTAATGAAGAAGGTTCACTTTGTCGAGGAAGCACAGTATTGTCCCAGGGGATTGATTATGTCTACACACTGTGTAGAGGAAGTGCCATTCAGATTCTATAAAGAAAATATTATGACTACAGATGCTGAAAAATCATTTCATGATATCAGGCTGAATAAAGATGAGGATATTTATATCCAGTTGAATTTCAGCAAGTCGAATGCTTCCTATCAGTACGCAGCCGTCCTTGAAGAAAATCCGTTCATGCCGAAATATCTGTTAATAAATGAAAAGGACAGGATTGTCGCAGAGCAGTTCCTGAAAAGCAGTATTGAAACATACCAAAGGCAGAAACTCCTTGATGCGATTGACGAAGCTCTGGATAGAAATGATCAGGAGGCATTCAGAAAACTTACCTCACAACTGAAAAATATGCCGGGTTAAAGAACCCTCCAAGGGCTGACAATCGAAAACGATTGTCAGCCCTTTATTTTAATCCCTGCGTGAATAAACCTCATCCATCATCCCCTGGATTTACCTCTTAATTGTTTTAACTTCCATTCTGATGAATCTTTCAAAAGCCCATGGAGAATACTAAATCTATCAATTGCCAATTTAAGTGAAACCCTGCAGGCTTAAACTTTCATCCTCTTACAGATAGTGATATCATAATCGGGAAGAAGCACAAACAAGAGGTGTAGAATATTGAATTGGAATGGAAAAGAAGTCGAGCTTTATTTAAAAGAAAAAAAGTATATTGATACAGCGGTCATTCCGCTTCTGCCGGTAGGATTGGAAGAAGATATGAAAACTTTCGCTGCACAAGGAGAGTTTATCTCTCTATTATCCATGCATTTGGAACATCAGTTTAAAGGGAGGCTTATGCTGTTCCCGGCATTCACTTATTTAAAAACAGAAGATAAAGGATCAGCAGAAAAAAGGCTGGGTGATTGGAAGGCGGCAATGAAAGAAACGGGCTTTCAATATGTATTCTTTCTGACGTCTGACAGTGATTGGCGTTTCACTGATGAAGAGCTTGAACGCAGTCTTATGTGGCTTCCTTCGATCCCTCTGGATAATCTGGATGAAAAATACAAACATTCTATCATGGAAGACCAAGTGAAGCAGCTTTTAAATGTCATCGTGAAAAAATGGCAGTCTGAAGGTTGAGAATAAAAAAGTCACATTGTTGACATCTTTTTAGAGGTCGGAGT
>NZ_ABCF01000065.1 GCF_000181495.1 Bacillus sp. SG-1
AAACGTTTCTTTTGAAGCGGTGGCAGCAGGAAAGACAGTTGCTGAAGGCGGAGAAGTAGTTGGGGTTTTATTGGGCAGTTCTGTAAGCGCTTTAGGTAATGAACTGATCCAGTATGGTGCAGACAGAGTCGTTGTAGTCGAAGACGAAAAACTGAGCCAGTACACTTCAGATGGCTACTCGCAAGCACTGATGGCTGTCATCGACCAGGAAAGTCCAGAAGGAATCATTTTCGGTCACACCGCACTAGGAAAAGACCTTTCTCCTAAAATTGCGAGTAAATTAGGTTCAGGATTGATTTCAGATGCTACCGAATTGGAAGAAGCAGGCGGAAACCTTGTATTTACCCGTCCAATCTTCTCTGGTAAAGCATTCGAAAAGAAAATCGTTACAGACGGCCTTATTTTCGCGACAATTCGTCCGAATAACATCGAGCCGCTTGAGAAAGATGAATCCAGAAGCGGTGATGTGAGCTCTGTATCAGCAGAAATTAAAGACCTGCGCACTATCATTAAAGATGTTGTCCGCAAAGCAAGTGAAGGTGTAGACCTTTCCGAAGCGAAAGTGGTCATTGCCGGCGGACGCGGAGTGAAAAGCACGGATGGTTTTGAACCATTGAAAGAACTTGCAGATGTTTTAGGAGGAGCTGTCGGTGCTTCCCGTGGTGCTTGTGATGCGGATTACTGCGATTACTCCCTTCAAATCGGGCAGACAGGTAAAGTTGTAACTCCTGACCTATACATCGCCTGCGGTATCTCTGGTGCGATTCAGCACTTGGCAGGTATGTCGAACTCGAAAGTCATTGTTGCAATCAACAAAGATCCTGAAGCAAGCATTTTCAATGTAGCTGACTATGGCATTGTTGGTGACTTGTTTGAAGTAGTCCCAATGCTTACAGAAGAATTCAAGAAGTTAAAAGTAGCTTCTTCATAAGCACGAAAAGGCAGCTGTTCAAAAGAGCAGCTGCTAATTTTTTTCTGAAAGATTGCACAGCTCCTTCAGAGGGTAATATTATAATATACCGTCTGAAGTGTAGACCTTATGCCTCTTTGTTTATTAGGATTCAGCTTTCCAATGTGATTTATCCATTTGCTTGTTTAAGCGAGCTGATTGGAACGGAAGATGTGCGGTCTCCTACAGGTTTAGCGGGACGTCTGGTTCCAGCGCTAAGCCCTTGAAGTTGCGCACCTGGAGTGGAACTCTGAATGAATAAACAAAGGAAAACAGGGTAAATTACCTGCGAGGCATATTTATAGCATCATCAAATATTCGATGATATACTGACGGTAACTTTGAAAGATAATTGGAGGCGAATATAAATGGCTATTACACATGCTACAGATCAAACATTCAAAAACGAAGTAAGTTCAGGTTTAGTACTTGCAGATTTCTGGGCGCCTTGGTGTGGACCTTGTAAAATGATTGCGCCGGTACTGGAAGAACTTGATTCCGACATGGGCGATAAAGTAAAAATCGTTAAAGTCGATGTTGACGAAAACCAAGAAACAGCAGGAAATTACGGTGTTATGAGTATACCGACACTAGTCGTTCTTAAAGACGGAGAAGTGGTTGACAAAGTCATCGGCTTCCAGCCAAAAGAAGCTCTTGCAGAAATGTTGAACAAACACGCATAATTAAGAGATTTTGATAAAAGAAACGGGCCCATAGGTTCGTTTCTTTTTTATGTATGGTAGAGGATTGAGGACCTTCCAGGGAAGCCGAATTCGCCAGAGGATAATTTTTGTTTTTGGGAGACAGCTAAGATTCAGAAGTCCGGCGTGCTCCGGGGAAAGTTCCTTTAGAGAGATTCTAGATGAAACACCCAAATCTAATCGAAGGGCGAGTTTTGGTCTTATAAAAATTCATGAGGCACAAAATGTCCTCATTGAGGAGGGATTTTGGCAAACAAGAAGTGACTCCTTCTTCAGGATAATTCGGATATTGCATTCTTTTTCCAAGGGTTCTCCAGTTGACCTAATTCGACTAATTGCCTATGATTATTGAAGAAGTTTTACTGTATTCCGTTCATTTTATTAATGGGAAGCCGCAGGGGGTGAGTATAAATGAACGAGATTATTTCACATAAATTGGCACTGCTTCCGGACCAGCCGGGATGCTACCTGATGAAAGACAGGCAGGGGACTGTCATCTATGTTGGTAAGGCAAAAGTGCTGAAAAATCGGGTGAGGTCTTATTTTACAGGATCTCATGATGGAAAGACACAGAGACTCGTCGGTGAGATAGAGGATTTCGAATATATCGTTACATCTTCCAACTTGGAAGCATTGATTCTCGAATTGAATCTGATCAAGAAACATGATCCCAAATATAATGTCATGTTGAAGGATGATAAGAGCTATCCTTTTATCAAACTGACAGCTGAACGCCATCCGCGGCTCATCATTACCCGCAATGTAAAAAAAGACAAGGGTAAGTATTTTGGGCCATACCCAAATGCGGGGGCGGCGAACGAAACGAAAAAGCTGCTCGACAGGATTTATCCTTTGAGAAAATGTGATAATCTGCCTGACAGAGTATGTCTGTACTATCATTTGGGGCAGTGTCTCGCTCCGTGCGTAAAAGAAGTTGAGCCTGAGACATACAAAAAGCTGACAGATGAAATTTCACGTTTTCTTAATGGCGGTTATAAAGATATTAAAAAAGAACTGAATGAAAAAATGGCCGAAGCGGCAGAAAACCTGGAATTTGAAAGGGCAAAAGAATTCAGGGATCAGATTTCGCATATTGAAGCAACGATGGAGAAGCAGACAATGGATATTGCTGACTTCACTGACAGAGACATTTTTGGCTATGCTGTGGATAAAGGCTGGATGTGTGTCCAGGTATTTTTTATCCGTCAAGGGAAGCTGATTGAACGCGATGTCTCTTTGTTCCCGATTTACGATGAACCGGCTGAGGAATTTTTGACGTTTATCGGGCAGTTCTATTCAAAGACCAACCATTTCAAACCGAAAGAAATCAACCTTCCGGAAGGCATTGATGAATCGATCGTATCCGAACTGTTGGATGTGAGAACGACACAGCCTAAGAAAGGGCAAAAAAAGCATCTTGTACAGTTGGCAGGGAAAAACGCAGAGATTGCTCTAAAGGAAAAATTTGCATTGATTGAAAGAGATGAAGAAAGAACGGTAATGGCGGTAGATAAACTTGGTGAGGCAATGGGTATCTATACTCCACACCGAATTGAAGCGTTTGATAACTCTAACATCCAGGGAACTGATCCGGTCTCGGCCATGATTGTATTTCTTGACGGAAAGCCGGAAAAGAAGGAATACCGCAAGTATAAAATCAAGTCTGTCAAAGGACCTGATGACTACGATTCAATGCGTGAAGTGGTCAGGCGGAGGTACACAAGAGTACTTAAAGAAGGTCTCCCTCTCCCGGATTTAATCATCATCGACGGAGGGAAAGGCCAAATCGGTGCTGCAAAAGAAGTGCTTGAATTGGAATTGAATCTTGATATTCCTGTTGCCGGACTGGCGAAGGATGATAAGCATCAGACATCTGAACTACTCTATGGAAATCCGCTTGAGATTATCCCTCTTGAAAAAAGAAGCCAGGAGTTCTATCTTCTGCAGAGGATCCAGGATGAAGTACACAGATTTGCAATCACCTTCCATAGACAGCTGCGCGGCAAAACCGCCTTTTCCTCTATGCTTGATGAAGTAAGCGGAATCGGACCGAAAAGGAAAAAGCAGCTGCAGAAAACATTCGGTTCCATGAAAAAAATGAAAGAAGCTTCTCTCGAAGAACTGACAGAAGCGGGTCTGCCAAAAGCGGCTGCCGAAGAATTGATGCAGAAGCTGAAGGAATAGCTCTTGATCACTCCGTCTTTTAAGGTGGGGTGTTTTTTTATTGCATTTTGGGTGAGTTGTTTGAGAACTAAAAGGAAATGGTGCGACAATTAAACACCAGTAGAAATGATGCTGTAAAAGAGTGACAATTCATACATGAGATCATTAACGAGTAAAGAATGATGCCTGAAATGTGCGTCTATTCATACACGAAACGAACACTACTGCAAAAATGATGTAGGAAAAGAGTCAGAATTCATACATGGAATCAGTAACCATGCGGAAATGATGCCGGAAATGTGCCACTATTCATACACGAACCCGGGCCAATTGAAAAATGATGCTGGAAAAGCGCTTCGATTCATACATGAAATCAGTAACCATGCGGAAATGATGGCGGAAATGGGCGACTATTCATACACGAACCGGGCCAATTGAAAAATGATGCCGGAAAAATGCTTCTATTCATACATGAACCGAGGACAACTGAAGAATGATGTAGTAAAAAAAATCAATTCATACATAAAACGAGTAACCATGAGAAATGATGCCGTAAAAAATGCCTCTTATCAAACATGAAACAATGATTCTTTAATTCAAACAGTCCCCCGTGAATCACCTCGAGATTTATTCCGTCAAAAAAGATCACTAGAAAACATAAAATTATGATTGTCAGCCTTTTTATTGTGTGTTAGAATGAATGAAAATTTTATAAATTATCACTTTATATACAAGTGGTGATAGAGGTGCGGACTTTCATCAGTAGATGCTTCGAGGAGTATGGGCTCTTATGAAGGGTATCGAAAGGGAAATTCGCCGAAGTGGAAGCAGGCTCATATCTGTTTGCGCTGGTTCTGTGTTTAAGAGATGCAGGATTGTCAAGATTAACAGTCTTGGAGAGCTATCTCACGTGGAACCTGCATAATTTTGCGATTTCACAGGCAATGAGATACTATCTCATTGCCTTTTTTATTGAGGTTTGTTTTTCATGGTGACCGTTATTCTTGCACTTATACTTAACTAGTTTGTTCAAAAGACCAGGAAAAATAGCTCGTGAATATGTTCGTCAGCTTGCTGTTCCGCGCCTTAAGTAATCCAAAATACACACTGGTGCTGAGCTGCACTTCCTTGAAAGTCACGGCTATTTTAATCCTCCTTTTTGAACACAGACTGAAATAACTTGATTAGGAAATGAGGAAGAGAATGTGGGATTGATTGTTCAGAAATTTGGAGGCACCTCTGTCGGTGATATTGAAAGAATCAAAAATGTAGCCGGCCGTGTCATTGATGAGAAAAAGCAAGGCAATGATGTAGTGGTGGTTGTATCAGCGATGGGAAAAACGACGGACGGACTTGTGGATTTAGCTTACCAAGCTTCTGCCAAACCAAGCAAGAGAGAGATGGATATGATCCTGACAACGGGAGAGCAGATTACCATTTCCCTGTTGACAATGGCATTGCAGGAAATGGGCTACGATGCCGTTTCCATGACAGGCTGGCAGGCAGGAATTGAAACGGAGGGCATTCATGGAAATGCCAGGATCACGAACATTAACACGGAAAGAATCAATCATAATCTCTCGGAGAACCGTATTGTGGTGGCAGCTGGATTCCAAGGTTTGGCTGATAATGGAGAAATTACGACGTTAGGACGCGGGGGATCGGATACGACAGCTGTGGCGCTTGCCGCTGCTCTTAAAGCTGAAAGGTGCGATATATATACCGATGTCGACGGAGTCTATACTTCCGACCCGCGTTATGTAAAGAGTGCCCGGAAGCTTGCTTCGGTAGCTTATGATGAAATGCTCGAATTGGCTAACCTGGGCGCAGGTGTTCTTCATCCGCGTGCAGTTGAGTTTGCCAAAAATTACGGTGTCCCGCTTGTGGTAAGATCCAGCATGGAAAAATTGGAAGGTACAATTATTGAGGAGGAAGTATCGATGGAAACAGGTTTGATTGTTCGGGGAGTAGCATTTGAAGAGGAAATTATCAGGATGACGGTATTAGGGCTTCAAAATGAGATCACAAGCCTTTCATCGATTTTCACAACTCTTGCCCAAAACCACATCAATGTTGATATCATCATTCAAAGTAAAACAGAAACAGACAGTATCAATCTTTCTTTCTCCATCAAGAGAAATGATTTGGAGGAAGCGATTGAGGTCCTTCAGAGCAACAGGGAAGAACTTGGCTTCAGCAGTATTGAACATGAGAGCGGCCTTGCAAAGGTATCCATCGTTGGATCCGGCATGATTTCTAATCCAGGTGTTGCCGCACAAATGTTTGAAGTGTTAGCTAAGAACGAGATTCCTATCAAAATGGTAAGTACATCTGAAATCAAGGTTTCTGCAGTGGTGGATGAAACGCATATGCTGAAGGCGGCAGAAGTCCTTCATACAGAATTCAATCTTGATAAAACTGAAAAGCCCCAAAAAGTTTCAGCAAAATAATGAACGTAAAAAGCTTCCCTGATCCATAAAGGGAAGCTTTTGTGACTTTTGCATGCCTACTCTATCTTATCCTTTAAATCACTGCGGACAATAATTTTGACCGTTTTCGATCTCTTATGGATTTCTTCAGCAGCTTCTGTGACGACTTTTTTTTGAGATTGGACTTGCTCGGCTAGAAAACCTGCTTCCATTTTGAATGAAATATCCGTTTTTAATGCTAATCTTCTTTCAATAAAGGGACCTGATAAGATGAAAATTTGTTCATCTTTTTTATCATCTGTTAAGCTCAGCTTCCCCCATCCGGCTTCTAGGAAAAAGGCCTCCATTTCCTCAAGGGAAACAAGTGGAAATCTCCTTGCAAGGCTTTTGCCGCCCCAATATAAAACGTCTGTCGTGTGCTTGCCAAGAATTTCAGGGAGAAGTATATCCCTCATTAATTCGTATCCAAACAGGGGTACGGCTTCCATCTCCCTGTTATTTTGATCTTTGCTGCTTTCCAAAAGTAATCCCCTCTTTCTATATGGCTCTCTTCCTGTGCACATGTAAGAGAGTTATTATCTGATTATTTTCCACTGAATAGTAAAGATATTCATGAAATTACTGTATTTATAATTTTTTCCAGTGCATCAACAATCTTCTATTAATCTATTATAAACATGGTGAGAGGCAAATAAAAATCCGTAATGCAAAAATAGTAAGGATGGAATGTTTTACCGACATAATGTTTATTTTTACAAGGGCAATTTTTACTCCTTGAGAACAGTGTATCCGTTCGCTTTTTAACCTGTTTGAACTTGAAAGGCATATTATCAATATATTAAAAATATTTTTGCGATATCATCGAATTTTATGTATACGTTTTCTTGACGCACCTCAAACATGGGAGTAAAATGAACTTGTCACATTTTTGTTATAATATGAAAATTTGCAGAAGGTTTATACCTTGAATAGTATTGTTGAAATTTTATTTTATGCATTTTTTCATCACTAAGGGGGGTATATCATTGGCTGGAAATCGAGAGTTTAATTATCGCAGGCTTCATTCATTGCTAGGTGTTATTCCAGTAGGGATATTCTTAATTCAGCACTTAGTAGTCAATCACTTTGCCACAAGAGGCGAAGAAGCATTTAACAATGCAGCACACTTTATGGAGAGTTTACCTTTCCGGATTGTACTTGAAACATTCATCATCTTCCTTCCATTGTTGTTTCATGCTATTTATGGTTTATATATAGCCTTTACAGCAAAGAACAATGTAAGCAGATATGGTTATTTCCGTAACTGGATGTTCCTGCTTCAGCGTATATCCGGTGTCATCACATTGATCTTCATTACGTGGCATGTTTGGGAGACAAGGGTAGCAGCTGCATTCGGAGCGGAAGTGAACTATCAAATGATGGAAAACATTCTTTCAAATCCATTTATGATGGGCTTCTATATTGTCGGCGTTATCTCTACTATCTTCCACTTTGCTAACGGTTTGTGGTCTTTCCTTGTGAGCTGGGGAATCACAGTATCACCTCGTTCTCAAGTAATCGCTACTTACGTTACAATTGGAATCTTCGTAGCTCTTTCCGTTGTCGGAATCAGAGCACTATATGCTTTTGTTTAATTCAAAATTCTATTAATTAGATATTGCTAGACTCGATAGGTATTTTTGTAGGAAAAGGAGTGAGTCTCGATGAGTAAAGGAAAAATCATCGTTGTCGGCGGCGGTTTGGCCGGCTTGATGGCTACAATAAAAGCAGCAGAAGCAGGAGCGCCGGTAGATTTATTTTCATTAGTGCCTGTTAAGCGTTCTCACTCTGTTTGTGCACAAGGTGGTATTAACGGTGCGGTAAACACTAAAGGGGAAGGAGATTCTCCTTGGGAACACTTTGATGATACGGTTTATGGAGGAGACTTCCTTGCGAACCAGCCTCCTGTAAAGGCAATGACAGAGGCTGCGCCGGGAATCATCCATTTGCTTGACCGTATGGGTGTTATGTTCAACCGTACACCGGAAGGACTGTTGGATTTCCGCCGCTTCGGTGGAACACAGCATCACCGTACAGCATTCGCTGGTGCTACTACTGGTCAACAGCTGTTATATGCACTTGATGAACAGGTTCGCCGTCATGAAGTAGCAGGACTTGTCAATAAATATGAAGGCTGGGAATTCCTTGGAGTCATCATTGACGATGAGGGAGTTGCCCGCGGTATCGTTGCACAAGATCTTAAAACAATGGAAATCAAATCGTTCCCTGCAGATGCAGTCATCATGGCAACAGGGGGACCTGGAATTATCTTCGGTAAATCCACAAACTCTGTTATCAATACAGGTTCTGCTGCATCAATCGTTTATCAGCAGGGTGCATACTATGCAAATGGAGAATTTATCCAAATTCACCCGACAGCGATTCCGGGAGACGACAAGCTTCGCCTCATGAGTGAATCTGCACGTGGTGAAGGCGGACGTGTATGGACATATAAAGACGGTAAGCCTTGGTATTTCCTTGAGGAGAAATATCCTGCTTATGGAAACCTTGTACCGCGTGATATCGCGACTCGTGAAATCTTTGACGTCTGCGTTAATCAGAAACTAGGTATTAATGGTGAAAACATGGTATACCTGGATCTTTCTCATAAGGATCCTAAAGAGCTTGATATCAAGCTTGGCGGTATTATTGAAATCTATGAAAAATTCATGGGAGATGACCCTCGCAAGGTTCCTATGAAAATCTTCCCTGCCGTTCACTATTCCATGGGTGGATTATGGGTAGATTATGATCAAATGACAAACATTCCAGGATTGTTCGCTGCTGGGGAATGTGATTATTCTCAGCACGGTGGTAACAGACTAGGAGCCAACTCCCTGCTTTCTGCCATCTTTGGCGGTATGGTAGCGGGTCCAAACGCTATCAAGTACATGAATGGTCTTGAGAAGAGCGTGGAAGAGCTTCCTTCTTCATTATTTGAGCGTTATGTTCAACAGGAAGAAGAGAAATGGAATGAGATCATTTCCATGGATGGAACTGAAAATGCGTATGTTATCCATAAAGAGCTTGGTGAGTGGATGACAGATAACGTAACCGTTGTTCGATACAATGACAAGCTTAAAGAAACGGATAATAAAATTCTTGAGCTGATGGAGCGTTATAAAAATATTAATATCAATGATACTCAAAAATGGAGCAACCAGGGTGCAATGTTCACTCGCCAACTTGGTAACATGCTACAGCTTGCTCGTGTCATCACAATCGGTGCCTTGAATCGTGACGAAAGCCGTGGTGCCCATTACAAACCGGACTTCCCGGACCGTAATGACGAGGAATATCTGAAGACAACAATGGCGAAGTACAATGCAGAAACAAATACACCAGAATTCCATTACGAAGAGGTAGATACATCGTTGATCCCGCCGCGTAAGCGCGACTACACTAAGAAAAAAGGGGGTAAATAAAGATGAGTGAAAATAAAACAGTCCGCTTTATCATTACTCGTCAAGACAGCCCTGACACTGAATCCTATACGGAAGAATTTGAACTGGCGTACCGCCCGAACATGAACGTCATTTCTGCATTGATGGAAATCCGCAGAAACCCTGTGAATGTCAAAGGTGAGACAACAACTCCAGTCAACTGGGATATGAACTGCCTTGAAGAGGTCTGCGGAGCATGTTCCATGGTGATCAACGGAAAGCCGCGCCAATCCTGTACGGCACTGGTCGACAAATTGGAGCAGCCAATCCGTTTAGCCCCGATGAAGACTTTCCCTGTGGTACGCGATCTGATCGTTGACCGCAGCAGAATGTTCGATTCTCTTAAAAAGGTTAAAGCATGGGTGCCGATCGATGGAACGTATGACCTTGGACCAGGACCTCGTATGCCTGAGAAAAAACGTCAATGGGCTTACGAGCTATCCAAGTGTATGACTTGCGGAGTTTGCCTTGAAGCTTGTCCGAATGTGAACTCTAAATCAGACTTCATTGGACCTGCCCCGCTTTCCCAAGTCCGCTTGTTCAATGCGCATCCAACCGGAGCAATGAACAAAGATGAGCGTCTGGAAACAATCATGGGAGACGGTGGGCTTGCCAACTGTGGTAACTCTCAGAACTGTGTGCAATCATGTCCTAAAGGAATTCCATTGACTACGTCAATCGCTGCCCTGAACCGTGATACATCTTTCCAAATGTTCAAGAACTTCTTCGGAAGCGACAATATGGTTTGATTCTTTTTTCCAAAACCGCAGGCTGCGTGCCTGCGGTTTTTTTGATTCATCATTTGGCTAACCCATAGTGTGTAACGCGAAAGGAGGGGATAAAGCGAAAAGGAACTATAAAAACACGCTAATATACTTCTCACGGAAGCGACGGACATGAACGCAGAAGAGTACCGCAATGGTGTGCCTCTCCCAGGAAGCGGGTACATGAAAATGGAGAAAACTCAAAATGATGTACGTCGCTTGGAATGCAAAGAACCTAAAAATAACAGAAACAACGGTTCTGAAAGCTACACAGCCAGCGTTGAAGAAAACATATTACCATAAGTTTCCTTAAGCTCTTCCTCCTATGATTTTGACCACCTCCAGGAATCCCAGATACAAAACAACATAATTTTCCTTTCTTCTTCCAATAGAAAAATATATAATAGTAAGAAAAGAATGAACATTCATTCATTTGCATTGAAGATTCATTCTGAACCGCATTTGGTTCGACTAAACCTTAAAACAAGCAAATGTATAGGAGGGGCAAAATCATGAGAATTACATATATTGATGATATGGAGCAGTGGAAAGATCAATTTGAATTTTTTATCGGGATAAAAGTCAGGTTTTCCGAAACTGATATGTTTGGGCATTTGAACAATACCGTTCCATTTACGTATTTTGAAGAAGCAAGAATAGAATTTTTTAAGAGCAAAGGGTTCATGCAGGAGTGGGTGCATCCGGAAAATGAAACGATTCCGGTAGTAGCCGACCTTCAATGTGATTTTTTAAGACAGGTATTTTTCGATCAAACCATACGGGTATATGTGAATGCAAACAAAATTGGATCATCCTCAGTCGATCTTCATTATATGGGAATGGATGAGCGTGATAGAGTTTGTTTTACTGGCAGAGGAACGATGGTGCAGATTTCTAAGAAGACAGGAAAGGGAGTACCTTGGACGGAAGAGATGAAGTCCAAGTTGTCCAGCACCGAAAAATTGACTAAAAGCTGTTGATTATTCAGAGCAGACAGGCTTTGAGCTGTATTTTGGAAAGCCGGATGTCTGCGGGTAAAAAATAACCTTGCCTATTTTGCTATTTAAAGCCGCCTCTATGTCACTCTACACCAATGGTTCACATATGATATCGTGACGACCGACAATACCCATCCCCGCGGTTTAAAGCTGGCGAAGGCAAGGAGGGTTACCATAATTGAAGGACAATGAATTTACACACAAACCGTTGCTTACCAAAAGAGAAAAAGAAGTGTTCGAGCTGTTAGTCCAGGACAAAACGACTAAAGAAATCGCTGGTGAACTTTTCATCAGTGAGAAGACAGTTCGGAACCACATTTCCAACGCCATGCAAAAGCTTGGAGTGAAGGGGCGTTCTCAAGCTGTTGTAGAGCTTCTTCGCATGGGGGAACTCAAGCTTTAAAGATAACCGGCTGCCTCAAGAGGACAGCCGGTTTTAATTTTATTAATATCATAAAATGTAAAACTTAAATTATGTCGAAATCAGCAATAAAATTTAAAGAAGATATTTACCTATAAAAGTTACTTGAAAAATGTCGAAAAAAAGGCGACAATGCTAAGTATATAACTCGTACGAATAGGTATTGATAGGAGTGGCTCGGATGAACAACAAATCTCAGGATATGGAAATCTTTGCTGATATTGAAAAAGATTTGCGTTACATATCATCAATCATCAAACAAAAAGGGAGAGAAATCCTAAATCAGTATTCCATTACGCCTCCACAATTCGTTGCTTTGCAATGGCTGTTTGAGGGTGGGGATATGACCATTGGGGAATTATCAAATAAGATGTACCTGGCTTGCAGCACTACTACTGATCTTGTGGACAGAATGGAAAAAACAGAATTGGTAGAAAGAGTGAAAGATAATAAAGATCGCCGGGTAGTAAGGATTCATCTCCTTGAAGAAGGGGAAAGGATCATTGAAGAGGTAATTGAGAAAAGGCAGCAATACTTGCAGGAAATTCTCAAAAACTTCTCTGGTGAGGAAATTAAAACACTGAATGCTAATCTATCTAAACTTCATCAAGAAATGAAATGAAAATGAGGGAGATTTGTGGATCAACCTATAGGTATCATTGACTCAGGTGTTGGAGGATTGACGGTGGCCAAGGAAGTCATGCGTCAGCTCCCTAATGAGACGATTTTTTATTTGGGCGACACCGCCCGCTGCCCATATGGACCAAGGACAGCAGAGGAAGTAAAGAAGTTCACATGGGAGATGGCGGCCTTCTTAATGAACTATAATATTAAAATGCTTGTGATTGCATGCAATACGGCGACCGCAGTCGTATTGGAGGAACTTCAGGACATGCTTCCGATCCCTGTAGTGGGCGTTATCCAGCCAGGAGCTAGAGCGGCCCTGAAACACAGCCAAAACGGCAGGATTGGTGTATTGGGCACTGTAGGAACAGTGAACAGTAAGGCATATGACAAAGCTATACATTCTATTAATGATTCGATAGATGTAACGTCCCTTGCCTGCCCTAAATTTGTACCGTTGGTGGAAAGCGGTGAATACGAAAGTAAATGGGCAGTGGACATCGTTAATGAGACTCTTGTGCATATGAGGGAGGAACCAATTGATACACTGATTCTCGGATGTACTCATTACCCCTTGCTCCAGCCAATCGTCCAAACAGTAATGGGACAAGAGGTAAAGGTCATTAATTCAGGGGACGAAACAGCAAGAGAAGTCAGTGCCATCCTGGATTACCAGGGGATGCTCAATAAAAAGAAGGCCAAACCGCAGCATATTTTCTTCACAACAGGCTCCAAACGGATCTTTTCAAAAATCGCGCTGGATTGGCTGCAATTGAAACAGATAGAAACAAAAACCATTCTTCTCGGGAACTAATCCCGGTGAAAGATGGTTTTTTGTTTTTTTCATTTAAAGCGGGGTAAGCTTTTGATTTTTTTGGCTTGCAAACAAAACACATAAGAATATAGAGTGATGTTGTTTTTAATGATTATTCACAGACAACATTTGTTCTGTTCCTATTTTTTTAATAGGTTATCAATAACCTTGTCATAGAATTCATCACGTGTCTTAGTTATAAACTTTCATAGTTTCAGTGATGAAAGATATGGTTGATTGAAGCGGAGGGTGGGCGACCTCCTGCGGGATTAGCTGGACAGGGCGCTTCCATTTTTTATACAGGCGAAGCCGAGGAGGCTCACCGCCCGCCCTGCGGAGTCGCGCACCTGGAGCGGAAATCTGACAACACCGTACCAACATTCAATTTCTAAACTTTCATCAAGAAGTTAAAATGAAGCCCAGAGTTTAGAAATTACTTTGTCTTTTAAAAAGGTATTGATTAAGCAGAAATCAACCATCCACCTCCCCAAAAACAAGTGAACCTTTTTTCTAAAGAGATAAGGCTTTATGAAATTTCTATCCTTTTTTCGGTCTAATTTTTAAAAAGGGCTCGTATACATATAGTACAAACTGTCTGAGGAGGGTTCCCATGTCAAAGAAAACAAAAGCAGCCATTGCGCTTACTGTGCTAACTTCATCTGTATACCTTTCAGGGTGCGGATTATTGGGAGGCGGCGAAAAAGCCAAAATTGATCCGCCGGCTGATGTATCGTATTTGGAGGAAGGCGAAAAGGTTGATGTTGCGAAAGAGAACAGTGAAGGTGAAGTGACTTCTTCGACTTCAACAGAAGAAGCTGAAGCGACCGGAAGTGTAATGACAGAATTATACTTAATAGATTCAAACGGATATGTCGTGTCACAGACGATGGCCTTGCCTAAAACCGAGAGTATTGCGAAACAAGCTTTGGAATACCTTGTAGCGGATGGACCTGTACAGAATATGCTTCCAAACGGGTT
>NZ_ABCF01000064.1 GCF_000181495.1 Bacillus sp. SG-1
GTTCTTTTGTCTCAATTTTCGCACAATAATTCTTGATATCAGTATACCACCTCTTTTAAAAAAAGGGATAATTTCATTGTGTTTTTTAAGAAAAAAATCTTTAACACATTAAAGCACTAAGAGGGACTGTCCCTGGCAGCGCTTTAAAGTACTAAAGGATATCACTTATTACGGATAAAATCTGTTCAGATACTTGTCACCCACCCTTCCCTTGTCTATAATGAAAGACGATAATTGGGTTTTTAAAGAATTATGAGGTGAAAAACGTGCAATTAGAAGGCTGGTTTTTAATCTTTATTCTTTTCTGGGTCGTCATCCTTATTTCTTTATTTGCCATCGGCGGATTTTTCATGTTCCGAAAATTCCTGAAACGCATGCCGAAAGAAGATGGACGGTCTGATTTGGATTGGGAAGAATATTATGTTGATAAAACGCATCAATTATGGGGGCCAAAAGAAAAAGATATTTTAAATGAACTTGTATCACCTGTTCCGGAACTGTTCAGAGATGTAGCAAAACAAAAAATTGCCGGGAAGATAGGCGAACTTGCGCTGAAAGAGAAAGTATCTTCAATTTCTCAAGAACTGATTATACGGGGATATATCCTGGCAACACCTAAAAGGGATCATAAATTTCTAAGAAAAAAATTGGATGAAATGAACATTGATGTAGCCCCATATGAACATCTGTTTTAGAAGGACGGAAAGGATAAAAACAATATGAGTGCAATTTTAATCATCCCTATCATTCTATATATCATTTTTTTTGGAGCAGGACTTGTCATTTATAAAAAATATAAGAAGAAAAAAGGTTGAATCAGGGCTTGCCTGTTCAACCTTTTTTTAGATCATAAATAAAGCATCAACCGGTGCCATAAAGAAACGTAGTTAGCGAAGGATTTTCACCTTACTAATGCTAAAACTTCAAAGCGCTAAAATTTGCAAAGATGGCACATTGAACGCTGAGAAAAATCATGAGTGAAACATGTCAATGTCAGAATAAATTCTATCCCTTTACTTCAAATCCTTTATTGTGATAAAAAAACCGGCATCCTGTCCTAAAACAGGTTACCGGTTTTCTTAAATCGTATTGGTTGTCAGGTCATCTTTATCATTCAACAACCTTTTATACTGCAGAAACATAGCTATCCGCCACGGAACAATCATTCCAAACGCAAGGATCCAAAACATTCCGCTGAGTTGTCCATAATCTATACTATTGCTCAGTATTAGCTTTGCTGCAATCCGAACTAATAATAAACCGATTAAAATAAAGGCAAACGCTTTTGATCGTTTCAGATAAACATCATTATCACGAATTTCAAAACTGGATGTTTTGATGAGGAAAATAGAAAAAATCATACCGACAACCAAAGCCTCTACAACTTCTGCCAACGTCACCCTAAACATAGGAATAAAAAACATAAGTGCACCCGTACTCATAAATATCGGAGGCAGAATGATCTTCTTGGCCGTTACAGGCTTCTTCTGTGCTCTCATTCGAATAAATATCACAAAAAACCCCATGCAAATCGCAATAATGGATGAAGCAATCGTCATTGACATCTCTATCATCCTTTATAAATAAATTACTTTGTCGTCACTAATTATAGACTATTACACCAAAAGCGCAAGGGCCGGGTCAGGGATATGAGCAATTGGCAGGCTGCTATAGAGAATAGGTTAACAACTCTTTCTCGAAAAAGGAAACATAAGTGAACATAGCGGTTGGGAAATTACAAAAATCACTAACCCACACCTTGGCTAATAGAGTAATCCACAAAGAAATTCGTTTTCACATGTGTTCCATTTACACTGGCGGGTCCTTCAAATTATTCTGATGGCACCACTATTGCTACCTCTTTTTCAACCAGGGGGCCTCATGAGCCTTTCATAAAGCCACTATTGTATCCAGTGTGCCTCATAGACAGCAAAAATACACATCTCAACCTGGCATTTGAGCTATAACCACTAATGACACCCACCCAATCCTCACACTCCAATGAACACAAATCTCCCCCGCAGCCTTTTCAGTTGCGGGGGAGATTTAAAACACTAATTTAATACTCTATTGATTGCTTCAACGACACGGCTTTCATCGAAAGGTTTGACGATAAAGTCTTTAGCACCGGCTTCGATTGCTTCAACTACCAGTTTTTGCTGGCCCATTGCAGTGCACATGATAATCTTTGCTTCTGGGTATTCTTTGATGATTTGTCTTACAGCTTCTATACCGGTCATCTCCGGCATCGTGATATCCATTGTGACGATATCAGGCTGCAGATTCCTATATTGTTCAATTGCCTGGAAGCCTGTCTCCGCTTCTCCTATTACTTGATGCTCACTGTTCTGAAGCATGTTTCCAAGCGCCATTCTCATAAATTTAGCATCGTCCACTATTAGTACTGTTGCCAAAGGTGATCCTCCTTTTTCCAGCATTGGAAACGGAAATTCTGCTGTGTTTATTAATTTTCTGATTATTATCTAAATATAGCATTATTTCTAAGGTAATATCAATCCCGATGTGTAATATTTACAATTAAAATCCAGTGAATCCACCTGTCAGTTTACTGAAGAAGATGATTATTGCCGTCAACCAGTCGAAAAAGAGCATGATTCCGACAAGAATCATAATATATCCGCCGACTTTCATGATTTTCGCATTGTTCTTTCTGATCCATTGCATCTTGCCGACGAAGAAGGAAAGGATTAAGAACGGAATTGCAAATCCAAGGGCATAAGAGGTCATGTAAATCATGCCTGAGCCTGGATTCGTCCCGATAAGGGATATGACAGCTCCCAGTATGGGACCAGTGCAAGGTGTCCACCCTGCAGCGAAAGCCATCCCGATCAATACCGATCCTGCATAGCCTGCAGGCCTGTTTTTGAATTCAAACTTTCTGTCTTTCATAAGGACTTGAGGCTGGAATACCCCAATGACCATCAGTCCGAATATGACAATAAAAATGGCCCCAACCTGGCGAATGATATCCTCATATTGAAAAAGGACGTTTCCAAGAAAAGTCGTACTGAAGCCCAGGACGACGAATATTGAAGAAAATCCAATAAGGAATAAGATGGTATGAATCAAGCTTCTCTTTTGAAGTTTGACGTTTTCATTTTTTAAATCACTCACTGACATCCCGGTTATGTACGATAAAAATGCCGGGTAGAGCGGCAGACAGCACGGTGAGATGAAGCTTAGAAATCCAGCACCGAAAGCCAAAAATATATTAATATCACCCATAAGCCCAACTCCTAGTAATTTTACTTTATTTTTTCATTGTATCAGACATCTTAGACACATTGGTGTTAAACTCCTGTGAACAATTTGTGTACAAGGAATGAGCGCGAAATTAATGCATATTTCTACCCTTCCCCTTACAGTTCCTTACTTTTTTCATAAAAAATGTGAATAATTCTTTTAAAAAAAGCTCCTTTTCGCTATACTATTATTTAAGAGTTACAATTATTAGTAGAATTTGAGAGACATTCCTCACGAAAGGACTTAAGGCCATGTGTAAACAAGAGCTACTAGATCGAATTGAAAAAAAACGTGCCCAGTTAATAGACATTGCAGCTGCTAATGGTCTTAACTCACCTCTGGCTATAAAGTACAGTCAAGAACTTGACACTCTTCTGAACCATTATAACCGTAAATTCATTAAAACCTCATCCATAGCGAAATCTTTGGTTGCCAAGCAGGTAACTATGTAAAAACGAAAAGGCAGAAGCGATTAAGCATCGCTTCTGCCTTTTTAAACTATATTTGCTATCCTCGGGCAGTCCCTTGTGCGGGGAACATAATTTAGAACCTTTTAAAATATCTTCTATTTAGAATCCCTATCTTCCATTCTGTCATCTGTTCCTGTTTTATACTGTTCTTCTTCCTCTTCAACCTGACCTGTTGTTACATCCGCCACAACCCAGGAACCTTCCTCCATAACCAAAGTGAAGATAACCCCTTTCTTTCCTCTTAACTGGTTATCGATATTTTGAACAGCGTGATACTCTTGATCCGTTACTTTTTCCAAGTCGAATTCCTGATCCTCCTGCAGCCAGATCGGCGTTTCTGTTGCCACTACTGACAGCTCACCATTTTCTTCTTTGATGTATAAGTCCACGAGGCTCTCAGCGTATTCGGTTGTCATGATTGATGAAAAGTGCTGGATGATTTCATCTTTGTTTTCATATTCTTCAAGTTGCGATCCCTCGTTGATCACTTCCATAAACAGTCCTTTGTACTGGTTTAATACATTCTCAGCTTTTTCCTTATTCATATCAGAATCATTGTCAGTGCTGCCATTTACTTTAGTGTCGGGAGTTTCAGTTACAAAGTTTTCCTGTTGAATTTCTTTTACTGCTTCAGCTTCTGCCGGGTTAGCTTCCGTGCTTTCTTCAATCGTTCCACACCCTGCTAATGTCAACAACGAGATCCCCAGTGAAATTGCAGCTTTTTTCATACTTTTGCCTCCCTATCAATATATAGTAACCTTTACACCTGAAAAGGGACTGTTAAACAAAAAAAGAAGATAACCGTACTTTACGGCTACCTTCTTCTGTTATGAACTTACGGCATCTTCAATTCCTTCAACAAGGCCATTTTGCAGAAGATACATTTTATGATACAGCCCTTTCTGGGAAAGAAGCTCCTGGTGATTTCCTCTTTCGACAATTTCACCCTGGTGAAGCACCAAGATACAATCTGCATCCTGGATGGTAGACAACCGGTGGGCAATGGCTATGGTCGTACGGCCCTTTCTCATCTTGGCCAAAGCCTGCTGAATGGCGTCTTCCGTTTCTGTATCGATATTGGCAGTCGCTTCATCCAGCACCAGAATCTTAGGATTGGTCGCAATCGTTCTGGCAAAAGCGATCAACTGCCTTTGACCGCTGGAGAAAGTCGACCCGCGTTCGACTACTTTGTGGGAATAACCATCAGGAAGCTTTTCGATAAACGTATGAGCTTGCACGAATTCTGCGGCCGCTCTCACTTCCTCATCGGTCATGTCGCCTGCATGCAGCTTAATGTTGTCTTCTACGGTTCCATAGAACAAGAATGGATCTTGCAGGACGAGACCAACCTTCTCCCTCAGCTCTTCCATTGGATAATCTTTTATCGACTTGCCGTCAATGAGAATTTCCCCTCTACTGAACTCATAAAATCTCATTAACAAATTTATAATGGAGCTTTTGCCGCTCCCTGTGTGTCCGACCAAAGCGACTGTTTCGCCGGGCTTAGCAGTAAACGAGATGTTTTTCAGTACATCCTTTTGGCCATCATAGGAAAAAGTGATGTCCCGGAATTCGATCTCTGCGTCTTTTATCTGCCCTTTGCTGTTTGTGTCTTGAGCAGGGGACTCCTCTTTTTCATCAAGTAAGGTAAACACTCGAGAAGAGGCAACGATTGCCTGCTGAAACATCGACAGTCTCGTCATCACGTTATTAACGGGCTCAAAGAAACGGTCAAGATAGTTGATGAAAGCATATAGAACACCAATTTCGACTGGACTGTTAAAAGAGGATATGCCAAAGTATGATAATACTAGAATCAGAGCCGCCGTATAAACTAAATCGGTGGCCGGGCGAAGGAGCAGCCCATCCATTTTTATGTTCCGCATCCCTGCTTTATAGTGATCCTCATTGATGTCATCAAACTCTTTTCTTAACCTTTTTTCCTGTCGAAAAACCTGAACAATCGCCATTCCTTGCAGAGATTCACTCAGCTTGGCATTCAATTGGCTCAAGCGCTCTCTCAAATCATGATAAAAAATGGAACTGTACTTCCTGTACGTTTTGATTATGAAAAATAATACAGGCAGGATGAACAGGCAGAATAGTGCCAGCTTGACATTCAAAATAAACATAGCGGTGAATATCCCTATGATCAGGAAATTCCCTTGGATGAAGCTCACAAGCACACTGACAAACATATCCTTAATGGCCTCAGTATCGTTTGTCACCCTTGATACAATTCCTCCAGCAGGCGTCCTGTCAAAGTATCTCATTCCCAGGTTTTGAACTTTTGAGAAGACATCCACCCTCAACTGCTGGATGATTTTCAGTGCAATTTCCTGAAACTTCAACAATTGAAAATAGGAAATGACGACATTGGAAATCTGGATGCCAAGAAAAGCTGCGCCCAGCCAGACTAGCGGTTCATACGGAAAGTTCCTTGGGGTAAGATAGTCATCAATAAAGATTTTAATCAGATATGGTCCAAGAACATCGCCGATAGTCGTTAATGCCAATAGAAAAAACGCAAGGAAAATAGATTTTTTATGCGGTATGGTATAACGCAATAACCTTTTTAAAACGTGACGCTGTTCTTTTGCTGACATGGTAGTTGTCTTTTCCATAGATTTTATCCTCCATGCTCTACTAATTCTTCTAACTGCTGGCGCAAATACATTTCCCTGTACCAGCCATCATTCTTCATCAATTCTTCATGCGTTCCCTTCTCGCTGATTTCTCCATTATCCAGGACGAGGATCAAATTGGCATGTTGGATTGCACTCAGCCTGTGAGCAGTAATAATAGTCGTTTTATCTTGGCGATTCTCTTTCAATGCTTTTAGAATGGATTCTTCCGTCTTAGCGTCAACTGCTGAAAGAGAATCATCAAGCAGCAGCACTTCCGGTTCCATCAGGAGGGCCCGGGCAATCGAGATCCGTTGTTTCTGTCCGCCAGACAATGAAACTCCGCGCTCACCCACAACTGTTTGATATCCATCAGTGAATGTTTTTATATCCTCATGGATATGTGCCAATGAAGCAGCATCCTCTATTGTTTGCTGAACTGCCGTGGGATTGGTAAAAGCAATGTTTTCAGCAATGGTGGCAGAGAAAAGAAAGTGATCTTGAGGTACATATCCCAAAGACTCTCTAAGTTTTTCTAACTTATAGTCTTTTATGGACCGTCCACCAAACCTGACAGTGCCTTGATAGTCCTCGAATTCCCTGATGAGAACCTTTAACAGAGTCGTCTTTCCTGCCCCAGTTTTTCCGACAATCCCGAGCGTGTCTCCCCTTCTTAAAGTAAAATGAATATCCTTAAGCACGGTTTCCTCTTCATCAGGATAAGTAAAGTGCTCAAGATTAAATTCAATGTCTCCTGTAGGTCTTACATCCAACGCATCTTCACTGTCCTCAATTTCTACTTTTTCCGAAAGCAAGCTGGACACACGGTCATAAGAAGCACGGCCTCTTTCGACGATGTTGAAGAGCCACCCAAAAGCCAGCATAGGCCAAATCAGCAACCCTAAATAGGTGGTAAAGGATACAAGTTCACCTATCGTCAACTCGCCTGTTACGACAAATCTGGAACCAAAAGCGACCGATAAAAAGAAGGAAATCCCGACAATGATGGAGATGGTAGGGTCGAATAAGGAGTCAACCCTTGCAACAGAAATATTCTTCTGCACGACATCCTCTGATTTGGATCGGAAAGATTCAATATCTTCTTTCTCCTGCCCAAAAGTCTTTATGACTTTAATCCCTGATACACTCTCCTGTGTCTTATCGTTCAAGTCAGAGAATGCTTCCTGCGCTTTATGAAAACGCTTATGTAATAATGTTCCGTAATAATTCGTCAACAGGGCCATAAAAGGCATCGGTATCAAGGCAATCAAAGTCAGCTTCCAACTGATCGTGGCTGCCATCGCAATAATGACAAATCCTCCCGTTGCGAGGGAATCCACAAATGTCAAAACCCCCTGCCCGGCTGTCATCTGTATGGCTTGAAGATCATTTGTGGCATGGGCCATTAAATCCCCGACACGCCTTTTTTGATAAAAGGAAGGTGTCATCTTCGTAAAGTGGTGATAAAGTTTGTTCCGAAGCAATTTGGAAAGCTTTACAGCAGAACCAAAGATCATGATCCTCCATATAAACCTAAGTCCATACATACTCAAGCCGGCAGCTGCCAATATGCCCACCCATTGCAGCAGTTCTGCAGAAGTCAGTTCACCCTGTTTGATACTATCAACGACAATCCCTATAAGCCTCGGGGGAACGAGCTGAAGTACTGCAACAACAAGCAGGACTGCAATACCCGTAAGATAAGATTTCTTTTCTTGTTTAAAAAACCACATCAAATCCAGAAAGACTTTCATGATGTATTCCTCCGAATCCAGAAATTTTTCGACTCTTAATTTTAGCAAATTTTACAAAATTATAAAATAAAAGATTTTTTAGTTGAATTGTTTAACGTGTCAAAAGTAAACAGACTTCTTCGGCTTTGGTCATATGATAGGGATGTTTATTATTTATGGGGGCCGCTTTGACTAAGTCAATAAACGTGCTCTAAGGGCACGTTTAGGCATTATTCGTTGACCTTCAGAGGCCATTCTCTCGCTCTAGGGGCACATTTAGACACTAATCGTTTACCTTCAGGGGCAATACTTACGCTCTAAGGGTACATTTAAGCACTAATCGTTCACCTTCAGAGGCCATTCTCTTGCTCTAGGGGTACGTTTAGACATTAATCGTTTACCTTCAGTGGCCATTCTCTTGCTCTAGGGGTACGTTTAGACATTAATCGTTTACCTTCAGTGGCCATTCTCTTGCTCTAGGGGTACGTTTAGACACTAATCGTATACCTTCATTAGGGATACTCACGTTCTAGGGGCACATTTAGAAAACTCACAGAACACACAAGGACAAAAAAAAACGTGCAGCTACGCACGTTTTTTTATCAATTAACATTATCATGTATATGAACTGAAGGCTCTTCCTCAGGTTCGATCAATACAGTAGCCGCAGTTCCGTCAGGTGTCTTTACATAGATATAAATCGGTTCATGCGGGAAGAAGTCTTGAATTTCAGGAGTGAACGCCTGGACAAACCCGACAATTTCTCCATACTTCGTCATATCCGTATTAACATTGATAACCATCTTCTGCAGGTCATTATCAATATAAGTCCCCTTGGAAACTAACTGGATGGTCCGGTCCTTAAAGAATGAATTCATATCTTCTTCTAACCCTTTAAGACGGTTGGAAACCACTCGGTCATGCTCTTCTGCATCACCCGATGGGAATAGGAAATCCTTTTTTTCAATTTCTCTCCATTTTTTGATCGAATTATCATTAGCATCCAAATAGGCATATGTAAAATATGAGCCCGGGAGGACACTGTTTTTCTTTTCGAGTTGATAGAGAGAAATAACGATAGGAACATTATTCAAATTCTCTTTTTGTCTAACGCGGTTAATGATTGTTTCGGCCATTTTCTTGCCTTCACTGATCATTTTCTTTTCAGAAATCTCTTTCGTATCAAAGTGTTTCAGGCCCAGATTATCATTAACAGAGATATAGTCCACTGACTTCATGGCGAGACCTATTGATATACCTTTCAAGTTTCCTTTTTGGTCTACATAATTTTGTTCATGGACATATCCGAGGTACATTGGATTCTCTTTGCTTATTTCCATAACTTCTTCCCAGCCCATTTCTTCCGTTACATCAATGGCAGGGTTCAGTCCCAGTTCATCATTTGATTCCCTGCGTATCCAACTGCCAATTCCCTCTAAAAATTGACCTTCTTGATACACAAATTTATCCGCTGGGAAATACTCTTCCGACAAACTCATGAGGCCTGTTTCAATTTCATTCATATCAACGCGATTATTCACCTGATACGTGATCAGCTCTCTATTTTCACTAAAAACAGATGATTTCACTTTATATCTTAAGTACTCATTTGTTTCATTTTCAGATGTACTCTGCTGTGTCACCAAATTAGTGTTCTCATTTTCCGATTTGTCAGGCATACCCAAAAAGGTACAACCGGATAAGAACACCATCAATCCAGTGCTTGTTAGAATTAGTCGTTTTTTCATTTAGGTCTCCCTCCGACCATTATTTTAGCATAAAAAAAGACCGGTGTAGACCAGTCACTTCATATTTAATCCTCATCATAATAGTGATATAAATAATCTCATTATTCAAGACAAAAGTACTGATAGATTTCTTAGAGCATGTGCCTCAGAAGTGATTAGGCTGGGGAGTCTTTCTAGTTAAAGGTACTAGGGTATTAAATAAAATCTCTTTTCTTAACCATTCCTTTGATAAATAGTATGCATCCCGCAGGATTTTACACACCTTCCTCTTAAAAGAGGGGCACCAATATCCACTAACCACAAACTTTATTGGCAAAGGAGATTTTTTGAGAAAGTAAAAAGCACCCTGTTCAGAGTGCTTTATCACTTATTTCATATTCTTGTTCATTGCGTTCATCATTTGATTGATTTTCTTCTGGGAAGGTTTCTGCCCCATTTGCATCATCATCATTCTTAACATTTGTTCATTGATTGGTGGATTTTTCTTAAGGTAGCTCATCATATATTTACGAGCGATGAAAAATCCTAGCGCTACTCCAGCTAAAGCAGCCAGAACACCGACTAGAATAAATTGCCAAAACATAGTTCTATTTCCTCCTTCATGTTGTCCTTATAAAAGTGTACTAAACCAAGGAAGATTATACAATAACTTAATTTAAATTTCTCTATTAACTATAAGAGATCTTGAAAATATGTCAAAATAATCAAATGTATTTTCTTACCTTTATCGGTTTTAACCAGCCATATTGTTCATTTTCAATATCAATAGCAAGGAGACGACCATCAAGTTTTCTTAACAGTTCAAATATGAAGGCTTCCCAATTACTGTGCCCCTGTATATTAACCTCTATATACTTATCCAGCACAAAGATTTTAGCCGTGTTTTTTCCGCAGGGAGATTCAATATAAAACTGATTGCCGTTTTGAATGTATTCTCTCTTCGCTGCCAGAGCTTGTGAAATAGCTCGATTAAAAGGCAGAAAAGGAATCGTCCGGGTTATATATTGTATCTGCTTATTTACAACTTCTTTCATATTTCCATATGCATATTTACTCTCTCGGAACAAATTGAAAAACGACCGTTCTCTGCCGTAAAAATACTCAGCAATTTCATCTTCAATCCAATAGAGTCGGTAGGATTTCATTTCTCTTCCTCCCCTTAGCTTGTCCTTTTTAATAGTATAAAGAACACGGGGAGTTAAGATTGTAGAATGCTGTTAAAAAGTTCCACTAGTTTTGTCGAGGATGTTAACAATTCAGTGACAAAGCTAATGAAACTCTCTCTGAGAGACACAGCTGTATCGATATAAGGAAAGCTGCTGAAAAACAGCAGCTTTCGATTAAAATGATATATTTATTATCTTTCAAGCAGCGCTTTCACACGAGAAACAACATTTTCTACAGTGAAACCGTACTCTTCCATGATCTTTTCACCAGGAGCGGAAGCACCAAAACCATCAATGGCAAGAATGTCCCCTTCATCTCCCGCATAACGGTCCCAGCCAAGTGGAGAAGCCACTTCAATGGCAAGGCGTTTTTTAACCGCTTTTGGAATGATTGATTCCTTATATTCTTTAGACTGCTGCTCAAATCGATCCCATGACGGCATGCTGATGACTGAAACAGCGAGACCGTCTTTTGCAAGTACTGCCTGAGCTTCCACAGCAAGACTTACTTCAGAACCTGATGCAAGCAGAAGTGCATCAGGCTGTTCTTTCCCAGCAGGAGAAACAACATAAGCACCTTTTTCCACACCTGTTTGAGCCTTGGCATCTGTACCTTTTAAAGTAGGAAGATTTTGTCTGGTCAATACAAGCGCTGTCGGTTTATCTTTAGAAGTCAAAGCAGTTTTCCATGCTGCGGCAGTTTCATTTCCATCTGCAGGACGAATGACAGAAAGATTCGGCATCGCTCTTAATGACGCAAGCTGTTCAACCGGCTCATGTGTAGGACCATCTTCACCAACAGCGATACTGTCGTGTGTGAATACATATGTTACTGGAAGTCCCATAAGGGCAGCCAAGCGGATTGCCGGTCTTAAATAATCAGAGAATACAAAGAATGTTCCTCCAAATACTTTTATTCCTCCATGCAGGGCCATACCGTTCATAGCTGCACCCATCCCAAATTCACGAACACCGAACCAGATGTTTCGGCCTTCATAAGATTCAGGTGTAAAATCCTTCTGCCCTTTTATCATTGTTTTGTTGGAACCGGCAAGATCTGCAGAACCACCAATCAATGAAGGCATATTTTTGGCAACTGCGTTCATCACTTCTCCGGAAGAAGCACGGCTGGCAAGGCTGCTTCCCTCTTCATAGACAGGGATGTCTTTATCCCATCCTTCAGGAAGTTCACCTTTCATTGCAGATTCAAATTGCGCTGCAAGTTCTGGATATTTTTCTTTATACTGAGAAAATAGCTCATTCCATTCCTGTTCTTTTTTCTCACCCGTATCAACGATGTGTTCTTTGAAGCGGTCTTGGACTTCGGAAGGAACATGGAAATCTTGTTCGAAGGTCCATTTGTACGCTTCTTTTGTCATTTTCATTTCTTCTACACCAAGCGGGGCGCCGTGAACATCAGACTTACCTGATTTATTAGGAGCACCGTAACCGATAACCGTTTTGATTTCGATCAGTGTTGGATGATTCTCATCACTCTTTGCCTCTTCGAGTGCTTTAGCAATAGCTTCAGTATCATTTCCATCTTCGACACGGATGTACTGCCAGCCATATGATTCAAAACGACCTTTTACATTTTCAGAGAAGGACCTGTCCAAATCACCATCTAAAGAGATGTCATTAGAATCATACATAACGATCAAGCGGCCCAGCTTAAGATGTGCTGCCAGGGAAGCTGCTTCAGAAGAAATACCTTCCATTAAGTCTCCGTCACCACAGATGCTATATGTATAATGATCAACTATGTTGTAGTTGTCACGATTGTAAACAGATGCCAGGTGACGTTCAGCCATGGCCATACCAACAGACATTGCGAAGCCTTGGCCAAGAGGTCCAGTAGTTGCTTCAACGCCAGGAGTATGTCCATATTCAGGGTGCCCTGGAGTCTTGCTTCCCCACTGTCTGAACTGTTTCAAATCGTCCATTGAAACATCATAACCTGAAAGGTGCAGCAAGCTGTACAGGAGCATAGATCCATGTCCAGCTGAAAGAACAAATCTGTCCCTGTTTGCCCATTCAGGGTTTCTAGGGTTATGATTCATGATTTTGGACCATAACGCATATGCCATCGGTGCAGCACCCATAGGCATACCCGGATGTCCAGAATTCGCTTTTTCAATCGCATCAATTGAAAGCGTCCTAATTGTATTAATGGCTAATTGATCAGTTTTATCAAACATTAATCAACATCCTTCCTTTTTTCAGTTACTACTTGTTAATATTAATATTCTTATGGAGTTTATACAAACGATTTGTTTGCCCCGATTCCTTTCCAACAAATACAGAAAACGCTTACTTTGTTGATTTGAAAACCTTTTCTTTGACGCGAAAATAATTTTCATCATTCATAATACACAAGGAATTTTTTTCGAATCCCCTACAAAGAATGGAGTTTTAACCTAATGATACCCCCTCTTTATAGAATGCTCCTTTTTATTGCTCTAATACCCTGATTCCAACTCAATAAATTGAGATAAAAGAAAAAAGCATGCAAGATGCATACTTTTTGATAGCTCGTTTAATTTTATTATCAATGCAACTTTTTATTTTTTTGTATTTCTCTAATTTTTTCTGGAGTTACTTCGTTTCCTTCGGGGTCAAACATTCTTGTATTTTCAATTGTAGACCTCATGGAATTTCTGAATGTTTCGAGATATTCTTTTCTTAATTTTGATTGTTCTTTAGCCTCATCAGGTGTTAACCCTTTGGCTTTGGCTTTTTTGGCCAGTGTATTAATCCTTGCCATTTTATCCTTCGAAAGCATAACTTGTTCCCCTCTCATTTTTGTCGAGTATAAAAAAGCACCTAGACCAGTGCCTATATCTAATCTGAATTCCGATTTAATATCGACATGTTACTAGAAATAGAGAGAAAAAACAAGTTTCATGTATCTGGTGAAGAGCTTATATGCTCTTGATATCTTCTATGAACCGTAGCTTTGGATATGTTGTAGCCGAAGCCTCTCAACGTAGCTGCAATTTCGGCAAAAGTCAGCTTATTGTCCCTTAGCCTGACTATCTCTTCCACGGGAACCTCAATTCTTTCTCGTCCTTCTATGTTTCCTCTATTCTTTAAGTTTCTGTGAGGTTCATACCCTTTTTCCACAGCTCTTCTCATTCCACGTTTGATTTTCAAGTTGTGAAGTTTTCTCTGATGCTCCTCTACCATACTTACAATTTGTAAGACCATGGAATCAGATTCTGAGAGATGAAGTTCTCCGTTATGGGCTATGCTGAAGATCTTTACGCCTTCTTTCATTATGCAGTGAATGAGGGCAATCTTAGCGTTTCCCCTTCCGATACG
>NZ_ABCF01000063.1 GCF_000181495.1 Bacillus sp. SG-1
CCTCTACCACTATAACAAAAGTATGAAAAGATTGCGAGGATGCCCGTTTTCTCTACTATAATTATGCAACGAACAATACAATGGCACCCTGAACCAATCCAATGAGTCCCCCCAGCAACGCACCAAGATAGGTAATCATCTTAAGCTCTTTGGACGTGATACCAAGCACCAGTTCTTCCAGGCGTTGAACGGAAAAGGTTTCAACCTGCTCCCTTACCACTTCCTGAAGGTGAAGCTTCTCCATAATGACTTCGATTTTTTGGGAAACGGCCTTCACACTCATATCAAACACATGAGGCACGATGATGCCCGTGATCCTCTGTTTAAAAGGTGATAACATCTCTTTTAACCCAGTAGACATCAGCTTGTCTACCGAAACGACCTCAAGAATTGATTTCTTCAGTGTCGGCAGAACATCTTCATCTTCTACATTCTTCAGAACATCTTCCCACTTTGAGTCCCTTAACTTTTCCCATTCACTTTTTAAGAGATTTCTCAGAATTTCTTTTGTTCCATTGTGTTTGATGAATTTAATGATCTCCGGCTGAACCTTTTCAGAAAGAGAAGAATTGCCGAGGAACATACCAAGCATGTTTCCAAGCATCCCTCTTCCTTCAAGGAAGTCATCAATCATGACCTTCACTTTCCGCTTGCCTTCAGGGCTGTCGAAGTATGCCTCCCCTTTTTCGGCTATGAAATCTGCCGCTTTCGGGATGGCTGCCTCGATTTTCTCCTGCCAATTCAGCGGTATGGTGGACTCGATTGTTTGCGAGCGGAACTGCTCTTTAAAACGGTAATATTTCTGGTCAATCCACTTCTCAATTCCGTTCTCTACATTTTCTGCAGTCAAAGGGATGTGCAGTTTCCCAAGCCATGCTTCAATGCTCTCATCAGAGTCAATGATCGGATCCACACTTTCACCTATCCAGCTCACCACATCGGTTTTGAACTGGCTGTTGGTCAATTTTTTCTGGATGCTCTCCGGTGTAATCAAGTGATGTACGACCATTTCTCCCAGCTGAACAGCCATTTCATTTCTTCTTTTTGGGATAAGTCCCGGTGTAAAAGGCACCCTCCATTTTCCTATATATACAGGTTTATAAGGCCTGAACAGCATCTTGATGGCAAGGGAGTTGGTCATCCCGCCGATCGCTGCTCCTATCACGACCATTATGATAAAGGTAATAAGAATATTCATTATTTCATCCTTCCTTATGGGAACTTTCAATGACATCCTTCCATGTGCGGGAGTCTGCTGGTCTCATCTATTTTCATAACTCCTGCATGAGTTTCAGAAGACAGCATTCATCATAATAACGCTCTTCCTATCAGCAATAGGTATTATAGATATTTATCGTTGTCCCTGAACATTTTCATCATTTCCACATAATATGCTATATCAGCATTCGCCCATTATCATATTATAAATTTTGTCCAACGACAGCGCAAACGGGGAGTTTTTTTTATGTTATTTCATTGCGGGATTTCTAAAACAAATGCCGAACGGCCTGTCCTGCTTATTCCCACTGGTCTTACTCAGGAATTGAGAGCTTTTGCAGGTGAAACGGTATCCCTCAGAATCGGCCTTTCTCAGTTTGAAACCATAACATCCTATGAAACGACTGACAGGGACTGCTGCGAACTTGTCTTTCCCGAGAATCACCCGATTCAGCTGTCAGGATTCTTTAACTTTGCCACCCATTTTTCTGAGAAAGAGAACACCGTTACATTAGGACCTGTCATAGGGGTTATCACCGATACAGACACTTCAGGAAAACCAGTGATCGGCAGGCTCGAAAAGTATTATGAAGAACTGCAGCGTTTTACCAAGATGCAGGGCGGATTATTTTTCCTGACTGGATCTTCTCTTTTAAAAAGGCAGAAAGGCTATCTTTTCAATGATGAAGAGGGAGAGTGGTTTCAGAGCAGCATCCCATTACCTGACATTCTATATAACCGGATCCATTCGCGTAAAACCGACCGGAGTGAAGCCTTGAAATCGCTCATTTCTCATATGGAAAATCAATCTGTTTTCGTCTTCAATACCTCTTACTTAACAAAGGATTATGTTTATGAGCTGCTTTCACAAGAAGAGTACCTTCTTGAATATTTACCCCCTACAGAGATTTTTTCTCTTTCCGGTCTCCGCCGACTGATCGAACATCATCAGGATCTTTTCATCAAACATATCGCGGGCAGTCAGGGAAAAAAGCTGCTGAGGCTTACTTACTTAGAGGATGAGTATCAACTCACACAAAATATCGGGGATGAGACCGTCCAATGTTCTTTTTCTTCATTAAGGGAGACTGCTGAGGAGCTTGCAAAACTGAAGGTGTCTTCCAATTTCATCATGCAGGAAACGATCAGGCTGCTGAAATTTGGTGAAAGAGCGCTGGATTTCCGATTCCTCTGCCACCTCGTTAACCGTCAGGAATGGAAATTGGTTTCAGCTGTAGCCCGGATTTCTGGAGATGGCCAATTTGTTTCCAATATTGCTCAAGGAGGCGAATTAGCTAAACCCCTGAACATTCTATGTGAATTTTTCAGCGCAGAGGATGCCTTCAATATATACAGGGTGATGGAAGAATTAGCCCTGTCAGCCTGTACCCGACTCGCTGAAAACTATCCTCTTACACTGGGGGAATTAGGCGTGGACCTGGGCGTGGATGAAGCAGGAAAGCCCTGGCTGATCGAGGTGAACTCAAAGCCATCTAAGCAGACCTACACCGACCACAATACAATCAGGCCGTCCGTCAAATCCCTTTACACTTTGTCAAAAAACATTTGGGAAGAAAGGAGTGCTTCATATGACCAGACTGGGAATTATGATGCTGGAACCTGACATGACTCATCCATTTTACACAGGAATGGCTAAAACAAGTGAGACACATGATGTGGAAGTCCTGTTATTTTCCCCCCTGCAGATCCACCCCCACACGGAATGGATACAAGGCTACCGTTATTGCACGGATACCGGAAGCTGGAAAGAAGATATCTTTACCATACCCGAATATATATACGACCGAACGTTTTATCAGGATGATTTTACCTCTAAGCAAGCCAAGGCCATTGCACAATGGCTGAAAAACAGAGACGATTTATGCTTTTTAGGATACGGACTTCCAAACAAATGGACGATTTACCGGCAGCTAATGAAACATGATAAAGTCGCACCCTATCTTCCTGAAACGACCCTGATTGAATCCATTCCCGAAACGGTCTCCAGAATTAAGAGAGAAAAGAATGTGATCATCAAACCATTTGACGGCGCCCATGGCATCGCTGTTTACGAAATCCAAGCCCAAAATGAAAATATGATGGTTCGCACAACGAAAAAGCTTGAAATGGTTGAGAAAAAAATGGATGAGGAGACACTCGGCCGCTGGCTTGAAAGCCTGACCCGAAAAAAGAGCTTCATCCTTCAAAATAAATTGGAAAACCGGGATGAACAAAACCGCCCCTTTGATTTACGCATGCTGCTGCAAAAAAATGCAAAAGACAAATGGGTGGTCACCTGCAAAGGGTTCCGTGTCGGGAATCAGGACAGCTTGCTGACAAACCTCAGTGCCGGAGCTGCAGCCATTCCTTATGAAGAATGGAAGAAAAACCAGAAGCATTATAATTGGAAGTATATAGAATCGGAACTGAGAGATATCGTCCGGACGCTGCCTGAAATCTTGGAGGAGGAATTTGCCCCTTTATTTGAAATAGGGCTTGATATCATCATTGGAAGAGACAGTTCCGTTTGGATCCTTGATATGAATTCAAAACCCGGGCATAAAATGCTTCAGCTGCTTACACTGGAGGAGATTGAGCGGTTACATTCCTTGCCTTTGCGCTACTGCAAGGCGCTGCAAAGAAAAATGCCCGCCACAGGAGGCGATTCTACTTGATAAAGCCTTATAAATTGGAACGGTTTGAAACAAAGGAAAAAATTTTATATCTCCCTGTCAGCATGGATCAAGAAACCGCTCAAACCGTATCTCTTGGCTCCCTCCAGGCAGCGGCGGTATGCCGTAAACACCCGAACGGAAGGAATGTGGTCTCCATAAGCTCCAGGCTGGCAGAGGATTTGTCTCTTCCCCCTTTTATTTCAACCATTTATTTGTTCCGGCACGAGAACACAATCATTTTGGGGCCGCTTATTGGGATTTTCACCTCTGGCTTCACTTCCTTTTTAATGAAACCCATCGGCGAACGGTCCGCCTTCTTTTCTAAGCTGCTGTCTTTGCAATCTTCTCTTGGAGTCATCCCATTTGTGTTCGGTGATAAACATATCGACTGGGAAAACGGGCTTGTCAAAGGTCACTTCTACATTCGGAATCAGTGGGAAACTCATATCGTCCCTTTGCCGAATGTGATTTATGACCGCCTTCCCAATCGCAGGAGCGAAAGAAAAGCAGGATATCAGGAAATTAAGACCCGTCTTCAGAAACAGTATGGTATCCCTTGGTATAATCCGGGGTTTTTTAACAAGCTCGATGTATTTGAAAGGCTTGAAAATGATGAGGAGGCGATCCGTTATCTTCCAGAGACACATGCGTTTCAATCCTTTTCTCAGATTGAACGAATGATGTCCAAATACGGCCAAGTGTTCATTAAGCCTAAAAATGGAAGCCTGGGGCTGGGGGTTCATCAATTCACGTTCAATCGAAAGTCAGAAGAGTATCTGTGCAGGTTTCAGGATAGAAATGGCACGAATCGTCTGATCAAGTCGTCCTCTTTTGAAAAATTGCTGCAAAAGATGATACCGGCAAAGATATTGAACAGGATGATCATTCAGCAGGGAATAAACCTCATGAAGTCAGGGAATCGGCCCGTTGATTTCAGAGTCCATACCAATAAGGATGAAAATGGAGAATGGCAAGTCAGCGCAATTGCTGCCAAGGTTGCCGGAGAAGGGAGCGTAACGACCCATCTTCACAATGGGGGCAAGGTGAAGAGCTTATCTGAAATTTTTACAGACCCGGAACAGTGCAGACGAACAGATGAAAAACTTAGATTGGCTGCGATTACATTATCCTCTGCCCTCGAACGTAACATGGAAGGTTTTATTGGGGAAATCGGCTTTGATTTTGGCATCGACTCCCTTGGAAGAGTATGGCTGTTTGAAGCAAATTCAAAACCCGGCAGGTCGATTTTCACACACCCTGACCTAAAGTCTTTTGAACTTTTAACACGGAAACTTTCCCTGTCGTTCGGTCTTTACCTAACTCAACAATCGATCCGCCAGCCGCAGGAGACTTTCAAATGAAGATTTATTATCAGCCGCAGAAGAAAATATTCTTTCACACTGACCCCTCCCTTCCGTCCCTTCTGTTCGGCAGAAATTCTTATATTCTATACAGAGAAGATGAACCCTATAAATATGAATTTGATGTCTTGGCCGACAATAATAGCTGCGGTCCGGTTATCGGGATATTGGCAGCTAAAGAAAAGGGAAGTTACCAGGGTAACTTCCCTTTATTTCAAGAGCTGCAGAAGATCATCCAGTCAAGAGGCGGTATTTCTTTCGTCTTCTCGCTGAGTGATATCGGAAAAGAAAAAGTAGAAGGGTTATGTTTTCATGAAGAAAAAAACATGTGGGTATCATGCAATTTCCCCATCCCGAACTTCATATATAATCGTATCCCTTCCCCTGCTGCTGAAAAAACAGAGGACTTTTCGAGGTTTCTTCAATGGGCAAAAGAAAAGAATATCAATTTTTTCAACCCTCATTTCTTTAATAAATGGGAGGTCTATCAGTCACTTTCAGAAAATGATTCATTGAAACCTCACTTGCCCGAGACAAAGTTACTTGGAAATAGAGATGAATTGGAAAGGGATTTGAAATCCAAACAAAAAATTTACATCAAACCTGTCCTTTCTTCTAAAGGCAAAGGGATCAGGCTTCTGGAACGTTGTGACGACGGGCAAATCATCTGTAAAAGCACTAAGAAAATTGAAAAGTTTATAAGATACGACCGTTTGTTGATGAAATATCCTGAATGGTTTGACTCAGAAGAGTATATTTATCAAGAAGCCATCCAATGTAAAAAAATGCACAATCACCGATATGACTTGCGCGTACTTGTCCATTTTACTGGACACGAATTTCAGATCAGCGGTGTCGGAATCAGAATATCTGAACGGCAGGAAGTGACAACCCACGTCCCGCAAGGAGGAAAAATCCTGCCATTTCATTATGTAGAATCAAAGGAACTCATTGAAAAAATCGAGGTCATCGCTGAAGAATGCGGAAGACAGCTAATATCTACATTCGGCCTCATTGGTGAATTTTCCATGGATCTAGGATTAAAAGAGGAAAATGATGAGCTCGTTGTGTTTGAAATCAATTCCAAACCCATGAAGTTTGATGAAAAAGAAATAGAAGAAAAACGACTGGAAAGTCTTGCTCATTCTTTTTTTCATTTTTCCAGGGCAGCCCGGAGGTTGTCTACTTGAGTGCATTATAAATGCAAATGAATCTCATTGCATTGATAGAAGCATCCGTCATGACAATGAAAATCGGCTGGTATACATGCCACCCCGGAATGTCCATTAAAAGATCTCTGTAAAATGCAGCTTCCTTCAGTTCCTTTTTCAATGCAATCAGGACACCTTCCCTGAACGTAGAGAAGGTTCTTTCCTGTTTGTTCAGAGTGTGATATTCTCCAGTCAGCATGTAATGCACATATTGGAGAAGTTCATAATGTTTGCGCTTATCGTTCTCGGCCTGTTCAATGAACTCCTTATAGACAGGGTTATTGGTCTTACCTAACAACTCTTTATAGAAACGGCCGGAAGTCCATGTTTGCTCGATACCGTTTTGTACATTATTAACAAACATCCTCAGCACCCCTTAACTAAATATTTGAACTGTTTCCGTGATCGAACCGCTTTAGTACATCACCGCACTAAGAGGGACAGTCCCTCTTAGTGCTTTAACGCGTTACCCCGCTAAGAGGGACTGTCCCTTTTGGCGCTTTAAAGCGGTAAACACACGAAAAGAGCTTTTAATTAAACGGTATGACAGATCATACAAGCTTATGTCACAAATCAGAGATTTTCCGCACAGATTGTTGGCTGATGTCCCCCTCTGTAAATAATAAGAGGAAACGTTTAGAATATAAGAAAGAGACGGCTGAAAATTCAGCTGAGCAAACACAAGGGGGCAATAAGGATGATTCAACACTTCCAATTTCAAAGCATGTATGAAAATAAAAAATTACCGGGATGGACTTTTTCGTTCTATTATCAAGGCACCAAATATAATGGCAGCTATCACAAGAACGGTACCATCGAATGGAAAGATGGACAGCCGCCGCCATCAGATGAGGAAACGATCAAGAAGCAGATTCATGAGCTTATGCTTTTCCACGTATATGAGTAAAGCTTTTTACACATCGACGGAATATACAGACAGCTGAGATACACAATATAGAAGGTGCCGGTGGGGCCTATTATAAGAAATCAATTAGGCATATCCCCAAACTCACAACTGATGCTGGAAGGTTTCGGCGATTGACAGAAATACACGTTTAATCGGGACGGGGTCCTGAACAATCGATCCTCTAAACCGCATCAGCTCGAGTTATAAAGCCAAACCTGTACAAGCCTAAACACCCGAACGGGCATTCAACCCTTGCTCCGTTCATGCCCGTGTCCGAAACGAAGTTCCTCTTATAAGGAACTCACACAGATCAAAGTGAAAAAGGATTAGCCGCAGGGCAATCCTTTTTTCAACAAAAGACATATCACTTTGAAACATGTCCACCCTTTTCGTACAATGATACTTATTAATAAAGGCTCCTTTCTTAAACTTTGTTGCTTTTTAATATGAATCACATAAAAATATATCCATAATCCAAGGAAATATCATGGTAAGCCCGAGAGAAAAGAGTTACTCTCCCTGTTCAGAGAGAAAAAACTTTGTATCCAGGAGAAAATCCGGCACTAGGGATTTTTCCAAAAGCAACAATCTAAACGAAAACAGCCTTAATAAAAAGCAAATGAGGGAATATAATGCTTTTAAAACTTCAACAAAAATATCCACAAGCACGATTACATAAGGTTCCTCCTTCAGAAGAAGACCCGGAGACACTTTGGCTGACAGATGAAGCCAACGAGGAGTTTCTCGCCATTCCTAAACATCTGTTAACGCAGTCGGAAATCGACCTTCTTTGCAGCCTTTTTTCTGAAGCGGCCCCCTCCGGAAACTGGAATAATGACACCCTAGAAAGCAGAAGCTGGCATGATTACCTTTACGATGGCATGCCTTTAAGGGAGGACGTTTCACCGAAAGATCATTATCGGGTGATTCAATTTGCTATCAAGGAAAATGTTGAAAACGATCTATTAAAAGAAGCCTTTCGCAGCATCTTTGCAGAGCAGGCAGTCATTGTTTTCACATCTTCTGGAACAGGTGCAATCGTCGAGAAACAGACAGAATGGTCCCTGCCTGAAGAAGAACTCCTTTCTGCCGCAGCTGTTATTGAAGGTGATTTTTTTGTATCACCAACATTTTTCATCGGAAGGTTTTATGCGATTAATGACCGATTTCCTTCATTTTTCAAAGAAGAAAAAAACCTGTTTTCGTTTGCTGAAAAGAACATCTCCAAAGACCGGGTGTTTACATTCCCTTCCACCTTTCCGTCTTTCGTCCTTCACTATGTTCCAAAACAGACGAAAACGAGCATGTTCGCCGATATCATTCAATTATTTGCTGAAGATGAAGAGTTGAAAAAAACAATCAAGACTTATCTAGAAAACCAATCAAATACAAGCCAAACTGCGAAAGTGTTGTTCATGCATCGCAATAGTGTCCAATACCGCATTGACAAGTTTATCGAGAAAATCGGAATCGACATCAAAACCTTTCAAGGTGCACTGACCGTTTACCTTGCCTGCCTCGAAATTGAGCAAGAAATAACGGAATGAGCAACATGCCCAAACCCTCCATTTTTTTTTATGCACTTTAACCATTACATTTAGGAAGCGCTTTCTAATACAATGGGAGTAACAAAGAGATAGAAACATTTAGGAGGAATTCAAAGTGGCAGAATTACAATTGAAGAATATTTATAAAATTTATGATAAAAACGTAACAGCTGTAAAAGACTTCAACCTTGATATCCAAGATAAAGAGTTCATCGTTTTCGTTGGCCCTTCAGGGTGTGGTAAATCTACAACTTTAAGAATGGTAGCCGGTTTGGAAGAGATTTCAAAAGGTGATTTTTACATCGATGGCAAGCGCGTGAATGATGTAGCTCCAAAAGATCGTGACATCGCAATGGTATTCCAGAACTACGCACTTTACCCTCATATGAGTGTGTACGATAACATGGCTTTCGGCTTGAAATTACGTAAATTCGATAAGCAGGAGATTGACCGCCGCGTGCAGGAAGCTGCGAAGATCCTTGGCCTCGAAACATTACTGGACCGTAAACCAAAAGCATTGTCTGGCGGTCAGCGCCAGCGTGTAGCTTTAGGCCGTGCGATTGTCCGTGATGCCAAAGTATTCTTGATGGACGAGCCTCTTTCCAACCTTGATGCTAAATTGCGTGTTCAAATGAGAGCGGAAATCGCTAAACTTCATCAACGCCTTCAAACAACAACAATCTACGTTACACATGATCAGACAGAAGCGATGACAATGGCTTCCCGTATCGTAGTGATGAAAGATGGTATCATTCAGCAAGTCGGTTCTCCTAAAGAAGTTTACGATAAACCTGAAAACGTATTTGTTGGCGGCTTTATCGGATCTCCGGCAATGAACTTCTTCCACGGCACACTGCAAGAAGGAAAATTCACTTTCGGTGACGAGGCTGTTGAAGTTCCTGAAGGAAAAATGAAAGTATTGCGTGAACAAGGATACGTAGGAAAAGACATCATCCTAGGTGTAAGACCGGAAGATATCCATGACGAACCTCTTTTCATCGACTCTTCTAAAGGATCAAAAATCAGAGCGAAGATCGAAGTTTCAGAGTTGACAGGGGCAGAAACGATGCTGTATTCCCGCCTTGCCGACCAGGACTTCGTAGCCCGTGTCGACTCCCGTACAGATGTTCAAGCCGGTGAAACAATCGACCTTGCATTTGACATGAACAAAACTCACTTCTTTGATGCAGAATCAGAAGAACGCATCCGCTAATTAATAATCAGTTAAAAAAACTGCCTTCCCTAACCGGAATGGCAGTTTTTTTGATTTACCTATATGGTTCTGACTACATTTCCGTGAATTTTATTACCCGTGTTTCTTCATGGCCGCAATCACCGGCAAATAAATGGATGCACTCATCAGAGCCCGAATTATCTTGAATACCGTCGGCAAGTTTGATTTCGTCAATGTCCATATAGGCACTGTAATCATCATAGAAATCATAGATCCTTCCCCTGTCAGTCAGTGTTGATCCACATTGGGAACACTCTACTGCCATTCGGGTCACCCCATTGCACAAAGAGCAAACTCTCATGTTCTATCACCGTTTTTTCTCCAGAATTTATTCATTATTATCCTTTGTTTTTCCCGATCTTTTATGTGCTAATCATGCGTTTCATCTTAGGAATAAATTCCCTCTTACAATCTTGTATATATTCTTTTGAAAGTTCCATAATACAGAGTAACAGCAGCAAACAAACAGCCGCTTACAACATTGGGTTATCCAAATTAGATGGCCGCAGAAATTGTGCGGGACTGGTGCAAGTCCAGTTGACCCAACCATAAAATCAACAAGGAGATGACAAAACATGCAAAACCAACAACAATCACGCAGCAACAACTCTAACCAACTAGTAGCTCCAGGAGCTCAACAAGCAATCGACCAAATGAAATTGGAAATCGCTTCTGAATTCGGTGTACAACTTGGTGCTGATACAACTGCACGCGCTAACGGTTCTGTAGGTGGAGAAATCACTAAACGCCTTGTACAAATGGCTGAGCAGCAAATCAGCGGTTACCCACAACAATAATCTAACTTAATATTAATATGGCTAGAGCCCCTGACATTCAGTCAGGGGCTCCTATTGTATATGGTAAGGCATTGTTGATTTCCGCTCCAGTCGTATATATATCCCGTAGAGTTACGAACTTTTTGCAAACAGTCTATTTTTTTAGATTCACCATTTTAGAAGGATCGATCCATTCATCATATTGCTCTTCCGACAGGTATCCGGACCTGACGGCAGCTTCTTTCAATGTCAGGCCTTCTTTATGGGCCTTCTTAGCAATTTCAGCTGCTTTTTCGTAACCAATATGAGGATTGAGGGCGGTTACCAGCATAAGGGATCTGTTCACAAACTCATCAATCACTTCTTTGTTTGGCTCGATACCTTGAGCACAATTTTCATCAAATGAACGGATGCCATCAGCCAAAAGCCTGGTCGATTGAAGCAGATTATGGATGATAACCGGTTTAAATACATTCAGTTCAAAATTGCCCTGGCTCGCCGCGAAGCCGATAACGGCATCATTTCCAAATACCTGGGCAGAGACCATCGTCAACGCCTCACTCTGGGTAGGATTCACCTTACCAGGCATGATGGAGCTTCCCGGTTCATTTGCAGGTATCGTAATTTCACCAATACCGCTTCGTGGACCGCTTGCCAGCCAGCGTACATCATTGGCGATCTTCATCACATCAGCAGCCAATGCTTTCAAGGCACCATGCACATGAACAACCTCATCATGGGAAGTCAACGCATGGAACTTATTTTCGGACGACACAAACGAAAAGCCTGTTTGCTTTCCTAGTTGAGCAGCCACCTTATCACCGAACTTCGGATCTGCATTTATCCCTGTGCCTACGGCTGTTCCACCGATTGCAAGGTTCAGCAGATGCTTGCTGCTTTCTTCAATCATTTGCAGGGACCTCTCAAGCATTGTCCTCCACCCGCTGATTTCCTGTCCAAGTGTCAATGGTGTGGCATCCTGAAGATGGGTACGCCCGATTTTAATGATGTCCATGAACTCTTTCTCTTTTTCGCTTAACGTTTGATGAAATTGCTCCAGCGCGGGCTTCAGTTTTTCCTGGATTTCTTTATAAGCCGCAACATGCATGGCTGTAGGAAATGTATCATTCGAACTTTGTGACATATTCACATCGTCATTTGGGTGAACTTTTTCACCGCTTCCCTGGATCATTTGATTGGCTCTGTAAGCAACGACTTCGTTTACATTCATATTGGATTGCGTACCGCTCCCTGTCTGCCATACCACCAATGGGAAATGTTCATCAAGTAACCCTGAGATGATTTCATCACATGCATTTACGATGGCATCCTTCTTTGTGTCAGACAGCTTTCCAAGCTCATTGTTAACAATTGCAGCTGCTTTTTTCAACTGTGCAAACCCATATGTAACCTCAAGAGGCATTCTCTCATGGCTGATTTTGAAGTTCTCCCTGCTCCGCTGAGTCTGTGCTCCCCAGAACTTATCAGCAGGTACCTGGATTTCACCAATCGTATCACGTTCCGTTCTGTAATCCATTCCATCTCCTCCTTATCATTTCTCTCTTTTATTTTTCCACTTAAAATCAAGAAATAACATCATTACCAAAATATTGTAGGATTTTTTCGACCTATTGAAAGCCTATGTAAAACCTGCAGGGGCAATACGTGATTCTTGGCCCTTGAACAAATCTACCTTTCTGTGCCCGGTACAAATCTGTCATTTTGCCCCTGGTACTCTTCCCGCCTTTTTGTAAAATACAATTCGGTCTTTGTACGACACATCTCTTCTCTTTTGTACATGACTTTAACCTCGCTCCCCAATCATCCCCTGCAACACCGCTTGATCAACAAAAAAGCCTAACCTAAAGGCTAAGCTTCCGAATGTTACTGTATTAAATTCAGGAACTGGCGCGTACGTTCTTGTGTTGGATTTTCAAATACATCAGCCGGCTTCCCGCCTTCCACAATATAGCCGCCGTCCATGAAGATGACTTCATCTGCGACTTCTTTGGCAAACTTCATTTCGTGTGTAACCACCACCATGGTCATGCCTTCCTCAGCAAGGTCTTTCATGACTTTCAACACTTCTCCGATTAATTCCGGGTCCAGTGCTGAAGTCGGTTCGTCAAACAGCATGACTTGGGGTTCAATAGCCAGAGCACGGGCAATCCCGACACGCTGCTGCTGCCCGCCTGAGAGCTGATAAGGATAGTAGTCAACCTTTTCACCCAAACCAACTTTCTCTAGAAGCGATATTGCCTTTTGTCTGACTTCAGCTTTTGGCTTTCGCTGAACAATCACCGGGCCTTCCATGACATTTTCAAGAGCTGTCCGGTGCGGGAAAAGGTTATAGTTTTGGAAAACCATTCCCGTCTTCCTTCTCATGTCCAACAGTTCCTTCTTTGTCAGTTTCTTGCTGAAATCCATTTTCGTTCCGCTGATGTCCAGTTTTCCTTCATCTGGAACTTCGAGAAGGTTGAGACAGCGAAGAAATGTGGTTTTTCCTGAACCTGACGGACCGATCAGTACGATAACCTGCCCTTTTTCAACTTCGACATCGAAACCTTTTAACACTTCCAAGTCGCCAAAACGCTTCTTCAATCCCTTAATGCTGATCATCTTTTCACCCTCCTCTCCTTATTTCGCAATATTTCGGTCAAGTCTTGATTCCAACCTGTCCTGGATCAGAGTGAGAATGAAACACATCACCCAGTACAGGAATGCCGCTTCTATATACAACAAAAGAAACTCATATGTCGTGGCTGCGATCTCCTGGGCTTTTCTGAATAACTCGGTGACCAGAATCAGAGAAGCAAGTGATGTATCTTTTACTAAACTGATAAAAGAGTTTGATAACGGAGGGACCGATACTCTGGCCGCCTGTGGAAGGATAACCCGTTTCAGGTTCTGTCCATAGGTCATCCCGATAGAGTAACCAGCCTCCCACTGGCCCTTAGGTATCGACTGGATTGCTGCACGGACGATTTCTGATGCATACGCACCTACGTTTAAAGAAAATGCAATGACTGCTGAAGGAAACGGATCGAATTTCAAAGCTTCAATCCCGAGATTTCCCAAGCCGAAAAAGATAATAAATAATTGCACAAGCAACGGCGTCCCTCTGATTGCGGACACATACACACGGGCAATCCCCCTGAGTATTTTACTGCCCGATAATCTCGCCAGAGCCGTTGTGATTGCCAAGATCATTCCACATGCAAAAGATATCAGTGTTAGAGGAATAGAATAATACAAAGCTCCCTTCACCATAGGAAGCAGGGAGCTTTGCAGGATATCCATCATGCGTTCGGGATCTTGAAAAATACTACCTAGGAGATACATCTTCGCCAAACCATTTATCAGCAATTTCGGCGTATGTTCCGTCTTCCATCATTTCCTCTAACGCTTTGTTTACTTCTTCAACTAATTTTTCGTTTCCTTTACGGAACATCAGTCCGCTTTGTGCAGCATTTTCCTCTGTTGCCACGATTTCAATTCCTACGTTCTTTTGCTTTTGCAAATAATCCAATATGGAAAGCTTATCGTTTATTGTTACATCTACACGGTCTTGTTCCACTAATTGAATTGCTTGGGCCAGACCATCCACACCCTGGATCTCTGCTCCATAACTTTCAGCAATATCTTTATAGTTACTTGTTAAAGACTGTGCAGAAGTCAGTCCATCAATGTCCTCGAAAGAATTGACTTCCTCATTTTCTTTGCTTGCTACAAGTACAGCTGATGACTCGATGTAAGGGATAGAAAAGTCGTACTTTTCCTGACGGTCTTCCCTGATTCCAACCTGATTGGCAATCATATCAAAACGGTTTGAGTTCAATCCTTCAAACATGGCGTCCCATTGTGTTTCTTTGAATACCGGCTCTACCCCAAGGCGGCTTGCCACTTCTCTTGCAATTTCTACATCAAATCCAGTCAACTCACCGGACTCATCATGGAAGGTGAAAGGAGGATATGTGCCTTCCGTCCCTATGAGAAGCTCTCCATTTTCCTGGATTTGTTCATATAATGACTGTTCTTCTTGACCTTGTTCACCTGCTGATTCTT
>NZ_ABCF01000062.1 GCF_000181495.1 Bacillus sp. SG-1
GACTTTGAGCGTTTCGGAGAACGAAGACAGCACGTTTGATGTCATCCTGCCCCTTCTTCACGGACCAAACGGGGAAGACGGTACAGTGCAGGGGATGCTTGAACTGCTGAACCTTCCGTACGTCGGTAATGGTGTCCTGGCATCAGCAGCAGGGATGGATAAAGTCATCATGAAAAACCTGTATGCGCAGGCGGGCATCCCGCAGGTGAACTATGTGTGGTATTTGAAAAAAACATGGGAAAATGACCCGGAAGCGGCTTACCTTAAAGTTGAAAAAGAACTTGGCTACCCTTGTTTCGTGAAACCAGCGAACCTTGGGTCTTCTGTAGGGATCAGCAAGGCGGAATCACGTGAAGAACTTATTCTTGCATTTAAAGAGGCTTTCCAATTCGACCGTAAGATTATCATCGAACAGGGTGTCAAGGCGAGGGAAATCGAGCTTGGCGTTCTAGGGAATGATGAACCGGAATGTTCTGTAGCAGGGGAAATCTTACCGAAAAAAGATTTCTATGACTACAAAGCTAAATACGAAGATGGAGATACAGCTCTGATCATCCCGGCTGAAATTCCGGCAGATGTGTACGAGGACATGAAGCGGATTGCAGTCGATTCATTTAAAGCACTGGATTGTTCAGGGCTTGTACGTGCCGATTTCTTTTTGACAGAGGACGGCACAATCTATATGAACGAAGTGAATACGATGCCTGGCTTCACTCCATTCAGTATGTTCCCGCTGCTTTGGAAGCACAGCGGCGTGGAATATCCTGAATTGATCGAGCGTCTTGTCAAGCTGGCACAAGAACGCCACGCCGAGAAGCAGAACATCAAACATACAATGTAAGACAAGAAGGGCTGACGGAATAAACTGGTCAGCTCTCTTCTTTTATACATACTCGGCAGTAACAAAGTTTAAAAAAGAGCCTATAATAATTTAAGATAGGCGAGCTGAAAGGGAGTTGTTGACATGATAAATAAATCTTTGGGCGAGTTAGCCAAAATGATCAAAGTAGAAAATGATTTATCCGCGTTCCAGGATGTAGCCATCGGAGGGGTTTCCATTGATTCCAGAAAAATTGAAAAGGGAAACTTGTTCATCCCTTTCAAAGGAGAAAAGGTAGACGGCCATAAGTTTGTTGAAGGGGCGATCAAAAGCGGGGCAGCTGCGTCCCTTTGGGAAAAAGATGTCCCTAACCCGCCAGAGGGTCTGCCGATCATCATCGTGGAGAACAGCCTCCAGGCATTGCAGAACCTTGCCACAGCTTACCGGCATGAACTCGGAATCAAAGTTGTCGGCATTACAGGCAGTAACGGTAAAACGACAACAAAAGATATGGTCGCAAATCTTCTGAGCCTGAAATACAAAGTCCAAAAGACCCAAGGGAATTTCAACAGCCACATCGGACTTCCGTTAACCATCCTTGCGTTGGAAAAAGGCACTGAGGTAGCGGTGTTGGAAATGGGCATGAGCGGATTCGGGGAAATTGAACAGCTTTCAAACATCGCCCTGCCGGATGCTGCAATCATTACAAATATCGGGGAGTCCCATCTTCAGGACCTTGGCTCAAGAGAAGGCATCGCCACAGCCAAGATGGAAATCATCAGCGGCTTAAAGGAAGACGGATTATTTGTCTATTACGGAGAAGAGCCGTTATTGAAGGAGAGAATTGATAAAGATTGGAAGTTCAAAGTGGAGACTTTTGGAAAAGGGACGGAAAACACCCTATATCCACTGGATGTGAAAACCACGGATTCCGGAAGTGTATTCAAGGTCAATGCAGAACCGGATACAGAAGTCATGCTGCCGGTGCTGGGAGAACATAACGTCATGAATGCACTCGCTTCTATGCTGGTAGCAAAAGAGTTTGATGTAGAATACAAGGAAATGCCGGAAGCCTTTCAACAGCTGAAGCTGACACAAATGCGAATGGAAATGATGGAAGGGAAGCGCGGGGAGAAAATCCTCAATGATGCCTATAATGCCAGTCCTACTTCCATGAGAGCCGCAATCGGCTTACTTTCAGGACTGCAAGGTTACGGCAAGAAAATCCTTGTTGCTGGTGACATGCTTGAACTGGGACCAAATGAAGAGAACTATCACTATGAGGTCGGGCAGGAGGTCCAAAAAGGAAAAATTGATCTGGTGTTTACTTTTGGAACCCTTGCCAGGCAGACTGCCAGAGGGGCAGCGGAAAACATCGGCGAAAAGAATGTCTTCAGTTTTGATGACAAACAGGAGCTGACCGAAAAGCTGGAAAGTATCCTGCATGGAGATGAAATCATCCTGTTCAAAGCATCCCGGGGAATGAAGCTGGAAGAAATTATAGAGAGTCTTACAGAGTAACATCTTTGGCGTTGGGTTGGGTACCTGGTACAAAATTACAGTTTTTTGTACCAGGCACTCTTTTAGAAACAGGCAACTTATTTTGATAAATAATCCTGCAGCTCAGCCAAAGAGGAAACTACAAAGTCGGCGGCAAGCCCTGCTGGCATCGAATCAGGCTCTGTCAGCCAGGCAGCTTTCATCCCTGCTTTCCGGGCCGCGGCTACATCGTTCTCATAGTGGTCACCAACATAAAGACAATCTGAAGGTGCGACATTAAGTAACCTCGCAGCTAGATGGAAAATGGCGGGGTCTGGCTTTTTTAATCCGGCTTCTTCCGAAATAACAATCTTATCGAAATAAGAGCGGATTCCGAGGACATTGATTGTGTTGTTTTGAACATCTGTCATGCCGTTTGTAACCATCCCCACTTTATATCCGGCAGATTTTAAGAAATGAAGGAGACCGGAAGTCCCGTCCATTTTCAGGCAGTGTTGATGGAAATCAGTCAGGTAATCCTCAAGCAGTTCCTTGGGGGAGAGTGGAAGACTGAACTCTTCTGCCAATGAGGCGTACACCTTATCTTTCCAAACATACCCTTTGCATTCCAATTCAATGAAACGGTCAATATAAGTGGAAGGAATGACCGTATGATGAAGATTGTTTAATTTCTGGTGCTGTGCTTTTAAAAACTGAAGGACCGAAGCATCTCTGTCGTGCAGGGTCCGGTCCAGGTCAAACAGAATGGCTTTCATGGTAAATCCTCCTAATGAAAATGATGAATATTTAATTCAAGAGTGGGCCTGGACCACTCGGTGTCGCTTTTGTGAAGATGAATTGTTCAAGATGGTGATATCCCCATGGTCAGCAACTAACAAATTCCTTACTGGCTCGATACTTCACTCTATTTTGTTAGTGGCCCGTTTGAATCTTTGTTGTTCGACATTTGCTTTTTTTCAGATTAGCTCTTGTAGACCAACATGTTACTAATCAATCTTAGAAAAGTTCATCTTTGAAATCGAAACTTTTCACACTAGTTACAGACATTTTTATTTTTACAGAGTTGATTGGATTAGCGGTCGTCTAGCTCCAGCACCAAGGTTACGTACCTACTGGAACGTAACCCAGGCCCTTGGGGTCAAATAACCCGAAGAGAATAAAAGGTAAAATCGCCTTTTATTCTCTTCGGAACATAAGCCTGTCGGGGCTGAACAGGGCGCTTCCAATTTTTACACAGGCACAGCAGAGGAGGCTCACTGCCCGCCTCCCAGGAAAGAGTGTGCCTGGAGTGGAAATCAACAGCTCATCTAACAATGCAAAAAATTATTTGTAACTATAAATATAATACCTTGAAAACGGTGATAATGATGAATGGATGTTTACTTATACATGGTTTTACAGGAGGACCTTACGAAGTCGACCCTCTGGCTCATTATCTAAAATGCCATACGGATTGGAAGATTGTTGTTCCAACGCTTCCCGGACACGGCGATTCCCTTGATTTGAAAGGGAAGAAGGCGGATGAATGGGTTGAATGTGCAGAGAAGGAATTAGAGGTTTTGCTGGAAGAATGTGATGAGGTATATGTTATCGGCTTTTCCATGGGCGGTTTGATTGCCAGTTATCTTGCAGTGAAATATCCTGTGAACAAGCTTGTCTTATTGAGTGCAGCCGCTTATTATGTCAATCCCAAACAGCTGCTGACAGACATCAGGGATATGATCCAGGATGTATTTCGCGGGGAGCTTTCCAATAATGAGCTGTATCTTCGGTATAAGAAAAAAATCAAAGATACCCCCATTTCCGCGACCTACCAGTTTAGAAGAGTGGTGCTGATGGCAAAACCGCTGCTGAAGGATATTAAAGTTCCCGTTTTTATCGCCCAAGGTAAAAAGGATGGAATCGTTCCTCCGAAAAGTGCAGATTTCTTGTATGAGGAAATCGCGTACCAAGAAAAGGAAAAATATTTTTCGGAAGAGGCAAAGCACCTGATTTGCCACAGTGACGACAGTGATAATCTGTTTGAGAAGGTGAAAGATTTCCTGCTGAGAGATAAGTGAATAGCAAGATAATTTTACTTTAATTGAAATTTTTTTCTATTAGTGGTAACATAGCCATAACATTGTTCACATTTTTTTGTGCAAACTCTTCTTAAAGAAGAGTAATTTTTTTTGTAGGGTAGTTATTGTCCCAAACACGTTGCCGATAAGGATAACACGGCTTTAACAATAAATATATTCTCGGTAAGATCCATGCCCCGTATGTGAGGGCGCTTAGACTATAGCCGGGTTCTCTTTATGAAAATGTAGACCATGTCAATAAATAAATGCATCAATAAACACGGCTCTTTTCGTAATCTTTGTTGCTATCAGAAGATTTTTTTCTTTGTATTTTCGGCTCATCCTTTGTTTTACACAAGGGAAAGAGCGCTATGATATAAAAATATACGGAATTATTCCTTTTCCGTAAGCAGCAATCAAGGCGGAAACAGCCTAAACAAAAGGAGAATGAGAAATTGACAAAGTTTTCAGATTTAAATTTAAGCTCTAGTACACTAAAAGCCGTTAACCGCATGGGATTTGAGGAAGCGACTCCAATTCAGGCGGGTGCGATTCCGTTAGCTCTAGAAGGTAAAGACGTTATCGGCCAGGCTCAGACAGGTACTGGTAAAACAACTGCTTTCGGTATCCCGATGGTGGAGAAGATTGACGTAAAAAACCCGAACGTACAAGGACTGATCATTGCTCCAACGCGTGAGCTTGCAATCCAGGTTTCGGAAGAACTTTACAAAATCGGCCAGGATAAAAGAGTCAATGTATTAGCTGTATACGGCGGGCAGGATATCCAGCGTCAGATCCGCGCGATGAAGAAGAATCCTCATATCATCGTCGGTACACCAGGACGTATGCTTGACCATATCAACCGTAGAACATTGAAGCTTGGTAACGTAAGCACGCTTGTTCTAGACGAAGCGGATGAAATGCTTAACATGGGATTCATCGAAGATATCGAATCAATCTTGAAAAATGTACCGGATAACCGTCAAACGCTATTGTTCTCAGCGACAATGCCTGGACCGATCCGTAAGATTGCGAATAACTTCATGACAGACCCTGAAACTGTAAGTGTGAAATCAAAAGAAATGACTGTACCGCACATCGAGCAGTACTTCGTGAAAGCTCATGAAAAAGAGAAGTTCGACGTGCTTTCCCGTTTGCTTGATGTTCAATCACCTGAACTTGCCATCATCTTCGGACGCACAAAGCGCCGTGTAGATGAGCTGGCTCGTGCATTGACACTGAGAGGATACTCTGCAGAAGGTATCCATGGTGACCTTAGCCAGGCGAAACGTATGACGGTTCTTCGCCAGTTCAAAGAAGGCCGCATCGATGTTCTTGTTGCTACAGATGTTGCTGCTCGTGGTTTGGATATCTCAGGCGTAACTCACGTTTACAACTTCGATATCCCTCAAGATCCTGAAAGCTACGTTCACCGTATTGGACGTACAGGACGTGCGGGTAAAGAAGGTATGGCGATGACGTTCGTAACACCAAGAGAGATGGGTTACCTTCGCATTGTTGAGAAAACAACGAAGAAGAGCATGACGCAAATGAAGCCGCCTACTTCCAACGAAGCATTGGAAGGACAGCAGCGCCTTGCAATGGAAAAACTGGTTGAAACAGTGAAATCCAACGAATTGCAAAATTACCGCGGAATGGCTAAAGAGCTTCTTGAAGACCATGACAGCGTTGAAATCGTAGCCGCAGCTCTTCGTCTTATGACAAAAGAGCCGGATGATACTCCAGTTCAAATCTCGGAAGAAAGACCTCTTCCAAGCAAAGGTAATGGAGGACGCGGAGGCGGAAAGCGTGACTTCAAAAAAGGATCTTCTTCTCGCGGAGGCAAAGGCGGAGGAAGACAAGGTTACTCTTCTTCTAGAGGCCGTTCAAAAAATCCTCGCCGCAAGCAACAGCGCGAATCTTAATATGACTTACAAAACCACTCTAATTTTTGGAGTGGTTTTTTTCTTTGTCTGTAGACGAAAGAAAGGGGCCTTCGATATGCGACAGCATTGGGCCGATGAAAGACAAATTAGTCATTACCCCTGATAGAAACTGAGCTAAAAGCAGATACTATCCCCAAAAAGGCGGTGAAGATATGACGATCGTTCGATTGGGGTATGTGGCGATGAGTGTCCATCTTGAAAATGCCTCACCATCTCAGACGATGACTTACAAGCAGTTTTCACAGCTGAAAGACAGGGATGCAGGATTGCGAAAGCTTGAGCGGATTGCTGTTTCCAATCTTCAGAACTGCTTGAGGCTCCTTAAGCACAACCTTGCACATGATATTAAATTTTTCAGGTTCAGTTCCAAGTTGATCCCTCTTGCCAACCATCCTGATCTAAAAGACTGGAAATTCATGAGGGCTGTTAAAGAGCCGCTGGAGGACATAGGGAATTTTATAAAAGAGCATCCTCAACGTGTTGGTTTTCACCCTGATCACTTCGTCCTGCTCAATACCAATAACAAAGATACTTTAAAGAATACTTTGCAAACGCTAAAAATTCATGAGGCGCTGTTGAAAGGAATGGACGTGGATCCCAAGCATCGCTGTGTCCTCCATGTTGGTGGAGCGTACGAAGATAAAGAGAAGGCACTTGAGCAGTTCATCCACAACTGGGGACTGACTCCTGTTTCACTTCAGGATCTAATCATTCTTGAAAATGATGACACGGTTTTTACCCTTCATGACACCCTGTATCTATGTGAAAAACTTGGCATTCCGATGGTGTTTGATTATCACCATCACCTTGCCCATCATGAAAAAGACTGGGAAGAAGATTGGGAAAGGGTAGTCGGAACTTGGGCGGACTCACCGCTTCCGGTGAAAATGCATATTTCCAGTCCGCGCTCTGAAAAAGAATATAAAGCACATGCTGAATATATTGATCCAGCCATGTTTATGGATTTCATTAATGGTATAAAGGGTTCTGTGGGAGAAATTGATTGCATGATCGAAGCGAAAAAGAAGGATGATGCTTTATTCCGGCTTGTAAAGGATCTTAAAGACAATGAGACCATTCGCTGGATCGACCAGGCATCATTTGAAATTTTATAGACAAACGAAACGAAAATATGCCTGCAATCGTATACAATGGAGAGGGGAAAAAATCGATAGGAGGCACAACGATGGGGAATGAACTAAATACAAGAATATCGGAAAAAGCGCTCCCTGTGTGGAGATGGTCTGGGTTGATCCATTCAATCGGGGTCATCATTCTGGCCATTGCAGCGCTGGTTCTTGCGATTATATTTGATTGGCCGTATTGGATGCCGGTGGTGGCGGTTATTTTGGCTGCTGTCTATACATACTTTTTTGCTATTCTTCTGCCAATGATACGCTGGAAGAGATGGCGCTATGAAGTGAGGGAGCAGGAAATTGAGCTTCAAAGAGGAGTCTTCTTTGTTAAAAGGACGCTTGTGCCGATGGTAAGGGTTCAGCACGTTGATACAGTACAGGGGCCGCTGCTCAGAAAATATGGACTAGCGACCATTACCATTTCAACTGCGGCTACCACCCATGAAATTCCGGCATTGGATATGCATGAGGCAGATGACTTGCGAAATTCTATCTCTTCACTGGCCAGGGTGGCTGAAGATGATGTCTGAGAAGAAGAAACTGCACCCGATTTCAGCAGTGGCAAACTTTCTTAAACAATTGAAGGAACTCATCCTTCCATTTATCTTTTTGATTTTTTTGAACAGAGGAGAAGAGGCTGAAGGATTCCTCGAATGGCTCCCGTTTATTATTGGTGGAGGAATCATGGTCTTTCTGCTCGCCGCAGGAATCACCAAATGGCTGCGTTTTTCCTACTGGCTTGAAGATGGTGAACTCAGGATTGAATATGGATTGTTTGTGAAGAAGAAGAGATACATCCCCTTTGAAAGAATTCAGAGCCTTAACTTGACGGAAGGAATTCTGCAAAGGCCGTTCGGACTCGTCAAAGTAAAAGTTGAAACGGCCGGTTCAACGGATCAAAAGCAGGCGGAAGCCGAACTGACAGCAATCAGTAAACATGAAGCGCAAGAATTGCAAAAGATCATCAATGAAGCGAAATCAACAAGAAGAAATATTGGCACGGAAGTTGAACATCCCGAAGTCCTTACCAGCAGTGAAGTCGTATTCAAGATGGACTTTAAGCAACTCCTTCTCATGGCAACAACTTCCGGAGGAGCAGGAGTCGTGATATCCGGGGTGCTTATTTTTCTATCGCAGTTTGACGAACTCATACCGTACGAAAGAGTGTTTAATGAATTAGAACAATTCGTCCGTAGTGGAGTCGTGCTGGTGAGTATGGTAGTGATCATCGGCCTCCTGATTGCCTGGATTGCGGCAATTATTGGAACCTTGTTGGTGTACGCTGAATTTACAGTCAGGAAACAGGGAGACGATCTCATTATCACAAGGGGGCTCTTGGAGAAAAAGCAGGTGACCGTCCCGTTGAATCGAATTCAGGGAGTAAGGAAAGTCGAAAATATCCTGAGGCAGCCCTTAGGATATGCAGCTGTTCAGATTGAAAGTGCCGGCGGATCTGTCCTGGAAAAAGAAAGCAGCACTATAAAAGTCCTTCCAATGATCAAAAAACAACACATCGCCGCTGTTATGAAGGATATCCTGCCAGAGTATAGGATGTCTGTAGATTTTGAACCCGTGCCTGCCAAGTCTCTGAAGCGCTACCTATTCAGAGAAAGTCTGCTTGTGACAGCTGTCATCATTGGTTTGTCCATTGCATTTTGGCCGCTTGGGCTGTGGTCCTTGCTGCTTTACATTCCATTTTGGCTTTTTGGTTATTCCAAATTCCGCAGTGCAGGATGGAATATTGATGCTTCGCAGCTCACCTTAAGGTACCGCTCGTGGCAGCAGCATACCTTATTTATGAAAAAGAACAGGATTCAATCACTTGAAACAGAGCAAAATTTCTTCCAGGTGAAAAGAGGACTTGCCAATGTTAACGCAACGGTAAAATCAGGTGAAGCGGGAGCAGCTGGGAAGATTGTCGATCTGGATGACGAAAGTGTGAAGACCATTTATCAATGGTACTATCCGGAGAGACAGGAGATTTGAATTATTGGGCTGGTGGAGATGTGCTTCGCGGGAGGAGCGGGGTACATCAAAAGGCGAAAAACCAAAAACGGCATGCACCAGGAATTGCTCCTGCGTGCATGCCGTTTTTTTTAATACCGATTTTTTCTAACCATATAGGGAAGCAGCAACCAGGAAATGACGAGTCCTGAAAGAAGTCCGACTAGGTGGGCGGTAATATTGATGTTGGCCTGGAAAAAAGTCATGACCAAGCCAATTACGACAATCGGGATGATCACTTGCTTATTTTGCGTTGAAATCAGATGCTTATGAAACAGGGTCATGCCGACATATATACCGAACAGTCCAAAGATGGCGCCCGATGCACCTACATGGTTATAAGTCAGCGGCTTTAAAAAGTAAGTGGCGATATTGGCGGCAATACCGCAGGTGAGATAAATGATTGTAAATTTGAACTTGCCCAGCATCCTTTCCAGCGGGGGAGCAAAAAGAATAAGAGAAAAAGAGTTGAATAAGAGGTGGGCAAACCCAAGATGGACAAAAATCGGCGTAATCAGCCGCCACCATTCTCCGTTGAATATATAGAGGTTGATTCCGGCGAGGTGTTCATAGACCAATATCTCGGGCAGGAACGGAACCAATGCGACGCTGAATAATAAAAGATGAATGAATACAATAATGGATACAATCGGATAAAGACGAATGAATTGAGAAAAGCTTTCTGTGCGTACAAACAATTTTTCATTACCTCCTTCAAGAGCGGTATGCATGAGCACACATACATGTCTAACATTCTACCTGTAAAAACGGTCAGTGTGTAGCGTGAAGTATGTTACTATCAAAATGGGATATCTTGTACTAATACTATGTAATACTATATAGAAATAGAATGAGGAGGAGTCAAATGATTAAAGGAATCGGTCTGGATATTGTAGAAATCAAAAGAATTGCCCAGCTTACAGAGAGGCGGCCGAAGTTTATCAGAAGGGTTTTGACTGAGGCGGAGATTGATCATTATTCAACCTTAAAGGGTGGACGCAGATATGAATTCCTTGCCGGCAGATTTGCTGCAAAAGAAGCATTCGCCAAAGCGCGGGGTACCGGAATCGGGGCAGGTCTTTCTTTCACAGATATTGAAGTGAGAAAAGATCAACTGGGCAAGCCTTATATCGCACTTCCTGTTGAAAAAGGTGTGCACCTTTCCATAACACACAGCAAAGATTTTGCCGCTGCGCAGGTGATTATTGAAGACATCCGCTGATTTCGGATTTTTTCATAGACATGAAAGAAATATGAGCTTCGAGCGTGTCTTGTGGGATCGGCTCAAGGACATGAAAAGAGGAAACAGGCTTTAGAAGTGCCTTGAGAAGGGTCCTAAAGACCAAAAGCGAGAAGATTCCAAGGTAAAAGTGTCTTTAGGGAGTTCTAAAGACCAAAAGCGGGCAGGTTCCAAGGTAAAAGTGTCTTTAGGGGGGCTAAAGACCAAAAGGGAGTAAATCTGAAGGTGAAGCTACCTCTAGATATGTCTAGAGAGATTCAGAAGTCCAAAGTGAATTTTAAAAAGCACCTAAAAAAAGGTAACTGGAGATCAAACACTTCCCCTTCAATAATCTGTATCCACCAAAAATATTATACGACAGCATCATTTTTTTAACCTTTTGCCATAACCTCACCACAACTTCGGAAGCGCTCTTCCAAATAGTTCTTCCAAAATAAGTCCCCGCAAGAAATTTAGAAATTTCCTTTTCAAGGCCCGTGAGCCCGGCCCACAACCCCGATTAATTTTTATAAGCTTGTCATCTTTCCTAGCATAAACCCCAAGGTTGTCTCATATATTCATAGTGCAATAGGAGAGACAAGGCCAGTCGGCAGCAGGATTGCTGTTTTCCAAAGATTTCTGGACGGCGGGTGTTGAGCGGCTTGAACTGGAGAACAGTTCATTCGTGCCGGCTGGTTTTCCCCTCTCTCTACTACGTTAACTGAGATAAAAGGGGTTGAAAGGATGAAGAAGAAGTTAGTTGTTTTGGCTGCAGTGATGTTGGCGATTTTGATGCTCGCTGCATGCGGACCGAAGTCACAAGAAGATGTTCTGAAGGATTTGACTGCCAAAGTGCAAGATATGAAGGGATATAAAGCGAAAGCAAAGATGACTCTTCAGGTTGGTGATGAACCTCAGACGTATGATGTGGATGTCTGGCATAATGATCCGGATTATTACCGTGTAAACTTGTCCAATCCTGCCAAGGAACAAAGCCAGATAATTTTGCGGAATGACGAAGGGGTTTTTGTTCTGACGCCTGCACTGAACAAAAGCTTCAAGTTTGAAAGTGAATGGCCGAATAACAGCAGCCAGGCTTACCTTTTTGAGTCGCTCGTAAAAGACATCGAAGCCGATAAGGAAGCCAAATTTAAAGAAACGAAGACACACTATGTGTTCGAAACGGCTACAAGGTATCAAAACAGCCAGATGCTTCCTGTTCAGGAAATCAGTTTTAACAAGAAAGATTTGACGCCGGCCTCTGTAAAAGTAATGGATGCCGACCGCAATGCGCTTGTGAAAGTTGAGTTCTCTGAAATGGACACCAAAGCGGCATTTGATAAGAATGACTTCGACATGAAGAAGAATATGACAGGTGCTCAGCTTGAGATTCCTGTAAATGCAAGTGTTTCAGACAGTGAGTTCTCTGTGCATTACCCTCTGGCAGCAACTGAAAAAGGAGCTGAGCTTGTAGAGGAAAAAGAAGTGAAGACGGATGATGGAAAACGCGTTGTTCTAACTTACGATGGTGAAAAATCTTTCACACTGGTACAAGAGAAATCGACGGTAGTTCCTGCTGTGACGGTTTCTACCATGGTGAATGGGGATATCCAGGATCTTGGATTTACCATTGCAGCGAGGACGGACCGTACTATTACATGGACATATGATGGTGTGGATTATATGCTGGCTTCCAACGATTTGACGCCAGAAGAAATGACGGAAATCGCCCGCTCTGTTCAAGGGTCTGTGGTGAAATAAACAGTTTCTGAGGAGCTGCCCCCTGTATGGGCGGCTCCTATTTTTAAGCTGTCATTAGATATATGACAGGAAGGTTTGATATACTTTTTTAAAAGCTGATGAGTGGACTGACAGGACTTGTTTTAAAATGGCCAAAGCCATGTCCCCTTTCTCCGGCAAGCGCCAGTTCTTCAAAAAAAGTTGAAGGACTGGTGGTTTTCGGAGGTAAATAGGAAATATAGGGTTTGACAGCAGGGTCCCTTCCGGCAATAATCAAGCTTAATAATAATTAAGGATCATCGTCCTGATGTTCCTGTCACAGTGAAAGTTGCGTAGAAAAACAATTAGCCATCCTTCAGCATTGTTCTATAGGAAGAGGAAGTGAATACAATGATAACTCAAACTCGATTTTTCAGAGATACCTGGGTAGAAATCGATCTCGATAACTTATATAAAAATGTTCATAATATCAAACAGCATTTGCCGGAGGGAGTTACCATGTTTGCGGTGGTGAAGGCCAATGCATATGGACACGGGGATGTCCAGACTGCACACACGGCCCTGAATGGAGGAGCAGGGGGATTGGCTGTCGCTTTTTTGGATGAAGCTATTTCCCTTAGAGAAAATGGAATCGAAGCCCCGATCTTGGTTTTGGGTGCGACAAGGGCTGAAGATGCCTATCTCGCAATGAGCCATGATATATCTCTGACCGTTTTTGATTACGCCTGGCTTGAATCAGCACGTGAATACCTCGAGAAGGAAGACGGCAAGCTGAATCTGCATATTAAATGTGACACGGGAATGGGCCGAATCGGAGTCCGGAATTCCGCAGATCTTCAAAAAGTCGAGAAATTTATCCGGCAGGAGTCTAAATTCCAGTTAGAAGGGGTATTCACCCATTTTGCAACTGCGGATGAGCTGGACACAGAATATTTTGAACGGCAGCTGGAAGTGTTTGAAAGGATGTTATCCTCTTTGACGGAGCGCCCGAAATATATTCACAGTTCGAACAGTGCGGCGACGCTTTCCCACCCGAAATCCCATTTTAATGCTGTGAGAGCGGGAATTGCGATGTACGGTCTTTCTCCTTCCGTTGAAATGAAGGCTGTGCTTCCATTCCCATTGGAGCAGGTTTTCTCTCTCCACTCACGGATAGTCCAAGTGAAGGAATTGCGGGCGGGGGAAAAGGTCAGTTACGGTGCGACTTATGAAACGAAAAAGAATGAATGGATTGGCACACTGCCGATCGGTTATGCTGACGGCTGGTTGAGAAAGCTTCAGGGGCAGGAAGTGCTGGTGGATGGAAAGCGGGCACCGATTGTCGGGCGGATCTGTATGGATCAGTGCATGATCAGTCTTCCGGAAGAAGTCCAGCCTGGGACCAAGGTGACTTTGATCGGAAGGCAGGACGGGGACTTCATATCAATGGATGAAATTGCGGCGAAGCTCGATACCATCAATTATGAAATCCCATGCATCATTTCCAATCGCGTTCCAAGGATCTATATAAAGGACGGGGAACCGGTGGAAGTTTCCAATCAATTGCTGGCAACGAGTGGCTTTTATAAAAAATGAGCCAGGATTACTGAAGTGACGTTATGGCGGGGAAACCAAGGGCAGCCCCCGCCAGGCTTAAGATCAAATTCATTCCCTGATTAATAAATTATGTAATTAATCAAAGAGCTTAGGAAAAAGATGCATAATTCTCCAGCGTATATGCCGATAATAGAGAAGGATTTTATTATATATGTCTTTTATCTTGCGGCAATTGATGGTATGATAGTTATGGTAGTAAACGAAACGGTTTATAGTGATTGGTGGAGGTGTAGTTTGTGTCTGAATCCAGCACAACAACAGAAATCTTAATTCGCTTACCGCAACAGCTCGTTACAGAACTCGACGGCTTTGCAGAACAAGAAAATGTAAATCGCAATGAGTATATCTATCGCGCGACTAAAATGTATCTTCGTGAGCGTAAGAAGCGCCAAATCCGTGAAACGATGAGACGTGGATATATGGAAATGGCAAAGATCAATCTTGCTATCGCTTCAGAAGCAATTCAGGCAGAATACGAGGCAGAGCATACAGTCGAACGTTTAGTGAGTGGAGGCTAACCCTTTGATTGTCAAGCGTGGTGACGTCTATTTTGCGGACCTTTCCCCAGTAGTCGGATCCGAGCAAGGAGGCGTTAGGCCTGTTCTTGTAATACAGAACGATATCGGCAATCGATTCAGTCCCACAGTGATCGTGGCTGCCATCACAGCCCAAATCCAAAAAGCAAAACTGCCTACTCATGTTGAGATTGATGCAAAGCGATATGGCTTTGAAAGAGATTCCGTTATCTTGCTCGAACAGATTCGAACAATCGACAAACAGCGTTTAACGGATAAGATAACGCATCTAGATGATGAAATGATGGAAAAAGTGGATGATGCCCTGCAGATCAGCGTGGGTCTCATACAGTTTTGACAAAAGAACGCTCTTCCGGGAAGGGTGTTCTTTTTTTATTTTTAAAAGCCCTTCTGACCGCGTATGAAAGGTGCTTGCCAGGCCTTTTTTTCTATAAGACATGCATTCAATTGGATA
>NZ_ABCF01000061.1 GCF_000181495.1 Bacillus sp. SG-1
GAATCTCCTCACTGGCCGTTAAGTCTTTATCATAGCTGCTATAAACACTTTTGATTAAAGCGACTTCTTTATCAAGTTCCTCGTCAGTCACCTTTATATCATATTTTTCTGCCAGCTGAATCATTACCTTTTGGTTAATCAGTTCCCTAAGAACCTCTTTTCCATAACGCTTCTCCATTTCAAACATCCACGACTCCCGGCTGATTGTTTCTCCACCTACGGTTGCTGCCGTTTCAGCCCCGGCCAGTTCCGCCAGGCCCGGGCCTGCTTCGGCTTTTGTGAAATAGATCAGCGTAACTACATTGGCTCCCAGAAGTATAAATACTAACGAAATCAAAACCGATCTCTTTAACCTCACCTTTGTATCCATCCCCTTAGATGTTACTGCAGATTTTCTCCCTCATTTTTCAATTCGGTCAATTCTTCCACTGAATATTGATACGTTTCATTACAGAAATGGCACTGCGTTTCAGCACCGCCCTCTTCATCGATCATTTTCTGAATTTCCTCTTTACCTAGAGTTGCAATAGCAGCACCAAAGCGATCCTTGGAACAGCGGCACTCAAATTGAACAGCCATTTTATCAAGTATCTTCACATTCTCTTCCCCGAGAAGTTCGTGAAGAAGTTCTTCCGGTGAAAGTCCTTTTTCAATCAATTTGGATACTGGCGGGATTGATTGAAGCCTGTTCTCTATTTCGGTAATCGTTTCATCTGGTGTTCCGGGCATTAACTGAATGATAAAGCCCCCAGCAGCAAGGATCGAATTATCCGGATTCACTAAAACCCCTACACCCACTGAAGATGGAACCTGTTCTGAGGTTACAAAGTAGTAAGTGAAATCCTCCCCAAGCTCTCCTGAAACAATCGGCACCTGTCCGGTAAAATGATCACGCATCCCGATATCTTTCACAACTGAAAGCGTGCCCGAAGTTCCTACTGCTCTTCTGACATCAAGCTTTCCATGTTCATTCAAGTCAAAATGAACTTGAGGGTTCGTAACATACCCCCTTACATTGCCTTTTGCATCGCTGTCCACGATAATGGCACCCAGAGGACCGTCCCCTTCTACTTTGACGGTTAGTTTATCTTCACCTTTTAACATAGCGCCCATCATGACACCTGCACTCATCGATCTTCCGATAGCGGCAGATGCTGTCGGCCAAGTGCCATGCCTTCTTTGCGCTTCATTGATTGTGTCTGTGCTTCTTACAGCGTAAGCCCTGACTTGCCCATCAAACGCTAATGCCTTTACTAAATAATCGCTCATATTATATCCTCCTATACTTTGCTGTTTCTCTCATAAATGAGCTTCAACCCTTTTAACGTCAAGAACGGATCAACGACATCGATAACATCCGATTCTTTGGAGATTAACTGCGCGAGTCCCCCGGTTGCTATGACTAATGGGTTACTGTCCCCTGTCGCTTTCATCCTCTTCACAATTCCTTCTACCTGTCCAACATACCCGTACAGGATTCCTGATTGCATGGCAGATACGGTGTTCTTTCCGATAATATGATCAGGACGCCCGATTTCTATCCTTGGCAATTTGGCAGCCTTTGAATAAAGAGCTTCGGTTGAAATCCCGATTCCTGGAGCGATAGCACCGCCCATATATTGCTTCTCCTCATTGATATAGCAATATGTAGTAGCTGTACCGAAGTCGACAATGATCAATGGTCCGCCGTACTGCTCGATTCCCGCGACGGCATTAACGATACGGTCTGCCCCCACTTCACGAGGGTTTTCATACTTTATATTTAATCCGGTTTTGATTCCCGGACCTACAACCAATGGAGTGATATTAAAATATTTTACGCACATTCTTTCCAACGAAAACATGATTGGAGGAACCACGGATGAGATGATGATTCCATCAATGGACTCCAGTGATAACTGGACATGCTGAAAAAGATTTTTAACGATCATGCCATATTCGTCTTCAGTTTTATGACGGTTTGTTTCCATGCGCCAGTGATACTTTAATTCTTCGCCTTCATAAACTCCCAGTACTATATTGGTATTCCCTATATCCAAGACAAAAATCACTTTTTTCACCCACTAATACATTGATTTCATTCTGCCAACATCATACCACAATTGAATCATTTTGGTGAAAACTGTTGCCTTATAAATCATCGCAATTTACTTTGAAATTGGTCTGTTTTCGTGAAAGGTCCGTTGATTTCCGTTACAGGATTCACGACTCCGCAGGGCGGGCGTTGAACTAAAAAGCGGAAGCGTCCGTTCAGGGACGTACGGATGGGAACGACGCCGCATGAAATAAAGGATACACGGCAAGCCTAGCGAGCCGATGTTGACTTATCGCAGGGGGGCAACGGTTAATCCGCTAGTCGCTGGAGCTGGATTCGCTTGCGGGGTTAAGTTCCGGTGGGTACGTAACCTTGGTCTCACCTGTCATCAAAGTGGAAGCGCCACTCTCAGCCCCGACAGGCAAATGTTCCGAAGAGAAAAAAAGGCGCCTTCTCCTTTTATTCTCTTCGGAACATTTGATTCCGAGGGGCTTGGAGCTGGAACTAGACGTTCCGCTGTTCCCGCAGGAGATCGAGAATCCTTCCACTTCATCAACTCTTTTCTAATACAAGCCATGAATAATGATTTTAGAAGACCTTTATTAAATTGCGTCTATTCGCAATCCGCATCTAATGTAATTAGTGTATTCCACACTTCTCACTGATTATCGCTTTATACACAGTTCATAACATACATTCAAAAATGAACTTTTTTATCCATTAGCTGCAATTTCTTAAATGTTTTTCCACACAAAAAGACACCAGCAGGACTGGTGTCTTTTTGAAAAATTATTCTTTTTTATCGTCTTCTGATGACTCATCTGACGCTTTTTCAGTGTCATCCTTCTTTGGATGTTTACTTTGACATCTTCTTTCTCAGGTGTTTGTCAGGTTCACCATACGCTCTTTCAGGAAGTTTTCCATGGTCCATCAAATGCTTAATTTGTCCGGCATCCAATGTTTCCACATCTAACAGGGTATTTGCAATAAGCTCCAGTTTTTCACGGTTCTCTGTAAGAATCTTTCTCGCTCTTTCATAAGATTCTTTAATGAAGCGCTGGATCTCAAGATCGATTTCATAAGCAATCGCATCTGAGTAGTTCTGCTCATTGTTGATGTCCCTTCCAAGGAACACCTGTCCTCCTGAAGCTGAACCGAATTGAAGAGGGCCGAGTTTCTCACTCATACCAAATTCGGTAACCATTCTGCGGGCAATGCCTGTCGCACGCTGGAAGTCATTATGGGCACCTGTAGAAACTTCACCAAAGATAATTTCTTCGGCTACACGTCCACCAAGTAATCCAGTAATTTTATCCAACAATTCAGGTTTTGTCATGAAGTAACGGTCTTCTTTTGGAAGCATTACCGCATAACCGCCAGCCTGGCCGCGTGGCACGATTGTAACTTTGTGAACCATATCCGCCTCATCCAGGACAAGACCGATAACGGTATGACCGGCTTCATGGAAGGCCACAATATTACGCTCTTTCTTGAAAACAACCTTGCTCTTTTTAGCAGGACCGGCAATGACACGGTCAGTCGCTTCATCAATATCACGCATGTCAATTTTCTTTTTATCCTCACGGGCAGCAACAAGAGCTGCTTCGTTCAACAGGTTCTCCAAGTCTGCCCCGGAGAATCCAGGAGTTCTGGCTGCAATTGCTTGTAAGTCCACGGACTCATCAAGCGGCTTGTTTCTCGCGTGTACTTTAAGTACAGCTTCACGGCCTTTGACATCAGGGCGGTCCACTGTAATTTGACGGTCGAAACGTCCAGGACGCAATAAGGCTGGATCCAGGATGTCAGGACGGTTTGTCGCAGCTACGATGATGATTCCTTCGTTTGCTCCGAATCCATCCATTTCGACTAGTAACTGGTTCAATGTTTGTTCACGTTCATCGTGACCTCCACCAAGACCAGCACCACGCTGGCGACCCACAGCATCAATCTCATCAATGAAGATGATACATGGAGCATTTTTCTTTGCGTTTTCAAACAAGTCACGAACACGTGAAGCACCGACACCGACAAACATTTCGACGAAATCGGAACCACTGATGGAGAAGAATGGTACTCCGGCTTCTCCGGCAACGGCACGGGCAAGTAATGTTTTACCAGTACCAGGAGGTCCTACAAGAAGAACTCCTTTAGGAATTCGCGCGCCGACCTCTGAGAATTTTCTCGGGTCTTTAAGGAATTCTACTACTTCGACCAGTTCGTTTTTCTCTTCATCCGCTCCGGCAACATCTTTGAAACGGACTTTTTTCTTCTCTTCACTGTACAGCTTGGCTTTACTCTTACCGAAGTTCATTACCCGGCTTCCGCCGCCCTGTGCTTGGTTCAGCAGGAAGAAGAAAAGAATAAAGATAATGACAAACGGTATGATTGTAGTAAAGAATGATACCCAGCCGCTTGTTTCTTTTGCCATTAAGACATCGACTTCAATGCCGGTTTCTGCTGCAGCTGCATTGATTCGTTCCAATACTCCCGCATCATTCCCTAGTACATTGGTCAGGAAATATTGTTCCTCAGTATATCCAGTCAGTTTACCCTTTACCTGATAGACACCTCGTTCAGGCTGGATGGAAAACGACTCTACCTCACCATCTTCTAAGTGAGTGATGAATTCGTTATATTTAATGTTTTCTGTTGGTTCGTTGCTGTTGTTAAAGTAACTCACCACACCTATTATGACGAGAAATACTAGTAAGTAGAATATGGTGTTACGAAAGATCCGGTTCATCCCTTACCTCCTCCCACGGTAAAAAAGCTATATAAAATAGTATCATAGAAAAACATGGTATTACAACAAATTAGCTGCCTTCACTGGCACATCCTAACAGATGCACGTTCTTCATAAGATTACACTTATTCGTTTGTACTATACACTTCCGGCTTCAGTACGCCGATGTATGGCAGATTGCGGTATTTCTCAGCGAAGTCAAGTCCGTAGCCGACAACAAATTCGTCCGGCACAATGAATCCAACATAGTCCGCTTTAATATCCGCTTTTCTTCCGGATGGCTTATCCAAAAGCGTCACAATTTTGATGGACTTTGCTTTACGATAACGGAACAACTCGACAAGATAGCTGAGAGTCAATCCGCTGTCGATGATATCCTCAATGATCAGAATGTCTCTGCCTTCTACCTTTGTGTCAAGGTCTTTAACAATCTTGACTTCTCCCGAAGAAACTGTTGAGTTCCCATAGCTGGAGACATCCATGAAATCCATTTCCAAGTATGTATCCATGCGTTTAAGCAGGTCACCCATAAAAGGCATTGCACCTTTTAAAACACCAATTGCCAAAGGAAAACTGTCCTTGTATTCCTCAGTAAGCTCCGCGCCCAGTTTCTTGATTTTCTCTTGAAGTTCTTCTTCAGTAATAAGCACTTTCTCAATATCTTTGTTCAACACTTGGTCTGCCTCCTAGGAAGATGTTTGCTCTGAAAAGATTAACCTTACATAGTCACCTGGATCACCCGCTTTATTACAGGCAAAGGCTGATAATTTCAGGTTGGGGACCCAGAGAATTTCACCGTTATCATCCTCGACAATCGGCCATGTATCCCTAAGTCTGACTGGCACCTTTTCATCGATAAATATATCTTTTACCTTTTTGGTGCCATTCAATCCTTTAACTTTCATACGGTCACCCGGTTTCCTGGTCCGTATCCTTAACGGAAAGGCAATACTGGACTTTTGGAAAATGACGGAATCCGCATGAATGAGATGACCTTCAGCCTCTTGCAATGTAAATGTTCGATGATCAGGCAATTCAATGCTCTCACCTATGTTCAATGTATAACAAAAATCGCCGCTGCCCTCTGTTCTTCCTTCAAATGTAAATACACATTGATTATAGGAACGGATTACTTTGAGGTTTCCCGGAAGATCGAGACTTAGTGAGGGGCTGTCTTTCAATATTATTGCTAAAACATCTTGAATATGTATAGATGATAATGATGAAGGCCTATCTTTGTAAAGATAACTTAATATTAGATGAATCACTCTTCTTTGTAAAGGCAGAGGCATCAACCGGAAGGCTTCTATATCAACAACGGCTTCATCCTTGGTTTTTGTAAGGATGCTTTCCAGTTTTTCTTCCGCCAATGATCGTAAAAATGACTCGTCCTCCGCAGCTTCTTCACTAAATTGTTGAAATTTAAGATGGACCAGTGGATTCTCTCCCTTAAGGAATGGAAGCACCTCTTGGCGAAACCTGTTCCTTGTATAATCCTTCTTCTCATTACTGGGATCAAATTTTGGCTGCAGTCCAGTCTCAGAGCAGTATTTTAATATCTCCTCTTTGGAAAGACAGAGAAGGGGACGAATAATTCTCGCTCCATAAAAGTCTCTTTGAACCGGGATCCCGATCTTAGCCCTTCCACTGCTTCCTCTCGTCAGCTGCATTAAGATGGTTTCAACCTGGTCGTCCCCATGATGACCGAAAGCAAGTTTTGTAAATCCTTCATCTTTGATCAGACGGGCAAAAAGATGATAACGGGCATTCCTTGCGCCTTCCTGCAATCCTGCCTTTTGATCATCCAGCATCCCTTGGACATTCAACCTTTCACCAAAAAACGGGATGTCCATTTCTTCACAAGTCTTTTTAACAAACAGGAGCTCTTCATAAGATTGCTCTCCTCTGAACATGTGATCCACACACACAGCGGCGACCTTCACGTTCCAGAGATTTCTGTATTTGTTCAAAAAGTGAAGAAGGGAAAGTGAGTCAGGGCCTCCTGACACCGCAGCCAGTATGGAATCACCATCTTGGATTAAGTTGTGTTTTGTGATAAAAGCTGTGACTTTTCTTTCATAAGTTAGCATATTGCCTCTTCCTGAAACATGTTTTCTTCTATTTTAACAATATTTCTCCTATCATACACTTCCCATGACATCCATGCATGAAAACTTGGATAATCACTACAAAAGCTCACCGTAAATATAGAGAACATATAAAAGAGTCACAATCAGGACGATCAAGACCGTTTCCAGAAACCCTCCGCCATTCTTTTTTCTATTCAGCTGCTGACGGGTAGTCGCTGCCGGCTTCCTTTGAGATTGCGGAGCTGCCTTACTTTGACCTGAAGCGGTTTTTACCGAGAGGGTATCGAGCATGGATTGACGCATTTCGAGAGCAGTCGTGAACTTTCCATCAATGGCATTCATGATCGGCTCCCTGAATTTCTTCAACTCTGGCTTAGCCAGTACCGCGGTCTTTAATTGCTCTTTTCCCCCGCTGCCGCTCTTGTTAAACCTTTTTGGATAGGACAGATTAATCAGAATCATCGCAGTAGAGAACAAATCATACGAAGGTTCCGCTTTTCTTGAATGTCCGAGCCAGTACCCCCTGTCAAAGAACTCCGTGAATTCCTTTATCGCCCTTCCCTGCATGGTCGTCCCGCCGACATCGATACAACGAAGTTTATATGGCGGGCCTGTAACGATCAGGTTTTCCGGCTTCAAATCTCCAAACACCCAGCCCTCCTTATGGATACGGTCCAGATCATTCAGCAGCTGGATAATGAGTACACCTGTCCATGAAAACCCCTTGGACTGGACAAAGGTCAGCAAGTCCGGACCTTGAATATATTCCATTACATAGAAAGGTATGTTCTTCCCGGTGACTTCCCAATCATCCACATCTAGCAAAGAAGGCCCAAGGGGTGCGCCTTGAACCTTGGCAAAAGCCTTTAAAACATTCACTTCCGAGGTAACGGACATCGAACTGTCACTCATTTTCAGCGCCACATAGTCAGCCCCGGTTTGAGCAAGATAGACGATTCCGTTTGCCCCGTATCCAAGTTCTTTGACAATCGTATAATGTTGTTTATGCCACTTGCCTGTAATTCTCGTCCCCGAAGAAAATTTATATTGTTTCTTCAAAGTATTGTTCATCATCACGTGAGAGCAAACCCCTTAATGAACGTTTTTTCTTAAAGGAAGTAATCGCTTCGCTGATTGCAGGACCTGTTGGTGTTATGCCTCCTGATGACAGCTTTGAGAAAACGCTCGTCAGCGACTCAAGCTTAGGAGTCCAGTCCAGCAATTTTTCGACATCTTTTCTTTTCCCGGGAAATACGAAAACCGAAAACATGTTATCTCCCATTCTTGCATTCATGCTTAAGGACAGATCCAGCAAGGCTTCCTTTACAGTCGGAAGCTTGTGTTTCATACTTGCTGAAGTATCGACAAGGATCAACACTTCCAAGTCTGATGACTCTCCTAATTCGTCCACCACTTCCATCACTTCCCCACGCTGTTCCGGCGGAAGTTCTTCCATGGAAGCATTCTTTCCTAATATCTGCTTCAGTTCCTTATTGACGACCCCCTGCAGGGTTTGGGTCATCGCTTTTCTTGTCACCATCTGAACGGTCTGCGAGAGTTGCTGAGCATACACTATCTGGCTGACACCGCCGCCTGACATGGCAATGCCTTCGATTTCCTCCATGCCCCTTTCATCAATTGAATCATTTTCCATTACACCGATAACATTCACCGTGATCCCCTGTTCTTTCGCCAATGCCGCCATCGCCACCGGATCTTCACCTTGATTGGAGCAACCATCCGTTATTAATAGAACTTGTCGAAGTGTACCTGTCTTCAACAGTTTCCCCTCCTCTAACTTAGTTTGTTACCATCTTCGCCGGTTTAGGAGGGAAATATACTTATAAAAAGCTGAAACGGTCGTTCAGCGCCATACAGATTGGAGAACTCTCGCTTGTGATAAATGAGTGGGATGATTCGCTAGCGAACGCATGGCTTCGTTTTGTCTTCTTCATGAAATGATGTACCGCGCTTCGCTTCATTTTGGCTTCCTCCTCGAAATGATGTACCGCGCTTCGCCTGCGCATCACTACATTTTGGTTTCTTCACGGAATGATGTACCGCACTCCGCCTGCGCATGACTGCATTTTGGCTTCCTTCACGAAATGATGTACCGCGCTTCGCCTGCGCATGGCATCATTTTGGTTTCTTCCTCACAATGATGCACCACCTCCGCAATCTAACCATACTGATCCTGGAACAATCCCGCACTAACATCACGCCTCCTCATCAAACTTTGTTCTTTCTAGCAGTTCATAATTAACCTTAATCTACAAAACTACTTTTCAAGTTCAGGAAATCCTCTCCTTTCTTTTGATTTTTTGAACGGGTATGGAACTCCACTTCGGTATATTGTGTTTGATTTTTGATACAACAATGGTCATATCATCTTCTATTTCGCCTGACCTTGTCCTTATCACTTCCTCCATAATGATATCTGCCATGGCTTGGGGATCCTCTGTATCTACTTCTTTAATCTTCCGCTTCATCCAGACATCATAGTTTTCAACATGCTTCGGTCCTTCAAAGACTCCGTCACTCATCATAATCAACAGGTCACCTGCTTTTAACTGTTCACTGACTACATCGACATCAAATTCATAAAAAATGCCCATCGGCAGGTTGCCAGCTTCCACTTTCACCACCTTATCTCCTCTTTTTATAAAGCTCGGGGTAGAACCGATCTTCAAAAACTTTGATGATGCATCCTGTAAATCAATCATTGCCAGATCGAGAGTCGAAAAGATTTCATCATTTGTCCTTAATGACAATATTGAGTTAACCGCTTTAATCGCTACTTTTTCTTCAATGCCTGATTGTAGAATTTTTTGCAGAAGACTTAAGGTTTCATTGCTTTCATAATGGGCACGTTCTCCATTCCCCATCCCGTCACTGATGGCAACGGCATATTTACTGGCACTTAATTCGATCATTGAATAACTGTCTCCGGAAATCAATCCTCCTCCCTTTGCTGCATGAGCCACGCCGGTATCCACGACGAATGCTTTAGCAGAACCAAAGGTTAATTGACTATGTCCGCTTGGAAAAGCAGCGGGATCCTCTTTTTGGACAATAATATTTTCTCCCAGAATATCCGACAGCATCGGGGCAATCAGTTTTTCACCCTCACCATGCTCATTTCCATTCGGAAGCGTCATCTCAATGTCTACATTTCCTTTATCCAGTGAATAGATTTCCACATTTTCTATTTCCATTCCAAACTCCTGAAGGGACTCCAAAATTTGTTCCTCCTGCTGCTGATGATTCTCCCTTTCTCTTTGAATTTCCCGTGCAAAATCTCCCATAACTTCAGACACTCCCAATAATTGATCCGCAACAAGCTTCCGGCTCTCCTGCACTTGTTTCTTCAATTTCAAATTGGCCTGATAATAAGTCAACTCCTGGGAGATGACATCCTGGACCTTTTTGGCACGGACACAATGCTTTTCAAGTTCTCTGCCGACTTTTCCATTCAGCGGCACATGCCCCTGATCGACTTCATACATCACATCTTTCATCAGATCGTAAGTGTGATTGAAATTCCTGGCCCAGCATTGCTCTTTCTTAAAGCAGGTCTGGCATGTTTTTTCAGTTACATTGCTTAAGAATTGATCAAATTCCCGTTCATCTGCCTCATCAAGGTCCTGCTGCTCTTCCAGGCTGCCAAAACTGTTCGACAAAGCTTGAAAAACCGACGAAAACTGTTCCACTCGGCTTGCTGTTACGTCACGGACTTTTCTTATATATTGCTGCTGCTCCTGATTGTATTCGGTCGTTCCAGGTATATGTTTAGCCAGTTTTGTCGTCAGGACTGCCGGAGTCAGGAATAACAGTAAGATGGCTGCACCGGACTCATAAAGCGTCTTGGCGAGGGATGTATCACTCTCCCCATACATGCCGATTAAAAGCGTTGCAATCAACAGACCTATGGCCGCACCAGCCTTTTTCCCATCTTTCAGCAAGCCACCCAAAAGGCCTGAGAATGCCAATAGACTCATTTGATAGAAACTCGCCACGTTGGCAAGACTGAAAATCAATCCTGTCACGACGCCTACCGTTGAACCGACCGTAGCTCCGGCAGTAAAGGAAAATAGCAATACGAGATACCTGGACAATATATGTTCTATCGAAAGGTTATAAACTGACCATCCAATCGTACCAGTCATGACAGAAGCCAGCAGAATGATCAAACTGACGACTTCTTCTGTCTTGAGTGTTTTTTTACGTTTACTAATTGAAAATAAGGGTACACTTTGAATAAAAATAAGCGTCAGAATAAACGAAAGGGTCGCTTCAACACCAGCCATTGCCCCATCGTAAACACTAAGGGACTGTCCATTGGTCAAGTAGTCGAATGCAAGGCTGGCTGCTATCGTGGTGAAGAATACAAAATACGGTACTGCCTTCAGCTCATTTTTTTGAAATTTCCTTGTGATCCTAAACAGAATGAGGAATAAAATAGTACTGGCAAACGTATACGTAATATTAGTAATTGATAATGTAAGCGATCCGGCAAGCAGCCCCATTAAAGCCACGGGGGCACGATCTCTTCGAACCATATAGACAGCTGCGAAAAAAGGAATGGCAAAGGGCGTCAGATGTGACAGGATCAATGCTCGTCCGAGAAGAAAACCTAAACCGAAGAGAACAAATCCTTTTTGAATAAAGAACCATTCCACTTTTTGCAGAAAGGCTTTCATCCCCATAGAGAACTCCGATTTTGTATGTTCGATGTCGACCTTCCCCATCGGCTCCATAACACTCTGCTCAACTTTTTCCATACTTATCCTCTCCCCTGGTCTTATTCATTGTAGTCATTATAAATTGGACAAGCTCAGAAGTTTGTCAAAAGAGGGAGTTGAATAGTAAGAAAAGTTCGACTTCTTTCTGCGAAATGGCAGAAATGCTGTAGAGAGTTGCAAGAAGGACAACCTTTCTTGCTTTAATCAACACAGGAAAAATAAGGAATAAATCCATTGACATATTTCTCGAAAAATCTGTTGACAATTTTTTTAATCCTATGTATTATATTACTTGTGTCTCAAAACATTTTATTAATATGGCGGTGTAGCTCAGCTGGCTAGAGCGTACGGTTCATACCCGTGAGGTCGGGGGTTCGATCCCCTCCGCCGCTACCATATTTATTTTGGCCCATTGGTCAAGCGGTTAAGACACCGCCCTTTCACGGCGGTAACACGGGTTCGAATCCCGTATGGGTCATACCAAAACACGACAGGAATCCTGTCGTGTTTTTTGTTTGTCCTTTTTATAGAGAGGCGGGTCGTTTGGAACTGAAATTCTTATAGAGACTGACCTACATATGATTACCGATTGGTCCTTGTTGGTTGTCCAAAAAGGCGGCTGTTAAGATGTGATGTCCTTAGACAGTACTCAAGGGAAAAAAACTGTTTTCTTAATGCCAACTTATGCTAGTATCTTATTCCAATTTCCCCCTCCTTGTTATTCCTCGGTTTTTTCGGGGTATATCATACATATAAACAATTTAGGAGGGATTCATAATGACAAACATTCAAGACGTTATGACACAGCAAGTTGAAACCTGCTCCCCTTCAAGTTCAATCATCGATGTTGCCAAATTAATGAAGGATCTGGATGTAGGTGCTATTCCGGTATCTGAAAACAATGAGTTAAAAGGAATTCTTACAGACCGTGACATTGTTATTCACGGCCTTGCCGAAAAAGGCAGCGCTGACTTTCAGGTTAAAGAAATCATGACGGAGAACGTGGACTATGTAAAGCCCGATACGGATATCAATGAAGCATACACTACGATGGCTGAAAAACAAATCCGCCGTCTACCTGTTCTGGACCAGAACAACCAAGTTGTCGGGATTGTATCCCTGGGTGACCTTGCGGTGAAGTTAAATCAAGACCGTAATTCCGGTGACACTCTTGAAGACATTTCAAGACCGATTGGCCCCGACCAATAACGATTAATCCTAACGAATAAGCTGCCATAAACATTTGGCAGCTTTTTTATGTGAAGTTATCAGGGAAGAGGCTCCTTCTAACTCAATATTTCGGCCCGGATTTCGGGTTAACGTTAACACCGATACAGCATGAGCCATGCTTTTATACAACAAAAAAACAACCGGCTGCTTTCCAGGGTGAAATGCAGACAGTTGTTTTCATTGGAGGGTTCCGTACAGAACCTTCTCTAAACCTGCTATATTTTAATAGACAGCAAGTTAGCCTCTTTTTGCTCCTCGGCCGCCACGTTTGGATTCTGTATGGCGTTTTAATGAAGTTAATCGATCTTCACTATCTTTTAAGAAACGCGCCATCTTCTGTTCAAAGCTCTCTTTTGTGCGAGTGTCATTCATTTTGTTATTGCGTGGACGCTGAGGACGCTGCGGGCGCTGGGGGCGTTGCGGCTGGTCTTTAGCCTTCCGGATGGATAAACCGATCTTTCCGTCTTTCTCGACATTAATGACTTTTACTGTTACTTCATCACCGACTTTTAAGTGCTCATTGATATCTTTTACATAATTGTCAGCAACTTCACTAATGTGGACAAGACCTGTTGCACCTTCCGGCAATTCTACGAACGCTCCAAAATTTGTAATCCCTGTTACCTTACCCTGTACCTTGCTGCCTACTTCAATTGACATAAAAAGAATGCTCCTCCTTAGAATTATAAAAAAATAAACCTTACTTTATATTATAGCTAAACAAAAAAAAGAGTGTCAATAAGACGACTCTTCTTCCGCTTTTTTCTTTTCAGGCTCTGGAATGTTAAAGATTATTTCCCCTTCGTCTGAAAGGAAGTAGTCTCTCCTGGCCAATTTGGCGATGTACTCATCATCATTCAGCTTAATGATTTCTTCTTCAAGGATCGCCTGTTGTTTTTCGAGCTGCTCCAGTTGGGCTTCCAACTTTGCTTTTTCCGCTTCCTTTTCTTCAAGGACAGAAGCGCGTGAGATGAGGGTCGAAACAAGAAAACCGCTTATTGTCACGGCGAGGATAAATAATAATGCCAAGCGGCGAAAAAGCCTCTTTTTTCTGTGGTGACTGATCTTTTTCTTTAATTCCTGCTGTCGTACATAAGCATTTTCCATTGAAGTAATATTTCGTTCCCGGCTCATCTCTGCACCTCCTTTATCTTTTCAGCCATTTTTTCAGCTTTGTACTAATAACTTTAACAAATGGAAATAAATATCCTGCCAATTTATTATATAACTTCTCGACGAATTTTTTAATATTTTTCGGCAAAAGGCTTGAAATTAATTTTACCACCCATAAAAGAGGTGTAAACGTAATTTTCAATATGGCAAGAATTACTTTTAAAAGGAATCCGGCTACAGCCCATACTCCTTTTCCAAGTCCTATTATTAACGACACAAGAAGAAGTACCAGCCATTTTATCGGCGAATAAACAAGGTGTGTGATCATTTTCACCAAAAACTTGTAAAAGGATATACAGCCTTGAATGATTTTTTCCAAAAGCTTCTTATAAGGTTCCTTAAGAAGAGCCTGATAGCCCGCAAACCCGCAAAGCAAAGCGACAAAAATATAAAAGCGCACCTCACCGAAGTTGACTGAAAACAAAATGTAGAAAATAAAAAGGGCTTGCAGAATCCAAAACAAAACATCGTTCAGGAAAACAAGCCAGCGCTTTCTTATCTTTCTGTTGAGAAAACGGTTATACGTATCCAGGGTCGCTCCAAAAACGCTGCCCATGCCGACCATGGCCAGCATGGTATAAAATTGAACCGAGAGTGTCATCGGAACAGCTTGCTAAAGAATCCTTTAGCTTTCTCTCCACTTTGCTCGTCTAAATACACGATATCAAACACCTTGCCCTTAATGGAGACGATCCCTTTATCGACATCAAGATTCTTCATTTGCAGATTCTGCCCTCTCACGGATAGAAATCCCATGACGGTTTCCAGCAGGAACTCTTCATTATCAAAGCTTTCCACCTGTTTTACTCCTGTAATATCCAACAGGCGTCTGCCCCTCATCATGACATCATGTTCCTGCATTGTTCCTTTGTTACTTCCGTTATCATGATACTGATTCATTTTCATCCCCCACATTCACAAAGTACAGGCTTTGTAACTATATGTATGCGGAGGGAGGGAAAATAGAACAAGCTTTACATTACTCTTCCGGTACTCTTTCTTCGCTCGTGATGGTATACATCGTGCCCGCTTCTTCCTTCCGGGTCGACTCCTGCAGCCGGTCAACCTTTGCTGTTACCACTTTTTGTCCAAAGCGGATTTGTAATTCATCGCCTACTTTGACATTGGAGCTTGCTTTCGCCTGAAGGCCGTTGATACTTATCCTTCCTTTATCAGCAACTTCTTTAGCCAGTGTTCTTCTTTTGATTAAGCGTGATACTTTCAAAAATTTATCTAATCGCATTGTCGCCATGATTCATCTCTCCTTAGCTTTTGGGCTCTTTTCTTAATAGATTTGTTTGAGGTAGTTGATTTACGCTCCAGGTGTGTGACTCCGCGGGGCGGGCGGATACTGGGTTCACCTTGAAGATATCTCTCCCGACCTTATTGATGCGACGCTTGCGATTGAGGATAAAGGTTTTTTCTCTCACCGCGGTTTCGATTTTAAAAGGATTACGGCTG
>NZ_ABCF01000060.1 GCF_000181495.1 Bacillus sp. SG-1
CTCTGAATCGCTCACAATGTACAGTCAAAGGTCAAGTATACTCTTAACAAAACCGTCGGCTTGGCGGTCGATTCAGTAAATATTTTTGTTCAGGGTGTTCGAGTAACGAACCCGTAGTGAGGAGGAAGATTCGTGTCAATTACATCTTTGGAAGGAAAGCGTTTTGCGGAAATGGTCATTCAGGGTGCCAATAACCTGGCAGCCAACGCGAAGATGGTGGACGCTTTAAACGTATTTCCGGTTCCTGATGGTGATACTGGAACAAATATGAACTTATCCATGACTTCTGGAGCCAAGGAAGTTCAAAATAATGTACAAGAGCATATCGGAAAAGTGGCAGGTGCATTATCCAAAGGCCTGTTAATGGGAGCAAGGGGGAACTCAGGTGTTATTCTATCCCAATTGTTCAGAGGTTTTGGTAAAGCGATTGAAGGCAAAAATGCTTTAACCAGTAAAGAGTTTGCCGCAGCCATGCAAACAGGCGTCGAAACGGCTTATAAAGCTGTAATGAAGCCTGTTGAAGGTACGATTCTTACAGTGGCGAAAGATGCAGCGAAAAAAGCCGTCAGCTCAGCTGAAACGGAGAGTGACTTCGTTACGTTTATGGAAGAAGTGGTCAAAGAAGCGAGAGCATCTCTTAACAGAACACCGGATCTTTTGCCTGTGTTAAAAGAAGTTGGAGTAGTAGACAGCGGTGGTCAAGGGTTACTGCTTGTATACGAAGGATTCCTTGCAGAGTTAAAGGGAGAACAGGTTTCTGAATACGCTACGCTTCCTTCTATGGATGAAATGGTAAGCGCCGAACACCATAAGAGTGTTCAGGGCTTTATGAATACAGAAGATATCGAGTTCGGATATTGTACGGAATTCATGGTCCGTTTTGAAGAAGGCAAGGATGCTTTTTCTGAAGAAACATTCCGTAATGATCTAAGTGCATACGGTGATTCATTGCTGGTCATTAGTGATGAAGAGCTTGCGAAGGTACATATTCATTCTGAGCAGCCAGGTCAAGTCTTAAGCTATGGCCAGAAATATGGCAGCCTGATTAACATGAAGATTGAAAACATGCGTCAGCAGCACAGCACAATCATGAATGAAACTTCCCATCAGTTGAATTCGGAAAATGGGGAAGCTGAAAAACCTAAAGAAAAGAAAGAGTATGGCATTGTCACTGTTTCAATGGGTGAAGGAATTGCAGAGCTGTTCCGCAGCATCGGGGCGACCTATGTAATTGAAGGCGGCCAAACGATGAATCCTAGTACGGAAGATATCGTCAAAGCTGTAGAAGAAGTGAATGCAGAAAAGGTCATCATTTTGCCAAACAACAAAAATATCATCATGGCTGCAAACCAGGCAGCTGAAGTAATATCAGGTGATGTGGTCGTTGTACCGACCAAGACGGTGCCTCAGGGAATGGCTGCTTTGCTGGCATTCAACCCTTCTGTGAGTAACGAGGAGAACCAGAAGTCCATGACAGACGCTTCAAGTTATGTGAAAACAGGGCAAGTCACTTTCGCTGTCAGAGATACAAGCATAGACGGTCTCAGCATCCAAAAAGATGATTTCATGGGGATTTCTGAAGGTAAAATCGTCGTTACAGGTAAAGAACGCCTTGAAACGGCAAAGAATCTACTGAATGAAATGCTGGATGAAGAAGCTGAAATCCTGACGATCTTATTCGGTGAAGACGCATCTGAAGAAGATGTTAACGCACTTACTGAATTTGTTGAAGAGAAGTATGAAGATGTGGAAGTAGAGGTCTATAACGGCAAGCAGCCGCTCTATTCCTTCATTTTCTCAATTGAATAATTCCACCTGAAATAGAAGGGATTTCCCTTCTATTTCCTTTTGTATAGAAAGTTATTCTGCTTCGGCGGTTACAGATGTAAGTATTCAAAAGTCATGTTATTATAAGTGATAGACAGGTTTTAATATATATTAAAAATAACGATTATAAATGTACCGGGGGAAGGGGAGACGGCAATGAAATATAAAAGTGTCTTTGATATTATCGGGCCTATCATGATTGGTCCTTCAAGCTCTCATACTGCTGGAGCTGCCAGGATTGGACGGGTAGCAAGGAACCTTTTTGGGCGAGACCCTGAGTGGGCTGAGATTTCTTTCTATGGCTCTTTTGCCAAAACTTATAAAGGTCATGGCACCGATGTTGCGATAGTCGGCGGGCTGATGGATTATGATACATTCGATGAGAGAATAAAAGATTCGTTAAAGATAGCTAAGGGAAAAGGTATGAAGATCAGGTTTCGTGAAGAAGATGCAATCACGGATCATCCGAATACTGCGAGGATCCGCCTTGGTGATGATAAAAGTGAAATGGAACTTGTTGGGATTTCGATAGGCGGCGGTAAAATAGAAGTGACAGAACTAAATGGTTTTGAGCTGAAGCTAACAGGGCATCACCCGGCAATCTTAGTCGTTCACGAGGACCGCTTTGGAGCAATCGCAGCTGTTTCGCAAGTGCTTGCTAACCATGAAATCAACATCGGCCATATGGATGTATCCAGAAAAGAAGTTGGAAAAATGGCCCTTATGACTATAGAAATTGATCAAAATAATATCGATGATAAAGTGATAGATGAATTGAAAGCATTAGCAAATGTCACTCAAGTGACCATGATTGCTGATTAATCACTGAAAACGTGATAGCGCTTTCATATTTATCGGAAGGGGGCATTTAATATGTTTCGTAATGTAGCAGAATTGATAGAACTGGCAGAAAGCAGCAATAAGAAAATATCAGATATCATGATTGAACAGGAAATGGAATATAAAAATAAAACGTGGGAAGAAATCTTTTCTCAAATGGAAAGAAACCTTGTGGTCATGGAGGAAGCGGTTGAAAAAGGACTCAAGGGAGTAAGATCCCATTCAGGTTTGACTGGTGGCGATGCTGTTCTTCTTCAGAAATACATTGAAAAGGGCAATTACCTTTCGGGTCAATTTTTATTGGATGCCGTCAGTAAGGCAGTGGCTACGAATGAAGTGAATGCAGCAATGGGAACGATCTGTGCTACACCTACAGCGGGTTCGGCAGGGGTAGTACCAGGAACGTTGTTTGCAGTTAAGGAGAAGTTGAATCCAACGAGAGAAGAAATGGTCAGATTTTTGTTTGTTTCGGGTGCGTTTGGATTTGTGGTGGCAAATAATGCTTCTATTTCAGGTGCGGCCGGCGGATGCCAGGCAGAAGTTGGTTCAGCAGCTGGCATGGCCGCAGCAGCGATTGTTGAGATTGCTGGAGGAACGCCAAGCCAAAGTGCAGAAGCCATGGCCATTACATTGAAAAATATGCTTGGACTTGTTTGTGATCCAGTAGCGGGGCTTGTTGAAGTTCCATGTGTAAAAAGGAATGCTATGGGAGCAGCAAATGCAATGGTTGCCGCTGATATGGCGCTGGCCGGCATAACGAGCCGCATTCCATGTGATGAAGTAATCGATGCGATGTATAAAATCGGGCAGACGATGCCGGTTGCGTTAAGGGAGACAGCGCAGGGCGGACTGGCAGCCACGCCGACAGGACGGGAGCTCGAGGCTAAAATATTCGGAGTATCATTGACTAAAGGTGACTGATTTATTTCAAATACCTGTGACGGAAATTAAAGGGATCGGTGATGAAACAGCTTTGCAGCTCGCTTCAATGAATGTTCAATCAGTGGGCGAATTGATCGAATATGTTCCCTACCGGTATGAAGATTACCGTCTAAAAGATTTGGCGGAAGCAGAAAATGAAGAACGGGTAACGGTTGAAGGGAAAATTCATTCAGCCCCTTCCCTGATGTTCTATGGAAGAAAAAAATCTCGCCTGAATGTACGCCTGCTTGCGGGCAGTTATCTTATTCAGGCGACATTTTTTAATCAGCCCTATTTGAAGAAGAAGCTGAATCTTCAAGATACTATAACGGTTACCGGCAAGTGGGATAAGAATCGGCAGATCATCACAGTTCAGCAATACTCCCTCGGTCCTCATACAGCTAAAGGAGATTTTGAGCCTGTATACTCCCTGAAAGGTTCTATAAAAAATCAGTCACTAAGAAAATATATCAGAACGGCTTTTGAACACTATGGGAATGAGATTCATGAGCCTATTCCCGGGTCATTGCGGACAGAATATAAACTTCTCAATCGGAAGGAAGCTCTCTTTAACCTCCACTTCCCATCATCTCCTAATAGTCTAAAACATGCGAGACGAAGGATGGTGTACGAGGAGTTCCTGCTGTTCCAGCTGAAAATGCAGGCGCTCCGTAAATTTGAGCGCGAACACTCCAACGGAATTTCCCAAAACTATGATTTACAAAAGGTGAAAGAGTTTATAAACAGTCTGCCATTCCCGTTGACCGATGCGCAAAAAAGGGTTGTAAATGAAATTTCAGCAGATATGAAGTCGCCATATCGTATGAACAGGCTTTTGCAAGGGGATGTTGGTTCAGGTAAAACGGTGGTTGCTGCCATTGCATTGTTTTCCAGTATCACGGCCGGATATCAGGGTGCATTGATGGTCCCGACTGAAATCCTTGCAGAACAGCATGCAGAGTCACTCAGTGAACTTCTTGCTCCTGCTGGAATCAATACCGCCCTGTTGACAAGTTCAGTAAAAGGGAAACGACGAAAGCTGCTGCTTCAAAAGCTGGCAGATGGTGAGATTGATGTGCTGATAGGGACTCATGCCCTGATACAGGATGAAGTCAACTTCAAGAACCTCGGCATGGTCATCACAGATGAACAGCACCGTTTTGGAGTACAGCAGCGAAGAGTCCTGCGTGAAAAAGGCGAAAGTCCGGATGTCCTTTTCATGACGGCGACTCCAATACCGAGGACACTGGCGATAACTGTGTTTGGAGAGATGGATGTTTCCATTATTGATGAAATGCCAGCAGGCAGAAAAACAATAGAAACCTATTGGGCGAAACAGGATAAGCTTGAACGGGTTCTTGATTTCATGGAAAAAGAACTTTCTCAAGGCAGACAGGCATACGTTATTTGTCCATTGATTGAGGAGTCAGATAAGCTGGATGTACAGAATGCGATTGATGTTCATGCACAGCTTGAATTTTATTTTCAGGACAGATACAAGGTCGGCCTCATGCATGGCAGGCTTCATTCGGATGAAAAGGATGAAGTCATGAAAGCATTCAGCAGGAATGAAATACAGGTTCTTGTATCGACAACCGTGGTGGAAGTTGGGGTGAATGTCCCGAATGCAACCATGATGGTCATTTATGATGCCGAACGTTTTGGGCTTTCCCAACTTCATCAGTTAAGGGGGCGGGTAGGAAGAGGAAGCGAGCAATCCTATTGTATCCTGTTGGCCGATCCTAAAACAGATGTCGGGAAAGAGCGTATGCGCATCATGGCTGAAACAAATGACGGTTTTGAGTTAAGCGAGAAAGACCTTGAACTGAGGGGACCGGGTGACTTTTTCGGTAAAAAGCAAAGCGGACTTCCCGAATTTAAGGTAGCGGATATGATTCATGATTACAGAGCGCTTGAGGTCGCCAGGAACGATGCTCAAAGGTTGATTCAGAGTGATGAATTCTGGCATGCATCCGAGTATGAAGCCTTAAGGCGTTTTTTGGAACAATCAGGTGTTCTTCAAGGAGAAAAGTTAGACTAAAAATCAGATTGCAGGTGCTTGCAATCTGATTTTTTTAATTATATACTACTATTAGTACCTAGTACTAGTAGCGGATGGTGTTTACAATGAGACCAACAAAAAAGCAACGGCAAGCACAATTGTCGGATACAATAAAAGTAAATCCCTTTATTACGGATGAGGAACTCGCTGAAAGGTTCGGTGTCAGTGTCCAGACGATTCGCTTGGATCGTATGGAGCTCTCGATCCCTGAATTAAGGGAGAGAATCAAGAATGTTGCTGAAAAAACATTTGATGATGAAGTGAAATCCCTGCCTATTGATGAAGTTATAGGTGAAATCATAGATATCGACCTTGATCGTAACGCAATATCGATTTTTGATGTAAAAGGGGAACATGTTTTTAAGCGAAACAGGATTGCCCGGGGGCATCACTTATTTGCGCAGGCAAACTCCCTGGCTGTGGCAGTGATCAATGACGAGCTGGCTTTGACAGCCAAGTCCCAAATTCGTTTTACAAGACCTGTAAAAGAGGGTGAACGGGTCATAGCCAAAGCAAAGGTGACAGAAATACAAAAAGAACGTACGCTTGTGGAAGTTAATAGTTATGTCGGAGGTGACAAAGTTTTTGCCGGCGAATTTGAAATGTATCGTTCAAACGATGCTGAAAAGGATGATGAACAATGAAAATAGCCATTGATGCAATGGGCGGCGACAATGCTCCAAAGGAGATTGTGCTTGGTGCAAAGAGGGCTGTAAATGAATTTCAGGATGTTGAAATCATTTTATTTGGCGATGAGGATAAAATAAATCCAGTGCTTGGCCAGCATGAAAGAATCGAAGTCGTACATACAACGGAAGTAATACTTGGGACAGATGAGCCTGTCAGAGCGGTAAGGCGGAAAAAATCTGCTTCGATGGTGCTGATGGCTCAGGCAGTGGCTGATGGAGAGGCGGATGCTTGTATTTCAGCAGGAAATACCGGTGCGCTTATGACAGCAGGGTTATTTATTGTAGGAAGAATCAAAGGCATTGAAAGGCCAGCGCTTGCCCCGACTCTGCCGACTTTGGATGGAAAAGGGTTTTTGATGCTCGATCTTGGTGCGAACGTAGATGCCAAGCCTGAACATCTTTTACAATATGCTATTATGGGGAGCATTTATGCGGAGAAAGTAAGAGGCATTGATAACCCAAGAGTAGGACTGTTAAATATTGGGACGGAAGAAAAAAAGGGAAATGAACTGACAAAAGCGGCATTTTCCTTGCTGCAGGAAGCTCCGGTCAATTTTATCGGAAATGTTGAATCGAGGGATTTACTTGAAGGTGCAGCAGATGTTGTGGTAACAGATGGATTTACGGGGAATATGGTTCTTAAGACAATTGAAGGAACGGCCCTGTCAATTTTTTCAATGCTTAAAACCACACTGACATCATCTTTGAAGAATAAGATTGCTGCCGGACTTGTGAAGAATGATTTGAAGGAACTGAAAGATATGCTGGATTACACAGAATATGGCGGAGCGGGTTTGTTCGGTTTGAATGCGCCTGTGATTAAAGCCCATGGTTCTTCCAATGCCAATGCATTATTCAATGCAATCCGGCAGGCGAGACAGATGGTCAGCCACTCTGTGTCAAAAACGATAAGTGAAGCTGTAACTGAACAAGAGAATGAATGAGAGGGGAGCAGGGATAATATGGGTAAAATAGCATTTGTTTTTCCTGGTCAAGGATCACAGAAAGCCGGAATGGGGAAAGAACTGTCGGAAAAGTTCCCACAGGTTGAAGAGTATTTCAAGAAAGCGGATCAGCGGCTCGGATTCGATCTTTCAACGTTAATCTTTGAGGGGCCGCAGGATAAACTGACATTGACGGAAAATGCACAGCCTGCCTTGCTGACTACGAGCATTGCGTTTCTTCAAATGCTTGAATCGGAAGGCGTCAAACCCGATTATACGGCAGGGCACAGCCTGGGAGAATACTCTGCACTGGTTGCAGCAGGTGCAATCTCATTTGAAGATGGGGTATACGCTGTGCGTAAGCGAGGAGAATATATGGAAGAAGCGGTACCGGCTGGAGAAGGGACAATGGCGGCTGTTTTAGGAATGGGCCGCGATCAACTTTCTGAAATTACGGAGAGAATTTCCGCTGAAGGTAATCACGTTGGACTTGCTAACCTGAACTGTCCGGGACAAATCGTTATTTCCGGTTCTTTCCGCGGGGTAGAATTAGCTTCTGACCTAGCAAAAGAGGAGGGGGCAAAACGAGTGCTTCCTTTGCAAGTAAGCGGGCCTTTCCACTCTTCCATGATGAAGCCGGCTGCAGAAAACTTTTCTGGTGTACTGGATGAAATAGCGATCAGGGATGCAGAAGTGCCGGTCATCGCGAATGTAAATGCTGAACCAATGATAAGTGCTTCTGAAATTAAAGAACGTTTGATCCAGCAGCTCTACTCTCCTGTTCTTTGGGAAGACACAGTAGTTAAGCTTTTGGATGCCGGAGTAGATACATTTATCGAAATTGGTCCAGGGAAAGTTCTGTCGGGGTTGATAAAAAAAGTAAATCGCAGGGTGAATACTTTCTCTATAAGTGATGAAGAAAGCTTTAGAGACACAGTGGAGAAGCTGAAGGAGGCTGCACAATGAATCTTGAAGGAAAAACTGCACTAGTAACAGGTGCGTCACGTGGAATCGGAAGAGAGATAGCACTTGAGCTTGCACGCCAGGGTGCCAATGTAGCTGTTAATTATGCAGGAAGTGAAGCGAAAGCCAATGAAGTGACAGAAGAAATCAAGGCAATGGGGAGAGAAGCATTTGCCATTCAATGCAACGTCGCTGATGGAGAATCTGTCCAAGCCATGGTCAAGGAATCCATCTCCCGGTTTGGTTCTCTCGATATTCTTGTTAATAACGCTGGGATTACCAGGGACAACCTGTTGATGAGAATGAAGGAAAGTGAATGGGATGAAGTTATTGATACAAACTTAAAAGGTGTATTCCTCTGCACAAAGGCAGTCAGCCGCCAAATGATGAAACAGCGAAGCGGTAGAATCATTAACATTTCTTCCATTGTCGGGGTAAGCGGAAACCCTGGACAAGCAAATTACGTTGCGGCTAAGTCAGGTGTAATCGGATTGACAAAGACATCAGCAAGAGAGCTTGCTGCAAGAGGAATTACAGTAAATGCTGTCGCACCTGGCTTCATCTCGACTGACATGACCGACGAGCTGAGTGAAGAAGTCAAGACTGAAATGCTTAAAGGGATCCCTCTTAGTCGTTTTGGCGAAGCAAAAGATATCGCGAGAGTCGTCAGCTTCCTTGCTTCGGAAGACTCTTCCTACATGACAGGGCAAACCCTTCACGTTGACGGCGGAATGGTTATGTAATTGCTTTAAACAGGCTGTGAGAAAGATAATGGTTTATTCGTCTTTAGTAATAAGGCTGTTGCTTAGAATTTTATGATTGCAGCGGAAACCACTTTACTCTCTTTTAAACTGGCGTTTAGAGAATGAGTTCGCTAAAGCCTTAAGTTTTTTGTGTTAAGCGATAAAATATTTCGCTGAATATCCAGAAAGATTGAAGCGGAAGGTGCGTGACCTCCTGTGGGATTAGCGGGACGTCTAGTTTCAGCGCCCGAGGTTACGTACCCACTGGAACGTAACCCAGCCCCTCGGGGTCAAATAGCCCTGAGAGAATAAAAGGAAAGATCGCCTTTGTTTCTATGCCTATCGGGGCTGAACAGGGCGCCTCCACTTTTTAAGCAGGCGCAGCCGAGGAGGCCAATCCAGCTCCAGCGGCCGAGGGTCCGTACCCACTGGAACGGACTTAGCGGCTAGCAGATTTCGGGCTCTCTCCTTGCGATAAGTCATCATCGAATCGCTAATGCTCTTCGTGATTCCTTTATCTCATGCGTGAGCCCTAAAATCTCTGTACGTCGCTGAACGGCCGTTTCCGCTTTTTAATTCACTGCCCGTCCCGCGGAGTCTCGCACCTGGAGCGGAAATCCCTTAACCCTCTTAAAGAGAAAGAGCATTGGGATTAAAATGTCCGATTTTATTAATACAGTTTCATTACAAGAGCGAAAAATCAAGATACGGTTCTTGATTATTCATTAAAATCTACTATAATAACTTGAGGGGAGGTGACAAGAATGGCAGAAGTACTAGATCGCGTAACAAAAATTATCGTTGACCGCCTTGGAGTTGACGAGTCTCAAGTAACTCTTGAAGCTTCTTTCAAAGAAGACTTAGGGGCTGATTCACTAGATGTAGTAGAATTGGTTATGGAACTTGAAGATGAGTTCGATATGGAAATTTCTGATGATGATGCAGAAAAAATCGCAACAGTCGGTGACGCTGTGAACTACATAAATAACAAAGGCTAATCGATGTTTACATGGTGCTCCGCTTTATTGCGGAGCGCTGTTCCTTTTTAGAGGATGTTTTTGAAGAGTTATGGCACAGAATGTACTGGTTAGAGTTGAGCAGCGAAAAGCAGGCAGTGACTCATCTCGTACCGGTGTCTGCCTCTTCAAGAACAACCTCTTATTTTTATTCACAATACTAAAACGACAATAGTCCTTTTAAGAGACTGTAAACAAATTAAAACAAATTTTGCGATTTCGCTGGTTTTATCATAAACTTGAATAGCATGTAACAAAATACTGTAATCATAAAAAGCAAGGTGGAGGCCCAATGCGGAAACAAGTAAGAAACAGGGATAAACAATTAATGCAAGTCATTGATGAAAAATTCAAAGAGTTCCAAAGAAAACATAATATTAAATTCAATAACGAAAAGTTGCTTAGACAGGCTTTTACTCATTCATCATATGTGAATGAGCATCGGAAAAAACCTTATGAAGATAATGAACGTCTCGAATTTCTTGGTGATGCGGTACTGGAATTGACCGTTTCACAATTTCTCTATAAAAAGTACCCGACTATGAGTGAAGGAGAATTGACGAAACTGCGTGCGGCCATTGTTTGCGAACCGTCACTGGTCACTTTTGCAAATGAATTGAAATTCGGGGAACTTGTCCTTCTTGGAAAAGGGGAAGAACTGACAGGTGGTAGGGAGCGTCCTGCGCTATTGGCGGATGTGTTCGAGGCATTTATCGGTGCACTCTATTTAGATCAAGGACTTGAACCGGTCCTTTCAATCTTAGAGGAAAATGTCTATCCAAAGATCAATTCCGGTGCTTTTTCTCATGTGATGGATTTCAAAAGTCAACTGCAGGAGCTTGTTCAAAGGGACAGTGCTGGCACCATTGAGTATGGAATCCTTCAAGAGAAAGGACCGGCGCATAACCGTGAATTCGTCTCCCGGGTCTGTCTGAATGGGGAAGAGCTTGGTATCGGCACGGGGAGATCCAAAAAAGAAGCTGAGCAGCATGCTGCACAAATGGCATTAGAAAAACTTAAAAATAAGCTTGAAGAAAACTAAGGGGGAAGACTATGTTCCTCAAACAACTAGATGTCATAGGATTTAAATCGTTTGCAGAAAGAATTTCTGTTGATTTTGTCCCCGGCGTAACAGCGGTGGTCGGCCCTAACGGAAGCGGAAAAAGTAATATCATCGATGCCATCCGCTGGGTGCTTGGTGAACAATCAGCGAAATCCTTGCGAGGGGCCAAGATGGAAGATGTCATCTTCGCCGGAAGTGATTCGAGAAAACCATTGAACTTCGCTGAGGTGACACTGACATTGGACAATAATGACGGTGCCTTGCCGATAGAATACAGTGAAGTGAGTGTAACACGGAGAGTATTCAGGTCTGGGGACAGTGAGTATCTTTTGAACAAACAGCCTTGCCGGCTAAAAGATATTATAGAACTGTTTATGGATTCGGGTCTCGGTAAAGAAGCATTCTCCATCATCAGTCAGGGGAAAGTTGAAGAAATCCTGAACAGCAAACCAGAAGAGCGGCGCACCATCTTTGAAGATGCAGCAGGTGTCCTCAAGTATAAGAATAGAAAAAAGAAGGCAGAAGCCAAGCTTCATGAAACCCAGGAGAATCTCAACCGAGTGAATGATATCATTTCAGAACTCGAAGGCCAGGTAGAACCGCTTAAGATACAAGCATCCATGGCAAGGGACTATCTGGAGAAGAAAGATGAGCTTGAAAAAGTGGAGGTTGGCGTGACAGTCTGCGAAATTGAGGACCTCCACAAGCAGTGGCAGAATTTAAGTCACTCTTTCGAACAGCACGGGGAAGATGAACTGAGGTTATCCTCAGAAATTCAAAAAAGAGAAGCTCAGCTGGAAAAACTCAGGGACAATGCTTCGGCACTTGATGAGTCGATCACACAGCTGCAGGAGGTCCTTCTTTCTACCAGCGAGGAACTCGAGAAGCTTCAAGGAAGGAAGCAAGTTCTTCAGGAGCGGAAAAAGAACGCTTCAAACAATCGCGAACAGCTTGAAAATAATATAAAAGAAGCTGGAAGCAGGATTGAAAAGCTCCTCATTGAAAAGCAGGAAACAGAAAAAGAGTACGCTTCTATTAAAGAAGACACCGAAAACCTCAAGGGACTGTTGTCAGAAAAACAGAAGCGTTACGAGCATTTCAATGATGATATTGAAACGATGATTGAAACCCTTAAAGGTGACTACATTGAAAAACTGAATCGCCAGGCCGCTGCCAAAAATGAAATTCAGTATTTGCAAACCCAGCTCCAGCAGCAAACGGGTCGCAGCAGGCGGCTTGATGAAGATAATGAAAAATTCCTTGCCCAACGTGAGGAAATTCAACAAGCACAAAAAGTAACAGAAGCAAAGCTCCAAGAACTAAAAGAGTCTATAGATGCACAGGTTCTTGCGTACAGAAAAGAAAAAAACGATCTTGAGTCGATGAAGAGTAAGTATCAAAAGCTTGAAACGACTCTTTATCAAGCCTACCAATTCCTTCAGCAGGCGAAGTCGCGAAAAGAAATGCTGGCAGAAATGGAAGAGGACTATTCAGGATTCTTTCAGGGCGTCAAGGAAGTTTTGAAAGCAAGGAACAGTACCCTTAATGGAGTGGAAGGGGCAGTTGCCGAGCTGATCTCTGTTCCGAAACAGTATGAGAAAGCAATGGAAACGGCACTGGGTGCTGCCATGCAGCATGTTGTCGTCAGAAGCGAGTCTCACGGCAGGGAAGCCATTTCTTATCTGAAAAAAAATCAATATGGAAGAGCGACATTCCTTCCGATGAATGTCATTAAAGGAAAATCGATTCCTTCCTCACAGTTATCGATGTTGAGCAGTCATGAGGCATTTGTCGGGGTTGGTTCCGACCTCCTGGAATTTGACTCAAAATATCAATCCATCGTCAGCAACCTGCTTGGAAATGTCATCATCACTGCAGACCTTAAAGGTGCCAACGCTCTTGCGAAATTAGCAGGATACCGTTACCGCTTCGTCACTCTAGATGGAGACGTTGTCAATCCGGGCGGATCTATGTCCGGCGGTGCAACCAAACAGAACAAATCATCGCTTCTCAGCCGAAAAAGCGAATTAGAAGAGCTGACCGTAAAGCTTAAGCAAATGGAAGAGAAAACAGCTGGTCTTGAAGAACAAATCAGGCAGTATAAAAGTGATATTTCCTATACTGAAAAGAAGCTTGAAGATATGAGGCTGAAAGGTGAACAGTTAAGGTATGAGGAACAAGAACAAAAATCAAAACAGAGAGAACTTGAATTATCCCAAAAAAATATGGATGAGAGGCTTTCCCTTTATGACTTGGAAAAAGGGGAATATTCAGCCCAGAGATCTAATAATGAAACACGCATAAAGGAACTTCAAGAAGAACTCAATGCTATTTCTCAGGAACTCCTTACAATGGAGGACCGGATTGAGCGATTGACCGACCAGAAAAATAATGACAGGTCATCTAAAGAAGAAATTGTTGATGAAATCAGTGAGTTGAAGGCAAAACTCGCAGCACGTTACGAGCAGCTCAATGCAAGCAAAAGTGTCTTGTCCCGATTGAATGACGAGCTGCAACAGTCAGAAAAGAAGAAGAAGGACTTTGAAGAAGATCTTCATTGGCTGACAACCGAGATGGAAAATGACTTTTCTGGAGAAGAACAGCTTCAGGCGAATGCCGAGGCCAGGGCCCGGGAAAAACGCGAAACAGCCAACCTTATCAGCAGCCGGCGTGAGGAAAGAATGAAGGTACAAACCAAGGTCGAAGATGAAGAGCTTACCCTGAAAGAATTAAAAAGACAGCACAAGGGATTATTAGGGGCCTTGAAAGACGAAGAAGTGAAAATCAACCGTCTGGATGTGGAATTGGAAAATCGCCTTGCCCACCTAAGGGAAGAATATATGCTGACCTTCGAGGCGGCTAAAGAAGATTATCCGCTGACCATGGAAATTGGTGAAGCACGAAAGAAGGTAAAACTCATCAAAATGGCCCTCGAGGAGCTGGGAACAGTCAACTTGGGAGCAATTGATGAGTATGATCGGGTTTCTGAACGTTATCAATTTCTTCTTGAGCAGCAAGCAGACCTTCAAGAAGCGAAAGATACCCTGCATGAAGTGATCAAAGAAATGGACACTGAGATGGTAAAGCGGTTTGACTTTACATTCCATGCCATTAAAGCTGAATTCGAAGGTGTGTTCTCAGCATTGTTCGGCGGCGGAAGAGCCGAGTTGAAACTGACTGATCCAGACGATCTATTGAATACAGGAGTGGACATCGTCGCACAGCCTCCTGGTAAGAAACTGCAAAACCTCGGTCTGCTTTCTGGAGGAGAAAGAGCATTGACGGCTATCGCCCTCTTGTTTTCCATCCTGAAAGTCCGGCCGGTACCGTTCTGCATCCTTGATGAGGTCGAAGCGGCTCTGGATGAGGCCAATGTTCAAAGGTTCAGTAAGTATTTAAAGAAATTCAGCCAGGAAACCCAATTCATCGTCATCACTCATCGAAAAGGAACGATGGAAGAAGCGCATGTCTTATATGGGGTTACCATGCAGGAATCGGGTGTTTCCATGCTGGTTTCAGTAAGATTGGAAGATACAAAAGAATTTGTTGAAGTTAAATAAGGCAGGTGCTAGGAATGAGTTTTTTTAAGAAATTAAAAGAAAAATTTACATCCACTCCGGATTCTGTAACAAATAAATTTAAAGATGGTCTATCAAAAACTAGAGATAACTTTTCATCGAAAGTTAATGATCTTGTAGCTAGGTACCGTAAAGTGGACGAAGATTTCTTCGAAGAGCTGGAAGAGATCCTGATTGGTGCCGATGTGGGCTTTGATACAGTTATGGAACTGGTTGACCAACTCAAATTCGAAGCAAAACGCAGAAACATCCAGGAAACCAGTGAACTTCAAAGTGTCATCTCTGAAAAATTGGTTGAAATTTATGAAGGAGATGAAGGGGCTTCCAGTGAGCTGAATATCCAGGAAGACACGTTGACAGTTATCCTTTTTGTCGGCGTCAACGGTGTCGGAAAGACAACGACAATCGGAAAAATGGCACACATGTTCAAGGAGCAGGGCAAGAACGTTTTGCTGGCTGCTGGTGATACATTCCGTGCCGGGGCGATTGACCAGCTTGAAGTCTGGGGAGAGCGGACCGGAGTACCGGTCATCAAACACTCAGAAGGTTCTGACCCCGCGGCAGTCATCTATGATGCTGTCCAATCTGCCAAAGCAAAAAAAGCGGATATCCTTATTTGTGACACAGCGGGCCGCTTGCAAAATAAAGTTAACCTGATGAATGAACTCCAAAAGGTAAAAAGAGTCATTGAGCGGGAAATCCCTGGCGCCCCACATGAAGTGCTTCTTGTCCTTGATGCAACAACAGGCCAAAACGCCCTGCTTCAAGCGAAGACTTTCAAAGAAGCAACAGATGTGTCCGGTATCGTTCTCACGAAGCTTGACGGTACAGCCAAAGGTGGAATCGTAATCGGAATCAGGAATGAACTTCAGATTCCGGTCAAGTTTGTCGGCCTAGGTGAAAAAGTCGATGACCTGCAGCCATTCGATGCTGAAAAATATGTATACGGCTTATTCTCCAACCTCGTTGATAAAGAAGAGGTTGACGAAGAGTAACCCATTTGTAGACCGTGGTAAGTGCTTGCGCTTATTGCGGTTTTTTTTATGTGTTTGACGCAATTAATCCATATTGGACGCAAAAACTCTTAGTTAGACGCAATTAATTGGAATTAGACGCAATAACTTCTTAACTTGATGCAATTAATTAGAATTAGACGCAAATATTAATAACCAATCATTTTCTTTTATTTAGATGGTTAGCAAATCGACCTTATTTAAGGGTAAGATTGGGAAAATAAGAGGAAGTCGCATATTTTTTATGGTAAATAGAAAGATTGTTAGATTATATAAAAGGTTATGAAATCTACTGGAGGGTTCGAGAGACCAATACAGCACAAGCAACATGCTTAGGGTGTCTCATGAATCATCCATAAGACCAAAACAGCAGGGAAAGCAGGTTTAGGTGTCTCATGAAGCCTTCATAAGACCGAAACAGAAAAGAAAACGGAATTAGGGTAGGGTACCACCCCAAGACGCGTTCATTAGACTAATCAAAGTACACACTCACAATCAGTACGTCACTAAATGGGGTTTCTAAGTTTTTTATGACAAAGCATCATCAAATTGCTGTACTGTTCTTCGCGGTCCCCGCTCCCATGCCTCAGCACTCTAACACGTAAACCAATGACTGAACACCTCCACTTTTGACACTTGACATTCATAAAAAAACTCGGTATTATTCCAATGTAAAGGTTTTTCACTTAACACAAGGGGGAGAATGAAATGCTGGAGAAGACGACCCGTATGAACTATCTGTATGATTTCTATCAGTCGCTTTTAACTCCTAAGCAAAGCAGTTATATGTCCCTCTACTACTTGGACGACTTTTCTCTTGGCGAAATCGCCGAAGAATATGAGATTAGCCGTCAGGCAGTTTATGACAATATCAAGCGAACAGAAGCAATGCTTGAAGAATATGAAGAAAAGCTTTTATTATTTCAGAAGTTTCAAGAGCGCAGCAAGCTTTTGCGGGAAATCAAACAGT
>NZ_ABCF01000059.1 GCF_000181495.1 Bacillus sp. SG-1
CTTCTGCTTGAGCAGTCTCTGTCAAAGAAGCAAGTTCCTCCATCGAGTACTGGAACCGCTGGTCGCTTTCTTCAATTTGACATCCGACGAGCAAGGCTTTTTCTATAATTTTTTCTTCCAAATAAAATCCTTCTTTCCTTTTATATTTGCTATTTTTCATCATATCAAAAACGAATTATAAAGACTATGTTTAACCTTTCTAAAATTGTGATAAAAAAGGGTTGCAAAACGAAATTTGCGTGTTAAAATCAATATGTTTGATTGAGATTCAGACCAACAGCCATGCACAGTTTCTTTAACGGATTAACGCACTAACACAACACAGAACCAAACCTTTGCGTTAATGTGTTAAAGAAATTCAGGAATTGACAGCAAAGGGGGAACAGATATGACTTGGGAAGTTCTTAGTATCGTCGGCACAGTCGCATTTGCCGTTTCCGGAGCGATCGTCGCAATGGAAGAAGAGTATGACATTTTAGGCGTTTACATCTTGGGTATCGTTACTGCATTCGGAGGAGGAGCAATCAGAAACCTCTTGATCGGTGTCCCTGTTTCAGCTTTATGGGAACAAGGTTTTTTATTCCAAATTGCCCTGCTTTCCATCACAGCAGTATTTCTATTCCCGAATAACCTGCTCCGCCATTGGCGCCGCTGGGGCAACTTCTTTGATGCCATCGGATTATCAGCATTTGCCATTCAGGGTGCCCTTTATGCATCTGATATGAATCATCCGATCAGCGCAATCATCGTAGCAGCCGTGTTGACAGGAAGCGGAGGCGGAATCATCCGTGATTTGCTTGCCGGAAGAAAACCTTTGGTGCTGAGATCCGAGATTTACGCCGTTTGGGCCGTACTATGCGGTGCTGCCATCGGACTAAAGCTGGTCACAGAAGCCTGGGAACTGTATACTCTATTCCTTCTGACTACTTCATTAAGAGTATTATCCTATTCTTATAAATGGAGACTGCCGAACAGAAATCTTAAAGCGTTTCAATAATCAAAGAAACTTGGACCTCTAGGGGTTCAAGTTTTTTGTTTGGCATGGAAATGCAACCGGTAGCCTGTGCCCGTCGCAGTATTGTATAGGTTTATCAGCGATTCTCAAGAGTTTTCAGCGATTTTTCGTATTTATCGGCGATTCTCAAATTTTATCAGCGATTTTTCAATATTATCGGCGATTGAGTCAATATATGTAAAAGCACCTGCAATCCTGCAGGTGCCTCCTCTTCATCATGATAAACTGTTTACACCGTCACAAACGGTGTTCAAAAGGAACTCCAAATCTTCCAGCTCAATATTCAAAGGCGGGGAAATTGTCAGTACATTGTTAAAGCCTGCTACAGTCGCCCCATTTTTACCGATCAATACTCCTTTGGACTTGCAATATCCTATCACCTTATTCACTTGATCTACCGGCAAAGGCTCTCTCGTCGCTTTATCCGATACGAGCTCAATCCCAATCAAAAGACCTTTTCCTCGTACATTTCCTACAACTTTATGCTGCTGAAGCTTGGATTGGAGGGTGTTGAGCGCTTTCTCTCCTAGTTCCGCTGAGCGTTCAAACAGCTTTTCGTTCTCCATGATTTCAATATTTTTCATCGCCAATGCACATGCAGCCGGGTTTCCGCCGAATGTATTGATGTGCCGGAAATAATCGTACTCTTCGCTCCCCTTAAACGCCTCATAGATTTCGCGTTTGACTGCTGTAGCCGAGAGCGGAAGATAGGCACTTGTAATTCCCTTAGCCATGGTGATGATATCCGGCTTCACATCATAGTTCATAAAACCGAATGGCTTTCCGGTACGTCCGAACCCGCAAATGACTTCATCCACAATCAGCAGTGCTCCATGTTTGTCACAAACTTCCTTGGCCGCTTTCATGTATCCTTCCTGGGGAACCAAGACACCTCCGCCAGTGATGATCGGTTCCATGATCATCGCAGCAACGGTTTCGCTTAATTCCCAAGTCATTGCCTGGTCGATTGCTTTTACCCCAGGCAGATTAAGAGAATCCCCTTCAGTGACTTCATCCCTGTAGGAGTCAGGAGGAGGAACATGAATAAACCCAGGTGCCAATGGTTCATATTTATATTTCCTTTGTGCCTGACCGGTGGCAGCCAAAGCTCCCATGGAATTACCATGGTAGGCCCTGTAACGGGAAATGATTTTGTATCTGCTTCCTTCCCCTTTTTGCTGATGATACTGCCGGGCAATTTTGAAAGCAGTCTCATTCGCCTCAGACCCGCTGTTGGAGAAAAAGATAACGTACTCATCCCCAAGCATCTTGTTCAACTTTTCAGCCAGTTGAATGGCCGGCTGATGGCTTTGTGTCAGCGGAAAGTATGCCATCTTCTTCAGCTGCTCGTAGGCTGCTTCCGCGAGCTCCTGACGTCCGTACCCAACATTGACACACCACAGGCCTGCCATTCCATCCAAGTATTTATCCCCGTTATGATCGGTTACCCACGACCCTTTCGACTCCTCAACCACCATCGTTCCGGATGGATTGTACGGTTTCATAGAATGCCAGATGAATTGTTCATCCTGTGATAACAGATTCTCTTGCGACTGTCCTGTTTTCACCAAGGAGACTCCCCCTTTTCCTTCATTTATAAGGAACTGCCCTCAAATCATTTTTCCGTGTAATAATATGAAACAGTGTAGTCCGCTAGAAATCTTAGTTGTTTAAAAATCGAAACGGGAGGTAATCATTTTCTTTCTTGTAAAGAAGTTCACGCCGTCTTTGCCGTTCACATGCATATCTCCGTAAAAGGAATCCTTCCAACCGGAGAAGGGGAAGAAGGCCATTGTTGCCGGTACTCCGACATTGATGCCCAGCATTCCGGCATCCGCTTCTTCTCTGAATTGTCTTACCGCTTTTGCATCTTTCGTGTAAATCGTTGCTCCGTTTCCGAAGCGGGATTGACGGATGTATTCCAGTCCTTCATCCAAGTCCTTGGCACGAAGCAGACTCAGTACCGGTGCGAACATTTCTTCCCTGGCAATGGTCATGGCTGGTGTCACATGGTCAAAAATCGTTGCCCCCAGGAAATTTCCTTCTTTAAAATCATCCATTTCTTTTCGACCGTCCCGAATGAGAGACGCGCCTTCTTCCAATCCTTTTTCAATATACTTGAGCGTTCTTTCGCGATTCTCTTGGCGGATAACAGGGGTCAGAAGCACTTCATCATCCATTCCATTTCCAATACCTAATTCATCCGCCTTCTTATTCAAAGCCTGAACAAATTGTTCGTTGTCACCCACTACGACGACAGCACTGCACGCCATGCAGCGCTGGCCGGCACTTCCAAATGCTGAGCTGATAATGTGTTCTGCGGCTTTATTGTAGTCGGCATCCGGCATAACAACATGATGGTTCTTCGCACCAGACAACGCCTGCACTCTTTTCCCCTGTGAAGCTGCCTGCTCGTATACATACTTTGCAACCGGCTGGGACCCGACAAAGGAAATTGCAGCGATGTCTTTGTGTTCCAGGAGACCGTTAACCACATCATGGGCGCCATGGACAACGTTGAGCACACCGTCAGGAACTCCCGCTTCTGTAAATAGCTCCGCAAGCCTGTTTGCAAGAATCGGTGTTCTTTCTGACGGTTTCAAAACAAATGTATTTCCGCAGGCAACAGCCAATGGGAACATCCATAACGGAACCATCATCGGGAAGTTAAACGGAGTGATTCCCCCCACCACGCCAAGCGGATAACGAAACATCTCTGAATCAATGTCCTCAGCAATGCCACTTAACGTTTCCCCCATCATCAAGGTAGGCGCACCACATGCAAACTCAACACATTCCAGTCCACGCTGCACCTCACCATACGCCTCTTTATAGGATTTACCATTTTCCTGAACGACCAATTTCGCAAGCTCTTCATGATTCTCAGATATTAATGCATGATATTTGTAAAGATAACGAGCTCGCTTCGGCACCGGAACGTTTCTCCAAGTCTTCGACGCTTTTTTCGCAGCACTTACTGCTCGATCAACATCCTCTTTGGTGGAAATAGGAACTCTGGCAAGCTCTTTATTCGTGGCTGGATTCACGACCTCCAACGTTTGAGAACTCAAGGATTCGACCCATTTACCATCGATATAATTTTTTAACACGGCTACTTCTTCTTTGATCACTGACATATATATCCTCCCTTAAACCCGATATAAATTTATGAAACTATATTTTCATTATGAAAGAAATTGACAAGGCTTTCATTAGACATTGTGTAAAATAACCCGGTATGTCCTTTTAACATTTTGGTTTTCCTGTTTTCTGCAGAATAGTCACTTTTAAACTAGTTAACTGACTCTGCCCTCGATATTTTCAATGGATTTATATAATCATGAGCATGGAGAAGGAACTCTATGGCAACCCGCTTTTCCGGCTGCATGAAATCTTCGCCAATCAGTTCATCTATCTTTTTCAGGCGATGATACAATGTCTGCCTGACGATAAAGAGGCGTGTGGCCGTCTCCTGCTTGGACCCCTGGCAGCCCAGATAAACCTTTAACGTATGAAGGAGGCTGCCTGCATGATCCTTGTCATACTTCAGGATCGGCTCAAGATATTCATCAACCATTTCCTGCAGGTTCATATTTTGTTGGACAATGGAAATTAACCTGTACAAATGGAGGTCATCGTAAAAATGAAACCTTTTTGAGCCACAATCTTTGGAGCGGTATAACAAGCTTTCATTTGCCGATTGATAACTCTTGTGGATATCCTTGATTTCTTCCTGATATTTACCGGCTGCAAAGTGGATGTCCTTTGCCTTTTGGAAGAATTCTGTTTCCAGTATCTTTTCAAATGCATCGGATATTCGTGTTTTCCATGTTTTGCTTGATCGGTTATCAAGTAAAATGAAAATGAGGTTATCTCCCTCTTTTTCAGCCAGTACCTTGTATCCCTGTTGTTCAAAAATACTTCTTGCAATCAGGTTAAAATACGTTAAGTCCAATTGTTCCTTTTCTTTTACTTTCTGAAGCTGACAGATACAAACGACTCCACCCGTAATTCTTTCACCCAGGTCAGATAAATAGCTTGATAGTTTGTCCCCTGTTTGTTCCCCTTTTAACCAAGCCATGAGCCATCTGGATTCATCGAGACGTTTTTTTTCATTAAAATATAACTCTCTCATCAGATATTGAGCCAAGGCGGTCGAGGTCCTGTCTAAAAGCAGGAGTTCATATTCACTAAAAGGGAAATCAGTTCGGTAGATTAGCAGTTCTGCATACTCCTGCTCAAACAGAAGGACCTTCTTGGAGACAAAAAGCGGATGTTCCTCATTTGAATATCCCTCATACATCTTCTGCAAATGCTTCTCTTCAGAACGCCGCTTCCTTGGATAGATTTCTAACTCATGGTCTTTTAGTTTAAGCAGCACAGGAACTCCAAGTTCTGTATACAACACATCAAGGAGCTCCTTGAAATGATTGACGTTCAATAGCTTCTGATTTAATTTCTGCCCAAATTTATCAAGCTGCTTAATCATGCTGTATTGCTGATTAATGATGATGGAGTGGATATCCTGGGTGATGCTGACAAAAGGTACTTCTTCCTCGAAAACAATGATGGGAAAATCATTTTCTTCAGCACATTTCAAGACGGAAGCCGGTATTACCGATATGTTGGTATCAAGCTCAATGCAAATGGCTGAAGCCTCACACTCTATCAATTGCTGTAATAAAGACAGAAACGCCTGTTCCTCTTTCAATGCCAAACCCGTGGTAAGAATCAGTTCACTTCCATTAAGAAGATTCTTGATCGTCGGGACTTCCACGACGTGCACCCACCTGACCTGGCGGTGAATCCCCTTATGTCCCGCAATGACTTTTGAGTGTTCAAAATGTTTTCTCTTAAGAATATCTTCAACTGAAAAATAATAATTACTTTTCATCCGATTCTCCTTTAGATATTGATGGGAGAAAATAGTGAAAAAGGATTGGCAAAACCAATCCTTACTCTTCGATATGGGGAATCGTGAAATACACCTCTTCATTCCATCCATCTGAAAAATGATCAGCAGTTAAGAACTTCATCACCCATTCAACCAATTCTTCAGTTGTTTTGAAGAAGTCGTGCTGTTCTTCCAACACTTCAAAACCACCCTGTTCGGAATTGTTCAGGTCTTCCATCCAACTCCCCCCTTTTTACTCAGCCTTGTATCAATAAATTTGAAAAATACTTGCGGGCATTCGCTGTTTTTACATGAAGAGTCATGCTTTTCTTCTCCGCAGCATTCGAGAACAATACAAATGCACCGCTTAAATTTTCGCTTACCTTCTCAATCATATATCCTTGTTGTATCAAGTAGTCTATTTTATCTCTTTCGCTTAAGAATTCTTGATATTCCGACATAGAGACACCCTTCCATTCGAGAATCTGACTTCTTTACTGCTTTTTACAAGGCTCTTTTTTCGTCGTAGTAATTGTTGTAATATGGATAGGAAAGTTGATTTCCACTGCAGGTGCGTGACTCCGCGGGGCGGGCGGTGAGCCTCCTCGGCTTCGCCTCCGGGGTTACGTTCCAGTGGGTACGTAACCTTGGTCTCACCTGTCATCAAAAGTGGAAGCGCCCCGTTCAGGCCCGACAGGCAAATGTTCCTGAGAGAAAAAAGGTGACCTTTCCTTTTATTCTCTCAGGGTTATTTGACCCCGAGGGGCTGGGCGCTGGAACTAGACGTCCCGCTAGTCCCGCAGGAGGTCACACACCTTCCGCTCCAATCAACAACTCGTAAATAGAACCAAAAAGTTATAGTGAAAAGCAAAAACCTTTTAGAAAACAGTTCTATATTTTTACTGCCTGGCAGCTATTGTTAATACCACGCCAGCCACTAAACTTACACAACCAACCTCGCACATATCAAGGGCCATTGAGAGGGTCCTCTATCAAACTCCCTTAACAGCCGGGATTTCTTCCACTACCGTTTCAGGTTCCACTTCAATCTCCCAATCCCGTCCTACAGAGATGCCTAAATACAGATCATCACTTGGGTTTAAAAGCTCGGATTGTTCATATTTTTTGAACCACCAGAATTTGGCGAGCACATAATAACATACGGCCCCTATACCGAAACCGACGAGGAATGAGAAATTCGGAACGAAATATGAAGCGACTCCCCCCAGGATCCAGGAGATGAAACCTGCCAAATTAATGCCATTCATGTACTTAAATTGGCCATTTTCTTCGTAGAGGTCAGGCACATTCACCCTGCGCTTCCTGATAAAATAGTAATCCGAAACGAGAATCCCGACGATGGCCGATAAGATTCCCCCGACAAACAGAAGGACCGGAATGATGACACCAAACAAGTTCCATGGCTGAACTATGGTTCCGCAAATCCCGGCCGTGATAACACCAGCCCAGAACGGAAACTTCGGCCCGCCGACATTCGAAAAGATCGTCGCTGCAGGGACAATGTTAGCAGCAATGTTGGTAGACCATTGTGCCAATACAATCATTAACAGAAGGATTCCAAGAATCAAGCCACTCGCCGCTTCCTGAAGGGCAACGACCGGGTCATAATTCAACACCGCGATATAGGATACTGCCCCGATAAGCACCATGAATGCCTGTGTGATCGGAAGTGCAACCAAGTTTCCGATGATGGAACTGCGGTTTCGCTTAATAAAACTCTTCTCATTTTTTGGTGCTTTCATGAACCTTGAAATGGAAGGAATATCTGCTGCAAGCGTAGCCCAGAATCCCATATTACTGAAAATGACCACCAGGAAAGCTGTAAAAGCTGCTCCACCTGTAACCGGACTTTCCACCCAGCTCCAAATATCTCTTCCCTGTGCCGCAGCTGAATCAGATAAAGATGAGTACATCCAGACAGAAATTAAAATGATGACCGGTGCAGCAAGATCGGCGAATCTTTCTACTGCTTTTATTCCCAGCGCCGTATTGACCAACTGCAGTACCGCAAAAATCAAGAAACAGACAAACCAATTATCAAAGCCAAATAAAATATTGAGGATCCCGTTCATGGCAGTGGCACCAAAGAATGTGTTGATTCCAAACCACATTGAGGCAGCCAGTCCGCGGGTCACGGAAGGAATATGAGTACCGATTGTTCCGAACGGGGCCCTCATATAAACCGGAAAAGAGAGACCGTGCTCAACACCTATGTCCCCTGTCAACGTAATAAAGAACCCGATGGCGAGAGATCCGATGATTGTGGCCAATACAACCATTGGCAGTGGAAGGGACATGACTCCCGCTCCCCCTATGGCAAAAGTGGCAAGCACCACGACCATCCCTACCCACATAAACGAATAGCCAAGTTTTGTTACCTTTCTTTCACTTTCCTTAATCGGCAATAAATCCGGTGACTTCAAGTAGCTTTTTTTCACATTGAACACTCCCCTATTTGTTTGCTTCGAATGGCAAAACCTAACTTTCAAGAGAGGCAAAGGAACTGGAAGTCGTCAACTTCCGGTTCCCCTTGCAGGAGCTGTTCTGGAATTCAGCTTTAATTAGGATAGAATGTCAGGACTTAGTGGATTGCAGCGTCTCGCTCTCTTCCAATTGATAACCGTATTTCGCTCTTTTTACATATTTTCCTTTCCCCAGCTTGCCGACGAACTGTTTATCTTTTACTACATATTCTCCCCGCGATAACACAGAAACCGGCTCACCCTTTACCTTCATTCCTTCAAAAGGATTGTAATCTGCTGCCATGTGATGGGTTTCGGCTGAAATGACTCTCTCTGCATTCGGATCAAAGATGACAAGATCAGCGTCCGCCCCAACGGCAATGGTGCCTTTTTTAGGGTAAAGCCCAAAGAGTTTTGCGCTTCGTGTCGACATGATGTCGACAAACTGGTTTAATGAAATCCTTCCTTTTTCCACTCCTTCTGAAAACAATATAGATACACGGTCCTCAATAATCGGGCCGCCATTCGGAATTTTAGTAAAATCACCTTTCCCCAAATCCTTTTGTCCATTAAAATCGAAGGAACACTGGTCGGAACCTAATGTCTGCAGTTGTCCGCTCTTCAACGCATTCCACAGGACATCCTGATTCCATTTTTCACGAAGCGGAGGTGACCACACATACTTCGCTCCCTCGAAGTTTGGTCTTTCAAGGTAAGATTGGTCCAGTACCAAATACTGCGGACATGTTTCTCCCCATACATTGAGCCCCTTACTGCGTGCCGAAGCGATTTGTTTAACTGCTTCCGAACACGAGACATGTACCACATAAAGCTGAGAGTCAGCTAAACCTGTTAGTTTCGCCGCTCTCCCTGTCGCTTCCCCTTCAAGCTCCGGAGGTCTCGTCAACGCATGATAAATCGGATCCGTGTTGCCCTCTTTTAAGGCTTTTTCTGTCAAGAATTCAATGACATCACCGTTTTCCGCATGCACCATGACCAATGCGCCCAATTCTTTGGCGGCGACCAATGTTCTAAAAAGGGTTTCATCATCTGCCTGAAAGACATTTTTATAGGCCATGAAAACTTTAAAGGATGTGATTCCTTCTCTATCAATGACTTCCGGCAGCTGCTCCATGACCTCTTCATTGATCTCGCCGATCATTAAATGAAAACTATAATCAATAACGGCTTTTTCCCTCGATTTGGCGTGCCACGTATCGATTGCGTTTTGCAGGGGTTCCCCTTTATTCGTTAAACAAAAATCGATCACTGTTGTGGTACCGCCAAAAGCCGCCGCAATGGTGCCGGTTTCAAAATCATCCTTTGACACCGTGCCCCCAAAAGGCATCTCCAAATGGGTATGCGGATCAACCCCACCTGGGAACACATATTTCCCCTCCGCATTTACAACTTCCGTATCTTCCCCGCTTAGGTCGAAATTTTTTCCTATTGCAGCAATCCTTCCATCTTCCACAAGAATATCTGCTTTATACGTATCAGTTGCCGTAACGATTGTTCCGTTTTGAATGACTTTTTTCATAACTCAACCTCCACCTTTATTTCACCGTATCAATACTGCAATCAGCGACTCTTCCTACTGCCGCCTGGCGTTCGTTCCATGTCATCGGCATATGGCCGCTAGGCACTTCGATCATATCGATCGCTCCATCAACCGGACAGACGATCGAACATAAATTACAACCAACACAGTCTTCTTCCCTTACCTTTAAATAGCTGTTTCCTGACGAATCCTTCAACATATCGATGCACTGATGGGATGTATCTTCGCATGCAATATGGCACTTGTTGCAGTTGATACAGACATCATTGTTGATTTTGGCCACTACACTGTAATTTAAATCGAGATTTCCCCAATCAGAATATTTAGGAACTGATTTCCCAACGATATCCTGAACTGATGCGATCCCTTTTTCATCAAGGTAATTATTTAACCCATCAATCATATCTTCCACTATCCGGAAGCCATGGTGCATGGCCGCTGTACATACCTGCACACCGGAAGCTCCCATCAGAATGAATTCAACAGCATCCTGCCAATTGGATACTCCTCCCATACCAGAGATCGGCACATTGACTCGCGGGTTCCTCGCGCACTCTGCCACCATATTCAGGGATATCGGTTTAACGGCAGGACCACAGTAACCGCCATGTGCACCTTTGCCTGCAACATGTGGAATTGTGTTCCATGAATCAAGGTCAACACCTGCAAGACTATTAATCGTATTGATCATACTGACAGCATCGGCACCACCCTGTACTGCCGCTTCCGCTGTGACAGTGATGTCTGTAATATTCGGCGTCAGTTTGACAATCACAGGGGTTTTCGCGACCTCTTTTGCCCAATATGTCTGTTTCTCCACCAGTTCAGGAACTTGCCCGGAGGCAGCTCCCATCCCCCGTTCAGCCATTCCATGAGGACAGCCAAAATTCAATTCCAGCCCATCGACTCCAACGGCTTCAACTTTCTTGACAATTTCGTGCCACTTCTCCTGTTTGGGTTCAACCATTAAGGAAGCGATGATCGCATGGTTGGGGAAGCGCTTCTTCGTTTCATATATTTCCTTCAGGTTCACCTCTAAAGGACGATCCGTGATGAGCTCGATATTGTTAAAGCCAGCTACCCTTTGTCCGTTAAAACTTACAGCTGCAAACCTGGAAGAAACATTGATGATCGGCTCGCCCAAGGTCTTCCATACAGCTCCGCCCCATCCCGCTTCAAAAGCCCGCTGCACCTGATATCCCGAATTTGTCGGTGGAGCTGATGCTAACCAGAATGGATTCGGTGATTTAATTCCTGCTAAATCAATATTTAAATTTGCCATGAAATTCCCCCCTCGGTAAACGATTAATTCAATTGGACTTTTGTGAGCTGCTTATGAAGATGGTGAGCTGTTTGTTTTCCTTGTTCTGCAGCCGTAACCACCATTGCTTCTCCAACTCCTTTGCCGAACACAATATCTCCACAAGCAAAAACCTTCGGGTTGGAAGTCTGGAAAGTTTCCCTGTTCACCTGCACAACGCCGTCTCTATGATCCAGGTCAAATTGATCGATCAGTGACTGATGTCTTGTCTGACCGATCGCTTTGATGACAGCATCTACTGGCAAAATGAATTCAGATCCCTTAACAGGAACCGGCCTTCTTCGTCCATCTTCACCCGGCTCGCCCAACTCCATTTTGATGCACTCAATCCCTGTCACCTTGCCTTCATCATTACCAATGATTCTCTTAGGAGCTGTAAGCCAGCGGAACTCAACTCCGTCCTGTTTGGCAAACTCATACTCGAAGTCATATGCAGTCATTTCTTCTTGAGTACGACGGTAAAGAATCTTTACATTTTCCGCCCCGAGACGTACAGAACAGGTGGCACCGTCAATCGCAGTATTACCGGCACCAATGACCACGACTTTCTTTCCGATATAATCTTTAGAAATTTCTCCGCTCTTGGTTGCTTTAACAAACTCAATGGCATCATGGACCCCTTCTAAATCTTCTCCATCAATCCTAAGGTTCGGTACATGGGCCATCCCGGCTGCGAGGATAATAAAGTCATGCTTATTGACCAATTCTTCTGCGGAAACATCCCTTCCGACTCTTGTGTTCGTCTTGATTTCCACATTCAATTTCTTAACTTGATCTACTTCCCAAAATGAAACAGATTGAGGAAGGCGGAACGACACAATTCCATAAGTGTTCAATCCTCCTGCCTCCTTTTCAGCTTCATATATCGTTACTTCATAACCAAATCTGGCAAGCTCCCTTGCAGCAGATAAACCGGCCGGACCTCCGCCAATGATCCCGACAGTTTTCCCATTTGGTTCTCCCGCTTCAAATAAGACCTCTTCATTATGTCTGGCCCAATCTGTCGCATAACGCTGCAGATCCCCTATCATAATCGGTTTGGTAGAGTGATTGAGTACACAAGCTCCTTCACACAGCTCATCAGTAGGACAAACTCTTGAACAGCTTGCTCCTACAGGATTTGAAAGCATGATAGTCTTGGCAGAACCTTTCAAATTTCCTGAGGCGATTTTCTTAATAAATGAAGGTATATCGATTCCTGTTGGACATGCCTGGATGCAAGGAGCATCGTAGCAATACAAACATCTGTTGGCTTCTTCCACTGCTTCTCTGCTGGATAACCCCTCATGCGCTTCCTGGAAGTTTTTCTCTAGGTTGAATAAAGATAAACTATTAGACAAACCGGCTTCCCCCTATCCGTTTGATCTCCATCTGGTTTAAAAACATTCTAGTAAACTGCTTATATCAACAAATCATGGCTGACAGTTATAACTGTCTAAAGCAGCTTATAATCGTCAGCCTGATGTCATATTAAGGAAGCAGTGCAGTCATTTCACTGTATGTTTCAGGACGGCGGTCACGGTAGAACTGCCATGTATCCCGGACTTCCCTGATCAATTTCTTGTTCATTTCCCCAATCACCACTTCATCACTGTCCCTGCTCCCAACTGAGACGAAACTTCCGCGAGGATCAACAAGGTATGACTGGCCATAAAATTCACCCATATTCCAAGGACCTTCATATCCGACACGGTTAATAGCGCCCAAATAGTAGCCATTTGCTACAGCATGGGCAGGCTGTTCCAGTTTCCAGAGATACTCAGAAAGACCGGCCACAGTCGCAGAAGGATTAAATACAACTTCAGCACCTTTTAAGCCGAGAAGGCGTGCACCTTCCGGGAAATGACGGTCGTAACAAATGTAAACCCCAACTTTTGCATAGGCCGTATCAAAAACCGGATACCCAAGATTTCCTGGCTTAAAGTAATATTTCTCCCAGAATCCATATCCTTTATCTCCCACGCCGACATGAGGGATATGCTGCTTACGGTATTTACCAAGATAAGAACCGTCAGCATCAATAACCGCAGCCGTGTTGTAATATGTAGCTATACCTTCTCTTTCATAAATAGGAAGGACAATGACTACATTAAGTTCCTTAGCCAAATCTTGAAATCTCTTTGTTGTCGGGCCATTCGGAATTTCCTCTGCGGAATCATACCATTTCGGGTTTTGCTCAGAACAAAAATAAGGCCCATAAAAGATTTCCTGCAAACAGATGATTTTAGCGCCTTTTTTGGCTGCATCCTTCACCAGCTCAATATGCTTTTTAATGGCCTCTTCTTTATGAACCTCTACCGGCTCACTTCCGTCTACATCGTGAGAAGCTTGAATAAGTCCGATCTTTACCATATCTGACATCTCGATTCCCCCTAAAAGAACTAATTTATAGAAAGCGCTTTCAAATATATAACTTTATCTCCAGCGCTTATCTGAACCCTTGGTTTAACTGTCTGAATATTTTGTAATTTGCTTCATTTTAACTCGTACTCCTGGTGAAAGCATTATACATTCTGTAACATCTGATTCCTCATTGAATTGTCAATGTGTACAAACTTGCTCTCTAAGGTTGTCCCTATTTAATACCCTAGCACAGGTATTCTACGAAATTTGTAAAACAGGCTGTACAAACTATAGAAAAATTCTTCTGTTTTTCGACTAATTTCATAATATTCTGATATTTAATTTTAGTATTTTTAATATTTATGTTTGATTAAGTTGGTTTTATGCAAAAATTATTCTATTTGCATCCAGGATATCAGTAACTTAAGCAGTGCCCTGATTTTAGCTTTATGTAGGTTTAGGTTTATACGTAATCTTATTTTGCAATTTACTTACTTTTGGGCTTTTCGGGCTTTCATGAGAAACCCTGATCTTGAAAACTACTTACTTTTGGTCTCATGAAACTTTTATGGGACACTCTGATCTTGAAAACTACTTACTATTGGTCTTATAAAGCTTTTATGAGTTAGCATCACTCCACACTCTAATCACGGAGAGCTGTATCGCGTTTTAGGAAGAGTCACGGAGGTAAAGAACTAAAAGGAAGACATTCTCTTACCGGATTTCCTGTGAAGATGTCGCCATACTGCTGTTCAAGGGCAATTTCTCAACTGAATCCTAAAGAAAAACCACCCGCCTGCTCAAAACATAAAAAACTTGAACCGAAACGGCCCAAGTTTTTACACCTTAAATATTATTCAAATGTTCCCTTCACTACCGCTTGTCCTTTTTCCACCATTACTTTTCCTTTGGCAAGGACCGTATCTATCATCAAGGTCTCTTTATCAACGAGCACGATATCTGCATCTTTCCCTTCAGCGATAAACCCTTTCTGTTTTAATTTTAAAATCCTTGCCGGGTTAGAAGTAATGACTTTTATGGCAGTTGCCAAAGATATTCCCTCTTGGAGGACAGCATTACGGACAGCTTTGAACAAACTGGATACCTGGGCTACTTTAAGGCCAACAAATTCTCCGTCTCGATCAAATTCTGGCAGGCTTCCCTGACCATCAGAAGTGAAGGTTATGTTTTCTACAGGCACTCCTTCATCAAGCATGCGCTTTAAGCCTTTACCACATTCGACCTCGCCGTCTTCAAGGAATTGAGGTATTGTACTTGTTGTAAAATCAACGTATCCTCCCTTCAGCGCATACTCTATACCTTTTTCAAACAGATAAGGGTTACGGTTAATATGAGTTGGATAAAATTGTTTGATTGGAATATCTGTATTTTCAATAACGTCGTAAATCAATTTCAGGCAGTCACGGCTGTCTCCCAGATGAACATTGACCACTCCTGATTTTCCAGAAAGAATGCCTCCGAGCCGGGACTGGGAAGCAATGCGAGCAAACTCTTCAGCTGTCGGCTGTGAGAAACGGTGATCGGCAATTGCTATCTCGCCTGTGCCGATGATTTTATCTACAAGGATAATGTCGTCTTCAATTTTTCCCGTCAGTGTTCTGACAGGAACTTGATAAGAACCTGTCTGCACATAGCAGGTGATCCCCTCTTCATCGAGCCCGCGTGCTTTCGCAACCAGGCTGGCCATAGTCCGCGTAGTACCGTCCGTTCCGATAACACCGATGAGAGTTGTGATTCCCGCTAATGTCGCATCAGTCAGCTTGATTTCCGGAGTCCGGGTTTTATATCCACCTTCTCCCCCGCCGCCAAGAATGTGAACATGAGAATCAATGAAGCCTGGCAGCACCGCTAAACCTTCTGCGTTAATTACTTTTACTTTTTCTGCAAAAAACCCTTGTGGAATTTCTATTCGATCTTCAATGAAACCAAATTTATCATCGGTTATCAGAATATCTTTCTTACCTAAGTAATCCGGTGCATAGACTTCCCCATTTTGTATTAAAACAAGCATGATGCTACTCCTCTCCATAAATTGTCTTATAATTCTAATATCCCATAAACAGATCTATCTTGACAAAGATTAATAGCATTTTAACAAGACACAAAAAAACCGAACATTGATCTGTCCGGTTTTTAATCTTCAGTAGATGGAAAAATCAAATCATTGCTTCGGATGGTCATCAATTCATACCGGTCATAAGAGTTTTGCATAAGAAGCCGCATTGCCTGGGACCTAATTGATTTTTCAATTACGTTCCGTACATATCTTCCATTCGAAAATGCTGCCGGGCTAATAGCGTTTTTGACTTGTGACAAGTGGTCCCTCATCTTCCTTTCTGCATCCGTGCTTAATTCATATTCTTTTTCCGTCAGCATCCTCCTGCCAATTTCCATGAGCTGCTCAACGGAATAATCCTTGAATTGAAACACTAAAGGAAAGCGCGAGTGAAGGCCCGGGTTAAGGGTAAGAAATTGGTCCATCTCACGTGAATACCCTGCAAGGATAAGTATAAAATCGTGCTGTTTGTCTTCCATATGTTTAACAAGGGTATCGATGGCTTCTTTCCCGAAATCTTTTTCTCCTCCGCGGCCAAGTGAATATGCCTCATCCACAAACAGAATCCCGCCCATCGCTTTTTTGATGAGATCCCTTGTTTTCTGTGCAGTGTGTCCGATATACTCACCGACCAGATCCGCTCTTTCTGCTTCAATCAGATGTCCTTTTGTTAGGACGTTCATTTTATGAAACAACTTCCCTATCAGTCTGGCTACTGTCGTTTTCCCCGTACCTGGATTACCCTTGAACATCATGTGCAAGGCCTGCTTCCCCGCTTTAAGCCCCGCTTCTTCTCTCTTCTTGTTCACATATATCCAGGCATAAATTTCTTTGACCATTTTTTTCATATCTTCCATGCCGACCAATGAGGCCAATTCGGCTTCAATTTCTTTTAATTCAGCGTGTTCCTGGGGCAAAACCTTTACAGGAGCCTCCGCCTTGCTAAGCTCACGTACAGGATTTCGTTTATGTGAATTCAACACGATACTTATTTGTCCATTATTCTTCATTCTCATCGGCTGATCCATATCTTCACCTCACCATTCTATACAGTATACGTCTGGAGGTTTTTAACGGTGACAAATGCCTATTTTTACATTTAGAAAAACTCTCTTATCATCCTATTCACATGTTTAAGAATTCATTAACAAATTTTGCAATGAAGTGGGTTAAGGGTGACTATATAGTAGTCAATAAGTAAGGCAAAAGTTTATTCACCTGCGTAATGTACACTTTATAGGTGTCTTCGACCTTTACGTATCGCCCACATACAAACACACACATTATTTGTGTGTAAGAAACAATTCCACTATAAGAACTTCTCTTCAATCAAACCAAAAAAACACACCAGAACTTATCCGGTGTGTTTTATCACTTAATTTAAATTATTAGGATTCATCAAAATTAATTTGTACGTTGCGCTGTGGCGAGAAGGTTGAAATCGCATGTTTATATACCATCTGCTGCTTTCCTTCTGACTCAAAAAGAACGGTGAAATTATCGAAACCTTTGACAAGTCCGCGGATTTGGAACCCGTTCAACAAGAATACGGTAACTTGCGTGTTGTCTTTTCGTAATTGATTAAGAAATTGATCTTGGATATTAATGGCTTGTTTCATGGTAAGTCCTCCTCTTCTATCTCTACCTTTACTATTCGACTATAACCCTAGCTTTCCTGCAACAAAATCGGAAATCTCTTCAATTTTTTTGTTGTTTTCCCTTGTGTCTGTCATATCAAACCACTCTACATTCATTTTATTTCGGAACCATGTCAGCTGGCGTTTGGCGTATCTCCTGGAGTTCTGCTTCAAATTTTCAACAG
>NZ_ABCF01000058.1 GCF_000181495.1 Bacillus sp. SG-1
GCGAAATCGATTACTCAAGAAACATCTTTATATGTGACAGGTGTCATACAGGAAGACAGCCGTTCTCCGTTTGGCTATGAGATGCAGGTAAAAGACATCGAAGTCATCCATGAGTCTGTGGACTATCCAATTACACCCAAAGAACATGGAACAGAATTCTTGATGGACAACCGTCATTTGTGGCTTCGTTCACGTCGTCAGCATGCAGTGATGAAGGTGAGAAACGAAATCATCCGTGCGACGTATGAATTCTTCAATAAAGAAGGCTTCGTTAAAGTGGACCCGCCAATCCTGACAGGAAGTGCTCCAGAAGGAACTTCAGAGCTTTTCCATACGAAATATTTCGAAGAAGATGCTTACCTTTCCCAAAGTGGCCAGCTGTATATGGAAGCTGCCGCGATGGCATTAGGAAAAGTATTCTCTTTCGGACCGACATTCCGTGCAGAAAAGTCAAAAACACGACGTCATCTTATCGAATTCTGGATGATTGAGCCTGAGATGGCATTTTACGAGCATGAAGACAGCCTTAAAGTACAGGAAGAGTATGTTTCTCATGTTGTTCAATCTGTGCTTGAAAATTGTAAACTCGACTTGGAGAGACTCGGACGCGATACATCCAAGCTGGAAAATATCAAGGCTCCTTTTCCGCGTATCACATATGATGAAGCTGTCAAGTTCTTGAAGGAAAAAGGGTTCGATGATATCGAGTGGGGAGACGATTTTGGTGCTCCTCATGAGACTGCTATTGCAGAAAGCTATGACAAACCAGTCTTCATCACTCATTACCCAACGTCATTGAAGCCATTCTACATGCAGCCAGATCCAAATCGTGAGGACGTTGTACTGTGTGCTGACTTAATCGCGCCAGAGGGATATGGAGAAATCATAGGTGGTTCTGAACGTCTGCATGATCATGAAATCCTGAGCCAGCGAATCGAGGAGCATGATCTTGATCCAGAAGCTTACAAATGGTATCTTGAACTGCGTAAATACGGTTCTGTGCCTCACTCCGGATTCGGCCTTGGATTAGAAAGAACAGTGGCATGGATCAGCGGTGTGGAACACGTACGCGAAACCATTCCATTCCCAAGATTATTAAACCGTCTATATCCTTAATGCTTTAATAAAAAACGACTGTCTTGTGATTGATTCAAGGCAGTCGTTTTTATCTTGAATGCTTTAAGTCAGCTTCCGGCTGCTTGAAATTAATTGTAATTCTCTAGGTCGGCTGTGGAGGGGGGAGGAGCCGTGATTTAGGCCGCCCCGGTGTAATGGATGAATAACTTAATCCTTATGAAATTATAGTCCTTTAAGCGGGCTGTAGAGAACGTTAGGGAACCATTTGTAAAATTAGAGACCTTATCCTGGGTTTAAAGGACATTGATGAGTTGTTTGCAGATTAATGCACTTTAAAGAGGTTAATAAAGGACGTTAGCGAGTCAATTTAGAAATTAAAGTCCTATAGCCGGCTTTTAAAGGACGAAAATGAGTTGTTTTAGAGACTAGAGTCCTTTAAAGAGATTATAAAGGACGTTAGCGAGTCAATTTAGAAATTAAAGTCCTATAGCCGGCTTTTAAAGGACGTTAATGAGTTATTTTAGAGACTAACGTCCTTTAAAGAGGTTATAAAGGACGTTAGCGAGTCAATTTAGAAATTAAAGTCCTATAGCCGGCTTTTAAAGGACGTTAATGAGTTATTTTAGAGACTAACGTCCTTTAAAGAGGTTATAAAGGACGTTAGCGAGTCAATTTAGAAATTAAAGTCCTATAGCCGGCTTCTAAAGGACGAAAATGAGTTATTTTAGAGACTAAAGTCCTTTAAAGAGGTTATAAAGGACGTTAGCAAGTCAATTTAGAGATTAAAGTCCTATAGCCGGCTTTTAAAGGACGAAAATGAGTTATTTTAGAGACTAAAGTCCTTTAAAGAGGTTGTAAAGGACGTTAGCAAGTCAATATAAAAATTAAAGTCCTATAGCCGGACTTTAAAGGACGGCTTTGAGCCGCTTTTAGAATCAAGACCTGTAAAGCGGTTGTAACATGGCCTTGCCAGCGCTTTTAATTTCTTTGTAGTCTTTTCCATGTTCAGTGTTTCTTTCATCATGATATACTATTATAGAGGTGGACGTATTATGGATTATAAACAATTGATGGTCAGCTGGGTTGAAGAGGGTACTGTAAGCATTCCTCAACTGCTGCTTTCCAATTATCATAAGCTTGGTTTAAGTGAATCAGAATTTGTATTGCTGCTCCAGGTATTTTCTTTTATTGAAAAAGGCAACGATTTTCCTACTCCTGAAGAACTTTCCTCCAAAATGAGTTTTTCCAGTGAAGAGTGTTCATCAATTCTCAGAAGGCTTGTTCAGAACCAGTTCATTGCTATAGAAGAAGGGAATTCAACAAGCGGAATTCTATATGAAAAGTATTCATTAAAGCCGCTCTGGACCAAACTTGCAGAGTTTGTTTTATCTGAAAGTAAATCGGACACCATGGAAAAAACACGTATCGATGAAGCCGACCTGTACACTGTGTTTGAACAAGAGTTCAGCAGACCGCTTTCCCCATTGGAATGTGAAACACTTGCCATGTGGGTAGATCAGGACGAACATAATGCGGTCATTATTAAAGCAGCACTTCGGGAAGCTGTGATTTCCGGAAAACTGAATTTCCGTTATATTGACCGAATTTTGTTTGAGTGGAAAAAGAATGGAGTCAAAACTATTGAGCAGGCAAAGAAACATGGAGAGCGTTTCAGACCGCATCAAAAAACGCAATCTGCTCCACAAACCTCTCAACCAGATAAGAAAACAGTACCATTTTATAACTGGCTGGAACAATAGCAAAAGGATTATGACATCTTATGTCATCAAGAATATTCAGCAAAGAAGGGATGTCACGAAGAAGGTGGCATTCCTTGTTTTTAAAGTGACTATTTAAGGGAATACATACCTAATATAAATATATAGTAGTGGTGAAAAATATGTTGAATAAAAATCAAATTGAGTATTGCCTGACGGAAATGGAGCAAATGTTTCCCGATGCCCATTGTGAATTGAATCATCGAAACCCGTTTGACCTGGTTATCGCTGTACTCTTATCCGCACAGTGTACAGATGTTTTGGTCAATAAAGTAACAAAAACGCTTTTTGAAAAATATAAGACGCCGGAAGACTATCTTTCCGTCAGTCTGGAAGAGCTGCAGCAGGATATCCGTTCAATCGGCTTATACAGAAATAAGGCAAAGAACATCAGAAGCCTTTGTGAACTTCTATTGGAAGAGTATGGCGGGGAAGTACCTCAATCGAGAGACGAGCTTGTGAAACTGCCGGGTGTTGGACGGAAAACAGCGAATGTAGTCGTTTCCGTAGCCTTCGGAGAACCTGCACTGGCAGTCGATACCCATGTTGAAAGGGTAAGCAAACGGCTGGGAATCTGCCGCTGGAAAGACAGTGTGTTAGAGGTTGAAAAAACGTTGATGAGAAAGATACCGCGGGAAAAATGGACCGATACCCATCACAGATTGATCTTTTTTGGAAGGTATCATTGCAAGGCTCAATCTCCACAGTGTGAGATTTGTCCTCTCCTTCATCTATGCAGGGAAGGCCAAAAACGTATGAAGAGGAAGAACTAGATGGAGAAGATTATTTCCTTATCTATTCCTGGACAAGTACAACATCCTGTGTTCTATCCGGATGTTGATGAAAAGGTTGCAATAGACAGCCTGAATCCGAATCCATTGAATCCCGTCTTTTCTTATGAAATACTCTTTTATAATAAGCGTCTGGAAACTTCGCCGCCATGGGAGAATACGTCGTATATCAAAGATGCGGAAGCGGAATGGCTGGAGCTCCGGGAAAGATTGAATGAAGCGTATTCTGCTAGATTCCCTGAAAAAATTGCCTCTTTAATGAAAAAGGCAATAGCCCATTTCGTGATGTACCTTTTCTGGACGAATGGAATGCCTGCAAATCCAGCAAAGTGGGAAGATGATTTGCAAAATATGTTGATAAAACCGGTCAATGCGGAAGAAAGATTGAATTTCGTGTTGGTGCGGCCAGCATTATTTCATTCCTACAAACAATTGGATCAATTATTTATTGAGCAAATGAAACAATATGCAAAGCATCAAGCGATTCATAAACATAGATAGGAAAACAGCGTCTGACATGAAGTCAGGCGCTGTTTTTATTATTCCTCACTATTGCTATTGTTGTTTCGGGCATTATTACCTGTGTTATTTCCATTACCCTGGCCATTGCCTTCATCATCTTCACCAGTGTTTTCTTCGGCAGGCGGATTTGTTTCGTCTTCATTTTCATTACCTTCGCCGTCACCTTGGCCATCCTGGTCTTCATCGTCTTCATTGCTGCCTTCTTGGTTCTCGTCATCTTCAGTGTTTTCTTCTGAATCTTCATCTTCCTCAGGTTCATCCTGATTCTGAACCGTAACAGTAACTGTTGCGGAGTCACTGCGCTGCTCTCCATCTACAGCTGTTACAGTGAATGTATAGGTGCCGTCAGCAGCAATATTTTCGACAATCAAACCTTTTTCTGGAGTGGTTGAGAGCACTTTTGCTTCTTCATCGTTGAATGATCCGGTTACCTCAAAGCTAGGTTTGAGTTCTTCATCCTCATAATCCCACGTAAGAGTGATTGTTTTCTCTTCATCATCAAATTCAGCTTCCAGACCGACAGGCCCAGGCAGCTTGTCATATTGTTCAGAAACCTGACTTGGTTCAGTTCCGCGAACAAACAGTTCATAAGTGATCTCGTCTTCAGGAGTGTAATCACTTGGAAGACGCGCTGGGTTGGATCCTTTCTCAACAGGGGCTTCAACAACACTCTTAGGCTTCTTAAAGTCTGGAGTGTCAATGTCCTGTGATACGTAGCTCATAATGTCCTTTACGATGTATTGGGCGATTCTTCGTTCTTTAGGGTTTAAAGAGTATTTAATTTCTTTGTACCCTGTCCAAACAGAAGCAGTATAGTTTGTAGTGTAACCTACGAACCAAGAGTCAGGGGCTTCATTTTTAGAAATATCATGTTTGGCCCTATATTCTTTAGCATAGTTGGTTGTTCCTGATTTACCGGCCATTGGTAATCCGGGAACATTTGCATAAACACCCGTAGCTCCTGGGTTGAGAACGTCTTTTAGCATATCATTAATCATATAGGCAGTGTAATCCTTCATAACTGTTTTAGGTTCAGGATTAACGTTCACTTCAGTCTCGCCATCTCTTAAAATAACTTTTGTCACTGAATGAGGTTTATTATAAACTCCTCCGTTACCAAAAGCTGCATAAGCTCCAGCCATCTGAACACTGTTTACTCCAGGTGTTCCTCCAATAGCAGCGGATTCGTAAAGAGGTTCATCAAATTTCAAACCAAGATTTGCAATGAATTCAGTTCCTCTTTCGATACCAACTTCTTTTAGTGCTTTAACTGCCGGGACATTACGAGAATCCCACAAAGACAGACGCATAGAGACATTGCCTTTAAAGGCTCCATCCCAGTTATTAACTTCTCCACCGTCATCATACTCATATGGTTCGTCCTTGAACTGATGGTAGGTTGACCATTTTTCATATTCAATTCCTGGTGCATAATCCAGTAACGGTTTAATCGTCGAACCTGGCTGTCTTTTTTGATCTACAGCAAAGTTGAATCCACGCTTACTTTCTTCACCGTATTTACGTCCGCCGCCGATCGCCCTTATTTCCCCAGTTTGAGTGTCAAGGAGAGTAATCCCGGCTTGCATTAACTCCTCAAACCTTTCAGGGTACGCAAAATCAATCGCTTCTCCTGCGAGGATGGCTTCGACACGTTCCTGTGCATTTGGGTCCACCGTAGTGTAGACCTTTAAGCCATCTGTGAAAAGGTTATAGTCCCCGAGCTCGGCAACTTCGTCGATGACTACATCGATGAAGGCTTGATATTTGTCGGTAGCCCTTTCTTCTCTTGCTTCTTCTGATACGAGTGATTCAGTAACAGGGACTGCTTGGGCCTGTTCCATTTCCTCCTGAGTGATTTTCCCGTGCTGGTGCATCAAGCTGAGAACAATGTTTCTTCTCTTTTCTGCTTTTTCCGGATAATCAAAAGGATTATAGTTATTAGGGCTTTGCGGCATTCCTGCGAGCAGAGCTGCCTCATGAAGCTCAAGATCTTTCAATTCTTTACCATAGTAGTATGTTGCAGCTGTACCAAACCCGTTAATGCCAGCTGACATATAAACTTTGTTGAAATACATTTCAAAGATTTCCTGTTTCGTATAATCCTGCTCCAATTTAACGGCAAGCCATGCTTCCTGTGCTTTCCGCTCAAGTGTTTTTTCAGGAGTAAGGAATGAACCTTTGATGACCTGCTGTGTCAGGGTACTGGCACCTTCTGAACCAAATCCGTTTGTCACGTTGGCAATAACAGCACCGCCGAGGCGGATCAAGTCAATTCCATTATGTTTGTAAAAACGGTTATCCTCTGTTGCAAGAATTGCTTCTTCCATTAGAGGGGGAATCTGTTCATAGTTCACATAGTCCCTTTTCTCGGTCCCGACGGTTGTTATCAGATCTCCATTCATGTCAAAAATCTCTGATGCAATTGGATCTTTCAGGAGCGATTCGTCTAATTCCGGAGCTTTGCTCGCATAATAAGCGAACAGTCCCGCACCGGAAAGCATCCCGATGATTCCAATGATGAATAAACTGATGATAGCCTTGGCGAAAAAGGACTTTTTCTTTCCACTGCCTTTTCCTTTGGCTTTAGCTTTTTGCTGTGCCATGCGTTTTTCTTCCCTGGATTTATATTGACCAGCCATAATGTGTTTCCTCTCTTTCATCTCATCTACCTAATGCGGAAGCAGTACATAGCAATCTGCAGCGGTAGATATCCTGTTTTCAAAAGTATAACGAATGAACGGTCTTAAGATAATCAATCCGCGGGTGTAAGCCCAGAGGGATCTTTACCCCGTCTTTCTCAATCTCTTCTTTCTTGATTGATTTCCGGCCGCCCTGTTCCATTCTTTCCCAATATTTAAAAAGCTCTTTGAATTTCATAAAATATATTTCTTCTGTTGACGAAAAACGGATCAAAATAAAAGCAATTCCATCCTGGACATCCACCTGTTGCATATGATTGATTTGGTGAGTATGGAGATTTTGAAGTGGAAAAGAGGATTTGTTCTTCGTTTCTTTTGCTTCAAAATCAATGTACCTGCCTTTATATAACCCATTATAGTCTGTTGTCGAAGGCTGTTTAAAATAGGCCTCCTTAATGACAGCAGCACTTCGCTGGGGATAGTGGACATCGACGATTTGTACAGGTGTCGGCTTCTTATGGATGACTGCGATACCGTTAGCTAAGTAATATTGGTTTGTTTCATTAATATCTTCCTCAAGTGTCATCCCCCGGTTACTGTAGGACACTTTCTTTACAGCGGTTTTTGGACCGGCTGTGGAAGTCTTAGGAATAAATTTTTTCCCATTTGGATAATGGAAGTTCATATTCACACCTCACAAACTAATCTATATCATATCAGATACGTCAAGAAGATGGGTGAATAAAATTGCCTATATCTCGTTAACATAACCCTATAATGACGAACGAGGCGGTTTATATGAACAAAATATCCTTTTTTCAACCGTTTTTACCCGATTCCTCCCATGTTGAAACTCCTGAACATCTAATCAGCATCATTCGGGAAAAGACCTTTCAGTATAATCGGGATAATATCTCAAGAACAAAGGCTTACCAAAAGTATTACCTATTACATCCGGAAATAAAATGGTCTTTTTTAGCCTCGATGGTCTCACGGAATGCCGGGTGGAACATGTGTGATCTGAAAGGCGCATGGTTTCCAGCGGTCATTGATAAAGAAACACGGAAAGATCTCTTTCTGACATATGAAAGGGCGAATTGGCTCATCTTTCAGGATGTTTTCCCACAGTTGCTGATATATCACTATAAGACGGAAATGGATGAAGAAATGTTTCACTTATTACGTGAATTTTTTGTGTCTGACTTTATGCAAAATGAATGGAAGCGGTTCCGGGAGGAGGGAGACAGGGACAGGCTGATGCAGTCTCTTATCATTAATGAGCAGAATGTGATAGAGGAGCCAGTCATACAACATCCGGTGTATAAACGGAGGGTGTTTAAGACCAAGTTATTTTTTCTTGAGGACCATTTTCATTTCAGCTCGGTTGTCTTTCCCACGAAGGGAGGAAACTTATATGGAGCAAGTGTAAGTGACTTCAGAAAGCTGGACAGCAGAATTTCATTGGGGAACAGACTTTCCAAAATTCTGTTTAAGGAGGACTTGTATTTTCTTTTTAAAGAGTTTGCACTCTCAACTGAACCTACCGGGTCAAGGAGAGATTATGAGCGTTACTGCAAGGATGCCCCTTTTACTGGCACACCTCTTCTAAGGACCGTTTATGGTGTGAAAGAACATCATATCCACACCCCCCTGGGGGACTGGTCACAAAGGAGAAAGGTGAAAGAAAAATGGTTCAGGCGCTCACAGTTTAAAGAACCAGTGAAATTAACGAAGTGGTACTTTCAAAAACAGAGACAGCTGCAGAAACTGATCAAGATAGAAGAACTCTTTCGTAAAGAATGAAAAATAGTGCCGGTGAAGCTCTGGAAGAGAGCTCGCCGGCACTTCTTAAACTACTGTTATATTAAGTGGATGGACGGTCCGGTCCTGCTAATTTCGGATTCCCTTGCCCAGCTTTTGTTTCATTGCGTTTTGCTTCTTTTATTCTTTGCTCTTTGCTTTCGTTTTTAGCCATAATCCCTTAACACCTCCTGCTTATATTGTTCTAATTTCAGCTTGTTTTCATGCAGTTTTTCTGTCGAAATTCTGTAAGCAGAATGTACTATTCAGACTTTCTTTGCCGAAAGAGTACTAGTTTTGTCATCGAGGAAGGGAGCAGGAAAAAGAGGGAGAATACTTTAATAAACAAAATGTGAGGAGGCTTTACAATGGTGAATAAAAATGACCTGCTCTTGTTACTGACCGATATTGAAAAGCAGCTGGATGAGCTGGAAGAGAAGATAAATGAAAAGGTTTGTGAAGAAAAAAATGCTTTGATCACTGAAAGGAAAGTAAAGGTGGCCAAGGCTGAAAAAAAATATGCCAAAGCAGAGACCAGAGTCCTTCTGAAGATGAGCCTATACGGAGAATCGCCTCTCGATAAAGCCCGTCAGATGAATAATCTTGAATTATCCTATAAAACCACATAAAATGAAGAAATAATCGAAGTAGCTGACCAGCTGCTTTTTTTTCTGGTCGCAAATTTTGATCTTAGTTGAGGAAGCGCTATATATGTCCTTTTAATACGGAACTTTAAGCTAGGGTTTCTGTTATTTGGTACTAACTGGGCAGGTATCTCGTGGAATTTTGAATCTCACTGGCCCGATAACACCGTGGAATCGAAAACGTATTACCGACCCATAACCGTGGATTCCCGAAAAAATATACAGATTTACCCGGTGAATTTTCGGTGGTGAGATCTATCAGCCGGGTCTTCGTCGGCAATAGATAGCAAACATAAAGATAAGGAGGGGCGAACGGTGAATAACCTTAAACAATTAACTTCGGAAATCCTGGACATGAATGGAGAAATCTTAAGGATATATAAAGAGACAAGAGAACGTGGAGAAGAAGGTGATTTTTACAAGGAGGTCAAACCTTTTGCTGATGAGGCTAAAGAGAAAATTGATCTTTGGCGAGAAATTGCCCTTCAATGGATGAAAGACGAGAGGCCAAAAAATCTGCATCCAAGCCAAATTATCAATACAGCGGAAAACTTTGAAATGATTTCAATTCAAGCATTCTTTCCGAAAGCCAGTTACAAAAAGTTCATCAGTCATTCTCAGTCCGTGCATTATGTGTTGAAGACGGTGCTGGATCAGCTTTCCGGCAACTAGCACTGCACTCTGTTTGCTGTAACCCTTGAGGGTGTGAACCAGAAAGAGCAACTGGTGCACCGCGGAGTTGTGTAACATCGGAAAAAGGGTTAACACCAAATAGTAAACATGAATAGGGAAGGGACAGGAATCACGAGGATCCTGTCCCTTTATTAGTCCCTAATTTGAAACTGTTGGAGATTCCGTTACTGGATAGGCGGTTTCAATCTCTTTAACGAGCTGCCTGTACTCATTGATGGAAATATCATTCAATATGTAACATTTTCGGGTAAAAGTTAAAAGTTCATTCAGTGTGGCAGGTTTAAAATGGTATTTCTCATGAAATAATTGCTGAATTTCTTCTAAGTTCATTAAAAATTCCTCCCCCAGTTACGTTTGTATTTTGCGGGATACCCCGCTTCCCCTTACAAGGTTATACTAACATGAATTTCCTATATTCGAAGTTGTAAGAAAAATGGAACTTCCGACAAAAAATACAGAATGTCGAATGGTGTTAAGACATTTTTTTGTAGGGAGATAGGGCTCCTGCACATTTTCCTGACTGAAACATACTTTATAGCAGAGATTCCTTTGTCAGGAGGATGAATGGAATGTATCATAATTATAATAGAAGAAGCTTTGTCCATCGTTATAATGGATACCAAACGAATTACCAAGGAATGAATCCGCAGCCGTATCAACAACAGATGCCTTATGCTCCGCCAATTCCATACGGATATTCGGGATACCCAAATCAGCAAGGCAATTATAATTTATATCCACAGCAGCAGCCAGCCTACAATAATCAGTACTTTCAAAACCCCCTGCAGCCTGAGGAAGCCAATTATTATCCACAGCAAGGAAGCTATAACGAATACCAGGGCATGACAAACCCCTATCCTAAAGGAAGCTTTATGGTTAAACCTCCCGCATCCGGTGTGGGGACAATTATGAATTCATTTAAATCACAGGATGGTTCCCTCGACTTCAACAAGATGGTCAACACTGCAGGACAAATGATGAATGCAATGAACCAGGTGTCTTCGATGGTCAAGGGGCTGGGCGGGATGTTCAAGGTATAGCAGCAACAGAAACTAAGAAAAAAGCTCAGGGCGATCCTGAGCTTTTCTATTTGATAAAGGCTGTTTCGATTAGATTGTGCCTTCAGAATTATCCAGAGGGCTGGAAAAGAGCCGTGGTAAAAGAATAAAGTTAAATGTTGTCTTATAAGGCGTTCATAAGACACCCTAACAGCAATTTCACCTTATTTATGGTCTTTTGAAGCATTCATAAGACCCGTAGGCTGAATTTCCTCTTTTTTTGTCTTATGAAATTTCCATTTGACACCCTGACAGCATGCTCTTTTTTCGGCTAAGCCGCTTTTGTATTGTCCAGCTTCACCGGACAACGCCTAGCGGATTTGGGTCTCCGTCCTTGCAATAAGTAATCATCGAATCACAATCGTCCTTCGTGATTCTTTTATCACATGCAAGCTTTCAATCCCTGCATCGCTGATCAGCGGCTGCCGCTTTTCTCCTTACAATTCAACCTTTTTCCCCCTGAGCTTTCCGAGTTTAAGGGTCAGTAATCCATCTTCGTAATTCGCTTTTACCTTTCTTTCATCGACCATGCCGGGCAGCGGGATGGTTCTGGTGTTCTGCTGTTTCAGCTGCTTATGGAAGATGGCGTTTGATTTTTTGTCTTCCGAAGTGAGAATTTCCTCATTCTGCACTGAAATGGTTACATGGTTTTGAAAGATGTCGATATCGATTTGGTCTTTTTTTACTCCAGGAAGTTTCACAGTAATGGTGTAGTCATTCTTGGTTTCTTTAAGATCAATTGGGAAGCCTCCGAAAGGAAATGGTGATGAGAAAAATTCATCAATGCTTTCCAGGATTCCGCGTACGGGTTTTTCTTGAAAGAATGAGTCCATCAACTCGCCAAACTTGGGTCTTTTTTTATCAGGCAGGTTACCATCCATCATACTTGTCTCCTTTCAGACCGTTTTCACCAATCATTTTATTCGGGACGGGGGAGAAGTGTGTTATTGTCCATGGACGTTTAGCGCGATTAGATAAGGGCAATATAAAAAAATAGATTCTGAAAAAGGGTGGGGTTAGCAATGGATACTCAACGTGTCGGAATAAATGAACTTGCTTATAAAGATCATGGTGAAGGGCAAACGGTCATTCTCTTACATGGTTTTTGTGGAAGTTCAGAATATTGGGAGAAGGTCATGCCTTTATTGGATGAATTCCGTGTAATAGCCGTAGACCTTCGCGGACATGGAGAATCCGGGATACCTGAAGGCGGTTATTCCATTGAGGACATGGCAAATGATATCAACTACTTCATGGATCAAAAACAGTTGAAGGATGTCTATATGTTCGGTCATTCGCTGGGAGGATATGTGACATTGTCCTTCGCAGAGAGATTTCCGGATAAGCTCAAGGGCTTTGGACTGATCCACTCGACCCCGCTGCCTGATGATGAAAATGGCAAAGACAAACGAACGGAATCCATCAAGAAAATAGATTCAGAGGGGATGGAATCTTTCATAGACGGACTTGTCCCCAACCTGTTTAATCAGGAGAGGCTTGAAGAACTGGAAGATGTCATCGATAATGCTAAACAAATTGGTTATAACACCAGTCCCGCAGGTGCCAAGGAAACCTTAAAAGCCATGCGCAGCCGAGGTGATCTACGGTCAGTAGTACAGGACAGCCGGATTCCAGTCTTACTTGTGGCTGGAGCTAAAGATTCGATTGTACCGCAGGAAAAAACCTTCATCGTCGACGGAGACCAAGTGAAGAAAGTGGTACTTGAAGACTCTGGGCATATGGGAATATATGAAGAACCGGAAAAATTGTCATTAGAAATAAAAAAATTCATCATAGATCTTAAGTAAGGACTAAAATGCCGGGTGGGTTGGCCAAGCCAATTATTACCTGGCATTTTTTTCTCTTTTTATTCGAACGTTTATTCGCTAAAATAAGAAGAGAGGTGAAAAGCATGCTTCGGAAAAGAAATCTGCAAGAGATGATCGATCAATTTCAGCATCAATCAGAACATAAAGGGCAAATTGTCCATTGGCATACAATAGAAGAAAAACAGGCACAGGTGAAGGATTTACCGGAACGGATCCATCCCAAACTGAAGGGGGCTCTTCAAAAACGGGGGATTGAAAAGCTTTATACCCACCAGGCAACGGCATTTGACACAGCGATGAGCGGGAGGAGTTTCACAGCTGTAACCCCAACGGCCTCAGGTAAAACGCTATGCTACAATCTGCCGGTCCTGCAGTCGATACTGGAAAATAAGAATACGAGAGCCCTTTATATATTTCCTACAAAAGCTCTGGCACAGGATCAGAAGAGCGAAATCAATGAAATCATAGCCGAAGCGGATGCCGCGATCAATAGCTATACATACGATGGAGATACTTCTGCCAACATCCGCCAGAAAGTAAGGAAGGCAGGACATATCGTTATCACCAATCCTGATATGCTGCACTCGGCGATCCTTCCTCATCATACGAAGTGGGTGTCACTGTTTGAAAATTTGAAGTACGTTGTCATCGATGAGCTTCATATTTACCGGGGCGTATTCGGCAGCCATGTCAGCAATGTCATCCGCAGGCTCAGAAGGATTTGCAAGTTTTATGGAAGCGACCCTATTTTTATCTGCACATCTGCAACGATTGCCAACCCTCAAGAGCTGGCAGAAGGACTTACCGAAAAGGAAATGACTTTGATTGATAATAATGGGGCACCAAGCGGAAGGAAGCATTTTGTTTTTTATAATCCACCCATTGTCAATAAGCCATTGAACATCAGGAGAAGCGCCACGTTGGAAGTCCGGGATATTGCCGGTTCTCTTTTGAAAAATAAAATTCAAACCATCGTCTTTGCGAGAAGCAGGGTTAGGGTCGAAATCATTCTTACCTATCTGCAGGAATTGGTGAAGTCGCAATTGGGTCCGAAGTCGATACGAGGATACCGGGGCGGCTATTTGCCGACGCAACGGAGGGAAATTGAAAAAGGCCTTCGCAATGGAGAGATTTATGGAGTCGTCAGTACCAATGCACTTGAACTTGGGGTCGATATCGGTCAGCTGCAGGTATGTGTCATGACCGGTTATCCCGGCACGATTGCAAGTGCCTGGCAGCAGGCGGGAAGGGCTGGAAGGAGACAGGATGAAGCGCTTGTCATAATGGTTGCGAGTTCCAGTCCTTTGGATCAGTACATCATAGAGAATCCTCAATACTTCTTTGAAAATTCTCCTGAGACTGCCAGGATCAATCCGGATAATCTTATTATTCTCATCGATCACTTGAAGTGTGCAGCCTATGAATTGCCTTTTACAGATGGAGAACAATTTGGTGGTTTGGATATAGAGGATATTCTCGATTTCCTCGCAGAAGAAAGGGTTCTTCATAAGAATGGTGAAAAATGGTATTGGATGAATGATTCATTCCCTGCTCGTAACATCAGTTTAAGGTCAGCTTCCCAGGAAAACGTCATTATCATTGATCAAAGTGATGTGGCGAACGTGAAGGTCATAGGGGAAATGGACAGATTTTCAGCCATGACACTCCTTCATGACGAGGCGATCTATTTACATCAGGGCTTTCAGTATCAAGTAGAATTACTTGACTGGGAAGAGAAAAAAGCCTTCGTCAGGGAAGTGGATGTCGATTACTTTACGGATGCTAATCTGGCGGTTCAACTGCGGGTACTTGAGGAGGACAAATCCATGGCCAGTGAAGCATCGGAGACAGCTTATGGGGATGTCACAGTTCAAGCCATGGCTACAATTTTTAAAAAGATAAAGTTTGATACTCATGAAAATATTGGGTCCGGGCCGATACACCTGCCGGAAGAAGAATTGCATACCAGTTCCACATGGGTGTCCTTAAAAAAGGAAATAAACTTATCAACTGACCGTATCGAGCAGGGATTGATTGGTCTGGCGCAAAGCCTAAAGGCGATCGTCCCGTTATTCGTTATGTGTGACCCGAGTGATGTCTATGTCGTCCCTCAAGTGAAAGCGGCACACAATGAAAGGCCGACCATCTTTATTTATGACCGTTATCCTGGAGGTGTCGGCCTCAGTGAAAAAGTTTATGATCAAATGGGAGAAATCCTGCAGGAAGCTAAGCGTATGATTACGCGCTGTCGTTGTGAAAGCGGATGCCCATCTTGTATCGGGACAGATATTTCTTCAGAGGATGCAAAAAACGATGCGGTAAAGCTGCTTGATTTGTTCTTGGAAACACAGGAATAAGGGAAGGAGGGGTGAAGATGTCACTAAAAAATAAGTTAAATCGCATGAAAAGCCATATTGTAAGGGATCAGATGGAGAAGGAGCCGAAACAGCCGGAACCAGTTCAGTCAATTGAAATTCCATTTATGGATACATGGGCGGCTCATGGAGTCCAACCTTATTATTTGGAAGAGGATTACTGTCTGATCCGTGAAAAGATATACAATCTATCGGATTATCATGGTAAGTACCGGCTTGGACAAGTCCAAGAAGCGGTTGAGGCATGGAATCAGTTTGATGGAATTCACCCCTTGTCTGCCAATGGCTTATCTTCAGAAGACCTTTTCTTTTTTGATACTGAGACCACCGGACTAGGAGGTGGGACAGGGAATACGATTTTTCTGCTCGGTTATGCAAAGATAACAGGAGATAAACTTGTGCTCAGGCAGCATATCCTGCCGCAGCCTGGCAGTGAAATTCCTCTTTACCACAGTTTTTTGGAGAAAGTTGACTATAATACGCTTGTCACGTACAACGGAAAAGCATTTGACTGGCCGCAAGTGAAAACGAGGCATACCTTAATCAGGGAACACGTCCCAAAACTTCCCTCTTTTGGGCACTTCGATTTATTTCATGGCAGCCGAAGACTGTGGAAATCAAAAATGGATTCCGTGAAATTAAGTAATGTTGAAAAAGAAATCCTCGATTTTCATCGTATAGATGACGTGCCGGGTTACCTGGCCCCGATGATTTTCTTTGATTTCGTTGAGCGTAAAGATCCGGAAGGCATGTTAAAGGTACTCTTGCACAATGAATTGGATATCCTCTCACTTGTCGTCCTGTATACTCACCTTAGTTTTCAAATTCTCGGTATAGATTCATCTCAGAGCTCTGGCGAGAAACTGCTTGTCGGAAAGTGGTTTGATTATCTGGGAGATAAGGATCAGGCAATAGACAGAATGGAACGATTGGTGAAAGAAACTGCTGGTGAAGAGTCTTTGGCTGCGAAGCATTCCCTGGCATTTCAGTATAAACGGATGAAAAGATATACAGAAGCCTATGATTATTGGAACGAGGTTTCCGAAACTGGTCCGGAGGAATTGAAAATAGAAGCATGCATCGAATTGGCAAAGCTTGCAGAACATCAATTCAAACAATTGGAAAGAGCCATGGTGTTTAGTGTAAAGGCATATGAGGGAATGGAACAAAGAACAAATAGTAACGAAAAGTACTTGAAAGAAGTGGCGAAAAGAATACAGCGCCTGGAAAGAAAATTAGCGAAATAAAGGAAATTTCCCGGGCAACCGCAGTATTCGCTAACTTTTTTAAGTGTTGTCGAAAAATCGATAAAAGTTCAGAACCAGTTGTCAAAAAGGATAATTGGTTCGAAAATCTTCCTACCTTTTAAAAGATTAAGTAGAGACATTGAACAACAGCTGACAAAAGTCTGTCACTTTATCCATTAATTTCTTATTGAGGAATCCTTTGTACTTTTGTAAAATGTTGAATTGTGTTGAAATTTAGTAGATTTCTATGGAGCTTTTTTGTGACCATTATTACAATGCGAAAATTCACAGGGATATTTTCACGGACCTCGCTTGCGTATTCTAATCGGATAGGGAATACAGGGGTTGCAAGAACAATCCTTTTGTGAACAGCAGTAAGGAAAAACAAAAACAGCTCCTAATTATAAGATGGATAGGATGAAAATTGATGAGTAGAGCTTTGGTTTTTCTGTTTTTTGTTGTCATATGTTTAACCGCTTTCATCTTTTCGAGCATGAAAGACGGTTCTTACACGTTCCTTTAATCATTTATTACTGGGTGTTATAACGGCTGTGTTTTTCGTAGAAAATAAGAAGAAGTATGCCAGGTGAGTCATTCCGTTGTAAAAATAGGTGTTTGCATTAGTACATGTTCCCTCCTCTCATCATAGGCTGTTAATGTAAGGATACAAAGATGATGAAAGGAGAAATTAGTATGCATTGCAGACCTAATCAAGTTCTTCCGACCGTTATGCATCCAACGAAATGCTGTAAGGTGAATAACTACTCAACGTATGAAGTCCCTCATGTTCATCCTCAGCATACGACGATCGTAAATAATCAAATGTATCAGCATAAGCATTACTTCCCGCAAACTCAATCGATGGTGGACAGCGTATCACACCAGCACCAGGCGCCGCTATGGGACCTGGACCAGAAGGAGGTCCTGGCGCTATGGGGCCGATGGGACCAATGGGCGGACCAGGACCGTTTGGACCGGGAAGATAGCGACTTTAAACAAGGGCACACAGTGTCCTTGTTTTTTATTTTACAAAGCTCTCTGAATTGATTATAGTGTAGAGTACAAAGTTATTGGCAAGGAGGTCTGGAGGTGGGAAAAGTTGCAGCTGTAACCGGGTATAAATCATTTGAATTAGGTATCTTTAAGGAAGATGAGCCCGCATTAAAGTACATTAAGGCAGCGATTCAAAAACAGCTCGAATCCCTCCTTGAAGATGGACTTGAATGGGTATTGATCAGCGGACAGATTGGGACGGAATTATGGGCTGCAGAGGTGGTTTTCGATTTGCAGTTGGAGTATCCCGATTTAAAGCTCGCAGTTTTGACTCCTTTTTTGAATCAGGAAGAAAAATGGAGTGAAACGAATAAGGAATATTATGAAATGATCATCTCCCAGGCCGATTTTGTAGATAGTGTTTCCAAACAGCCATATACAAGTCCTGCCCAGTTCCGTAACAGGGATCAGTTGTTTTTACATAAATGTGATGCGATCGTCATTTTATATGATGACGAAAAGGAAGGTTCCCCCCAATATTTTTTCAAGTCAGCAAAAGAGTACCGTGAAAATAACTCACTGGAGATCCGGCAGATTACATTCATGGATTTGCAATGGATAGTGGAGGAAGAACAATTCAATACTATTGATTGAAAGAAAAATTGACAAATGGGGCTTTTTTGAAAAAA
>NZ_ABCF01000057.1 GCF_000181495.1 Bacillus sp. SG-1
GAAAAAACGGAAAAAAGTGATCGATAAAATGGCTGCTGCCTTTATCCTTCAAGGATATTTGGACAGCCAAAAATAAGAGGTGCATACAAATGGAACACGGCGAAAAACAAATTACAATCATCGATGAAGAAGGAAGCGAACAGCTTTGTGAGGTTCTTTTCACATTCGAATCAGATCAATTCAACAAATCATATGTCCTTTACTACCCAGTTGGGGCTGACGAAAATGGCGACGAAGAAATCGAAATCCATGCTTCTGCATTCGTTCCTGGAGACGAAGGCGAAGAAGGCGAATTGAAGCCAATCGAAACAGAAGAAGAATGGGATATGATCGAAGAAATGCTTGAAACATTCCTTGATGAGGAAGAAGAATAAGAAGAACGGGTTGTTAGCATAACATACCTGACGGAGGGTGAATTCATTTATGAATTCACCTTCTTTTTTTGTGGATTTTTTATATCGGATTGCTTTGGTCTGGTCTTAGTCGTGTATAAAGGTAATAATTGATACATGAGTTTCTCCAGATGGTCTTAGTCATGTATGAAAAATTCGATCGTTGATACATAAGTTACCTCAGGTGGTCCGACTCATGTAAGAAACCCGGGATCCTTGGTACATGAGTTTCTTCGGATGGCGCGACTGATGTATGAAAAATTTGATCTTTGATACATGAGTTACTTCAGATGGTCCGACTCATGTATGAAAAACTAGGTAATTGATACATGAGTTACTTCAAATAGCCCGACATATGTATGCTTCCATCATTCACATCCCCCGATCGAAAGGGTGTATGTATCACCTGCACAGCAGCGTAATCGGACCGGCATAAACACCTCATCCCCCGTTTATCATCCCACGGGGCCACAATCAAAAATCATGGAAGAGCATTCGGAAAATGGAAAGAAGATTCCTTTTTTTGCAGAATGTCCTCTTTTTTTGGTCGAAAAATATAGTATAATGAAAAAGATGCATGTCGAATTTTAAGGGGGAACCCCGTTATTGCTCGAGAGGGGGAATATATAATGAGTGAAGAAAAAAAATCAAAAAAAGAGATTCTTTTATCAAAATTAATAGAGCGAAAAGAAGAAGCAAAAGTTATTAGGAAGATTGTCGGAATTATAGTGCTTTCACTATTTATCATTATTGGAGGTACAGCTGTCGGAGGCTATATGTATGTGAAATCGGCACTTCAGCCTGTTGATGAGGACAATAATAAGTCAGTCAATGTGGAAATACCGATAGGATCAGGTGTGACGTCCATCGGAAACATTTTAGAAGAGAATGGCATTATCAAAAATGCGTTTATTTTTAAATACTATGTGAAATTCAATAATGAATCCGGATTCCAAGCAGGGAATTATGATTTGACCCCTGCCATGACACTTGATGAAATCATCACCAGCTTGAAGACAGGAAAAGTGATGTTAAAGGCGGAATTCAAAATTACAATTCCGGAAGGCCTGCAATTGGATCAAATTGCAGAAAGAATCGCGAAAGAAACCCCTTATGCAACAGAAGAGGTCTTAAAGAAACTTGATGATAGAAGCTATATTGAAGAACTGATAGCCAAGTATCCGGACCTTCTGAAGGAAGAAGAAATCATGGCCGAAGCTGTCAAACACCCTCTGGAGGGGTACCTTTATCCTTCTACCTATCCGTTTTATGAAGAGGAGCCTTCATTGGAAGCGATCATTGAAAAAATGGTGTCACAGACTCAGGATGTTTTGACACAATATGAGACATCAAGGGTAGAGCAGGATCTGACGGTACATGAACTGCTCACAATGTCTTCCTTGGTGGAAGAAGAAGCGACCGAAAAGGCGGATCGCGGCAAGATCTCAAGCGTTTTCTATAATCGCCTGGAAGAAGGTATGCCTTTGCAGACCGACCCTACTGTGCTGTACGCTTTGGGGGAACATAAATCTAGAACCCTATACAAAGATCTGGAAGTCGAATCTCCGTACAATACGTATAAGCACACAGGACTACCGCCAGGTCCGATTGCGAATGCGGGATTAAGCTCTATCGAAGCCGCTCTTAAACCGGATAATACAGAATATTACTACTTCCTTGCTTCTCAAGAAGGAACTGTCTACTACTCTGAAACTCTGGATGAGCACAATGAGAAAAAGGCCGAATATATTACTTCGGAACAGTAAGGTCTATTGGAACGGCCGCATTAGGCGAAACAGAGGCTGTCTGTTTATTAGGAGATGCTGAGCGTAAGCGAACCTTGGACAGCCAGCGTTTTCCAATAAATTTAAAGGGGAAAGTTTATTAGCTTTCCCTTTTTTATTGTGCTAAAATAGTACAAGTGTTTTTTAGAAATACGCCATAACAAACATGATATATATTTCAGGTAGAAAGCTTGCGGGCTTTCTACTTTTATGTAGGATTTTATCGAACCAGTTTAGGATAGCGATTCAGCTGATCATGATAAGACGCATTTGTTTATGTTCTTGCCTTCAAAACCGGAAAGTGAGTGAATACCTTGGATAATGCAGTTAATGCTTATATTGAATCTTTAATAAAAGAACGAAGTGATCTTTTAAAAGAGATGGAAACCTTCGCTGAAAAAGAAAATGTACCCATCATGGAGCTGGCAGGCATCGAAACCCTGCTTCAACTTTTGAGAATTCAGAAGCCGAAGAGGATTCTGGAAATTGGAACGGCAATCGGATACTCGGGCCTGAGAATGGCAGAAGCCCTTCCGGATACTGAAATCGTCACAATTGAAAGAGATGAAGCACGCTATCAGCAAGCGCTGAACTTTGTAGGGCGCTCTCCTCAGAAAGACCAGCTGGACATTATATTCGGTGATGCATTGGAAAAGGTCCCAGAGGTTGAAGGAAAGGGTCCTTTTGATGCATTATTCATTGATGCTGCAAAAGGGCAGTATCAAAAGTTTTTTGATCTTTATGCACCTCTGCTTACGGATGAAGGAGTGGTCTACTCTGACAATGTTTTGTTTAAAGGAATGGTGGCAGAGGAAGAAGTAGAAAATAAGCGAATCCGTCAAATGGTTAAAAAACTTAAAAGTTACAACGATTGGCTGATGAATCATCCTGAATATAACACAGTAATCATCCCTGTTGGGGACGGGATTGCTGTCAGCAGAAAAAAATAATGGTTTTAGTTTATGCATGAGTGGACCGTTTAGTGATACTCGGATCTGCAGCACGGAAAATGAAAGGAGTCATACCATCAATGAACCACAAGCCAATTGTCATCGGTGTAGCCGGAGGATCGGGGTCTGGAAAAACAAGTGTCACCCGTTCCATATATGAATCGTTTCAGGAACATTCCATCCTGATGATTGAACAGGATTATTATTATAAAGATCAAAGTCATTTGCCTTTTGAAGAGAGACTTAAAACGAATTATGACCATCCGCTTGCATTCGATAATGACCTTTTAATCGCTCATTTAATGAAACTGTTAAAGAGTGAGGGCATCGAAAAACCCGTCTATGACTATAAAATGCATACACGTTCTCAGGAAACTATCCTGGTCGAACCAAAGGATGTCATAATTTTAGAGGGAATCTTGGTATTAGAAGATGAAAGATTGCGTAACTTAATGGATATCAAGCTTTATGTGGATACTGACGCAGATTTGCGAATCATCCGCCGGATGCTGCGAGATATCAAAGAACGCGGCCGTTCCATCGATTCAGTCATTGATCAATACATCAATGTAGTCCGCCCGATGCATAATCAATTTATCGAACCGACAAAACGATATGCGGATATAATCATCCCTGAAGGCGGCCATAATCATGTAGCCATTGATTTAATGGTAACAAAAATTCAAACAATTCTTGAACAAAAATCATTTTTGTAATACGATAGCATAGATAAAAACATATAGTAATTTTCAGAAAGCTTTATCACCCCGAAGGAATCAACTACAAGCGAATATTCTTTTTTAGGGAATGGACGATCAGGATTTACCCTTTTGTGTCCATTCCCTGAATTACAATGGAAGATTAAGCTGAAGAGGAATTCCAAAGCACAAGGTACACGCTTATGTACATAAAGGACCGGTGGGAGGTTCTTATACTTTTTATAAGGAGTGAAGTATTTTGGCAACAGAAAAAGTATTTCCAATGACACAAGAAGGTAAAGAGAAATTAGAAAAAGAACTTGAGCAATTAAAATCAGTTAAACGTAAAGAAGTTGTGGAAAGAATCAAGATCGCCCGCAGTTTCGGTGACTTATCAGAGAACTCAGAGTACGATGCTGCGAAAGATGAGCAGGCATTCGTTGAAGGACGAATTTCGACTCTGGAAAACATGATCAGAAACGCGAAAATCATCCAAGAAGATGAAATGAATTCTGACACAGTAACACTTGGAAAATCCGTTACATTCATCGAACTTCCAGATGGTGACGAAGAAACGTATACGATTGTCGGAAGTGCCGAAGCTGATCCGTTTGAAGGAAAAATCTCCAATGATTCTCCAATTGCGAAAAGTTTGCTTGGCCACAAAGTAGGCAGCGAAGTTTCGGTTCAAACTCCAGGCGGAGAAATGAATGTGAAAATTACAGCAGTGAATTAAGTTATATGTTGATGTGATGAAGGCTTGTGCTTTCATCACTTTTTTTATTGGTAATTTGGACAGCGCAATAAATGCAGCTTTTGGCCTGTCAACCAATTCAGCCTTTCTATCAAAGAGTATGCGCCACCGTGATCTGCCAAAGAATTGATTTTATATTAATATCTCTTCTCTTTTCCCTGCATAAGTATGTTTCGCGCTAAAACGTCAACAATGTTGACGAGGTGTTCTAGATGAGAAAAAAACGAATATACTTTTTCAGTGGAATGGTTCTGCTTATTATGATAGGGCTTCTTGTGCGGCTGGTTCAGATTCAATTGCTTGAAGCCGAGTCATTTTCGAAACATCATGTAAACTTGATTGAGAACAGTGTGAATCAAAGAACTCAACAGTTGATCATTGATGAGGGCAGAGGGTCGTTCCTTGACAGAGATGGAGAATCTATTAACTATGAGACAAAAAATGTTCTGGTGCTGTTTCCTTTTTTGGCCAGAATTGAGTGGGATGCCAAAAAGGTAGCGGACATTTTAAAAATAAACGAAGAAGACCTTTTGAAAGATATTGAAGAGGCTAAAGAGCCGTTTGTGTATGGCGGCAAGGCACCCTACATATTAAGTGAAGTGCAGATGAATAAGGTTAACAACCTGCAGCTGAAAGGTGTATTTGCATTGAAGCGTAAATACCCTAAAGGAGAAATTCTGGCTGAACAATTGATAGGGTTGACTGGAGAAAACGAAGAACGGTTTCATGCCAGATATCCAGACAGAGTAAAAGGGGCAACTCAAAAGATAGGTATTTCCGGTTTGGAGAAAGCCTTCGATGAGTGGCTGATAGCCGAACAGGAATCAAAGCTGATTTATCATGTTGATGCCAGAGGTGGTCCCTTGTTTGGAGTCGATGTGAAATATCTCGCTCCCGCTAATCCCTTTTATCCGTTAGATATTAAGACGACGATAGATTCAGAATTGCAAAAGAAACTGGAAGATCTGATTGATCAACACGCTATTAAAAGAGGCGGTGCCGTACTTCTTGACATTGAGAGCGGAAATATCTTAGCAAGCGTCTCAAGGCCGGTTGTCCAACAGGGAACTCCTTTTTCCAATGAGGGGGCGAAAAATTTGATGACAACGCAGCTTGTTCCGGGATCGGTCTTTAAAACGGTGGTGGCTTCTGCGGCGATTGACCTTAATCTTGTCGATGAAAGTGCCTTATTTAATTGTGACGAAACGATTTATGGAAAACCTGCACCAAAACCTCACGGCACAATCAATATCAATGAAAGTTTTGCGGTCAGCTGCAACAGGACGTTTGCTGATATAGCGAAAAAGTTGATAGAAGAAGATGATCAAACACTTGACCGGTATGCAGAGAAACTTGGGTTGATAGGGGAAATCGGCTGGAAAGGCAGTGTCTTTCATTATGAAGACTTCGAACAGCTGCCGATTGATAGTGGAAGAATATTCATTAATGATGGTGAAAGAGAAGAAGCGAATTATGTAGCTCAGACCGGGATAGGCCAGAGGGAAGTTCGTGTAACTCCCCTTGGGGTGGCCAACATGATGGCTACCATTGCTAGGGGCGGCAAAAAACAGAGTATCAGGACGGTAAGCAGCATTCACTATAAGAACGGGACTGAATTGGTAGATTTTCCTGTACAAAAAGAAGATGAACTAGCGCTCTCACCTTATACTGCTATGAAAATGCAGCAGTACCTGAGGAATGTCGTTGCAGGAGAATCAGGAACAGCAAAGTTTTTGCAGACGGCGGCTTATGAAATTGCTGGAAAAACAGGAACTGCCCAGACAGGACAATACAGTGGTGAGAAAGAATTGTATAACAAATGGTTTGCCGGCTATTTTCCGTTCGATAGCCCTAAGTATGCACTGGCAGTCGTGAATATGGATGTGTTGGAATATGAAGGAGGAATATATCCGGTCTTTAAAGATATTGCCGATATGATCCATTCAAACAGCCAAACAGGAGAAGAATCTTAATAGGAAAACATTCTTATTTTAAGTAAATTTCTTTTGATGAATTTATTTGCGTGATAGAATGGGTAATAGAGAAAAAGAGCCTTACTGTAAAGGCATAATGTTGCAGAGGAGTGTACGAGGATGCCAAAGTATACATCACGTTTAGATAAAAGGTCTAAAAAGAAATCAAATGTCATTTTAAATAGTCTGATTGGGATTGTTGTATTGCTGATTGTAATTGTCGGTGCAACGATTTTCCTGGGAAATGACACCGAACCGGCAGCAGGGGATGACAATACAGCCCAAAACAATGAAGTCGCTGACAGCATTTCTTCCAATGAAGAAGAGGAATCTTCTACTGACGCAGGGGTGGAAGAGGACGAAGAAACTTCTACAGATGAAGAATTGACTGAAGAAGAACAAGTTGATACAGAAGCAGATACAGCGTCTGAGGACTCTGACAGCGAAGATAAGCCGGTTGCAGATGGCGAAAGCTTATCGCAAGACGAAGAAAAAGAAGATAAGGAAAAAGAAGATACAGAAAAGAAAGATGAAGAGTCATCTTCTGAAGAAGATAAAAAGATTGTAAGAGAAAGCGATGAACCAAACGTCAAGAAAGAAATCATCAATCCGAATTGGAAGCCGGTCGGAACCGTTCAGACTGGGGAACATGTCTATAAGTATGAAGATACCTCATCTCCTGATTGGCAGGAAAAAATAGATGCACTGGCTTATGCAACAGGGTTATCTGAAGACAATATGACTGTCTGGTGGGTTGAGCGAAACGGAAGTGACCACAAAGCAATCGGTACAGTCGCACCAAAAGACCAATCGACGACTTATCGCGTTTATCTCGAATGGGTGGACGGCAAAGGCTGGAAACCTGTGAAAATGCAAGAACTGATTGAGAATGATAAAGATTAATAAGAAAATAATGGCCCCCAAGGATCTGCTCCTTCAGGGGCCATTTTTAGTTCATGGATTTTACTTTGAAGTGAACAACCGCTGTATATAATGGATGCCCTTTATCATCGATTGTTACATTATGGGAAACAGAATGAACAGACAGCAGAATGCTTTTGTTATGCCCGACTTGCTCGTTAATTTTCCTCTCGAGTGTCTGCAAGTCCCTGGCTTCGAAAAATTCAATCTTATCCTGAATCAAATCAAATTCTATATTCATTAGATTACTCCTCCTTTTGTAATGTTTAGAATGAAAGACAATCGTGCCCTGCAAGCTAAATTGCAGAGCGATGATGTGGAAAACACATTGCCTTTAGGTTAAAATAGCTACATACATAAAGAGTATACAATAAGGTGAATGAAAAGAGGTATTTGTTATGAAAATTGCTATTATCGGAGCTATGGAAGAAGAAGTCAGGCTATTAAGAGAGAATATTGAAAACGCCAAAGAAGAAGTAATCGGAGGAAGCCAATATACAGCAGGCAGCATGCATGGTGTAGAGGTTGTTCTCCTGCGTTCCGGAATCGGGAAGGTCAATGCAGCTATGAGCACCGCTGTCCTGCTTGAGAGATTTAAGCCGGACTGTGTCATCAATACTGGCTCTGCGGGCGGTTTTGATGCTGAATTGAATGTCGGCGATGTTGTCATTTCCACAGATGTGAGACATCATGATGTGGACGTAACGGCCTTTGGCTATGAGTATGGACAAGTTCCGCAGCTTCCGGCAGCCTTCACAGCTGATGAAAAATTAAAAGAAGTTGCTGCTGAAAGTGCTAAAGAAACTTCTAATGTTAAAATTGTGTCCGGTTTAATTGCAACAGGGGACTCATTCATGAATGATCCTGCTCGCGTAGAAGCGATTCGTGATAAGTTTGAAAATCTCCAGGCTGTTGAGATGGAAGCCGCTGCAATCGCTCAAGTGGCTCATCAGTTCGAAGTGCCTTTTGTCATTATCCGTTCTCTTTCTGACATTGCAGGAAAAGAATCTCATGTTTCCTTTGATCAGTACCTGGAAACAGCGGCAGTTAATTCTGCAAATCTAGTTATGAAAATGGTCTCTAAATTAAAATAAATTTTTCTGAGGGCGGTTTTCTAAAGATTGGTTGGGTGCATATGGCCCAAGGAAAACACTGAGATTCCTGCAGCTGACATCGAAGTAAAAGGTAAACCTGAAAATCCCTTCTTCTACATTTGGTGAGATTTACATGAATAAATACTCCGCTTTCTATGTTAAGGTGGAAATAGAGTATTTTGTAAATCTATTACTTGAAACCCGATGGAAAGAAGGGATTTCCTTTGGAAAATATTAAAAAGAATTTAAGTGATAAAATCATAGATTATAAACGATTTGCCTTTGTGCTCGTTTCGGTAAGTGTATTTCTTTATCTGGGGGCTGTTCTTCCTGTAGAAGAGAAAACTATCTTTCAGACGTACACTCTTATGGGTGGAACAATAATCATGCTTGGATTCTCAGGAATGTTTTTTTATCAAGCAGCCATGTTGAAGAAGAAGCTGACAGATATGGACGATGAAAGAGTAAATATGTAATGCTAAAGCCTGGTGAGGAAAATTCCTCCCCAGGCTTTTTTGGTTTTTAGTAGATTGTTGCTATTTACCCTGGCTCTTCTGGGTTTGTTTACGGTCGTTAATTAGAGGGGCACATATGGAGTGAAAATCACCTATCTCATTCAACATAAAAAATTGTCTAAAAAAAATGACAATAATATGGTTTACTTTTCCTGTTGAATTGGATATACTTACCTCTGTAAGGAAATAACAATCAGAAAAAAGGAGGTCGAATGACATGATGAAAATTAAAGCTGTAAAAATTGTATCAACTGAATATTTCTATACACATTCGATCGCCAATGGATTGATTATTTCGTAATTTTTATCAAAAAAATCAATCATACCAAGCCGCGGGAGTGTGTGCATTCCTGCGGCTTTTTTGTGTCTGCTGCGGGGAGGTGTCTCTTCGCGGCTTTTTTTATGGGTATGAACTTTACTGGGAGGTGTTAATATGACACTCAATATTCTATTTATGAGTATAACGGTGAAAAAGCGATTGCGTTCTTTAACCGAGCATAATCATGACACTTTGGTCAATCAGCATTTTGAAGAAACCAAATTGAAGCAAGAGTCAGTCCGAATGTTTTAATCTAAGTTGGGGAATGAACGTAAATCTGTAGTTGAAAAGGGAGTTGTAGACATGACACTGAATATCTTATTTATGAGTATAACCGTTAAAAGAAGAATGCGTCCTGTACAGGAGTACCATCATGACGAAATGGTTACCAGGCATTTTGAAGAGCACAAGTTAAAGCAAGAAACAATGAGAATGTACTAATTCGCGTTCCAGTTGGATAAAGTGAGCATCATTAAGAAGAGGAGGTGTTAGTATGACGCTAAATATATTATTCATAAGCATAACCATCAAAAAGCGAAACCAATCGCTTGAAGAATATAATCACGAGCTATTTGTCTCAAAGCGATTTGAAGAAAACAGACTGAAACAAGAATCGATAAAATTATTCTAATCATAAAAAAAATGGAGAGGAGAAAAATACATGATTTTTTATCAGGTGAAACGTCTAAATGCACTCTGGGTGGAGAAGGACTCTGCATAACGATTCTCATATTGATCTTTCTTCACACTAACTTATTGTTCTGATGCATATAAACAACAGAATAAATGTGGGAAGGTGAAGATATGTTTTTAAATGTACCCCTTTTGACTTTGATGATAAAAAGAAAAAAGCGCAAATAAAACAAAGGAGACCGGTTGAGCATTTGCTGCTCATCCGGTCTCCTTTGTTTTTCAAAGAGCGCCACTGTGGGGAAGTTCTCATCAAAGCTGTCAACCTATTCTCTAAGATTGAGTAAGTGTGACTGGCAAATGCCGTTGGTGCCATACCCGCTGCTTAGAAAGCAGAAAGATGAGTATTCAGGAAGATTGGCGTTTTTCTTTTTCTTCCCGATAAAATTCGTGGAACATCTTCATTAGAGCCCTCTTCTCAATTCTGGAGACATAGCTTCTGGAAATGCCCAGCTCCTTGGCAATTTCCCTTTGTGTTTTCTCCTCTTTCATATCAAGCCCGAATCGGCCGATAATGACTTCTTTTTCACGGTCGTCTAATACACATATATATTTTCTTACTTTTTCAAGTTCCATGCTTAACTGTATCGTTTCAATGACATCATCTGCATCTGATTTCAGGATATCTATTAAGCTGATTTCATTGCCTTCCTTGTCCTGGCCTATCGGGTCGTGTAATGAGACATCTTTTTTTGTTTTTTTCAGGGCGCGTAAATGCATAAGAATTTCGTTTTCGATACACCTTGCCGCATAAGTGGCAAGCTTCGTTCCTTTTCCTTCCGAATAACTTTCAATTGCTTTGATTAAACCTATCGTGCCAATTGAGATGAGGTCTTCCGGATCTTCTCCGGTGTTTTCGAATTTTTTTACAATGTGAGCAACGAGCCGCAGGTTGTGTTCGATTAAAATGTTCCTGGCATCCTCATCTCCATTTGCCATTTTTCGTAAGTATTTTTTCTCTTCTTGTGATGAAAGCGGTTGTGGAAAGGCATTGTTTTTCACATAGGATACGAGGAAAACCAATTCTTTTAAAAAATATCCTATAGCTGTAGCGATCGCGGACATACTTTCACCTCCAGTGAAGGACTTTCGCCTATATAGCATCATATGATTAATTTGTTCTGTCCTTGCACGTCCCTGCAATTTAGTTTGTTCGTCAATGTGATTTCTGCAGGATAGGCATGATTTGGGGGAGGAATGCAGATGTGTTCATAAAGCCTATACACGAATGATCTCGTCTGCATAAGATATTTATACCAATACTCATGGGAGGGATTCTAAGATGGTATACGGTTATCCGTACTATTATGTTCCTTATTATCCGCCGCCGAGAAGTTATGGAGGTTTTTACTTGGCGCTTGCGGTAGTCTTGCTCATTTTACTGTTCCTGTTCGGCTGCTGGCGTTATTACCAATTCGCAAGATAAAAATCCGGGTGAACCTTCATCCGGATTTTGTTGTTTTCCCTTGGGTCTTAATTAATAAAGATGTTTCTGAAGAGAAGTTCCCATTTCAATACTTTTTGACGAGGGAAACTTTAAAATATTATTGGATTATAGTTAAATTCCATTTCTTGATTGGAGCTGAGTGATTATCCCCTTCCGCCAATTATCGGGACTAGTCAAAAGTTTGTGCCTTAATAATTTTGTATACTTTATTATAGAAAATATATAGGTAGATTGAAGCGGAAGGTGCGTGACCTCCTGCGGGATTAGCGGGACGTCTAGTTTCAGCGCCCAGCCCCTCGGGGTCAAATAACCCTGAGAGAATAAAAGGAAAGATCGCCTTTTTTTCTCTCAGGAACATTTGCCTGTCGGGTCTGACCAGGGCGCTTCCACTTTTGATGACAGGTGAGACCAAGGTTACGTACCCACTGGAACGTAACCCCGCAGGCGAAGCCGAGGAGGCCAATCCAGCTCCAGCGGCCAGCGACTAGCAGATTTCGGTCTCTCTCCTTGCGATAAGTCATCATCGAATCGCTAATGCTCTTCGTGATTCCTTTATCTCATGCGAGAGCCCTACAATCTGTACGTCGCTGAACGGCCGCTTTCGCTTTTTAGTTCACCGACCGCCCCGCGGAGTCACGCACCTGGAGCGGAAATCAGCTTACCCACATATCCAAAGCAACAAAAGCAACATTACATACGAAAGGAGCTTTTTTAAAAAAAGGTGGACGTTTAAAGACAAGTGTATAATAATTAGTACTACTAAACATTTAAGGAGCTGCAAAGTTGAGAAAAAATTTCTATCGTCTTTGTATCGAATTAACCAATAAAAAATGGACCTCCTTTTTGCTGCGGAAATTTGTCCAATCACCTACCAGTGCACGGTTCATTCCATCCTATATAAAAGCCTATAACATTAGTACCAGGGAAATTGAAAAAAATGCAGATGCCTATCCCAACCTTCATTCTTTTTTTATAAGGAACTTGAAAGAGGGAGTAAGAACGGTTGAAGGTGAGGCCGATGATGTCGTCAGCCCGGTTGATGGAATGCTGGCCGATTCAGGGACTGTAACAGAATCATTAAATATGCATGTGAAAGGAAAAGACTACTCGATAGAAGAAATGCTTGGAAGCAGGGAAAAGGCAAGTGAGTACGTAGGCGGTCAATACATGATCTTGTACTTGAGTCCGGCTGATTATCACCGCATTCACAGTCCGCTGCGTGCATCTGTTCTTGAAAGATGGGAATTGGGAAGGCATTCTTATCCTGTTAATGAGATTGGACTTAAATGGGGAGTCCGCACCTTATCCAAGAATTACCGGTCGATAACTGAAGTTTCCCATGCCTATGGCAAGATGTGTCTTGTCAAAGTGGGCGCGATGTTTGTAAATTCGATTGAGTATACAAATGAGGAGAAGGAATGGGAAAAAGGCGGGGAAATCGGTTATTTTTCTTTTGGCTCGACCGTCATCCTGTTGTTTCAAAAAGGACAGTTCCACTTAAATGAAAAAGTTGATGTGCCAGGTAAAGTGAAAATGGGTCAGTTAATTGGAAAGGTATCAAGGAAATAAGTACTCCCTTGTCTTAACAGGGAGTATTTATTTTGCTGTGTTTATCCACTCTCATAATCCATCAAGAGTGGAACTCTGTGCTCAATCGACCTGCACTAAGCAAATAAGCTCAAAAGGCGCCCCATACATCAAAGAAACATTCAATACGGTTTTGTGTTCGCAGGCAAACTTTCTCAATTACAAAAGGCTCTTTTCTTAAACTTTGTTGCTATTTAATATGAACTTCGAAAAATATTGACATCAAAGACACATTATATCCTGGTAAGCAAGGAAGAAAAGAGCTGCTCCCCTTGTTCAGAGAGAAAAACCTTGTAACCAGGGGAGAAATCCGGCACCAGGGATTTTTCCGAAAGCAACAATCTATACGAAAACAGCGTTATAAAAAGAAAACCAGGTGCTGTGAACACCTGGTTTTCCGTGGTGAAATTTATGAAGAGATCCTGATGCGATAGGACAAGGAGCGGCGGTGAATTTCAGTTTCAATGAGGCGGATAAAATCCGGGTTGAGCTTTAGGTCTTTCGCTTTGTAATAGGATTCAATCAACAGGTCGTCAGAAAGTTTACGCATAGTGCTCACCTCCAAAAGTGATCATATTTTCATTTTTTATCTCATATAGTAGTAAGTTTTAACTTTGTATCATTACTCTACCAAATTTAAACAAACAGAACAAGCGTTCCTTTATCCACAGGTTTAGGTGGATAACTTGTGGTTAACCTGTTTATAAAGGGAATATATTACAGTGTTTCTAGGGGGATAATGTGTATAAAGTTATCCACACTTTTAGGGGTCTTAATTTTGTCGAAAATTATTTAAAAAAATTTGGAATATTTTTATTGGTTTGCCGCTTAAAATCAATTTTTACAGCAGAATCTCATCATTTTTTCTTAAGTTTGGTTAAACTGATGCCTTTAAACTTATTTGATGGTAGAATAGTTCGTCGGCATTTATGCCAAAATGGTTAATTTTGAATCTAAAGGGAAAATTGGTTATGATTATAGCGGTAGAATAGGAAAGTTAGAGGTGTTATAAAGTGTTAAAATCTTTTTTGCCCAATGAGCAAGTTAAAGACGTTTTTCAAATAAAGCCAGAAACTTTAAAAGAACAGGGAATCAAGGCAATCATCACCGACCTTGACAACACCTTGGTGGAATGGGACAGGGCTCAGGCAACTCCCAAATTGATTAAATGGTTCAAATTAATGCAGGATCACGGGATTAAGGTGACGGTGGTTTCCAATAATAATGAAGACCGGGTGCGGAGCTTTGCCGAACCTTTGAATATTCCTTTTATCCATCAAGCCAGAAAGCCGATGGGACGTGCTTTCAGAAGGGCAGTCAAAGAAATGGGTGTAAGCAGGGAGGAAACGGTCGTTGTAGGGGACCAGCTTCTGACGGATGTCCTAGGCGGTAACCGCAGCGGATTCTATACGATTCTTGTCGTCCCTGTTGCCCAGACAGATGGATTTGTAACGAAGTTTAACCGGAAAGTTGAAAGAAGAATCATGAGCTTCTTCAAACGAAAAGGCATGATTCAATGGGAGGAAGAAAAGTGACCAAAATTGTATGTACCGGATGCGGAGTCGGCATTCAAACGGAAGACAAGGAAGAGTTAGGCTATGCTCCTCCGTCTTCATTGGAAAAGGAAGAAATCGTTTGTCAAAGGTGTTTTCGCCTGAAACATTATAATGAAGTGCAGGATGTTTCACTGACAGATGATGACTTCTTGAAGATATTAAATGAAATCGGTAAGGGTGAAGGTCTTATCGTGAAAGTGGTCGATATTTTCGACTTCAATGGCAGCTGGCTGCCCGGCCTTCACCGTTTTGTAGGAAACAATCCAGTTCTATTAATCGGAAATAAAGTAGATTTGCTGCCAAAGTCAGTGAAGCCATCTAAATTGATTAATTGGATGAAATTCCAGGCAAAACAGCTTGGGCTCAAGCCTGTGGATGTCAAGCTGATGAGTGCGGAGAAAGGGCAATATATCGAAGAGGCTGTTGAAGCGATAGAACAATACCGCGACGGAAGAAGTGTCTATGTAGTCGGATGTACGAATGTAGGAAAATCGACGTTCATCAACCGTGTCATCCATCATGTGACCGGTGAGAAGGACATCATCACGACTTCACACTTTCCCGGCACTACTCTTGATATGATTGAAATTCCGTTGGATGACGGAGAGGCGCTTATTGACACGCCTGGTATCATCAACCATCATCAAATGGCTCACTATGTAGATAAAAGGGATTTGAAATATATTACTCCGAAGAAGGAAATCAAGCCGAAAGTATTTCAGTTAAATGAAGGGCAGACATTATTCTTCGGCGGTTTATCCCGTTTTGACTATTTGAGTGGCGGGAGACGTTCCTTTGTCTGCTATCTGTCCAATGAATTGAACATTCATCGTACAAAAGTGGATAAAGCGGATGAACTATATGAAAATCATGCCGGTGTGATGCTTCAGCCTCCAAGGAAGGATGATATGGGCGAGTTCCCTGAATTGGTCCGTCATGAGTTTAGGGTCAAAGAAGGAAAAACGGATATCGTCTTCTCCGGTCTCGGATGGGTTACGATCAATGATCCGGGTGCTACAATTGCTGCGCATGTTCCTAAAGGCGTAAGTGTATTCCTCAGAAAATCATTGATATGAGTATTATGAAAAAATGATGTACTGCTGTGAGTTTAGGTTGATTTAAGCACAAATCAACTTTATAGAAGAGAATGCTATAGTGGGAGGTTTCCCAATGAAAACATTATATGGAGTGATAGGAAATCCTATTGGCCATTCCATGTCCCCGCTTATGCATAACGATGCATTTCAGGAAAAAGGCATAGACAGTCATTATCAGCCATTCCTGGTCAAAAGCGAAGATATCGAAAAAGCTGTGAAGGCATTGAAGGTACTGGGTGTCCAAGGATTTAATGTGACCATTCCGCATAAACGTGCCATTATGCCGCTGCTTGATGAAGTGGATCCCCTTGCAGAGGCAATTGGTGCTGTGAATACAGTGGTAAGAAAAGGGGACCGTTTTATCGGCTTCAACACGGACGGAATGGGGTTCATAAGATCGCTGGAGGAAAGCTGTCCTTTTCCTTTGGACAATAAGGCCGTGTTAATCATCGGTGCCGGCGGAGCGGCAAGGGCCATTTTTTATTCAATGGCCGCTTCAGGCATTAAAAATATAGATATCTGTAATCGCACACCTGAAAAAGGGGAAGATATCATAAAAGATTGTCCGTTTCCATGTACATCAGCTTCTTTATCCTTGCAGCAGGCTGAACAAAGTATGGAATTATATGATATCATTGTCCAAACCACATCTGTCGGTATGCATCCTGAAACCAATGCCATGCCGCTCAATGTGACCCGTATCAAAGAAGGTGCATTTATTTCTGATATTATTTATAATCCTCTGGAAACGAAAATCATGAAGACTTTTTGCGCTCTCGGAGGAAAAGGTGATAATGGGATCGGCATGTTCGTTCATCAAGGAGCACTGGCATTCGAATTATGGACTGGTATTATACCGGATTCCGATCGAATGAGAAATATAGTTCAACAACAACTTGGAGGTTAATATGTTAACAGGCAAACAAAAAAGACATTTACGTTCAGAGGCTCATCACCTAAATCCAATTTTTCAAGTTGGTAAAGGCGGAGTCAATGAGAATATGATCAAACAAATCAGCGAGGCGCTCGAAGCCAGAGAATTAATCAAAATAAGCATTCTGCAAAACTGTGAAGATGATAAAGACACGGTTGCGAAAGAGCTGGCTTCTGGAGCAGGTGCAAATATCGTTCAAATCATTGGCCATACGATTATCTTATATAAGGAATCCAAGGAAAATAAAAAAATCGAACTTCCTAAATAAAGGAGGTCCATTAATGGGAACGCGTGTCGGTATTCTAGGAGGGACATTCAACCCTCCACATTTAGGACATCTGATTATTGCGAATGAAGTCCTTTTCCAATTAGGCCTGGATGAAGTCAGGTTTATGCCTGCAGGTATCCCGCCTCACAAAAACATCAGTGGAGACACATCAGCTGAGCAGCGTGAAGAGATGGTGCGTTTGGCGATTGAAGGCCACACGGGGTTTACTTTGGAACCCATTGAGCTCAAGAAGGAAGGTCCTTCCTATACGTATGAAACGATAAAATTGCTGGTAGAACGAGAGCCTGATGCAGAGTTTCATTTCATTATAGGCGGGGACATGATTGAATTTCTGCCTCAATGGTATAAAATTGAAGAGCTTTCCCAGCTGATTCAATTCGTTGGTGTCAAAAGGCCGGGGTATGAAACAGACTCCCCTTATAATGTGAAAATGATCGAGGTTCCCCAAATTGACATCTCCTCAACATTGATCAGAGACCGGGTCGCTTCAGGGGGGACCGCTACTTACCTCATACCTGAGGTGGTTTCAGATTATATACGAGAGGAGAAACTGTATGGAAAGGGATAAGGCACTCAGTCTTGTAAAAGAGCAGCTGACAGAACATCGTTATCAGCATACGCTGGGAGTGGTAGAAACGGCGATTGAACTGGCAGAGCGCTATGGTGTGGATAAACAAAAAGCAGAACTGGCAGCGATCTTCCATGATTATGCCAAATTCCGCCCGAAAGAAGAAATGAAGGAAATCATTGAAACTCAAGGAATGGATGAACGGCTTTTATCCTATAATACTGAATTGTGGCATGCCCCGGTTGGAGCCTGGCTCGTTAGAACGGAAGCGGGGATAGAGGATGAAGTTATTCTTGATGCCATACGTTTTCACACATCCGGAAGGCCAGGAATGACCCCTCTTGAAAAGGTAATTTACCTGGCGGATTACATTGAACCAGGCAGGCATTTTCCAGGTGTGGATGAAGTTAGGGAATTAGCAAAACATAATCTTGAACAAGCTTTGATCGTTTCCATCAGAAATACGATAACATTTCTCATGAAGAAAAATCAGGCAGTTTTTCCGGATACATTCCATACATTCAATGATTTAGTTCTTAATAATAGGAGTTGAAAAGATGAACAGTAAAGACTTGCTTTCAGT
>NZ_ABCF01000056.1 GCF_000181495.1 Bacillus sp. SG-1
AGGAAATCGACGGGAAAGTAATTCATATATGGCACAAGGCGGTGTTGCTGCAGCTATAGCCCATGATGACAATATAATAAAACATTTTCAAGACACACTTGAAGCCGGAAGAAGGCACCATCAGGAAGAAGAGGTAATTTCTCTTGTGAAAGAAGGAAGGGATATTGTCCTGGAACTTGTAGCAGAAGGAGTTCCTTTTGACCGAAACGATGACGGATCATTGAGCTTGGGTATGGAAGGGGCACATAGTGCAAATCGTATCCTTCACTGCGGGGGAGATGCGACGGGCAGGTATTTAATGGAGTATTTTTTGAAAACCCTTCCAACTAATATCAGCTGGATTGAAGGGCAAATGGTTTTTGAATTGATAAAGGACAGCAATGGAAGATGCAAGGGTGTGAAGACTATCGATCAATCCGGGGCTGTACATTCATATGCGGCACCACATATCGTCATGGCAGCAGGGGGAGCTGGCGGCTTATACTCCTCTACTTCTAATCACCCTACTGTTACTGGCGATGGAATGGCGCTGGCTTTCAGGGCGGGTGCTTATATAGCAGATGCTGAATTCATTCAATTTCATCCGACTCTGCTTTGTGTTGAGGGCAATACGAAGGGGTTAGTGTCCGAGGCAGTGAGAGGAGAAGGAGCCCGCCTTGTAAACGATGCTGAAGAAGAAATCATGGAGGGCGTTCACCCGCTTAAAGAGCTGGCTCCAAGGCATTTGGTTGCAGAGCGGATATTTGCGCATAGAAAAATGGGCAGAGACGTCTTTTTATCTATTAATCTCATAAAAAACTTTGAACAAAAATTCCCCTCTATATCGGCGATGTGCAGAGAGAATGGGGTTGACTTAACACTTGGGAAAATCCCGGTTTCACCAGGCTGTCACTTTATGATGGGCGGGATTGTAATCGATTCACTCGGCAGGACGAATGTTGAAGGGCTCTATGCTGTTGGAGAGGTTGCGTGCAGCGGTATTCATGGAGCAAACCGGCTGGCAAGCAATTCCCTGTTAGAAGGGTTGGTATATGGAAAGAGGCTTGCTGAATGGATCAACACAAAGACGAGACAGTCCTTCCATTTTGTTTTAGAAGATTCTGAGGATAAACAAACATTCACGCAAAAGAAACTCCTCAAAACATTTAACGTCAAAAAGTTTCAGGAGCGGATGATGGAATCGGCAGGAATCATCAGAGATGGAACCAATCTACAGAAGCACTTGCAATGGCTGCACTCCTTAGATTTTAAACTGGATGAGAACCTTGAAAACCTATACCCAACCGATATTCAAAAGTATTTCATGTGGATTAACAGCATGATCGTTACACAGGCGGCATTATTAAGGACGGAAAGCCGCGGAGGACATATCCGGAGCGATTATAAGGAAGAAAATGACGAGGTTTGGCTAAAGAGACGGATCATGCATGAATTAAAAGATGGAAAAGTGAGGACGTGGGTGGATGAACAAGTTAAAACTAAAATCTATGCTTGAACAATTCTTTCTTGAGGATATTGGAGATGGAGATCTCAGTACACAAGCATTATTTATGGAAAAGGATTACAGTACTTTTCATTTTGTCGTAAAAGAAGCAGGAGTGTTCTGCGGGAAGGATGTCATCATTTCAGGGTTTAGCATCTTGAATCCTGATATCGATGTGACAACATATATAGCGGATGGTGAAAAAGTTGAGCCTGGAACGGTGATTGCTGAAGCGACTGGACCGGCAGCCGATCTGCTTCAGGCTGAACGGGTGATTTTGAACCTTGTGCAGAGGATGAGCGGGATTGCAACGGTGACTGCAGAGGTCGTCAATTTGGTAAGCGACCATCCTGCGCGCATTTGTGATACCCGCAAAACAACGCCGGGACTCCGCATGCTTGAAAAGTATGCAGTAAGATGCGGCGGAGGTTTTAATCATCGTAACGGACTGTATGATGCCGTCATGCTCAAGGATAATCACATTTCATTTAAAGGGTCGATTAATGCTGCTGTGAATGAAGTAAAGGCTGCCCTGGGTCATACGGTTAAAGTGGAAGTGGAAATCGAAACTCGTGACGGGCTGCGGGAGGCCGTTGAAAGCGGGGCAGACATCATCATGTTTGATAATCGGACACCACAGGAAATAGCCGAATGGCTGGAGGATGTTCCGCCGCATATTATCACGGAAGCATCCGGCGGAATCCAAAAGGAAAATGTTGCAGACTATGCCAGAACAGGAGTCCAGTATATATCGCTCGGATTTCTGACACACAGCGTCAAAGGGCTGGATATCAGCGCTAAAGTGTTGAATGAACAGGGGGGAATCGAAAGTGAGTTTATTACAGACGTTAAAGAATAACACATATGAACTGCCTGAAAAGTACAAGCACATGTCCATTGAACAAATGGAGGAAAAAGTAAGGGAGATTAAAGCTCAACTGGGCACAAAATTGTTTATTCCAGGCCATCACTATCAAAAGGATGAGGTCATCCAATTTGCCGACACGACAGGGGATTCACTTCAACTTGCACAAGTGTCGGCAGCGAACGACGAGGCCGAATTTATCGTCTTTTGCGGAGTTCATTTCATGGCAGAAACCGCAGATATCCTCACTAATGCAAATCAGAAAGTGATACTTCCGGATATGAGAGCCGGCTGTTCCATGGCCGACATGGCTAATATCCACCAAACTGAAAGAGCATGGAAACTGCTGCAGGAACAATTTGGCGACACAATCCTGCCGCTGACGTATGTGAACTCCACCGCAGCCATCAAATCGTTTGTCGGAAAAAATGGAGGAGCGACAGTGACATCTTCAAACGCCCATAAGATGGTGGAATGGGCCCTTGGGCAAAAAGAAAGGATTCTCTTCCTGCCAGATCAGCACCTTGGAAGAAATACAGCGGCCGATCTTGGGATTGACCTGAATGACATGGCTGTCTGGGATCCGGTAAAAAATAAGTTGGTTTATGAAGGTGATGCAGACCGGATAAAAGTCATTCTCTGGAAAGGACATTGTTCGGTCCATGAAAATTTCACATTGAAAAACGTGGCGGAAGTCCGAGAGCAGTATCCGGAAATGAAAATCATCGTTCATCCGGAGTGCCGCCGGGAGGTCGTTGAAGCATCGGATGACAACGGATCTACTAAGTACATTATCGAAACCATCAAAAGTGCTGAGCCGGGGACCTCATGGGCAATCGGCACGGAAATGAACCTTGTCAAAAGGCTTATCAATGAACATAGGGATAAGCATATCATTTCCTTGAACCCGCACATGTGTCCATGCTTAACAATGAACCGGATCGACCTTCCTCACTTATTATGGTCATTGGAAAATATTGTGGACAACAATCCGGAAAACATCATCAAAGTGGATGAAGAAACAGCGCACAACGCCATTCTTGCTCTGGACCGCATGCTGGCAAGAGCTTAAATTAAAGGGTCGAGCGGAAGCCGGTGTCTGGCCGGCTTCTGGATCCCCCCTCCATATTCCATTCTCTCCATTCTCATATGCCTGTTTACTCCCTTTACATACCAACATCCCTCACATAATCTATTCTCCTTGGATCGTTTACTCCCTTTTCGTACCAACACCCCTACCATAATCCAAACTCATTGTTCCGTTTACTCCATTTTCAGACCAATATACCCCATATTCCGTTCTCACTGGTCCGTTTACTTCCTTGCAGGCCCAAACATGCCCTGCAAAATCCATTCCCACTGGTCTAGCTAGAAGGTTTTTTCTCTCTTGCTTACCAGACGATTTTCTGTGAATAAAGGCTATCTTCTTTGTAATATTAAATAGCAACAAGGTTTAAGAAAAGAGCCATTCTATGTATTAAAAGTCCATATTTCCAAACCCAACTCAAGAAATTGGTTCATTAATGTGGTTAATCCATTTTTTTACATTAAAACTAAACAAATGAATCATTAATGACTTTAAATCCCAAAACGCCTCTATTCCCAAACCCCATCAATATCCTCGCTGTAAAACCTTAGCGCTTTGTCATATTTTTTGAGCCATTCATCTGATGAATTAGACATAAGGGTTTTAAGCATTAGCGTAAAAGATTCTTTATGTTCTCCCATATTATAGAGAGTCATGGCGTAAAAGACTTTTAATGCAGGGTTATCAGGAAATTCAGCGAGCCCGTTAGTGAGGACATCCTTTGCAAGTGGGTACTCCCCTATGCACCTGTAACTGCTGCCCAATTGGATGAAGGCCGCCTCACGTATTTCCCCCGTAACTCCGTTTTCCAGTGCACGCCGGTAAAAGGGGATAGCGGCTTTTTCCAAGCCCAATGCATCATTTACCGAACCGCAATAAAAATTGATCAGCGGATCTTCTGGTGAATCGTTTACAAGAGTTTCAAACATAACCTTCGCTTCTTTATAATCCTTGCTAACCATTTTAGATAGTGCCTCTGACAACATACAATCTCCTCCAACTCAAGACATTTGTTTAATTGAATCGTACCATCATAGTGATACAACTGGAAGCACAGCCCATAAAAGACAGAAGTGGATCCTGGTCAAAAAGGGTGTCAGATTTTAAAGATATGGATGTATGACCTCCTTGCAAAGGTATATTTATTTTTAAATATTCATAAGTATTTGTGTAGATTGTTAGCACTTTGCCTATTTATTGACATAGGATATATAGACTTATGCCTGAGGAGGGAATAAATAGTGAAGATCCATATCGTACAAAAAGGAGATACTCTTTGGAATATCAGCAAGAAATATGGCGTTAATTTCGAAGAGTTAAAAAAGATGAATGCCCAGCTGTCTAATCCAGATATGATCATGCCTGGAATGAAAATAAAAGTTCCAACATCAGGCGGGATGGTAAAAAAGGAAATGGCAGCGAAGAAGGAAATGCCGGTAAAAGAGATGCCGAAAGCAGAACATCCTTTTGCGCAGAAAAAGCCGGCGGCCATGCCGGTGCAAACGCCTAAGGAAGCCATGAAGCCTGCCGCGAAGAAAGAAATGCCAGTAAAGGAAATGCCGAAAAAGCCATATACGCCGAAGATGCCGCAGCCGGTTATCCCGGAAATCGATATTAATAATTATTACATGATGAATATGGCGAATATGCAAATGCATACTCAACCACAAGCGATGCCGAAAGCACCCAAGGCTCCAAAAGCACCAAAAGCACCCAAAGCTCCTCAAATGATGCCGGAAGCAGCGAAGGCACCTCAAAAAATGCCGAAAGCTCCGACTTTGCCTAAGCCAAAAGAAGAGCCTGAAGCAGTAGCAGGAGTACAGGACGAAGAAAGCCCGCAAATGGATATGCCTTATCCACAGCAGCCAATGCAGGACAATTGTTATCCTGTATCACCAGTACTGCCGGGAAGCGGATTAGGACCGATGCAAGGCGGTTATCCAATGCAACCTGGTTTCCCTATGCAGGGCGGCTATCCAATGCAGCCTGGACACCCAATGCAAGGCGGCTATCCAATGCAGCCTGGTTACCCGATGGGACCTGCAGGTCAGGTTCAAGGAGCGTCAATGATGCCTCAAGGGCTGCCGGGAATGCAGCAAATGCCGATGGGGTACGACGAGGAGTCCTCTTCCTTCATGCCGTATATGCCTCAGCAACAGCAAATGGGAGCACCGATGGGCAGCCCGATGATGGGACCAATGGGCTCGCCTTCAGCAGTGGCAGGTGTTCAGGATGAAGATGATTACCCTGTGGCACAAATGCCCATGGGCGGCATGCAACCGCAAATGGGACCGTATCCAGGGATGATGGGTCCAGGAATGATGGGACCGGATAATTGCTACCCAGTATCACCGGTAATGCCGGGAACAGGCTTCGGGGATCCCGGATATGGAAATCCAGGCATGACTTCACCAGCTGGATATGGGAATCCAGGACCGGGATATGGAAATCCTTACGGACAGATGCCCCAAGTGCAGGGTGCCATGATGGAAGAGTCACCAGGTATGTATGGTGCACCGATGCACCAAAGAGGATGCGGCTGCGGTGGTCCCGCACCGATGGGTCATTATGGACCGGGGATGGGGCAGCCAGGAACTCCATATGGTCCAGGTATGATGCAGCCTGGAGCAGGTTATCCAGGAATGTACGGCCCGGGAGCATTCGGTATGCCGCGTTTTGACGATGACAATGAAGACTAAGGAAAAAGGTGGAGGCGGTTTTCATAATCGTCTCCTTTTCGTATTAAAAGAAAAACTGGGAGACAACAATATTCAGCTTCAAAAAATTAAGCAAGGCAAATGGATGCTCCAAATCGGGAAAGATCGATGGTTCCTTAAGCTTTTTCCAAACAGCCGCAGATTTCAACTGCAGAAAAGTGTGACAAAAGCCCTTCACCTTGAGGGTTTTTCAAAGGTGCCAGGATTTCATCCCCTGCACGAGACAGACAATATTGAATTTGATGGAAGAACGGTCGGATTGACTGAGTGGATTGATACAAATGATATCTTTACTTATACCTCTTACAATGAAAGACAGGCTGCGCTCACACTCTTGAAAGAATTTCATCAATATTCCGGCAAGGTACTTTCAAACGGGGATTTCACTACCCTGCCAATGCAAAGGCTTTTGAACAAATGGTCTTTGAGACTTGATGAATTCAGAAGAAATAAGCAGAAATTAAGTGTATATGTTCCGCCGGCAATAATTGACACTTATATAAAAACTGGAGAAAAGGCACTTCAGGGGTTGGATCAATATGGGTTTTCAGATCAAATGTGTATCCTCCACGGAGATGTGGCACATCATAATTTTTTGCGTGGCACAAACAATGAGCTTTTCATGATTGACCTGGATCTGATAACCTCCGGGCCGCCGGAAATTGATTATATTCAATTCGCCAACAGAATTTTCCCTTATATCAATTGGTCTCTGGAGAAGCTGTGGGAACATGAGCCTTTTTCTTTTTTTCAAGATAACATGAGCTTTTTATATAGCATCCTTTATCCCTCAGATGTCTTCAGGGAGTGGAACCGCTTCTTCCGCGGGACACCTGACTACCAGAAAAGCACTTGGAATTATCTGATGGCCTTGACAGTGAATCAGTTTCACCCAAGAATGGTTTGCTGCAGGGATATTCAAAAAAACCTGTATTGACAGTAATCCAAAAAAAGGAGCAGTCACCAGCTTTTTGCGGCTATAAGACAGAATCATCCTTTCGTCATCTCCGCAAGCTAATATAGAGCTGTAATGCTCAAAGTTTGCGGAAAAAGGGTGATATTCATGCACAAAAGGCTTTTGCTAATTCCTATATCGGCCATGTTTCTGGGAGCTTGTAATGGTGCTGACCATGCTGCCGAGGGACAAAATGATAACCCGTATGAACCGATGGGGTTCTATTCCAATGAAGGCCATGGAAACGACAGAAATGATGATAGGGACGGACCGCTAACGGAATGGTATGATCATTCAATCGGCCAGGAAGGTCAGGCTATAAGAGAAGGCAAGCGACGATATCTTCAAGTGAAAGATGAGGATGGCAATCCGCAAAACCCTTCCAAGCCGCTTGCGGAAAATGACCGCAATTTCTTCCTGAGGGACGAAAGGGCAAGTCATGGAGATGCTAATTACCATGGTCATCTCGATGATAATACAAGGAAGGCAAGACGGTCCTATTACACCGCCTATGAAGGCGAGCTTGCCGAGAAGATCGGGGATGTAACGGCTTCAGTGGAGAACGTGAATGATGTCCGTTCCGTAACCTATGGAACGGACGTATTGATTGCCGTGGACTTGGAAGACGACAGCAGATTCCAACAAACACAGAGAGATATCGAGCGCGCCGTTCAGCCTTACTTAAAAGGGCGGACAGTTACAGTAGCTGCTGATGAAGGAACCTTCAGTAGAATTAGAAACATTGACAACGATTTGCGTGACGGAGGTCCGCGTGAAGCGATTCAAATGGATATCCATGATATCATCAGGTCTATAAGAGGGGACGGATAAAGCGGGGAAGTAAATTCCTCGCTTTTTTTGCGGGCTGGAATAGAGCAAAGATAGAAAATTATCCCTTTAAGGGGATAGGATTGTTAAAAATTGGTCAGACTATTACCAGTGTTGGAAGGAATGTATCTTCAAGCCGGCCATGGAAAAGAGTTAAAACTATTAGAGTTCGAGGTGATCACGATGACGGTTAAAATTCGACTCGTGTTTATGGCATTGCTTCTTATTGGTGCCTTTTATTTCACGTTCTTTCACGATGACGGAAAGATTGAAAAAGAAGCAGCAGAAAATCCGGCGGCTGTAGAAAAAGCAAATGCTGATCACGAAGCCCATATGGTGGACGTTATTCTGGAGCGAATTTATCTCGATGGTGAGGTAAGTGAGGAAATCAAGTCAGAAACCATCTGGTCTATGGAAGATTTTTGGGCAGCATATGCATCATGGGAGCTTGTGGATATGACTGAAGATCAGGTAGTGTTTCGCCAGTCTGTAGATGATATTTCTCCTTTGATGAAATCGAACGGTTACTTTGGGATTTCAGAAGACGGGGTGCTCTCCATATTTAACGGAAAGCCGGGTCAGTCTGAAATCATTCAATCTTTTTTTCAAATTGATATTAACAGGCTTGAGAGCAAACAACATGATGAACTTGTCAAAGGGATTCCTGTGAAATCAAAACAGGGATACCAACAGGTCATTCAAAGCTTTCAGCCATATTCAGTGGATGATAATGTTTCATTTGAGTAGCCGGCTGCAGCATAGCCGGTTATTTTTGTTGTTAATAGGAAATAGGAAAAGGAGCCTTTCTACATCTTTGAATTGTTTTTTATTTGCCTGTTTTCTAAAACTTTTACTAGTTTAGTTCGTGTCCGTATAACATTCTATTTGTTAAAGATAGTTTCTTTTATAAGTGGTAAACTGATTTTCGCTCCAGGTGCGTGACTCCGCGGGGCGGGCGGTGAGCCTCCTCGGCTTCGCCTGCGGGGTTACGTTCCAGTGGGTACGTAACCTTGGTCTCACCTGTCATCAAAAGTGGAAGTGCCCTGGTCAGACCCGACAGGCAAATGTTCCTGAGAGAAAAAAAGGCGATCTTTCCTTTTATTCTCTCAGGGTTATTTGACCCCGAGGGGATGGGCGCTGAAACTAGACGTCCCGCTTATCCCGCAGGAGGTCACGCACCTTCGGCTTCAATCAACATTCTGAAGCAAAAGTACGTTTTGCTAAATTTATTTTAAAAAACACATCCAGAATCAGAGAAAAAAAGGCAAGTTATTTCTTTCTCCCGTTTTTTTGGTAAAATAAGAACAGATGTTTCGGGTTGTGTCATGAACAGAACACCCGATAAACTTCATTCTTATGGTACAATGTAGTGATTAAGGGAGAGAAGATAAACTATGTATGAATATATAAATGGAACTGTAAAAAGAGTAGGACCGGAATATGTCGTCCTTGAAAATGGAGGGATTGGGTATCAGATTTTCACAAGCAACCCCTTCTTGTTTTCAAAGTTTGAAAATCAAAATACGACAATCTATACATATCAGCATGTAAGGGAAGATATTTTAGCTTTGTACGGTTTTTTGTCGATGGAAGAAAAAATGTTATTCATCAAATTACTGAATGTGTCGGGAATCGGTCCTAAAGGGGCTCTTGCCATCCTTGCCTCAGGTGCGCCAGAGCAGGTCATCTCTGCAATTGAGGGTGAAGACGAGAGGTTTTTGACAAAGTTCCCTGGTGTCGGGAAGAAGACAGCAAGGCAGATGATCCTTGATTTGAAAGGCAAACTGCAGGATGTTGTTCCTGACTACTTTCCGAACTTGTTTCAAGAAGGGAAGCATGAGTCTGTTTCTGCAAACGACGAACTGGTAGAAGAGGCTGCTCTTGCGTTGAAAGCTCTTGGTTATTCCGAAAGGGAGATTAAAAAAGTGACGCCGAAGCTTTCTTCACAAGATAAAACGACAGATGAATTGATCAAGGATGCTTTAAAATTATTGTTAAAATAACCACCGGGAAAGGGGGCGGAGCAGTTGGAAGAGAGAGTTGTATCTTCAGAAGCAGAAACAAGTGATCATTCCTTTGAACTTTCCTTAAGACCACAAACATTAAATCAGTATATTGGACAAGATAAAGTAAAAAGCAACTTAGGCATTTTCATTGAAGCGGCCAGGATGAGGCAGGAAACGCTGGATCATGTACTCCTTTACGGTCCTCCGGGACTTGGTAAAACGACCCTTGCTGCTGTCATCGCCAATGAGATGGGAGTTAATCTGCGGACCACTTCCGGACCGGCAATCGAGAGGCCTGGAGATCTTGCGGCCATTTTGACTTCGCTGGAGCCCGGGGATGTCCTATTTATCGATGAAATTCATCGGCTTCCACGCTCAATCGAGGAAGTGTTGTATCCTGCAATGGAGGATTTCTGCCTTGATATTGTCATTGGAAACGGACCGAGTGCGCGATCAGTAAGACTTGATCTTCCTCCTTTTACACTTGTCGGTGCAACAACTAGAGCAGGTGCCCTTTCTGCCCCGCTTCGTGACCGATTTGGCGTATTGTGCAGGCTTGAGTATTATAATGAAGACCAGCTTCGAGAGATTGTCATTCGTACGTCAGAGATTTTGGGGACGGAAATTGATGGGCTTGCGTCCGTTGAACTGGCAAGAAGGTCCAGGGGGACACCAAGAATTGCAAACCGGCTGCTGCGGAGAGTACGCGATTTTGCACAGGTGAGAGGCAACGGTGAAATTACCAGTGACCTGGCGAGCCATGCCCTCGAACTCCTGCAGGTAGATAAACTTGGCCTTGACCATATTGACCACAAACTATTAAGAGGCATAATCGAAAGGTTTAAAGGCGGTCCTGTGGGCTTGGATACCATTGCAGCCAGCATTGGTGAAGAATCTCATACGATAGAAGACGTTTATGAGCCGTACCTGCTTCAAATTGGTTTTTTACAGCGTACACCAAGAGGGAGAGTCGTGACCTCTCTTGTGTATGAACATTTTGACCTGGAGGTTCCGAACGCATGACTGGATTGCCGAAATTGATGATGGTTGCAGGAGCTGTGCTGCTGGTCATTGGTTTTCTTATGGCCTTCACCAAACTTGGAAGGCTTCCGGGTGATATCATCATCAAAAAAGAAAATTCAACATTTTATTTTCCGGTAATGACGTCCATTATCGTCAGTATCGTGTTATCATTGATTTTTTATGTGTTAGGGAGATTTAAATAACCATTCTGGGATTTGATTTTCTGCTATAAAAATTGAATGGTGCAGAAATCATTTTACCATTTTAAAAAAGCAACTGTGTTTACTAGAAAAGCGTTTTTAAAAGTTAAACAAATATTGTAGTACAAATAAAAAAAGTAAGGTGAGAGCTTTGAAAGTTGAAGATTTTGATTTCCACTTACCCGAGGAACTGATTGCCCAGACTCCTCTTGAGAAACGTTCAGAGAGCAGGCTGATGGCGATTGACCGGGAAAGCGGGAACTTGCAGCATAAGAAATTCAAGGACATCACGGACTTTCTGAAAGAAGGAGATTGTCTGGTATTGAACGATACAAGGGTCCTTCCTGCACGATTATTCGGGGTAAAAGAAGAAACAGGTGCTAAGATTGAAGTCCTGCTCCTGAAGCAAGAAGAAGGAGACAAATGGGAGACACTGATCAAACCCGCCAAGAGAGTAAAAGTCGGCACCAAGATTTCTTTTGGGGAAGGAAAACTGACTGCACTTTGTACGGGAGAAAAGGACCAGGGCGGAAGAATCCTGGAATTCCACTATGAAGGTATTTTCTATGAAGTTCTGGATGAACTTGGGGAAATGCCCCTTCCTCCATACATCAGCGAAAAGCTGGATGATCAGGACAGATATCAAACAGTATTTGCCCGTGAAAGGGGATCAGCGGCGGCGCCGACGGCAGGACTTCATTTTACAGAAGAGCTGCTGGATGAAATACGTTCAAGGGGTGTTCATGTAGCCTTCATTACTCTGCATGTCGGCCTTGGAACATTCCGCCCTGTCTCAGTAGATAGTATTGAGGAGCACGATATGCATTCGGAATTTTACCAAATTACCGAAGGAACTGCGCGCCTGTTGAATGAAGTCAAAGAAAGCGGCGGCCGGATAATCACTGTCGGCACAACTTCTACCAGGACACTTGAAACTATTGCTTCAAAGCATGATGGCAAGTTCGTGGAAGAGAGCGGCTGGACTGATATCTTCATCTATCCGGGTTATGAATTTAAGGCAATTGATGGATTGGTCACCAACTTTCATCTGCCAAAGTCGACCTTGATCATGCTGGTCAGTGCTTTTACCAGCAGGGACATCATCCTTAATGCGTACAAAACAGCTGTAGAGGAAAAGTACAGATTTTTCAGCTTTGGCGACAGCATGCTGATTCTGTAAAATTGGAAGGAGATAGACGATTTTGACTGCAATTCGTTATGAACATATTAAAACTTGTAAACAAACAGGAGCTCGCTTGGGAAAAGTGCACACTCCTCATGGCTCTTTTGACACTCCGGTATTCATGCCTGTAGGGACTTTGGCCACTGTTAAGACAATGTCACCGGAAGACCTGAAAGCAATGGAAGCGGGGATCATCCTGAGCAATACGTATCATCTCTGGCTGAGGCCAGGGCATGAAATTATAAGAGAAGCTGGCGGACTGCATAAATTCATGAACTGGGACCGTGCCATCCTGACTGACTCAGGCGGTTTTCAGGTTTTCAGTCTAAGTGAATTCCGCAAAATTGAAGAAGAAGGCGTACATTTCCGTAATCACCTTAATGGTGATAAATTGTTCCTGAGTCCTGAAAAGGCTATGGAAATCCAGAATGCTTTAGGCTCGGACATCATGATGGCGTTTGATGAGTGCCCTCCTTATCCTGCAGAGCATGAATATATGAAGCGCTCGGTGGAAAGAACTTCAAGATGGGCAGAACGCTGCCTTGAAGCGCATCAGCGTCCACAGGATCAAGGATTGTTTGGAATTGTACAGGGCGGTGAATATGAAGATCTTCGTCGTCAAAGTGCAAAGGATCTTGTTTCTCTTGATTTCCCTGGATATGCAGTTGGCGGACTGTCAGTTGGAGAACCTAAGGATGTCATGAACCGAGTGCTGGAATTTACGACTCCGCTGCTCCCTGATGATAAGCCAAGGTATTTAATGGGTGTAGGTTCGCCTGATGCCTTGATCGACGGGGCTATCAGAGGGATTGACATGTTTGACTGTGTTCTTCCTACACGTATAGCGAGAAATGGCACCCTGATGACAAGCAAGGGCCGCCTGGTTGTGAAGAATGCTAAATTTGCGAGGGATTACAACCCTATAGATGAAAATTGTGACTGCTACACTTGCCGTAATTACTCCAGAGCGTATATCCGTCATTTGATAAAATGTGACGAATCCTTTGGAATCAGACTTACGACTTATCATAATCTTCATTTTCTGTTAAAATTAATGGAGCAAGTCAGACAAGCGATTCGAGAAGATCGTCTGGGGGACTTTAAAGAAGAATTTTTTGAAGCATATGGATACAATCGTCCTGATGCTAAAAACTTCTGATATTAGGATGTTCTTTTATAAGAATACAACATCCTCAACCGGAAAGGAGGTCATAGAATGGATACATTTGCTACGTTAATTCCTTTATTGCTGATGTTCGTCCTTTTCTACTTCTTGCTGATTCGTCCTCAGCAAAAACGTCAGAAAGCGGTCCAGCAAATGCAGAATGAACTGCAAAAAGGTGACAAGATCATCACTATCGGCGGATTACATGGTATCATCGACGCAATCGAAGAAGGTACAATTGTTGTGAAGTGCGGAGATGGAAGCCGTCTTACATACGACAGAAACGCTGTACGTGAAGTAATCAAAGCTTAATGCAAAAGCCCCGCAGAAATATGCGGGGCTTTTCATTAGGCTCTTTTCTAAAATTTTGTTGCTATTTAGTATGAAGTTCAAGAGATATATCCATATTTCACAGAAATCACCTTGGTAAACAAGAAAGAAAAGAGCTATTCCCCCTGTTCAGTTAGATAAGCCCCGGTACCCGAGGGAAAAATCCGGCCCTTTGTATTTTTCCGATAGCAACAATCTTTACGAATACAGCGTTTCATTATGATTTATGACGATTTTCCCCCGCTGACATTGACCCCCAGGATTCCGCCCATCATGGCAGTAATGATGAAGCAGACATGATAAACAACCTGTTTCATGGAAAACAGGGAGTCATATCCCAGATACTGAAATAAAAATACTCCGATGGAAAATAGTAATCCGGTAAGCCCGCCAAGAACCAACCCTTTTTCTTTCCCTTTTCCTCCAGACATGAATCCGCCGATAAATAGCGCCAGGAATGATATGATGGTCACTGCCAGGTTGATTGAATTTTCTTCAAGACTTGTGAACCGCAGCAATAGGGCAAATATTAAACTCGCTGCTATGGCTAAGACCAAAATGGTTCCTGTACCATACAAAATCGCACTTCCCATTTTCTTTGCTTCTATCGTGTCCCTCTCCCTTCTCTTCCTATATGAAAATTGCAAGCTTTTCCTAGTACAAGCATATTCTCAAAAGAAAAAAATAGACTATAATTTTTGCCGGCCAAGCTTCATACAATGATAGAAGCAGACAAGCCAAGCAGCTTTTCTTTCTTGAAATATACATAGGAAATTAAAGGAGAGGGATGTATGTCACCCTTTATCATATTGACGGTTTTCATAGCCGTCTATATCTTGTTGATCACGGAGAAATGGAACAGGATCCTGGCAAGCATGGGCGGCGGGGTAGCCATGCTGTTAATTGGTGCATTTTCAATTGAAAAAGCTTTATTCACTTATATTGACTGGAAAACCATCACCCTGCTGTTTTCAATGATGCTGATAGTCACTGTCACAAGCAAGACAGGGTTCTTCGAGTTTCTGGCGATCAGGCTTGCCCAGGCGGTCAACGGAAATGGTTTGGCACTTCTAATTGTTTTCTCCCTCCTTTCCGCAGTGGGTTCAGCCTTTTTGGCCAACGTAACCATCGCCATGCTTTTGGTGCCGATCCTGTTCACGCTGACAAAGGTTTTGGACTTGCCGCCGCTGCCGTTCTTAGTGATGATGATTCTGGCATGCAATATCGGGGGGACCGCTACACTGATCGGAGACCCGCCGAATATGATGATCGGGCAGGCGGTAAAGCATTTTACCTTCAATGCGTTCCTGCAAAATCTCTTGCCCGTGTCGGCACTCATTCTTCTTGTTACCATTATCATCATATGTTTGTTATATAAAGAAATTTTGATAGTAAAAGAAGACAAAAAGCTGTTATTAAGGGGAATCAATGCAAAGAGATATCTTAAGAAAAATAAAGGACTGATCTCTTCCATTAGTGTTCTTGGGCTGGTGCTCATTGGATTTTCGCTGCATCCGGTCCTGCACCTTGACGTCACTTCGGTCGCATTGGCAGGAGCCGTGCTGATCATGCTGCTGCTTGAGAAAGTGTATGACCCAGAAGAAATTTTAAAAGAAGTGGAATGGGGGACGTTATTTTTCTTCATTGGCCTCTTTTTACTTGTAGGAGGAATAGAAGAGGCGGGATTCATTGATGAGGCAGCCAGGGAAATCATAAAACTGACAGAAGGGGATATGAAAACAACTGCATTCGTAATTCTTTGGGGAACCGGCCTGCTATCTGCGGTAGTCGACAATATTCCGTTTGTGGCAGCCATGATACCGGTTATCGAGGAATTCCAGGAATTTGGGATGGTCAATATGGATCCCCTATGGTGGTCGCTTGCGCTCGGAGCTTGTCTTGGGGGCAACGGAACACTGCTTGGTTCGTCCTCTAACCTGGTGATTGTCGGGCTTGCCTCAAAGGAGAATGTGCAAATTAAATTTTATCAGTATTTATTAATCGGAGTTCCGATCACCCTGATATCACTGGCTGTTTGCACCGTTTATGTCTATTTTAAATATATCGTGCCTTTCTTGGGGTATTAGCTCAGATTGTATAAATAAACTGGTTACAGCCATCCTGATGACAGGGTGGCTTGTTTTGAGGGGATTTAAGAATTAGGGGTCTCATGAAGGGTTCATAAGACCAAAAAGAGCGAGATTTAAGAATTAGGGTGTCTCATGAAACACTCATAGGATAAACATTTAAATTGATTTCAATAAAAGCAACTTTCGGAAGCCCTCACTGGACCAAAATGGAACTATAATGCCCCAAACTTAACGTAATAGTAAAACTTACCTCTTATCTTTCCTTTTTCCAAGAGCATAATAAAAGGTGCAAACGTACCTGAAGGAGGAGAGGGACGTGGAGGAATATCTGATTATTGCTATCCGTACCATTTTTTTATATGCCGTCATATTGTTAATATTCCGCTTAATGGGAAAACGGGAAATTGGTGAGTTGAGCCTTCTCGATCTTGTCGTGTTCATCATGATTGCCGAAATGGCTGTTCTGGCTATAGAAGAGCCTGACAGTGCATTGGTCAATACCCTGCTGCCAATGATCGTTCTAATGCTGATACAGATTGCTACAGCTTTTTTATCCCTGAAGAGTAAAAAATTCAGGGAGATTGTTGATGGAAAGCCGATTGTTGTCATTAGCCATGGAAAGATTGATGAGCGGGCGATGAGACGCCAAAGATATAATTTTGATGATTTGCTGCTGCAGCTTAGAGAGAAAGATGTCAGCAACGTTGCGGATGTAGAATTTGCGATCCTTGAGCCTTCTGGGACACTGTCTGTGATAAAAAAAGAAGAAAATAATGGGGAGGGCTCTTTAACCCTTCCCCTTATATTGGACGGAATCATTCAGCAAAAGCATCTTGATATGATCAATAAAAATGAATTTTGGCTGAGGAAGAAATTGAGGGAAAGAAATTACCACAACCTTGAAAACATTTCATTTTGCAGTTATCAGGACGGTGAATTTTACATTGATAAGCGAGATGAATAAAAGTCCTCTTGGCCGCCAAAAGAAGCCATCTCCCTGCCTGTATGCAAGGGGATGGCTTCTTTAATTAGGGATCCTTTTCCCGATGAATGGGATCCTCTTCAAGTCGTTTTTCCGGATTAGTTTGATCAGGATGGAAAGCACAACATAGAGAATGAATGTAACTGTAATCCTGCCAGCAGTCGAATCCCAATGGGCAGATTATGAAACACGCTGGTATATACATAATGGCCGCTGAAACCCGTACTGGCCATGACAATGGCAAACTTTAAGTAATCCCGGACATAAATCGTCATCGGAACTGTCTTTAAAATCGTTGCAAAGTGAAGCAGGGTTACAAGCATTATGCCCGTCACAATACCGAGGGCCGCGCCGTTAATTCCGAAAGCCGGCTGTGAAGCTAAAATAAAGATGATGGCCGTTTTGACAATCGCACCAATAAGGCTGTTGATCATGGCTGCTCTTGCAAGGTCCAGAGCCTGAAGGACTGCCTGCAGCGGCCCTTGATAGTAATAAAAAAGGAAAAACGGAGCCATTATCATTACGAAGCCTGCGCCGCTGCTGCTGCCATACATAACAGTCATTAACGGCTCCGCAAACACAAACAGCACAACCACGGCAATTCCGCCGGTAATGAGGCAGAACCTCAGAGCCTGTGTCAGGCGGTGTTCAATCAACAGAAAGTTCTTCTGCTTATTTGCCTCACTCACGGCAGGCACGAGAGAGGTGGAAAGTGAGACCGTAATAAAGGATGGCAGAAATAATAACGGAAGCGCAAAGCCTGTCAGGGAGCCGTATTGCCTGGTTGCAAGAGACGTTGCGACTCCGGCCAGTGCAAGACTGTGGGCGACAACGATTGGCTCGAAAAACCAGGAGATGGAACCAATCATACGGCTGCCGGTAGTAGGCAAAGCTACACTCATTAGTTCGTTTAATGTCGACTTTCCGGATTTGACGGCTTTGAAGAAATTTCTCCTCACTCTAAATTGTTTTTTGATTTTAAAAGCAGTGAACATATAAAGAAGGGAAGCCAATTCACCCAGCACAGAAGCTGCCATTGCCGCCGCAGCTGCGTATTCAATCCCATATGGAAGAAACGCCTTCGTCATGACCGCAATCAATGAAATGCGGACCACCTGCTCGATGACTTGGGAAACTGCGGCAGGTTTCATATTCTGCCTTCCCTGGAAGTAACCCCTAATGACGGAAGACACCGCTACAATCGGAATGATCGGTGCAATGGCAACCAAGGGGTAATATGTCCGCTGATCTGTAAAAAGAGTTTCTGAAAGATAAGGGGCAAGTAGAATCAACGCTGGGGTGAATATCAATGAAAGCGAGACAGTAATAGCCAGAGAAACAGCTAGGATTTTCTTTACCTTTTTGATATCCCCCTGTACTTCTGCCTCTGCTACACTTTTTGAAATCGCCACTGGCAGTCCCATTTGGGTGATGGTGATAACAAGGACCAGAGTCGGAAACGCCATCATGAAAAGACCGACGCCCTCTTCACCGATGAACCGTGCAACGACAATTCTGTTTATGAATCCGAGTATCCGGGTGATCAAGGCAGCTCCCATTAAGATCATAGTGCCTTTTAAAAATTTAGACATCCTATTCCCTGCCTTCTCAAAAATCGTAATATCGTATACAATTATCTATATGCATCAGGATGGACAAAGCATGACAAGTTGTTGGCAATTAGAAATGGAGCGGGGGACAAATATGAATGTATTGAAACATCCGTACAGTAATTTTTATGATGAAGTCGAGCCGGCACTGATTAGTAAAGTGGAAGAATTCGAAGTTCTTGGCTATGGAAAAGCAACTGTTGAAAGCTTGTGGACATACCTGTTGAAGAAAAAATGGAAGAAACCTAAGGAAGATATCAGAATGTATGAACTCGTGGGGAACATCATGAGTGTAAAACCAGGGGAATATATGAGTTTTGAAACAGTAGAGGCATATCGCTCTCCCAATTGGTTTACAGATTTAAATGAAGATGATCTGAAAGAACTGCTGAACCCGGGCAAAAACCCGA
>NZ_ABCF01000055.1 GCF_000181495.1 Bacillus sp. SG-1
TCACCGCTTATGATTTTATTTAGACTCTTCGATTTTTCGATTGACAAAAGAATGGATTCTTTCCAACGCTTTTTCAAATAAATCAAGCGATGTTGCATATGACAGACGAATGTTATCCGGTGTTCCGAATCCGGAACCTGGAATGACCGCTACTTCTGCCTCTTCAAGCAGCGCTTTTACAAATGAATCAACTGACTCATACCCTGTCATTTCTGCTGCTTCCTTGACATTAGGGAAAAGATAGAATGCGCCTTGTGGTTTAATACAGTTGAATCCAGGGATAGCATTCAATTTTTCAAAAACAATGTTCAATCGTTCCTCGAAAGCTTTCCGCATCTCCTCTACAGGCTCCTGTGTACCCTCATAGGCTGCAATGGCACCGTACTGGGAAGTTGTCGTAGGATTGGAAGTCGAATGGCTTGCTAGGTTTGTCATTGCTTTAATAATCTTAGCGTCACCGGCTGCATAACCAATTCTCCAGCCTGTCATTGAATGCGATTTTGAGACACCGTTGATGACCACCGTCTGCTCTTTCAACTGAGGAGAAATTTCTGCGATTGAAACATGTTGGTTTCCTTCATAGACTAACTTCTCATAAATTTCATCTGAAATGATGAGGATATTTTTCTCCAGGCAGGCCTGCCCGATTGCTTCCAGCTCTTCCTTGCTGTAGAGCATGCCTGTCGGGTTGCTTGGCGAGTTGATGATCACCGCTTTAGTATTGCCTGTAACTGCTTCTTTAAGCTGTTCAGGGGTAATTTTGAATTGATTGTCTTCCTTTCCTTCAATGAAAACTGGAACACCGCCTGCAAGTTTTACTTGCTCAGGGTAACTGACCCAGTATGGAGTTGGGATAATGACTTCATCCCCTTCATTGAGAAGGACTTGGAACAATGTATATAAGCCATGTTTAGCCCCGCTTGTGACAATCACTTCCGATGGCTCATAAGATATGCCTTGATCATCTTTAAATTTATCGATGATGGCATTCTTTAATCCGGCAAGACCGCTCGCCGGAGTGTATTTTGTATGTCCTTCTTCCATCGAAGCTGTTGCAGCTGACATAATATGCTGGGGTGTATTGAAATCAGGTTCTCCTGCTCCAAGCCCGATCACATCGATGCCTTGTGCTTTCATTTCTTTTGCTTTTGCTGTAATAGCAAGGGTTGTTGATGGTGTTAACGCGCTGACCCTTTCCGCTAATTCCCATTTCATCCACATTTCCTCCTATTAAAGATTTTCTATCTTCCTCCACCATTCTCCGGTCTCAAAGAGTAGATAATAATAGTTCAAATGCTCATTATCATCCAGATAAGTCAGCTCCCAAACAGGTCCGACGCTCTCCATTCCCAATTTGACTGAGAGGATTTCATTTACATCGTTTTCACCATTCAGTTTATTAATTGCCGCTTCTTTCGAAATGCCATCCGCCCATTTTTTTACGATAATTTCCTCATCTTTTTCCGGGACCCATACGATGATTTTGTCTCCCGATGTATTCTCGCCGGTAATGACTACATAGGAATTCTTTCCGTTGTATAGTGACACATCTTCGGTTGAGGCGATATCCGTTTCCGATTGCGCTCTTTGAAGAGCAACCTCAGCCTTTTCATTCACCGGTGATCTCGCATTTAAAAAAATTGCCGTCATTGAGCCTATGATTACAATGGTTGCAAATACTAAAAAAAATATAGTCTTTTTCATTTAATCACTTCTTTATGTACGATATATTGTAAAGATTGCCTGTTCCTGGTCCTCAGGATCAAGAGCCAGTCCGAACATCAGGTCTCTTTCTTTCAATGTACGGTTCAAGGCATCGACCACTTTATAAAAGTCAGGTGAATGCTGGATTTTAACTGTTGATAATACTTCAATCTTACTTTCCAAAGAAAATCCCCCTTACATCACAAAAATTGTTATTAATATTGACTCAGAGTTAAGACACAATAACAGTAGAACCATTACCCATTATAACAGCAAATAAGCCTAATCCGAACACAATCAACTAAAATAATTCTAATCCACACACATTTCTTCCGGGGGCTGTCCAACCAGTCCTCTTTTCTATGCATCCATTATCCAAGCACCTGGTTTTCTTCCGGAAAGGTTATAACTTCGTAGTTATTTTTATTAAATTTTATCGTAATAAGTCCATGTTGTCCTGTGAAATATACATCAATCCAGCTTTCATGGAACAACTCAAGTAAATCTGTATTGATATATCTTTTTTTCTCACGATAAAAAATGGCTGTCTGAGGATCAATATGATTCAACAGCCGTTCAGATAAAAGTTCGGTTTTATCATACAAAGGAACCTTAAGTATGTTAACGTCGTTCAACTGCTCATTGATTAAAGCATCTTCCGCAATATGGGAATGTGAACTAAGCCATAAAAAACGATGTGGCAAAGACGTTACAGTGAAATCCAGTCCTTCGTTTACTTGGTTACCTTCATACATAATGTCAATGGAGACCTCTTGATTAAGTTCAAGTTTATCTCCTTTAACCAGCGAACGGATATTCAGTCCTGGGATTAAAAAGCCTTCAGCAAGCTTAGAGCCTGTCAGTATTTCTTCCACTCCCCATTTTTCAGAGATCTCTTTGAGGGCTTCAGGATGATATTCTATAGGATCGGTGACCAGTACACCGCGAATCTTGTTTATACCATACTTGTTCAAGATGGACGCCAGATCCTTCAACTGTGTGCTTTCCCCTGTATTGACGAGATAGTTGATTCCCTCTGGGAGGTGTATGATGGCGACTTCACCTTTGGCAAACGGCAGGAACGAGAGCGCAAACTCATCAGGTTTCAACTTTAAGTCCACCTGCGGATCCGCTGCTATTATATTCCCTTCTGCAGATAAAAAAAACATCAACATCAGGACTGATATTAATAAGCGTCTCATGACTAACATTCCTCCCATATCACTTCTACATATAGAGTACGTTAATCATGAAAAATTATCCGGTAAGAAAGGTCTTACCGGATAAAAATCCACAGTGAACTTTTATAGCCATTCCTCAATCAATTCGACCATTTCGTGCAGTTCTCCCTGTCGTACCGGCATATCAGGAATGGAATCAAGGAAGGCCTTACCGTATCTTGCCGTAATGATCCTCCTGTCAAATACGATGACGATCCCCCTGTCAGTACTACGCCTTATCAGCCTGCCAACTCCTTGTTTGAACCGTAGGATCGCTTCAGGTAATGAATAATGAGAAAAAGGGTTTTTCCCTTCGTTCTTTAATAAATCACTTTTAGCCTGTGCAACAGGTTCATCCGGCGGGGAAAACGGCAGCCTCACCAGAACAAGACAAGATAGATCTTCCCCAGGAATATCCACACCCTCCCAGAAGCTGCTTGTTCCAAAAAGAATGGCCTTATCAAATCTCTGGAAATTCTTCGTCAGCCTCGTCCTGCTTCCACTGGAAATGCCTTGAGCCATCAAGACAAAGTCCTCAAGAAGGCCGCTGTCTTTCATCAGATCATGGGTTTTTCTCAACATATCAAAGGCAGTGAATAAGACAAGCATCCTTCCCTTTGTTGCCTGTGCCACGCCAATTAAATGCGTGGCTATCGCCTCGACATATTCATCCAGCGAGACATTTTGGATTTCAGGAACGTCGGTTGGGATAAACAGCTTCGTCATTTCGTTATACTGGAATGGAGAGGAAATTCTGACCGTGTCTACCTCTTGACCGGACAACCCTAACTCCTCTTGAAAGTATTGGAATGAATTCTGGACAGTCAATGTCGCTGAAGTCATAATTGCACATTGCTTTTCATCGAAGAAAGACTGTTTTAATTTTTCTCCAACAGATGACAGCTGAGATTGGATCATCAAACTGTTGGGAAGAGAACGCATATCGCCTTCGAGCCAAATGACATCCATTTCAGAAGGAGATACAAATATATCCCGGAAATTCAATCTCAATTCGCTCCACTCAACCATGAAACTGTAGAATTCCTCTAATGAAGCTTTCTCAGAATCGTCAAGAGCATTCTCCTTCTCCTTCAATTTACGTAAGCGGCTGTTCATTTCCGCTTCAATTTTCTTCATTCCTGAGATGACTCTTTCTACACTCATGACTGCCGGCATCCACTCCGATGACTTTAACAGCGAATGGGTCAACCTCATTTGGATTTTCTGTATACCTTTTCTCCTTTTCGAATGCTTTAGGAAAAGGGAGATGATGACTGAAAAACATTCTTCAATCTCTCTATAAAAATCATTTACAAGCTGATCTAACTCAAAAGAATGAAGCTCAGTTTTTACGGCATATTTCTCCAGCATATTTTCCAATTTATGAAACAGCTGCCTTTGATCCAACGCACCTAATTGCCCTATTACAAATTTTGCAGACAGGTAATCGATGACTTTTCCAAAGTGTGTCCTTGCCGATTTCTCCAAATGATGAGCTTCATCAATGATGACAGTATCATAAGCTGGCAACAGCTTTTTTTCATTCACCAGGTCGGCAAGCAGCATGGAATGGTTGGTTATGATTAAGTCCGCCTTTTTTGACATATTACGGGCATGAAGATAGAAATCCCTCCCGATCCACGGATCTTTCTTGATGTGCCAGCCATCATGCCTTATCCTGTTCCAGAACAACCTTCCCCCGCTGGTCAGGTTCAGTTCATCTACATCCCCTGTTTCGGTTATCGTCAGCCAGACAAGGATCTGCATTTTAGTTATGGCGATATCGTAGTGATTCTCATCCTCCGTCAATGACTGTTCAAACTTAAACAAGTTCAAGTAGTGGTTCTTACCTTTTAGAAGGACAGCATGAAAAGAGAAATCAAGCATTCCTTTGAGGAAGTTAATCTCTTTTGAAAGCAATTGCTCCTGCAGTTGAATGGTATATGTACTCAGAACCACAGGGACTCCTTGTTGTTTACTGTAGAAAATAGCAGGGAGCAAATAGCCCAATGATTTTCCAACCCCTGTGCCTGCCTCGATGATCATGTGTTTACTTTCTGTCATCGCTTCATACGCTTTATCCATCATCAAAAACTGGCCATCTCTTTTCTCAAATGCAGCTATAGTAGAGGACAATAAAGCCGTCTTATCCTTTTCTTCTACAGGAAAATGTATTTCGGACAAATCAAAATCGGCTTGTGGAAGATCGGCCTTCACTCTCAATGCTATTCCTCTAAACACTTCAAGGTCAGGGTTGATATCCGAAATGGACCTTCTTTTCTCAGTGAGAATGTTAGAGAATAGCAGGGATAAGTCACTTTTCAGCCAGGTCGACAGCTTCTCCAATTGTTCAAGCGTCACGAGCGGCAGCTTTGCAAGTTTTTCGATAAAGTGAATCAGCAGTTCTGCCGTTACAAGTGCATCACTATCCGCTTGATGCGGACGGCTATGGTTTAAGGAGAAACGGTCCGAAAGTTCTGTCAGCTTATAGCTGTCAGCAGTCGGCAGCGTAATCTTTGCCAGCTCAACTGTATCAAAAGATGGGCCTGAAAAAGGATTATACCCAGCCTCTTCTAATTCAGCTTGCAAAAATCCCAAATCGAACTGAACATTATGTGCACAAAAAACAGCCCCGTCCAATAACTCCAAAACCTTCGGAGCAATTTCTGAGAATTCAGGGGCATCTTTTACCATTCCATCATGGATCCCGGTTAATTCCTCAATAAACGAAGGTATTGTAATACCAGGGTTCACAAATGTTGTATACGAATCTACAACAGCTCCGCCTTGGACCACCATTGCAGCTAATTGTATTATTTTATCCCCTTTTTTCGGGGAATTGCCTGTAGTCTCTAAATCCACTACAACTATTTTATGAGGTACCATAAAATCACACAGCCTTTATCTTCTCTGTTTATATCTTCACAAGTGTACCATAATACCTCGCAGCAGAGCCAGAAGAGAGCCATTGAACAAATGTTATTATAGTCCAACTTTGATATACCATGGAAAATGGCCACGCGCCATTATCACAAGGCTCTTTTCGTAAACTTTGTTGCTATTAGATAAATACTCAAAAAAAAGAACCTTAATTAATAATGAATAGCCTGGTATGCCAGAAAGAAAAGAGCTACTCTTCCTGTTCAGAAGGAAACCCCCTTGTATACAGGGGAAAAATCCGGTTCTTGGGATTTTTCCGAAAGTAACAATGTTTGCGAATATATCCTACTACAAAAAAGAAACTGCAATCATATGCTCAAAAGAATATACCTATTTTTGTAATTTCAATAAGGTTAACATCCTAGTTTCTTCAAGAAAGAAGAAAGTACGAATACACGATTAATAAACCATTTATTGGAAAAATCACAAACTTTAGACCTGTAAATTGTACACCAATCATCATTTCCATACTTCAGCTTCAATTTCTTCCATGCTCTTCGTCCTCTATTCAACTCTCAAATATTCTGATAAGTTTTATTTGCAAGAAAACACAAAATATTAAATCACTTTAAGAAAGGATGTTGAGCATGAAACGAACATCAAAATTGTTAGGAACCTTATTGCTTGGAGCAGCATTAGTTTCTCCTTCTTTCGGGGCGCAGGCAGCCGAAAAAGCGCAGGATGGGGAAAAGGGACAGGAAAAATTCAGAGTGTACATACAATCTGAAAAAGGCAATTTCAAAAAAGAAGCAAAGAAGAAATATGGATCAAGATGGGATCTCGATGAGGAGACCTTTTCTACAAGTGTGAACCAAAGTCAATACGAAGCACTTCAAAAGAATAAGAATCTATCGGTACAAAAGGTGTCACAGGTACAAGTCATCCTTCCTGGAGGCTCAAATAAAGCCGTATCACCCTCTGATCAAACCCCTTGGGGAATTGAGGCAATATACGAAGATCCAGCCATTCAGGTAACTAGCGGCGGAGACAACGTTCGTGTAGCCGTATTAGACACTGGTGTAAAGACCAACCACCAAGATCTAGAAAACAGGGCTGAACAGTGTAAGGACTTCACTGGCCTTCTATTTCCTCTAAAAAACGGAAGCTGTTCTGATTTACATGGACATGGAACACATGTGGCCGGCAGTGTCCTTGCAGATGGTGGAGATAACGGCACAGGAATTTATGGAGTAGCACCCGATGCAAAATTATGGGCTTACAAAGTTTTGGGAGATTCGGGTATGGGCTTTTCCGATGACATTGCTGCAGCCATCCGTCATGCATCTGATGAAAGCAAACGTCTGGGGGTAAATCTCGTCATCTCCATGTCTCTTGGATCAGACGGAAAGGATGAATTGATTTCTGAGGCTGTAGAATATGCATATACTAACGGAACTCTTGTAGTAGCAGCGGCTGGAAATTCCGGACCGGATGAGAACACAATCGGGTATCCGGGAGGTCTTAAGGATGCAGTGGCTGTAGCTGCACTCGAGAATACCTTTGAAAACGGAACTTACCGGATTGCTGATTTCTCTTCCAGAGGTAACCCTGCGACTGACGGAGACTATGTAATCGGTGAACAAGACGTGGAAGTCTCTGCACCTGGACGAAATATCCTGTCTACATGGAATGACGGAAATTATAATACAATAAGCGGTACGTCTATGGCTACCCCTTACGTTTCAGGACTTGCAGCAAAAATCTGGGCAGAGAACCCGGCCCTATCAAACTCAGACCTGAGATCAGAACTGCAAAACAGGGCAAAAGCAAATGACATTCTTGGAGGTTTACATGCATCTCAAGGTGATGATATTGCTTCCGGTTTTGGTTTTCCGACTGTGAAGTAAACGAGTAAAATAATAGGGTTTCTTTAACGCCCACCATGAGAGTAAGTCCCTTCAGGCAAACATTCTTTTTCCGTTAGAGGAATGGAGCCTGAAGGGGTTTTTTTATAAAATTGACTATAACTGCATCCTTTTATCCCCCAAAGTCAAGACTGTGCCAATAAAAAAAGAGCGGGTGAAGTACACTCGCTCTTCCAATATCTTAGTATACAGTTGCTTCTGGTTCTGTTCCCAGCATCTCAACAATGTTATTATCTTTATCCATAATCGCCACTTTCGGTACATGAGTGTGGGCATTTTCTTCCGCCACCAGTTTGTAAGAAATGACGATGATCACATCCCCTGGCTGTACAAGTCTTGCAGCAGCACCATTCAAGCAGAATACCCCGCTTCCGCGTTCACCGGGAATGATATACGTCTCGAGTCTTGCTCCATTGTTATTATTGACGATTTGAACTTTTTCGTTTGGAAGCATCCCCACACTGTCAAGTATATCCTGGTCTATCGTAATACTTCCAACATAGTTCAGGTTTGCTTCGGTTACTGTTGCTCTATGGATTTTACCGCTCATCATCGTTCTAAACATTACTCTTCTCCTCCTGGGTTTTCGTGATGATTATATTATCGATCAGACGGGCTTTCTGGAATTTCACTGCCAAAGCAATGATTACCTCACCCTGCAGTCTGGTTATCTCTCTTAATTCCGGGAAAGAATAGATTTCAATATAGTCAACCACACCGTTCGTTTCTTCCCTAATTCTGTTTTTTATATGTGAAATAATCCTCTCCGGGTCGGATTCGCCTTCTGCAATGAGTATTTCTGCGTCTTTCAGGCTGCTATACAGCACTGGCGCTTCAGCTCTTTCTTCTTCAGACAAGTAGACATTCCTCGAGCTTTTGGCTAAACCGTCCGTCTCTCTGACAGTCGGAACCCTCACAATAGTAACCGGGAAATTAAGGTCTCGCACAAGGCCTTCGATGACGGCAACCTGCTGTGCATCTTTTAAGCCAAAGTAAGCCTTATCAGGGCCGACGATATTAAACAGCTTGGATACCACCGTCACTACACCATCGAAGTGCCCTTCCCGTTTTCTTCCGCATAAAACATCCGTGCGCTCGGTCACATGCATTGTAACGGAGGAACCGGAGTACATTTCTTCTGCTTCAGGAAGAAACAGCACATCCACACCTGAAGCCTCCGCAAGCTCTGAATCTCTTTCTGAATTGCGCGGATAACTTTCAAAATCTTCATTCGGCCCGAACTGTAATGGGTTGACAAAAATACTCATCACCACAATATCATTTTCCTTCCTTGCCTGTTCTGCAAGGGTTAAATGGCCTTCATGCAGGAAACCCATGGTAGGGACGAATCCTATCTTTCTGCCTTTTCGTTTTTCTGATAATAGGAACTCTTGAATGGAGGAGATTCTCGTGAATTTTTGCATTTATTTAGTTCCTCCATACAACGAATGAAGTTCTTCTTCTTTCATGGTGAATGTGTGACCCACCTCCGGAAAACTTCCCGCTTTGACCTCGCTATGATAATGTTGGAGCCCTGCCAGAGCTATTTCATTAAAATCACCGTATTTTTTTACAAACTTCGGTATTCTCTCGACCCCATAGGTCATGATATCGTGGAAAACAAGGACCTGGCCATCTGTCTCACTTCCGGCACCGATACCGATAATCGGGATGTTGACACTCTTGGTGACTTCTGCCGCAAGCTGACGCGGAATGCATTCCACCACAAGTGCAAATGCACCGGCTTCTTCGCAGCGTTTAGCCTCTTCAATCAGCTTTGCCGCTGCCTCTGCTGTTTTCCCCTGGACTTTATATCCTCCCAGCACTCCAACAGACTGAGGTGTCAATCCAAGATGTGCGACAACCGGAATACCTGCCGTTGTCAAATCTGCAATAGTGTCGATTACGTTGCCGCCGCCTTCAACTTTAAGTGCATGCGCACCGCTTTTTTGGACGATTTCCATGGCTGCCTGCAGCGTATCGCGCTTTGAGAGGTGGTACGTCATAAATGGCATATCCGTTACAATAAAAGAATCAGGCGCCCCTCTCTTGACGGCCTTTGTATGATGAATCATATCCTCAAGTGTAACCGCAACGGTAGAGTCATACCCCAAAACGACCATGCCTAAGGAGTCTCCCACCAAAATCATATCCAGACCGGCTTGTTCAGCAAGTTTGGCAGAGGGATAATCATATGCGGTCACCATCGAAATTTTTTCATTTTCTTTCTTCATTTTGATAAAATCGGATGTTTTTTTCATTTTCGTTTCCTCCTTTTTAATCAGAGGCGGCGAAACATGCATCACTAAAGGGCTTCCTTCGCAGAGGTTGGTTTATATATCAGGATCCACGGTAAAAGCCCAAACAAAAAGGGCCCCTTCAAAAAAGCAGAGGGATCCCGTTTAGTCATATTGAAAGTTTCGACCCTCCGTCCCTGTCCATATGGATCAAGGCAGAAATTTACTGTCTTTATTCAGTTATACGAAAGTGGTGCAGTTCGTCATCGATACTGCCCTTCCCTAAAAGAGTATAACAAATTAACGTTTGATTCAATAGAAAAAAAGAATTACAGAAAACGTTTTCACTTCAATTCAATATCCGCCGAATAAACTTCGTGGACTTGTCCCTCTGCATCTTCAATCCTCAATACCCCGTCTTCATTAATGCCCAGGGCTTTACCGTGGATGCTGCCAGTGATGGTCCTTGCAGTGATTTGCCTTCCGATACTGATGGCATAGCTTTCCCAGAGCAATTTTATCGGCGTAAAGCCTTTTTCCATATATAAGTCATAATAGATTTCAAGCTTTTCCATTACTCTTTGTATAAGTTTCACTCTTGACACTTTCTCTTGCTTCTCCATAAATAACGAGGTGGCAACAGACTGCAGTTCTTCCGGGAAATCCTCTGCCTTCTGATTGACATTCATGCCGATCCCTATAATGATTGAATTGATCTTATCGGCTTCTGCCTGAAGCTCTGTCAGAATCCCAGTCAATTTCCTGCCGTTAAGTAAAATATCGTTCGGCCATTTAATCTCAGGGCTTAACCCGCAAACCTCTTCAATGGCTTGTACTACAGCAACTGCAGCAATCAAAGTAAATTGAGGAGCTCTTTGAGGAGGAAGCTGCGGTTTGAGGATGATGCTCATCCAGATACCTGTGCCTTTTGGAGAGTGCCAGCTTCTCAAAAGCCTGCCTCTGCCTTCTGTCTGTTCATCGGCTATGACGGTGGTGCCTTCTTCAGCACCTTCTTGTGCAAGTGCATGGGCTATTTTCTGTGTAGAAGGCACCGATTCGATGTATTTAATGACTCTTCCTACAAACCTTGTCTTTAACTCCGGATTGATTTCTTCTTCGCTGACCCTGTCAGGTCCTTTCACAATTCTGTAGCCGCGTTTTTTCACCGCTTCAAATTCGAATCCTTCTTTCCTAAGCTCTTCGATATGTTTCCATACAGCTGTACGAGAGCAGCCGGCAATTTCCGCTAAGGTTTGTCCTGACAAGAATTCTCCGTCAGCTTTCGTAAATGCATCCATTAATTGTTTCCTTATTGGTGATTGCAAAGCCCTAACCACTCCCTGATAGTTGTTTTTTGATTTGAAACTTCACCTTGGATAACCGCTTTTTCGGTTTTTTCGATTATATCTCTTATCCAGGGACCTCCGCTTTTACCTGTCCACCCCATCAAATCGTTCCCCGTTAATGCCAATTCACCCCGGTCTTTAATAGGCAGCTTCTCATACATTTTTTTCAAGTCCTGTAAGTCTGTTGATTCGTGTGGGTCGACGACATGATAAACCTCCTGGACATCCAGGGCAATTGATATTCCCGCTAGGTATAGACTGTACTGATCCCATGGTATTTTCATTCTATCAGATAGAAACGAAACTCCCTTTGAAATGTACTTTATTTTCTTGGAAGGAAGGCGCCAATGCTCCAGTATGCTTTTGTCTCCCTTAGACAAATGAACGAGCATAATCCACATTTGTTCAGTTGAAAGGTGATTAATCGGCATGCCCGCAGCCGAGGTCACTACATTCGCTTTCAACCCTGGCAGAAATTGATACAGACCCGTTTCACTTAAAGACTCGAAGGATGCTTTTTTAAATCTGCCTCCCAATAGCTTTTCGAATTCCGCCGAAAGCCTTTCAACTGCTATGTATTTGAGAGTGTTTCCGTTTCTTTTTATACTCTCAAAAGTATCATTCTCCATTTTAAAACCCAATTGCGCCATAAAGCGAACTGCCCTCATCATCCTGAGGGCATCCTCTTTAAACCTTTCATCAGCAGAGCCGACTGTTCTGATCGTCTTGGCTTTAATATCCACCTCTCCACCGAACGGGTCATGGATGGTTCCTGAACGGTCCATGGCAATGGCATTGATCGTAAAGTCCCGCCTCTGTAAATCTTCCTTAAGTGACTTAATAAAAGTTACCGATTCGGGCCTCCTATGGTCTTTGTACTCTTCTTCACTTCGAAAAGTAGTAATCTCATAGGGCGTTTCATTATAAATAACCACCACGGTGCCATGTTCAATTCCTACATCAATGGTCTTTGGAAAAACACCCTTTACCTCTTGGGGAAGAGCTGATGTAGCAATATCAATATCATTGGTCGGCCTGTTCAAAAGAAGGTCTCTTACAGCACCTCCGACGAAATAGGCTTGATATCCTGCCTCTTCAAGTTTTTCCAGGACAGGAAGGGCCTGTTTAAAGAGAGTTGGAAGCATCTTCATCACCTATTCTTTCAGCTGCAAGCTTCCTGTAAATTTGTTCATACTGTCCGACTATCTTACTCCAATGAAATTTTGTCCTGGCAGTCTCCAGTGCATTTTCAGAGTATTGCTTGTAAAGGTCGTGTGAGTTCAGCAGTGATACTGCCTTTTTTGAAATTGTCTCAACGTCCCCTAGAGGACAAACATAGCCATTGACTCCGTCTTCAATCACTTCCGGTATTCCGCCAACGTCCGTGCCGATACACGGTACCCCGCACGCCATAGCTTCCAGTGCCACAAGACCGAAGCTTTCTTTTTGTGACAATAAGAGCATTAAATCACTCAATGAATAGAGCTCTTCCAGGCTGTCTTGTTTTCCAAGGAAGAGGACTTTATCTTTTAGGCCGAGTTCTTTTACAAGCTGGCATATGACCGTCATTTCAGGCCCGTCACCAACCAACAGGAGTTTCGATGGGATATGTTCAACGATTCTGCTGAATGTTTGCACAACATCCTCAACTCTCTTGACAGCTCTGAAATTAGAAACGTGAATGATGACTTTTTCATGAGGCAGGATGCCGTAATCTCTTTTCAGATGCTCTGAATCCACTTTGCGATAAACCCGCTCATCTATAAAATTGTAGACTGTTTCAATATCCTTATCTGGTTTTATCAGGCTGTATGTCTGATCAACCAGGGCATGGGATACTGCTGTTACATGATCCGACTGTTCGATTCCAAAGCGGATTGCCTCTGTTAAGGAAGGATCGTATCCCAATACTGTTATATCCGTACCATGAAGTGTCGTCACAATTTTCAGGTCCGTATCTGCCATTTGCTTTGCTAGTATCGCGCATACCGCATGTGGGACAGCATAATGAACATGAAGTATGTCCAGCTTCTCCCTTCTGGCGACAACAGCCATCTTATTAGCCAGGGCGATATCATACGGGGCATGTTGAAAGACAGAATATTGATTCACTTCAACTTGGTGATAATAAATATTCGGATACATTTTGTTTAGTCTGAAAGGCACACTGGAGGTGATAAAGTGAATTTCATGGCCTCTTTCCGCCAGCAGTTTTCCAAGTTCGGTAGCTACGACGCCAGACCCTCCGACTGTCGGATAGCAGGTGATCCCTATTTTTAATTTCATAAACTACTCCCCTAATAAATCCTTGTCGACAATCAAAGTATGATGAGCAAGGAATCCTTCTGCAAACGTCAGGCCGGCTGTTTTCCCCATCATTCTCTCCCTTGCTTCAACTGATTCCAGATACCCTTCAGTCAGAGGAGTTGAAACACTTCCTTCTGAACTGATAAATTGACTTTGATATGCTTTCAAGCTTTTTAATTTTATTTCAATGTAATCATTTATGTCTATGACAAAATCAGGATTATGAAAACCGTTAATCATGTAAAAATATAATGCGGTCGGTTTATGGGGCTCGCCCATTGAGTCCTCTCCATATTTTTTGATCCCAGCCGAAAAGTACGCTTCTTTTACAAGAGCAGATGCATTTCCGTGATCAGGATGCCTGTCAACTTCATATGGAGCAAACACGACCTTCGGTTTATACAACCTGATCATGCGTACAATTTCATCAATGTATCCTTTTTTTATGTATAATCCTCGGTCAGGCAAGCCGACATTCCTTCGTTCCTGAACACCGAGTATGGTTGCAGCTTCTTCAGCTTCCCGCTCTCTTGATTCCGGTGTACCATTTGACGACATTTCAGCTCGTGTTAAATCACATATGACGATTTTTTTCCCTGCAGCAGCGTATTTGGCCAGCGTACCGCCCATCCCAATTTCTACATCATCAGAATGGGCACCGAATGCCAGGATATCAACTTTCATTCCCGTCATTCTCCTCTTTATCCTTTTGAATATCGCGCCATTGAACATCTCCACGTTCAAGGCCTTTAACAAGGACTTCGGCTGTCCCCATATTGGTTGCCAAAGGAATAGAATATACATCGCATAAACGTATAAGAGCAGATACGTCAGGCTCATGCGGCTGAGCTGTTAATGGGTCACGGAAAAAGATCACAACGTCCATTTTATCATTGGCTATGTATGCTCCAATTTCCTGGTCCCCGCCAAGCGGGCCTGATTTAAATCGATGGATGTCCAATCCTGTTTCTTCATTGATTCTTTTTCCTGTTGTACCTGTTGCATATAATCTATGCTTTTGGAAAGTTTCTTTATAAGCTATAACAAATCGGATGAGATTATCTTTCTTCTTATCATGTGCAATTAATGCAATGTTCAACACGATCACCCCTCTTATAGAAGTGAAGCCGGCTGCACTAATGAAGCCGGGCCTCTGTATTTATTAATCCAATATATTTTCCAACCCGTAAACCAATGTATCGAGTTTCATAACTGTATCGACACAAACTTTCACACCCGACATAAAGGATGCTCGGTTATATGAATCATGACGGATAGTCAATGTTTGGCCGTCCGCTCCAAACATCACCTGCTGGTGCGCAATCAGACCAGGCAGCCTGACGCTGTGGATGTGCATCCCTTCATATTCTGCCCCTCTGGCTCCTTCTATCGTCTCTTTTTCACCCGGGTGCCCCTGTACCTTCGGCTGTCTTTGCGAAGCGATCATTTCAGCTGTCTTAACGGCTGTCCCCGAAGGAGCATCAAGTTTTTGATCATGATGCAGTTCAATGATCTCCACATCTTGAAAGTACTTTGCAGCCATTTGGGAGAATTTCATCATCAAAACGGCACCCACTGCAAAGTTAGGGGCAATAATGCACCCCAACTCTTTTTCTTTCGCAAGGTCAGTCAGTTCCTCTAATTGTTCCGAGGAAAAGCCAGTTGTACCTACAACCGGTCTTACTCCATGTTCTAAGGCTGTTTTCGTATGTAAATATCCTGTTTCGGGAGTTGTCAGGTCGATCAGTACATCAGGTGTATCTGCTTGAAGGCATTCATTTATATCTGAATATACAGGTATATCTGCTCCAGTGAATCCATCTAAGTCACTCAATCTTTTTCCGTTATTTTTATGATCGAGGGCACTGATTAATATAAAGTCTTCCGTTTCCTGTACCATTTTTACAGCTTCACTGCCCATCCTTCCCCTCGGGCCTGCTATCGTTACTTTAATTGGTGCCATTGTCTTCTTCCTCCTCTTTCCGTGTCCATCTGTCTTTATCTCTTGTGTTAAATTTATTCATGACTGTATTATGTGCTTTTTCCAGGTCAATCCCCAGGGAATTCGCGAGACAGGTAACAACAAATTGAATATCGCCCAGTTCTTCTTCAATGGTATTTTCTTTTTCAGTGCTCTTTTTAGGCTTTTCTCCGTAATAGTGGTTTATTTCTCTCGCAAGTTCACCCATTTCTTCTGTTAATCTGGCCATCATTGCCAAAGGACTGAAATAGCCTTCCTTAAACTGGCCTATATATGTATCAACTTCCTCTTGCATCTCTTTAATCGTTTTTTGCTTTTCCATATGAACACCTCGCTGATTTCTTATTTAATGTTAGCTAAAGAAACGTTTTTTGACAAATAATTAAACTAAGGTTATTTAAGAGGATAAGTTGATTTCAAAACAGGTACGGAAGTTTTTCAGGTTCACCATTCATAGACTGTATGTTGAATAAATCGATGCAGCAACAAATTGCACTTATATACGAAAAGAGACTTATTGATAGTTTTCATCTCTTCCTATATAATTGCTCTGTTATAAGTCAGTGCATAGTCTTACTTATTGGTGCCAAACATATGGAGAAGATAAAATAGATTTTCTTCCTAAGTTCACAGCAAGTTGAAAACTTGAGCTGTCACTTGTAAGTAATGCACGATCAGCTAGAAAACAACAGATTGGAGGAAATGAAAAATGATATTCGGGCTCAGAGCCAAAAATATATTCTTCATCCTGCTGGGCTCTGCCATTTTTGCATTCGGGCTTGTGCATTTCAATATGCAGAATGAACTTGCAGAAGGCGGGTTTACCGGTATTACACTGCTATTATATTTTCTTGCCGGCATTGATCCTTCTTATTCTAACCTTGCATTAAATATTCCTATCTTTTTTATCGGATGGAAGTTTTTAGGGCGGCGAGCCTTTTTCTATACCATTATAGGAACCATCAGTCTATCGGTATTCCTTTGGATTTTTCAGCGCTATCAGATGAGAATTCCATTAGAAGGAGACTTATTCTTAGCAGCCTTATTTGCCGGAGCGTTCCTAGGTGTGGGACTCGGCATTATTTTTAGATATGGCGGAACAACTGGCGGAGTTGATATCATTGCCCGATTAGTTCATAAATATGTGGGCTGGAGCATGGGAAAAACCATGTTCATCTTTGATGCTTTGGTCATATCCGTTTCTCTTATTACATACTTAGGCTACAGGGAAGCGATGTATACACTTGTAGCGGTCTTTGTCGGCGCACGCGTCATCGACTTCATGCAAGAAGGGGCCTATGCTGCAAGAGGGGCCATGATCATTTCAGACAAGCATGAAGAAATCGCCGACACAATTAATGAGAAGATGGATAGAGGGGTGACTGTTCTTAAAGGACATGGTTCTTTTACAAAGGAAAACCGAAATGTCCTATACTGTGTCGTGGGTAAAAATGAGATTGTCCGTTTAAAAAATATCATCAGTTTTGTTGATCCGCACGCCTTTGTCTCTGTAACGGTTGTTCATGATGTATTAGGGGAAGGGTTCACACTCGATGCCAACAAGAATCCATTGGAGGATTAAGGTTCCCCGGAAAGAACAATAGCACTGTACAGCAAAGGCAGACGTTACGAGAGAAAAAAGGCGATCTTACCTTATTTTTCTCTTGGGGTTATGCGATGCCGAAGGGCTGGGTTACGTTTCAATGGGTGTTTACTGTAAATGGATAACATAGTTAAATGTTTCCCATATTTCGCACATAAAAAAAACAGCGCCTCCCGGGATAAAATGTACCCTATAGAGTAGACACTTAAAAAAGTCTACCTATAGGGTATTTTTTTGTATAATGACAAATAGACAACTAGTAGAAATCGGGGAAAACACCATGAGTAAAAAAACATTCACAGAGAAAGAAATCAAACAATTATCCATTAATCCTTTTGTGAAAGCTGTAAGTGCTAAGGGAATTACCTACACAGATGAATTTAAACGCCAATTTATCGCTGAGAAAGAGAAAGGCAAATTCTCTAGACAGATCTTTGAAGAGGCTGGATTTGATACAGATATAATTGGTATGGCACGTATTCATGCCGCTAGTAAGAGATGGAGTGCTGCTTATAAAAGAAACGGAGTTTTAGGGCTCAATGACACAAGGAAAGGCAATTCCGGGAGACCTAGAGAACGGGAGTTATCCCTTGAGGATAAGAATGCTCGACTAGAAGCTCAAATACTCTAGGAAAATGAACTTCTAAAAAGATTCGATTCGCGGAAAGGGGGCTAAAGAAGTAGTCCTCTCCCCAAGTCAAAAGTTCATTCTCATCCGTTCCGTAATAGAGAAATATAAGCTCAAAAAAATGGTGAGATTCCTTTGTGGGGTCGCAGGAGTTTCCAGAAGTGCTTATTATAAATACTACTCTCCCGAGTCCCAAGAGCGTAGAAAACAACGGGAAGCAAGGGATGAGGAACTGAAAGAAATCATCTTAAAAGCATTCCGTCATAAGAATCGCAAGAAAGGGGCGCGTCAAATCAAAATGACTTTGGCGGGTCAATTTAAGATTGTCTTTAACTTGAAAAGAATTCGAAGAATCATGAAGAAGTATAACATCGTTTGTCCCTTCCGGAGGGCGAATCCATATAGGCGTCTAATGAAGGCCACCCAGGAACATTCAGTGGTCCCTAACCTACTGGAGCGCCAATTCAATCAGGGTAAACCCGGGAAAGTGCTATTAACAGACATCACCTACTTGAGCTATGGAAAAAGTTCAAGAGCTTATTTATCTATGATATTGGATGGTTCCAGTGGTGAAGCTCTTGCTTACCATGTGTCTGACAGAATGACTATGGAATTAGCCACAGATACCATCAAAAAACTAAAGAAAAACAAAAGGTTTAAAAAACATAAAGACTCACTCATCCATTCAGATCAAGGGGTTCACTATACCCATCCCCAATTTCAGAAAATGGTTAAAAAACTTGGAATCCGCCAATCAATGTCCCGAAGGGGAAACTGTTGGGACAACGCTCCCATTGAATCGTTCTTTGGCCACCTGAAAGATGAAACCTCTATTAAAACCTGTCTGACATTAGAGGATGTACAAAAGGAAATCAAGCAATACATGAATTACTATAACCACCATAGATACCAATGGAATCGAAAAAAGATGACCCCTGTACAATACAGAGATCATCTTTTAAAAGTAGCTTAGGCTTTTTTAAAATGTCCTTTACAAAGGGTACACTTTAGGGATGGGGAGCACTGTTTTTTTTATTCTTCCCCCTGCATTCCTGTGAAAATCAGGAGAAGGCGAAGCAGTTCAATAATTGCTACAGCTGCAGCTGCCACATATGTCATTGCAGCGGCATTCAATACCTTCTTGGCATGGCGTTCTTCTTCATTGCGAATTAGTCCAAGTGAAACAATTTGATCCATTGCCCTGGACGATGCATTGAATTCGACCGGCAGCGTAATCAATTGGAAAAGGACACCTGCTGCCATCAGGACGATTCCTAACAGAAGCATACCTGAAAGCTGGGTGAAGATCCCTATCAGGATAAATACCCATGACAGATTGGAGCCTATGTTGGCTACAGGTACAAGTGCATGCCTGAAACGCAGAAAGGCATAACTCTGACTGTCTTGAATAGCATGTCCTACTTCATGTGCAGCAACAGCAGCACCCGCCACAGAATGTCCATGATAGTT
>NZ_ABCF01000054.1 GCF_000181495.1 Bacillus sp. SG-1
TTGGTCGGAGACTTCCAGAAGTTTGTAGGTGAGGCAAAGGGCTGGCAAAAGAAACCTGAGGAAGAAAAACGCAAAGAATTGAAAGAACTGCTCGGCCACAAACCGATCGAGGTCTTCTTTGGCGGGCTTTCTGGAATACTCCTGACATTGGTTATTTACTATACTCTTTAGTAATAGGGGGACCTTTTATGAGAATCGTATCCATTTGTCCCAGTAACACTGAAGTCGTCGACTACTTGGGATTGACTTCTTCCCTGGTAGGAGTTGATGACTTTTCCGATTATCCAGAAGAAGTCCACACTCTCCCAAAGCTTGGTCCTGACCTCAGCATTGATATGGATAAAGTTGAAGCTCTCCAACCGGACTTAATCCTGGCCTCCTTAAGCGTGCCGGGCATGGAAAAAAATATAGAAGAGCTGAACAAAAGGAACCTGCCTTATATAGTCACCAATCCACAGAGCTTCGAGGACATTGCCGATGACTTGCTGACGGTTGGAAAAGCTTGCGGTATTGAAGAAAAAGCTGTTGAAATGCAAAAAGAATTCCACGAAAAAATCAACTTGCTGAAAGAAGCCGCCAACAAAACAGACCATTCTCCAGAGCTTTATTGGGAGTGGTGGCCAAAGCCCGTTTTTACTCCTGGAAAAATAAATTGGCTCACAGAATTAAGCAGGCTTGCAGGAGCACAAAATGTATACAGAGATGTTGACCTTGCCAGCATCCAGACGGATTGGGAAGATGTTTACAAAAGAAATCCTGATTACATATGCCTTGCATGGGTCGGCGTAAGGCGCGAAAAAGTGAACCCAAAGGTAGTCACAAAAAGAAATGGCTGGAATAACCTTCAGGCTGTCATGAATGACCGCATCCTCGTCCTTGAAGAGGATTTATACTGCAGGCCTTCCCCAAGATTGCTGGAGGGCGCATTGAAGCTGGGGAAAATTCTGCACCCCCAACAGTTTGGATCCATCACATTTACTACTTAACAAAAGACTTTCTACCTATAGATTGTTGCTTTGGGAAAAATCCCTAGTGCCGGATTCCCCCCTGGTTACAAGGTTTTTTCTCTCTGAATGACTAGCTCTGTTCTCTCTTGCTTACCATGGTATTTCCTTGGATTATGGTTATATTTTTTTGTGGATTCATATCAAATAGCGACAAAATTCAAGAAAACCAGCCTAACAAAAGAGGAAGAGCCCTTTTCGGGCCCTTCCTCTTTTCATTATTCTTCTACCTTTTGTATATACTTCTGTCTGAACACTTGCATGCTTTCATTTTCATTAAGGGCTGTAAGTTCTTCTTCAGAGAGCTTTCCTGTCCCCTTCGTGACGATATAGACCTCCAGCTCTTTCTTGCCCCAGAGCTCGTATACTTCATCTACTGTTTCGTAATACAAGTCAAGCTTATGTCCTTTAATGGCGCTTCCTGTATCAGCCACGACGCCATATCCGTATCCGGGGATGAACAGGATGGTGCCGATCGGAAATACATTAGGGTCGGCAGCCACTGTTGAATACAAGTCTCTTTTCACTTTTACCCCTGAATATGTAATACCATAAGCCGGATCATCCGGAAGTTTACCGGTCGATTCAATTCCAGCTGTATATCCTGTAGCTGTTACAGTCGACTTTGGATATTGCGACCAATCAATAGCATCTTCAAGGGATTTAGGCTTCGCTACAACCGGTTCAGTCGCTGCTATCAGCGTGCGGAGGCTTTTCGCCCTTTTTAACAACTTTTCTTTTAATGATAATGTTTTATATGAATGCTCCTTAGATACACTTTCAACATGCTTAGTTTCTATCTGTTCTGACAGCCAGCCGGAAAAAGATTGTGCCTTCACCCCGGAAATTGATTGGAATGTGACAAACAAAGCTGCTGTAAATAAGAGGGCCATAACAAGCCTCTTAGACCACTTTTTAATATTTTTCATGTAACAATCACTCCTCCCATCTCTATTACTTTCCCAAAAGACATGAATATATTCAGGAATTAGTTAAAAAGTCTAATAGTTTCAACTTTCTGAATAGAGTGGTGAAGAGAAAAGCTTACTGCTTATAGAATTTTAACTATCTATCAGGTACCCCCCGAGGGAAAACAGGAGCAAGTGGAAAGAGAAAGTAACTAAGGCAGGCACTAGAACATCATTCTGTGAATAGAGAGAAATAACTTTCATACTAGAAAAATAAATGGGATGTTTAATTCTTCTCCTTCCTGTGTAGATTAAGTTGAATAAGTGGTGACTGAAGTGGAAGATGCTTGACCTCCTGCGGGCCCAGCGGGACGTCTAGTTACAGCACCCAGCCCCTCGGGATCAAATAACCCTCAGCGAACAAAAGGAAAGATCACCTTTTTTCGCTGAGGAACATTTGCCTGTCGGGGCTGACCGGGGTGCTTCCACTTTTGACGACAGGTGAGACCAAGGTTACGTACCCACTGGAACGTAACCCCACAGGCGCAGCCGAGGAGGCCAAGCTCCAGCGGCCGAGGGGCCGTACCCACTGGAACGGACTTAGCGACTAGCAGATTTCGGTCTCTCTCCTTGCGATAAGTCAACATCGGCTCGCTCCGCTTGCCGTGTTTCCTTTATCTCATGCGAGAGCCCTGAAATCTGTACGTCGCTGAACGGCCGCTTCCGCTTTTTAGTTCACCGCCCGCCCCGCAGAGTCGAGCATCTGGAGCGGAAATCAAATTTAAATCTATCTATAACAAAAAAACTCTTCGCCGTTTAGCAAAGAGTTCTCCAATATACATAAGGCTTAAAACATCTGATATCCTTTTTTTCTAAGAATCTTCATCGTAATGCCGGATACAATCGCACCAGCCAGTCCACAGGAAAGGATAAGCACATCCACTGCTGTAAGAGCCCCGAATTTAGTGCCCAAGGCAGAGAAGGACTCTCCGGGATTTCTAAAATAATCTATAAACCTTACTTCATCTACAATAAAAATGGTTATAAGAGGATATATAACTGCCATGACCCATGTCATCCGCAGCAGCATATTCAGCAAAAAGCCAATACCAAAAAACAACACAAAAAATAATAACATCGATATAATTACAACTGGAATTCCCATTTGCATTCCTGAGCACCTCCATTGACACTAAAGTTTAGTGTACTGAATGTTTCATCCACCGTCAATAAACATTGGAGGGAAATACAGGTTCTTCACAAAATGAACATATTTGAATATGTCAATGATGGTTGGATTCAAAAACAAAAAGGACCGGCAGTTCAGCCAGTCCCTAAATATTAAAAATATGAGTGCTATTATTTATTATTTGTTTTTACCGCTGCCGCTGCAGCATGGACATGTTTCAGAGCCGCCAAGAACGAGTTGGAAATACCCTTTGCCTGAGCAATATTCACATTTCTTTGTTGATGTTTCAAGTGTTGATCTCATCGTCCTTATCTCCCCTTCACTAAAAAGTTTTTGTTGATTTCTGATAATATAACATCGTTTGATTTTTTAGGAAAGGGACAAAAAAACGCGTGTACAGCCATGAAAGCGAATACATTTATATCTTTCATCCATTATCTTGCTATTTCTTTAAATTTCAGAAAATTAAAAAAATAATTTATAACTAGTGTAGCCGAACTGTTCACCAGGGTCTATTGGGTCTAATCCTGATTTAAGAAGCTTGAAATCATGCTTAATCATCTCATGTATCATTACGGATGTTTCTTCATTCTTAAGAAGCTCTTCCTTGGTCATCCACTTCACTTCAGAAATTTCATTTTCACAGGGGATCGGCTTTTGAGAAGGGTCCTTCCTAGTCAGCAAAAACAAAACCATATTATCACTGATCTTCCCCTTGATCACCCCCGACCTGATACCGATGATACCTGACACATGCGTGTCCAGACCGGTTTCTTCTTTTACCTCCCTCTGGGCAGCCTGTTCAAGGGTTTCCCCCTCATCAACAAAACCTGCTGGCAGTGACCACATTCCTTTAAGTCCGCCATATTTCTTTTTTACCACCAGCCACCGGCCCTCTTCATCAACAAGCAGGCCGGCAGCAGCAAGCCAGACATTTCCTCGTTTCACGCAATTCCCTCCGATCTTTTGGGTTTAATTCTTTTTGGGGGTTCACTGTGTTTTCCTCGCTATACACACTATTAGCTGACAATTCTCTTTTTATAATAGGATGTTTAGTTTCTAATACCCTATTACTCAGCACTTTTCTTACTATAATACGGTGTTTCTGTCCTAATCACCCTATTACTCAGGGCTTCTCCTTCTATAATACGGTGTTTCTTCCCTAATCACCTCGGTTCTTTGCTGTAAGCCGGTGATCGATGTTACTCCGGTTAAAATAAAGTATAGAGTAGTGTAGGAACAACAATCAAAAAAAGCAGAACGAAGTGATTCGCTCTGCTTGTCTATCTATTAAAAGAATTTGAATTTACCTTTTTTCATTACCAGTCCTGCGCCGCCTACCATGTAAAGCGCACGGTTATCGACCATTTTCTTCATGAAGGAAGCTTTTGATCCCATAAGTTTTTTGCCGAATACTAGACCGATCGCATCGTCTTCACCTAGAGAACATACAGTTCCTTTGATGTCAGGTGTGAACTGCTCCAGTGCATCATTGCCTTTCATCAAAGCAGTGATGTTGCGGGCGCAGGTTTCACCTTGCTGCATTGCAATCTGAGCTGTCGGAGGATATGGGCGTTCTGTTTCTTCGTTGATCATTAATGAACAGTCACCAATGACGAAGACGTTGTCGTGCCCTGGTGCTCTCAAGTCTTTTTCAACTTTAACACGGGCTCTCATGTTTTCGATACCTGATTTTTCAATTACAGGATTTCCACGGACACCCGCAGCCCAAACGATTGTGCCTGCTTGGATTTCTTCCACTTCATCTTCACCTTTAGAAATGATGACAGAGTTAGCAGTCGCTTCTTTAAGCGGAGTGCCGATGCGGAATTCAACGCCTTTTTTCTCCAGCTTTGCACGAGCATATTTAACAAGCTCAGGATCAAATCCAGGAAGGATCATTGGTGCAGCTTCCACACACACGATTCTGACTTTCTTGAAATCAACATCGTACTCTTTGCATAGCTCAGGTATTCTGTTTCCAAGTTCACCAAGGAACTCAATTCCTGTGAAACCGGCACCGCCGACAACGATTGTCAAGCGCTCGTCTTTCTTCTCTTCTTCATTTTTATAAGTGGCAAACTGATATTCAATGTGTTCACGAAGCTGGCGGGCGGAATTGATGTTCGCAATCATGAAGGCATGTTCATGTAGGCCCTTAATTCCGAACGTTTCAGATACCGCACCAAGTGCAATGACAAGGTAGTCATATTCAACTTCGCCGTTGGCTGTGATCACTTTTTTCGCATCTGTTTTAATATCTTCCACTGTAGTTTGCATGAAGTTCACTTTGTGGCCGTCGATGACATCTTTGATATCGTAACGGACTTTATCATGATGCAGCGTCCCTGCGGAAGCCTCGTGCAGCCATGTTGTTTCATAATGGTAATCATTCTTGTTGATCAGAACGATTTCCGCTTCATCTTTGCTGAATTGCTTTTGCAGGCGAGTCACTGTCATCAGGCCGCCATAACCAGCACCTAATACAACTATTCTTGGCTTTCTCAACGAAATCACATCCACCTTTTTCTTAGAATTTACGATGAATTATGTTTAGCATCCACCGCAGGCAAGATTTTTATTTGAGGAAATATGAAATAAATAAAGAAATATAAATAAGTATGTGACAAATTTCACGATAAAGAATAAAAAAGGATGAAAAATGTCATAAAATCTTAACAATATGCCCTATCTTACATATTATTCTTTTTACTTTTGATTTTCAAGATATAACCCTAAAGAATTAAACTTTAGAAAATTTAGAATACTAGCTTTTTCACATTAGAAAACAAAGGAATGGAAGCGCATTCAATATAACTGACTATTCGCAATTTTGATACATATTTTGTGAAGAAGTGAGCTCATGTGGTAGAATAGAGACTATATTGCAAAACAATCAGGAGGGATATCATTTGAAAGAGGATCAAAAAGTATATGATATTACAATCATCGGTGGAGGTCCAACTGGATTGTTCACGGCTTTTTATGGCGGGATGAGAAAAGCAAGCGTTAAAATCATCGAGAGCCTGCCGCAGCTGGGCGGACAATTGTCCACACTCTATCCGGAAAAATATATTTATGACGTAGCCGGCTTCCCGAAAGTAAAAGCACAGGACCTTGTGAATAACTTAAAAGAACAAATGGCACAGTTCGAGCAGACTGTCTGCCTTGAGCAAGCTGTGGAAAACGTTGAAAAGCAAGCAGACGGGGTCTTTAAATTAACGACTGATAAAGAAGTCCACTACTCCAAGACCATCATCATCACTGCCGGAAACGGTGCGTTCCAACCGAGAAGATTGGAATTAGAAGGATCTTCTACATATGAAGGAAAAAATCTTCATTATTTCATAGATGACATGCAATACTTCGCCGGTAAAAAAGTAGTAATCTGCGGCGGCGGAGATTCCGCAGTCGATTGGGCCTTAATGCTTGAGCCGATTGCAGAAAAGGTTACACTTGTTCACCGCCGTGACAAGTTCCGCGCTCATGAACACAGTGTGGACCAGCTACACCAATCTTCTGTGGAAATCAAAACACCTTTCGTCCCTACCGAAGTGATCGGTAACGGAGAAAAAGTGAGTCAGTTAGTATTGGAAGAAGTACGCGGAGAAGCAAAAGAAGCATTGGAGCTTGATGAACTGATCGTCAACTTCGGTTTCGTCTCTTCCCTTGGCCCAATCAAGGACTGGGGCTTGGAAATCCAAAAGAACTCGATCGTTGTCAATTCCAAAATGGAAACGAATATTCCAGGAATCTATGCAGCAGGAGATGTATCCACTTATGAAGGAAAAGTTAAGCTGATTGCCAGCGGTTTCGGCGAAGCGCCGACTGCTGTCAATAACGCAAAAGCTTATATGGATCCAAAAGCAAGAGTACAGCCTCTTCATAGTACATCCTTGTTCAGCTGATCAAGAAAGATATGTAGTGGACGAAATCTAACATGATTTTCGTCCACTTTTTTATATCCATTTGTATTGATAAATCTAATTGATTTCATAAAGCTAATACTTATAGATAGATTAATGCTAATTTATCAAAAGTAGTAATCATGGTTGCTTGGAGCGGAGGGTGAACGACGTCCTGCGGGAATAGCGGACGTCTAGTTCCAGCTCCCAGCCCCTCGAGGTCAAATAACCCTGAGAGAATAAAAGGGAAGATCGCCTTTTTTTTCTCTCAGGAACATTTGCCTGTCGGGTCTAACCAGGGCGCTTCAACATTTGATGACAGGTGAGACCAAGGTTACGTACCCACTGGAACGTACTTAGCGACTAGCACATTTCGGTCTCTCTCCTTGTGAATCCAGCTGCAAGGCCCCACCGGCTAGCGGACTTCCCTGCCCCCTCCTTGCGATAAGTCAACAAGTTCATTTCCTCCACTCGATTAAAGAGGTATTTAGAAAAAAATCGGCTTTTGGATTTTTTCTGTAAGAGGCTTCTCTGGTTAATGGTGCATTCTTGGTCAATGGAAAATGAACATCAACTCACTGCGTTCGTTGTGTTTCCTTTATCTCAAGCGGATACAGTCCAGTCTGTACGTCGCTGAACGGCCGCTTACGCTTTTTAGTTCACCGCCCGCCCCGCGGAGTCACACATCTGGATCGGAAATCATTTAACCACTTCTAAAAAGACCAAAGGTTAGGAAGAGAGTCTTTTAAAACTTCGCCTGCAGAATAAAAGATACACACGGCGCCATCCTATATAGAGTGCACTAGACAGCGTTTAATCAAAGCTTTTACGGGTAGAGCATTTAGTAAGAAATCTTTAAGTAAAGAGGATGATTGCCATGAATGTACTCGTTATCGGAGCTAACGGAAAAACAGGAAAACATGTTATTAGCTCCCTCGTCAACAGCAGCCAGCACTTTACCAAAGCGATGATTCGCAAAGCGGAACAGATCGATACTATGGAGGATCTTGGCGCTAAGCCGCTTGTCGGAGACTTGGAAGATGACTTTTCTTATGTTTTTGATGAAGTGAATGCCGTTATCTTCGCAGCAGGATCAGGCAGTGGGACTGGATCCGACAAGACCACAGCCGTTGATGAGCAGGGAGCCATCAAAGCCATAGATTACGCAAAACAAAAAGGCTTGGATCGCTTCATCATGCTGAGTTCCATGGGAGCGGACACCCCTTCAATTGGACCAGATGGACTGCAGCACTACTTAGAAGCAAAAGGAAAAGCCGATCAGCACTTAATTGAAAGCGGCCTGAACTATACCATCGTCCGGCCCGGCGCCCTTGTGGATGGTGAAAAGACTGGAAAAATCATCGCTTCCTCTTCCATCGAAGACAAAAGCGGAAGCATCACCCGTGGAGATGTCGCCGATGTGCTGACCGCTTGTCTTACAGCATCCGAAACTTATCATAAAACATTTGAAATTTTGAACGGCGATACACCTATTAACGAAGCTTTGAAAAAGATTTGACAGTGGGATTAGTCGCAGATTACCCAAAGAAACACAAAAGAAGCCCCTTGCGGAAATCGAACAATTTCCGCAAGGGGCTTTTTTTATATGGATCAGCAATTCTCCGGCGTGCCGGTATTCGTCGCTGTCCTGAAGGATGATCCGCATCCGCAGTTTGCGATGGCATTCGGATTATCGATGGTAAAGCCTCCGCCCATCATCGATTGTTTATAATCAATCTTCGTACCGTTAAGGATCGGGGCATCCTGCTTGTTCACCACCACTTTGATGCCATTCTGTTCAAGCTGGACGTCATCTTCACCGGCTTCATGCTCAAATCCCATCCCGTATGAGAGACCGCTGCAGCCTCCGCCTTTGATGGATACACGGATGAACGCTCCTTCTTCCTCATTCTGTTTCATCATATCCTTGATTTGCAGTGCTGCCGCTTCTGTAATCACTACAACATCTGACATATTATTCACCTCCATTATTACCTAATAAACATTTATCTGCTCTCTATATTTTATGACTATTTAGTCTACAGTATATACTTTTTTGCCTTCTTCCTCAACCAATCTGCAAAATGGGCAGATGTGGATTACGGGCAGAAGAATCTGCAATAGGGACAGGCAGTTGTAAAAAAAACTTTTATTAGATATATAAAATACTGATAATTTCTGCCATTTTACTAGTTCTTTATACTTACTGTGTTATATAATGTAAGTATAATTACCTAATGGGATTGGAGCGTATAGGAATGACAGAGATATCTCCTTATTATCAACGTAATTTGACGTGCTTTTCATGTCGGGGGGAGTTTAAAACAACAAAGATCCGCTCCAGGTTTATTAGATACCACCAGCATGATACGGATTTTTGTCCCAATTACCTATCGACTGAATTGAACCCTCTTTTATATAATGTAAATGTTTGTCCTCATTGCGGCTTCTCATTTACGGAGAATTTTTCTAAGCATATGATCCCGGTGATCAGGAATGAAATACATAACCATATCTCTGCCCATTGGAGTGGACAAAGTTATGGCGGGCTGCGGACAGTTGAAGAAGGAATCAAAACGTATAAGTTGGCGATTTTAAGTGCCTCTGTAAAAAGAGAGAAGCCGATCGTCAAGGCTGGACTCTATTTACGGACCGCCTGGTTGTACCGTACTTTAAAAGATTCAGACCAAGAGTTCCGGTTTATGAAGCTGGCAGTAGAAGCCTATTGTGCTTCCTATAGCCAAGAGGACTTTATTGATACCCAAATGTCGACGGCAAGGATACTATATTTGATCGCCGAACTGTATTACCGGCTCGGCAATTACTCACAATCTGCCATCTACTTTTCCAAAGTCATTCAGCAGCAAAAGCACACGAAAGAACCGAGGATTATCGAAATGGCACGCCATCGGTGGGAGGATTTACGGGAAGATTATAAAAAGGCAAAATAAAAAGCTGGGATTCCCAGCTTTTTTTCAATCATAGATTCCTGGGCAAAAAGCCTCCAACATATTCCCATCGGGATCATAAAACTTGAAATGGCCCTTATACGAAGGATTCTCTTCCACTTCTACATTGTTTTCTTTCAATTCATAATACAAGCGTTCACAGTATTCCGTTGAAATCCCGAGCACCGGATGCGTTGTTTGTGGTTTTTGAACAGCTTCCTTTTTTTCAATCAGGCATAGCACAGGGGGCCCGCTTTTTCCTTCATCATAATTCCCCGAAAGCAAGAACGACGGTCTTTCCGTAATCTGCGGCAATCGTAAGCCCCAAGGTATCCTGGTACCAATTGGCAGCGTCGGTAATATCACTTACATATAAGTTGGTTTGTAAAAGCCCTGTAAAATAAGACATGTCTTATTTTCTCCTTTTCAAATAGATTTTCAGTTAAATTTATTATAATAAATAAACAGGCAGAAAAAAGGTCTTTTCTGCCTGTTCAAGTTGATATATAGGTTAAAACATCGGATTCTCTTCTAAGAATTGATAAATATTTTCCACTAGCTCGTCCGGACTGTCTCCCTGAACCACATCACCATTCACAAGAGCGAAGAACGATGAAGCGCATTTTCCACAGTACCCTAAACAGCCATATTCAACTACATCCAAATTAGGATCCCTTTCAAGAGCCTCGAGCGCTTTTTGTGCTCCGCTTGCAAGATTGCTAATGCAAAACTCAATAATCGGTTTCACTTTCTTCACCTCGCTATTACTACATGATAATGCTACCTTTTTTCCAGTATAACGTCAATGAGTTATACTTTTTTGACAGCTCTCAGAACGGGCAGTGGAATTTCTAAAACTTACATCACCAAATAATCAATATCATGTGAATAATTTGTCATAATTCTGTTGTGAAATATCTATTATTTCGATATACTTTTTAGTGATTACGTTTTATTTAATACGAATAATAGATAAATATGTCCACTATTGAAAGTGCTTACTTAAACCTGTTCCTCATTTCGCAAACTTTGCAACTCCCCGCATCGTCAATCAGCCGGGCTTTTCTGCATAGTGAAGACAGAAATGAGTTCATCATTCAAGTGCAAAAGGGGAAATTACGTTATGAAAAATTTAGTCCTGCTCGGTGGCGGGTACGGAAATATGCGGGTGCTTCTTCGCCTGCTGCCTAACCAGCTTCCCGAAGATGTTTCTATTACCCTTATAGACCGGGTGCCTTATCATTGTTTAAAAACAGAATATTACGCGCTTGCGGCGGGTACCATCTCCGATCAGCATGTCCGCGTCGACTTTCCGGAACACCCAAGATTATCGGTTAAATATGGTGACGTCACAAAAATAGATATTGCTAATAAACTGATTCATCTTGGTGATAATGAGGCTGTCAGCTACGATGATTTAGTCATCGGCCTCGGGTCTGAAGATAAGTATCACGGCGTACCAGGTGCAGATGAATTCACATACAGCATTCAATCGATCGAAAAATCCCGCAAAACGTATGAAGCACTATGCAACCTTCCTGCCGGATCTGTTGTCGGAATCGTTGGTGCCGGCTTGAGCGGGATTGAACTTGCCAGTGAATTACGGGAAAGCCGCTCAGATTTGGATATCAAACTCTTTGACCGCGGTTCTAGGATTCTTGGTGCATTCCCTGAGCGTCTTAGCTCATACGTTCACAAGTGGTTCGAGGAAAACGATGTAGACATCGTTAATAACTCAAGTATCACTAAAGTCGAACCAAATACGTTGTATAACCACGAAGACAGCATCCACTGTGACGCCATCGTCTGGACAGCCGGCATACAGCCAAACAAAATTGTCCGTGAAATGGAAGTAGAGAAAGATAAACAAGGCAGAGTGGTACTGACAAAGTATCATAATATTCCTGAAGATGAGCACATATATGTAGTCGGAGACTGCGCGAGCCTTCCTCAGGCACCAAGCGCCCAACTTGCAGAAGGACAAGCAGAACAAATCGTCACCGTCCTGCTGAAGCGCTGGAAAGGTGAAGAGCTGCCGGAAGAACTTCCCCGCATCAAACTGAAGGGCATACTAGGATCTCTTGGAAAAAAACACGGCTTTGGACTGGTGAACGAGCGTTCAATAACAGGCCGTGTGGCAAGGCTCCTGAAATCCGGTGTCCTTTGGATGTATAAGTATCATAATGGATGATCTAAATTGAGAAGGAAAACCAACGGCTTGGATGCCGTTGGTTTTTTGTTGTTTCGGCAGCACAGCCTTTTTAGCGGTTTGACGCAATTAATTCATAGCAGACGCAATTATGCTCGTTTTGACGCAATTATTTTAAATTAGACGCAATTCCCCCTGAAATCGACGCAATTAACATAGTTCCCCTCTTTGGGGTTCACGTTCCAGTGCTACTAGATAAATCTTCTTACTTGTTTCCTGCATAATACAAAAAAAATAACCCGTCACACCTTCAAAAGGTGCCCGGGCCTCAAGTCAACCAGCCTGGTATCCGTATTTTTCAAGCTCAGAAAATACCGTTTTTAATTTAGGATTTCCTTCGCCAACCACTTTTCCGAAAATGGAAACGACGGGGTAAAACATATCTTCTTCAATGACACGGGAAGCGAATTCCTGCAGCTCTTCCTCTTCCGGTGGATCGAATATATCTACATATCTGATTGTAAATGGTTGTTCCGGAAATTTCCTCGTTATCGCCGCATCCAGCCAATCGTATGTTTCCTTGGACGTCGGCAAATTGACACAACTTGCACAAACCTTTTCCGCACCATACACGATGATTTCCACTTCTTTTCTTTCCATGACTCCACCCCTTTATCTTCCTTTCTCTTATTTTACAAAACTTCCAGGATTATCGTAACTGAAAAGTTTAATAAGAGCTGTTCACCACACTTTTAGTTCCATCATGCATATACAAACTGTAAGACGTGACCCTGCATGAATATCACTTAGTAAGCCGTGCAAAGCAAAAAGGCCAATACAACGCTTACATTATTATTGCACAAGGGAAAATTTAACACACGAATTCGGCTCAACCAATAGATTTTTTCAGCATATATTATTATAATAGAAAGTAAGGTAAGGAAAGGAGTCGATTGTACATGACACAACAAGAATTAGTACCTCAAGTACAAGAGGTGTTAGATAAATTACGTCCGTTCCTGCTTCGCGATGGTGGAGATTGTGAATTGGTCGATATCGAGGATGGCATTGTAAAGCTTCGTCTCCTTGGTGCTTGCGGCAGCTGCCCGAGTTCAACCATCACACTAAAAGCTGGTATTGAGCGCGCGCTGTTGGAAGAAGTTCCAGGAATCGTGGAAGTGGAACAAGTATTTTAATTCACCAAAGGAAGACCTGGACTCCAGGTCTTCCTTTTTGGTTTGAGCCTGGTTTTTTCAGGCTGGTGCCATCACTGCTTGGCTATTGCCCGGGTCAACGATAACCAAGCAATGAGCGTGTCGAAAGTCTAAAAAGGATGACCTGCCGAAGCAGATCATCTTTTTTATTTTTGCCATTCTTTATTCACTAATGTTTTCGGTGTGCCTCCTTCAAGAACTGCCTTGATATTGCTGATACACAGTTCCATCATTTCCATCCTTGTTTCCACCGACGAACTTCCGATATGCGGAAGGGCGACGACGTTATCCAACGACAATAATGGATGGGTCTTATCAATCGGTTCTTTTTCAAATACATCAAGCCCCGCTGCAGCAATTTCTCCATCCACAAGCGCTCTATATAAAGCTTCTTCATTGACGATCGGCCCTCTGGCAGCATTGATGAAAATCGCTGAGGACTTCATCATTTCGAATTGTTCCTTTTGGAGCAGCCCTTTTGTTTCAGGCGTTAGGGGGGCAAGGCAGACTACATAATCAGACTGGGACAGAAGTTCTTCAAGACTTGCGTACTTTGCCCCTAACACTTCTTCAGCTTCAGGTTTTCTGGAGCGGTTATGGTACAGGATGTTCATATCGAAGCCTTTTGCTCTTCTTGCAAACGCCTCTCCTATGCTTCCCATCCCAATGATTCCCACTGTTTTGTGATGGATATCGGTTCCGGCCATAAGAAGCGGTGACCAGCTTTTCCACTTTCCTTCCCTGACATATTTGTCTGCCTCAATCAATCGGCGCGCAGCTGCCATCATCAAACCGAATGTGAGATCGGCCGTTGTATCTGTCAGGACGTCCGGTGTGTTGCAGACAGCAACATCCTTTTCATTTGCAGCTTTTAGATCGATATTATCAAACCCGACTGCCAGGTTGGCGACGACTTTCAGATTTGGTGACTTTTCGAACAGTTCCCTGTCTATAGGGTCTGACAGCATGGACAGGATTCCTGATGCTTCACCTGCTTTTTCAAGTAAGATTTCACGCGGGACAGCTATATTCTCATCATCCCACATCTCCACTTCATATTTCTCCTGTAAAGAAGTCAAAACTTCTTCAGGCAGTTTGCGTGTAACATAAACATATGGCTTCATTCCTAAACCCCCTGCATTTTTGCACTTTTTTCTATATTTTAACAATATCAGGAGGGAATGGAAAGCAACACGTTTCACCTTAGCCAGGTAACCACTGGGATGCCATAAGACTTAACCGGAACTTCGCCGACTCCATAAAAATTGCCAAGGAATTGTTCATAATGACGGGTTGAATTCAGATACCCATGCAATTTCTCGCCCATCTGAAATTGCTGGCCTTCCGATTCAGACAGGTAGTAGTTCTCTACGGTTTCAAAATAATGCAGTGGAAACAACAACCTGGCAAAGACAATCCTCCATGAGAAGGAAGACAAAGGTTCGACTGATTGATAATCTCGTAAAAATTGTTGAATGTCCGGCTGATGGGTGTTTTGTCTTTTAAAATACCTCTCGCGAACATGTTCAGCGATATCTCTCCCGCCATGGTCAAATACCCAGTCAAAAGGATTTCGTATAGTGATTTCCCTTCCCCAGACTCCTTCTGAAAATCGTTCATGGCAAACAGTCCCTGAATCAGTGTATACCGGGTTATCATCCATTTCTGTATCCACTAAATATTGAACCGCATTTTCTGCAAGCCCTATATAGTAAGGACAGCTGTCGATGAACATCCTTTCAAATTCGTCCACCGGATGGTTTTCGATGACCATTTGATAAGCTTTTTCCATTTGTTCAATTCTTTTTTCCCAAAGAGTCTTCCATTGGCCGATACGGCTGATGTGCGTGATTTTTTCTTCAATCGCACGGCCCCTATGGTGAAATTTTGCGAGCTTTCTCCCTATTTTTTCCTCAGCATTCCTGCTGTGAGGATTATTCTTTAACACGGTATAGTCCTGTTCCTTTTCATTTACCAGGAAACGGCCTTCTGCAGTCGGGACGAATGAAGACACATACCGATCTCCGTATTTTTTCATATGCTCTGAAATGTTATAAAGCTCCGCCAGGTTATCCTGTTCCCTATTCGTCACATTGACAATAGTATATATGGAACCATCCGCCATGTATCTCTCTGCTCTACCATCTTTGAACGATCGTTCCGGCTGCAGTCCATAATGCTTCGTTAAAATATCTTCCATGAGATTCTCCCCCAAATAATCCTTTTACTTATGTATATGAATGAAAAAGGATCATTCATGATGGGAAAAATGGATGGGACAAAAAATGATAAAAGTCTTCTAAATATCAAGCTTGTTTCATATAACTATAAATACACACAATTTTTTTACAGAACATTAGTATACTTACCTGCCGGGGGCAATAATAGATAAGTGAATGGAACAATTGGCGCAGTATGGACATTTAGGTCTTGTTTGAAAAAACTTGAGGAAAAGGTGACGGAGATGAAGGATAAAGAATCAAAGAAATTATCAGAAGAAACGGCACGCAGATGGCTGCATGAGCGCGGTGTCGAAATAGATGATATCGCCGAACTTGTCCTGTTCCTGCAGAAAAAATATCACCCTAACCTGGGAATCGAAGAATGCCGCAATAACATCGAAAGAGTTCTGTCAAAACGGGAAGTGCAAAATGCAATCCTTACAGGGATTCAGTTAGACCGGCTCGCTGAAAAAGGCATGCTTGAAGAACCCCTGCAATCCATCATCGAGGTGGATGAAGGTCTTTACGGCGTCGATGAAATTCTAGCCTTCTCCATCGTGAATGTTTACGGATCCATCGGCTTTACCAATTATGGATATATCGATAAACAGAAGCCGGGAATACTGGAAAAATTAAATGATAAATCATCGAATAAATGTCACACATTCCTGGATGACATTGTCGGTGCAATTGCTGCTGCAGCCTCTTCAAGACTGGCACACCGGTATGATGAGGATGAGGAATAGGGAGCACAAAAGGAAGGCTGTGCGCCTTCCTTTTTGTTTGAGTTTTTATTGATGATTGCGAATTGAAAATCATACTTTATAAGAGTTTTTTCATGGTTTCTCGCTTTCGTGTACTGGAAACTCGGTCTCAAGACATTTCTGTGCATGGTTTCTCCCTTTTATGCCCTTGAGACCTTTCCTGAAGACACTTTTCACGGGATTTTCTTACTTTAATGCCCTTTAGACTTCCTCTCAAGACACTTTCACAGAGAAATTTTCACTTTCTTGTCCTTGAGATGATCTCTCAAGACACTTTTACAGCAGATTCCTCTCGTTTATGTCCTTGAAGCACCTTCTCAAGACATTTTTCGCGGGATTTTCTCACTTTCATGTCCTTGAGACGAACCCTCATGACACTTTTTGCAGCAATTACTCACCTTGATGCCCATGAAACGCGTCCGCTCACTCATCTTTACATTTCTGAGATCAAACTTCCCACTCATCAAGAGAGTTGATGGTATACGTCGGCTGTATCTCTTTTTCACTCAGGATTTCTTTTGTGGTTACCCCGGTATGGACAAGAAGCGTATCCAGCCCCGCGTTGATCCCTGCCAGAATATCCGTGTCATAATTATCGCCGACCATCAGCGTTTTCTCTTTAGGTACACCAAGGACTTCCTGAGCCTGTTCCATGATGATCGATTCTGGTTTTCCGATGAAGATTGGCTGAGTTTGGGTGGAAACCGTGATGACTGAAGTCAATGAGCCGTTTCCAGGCAACAGTCCTCTTTCTGTCGGTATCGCAATATCTCCATTTGTAGAGATAAAGGTAGCACCATTTCTTACACCAAGACAAGCCAACGCTAATTTTTCATAATTGATGCTTCGGTCGATTCCGACCACGACAAAATCCGGTTTCTCATCAACAATCCGAAGTCCTTTTTCCTCCAGCGCCGACCTTATGCCTTCCTCTCCGATCACATATGCAGTTGCACCTTGTTTTCTCTCAGCGATAAAGTTTGCTGTTGCCATAGAAGTGGTGAAAACTTGGTCCGGTTCTGCAGGGATATCGAAGTCCCTTAGTTTCGCAGCAACTTTTTCCGGCGTTGCCGATGAGTTATTTGTCACAAAAAGATACGGCAGGCCTTTCTGAATCAGGCGATTGACAAAGTCACCCGCTTCCTCAATTTTTTCTGTTCCTCTATACATCGTTCCATCTAGATCGATTAAGTATCCTTGATAGTCTTTCATAGTAACCTCCAGCTATGCTCAATCCATTGATGAGCATCATATTATGTCTTATTATGTTAGTTTTTGCTTGTTGGAGAAGTGATAATGGTGGATATCTAATTTCTGAAAGCAGAAACCGGTCCCAGCTCATTTGTCAGGTATTCTCTGACGTGTACAGGAAATAATCGTAGAGAGTCCATATTATCCTTCAAACTTTTCACCACTGCCTCATGGTCGATTTGTGTATACTCCTGCACGACCATCTTTCGGAATCCAATTACATTTTTCAAGCTGAGTTCCATTTCTTTCGTGATCACTTTTTCATCTAAAAGGATATCGATAATATCCTCATAGCTTCCAGGATCTCTCATGATAAAGCCGTCTATCATAGCATTGCCTGTATCCAGGATGGATTCGATTAGTGTGTGTGCAATCCGTTCCAATGCCAATTGCTCCACTCGGGAATTCCACTCTTCCTGAGATTGAAATAAGTCCAATTGCTTTTCCATATATATCAAAATTTCTTCAATTTTCTCACGGTCAACAAAATACATGAGCAGCACCTCGCCTTTAATCTCGACTATTTTCTGGAACATTGCTGCTTCACCTGTCAAACTCCCTGGATAAACGTGAGATGCCCTTGGAGCAGCAACCAATGCCAAAGATAGCCTGTTTTAGTTTTCAACTTATAGTGTAACATATTCCTGCAAAATTCTTCTCCAAAATACTACCAGCATGAGATTTCTCCGTCTTCACATACTAAAAAATATCGGAGGTGGCTAAATGTTTTTTTTCAATAAAGAAAAACGCACCCTTGATAAAGAAGAAGAAGTGTACTCGGATTTTTCCAATGTCGAAACCATGAGAAATTTCCTTGTACCAGAACAAACACCGGAAGGTCCTTACGGGGCGCCGAGGGGAAAATATACTCCTGTTGAAAACAAGTCCACTCCCTGGAGAGAAGGACAGCGCTATTACAGTGCATTCAACTATGAGTTTAAATCACTGCATCAGGATATTCCCAGACAGGATCCCGGTTCCCACCCGGTCCATGCCGACCTGGAACAGAACGAGGAGCCCCCGTATACAGAAAACAAATAAAAAAAGCCGGCATCCCATTATATGGGACCTGCCGGCTTTACTTCTTTAAAGCCCTAATAGGGACTGTCCCTCTTAGTGCTTTAAAGTGTTAAAGTTACTGTTTTGTTTTTTTGATGATAAAGTAAGGACATCCAAAATTGCAGTATTCATATAAATAATCTTTGATTGTGGTGATCTTGGTATCAAAGGTCGCCTTTTGATTCTGATCGTCAAAGAACCCTTTTAAGCGAAGCTGACCGTATCCCCAGTCACCGAGAATGTAATCATATTTGTTTAAAATATCACTGTAGCGAGCGCGGAATGCTTCTTCATTGAATCCATCCCGGAATTCCTCGACCACTTCATAACACACATTATTAATGCAAACCATCTTTACTTCACCTACTTTCCTGAACGAACCATTTTCCGATTTTATATAATGCTGTTTACTTGATTCCCTTCCAGGTAATCCTGTACCTGCAAACAGCTTTAACAAATCACTTATTTAAATTATAACTGATTGTCCATTAATTACTAAGAGAAAAATACAATTCACCTGGTCATTCTAACAAATGAGGAGGTGTTTAAATTGAATAAGAAAATACTTGCAGCAGGAGTCGTCAGCATTTCCCTTTTGGGAGCAGGATGTGCAAATGATCTTGCCTCTGATGGCGATGAAATCTTTCACGATAGCGGAAACTCCATCAATATTGGTGAAGATGAAGATATCTACAGAGAAGTTGAAAACAGTGAGCATGCCCGCGGGGAACAATTTGGCTATGTAAGACATCAAAAGAGTCCCATTGCCGGCAGAACCATTTCCACTGATGATATGTACACGATTGACCGTGAAAAAGTAGCCGACTCCATCAGTAAAATGAGCGTCACACTTCCACAAGTAGAGGATGCATCCACTCTTGTAACAGATGAAGAAGTATTAGTTGCTTATAGAACCGATGCAAAAGATAAAGACCTTCGATTTGAAGTTGCAGATCAAGTGAAGAAATCGGCGCTGTCCGTTGTGCCGCGCTGGTATCACGTATATGTAACTGACGATCCGAACCTGATGCAAAACGTCGAAAACCTTGCCTCAATGGACACAGATATGGCCAATGTCAACACAGCCATTGACGATACAATCAATCTGATGCTCCAGGATTCTCCCCAAGGGCGGGAGATTGATGCAGGCGAAAACGCCAACGGTGAAATGTATGATGAAATGAACGAGATGAACGAAGATGATGTCCACCGCATCGATCGTGACAGACAAAAACGATATGACAATACTGGCCATGACGATATGACTGATTAACAAAAGGACTGATCCTTCTGGCCAGGATCAGTCCTTTCTTTTTTAAAAAATTATGCCTTCTGAACTTGAGCTTCTCCCATTTCCTGTTTAGCTTTGGCAGCAGCATTAACCTGCTCGTCTGCATGGTAGGAAGAACGGACAAGCGGACCTGCTTCACAGTGGCTGAAGCCTTTTTCCATCGCAATTTCGCGAAGTTCCGCAAACTCATCCGGATGATAATATTTTTGAACCTTCAAATGTTTCTTCGATGGCTGCAAGTATTGACCAATTGCCATAATATCTACATTTGCTGCTCTCAAATCATCCATCGTTTCAATGATTTCTTCTTTTGTTTCGCCAAGTCCTACCATGATGCTGGACTTCGTAGGGAT
>NZ_ABCF01000053.1 GCF_000181495.1 Bacillus sp. SG-1
AATGAAAACTCACCGCGGCTCAGCTAAGCGTTTTAAGAAGACAGGTTCTGGAAAATTGAAACGCTCTCATGCTTACACAAGCCATTTATTCGCTAACAAATCTACGAAGCAGAAGCGTAAGCTACGTAAAGGCGCTGTTGTTTCTAAAGGTGATTTCAAACGCATTCGTCACATGCTTGACAATCTATAATATCGAAGATTTAACACTAGGAGGGAAATTATATGCCACGTGTAAAAGGCGGTACAGTAACACGCAGACGTCGCAAAAGAGTTCTTAAATTAGCAAAAGGTTTTTATGGTTCAAAACATACATTATACAAAGTAGCTAACCAGCAGGTTATGAAATCCTACATGTATGCTTACCGCGATCGTCGCCAGAAAAAGCGCGACTTCCGTAAGCTTTGGATCACTCGTATCAATGCAGCTGCTCGCATGAACGGTCTTTCTTATAGCCGCATGATGCATGGTCTTAAACTTGCAGGTATCGAAGTAAACCGTAAGATGCTTGCTGATCTTGCTGTAAACGACGAAAAAGCATTTGCTCAATTAGCAGAAGCTGCAAAATCTCAAAACAACAAGTAATATTGTTAATCAAAGCCATTCTCTTGGAGGATGGCTTTTTTGTATGAAGATAAAAGGAAGGCGTCATAAACAGTTGAGGAATGGAACGGATTCTAGTTTGAGTTGATTAAGTAAGGATTAATCCAGCGGGGAATGGACCAAGTTTGATTTGAGTTTTTAAAATAAGGACAATTTTAACAGGGAATGAACCAAATTCTGGTTCGAGACGATAAAATATGGACTATTTCAGCCGGGGACGACCAGATTCCAGTTCAACAAAAAAATTGGACTAATTATAAGCGAAAAATAAACCAACTCCAAGGCCTATCATATTCGCTGACAACAAAAATAGACCCTATCCCTTATACTGTTAGTAAACTACCAATACAGAAAAGAGGCGCAATTCAATGAACATACAACTGGCGATCCTTCTCGCATACTTCATTATTATCAATCTCATGGGATTTATCCTGATGGGGAATGACAAGATCAGGGCAAAACAGAAAAAGTACAGGATCAGAGAGAGTTCGATTTGGAAGGTTGCTTTTCTTGGTGGGGCTGTGGGCTGTTATGCGGGAATGAAAACGTACCGTCATAAAACGAAGCATGCTGTTTTTAAGTATGGCCTGCCTGGCTTATCTGCAGTAGAGCTCATCACTTATTCGGGACTGGCTTTCATTATTATTAAGAGCTGATAATAACATGAAGCCTTGTTCTAACAGCTCGTACGAGTGTATATGCTGTAGTAAGATGTAGAAATGAGGTGGGAGCATGGACGAGAGGTATGCCTTTGTATTTGCCTTCATTGAATCAAGCGGATGGCTGGCTCCCCTCGCATTCATTTTATTTCATATTCTCAGGCAGTTCATCTTCCTTCCGGTCGTTCTTGTTTGTATTGTCGGTGGAATCTTATTTGGAAGTGTTTTTGGCACTATTTATTCCCTTATTGGATTAACGCTGTTATCGGCTGGTTCATTCTTTATATTAAAAATGCTTCCGAATCTGAATCAGAGACTTTTAGACTTAAAACAAAAATGGTTTGGACAGGGAGCTGTACTGACGGTAGGACAGATAGCCGTATTAAGACTTGTCCCATTCGTTCATTATCAGCTGCTCAATGTTTGTTTGATGGAGAGGAAACCAGCTTTGGGGGATTACTTGAAGAGTTCTTTCCTGGCCAACTTGCCGCTTGCGTTTTTTTACACTGTGTTTGGGGAATTTATTTCCGAATTTACTCCGGGTATCATTCTGTTAATTTTATTGGGACTGTGTATTCTGTTTTATACGTTGAGGGAAAAGGTAAGGATCATCAAGTGGCGTGAATTTTTTCACCAGCCATCATAAAAAGCCGAAAATGGTTAATCCATTTCCGGCTTCTTTTTTTTATCAATAAATTCTTTTAAGGGACTTTTCCAATCAATCGAAGCGTTTGGGTATCTTTCCAAAATCTCTGTCTCCACGTATTTCAGATCTTCGTAACTGATCCCTTTTAATGAGGAGGAATTTTCGACCCAAACAAAGATAGAGACTACATCAAATGCCCGATCCGTGGTTCCGAGATATTTTTCGCCTTGGAATAATACACCCTTATAGGTGATGAGAAAGTTTTTCCGCACGTTTTCCTGGTCATCCAAGAAGAAGAACTTCTTCTGGTCCATCGCCAGTTCCAACTTGCGCTTGGGATTCACAATGTATTTAAAAGCACGGTATAATAAGTAAATAATAAGAACAAAGATCACAATTCTAATAAGTATCAGCACTAATAACCCTCCAGACAATCACACAGCTTAGTCCAACTATCTCTCTCTACGATTGAGTTGGAAAAAAGTTTCACTTTTCTTGAAAAAACTTTTAACTTTTGGCTCTGTTACAGGAAGTTGTTGTTAGTAAGTATTTTGATTTTCGTTCCAGGCGTGCGATTCCGCGGGATGGGCGGTAACTAAAAAAGCGGACGGACGTTCAGCGGCGTGCAGACTGGACTGTCTCCGCATGAGATAAAGGAAACACAACGAACGCAGTGGTTGATGTTCATTTCCCATTGACCAAAAATGCAAATGACAATCCAGTATGTTATAGTATTCGATGCAATTTACTGATTTTACGAGGGAAAAAGAGGAAAGGGAGCTGTGTACATGAATATTAACCAATTATTTGAAATGCAGAGAGAACTTGATACCTACATTGAAAAAGAACATGGTTTGGAGAAAGCGGATCTTTTTCAGAGAAAGATTCTGTCGCTGCTGGTGGAAGTCGGAGAGCTGGCAAATGAAACGAGGTGCTTCAAGTTCTGGAGTACAAAGCCTTCATCTGAAAAAAGTGTTATATTGGAAGAGTTTGTAGATGGTGTGCATTTTATTTTATCGCTAGGCATTTATATGGGTATTAAGCACTTTGAACTTAGAGAAGCTAACTATATTGAAAAAGACGTCACGAGTCAATTTTTAGAAATTTATGATTCTATCAATGGCTTATTGACGAAAAAATCTGTGACAGAGTATGACCAGCTTGTTCATCAGTATTTTTACTTAGGTAAGCTACTTGGCTTTTCCCATGAAGACGTAGTGAAGGCTTATAAGCAGAAAAATGAAGTGAATTACAAGAGGCAGCAGGAAGGATACTGATGGATATTTTCCTGAAAAAAGAGGTACCCTAACTAAGCCTGCTATTGCGTTGAGTGAATCTTTTGAATAAATTCTGATAATTTGATATTATTGTTAACGGTACATAAAAACATTAGGGGGTCGAAATAATGGCGAAATTAGACGAAACACTAAGCATGCTGAAAGATCTGACAGATGCTAAAGGTGTGCCAGGTAATGAACGTGAAGCAAGAGACGTAATGAAGAAATACATAGAGCCTTTCGCTGATGAAATTACGACGGATAACTTAGGAAGCTTGATTGCCAAGAAAGTTGGCGATGAGAACGGTCCAAAAATCATGGTGGCAGGACACCTTGATGAGGTAGGCTTCATGATTACTCAAATCGATGACAAAGGGTTCCTTCGCTTCCAAACAGTCGGTGGCTGGTGGTCCCAGGTTATGCTGGCACAGCGCGTGACAATCGTAACGAATAAAGGCGACATCACAGGTGTAATCGGTTCTAAACCGCCACACATCCTTCCTGCAGAAGCACGGAAGAAGCCGGTTGATATCAAAGACATGTTCATTGATATCGGTGCATCAAGCCGTGAAGAAGCACAAGAATGGGGCGTTAAACCAGGCGACATGGTCGTTCCGTACTTCGAATTCACAGTAATGAATAACGAGAAGATGCTTTTGGCCAAAGCCTGGGATAACAGAATTGGCTGTGCAATTGCCATCGATGTCCTTAAAGGGTTAAAAGGCGAGAACCATCCAAACGTTGTTTACGGCGTAGGGACGGTACAGGAAGAAGTTGGTCTTCGCGGGGCGAGAACTTCTGCATCTAAAATCAAACCTGATATCGCATTCGGTGTCGATGTAGGTATCGCAGGAGACACTCCTGGCATATCTGAGAAAGAAGCGCAGAGTAAAATGGGTGAAGGCCCGCAAATCATTCTTTATGATGCATCAATGGTATCTCACAAAGGCTTGCGTGATTTCGTAACAGATATTGCTGACGAAAACAACATCCCTTACCAATTCGATGCCATCGCAGGCGGCGGAACAGACTCAGGTGCGATTCACCTAACTGCTAACGGTGTCCCTGCATTGTCCATCACGATTGCGACTCGCTACATTCATTCTCATGCAGCGATGCTTCACCGTGATGACTACGAAAATGCGGTTAAATTAATCACAGAAGTCATCAAGCGTCTTGACAAAGATACAGTGGCTAAAATTACGTTTGATTGATAAATCTGAAAGAGACTCCTTGTTGGGTCTCTTTTTTTATGATGTTTGAAAGCTATAGCAAGGAAATGTATCATTACGACTTTAGGGAGGTGAAATTCTGGAAGGTCGCTTGCTAAGAGGTGGGATAACTCATTTAGACCATTTTACATACAAGAGGGTCAGCGATATGTATATGTTTCACTAAAATTGATGATCTCACATACAAAAGTGAGGAAAATGTGTAGGTGGCTTAATCCAAATTGACAATTCACATACAAAAAAATTAAAGGCGGCTACTGTATTTAACTTTCTGCGACCAAATCAGCTCTCTTTCCCCATTTTTATTGTTACTTGTATTTTATTACCGTTCTCTGCTAGTCAAAAATAAAAGCGGATGCCCTATAAGCATCCGCTTTTATTACTTATTCAACCCTTCTTCGATTGTTTCAAGCAGCATCTTCTGCTCTTGTGGATCCGCAGTGTTCCAGAATACTTCCATCAGTACGCCCAGCCCAGGTAAGGTTTTTTCTTCCCCCCCCTGAATGGCATCTACAATTGTGTCTTTTAATTGATCCTGGTTGTTTCCGGATACATTATGGATAATCGCATTACGTAAGTTTAAGCCCATTTTCAACGCTCCTTTACACTGATAGTAATGTTTTCTTGGATATCTTCTCCTCTCTTGACGTTTATTATGTATGTAATGTGAGGTATAATGTAAATTCGAAAGCGGCAAAGAAGAAATAAGCTGCTAAATTGTTCACAAGGAGATACTGACTGTGAAATACGTTCAATCTGCAAAAAATCCGCAAGTGAAGCAATGGAAAAAGCTCCAAACGAAAAAAGAGCGTGAAAACTCTGGTACATATATAGTTGAAGGCTTCCACCTGGTAGAGGAAGCCCTAAAATACAAAGGTGTCGTTCAAGAGATCCTTGTTAAAGAAGGAGTCGATTTGCCTTCATCCTGGAATATGGATGAGGTTTCTGTCATTGCCTTGTCTGAGGATGCAGCCAAAGCGGTGTCGGCCACAGAAACAAGCCAGGGAGTGTTTGCTGTCTGTCAACAAAACCAAATAGGGGATCTTGAACTTCAAGGCAAGACATTCTTAATGCTGGATGAAGTACAGGATCCAGGAAACCTCGGGACCATTATCAGGACGGCAGATGCTGCAGGGATTGATGTGATAGTTCTTGGAGAAGGAACCGCGGATCTTTACAATCCGAAAGTGCTGCGGTCAGCACAGGGGAGCCATTTTCACCTGCCGATCATCAAAGGAAATCTCTCAAGCTGGATCGATCGCTTAAGAACTGAAGAAATTCCCGTTTACGGTACAGCATTGGAAAACAGTGCTGCATACCATACTGTAAACAGCACAGATTCATTTGCCCTCATCCTTGGAAATGAAGGGAATGGGGTTTCTCCATCGATCTTAGACTCAACCGACCAGAATCTTTATGTACCGATTTACGGTAAGAGTGAATCCTTGAATGTCGCCATAGCTGCCGGCATTTTAATGTATCATTTAAAAAAGGCGCAGTAATTTTACAAAAAGGTTTGAAAACGGCGGAAATGTTTTCTATAATAGATGGCACATATGTTAAAAACAATGACAGAGAAAAGTAGCATGTTGTAACCATTGCAGGGAAAGGGTACCCGGACTGAAAGTATCCTTATGGACAGCATTGTGAAAGTTCACCTCTTGAGTTGGCATCGGGAACGTTTCTTTGGAAACCGAAAGATGCCCCGGCGAAAAGCCGTTATCCCAATGAAGAGAACACAGGACGATTCCTTGTGTTTTAATAAGGGTGGTACCGCGACGATAACCTCGTCCCTTGATAGGGAGGAGGTTTTTTTGTTGTTAAAAAAGGCTGTTTTCGTATTGAATGTTGCTTTCGAAAAATCCCAAGAGCCGGATTTTTCCCTGTATACAATGATTTTTTCTCTAACAGGGAGTGTAGCTCTTTTCTTTCTCGTTTACCGGTTTTTTCCGGTGAACAAATGCAATATTTTTCGAAATTTATATCCAATATCAACAAAGTTTACGAAAAGAGCCTTAATAAATTACCAAAATGATCTAAGGAGGCCAATTTGCATGGAAGCAAAATTAAAGCAGTTGCAAGAGGAAGCTCTCGAAAAAATTGAAGCAGCAGAAGGACTGAAAGAGCTTAACGACATCCGTGTTGCTTATCTTGGGAAAAAAGGTCCTATCACGGAAGTATTAAAAGGTATGGGTAAGCTTTCTGCCGAGGAGCGCCCGAAAATGGGAGCTCTCGCAAACGAAGTACGTGCGGCAGTAACAGAACGTCTTGAAGAAAAGAACGAGAAACTTGAAAAGGAAGCGGTCAACCAGAAACTTGCTTCGGAAACCATTGATGTAACACTCCCTGGCAGACCTGTTAAAAAGGGAAGCAAGCACCCTCTCACGAAAATCGTAGAAGAGATTGAAGATTTATTCATCGGAATGGGATACAGCATAGCTGAAGGACCGGAAGTAGAAACGGACTTTTACAACTTTGAAGCATTGAACCTTCCGAAAGGACATCCGGCAAGAGATATGCAGGACTCTTTCTATATTACTGACGAAATATTGCTTAGGACCCATACGTCTCCGGTTCAGGCGAGAACAATGGAAAAGCATAAAGGCAAAGGGCCAATCAAAGTCATTTGTCCAGGAAAAGTGTATCGCCGTGACAATGATGACGCTACACACTCCCATCAGTTCATGCAGATCGAAGGACTTGTCATCGGAGAAAACATCCGTATGAGTGACTTGAAAGGGACACTGCAGGTATTCGCCAAGAAAATGTTCGGTGAGGATAGAGAAATCCGCCTGCGCCCGAGCTTCTTCCCATTCACAGAGCCTTCTGTCGAAATGGATATCACTTGTAAGATGTGCGGCGGTAAAGGCTGCAGTGTATGTAAAGGAACGGGCTGGATCGAAATCCTTGGAGGCGGAATGGTTCATCCGAACGTACTCGAAATGTCTGGATTCGATTCTAAAAAATACACTGGATTCGCTTTTGGTATGGGACCTGAGCGTATCGCGATGCTAAAATACGGCATTGATGATATCCGTCATTTCTATACAGATGATGTTCGTTTCTTAAAACAATTTCAAACTCAAGAATAAAGAATAAGGAGGCAGAAAAATGTTTGTTTCATATAAATGGCTGCAGGATTATGTAGATCTTTCCGGCATCACCCCTGAAGATCTTGCTGAAAAAATCACCCGCAGCGGAATTGAAGTTGAAGGTGTCGAGGTAATCGGGAACGGAGTAAAAAATGTCGTGGTTGGGCACGTATTGGAATGCGAGCCTCATCCGGATGCAGATAAACTGAACAGATGCCAGGTGGACGTAGGCGATGAAGAGCCGGTTCAAATCATCTGTGGTGCCCCTAATGTGGCGGCCGGCCAGAAGGTTCCTGTTGCAAAAGTAGGTGCAGTGCTGCCTGGGAATTTTAAAATCAAGAAAGCAAAGCTTCGCGGCCAAGCTTCACATGGCATGATATGTTCCCTTCAGGAGCTCGGCGTCGAAGGCAAGCTTGTGCCAAAAGAGCATGCAGAAGGGATTTACGTATTTGCAAATGATACAGAGGTCGGTTCCGATGCTGTAGAAGAGTTGAACTTGGATGATGCCATCCTTGAACTTGGATTGACACCGAACAGAGCGGACGCTATGAGCATGCTTGGTGTCGCTTATGAAGTGGCAGCTATTCTGGATCGCGATGTCAAAAAACCTGAAATCAAAGTGGAAGAGACTTCCGAAAAAGCATCCGATTACATTTCGGTGAACGTTGAAGCGACGGAAGATAATCCGCTATATGTCGCTAAAGTCATCAAAAACATTAACATCGGACCTTCTCCAATGTGGATGCAGAACCGTCTAATCGCATCTGGTATCAGACCTCATAACAATGTCGTTGATATTACAAACTACATTCTGCTTGAATACGGCCAGCCTCTTCACGCATTCGACTATGATCGGTTTGGATCAAAAGAAATCCTTGTAAGGCGTGCAAAGCAGGGGGAAGTAATTGTCACGCTGGATGAAGAAGAGAGAAAACTGAATGAGAACCATTTAGTCATTACGAATGGCACAGAGCCAGTTGCTCTAGCTGGTGTCATGGGTGGGGCCAATTCGGAAGTAGGACAGGATACGAAAACTGTTTTACTTGAATCAGCCTACTTTGCAGGCGGAACCGTTCGTGCAGCATCCAAGGATCATGGGCTGCGAAGCGAAGCGAGCTCACGTTATGAAAAGGGAGTCGATCCAAACCGTGTTAAAGAAGCGGCAGAAAGAGCGGTTTCCTTGATGGCGGAGTTTGCCGGCGGAGAGGTTCTTGAAGGTTCAGTCACTGTTGACAACCTGAAAGTGGAGCCAGCTGTCGTAACGATCACATTGGAAAAAATCAATTCTGTACTTGGCACGGATATCAGTGCTGAGGATGTAGAATCTATCTTCCGCCGTCTCCAGTTCCAAGTGTCCGTTTCGGGTAATGAATTCCAAGTAACAGTTCCTACAAGAAGAGGGGATATTACAATTGAAGAAGATCTCCTTGAAGAAGTTGCAAGGCTGTATGGCTACGACAATTTACCGCTGACACTTCCTGAAGGGGATGCAACTGCAGGAAGCCTGACGCCATTCCAGATCAAGCGCCGTGCAACGCGCCGCAATCTTGAAGGATCCGGGTTGATGCAGGCCATCACTTATTCCTTGACGAATGATGCAAAGGCAGGACAGTTTGCACTTCATAAACGTGAGCCGATTCGTCTGATCATGCCAATGAGTGAAGAGCGCAGCAATCTGCGTCTAAGCATCATCCCGCAATTGCTTGAAGCGTTGTCTTACAATAGTGCGCGTCAAAATGACTCTCTTGCTTTTTACGAAGTTGGTTCTGTCTTCTTGAAAGAAGAGAACCAGGAGCTTCCTTCCGAGCATGAACATATTGCAGGTGCTTTAACCGGGTTATGGAACAGCCATCCGTGGCAGGGAGAAAAGAAGCCGGTTGACTTCTTCGTGGTGAAAGGAATTCTTGAAGGGCTGTTTGAGGAACTGGGTGTATCGGAACACATCACCTTCCGCCAAGCTGAGCGTGAAGGAATGCATCCGGGCCGTACGGCAGAAATTCTGTTGGATGAAACTGTGATCGGATTTGCCGGACAGGTACATCCGGAGGTTCAAAAAGCCATGGACCTTAACGAGACTTATGTATTTGAAATTGAAGCAGCGCCAATTTTCAATTACGGCCTGCCGGCACTTCAATATACTGCAATTCCAAGATACCCATCAATTACAAGGGATATTGCTCTTGTAGTGGATCAGCAAGCTAAAGCCGGTGAGTTGAAGACTATCATCAAAGAAGCAGGCGGCAAGCTGTTGAAAGAGGTTTCCATCTTTGACTTGTACGAAGGCGAGCACATGGAGCCTGGCAAAAAGTCACTTGCCTATTCACTGAAATACTTTGACCCGGAACGCACATTGACAGATGATGAAGTCGTCAAAGCGCATAACAAAGTCCTGGAAGCGGTGAAAGCGAAAGCCGGAGCGGAGTTAAGAGGATAATATAGTGTAAAAAAACACCCCTGCAGATCGTCTGCTGGGGTGGTTTTTGCGTCTAAATCAGAAGTTATGCGTCTAAATCAAAAGTAATGCATCTAATCCAGAATCATTGCACCTGCTCCAGAACCGAAAGCCAGATACTTAGCTTGTGCCAAATGTGGAATAACTAAGTTCGTGGCCAACCTTACCCCCGCGCAAGCTTCTGCGCTTTATCGCTATTCGCAAAGTGCCACTTGGTGATTTTTTTCAGCTCATCCGCACCTGACTTGCGAATGATTTTGGCTCCGGCAATATCGACCTGCTTGCCAGCGCCTTTAGGGATCGGAAATCCTGCCAACGCACTCAGTTTGTCCATCTCTTTGACAAAGGCATAGCGTGCAAGGATGGAAGCGGCAGCAACAGACAGATGAATGCTTTCGCCTTTTGTACTGAAGAGTACGTTCTCTCTGTGAATCTCTTTTTGACCAGCTAAATATTTATAGTAGGTGTTTTCCTCAGCGAACTGATCAATCAGAACAGCCTCAGGTTTTTCCGGTGCTATTTTTTGAAGAAGGTTCAAGATGGCCCTGTTATGGAGCAGCGCTTTGATTTTCCCCTGGGACATTCCCTTTTCCTGCAAGGCGTTATATTTGTCGTTATGACAGATAAGGAGACTGTAAGGGATGACAGAAAGCAGGTTTTTCGCGATTGCTATGATTTTCTCATCATTCAGGTTCTTTGAATCTTTGACACCCAGCTCTTTCAAGAGTGGAATCTGTTCCTTTTTCACATAGGCGGCAACGACAGTAATCGGACCGAAGAAATCTCCTGTGCCCACTTCATCAGACCCGATGAGAGACATTTCCGCAATGTTCGCAGGAAGCTTTGGATTCGTTTTAGGTTTACTTCCCTTGTTGGAGGCAGGGGCTTGGGCGGTTCCCCATTTCCCGGCTTCTTCTTGCCCGCTTCCTCCCTGAAAAAGGACCTTTCCAGACTTGTAAGCGGTGATGGTGCAGCCGGAGACTTTTGCAGTGAACACTGAACCTGGAGGCATTTTATCCTGGAGATTGTTTTTATAATATGCTTTCATTTCATTGATTTTTGCCGTAGTGCATTGTAAAACGGTATTTGCCATATAGCCCATTCCCTTCTTGAAAAAAGTGTTCATATGTATGTTCGAACTTAAATCATATCAAACTTTGAATGCTTTTAGAATTGTTAACAAATATAGACTAAAAATGACAAATTCTTTCCCATAATAAATATTTTCATGTTATGATTATGTTTAGGATTCTTATGATAGGGGGCTTTCATGTTGTCTCAAGAACAAAAAAACCGTACAACTGTGGATATATATGGGACGCAATATGTTATTGTCGGGACTGAATCTACCAGTCATATCCGCCTTGTGGCTTCCCTCTTAGATGAGAAGATGAGAGAGATCAGCTCCATGAATCCTTCCTTGGATAAAAGCAAGCTTGCAGTGCTCACAGCAGTAAATACGCTTCATGACAACCTAAAGCTGAAAGAGTACTGTGAAAGTCTGGAAGAAGAATTAAAAAAATTAAAGGATTGAAAATATTATGCTTGATTTAGCACTATTGATTATCCTCATTTTCGGATTCTTTGTCGGATTGAGGAGAGGGTTTATCCTTCAGCTTGTACATATGACAGGTTTCATTATTTCATTTATCATTGCCTATATTTATTATGAAGAGCTGGCGCCAAAATTAACTTTATGGATTCCATTCCCTGTGCTTGATGAAGAATCTGCACTGAACATGCTGTTTGAAGCAACCAATCTGGATCAATCTTATTATCGGGTTATCGCATTTGCCATCATATTTTTTGCTGCCCGGATTCTGTTTCAAATCATCGGTTCCATGCTCGATTTCCTTGCACACCTGCCGATCCTGAAGCAGTTGAATGTTTTTGGCGGAGGCATACTCGGATTCATTGAAACTTATATTATTCTCTTTATTCTTTTATATATCGCGGCATTGCTGCCGATTGCCATGGTTCAAACGTTACTGAACGATTCAGTGCTTGCTGAATTCATGATTACCCATACACCATTTTTATCGGATCAGGTACAGGACTGGTGGATCAATTACGTATCAGAATAATTTTATACTGAGGACTGGCCGGAGTTAATTTGGCCGGTCCCTTTTTGTGTGTATCACATTTTCAAGTCTTTTCAATCTTATGTACTGTTATCGCTTTTCTTCAGCAGGCTGAGCAATTCCACGGACAGTGAAAATAACGCAAGCGGAGCACATGGGTGTACGCTTTAAAGCGTTGTAAGAGAAAAAACGATGACTGAATTAAGTTGATGCTCATTGTCTTTGGGAGCGGTTCTAAATACATGAGTTGATGGTTTTAAGGGGAGAAATGTACAAAGAAATGAGATTTAGATACAAGGGTTGGTGGTTTTAACAGGAGAAGTGTATATAGACGTCCACCTTCCTTCACCTGAAAGCAGCTTTTAAATGTATGGAGGAAGTGGGGAACCAACCGTAGAGCATCAGGTGCTGGAGGTGCGTGTTCCTAGGTCCGCCAGTCCCCGCAGGATTAAGAATTGTCCACCTTGTAATGTCCATCCATCCTCTCATCTATATATTTTTCCTTTTAGACAGGTATTCTGATAGTATTAATATTGGAGGCTGAAAAAACGCCTTATGGAAAATAGACATTACTCTGGAAAATTCACATAAGAGGGTGATCGAATGACGGTAAATAAAAAAAATATTATAAAATTGCTTGAAACTATTGCTATATACATGGAGTTAAAAGGTGAAAACACATTTAAGGTCTCGGCGTTCCGCAAAGCGGCGAACGCGCTTGAAACGGATGACAGAAGCCTGAATGAGATAGATTCCTTTACAGCAATTAACGGGATAGGGAAGGGCACTGCAGCCGTAATTGAAGAGTACATTACTGATGGGAAATCCAGCGTCCTGGAAGAGCTGCAGCAGGAAGTTCCTGATGGGCTGGTACCGCTCTTGAAGCTGCCTGGTCTTGGCGGGAAGAAGATAGCCAAGCTTTATCAAGAACTGAACGTCACGAACATAGAAGATTTAAAGGACGTCTGTGAGGCAGGGAAAGTATCTTCTTTATCAGGTTTTGGCAAAAAGACGGAGGAAAAGATCCTAGCGGCTATTGAAAGTGCGGGTTCACAGCCCGAAAGGCTTCCAATCGCGTATATGCTTCCTGTTGCCGAAAAAATTGAAGAAGCTCTTTCAAAAATGAAAGGGATAAAAGAATATTCCCGTGCCGGCAGTTTGAGAAGAATGAGAGAAACAGTCAAGGACCTTGATTTCATCATCGCAGTGGAAGATGTACAAGCAGTCAAGGAGCAAATCATGAACCTTCCGGATATTAAAGAATCATCTGCGGCCGGGGATACAAAGATATCATTGATTTTCCGCTATGAATGGGAAGTATCCGTTGATTTCAGGCTGGTAAAGCCAGAAGAGTACGCAACCGCGCTTCATCATTTTACAGGCTCAAAGGATCATAATGTCAGGATGAGGCAGATTGCAAAAGAAAGAGGAGAGAAGATCAGTGAGTACGGAGTGGAAAACGCCGAAACGGGTGAAATGGCCACTTTCCGCTCTGAAGAGGAATTCTTTGATCATTTCGGCCTTCCTTGGATCCCGCCCGAATTAAGAGAAGACGGCAGGGAAATCGAGCACTATTCACAAGACTACGGACTAATAGAGTTGAAGGACATCAAGGGCGATCTGCATATGCATTCCACTTGGACGGATGGGGCCTATTCACTGGAAGAAATGATTGAAGCATGCAGGGAAAAAGGATATAAGTACATGGCTTTCACCGATCATTCCCAGTACTTGAAGGTTGCCAATGGGCTGACTGCGGAAAGATTGTTGAAACAGCGGGATGAGATCCGCAAGCTGAATGATAAATATGATGATATTACAATCCTTTCAGGTATCGAGATGGATATTCTGCCTGACGGGACACTGGATTATGAAGATGAGGTCCTTGAACAGATGGATCTTGTCATCGCATCTATTCACTCGAGTTTTTCACAGTCAAGGGACAAGATCATGGACCGTATGAAAACGGCATTGAAGAATGCTCATGTAGACATCATTGCCCACCCGACAGGCAGGATCATCGGCAGAAGGGAAGGTTACGACGTCGATGTCGATATGCTTATCGAACTGGCAAAAGAGACAGGCACTGCACTTGAATTGAATGCCAATCCAAACAGGCTGGACCTTTCATCTGAAAATATTAAAAAGGCTGTGGAAGCCGGTGTTAAGATTGTCATCAATACAGATGCCCACAGTATCGACCATCTCGAATTCATGGAAGTCGGGGTCGGTGCAGCCAGAAAGGGATGGGTGAAAGCAAGTTCTGTCATTAATACGTATGAGAGCGATGACTTGCTGAAATTTTTAAAAAGAAACGATGGATAGGTAGGAGGAGTAAACTCCATGAATGATAAAGTACTAAGGACTCTGGAATTTAACAAGGTAAAAGAGCTACTTGCAGGATTTGCCGCTTCGGCACTTGGAAGGGCAAAAGTGGAAGGTCTCCAGCCTTCAACTACTCTGGAAGAAGTCATCAGAATACAGGAAGAAACAGACGAAGCCGCCAGTATTTTGAGAATGAAAGGCCATGCACCGCTTGGTGGTATATTTGATATCCGCCCAGCAGTTAAGCGTGCAACTATCGGCGGAATGCTGGGACCGCAGGAATTCGTACAGGTAGCGAGCACGATTCGTGCAAGCAGACAGTTCCGTTTGTTCATGGAAGATTTAGAGGAAGAGGAGGAACTTGAACTGCCTATCTTAACTGAGAAAGTCAGTCAGATGGCCGTTTTGACTCCCCTTGAACATAAAATTAAAGCAGTAGTGGATGAGAATGGAGCTATTCTTGATTCTGCAAGTGATTCGTTAAGGCAGATCCGCTCGCAGATCAGGGCAAACGAAGGGCGTATCAGAGAGAAGCTTGAAAGAATGATCCGCTCGAGCAATGCACAGAAGATGCTGTCGGATGCAATTATCACAATCCGTAATGATCGATACGTTATCCCTGTTAAACAGGAATATCGCGGGAATTACGGAGGAATCATTCATGATCAATCCTCTTCAGGACAGACACTTTTCATTGAGCCTGAAGTCATTGTGTCGCTGAATAATGCACTTCGTGAACTGAAACTCAAAGAAGGTCAGGAAATCGAGAAAATCCTTACTGAACTGACGGTCGAAGTCAGTGTATTTTCAGAAGACCTTTTGACCATTGTCTCGGTTCTTGCAGATATCGACTTCATGTTCACCAAAGCAAAATACGGGAAGTCCATCAAAGGGACAAAGCCTGAAATCAATGGCAATCAAGTCTTAAAGCTGAACAGGGCACGCCATCCAATGCTGCCTATTGATGAGGCAGTAGCGAATGATATTGAACTTGGGAAAGATTTCAGTTCTATCGTGATTACCGGTCCGAACACCGGCGGTAAAACGGTGACACTGAAAACCATTGGCCTTTTGACATTGATGGCACAATCCGGGCTGCAAATACCTGCATTGGACGGATCTGAAATGGGTGTGTTCCAAAATGTTTACGCCGATATTGGAGACGAGCAGTCGATAGAGCAAAGCTTAAGTACCTTTTCATCCCACATGGTGAATATTGTGGATATACTCGGCAAGGTGGATCATGAAAGTCTTGTGTTGTTTGATGAGCTTGGGGCGGGAACTGATCCGCAGGAGGGTGCGGCTCTTGCCATCTCTATCCTGGATGAAGTGCACCAGCGGGGGGCTAAAGTGGTGGCGACGACCCACTATCCTGAATTGAAAGCCTATGGCTACAATCGGGATGGTGTCGTTAATGCCAGTGTGGAGTTTGACGTAGAGACGCTGAGTCCAACTTATAAATTGTTGATTGGTGTTCCGGGCCGAAGCAATGCATTTGAAATATCGAAACGGTTAGGCTTAGCTGACAGGGTAATCGACCGGGCAAAATCGCATATTGGAACAGACAGCAAAGAGATTGAAAATATGATTGCTTCTCTTGAAAAGAGCAGGAAAGATGCTGAAGCGGATTATGATGAAGCTCATGAACTGCTGAAACAGGCAGAGATGATGCATAAGGATATGCAGAAGCAAATGATGGAGTTCTACGAGAAGCGGGACAGCTTATATGAAAAAGCAGAAGTGAAAGCTTCTCAAGTAGTTGAGAAAGCGAAAGAAGAAGCGGAAGGCGTCATCCGGGACCTTAGGAAAATGAGGCTTGAAAAAAGCGCTGAAATCAAAGAGCATGAGCTTATTGACGCAAGGAAACGTATTGAAGGCGCTGCGCCGGAATTGAATAGAAGTAAACCGAAAAAGACAAATGCAAGTCAGAAGCGGGAATTGAAACCAGGTGATGAAGTGAAGGTTCTTTCATTTGATCAGAAGGGGCATCTGGTTGAAAAAGTTTCTAAGAACGAATGGCAAGTGCAGATGGGGATCATGAAGATGAAGGTAAAAGAATCCGACCTGCAATTCATTCAAGCCGAGAAAAAGGTTGAAACCAAACCGCTTGCAACTGTAAAAGGAAAAGATTTTCATGTCGGTTTGGAACTGGACCTGCGCGGCGAGCGATTCGAAAATGCACTTTCGAGAGTTGAAAAGTATGTTGATGATGCCTTATTGGCCGGCTATCCGAGGGTATCCATCATACACGGTAAAGGAACCGGAGCCTTGAGGCAGGGTGTTCAGGAATACTTGAAAAACCACCGCTCAGTAAAAAGAGTCCGGCTTGGTGAAGCGGGCGAAGGCGGAACTGGTGTCAGCGTAGTGGAATTCAAGTAACTATTTACATTATTTACAATGAGGGGAGCTTAATGCCTCCCTTCACTGGAGCTGAAATCAATCTAAAGCAAAATTACTTGCAAAATAGTAAAAAAAAGTAAGGGAGTATCGGGATGGAGAACTTTTGGGAAAATGAATTTATTCAAACAGCCGGTTATTACAGTGTGTTCATATTGTTTCTTGTACTGTTTCTTGTTATTTTCGAACTTGTAACCAAATACAAGAATTGGGAAGAAATCAAAAAAGGAAATCTGGCTGTAGCAATGGCTACAGGAGGGAAGATATTTGGTATTGCGAATATCTTCAGGCATTCGATTGCCGAAAATGATACATTGATGACCACCATCGGCTGGGGAGTTTTTGGGTTCATTTTGCTGCTGTCCGGATACTTTATTTATGAATTTTTGACACCAAAGTTTAAAATCGATGATGAAATTGAAAAAGACAACCGGGCCGTAGGCTTTATTTCCCTTGTCATATCAGTCGGCCTGTCCTATGTCATAGGGGCAGGCATCTCATAAGGAGAGAGAAATGGAAACATTAGCAAAAGTATTATTGGGTCTTTGTGCAGGATTTATCATTGTGGGCATTATATATATGGTCTTTTTTGTATAGACAGCAAACGAGGAGCGGTTCCTTTCCGCTCTTTTTTTGTTGCCTGTACAACTTCCTCTTTTATTAATTCGATTGTATCGGGTGTAAAGATATACTATAATGGTGTAAAGTATTATAATTTTCTAACAATTCTCAAAGGGGGGAAGTATTATGGAAAGACCTTGGCTTGAACTGTATCCAGAAGAAATTAAGAAGGAGCTGGAGTATAATCCTGCCCCATTGCAGGATTACCTTACGAAAGCAGCGGAACTTTATCCTGAAAAGTCTGCCATTCATTTTATGGGCAAGGAAATTAAGTACAATGAACTGTATGATTCTGCCCTGAAATTCGCCAATTATTTAAAGACCCTGGGTGTTGAAAAAGGGGACCGGGTGGCAATCATGCTGCCGAATACGCCACAGTCTGTCATTGGTTATTATGGAGTTCTCTTTGCCGGTGGAGTCGTCGTACAAACCAATCCTCTTTACATGGAAAGGGAAATAGAATATCAGATGAATGACTCTGGTGCCAAAGTGATCCTCACATTGGATATTCTCTTCCCAAGAGTCACAAAGGTAATGAAAGAGACTTCACTTCAACATGTAATTGTAACCGCTATCAAAGATTATCTTCCTTTCCCGAAGAATTTGATTTACCCGTTTATTCAGAAGAAGCAATATGGCATTGTTGTAAAGGTGGAGCCATCCGATCAGTTTCATTTATTCACGGATATCATGAAAACCGCTGATAATAAACCAATTGATATTCCGTTTGATTTTGAGGAAGATTTAGCATTGCTCCAATACACCGGCGGAACAACAGGTTTCCCTAAAGGGGTTATGCTCACCCATAAGAACCTTGTGTCAAATGCAGCGATGTGTGATGCATGGCTTTATAAGTGTAAAAAGGGCGAAGAAATTATGTTGGGAATACTTCCTTTCTTCCACGTGTATGGAATGACGGCCGTTATGATTCTTTCTGTCATGCAGGGATATAAAATGATTTTGCTGCCAAAGTTTGATGCGGAAACAACTCTGAAGACGATCCAAAAACAAAGACCGACCTTGTTTCCTGGAGCCCCGACCATTTATATCGGGTTATTGAATCACCCTGAATTAAAGAAATATGATTTGTCTTCAATCGATTCTTGTCTCAGTGGATCTGCACCCCTCCCGGTTGAAGTCCAGCAGAGATTTGAGGAAGTCACCGGCGGGAAGCTTGTGGAAGGCTATGGCCTGACTGAATCTTCACCTGTCACGCATGCGAATTTCCTATGGGATCGGGAACGGATAAAAGGCAGTATCGGCATTCCATGGCCTGATACAGATGCTGGTGTATTTTCAATGGAGACGGGGGAAAAACTGCCGCCAAATGAAATCGGTGAAATTTGGGTGAAAGGTCCCCAAGTCATGAAAGGCTATTGGAACAAACCTGAAGAAACCGAAATGACGCTTAGGGACGGCTGGCTGCTTACCGGAGATTTGGGCTACATGGATGAAAAAGGTTATTTTTACGTAGTAGACCGTAAGAAGGATATGATCATAGCAGGAGGTTTCAATATCTATCCAAGGGAGATTGAAGAGGTTCTTTATGAACATCCGGATGTCCAGGAGGTAGTAGCTGCGGGAATACCTGATCCTTATCGCGGAGAGACGGTGAAAGCGTATGTTGTCCTGAAAGAAAATTCAAAAGTCACTGAAGAAGAGCTTGATTCATTTGCAAGAAAGCATCTTGCTGCTTATAAGGTACCAAGATTGTATGATTTCAGAGACGAGCTACCGAAAACGGCTGTAGGAAAAATCCTGAGAAGGGCGCTTGTGGAGGAAGAGAAAAATAAGTTAAATGACAAAGATGAAAAACTCGGTTAAGATTGAATTTCATGCTGAATAGATAACTGGAAACGACTCTTGGGCTGCAATCCGCCCTTTCTTTTTGTTGAAGAATGGGACAAGTATTCTACTTGACATTTTTTCTCGAGCATTTTATTATGAAAATATGAATGAATAGTCATTCATTATTTTGAAGAGGCAGGGCATAAAATGAAAAGAGACAAACCGAAATATAAACAGATTATTGATGCCGCTGTAGTAGTGATTGCTGAAAATGGATATCATCAAGCCCAGGTTTCTAAAATAGCAAAACAGGCCGGAGTGGCGGATGGAACCATTTATCTTTACTTCAAAAACAAAGAAGATATACTGATCTCATTGTTCAGAGAGAAAATGGGAATGTTTGTTGAAAAAATTGAAGAAGTTATAGCAGGAAAACGAACCGCGGCGGAGAAGTTATTAGTGATGATTGAAAATCATTGTAAAATCTTGTCGGAAGATCACCATCTGGCCATCGTTACACAGCTGGAGTTAAGGCAGTCCAATAAGGATATCCGCCTTAAGATCAACGAAGTGTTGAAAGGGTACCTTTCAATGATTGACAGGATCCTGGCTGAAGGAATAAAATCAGGAGAATTTTCTCCCGGCCTCGATATCCGACTGGCACGCCAAATGATCTTTGGTACAATCGATGAGATGCTTACAAACTGGGTCATGAATGAACAAAAATATGACCTGTCAGCACAAGTTCCTGCCATACATAAATTGCTGCTTAATGGCTGTGGCTCCGGGAACTGAAGTATTGTGTAAGGAGGAAGTCTAAATGCAGTATTTGAGTTGCAAGTTTGAGAATCAGACAGCACTCGTTACTATTCAGCGTCCGCCTGCAAATGCCCTTGCCAGTGACTTGATCATCGAACTGGACGGGTTGATGGATGAACTGGAAAATAACGAAGAAGTAAGGGTGATCTTGCTGCACGGCGAAGGCAGGTTTTTCTCTGCCGGTGCAGATATTAAAGAATTCACCAAAGTAGAAAGCGGCGAAGATTTTTCAAAGCTTTCCAAAAGAGGCCAGGACCTCTTTGAACGGATGGAAAACTTCCCTAAACCAATTGTCGCATCGATTCATGGTGCTGCATTGGGCGGCGGGCTGGAGCTTGCAATGGGTTGCCATATCCGCATTGTCGGTGAAAACGCTAAATTGGGACTGCCGGAATTGCAATTGGGCTTGGTACCTGGATTTGCCGGTTCGCAGAGGCTTGCGAAATTTGTCGGCTCCGCAAAAGCTGCTGAAATGCTGCTGACAAGCGAGCCGATAAGCGGTAAGGAAGCAGTTCAACTGGGCTTGGCAAATAGGGCATACCCGGATGAAGAGGTACTTGACCAAGCAAAGAATCTGGCATTCAC
>NZ_ABCF01000052.1 GCF_000181495.1 Bacillus sp. SG-1
CATTGATTGCCGGAGCACTGGCTGGCGGATTGACAGGCGGCTTGGGTATTAATGAAACGGTTAGTGTTTTTACAGAAGGTTTAGGCGGGGGAGCGAATATCGCGATCAGTTATGCTCTGCTTGGAGGATTTGCTGTTGCGATATCCTATACAGGGATTCCAAACCTGCTTGTGAACTTTGTCATCCGATTGGTAGGAAAAGAAAAAGATTCTAGGAGAAAAGCACTGTCTAAAGCTCTTATTGTTTTTTCCATTTTATTAATGGCTTGTTTCTCACAGAATCTGATACCGATCCATATCGCTTTTATCCCAATACTGGTGCCGCCGCTTCTGAAAGTAATGGTGGAGCTTGAAATCGACCGGAGGCTGATTGCTTCTGTTCTGACATTTGGTCTTACAGCCCCATATATTTTACTGCCGTACGGGTTCGGTTTCATGTTCCATGAAATCATTGCACAAAACATGGAATCCAGCGGGCTTGCCATTTCTATGGCAGATATCCCGAAGGCAATGCTTCTTCCGACCGCGGGCCTTGTGGTTGGTTTATTGATTGCTGTATTCTTCAGTTATCGAAAACCACGACAGTATAAAAAAGTTGCCGAGGAAAAAGAACAAACGGAAACCGTTTATTCGAAGAAAGCAATTGTGTTTGCGATGATTTCAATTATTGCAGCCCTATATGTTCAGCTTGCACTTGGTTCCATGATCTTTGGCGCAATAGCCGGTTTGGCCATCCTGTATGTTTCAGGTTCAGTCAAATGGACAGATGCAGACGGAGTGCTGACTGAGGGTATGAAAATGATGGCTTTCATCGGGTTTGTGATGATTGCCGCTAACGGTTTCGCTGCCGTTGTTCAGGCAACTGGCCATGTGGATACATTGGTGGAAGCCACTTCTGATATGATCGGCGGAAATCAGTCTCTTGCAGCATTGCTGATGTTGATTGTCGGGCTGCTTGTCACCATGGGTATCGGCTCTTCATTTGCAACCATCCCGATTATTGCGGCTATTTTCGTTCCGCTTGCATTAGAGCTTGGCTTCAGTCCACTTGCGACGATTGCCATCGTGGGTACAGCAGGAGCTCTTGGAGACGCTGGTTCACCTGCATCCGACTCGACTCTGGGACCGACAGCCGGTCTGAATGCAGACGGCCAGCACAACCACATATGGGATACATGTGTGCCGACATTCCTGCACTTTAACATCCCATTGATCATTTTCGGTTGGATTGCTGCGATAATCTTATAATAAGGCTCTTTTCTAAAACTTTGTTGCTATTTACTATGAAGTTCAAGAGATATAGCCCTATTACAGAAATCACCCCAGTAAACAAGAAAGAAAAGAGCTAATCATCCTATTCAGTTAGATAAGCCCTTGTACCGGAGGGAAAAATCCGCCCTTTGGATTTTTCCGATAGCAACAATCTATACGAATACAGCTTATAATATAATGGGCGCTTCCCCTGGAAGTGCCCATTTTTAATGATGTTTGCCCGTGAATACGCGTCTAATTAGGAGTTTGCCCATGCCATTGGGTTCTTGTTTGCATACATAGATAATAAGCCTTAAATATAGAAGGAGGTATGCAGACATGAATGATCCGCGATTTCTCTTCAGAAATCCGCAATATGGAAGCAGATTCGGCTTTGGTTTCGGTCTTCCTTTTCTGGGAGGGCTGCTGGGCGGTGTAATTGGAGGAGCGCTGGTTAGACCGCCTTACTATTACAGACCCCCGTATTATGGATATGGTTATGGCTACGGGTATCCGTATCCTTACCCTTACCAAGGATACAAACCTTACCCGTATTATTAAAAAAATTTCTGGATGTACTTGATTAACATGGTAGGTAGAAATAAAAAAGCTGTTGAAGTCAGATTCAACAGCTTTTTTAATGAGGTTTTGTATCAGGGTCAAGATAGGGATTTTACTTCCACCTAAGAATAATTGTCAAATGACAGCAATCGATATTTGCAGTCTTGTTGTTGAACAGGAGGGTGAACCCATCGGGGTTAAATTTTATCCCCGGCGTGCTGCTGACACCGGTATTTTTAATCAAGCGGTTTAATTCATCCATATTTGATTTCTGAGCGGCATCCATTAATTTTATTGCAAAATCCCTTGATTGAGAAACTTTATCCATAACCAACTGAGCATCATCCAGCAGTGGTTTGGTTTTGTCAGCAGAATCCATGAACTGTTTAGGTTGTACTGGAGGGTAATCATATGGATGGCGGTGTACGGCATAATAAGGGTTGACCGGAGGCCATCTCGGCGTTTGCGGCCGCTGTATCGGTGTATAGAAGGGATGATATCTATTCATTTTTAGACCCCTTTCATAATTGTCATAAGCCTGAGGAATGGATTTTATCATCTTTTTTTGTTCATAAAAAACTATATGCGCCACTATTTTTCTATATTCATGAACAGGTAACAGGGATTGCCGTCATAAAACTTACTTAATAAAAAAGGATTTTGGTACATAATTCGAGAAAGGTAGCTAATGAATCAATAGAAGAGGTGATCATATTGAATAATGAGAATACGCTGATCAGCACATTAGGAATGGAATTCATTGAACTTGGGAAGGGTAAAGTGGTGGCTACAATGCCCGTTGATGAAAGAACGAGACAGCCATTCGGGTTCTTGCATGGAGGTGCTTCCGTCGCTCTTGCAGAGACCGTCGCAAGTGTCGGGGCAGTGCAGCTGATTGATTTGGAAAAAGAAATTTGCTTTGGCCTTGAAATCAATGCCAACCATATCAAGGCAAAAAAAGATGGAATGGTGACTGCAACTGCAACAGTCATCCACCAGGGTAAAAGCACAATGGTGTGGGATATCCGTATTACCGACGAAGAAGACAGCCTGATCTGTGTATCCCGCTGTACAATGGCCGTGGTACCAAAAAAATAAAATACTTTCATACTTTAAAGCGGTGAAAGGGACAGTCCCTTTCACCGCTTTACTGCGTTTAAGTGATGTTTACCTTTTTTCCAAAAGGGAATTTTAATAGGAAAAATGGTAAAGGAGAGATTTGATGCCTTGGTCAAAGAACGATTATCCTGCTTCATGGAAGAACCTATCTTCAGACGTCCGTAATAAAGCGGTTGAAATCGGCAATGCCCTGCTTCGCGAGGGATATGAAGAAGGAAGAGCGATTGCCATAGCAACAGATCGTGCGGAAAAATATGTAGACGGCGATTCTGAGGACAGGCCAGAATATCATGTCGAGTCCAATGGTGACGGATGGGAACTCACAAAGGAAGGCAGCAATAAGGCCATTTATAAAGAAGATACAAAAAAAGATTTACTCGATAAAGCAAAGTCATATGTGAATGAACATGATGGGATTCTTGTCATTCATAATGGTGACGGAGAAGTTGCTGACAGATTATACGATAACTGAAATGAAACCAGGCCTGCAGAAACGGAGAAACCCGTACTGCAGGCTATTTTTTTGATGTTTGTCAAGTTGTTTTCAATGGGTGGGCTTAGGGATTCGTTCGATTTGGTTTGGCTAATAATAAATCTCTGAAGTCGCTAGATGGGTGAGCCATTATTTTAGGTATCTAGTCGGGGTTTGGAGTCACTTTCAAAAGGAAAACAGCATGAAAAGTGTCTTAAGAAGGTCTCTAGAAGTGCCCTAGAGACACTTTCAAGTGGCAACAACCCAGAATAATACCTCTAGCCAATACCATCCTCCACTCAGCCTTTATACAAGCATAGAAAGTCTTTAACCCCAAAAAAAGACTGCAGCACCGGAAAAATCCGGCATCTGCAGTCTTTTTGCAAGTTTGTCCAGTTTCAGAGGCCTGGCTATTCGTAAACTTAAAGGTCGCTGAAGCTCTTATGATTACATATTCTTTTTCTCGTACTTTTGTTTCCCTTTTAAATCATCCCGTACACTCTTTTCCCAAAGGGGGACACCGCTGTTATAGGCAGCTCTTGAAATCAAATGACCTGCAACCGGTGCAGTGATGAAAATGAAAATGATTCCGAGAATCAGCCTTGAGTTAAAGTGCCCTTCTTCTAAAAAGAAGAACAGGAAAGTCGCGAGCAAAATGCACATCACACCAAGTGTTGCACTTTTGGAAGCTGCATGGTTACGGGTATAGACATCAGGCAGGCGGATCAGGCCGAAAGCTGTGACAAGGGTAAGGAACGAGCCGACGATAAGGAAAAATCCGATGAGGAATCTAATGATCTCGGTCATGCTCGATAATCGCCCCTTTCTCTAAGAATTTCGAGAACGCCACTGTCCCGATGAAGGCCAGGATCCCGATCAGCAAAATGACTTCCAGGAATGACTTTGAGTGTTGCACCATCGATACCAGGGCGATAATGGCAATCAAGTTGACTCCCAAGGCATCCAGGGCTACGACTCTGTCAGGTGTTGTCGGGCCGACGATCACCCGGTAAATAAGTCCAACCATTGAAATGGAAACGGCAAGCAGTGAAATTTGAATGATGGTATGAAGCATCAGCGGCTCACCTCCATAATGGCTTTTTCAAAAGTATTTTTGATATCGTTGACAGCCTCATCGACATCAGGGATATCAAGGGTGTGAATATATAGGATCTTATTATCATAAGAGATATCCACAACCAATGTTCCCGGTGTAAGTGTGATCAGGTTGGCCAGCAAGGTAATCTCCCAATCCGTTTTGAGTTCTGTCGGCAGTTCGAATATTCCAGGTTTTATATCCAGCCTGGGCTTCAGGATGGTTTTTAACACAGAAATATTTGATAGAATCAGTTCTTTCAAGAACAAGAGCAGCAAACTGATGACAGCAAAAACTCGCCAAAGATAGAAGCGGGAGTTAAAGAACCTTCTGAAGGCAAACGTAATGATCAATCCGAGAATGTATCCAATGATAAAGGATGTTGATGTAAAAGAAACTTGCAAAAACATCCAAAGAAAAGCTAGAAAGAAATTCAATAAGATTTGAAAGGCCATTCTACATTACTCCTTTAGTACTGCTTGTATATAGATTCCCGGATCTGACAGCGCTTCTGACGCCTGCGAAATGAGCGGGCGGACAGCTTCAGCACCTACTCCATATCCTACAGCAAGGATAACCAGGAAGACGGCGGAGCCCCATAGATAAAAAGCATTCTGCTTGTTTCTTCCGTCATATTCCTTGGGAACTCCCCATATTCCGTTCAAGAAAATCTTGATGACCGAATAAAGCACAAACAGACTGGAGAGAAGAATAAGGCCCCCGCCTATATAGGCTTCTGCCGCAAAGCTTCCTCTCACTAACAGGACTTTTCCGATAAAACCGCTGAAAGGGGGAATCCCGGCAAGCGTCAGCGTGGCAATCAGGAATGTCCAGCCAAGCCATGGATAATCTTTTATGAGGCCGCCCATCTTGCGCAAGTTGCTGGTGCCTGTAATGGCAATCATGACGCCGACAAGCAGGAACAGTGCAGCTTTGATGATCATGTCATGAATCAAGTAATAAACTGCACCTTCAAGAGATTCAGGGGACATGACTGAAACGCCGAATAGAATGACACCAACTGCAATGATGATATTGTAAATGAGAATTTTTTTGACATCCCAATATGCGATGGCTCCGATACAACCTACAATGATCGTGAGGATTGCGAGCCAGGCAAGGATGGCATGTGTATATCCTGTATCATGATAGAAGAACAGGGTGTAGGTCCTCATGATCGAGTAGACCCCGACTTTCGTCAGCAAAGCACCGAATAGTGCCAGAACCGGTGTAGGTGGTGCATAGTAAGAGCCAGGCAGCCAGAAGTATAATGGGAAAATGGCTCCCTTCAGACCAAAGACAACAAGGAACATAACGGCAATGACCGTCAGGATTCCAGGCTGGTCGACTTCTGCAATTTTCACAGAGATATCGGCCATGTTCAGTGTACCTAACACAGAGTATAGATAGGCAACCATTACAACGAATAGTGCCGATGAAATAATATTCACAAGAATATACTTGATTGATTCCCTAAGTTGAACCTTTGTCCCGCCAAGGACGAGCAGAACATAGGAGGACATCAGCATGACTTCGAAAAATACAAACAGGTTGAAAATATCACCTGTCGTGAAAGCTCCGTTAACCCCGACCAGCAAGAACTGGACGACAGGATAGTAGTAAAACTGTTCTCTGTCTTTACCGATTGAACGGAAAGAGTAGAGAAGGACAAAAAAAGTAATGATGCTTGTAGTTGTGACAAGCAGGGCGGACATCATATCGGAAACCATCGTGATGCCGAATGGGGCTTCCCAGCTTCCAAGGTCAACCGTCTGGATTCCTTCCGTCCTGACAACATTCACCAAAGTAATCGAAGCGACGACTGTAGCAACTGTCGCAATGGCTCCGATCCATTTTTGCATGGTGATGTTCTTACCAAAAAACATTAGTATAATCGCTGCAAATAAAGGGATTAGAATTGGTAATATCGGTAAATTAATCATTTCCTTCGTTTCCTCTCATTTGATCCACGTTATCAGTCCCCAGTTCCTGATAGGCACGATATGCCAGTACAAGGAAAAAGGAAGTGACACCGAAACTGATAACGATTGCCGTCAATATCAAAGCTTGCGGCAAGGGATCGGCATATTCTGCTGCGTGCTCACCTAAAAGAGGTGGTGCACCTGCTTTCAGGCCGCTGATGGAAAGGAGCAGCAGATGAGCTCCGTGACTAAGCAGTGCTGTACCGATGATGATACGCAGCAAACTTTTAGAGAGCATCAAATAAACAGCACTGGTAAATAAGATGCCGATGACTACGGCCATTAAAATTTCCATTATTCGCTCACTCCAATCGTCTGAATAATGGTCATCGTTATTCCGATAACAACAAAATAAACACCAGTATCAAAAATCACGGCAGTATGCAGTGACGTTTTCCCAAGCAGAGGGAGGTAAAAGTAATCATATGCGTGAGTCAGGAATGGGACATCAAATAATAATGCGCCCGCTCCAGTACCGACTGCGAGCAGCAGGCCTATCGCTGTCAGCATTTTATAATCAATAGGAAGGATTGTACTCACGGTTTTGATGTCATAGGCAAGGAGAAGCAGTACCAGGGCACCTGATGTCATCAATCCGCCTATGAACCCTCCGCCTGGTGTGTAATGGCCTGCAAAGAAAAGTTGTATTGAGAACAATATAATAATAAAACTCACTACTGTAGTAATCGTTTGGAGGATTACATCATTTGTTTTCATTCTTCTCTCCTCCTTGTCATCCTCAATTTGATCATCGCGAAGATTCCTAATGCCGCGATAGCGAGAACGCAGATTTCAAACAGCGTATCAAATCCGCGGAAGTCAACGAGGATTACGTTAACCATATTCTTTCCTGCAGCTTCTTCATATACATTTTCAATATAGTATTGCGAAATGGAGCTGGACAACTTTGTGCTGTATGAGGCAATGGTGATTAGTGTTACAACCACCCCGACCCCGATTGCTATTAGTGCATTCCCGAGCTTAAAGCTCATTCTTTCTTCATGCCTGCTTAACGGAGGCAGATGATAGAAGCACAACAGGAACAGCGCGACAGAAACGGTTTCTATTACGAGCTGTGTCAACGCCAGATCCGGTGCGCGGAAAAGGACGAAGAACAATGCGACAGAATATCCAACAGCCCCCAATGCAATGATCGAGGTCAGACGGGACTTCGCGAATAGTATGGCTACTGCACTGACGACCATGACAAGAGCGATCAAAATCTCGTACACTCCGATGGATGCAAGGTCTGATGTGTCAACTGTAAATGCGTCTTTTACAATCAACGTGACAGCCAGGATCCCAACTAGGAACGTGAATATATATACAAGGTAGCTTCTGATAAAGCCAGTCATATAAGACCTGGTCAGATTGTACGCCCCGCGCTCACCCTTTGCCAAGCCATTGTCATAAAATGAGTTCAACGTCAGTCTCTCAGGAATGGTATTGTAAATGCCCTTCCACTTTGGAAGCTGTGTATACAAAAGGACACCGAAAAGAATGACACCCAATGTCATGAACAATTCAGGCGTAAATCCATGCCAGAAATAAATGTGTGAGTCTTTTACATTAAATTGAGTGATGGCTGTTACAGCCGGTTCTATCATCGTAGCTGTCAGGATATTCGGGAAGAAACCGAACACGATCACAAGTGATGCCAGGATGACAGGTGAAATCAGCATGCCCAGCGGTGCCTCATGCGGCGTTTTATCCAGCTTTTCAGGCTGATGTTTGCCAGTGAACGGCTTGAACACAACAATCATGCTGTAAATGAATGTGAACACGCTTCCGACCCAAGCCAATACAGGGAATAAGATGCCCCATGTTTCCAGGTTGAAGATATCCATTTCAAGAACACGGATCATTCCGGTAAAGAACATTTCCTTACTGAGGAATCCGTTGAATGGTGGAAGACCTGCCATAGAGAATGCTCCAATGACCGCTACTGTAAACGTAATCGGCATGAAGTTCATCAGTCCGCCGAGCTTGCGGATATCCCGTGTCCCGGTTTCGTGGTCAATGATCCCGACCACCATGAACAAGCTTCCTTTAAAGGTCGCATGGTTAATCAAGTGAAAAACTGCTGCCATTGTAGCTACTCCGTAAATGTTTTCATCCAAGTGTTCATAATGAAGAGCGGCAGCACCAATCCCCAAAAGTGACATGATTAAGCCGAGCTGACTGATAGTGGAATACGCCAGGACTGCTTTCAGGTCAGTATGTTTAACAGCATTAAATGAACCCCAGAATAGGGTGAATATACCGAAACTGGCAACCAGCCACAGCCAAACACCGGATTCAGCGAAAACTGGGCTCATTCTGGCAACCAGATAGATACCTGCTTTAACCATCGTTGCAGAGTGCAGGTAAGCACTGACAGGTGTCGGCGCTTCCATTGCATCTGGAAGCCAGATGTGGAACGGAAATTGGGCCGACTTCGTAAAGGCGCCCAGAAGGACCAAAATCAGGGCTGCAAGAAATAGAGGTTCAGTAATAAGGACATCTGACATTGCAGCCAGTTCGCGGATACTGAAGGTCCCGGACATCAGGTACAGGAGCAAAAATCCTCCAAGCATGGACAGTCCGCCGAAGACGGTGATGAGCATGGATTTTTGCGCACCGTAGCGAGAACGCTCACGATGGTACCAATATCCAATCAGCAGAAAAGATGAGATGGAAGTGAATTCCCAGAACATATACAGGACAATTAGGTTATCAGAGAGCACAACACCGAGCATGGCTCCCATAAATAGAAGCAAATAAACGTAAAAGTTATGCAGCTGTTCTTTTTCTTTCGATAGATAATAAATCGAATAGAGAACCACGAGAGAGCCGATTCCGGTAATCAGCAGTGCAAACAGCAAGCTTAAACCGTCAACATAAGCGGTGAAATTGATTCCGAAAGACGGCATCCATTCAACCGTTTCCTTAATTGTTTTTCCCTCTGCCGTTATTTTGAGAAATTGAAAAAAGTAAAGGAAAAGCACTGCGGGAAGAATGAGGACAAACCATCCGGTATGTATAGAACGCAGCTTTTTATACAAAAGCGGGACAAGGATAGCCGCTAAAAATGGTGAAATAATGGCCCAATGTAATAATGTCACCGAAAAACCCCCTTATAATTTTTTTATTATCGACTCTTATCTTTTTCCTTATATGTATACAGTCCATTCTGCTTTTGGTTTGGCATACCTAAAGAAACCTCAAGAGAAATTATAACGTAAAAAAAAGAGGCTTGCATTTCTGAAAGTCCGCTGAAGCGTTAAGGTTCAATAAGTTATTAAATATGAAAGAACACGGTGTTACAGGAGCGAAAATTTTTTTGTTCTAAAATTATCTGGTTATCTTTTGGGGCTTGTTTTGGCATGAAAATGTTCATTCTAGCGAATAGTATGAACCAAATAAGCGCATGCTATCCGTAGGTGGTGATGTAGGATGCGAATGAAAAAGACCGTTTCAGCCATGATTTTTTCCAGTCTGTTCATTGGGGCCTGGTATGTACAGGAACAGGCAGAAAAGAAAAATCAGTGGACCAACAAAAATCTGATGCAGCCGGCCGGTTTGGAAGACGAAGTAGCAGAGGCAGAAGCGACACTTGAAGTGGAGCCTGTCGCAGACCTGCAGGAAGAAGTCATTTCCGAACCCTTTAAACCAAGGGAGTACATCAGGCTGGCCAAATAATATATAAAATAAGACTGTAATTTTAACGAAGAGCTGCTGCTCTTTTCCCATACCCTGTATTACTCATTTCATTCACTTTTAAAGGTAATGTTTCCAGGTTTAGGTCCTTTCCTCCCCTTTTCAAACCGTGAATAAAAGATTATGATGGACATGCGGTAAATTAATTCTAGGGGAGAACTGCGTGCGAAATACATATTTGACTGGGTATCTGCCTTTATTTTCTATACTTTTGTTCAGTTTGACGTTTTCCGTTTATGGAGTCGAAGTGTTTGTCGATCTCTTTAAAAAAATCGGTATCTATCCGGGGATGCGTGAATTTCTATCAGATCTTGAATTGAAGTTCATCCTGCTGATATTCCTCATGATCGTATGCTTCATGGTATTTGCGGCTTTGAAGTTGATTGCTGAGACAATCAATGAAGTTTCGCTGCTTTTTTTCTCGCAGGATAATGAAGGGGAGATCCTTCATAAGGTACGTTCAGGTTCGATGGTATACTTTATCGGAGCATTGGTGTCCGTTGTCAGCTTAAGATCCTTTCTCGGGCTTTTGCTCATTTTTCTTGTGACATCGATTGCCTATTTTGTTTATTTCATCTACAAGATCAGTCCCTCCCTGACAAAGCCGGGGTTATTGGGAGTCATCTTTTTTCAAGTAATTACATGGTCTTCATTATTTTTAATTGTCTTTTTAGTCGTGTTAAAACTATATAACGGACTCTTGGCAAGCTTGCCAATCATTTCTGAAGTGAAATTAAATTAGTCAGACATAGAAAAAAGGTATCGAAACTGCGATCACAGTTTCGATACCTTTTTTGCTGCCAATCCTGTTATCCTTCCTTTTTAGAAAAAGCTTTTGAAAGGGAATGGATGGCGAGTTCCAACTGTTCAAGCTTTCTTTCCAATTTGACGAGGAGAAAAAGAGTAACTGCTATAGGAAATCCAAAGTTACCAAGTAACTGCACAAATACCGAGTATTCGATGGTGCATCCCCCTTTTTATAAGGTCTTTTGTAAGTATTGTTGCTATTCGAATGAAGTAGTTGATTTTTGCTTCAGGTGCGCGACTCCGCGGGGCAGGCGGTGAAATAAAAAGCGGAAGCGGCCGTTCAGCGACGTACAGATTGTAGGGCTCTCGCATGAGATAGCGATTCGATGATGACTTATTGCAAGGAGAGAGGACGAAACCTGCTAGTCGCTAAGTCCGTTCCAGAGGTTACGGACCCTCGGCCGCTGGAGCTGGATTGGCCTCCTCGCCTTTGCCTGCTGGGTTATGTTCCGGTGGGTACGTAACCTTGGTGCTGGAACTAGACGTCCCGCAGGAGATCGCACACCTTCCGCTCCAATCGACCTTTCAATAAACAGGTCTAAAAAAGTTATTGTAAGAAGCAGCAACCCTTTAAAAAATAGACTTTTATAAAGTGATTAGTCGCTCTTCGTCATGACTGCAAGTTCAAGGCTTTGGCAATTCCTAAAGCAATCGCTTGGGAAAGGCCCTCAATAAATTGAGGATCTTTAAGGTGCTGGGCATCAGCTGCGGAATCAATAAAAAGGTTTTCCAGCAGGATTGCAGGCATCGCTGTTTCCCGCAACACGGCAAAGTTCGCTTCTTTTTTTCCTCTGTCACGAATTCCATAGTGAGAGTAAAAATTCATCAGTTCCGCATGCATGACGTCTTGCCTCCTGCCCGTCTCGGTTGCACTGGTTCCCGGATAGATGAAGCTCTCAAAGCCGGTCCCCCCTCCAGCATTATGGTGAAGGGAGACAAAATAATCGGCCCCAAGTCTATTAGCTGTATCCGCTCGCTCTGAAAGGCCGACATATACATCGCTTTCCCTCGTTAAGCGGGCATCCGCGATATACTGGTCTTCCAGCAGTTTTTGAACCTTAAGGGCAATAGTCAGTGTAAGTTGTTTTTCCTGCAGATTGTTCCCGGTAGCTCCCGGATCTGTTCCTCCGTGCCCTGGATCCAGCATGATTATTGGCATATTTGCACTCCTCCTTGTTTAGGCCCAGTAGTAAAATTGTGAACCGTATGGGTATTCAATCCGGCTGTCGACATGTACAAAAGTGTTATATGTGATAATCCCGCTGAATCCGCATGTTTTAGCGACGGCTGCTGTTTGTGAAGGGGTTTTGCCGGAAGGATCGATATCCGCTGCAACACCGTAGGTATGCATGCTGTTGGAGGCACCCCCGACATTTCGATTATGGTTGATACTTCTGAATCCGGAATTGATGGTGACAGGTACATTTCCGAGTTTCTTTCTAAGAGCTTCGAGTTTGTACATCAGGTGGCGGACATTTTCCTTAACCTCACTTGCCCCAACATTTCCCCCTGAAAAACCGCTTCCGTCCTTGGAATAAAATTCACTGAAGGCAAAATGTGCAGTCGAGCCGTCACTTCCTTCAAGGGCGTTCAACTGACTGTGGGTTTGAGGTCCTGCAATCCCGTCGACAGTTAATCCGTAAGCCTTCTGAAATCGTTTTACGGCTGCTTCAGTCCCGCTGCCAAACACCCCGTCGACAAGGACATAGGTCTGTGAAGCAGTATCTGAAGCCCAGCCTGCCACCCTGATTTGAAGCTCCTTAACATCGCTTCCTGAATCACCATTTCTCATCGTTCTTGTCCAATTCATCAAAGCATCTCTCCCATAAGTTTATTAGACAGCCCAGGGATGAAGTGAAAGAGGGAGCATCCCAATCCCTCATTCACTGTTGTGCTTGCCTTACACTTTATAAAGAAAAAGGGGATTACCGATTCACAACCCAAGTACGAAGAAGTTTTTATGCAGAAAAAAAGACAGGCTGCACACGAATAACCGTGCATGCCTGTCCAAAAAAATTGCACCACTTATTATTTCAGGAGGTCAAACAATCCGGGAACCTCTTCCAAGGAATAATTTCTTACATATCCAATGATTTTGATCTTTAGTTCCTGTTCAAGATCATCACGATTCTCCGGCCGGGTTAAGTGCAGAGACTTCTTGATCTTTGGCTCGAAGGTACTCACTACGTTCACTTCATAATGATAGTTTTCCTGTGCTTCCTTTACCATATCGTATAAAGCATTCATTATTCATTTTCTCCTTTCTCCAGAGCGTTCTTCAGTTTCTTCAGCACCTTTTTATGAGTTTTGGAAACAGCCTGCTGAGATACTCCCAGTACATCTGCAATCTCGGTATCACTTCTTTCTTCCACATATGCTAAGTTCAAAATGAATTTTTGCCTGTGTGTAAGTCTTTGAAAAGCTTCCATTAATCTTGCGTCACTGATAGATTCTTCCAAGCTTTTTTCTGTGTATGAATCGGGTGCTGCAGTATCGGCGATCAACTCCTTATAGGTTCCTTCTTCCTCATCACCTAATGGCTTGTCCAATGTGAGAAGTTGCCGGTCGCGATCCATTCTTGTTTTCTTATCAAAATTAACACTGTGAAAGTAGAGGGAGGAACTTACATACGATGTAAAACGAATACCGAAAAAATGGGCTTTGAAAGCTTCGTTCAAGCAATCTTCAGCCGAATCGCTGGGATCTGAAAGGAATTCTTCAAGGATTTCCCTGTTTTCTTTCCGACTGAGAAACGATTCGACCGCTTGATTGTCCTTTAAATCGGGATAACGGCAATAGAATCTTTTTCTTAATGAATCCAAATTTACTCACCACCAATAGAACGTATGTTCGATTTAAGGTTAAAAAAAATATAGCGGAAACTTTTTTGCTTGTATTAAATAAAGAAGTCAGTCATATAAAATTGACAACCCTCCATCTAAATATCGTTCCATTGTCCTAATTATTAAACCATATTCCCTTTTGTTATGAAAGTGATGAAGGCACTAATTTTTTTCTGTACTAAGTCAATTAATAAAAACTAAGAGTCAGAATGTAGGAGAACAAGGCGGGAATACTTGATGTACTCAGGATTAACATAACCGGAAGATACGAGAAGGCAGAGGCTGTAAATAAGCCTTTGATATCTTCGCTAAATTGACCATGCATATTCGAGCAGATTAAAAGAGAGGAATCTGTCACCGCTGAAAAAATCTAAAAAAACACCTATCTGCCAAACAGATAGGTGCCAGACTTGTTTTACGGGTTTACTGTCGGGAATCCAAAACCTGAAGCATAATCATCTCCTGCAGCTGCTCCAGAGCCTCCAAGGATATCGTTATTTTTACCCCTGTTCTGTATTTCCGCACGAAGCTGAGCTGCGGAAAGTGAAGGGTTATCCGCCCAGATTTTTGCAGCCAGGCCGGAAACATGTGGAGTCGCCATGGATGTACCACTGATGGTATGGTAAGTGCCATCGTACCAAGTAGATTCGATTGCACGTCCTGGTGCGGACACTTCAACATCACGTACACCAATTACATAATCGCCATCAGTGTCTGGGTTTCCGCGGGAAGAGAAATCGGCTACCCGGTAGGTTCCATTTTCCTGAACATCTTCGAGCGCTGCTACTGCCACTGCATTTTCCACAGCGCCAGGATATCCGATGGTATCAGCGCCAGGACCTGAATTACCTGCTGCTGCTACGACAAGTACGCCTTTGCTGTATGCATAGTTGACAGCGTCTGTAATAAGCGAGCTTTCTGAACTGGATCCAAGCGACATGGAGATGACCGTGTTAACATTTAAGCGGTCAGCTTCATCGGCAGCGTGACGGATAGCGGCTGCGATGTCATCAGAGTAGCCGGATCCACGGTCATTCAACACTTTATAGGCCCAAAGCTTGGCATCAGGTGCCACACCATAAATTCCATCCCCGGCACCTCCATCGGCAAGGACTGTTCCAGCCACATGTGTGCCGTGTCCGTTCTTATCTTCACAAAAGTTTAACACAAGATTTGCTTTACGCTGGGAGAAATCATTACATTGCTCAACATTGTTAGCAAGATCAGAATGATTGGTATTGGCACCTGTATCAAGGACTGCCACTCTTACTCCGCTGCCGCCAGAAGTGGCACTGACATTGGCGTCTTCATACATGGCTTCAATTCCCCATGGTGTTTGGTCACTTGGGGCAGCTGTTGCATTTGAACCAGGCTTGGCGTTCAATGAAACTTCATCAACCAGTTTTACAGAAACGTTTTTATTTTTTTGCAAAGCATTATATTGAGCTTCTGTTACTTCTGTTGAGAATCCGTTTTGATTAAAGTCCCATCTAACACCATAATTCTGCTTGGCGCTGTTTTCTGCCTTTTCATTGGTGGATGAAATAAGAACACGAACCTTCTCTGCATTACCTACCGCATCTACGTTACTGCTGTAAGCAGGACTGACCAGAAGAGCACTCATCACGACGGTTCCAAGTATTTTTCCAACTTTCATTTACAACATCCTCTCCAGTTTTTTTGTGCCAACCAATGGAGATTTTCCATGATCTCCCGTAAAAAGCCCGCCTCCCTTTCGCAAAGGTAATAACAAGAATCATCTAGATGAAAAACTATGTAGTGATTCTTACTAAGTTGGATTGTAACAGAATTGACTCATTTACCGAATAGGGAGAAGATTCTGTTAAATGAAGAGTGAAGGGGGAAAGTGAAATAAAAGTATACATCTTAATCTAATAGAAGAAAAATTTCCTTATTCGAGGCTGTATTCTTTGATTATAAGGTATAAAACTATTGAATTTTCCCAACCTGTTTTTTGAAACTTTTTTAGAGGGTTGTAAAATGATGGTAAAAAATAAAAAAGACCAGAGTTTGCAACTCTGATCTACCTCATGATATCTCTCCAAATCAAATGACTTGGCCGGTCTCTTTCGATATTTTCCATGTTCTGCGGAATATCATGTCCAATCCAGACCCCTGTCGTATAGCGGTCTGTCAGTCCGAGTACCCAGTAATCATTATAAAAATTGGTCGTTCCAGTTTTGACGCCGGCATAAGGCTTGTTCACTTTTGCCCACTTTCCCGTCCCATTTTGCATGGAGTTGGACAGCATGGTCCTGACCTTTTCGGTTGTTTGCTGTGACCATACGGTTTCTCTAGGTTCGTTCCACTCATACAGGATTTTGCCTTTGTAATCAGTTACCTTCGTAATGGCACGGGCAGGCTGGTATTGCCCATCGATAAATGACGTGTAGGCATCGGTCATTTCAAGAGGAGACATTCCATAGGTGAAACCACCTATGGAAGCAGCATACGTATAATCCTTTTCTTGGACTTTTTCAAAGTCAAATGGATCCAATTTAGCAAACGCATTGGCAATCCCGACTTTTTCAAATAAGCGGAGTGCCGGCGTGTTATAGGATTGTGAAAAAGCAGTGTTCATTGTGACGTTGCCGTGTTGTCTGCCGCCATAATTAATCGGGCAGTAATTTCCGATGCAATAATTATCTGCGCTGATTCGTTCAGAGATTGATGCCTGTGTCTGTTCAATATATGGCCCATAAACCAGGAGCGGCTTTATCGAAGAACCCGGCTGGCGGAATGCTTGATAGGCGTGATGAAAATTATACTTTTGATAGTTAGTGCCGCCGATCATCGCAATGATCTGGCGAGACTGGTTATCAATCGTGATGCTTGCCCCTTCAATCCCCTTATAAATCAATCTCGTCTGAAAAGCTTTCATGCTCTTCTCCTGCATATCACGGTCAAGAGAGGTATGGATGATAATCCCGGAATTGATGAGATCGCCGATACGGATATCGAATGCATCATATATTTTCTGTTTTTCTTCCTCATTTTTCGCTTCTTCAATCTTTTTCAAAAAACCTTCCTGCTTGGCAACAAGCTCTCTTAATTCCGACTCTGCATAGACAGCATAGTCAGGATAAAGATCTGTTTTTTTACGGACACTCAACTGAATGGGTGCTTTTTTCAGTTCTGCCGTTTCTTGTTCTGTCAGCTTTCCTGTTTGCTGCATAATATCCAAAAGCCGTTCCTGCCTGACTTTCGTTTGATCGAAATGATCGACAGGGTCATATTTTTTCGGATTGTTTGGGATCGCTGTAATAAAAGCAAGTTCTGCTTTATTCAGTTCACCGAGGGGTTTCTGGAAATAGTATTGCGATGCTGTTTCAATTCCATATACTCCGTTGCTGAAGTAGATGATATTAAGGTACAGTTCCATGATTTCGTCTTTACTTAATGACTCTTCAATTTCGTGGGCATAAAATAACTCGGTCAACTTCCGGTTATAGGTTTTTTCCTGTCCAAGATACAAGTTCCTCGCCAGCTGTTGAGTAATCGTACTACCGCCTTGCTGAATATGGGTAAAGACAAGGTTTTTGACGAGTGCCCTCATAATGGCGCCCGCATCGAAGCCGACATGTTCATAAAAATGCTGATCTTCTGAAGCTACCAGAATTTCTTTTACAAAGTCAGGGATTTCCTCGTGACCGGCATAAAGCCGGAAAGGCCTGTTCATTTCTGAAAAAATCCGGCCGTCTTTATCTGTTATCAGGCTGGTCTTTGTAATGTCGAACTGTTCTTCACTTACTGCCTCTTCCAGGGCGTTATGAAACCCTTGTACCTTATTGATCTCCTGCGCGGAGGAAAACAGAATGAACAGGAAAAAAGGAAACAATGAAAATACTAAAATATAACCAATGAAGGTTCTCATGCTTTCAACTCATCTCTGGCTTTATTCGAATTCTGAAGGATTTTCTTCAGACATTAAAATGGCTCATTTACGTAACTTTCGGAATGCCGCATACTCCACCATAATAATCCAAAAGCCGCCAAGAATAAAGCACCCGTGATATAGAAAATTGAGGAAATCCCGGCAAATCCAGAAAGAACTCCCCCCAATACCGGTCCTGCCACATTTCCCAAGAAACGAAAACTTTGATTGTAACCTAGAACTTCCCCCTGCATGGAAAGGGGAGCTTCCTGCCTGATGTAGGCCGTTACACTTGGTATCATGCCTCCGATGGCGATACCGAATAGGAAACGGAAAAGGACCAATTGCCAAAGGTTTTCCGACAGTGCCTGGGGAATAATGAATACACAGGCCAGGACAAGCAAAATGGAAAGAACTTTCTCATAGCCGATCTCATCACCTAGTTTTCCCCATTTTCGTGTTGCCAGCAGGTTGCCGACACCAGTTGCAGAAAAAGCTAGTCCAGCCAGGAAAGCAATGTTGGTTGCAGCAGTCAGTTCATCCACATACAGAGCCAAAAGCGGCTGCACACTGAAGTTCGCTACCTGAATGATGAAAGAAATGATCATCACTGTCAGAAGCAGCTTATGTCTTACAATGTGCTGCAGGACCTCTTTGCTGGAATAGCGTTTTTTTTCCGCTGAGCTTTTGGAGGTGTTCCTGACTTCTTGAATACCGAACAGAACACCGGTTGCTGCCAAGGCAATGGCAATCGAGGTGATGATGAATGTATACGAAAAACCGAACGCATCCGCCATTAATCCACCCAGCACCGGGCCGAACAGTCCTCCTGATACAGTGCCCATCTGGAGGGTGCCGAGCGTCTTTCCAGCAATTTCTTTAGGTGTCTGTGCTGAAATGAGTGCAAGGGAAGTGGGGATGAATCCCGTCACAGCTCCCATCGCCATACGAAGCAGGAACAACCCTGCAACAGAATCCACAAAGCCCATCATGAAAATAGAAAGGGAGATGCCGTAGCCGGTGATCAAGAGAATTGGCTTGAAACCGTATTTGTCACCGACCCTGCCCCAAACTGGAGAAATAAAGAATGCTATCAGGAAGGTAATGCCGAATACATATCCCGACCAGCGCTGAACAAACGCGCTGTCATAGTTTCCGAATGTTTCTAAATAAAGGGAAAGAAACGGCAGCACCATCGTGGCACTGGCTGCCACAAAAAAATTCGCAAACCACATGATCATCAGGTTTTTTCTTTCTATAGAGATAAATAACACCTTCTTATTGAAATATATTTCGATTTACTAAATATTAATAGTATAAAGTATCTGCACGTATCTGCAAATAGTTAGTGTTTTTCGATCGGCAAATTTCGGGTCGAACCTGTCACTTGTCGAATGGGTTTCGGGAGTCTTATTTTAAGTACCCGCAACCTGTGGGAGTCAATCTTGTTCCTGTTGAGGATTACAGTATTAACGGGGGCGTCCACCGGATTACGTATTATAAGTCATTTTCTCAATACATTCAGAAGGGTGTTATTGAAATTTTTTCGGCGGTAATAAATGCGCCGCATACTCTTGGCAAACGGACGTGATTATCGAATCGCTATCGCACTTCCTGATTACGCATCTCTTGTAGAGTTGGTCCACTCAAATAGGCCGGCTTCCGCTTTTTATCCCTAAAATTTTTAAATTGTCATAATTTTTGGTGTAATCATGATATAATAAATAGAATAAAGGCACAGAGAATGTTTAGGGTCAAAAGGATTAAAGGTTGTAAGGTGGTGGAAACCATCTGTGGCATCCTGCCCTTCAGGCTCAAATATCCCGAAAATATAAGGAATCGAGCTTATTTCTTGAAGCTTATTGGGTGAAACGAGAGAACGCGATTTTTTGACAGAGGGCTGTCCAGTTTAGTGGAGATATGATCGAATGTGAGGAGGGGATTCAGTTGAAAGGGAATCAATTGGTCATCATTGACTTTGAATTTTCCATGCCGGAAAGGCAGCAAAATCCACGGGGCTTCTATCCTGAAATAATTGAGACGGGACTCGTGGCTGTACAGAACGGGAAAATCACTGACAAGTTTTCAACTTATGTAAAGCCTTCTGCGTTTCCGGTGTTAACAAAAAGATGCAAACAATTTTTATCGATTTCCCAAAGTGATGTGGATAATGGGATACCTTTTCATTCACTGATACAGTATTTGAATGAAATCAATCGAAGGGGAAAGAACAAAATCATCACTTGGGGCAATATGGATATGAAAGTGCTCAGAAATAACTGCAATAAGGCGGGGATTGATTTTCCGTTTACTGGAGAGTTCATTGATTTGTCCATGGAATACAAGCGGTTTTTCGGTGACCAGAACCAAACCGGGCTTTGGAAAGCGGTTCAGGAATACGGTCGGGAAGGTGTCGGAAAACATCATAAGGCACTGGACGATGCCTTGACGACTTACCATATTTTTAAATTGGTAGAAAAGGATAAGAAATATTTGGATAAAGCAGAACCGACGACCATCGGCGACCGCATCGACTTGTCCAAAATTTTTAATCAGATGGCATGAAAAACCCAAATCAATAACTGATTTGGGTTTTAGACTGTTGACAATTGTTCGCTCTCTTAAAGGCTCAGCGTCTGCTGCCCCGGCAGCTTCACTGGGGCTATAGCCTAATGAAAAATTGGCGTCCATTGAAAAAACACATTTTCCGGCCCTCTGATTCAACCGTATGTATTCAAATGATTAAAAAGTTATGGAATACATCAATTCATATTCCCGCTTAACACCCTTCAGCGTTTCCAGGCTCTTTTGGGCAAAGGCTGAATCCTCAGTTTCTAATCCGTCTTTTAATTCAATGAATGAACTGATCAGGGTGTCATTATAATCAGGAATATCCCCTTCGTAAGGCTTTATCATCTTTTCAGGTATATTGGCCCTTTCCCTGAAAGCCAGCGCTTTTCTTTCGTGAAACAACGGAACGTCCACCTCTTTTGGATTGTGAAGGTCTCCCTGGCGTGGATGTTTTAATACGGCCAGTATTTTGACAACATAGATCCCCGGACGGGAGTCTGTCACTTCCCCTATGTATTTTCCTGTTTTATAAATAGCCGTTACGATGTCTCCGTTTTTGAAATCGGTCATGAGGTATCCTCCTTTTCTGAAAATTTTCATATAGCAATTACTTTCATTCTAATTCATAATAAAGAGTGT
>NZ_ABCF01000051.1 GCF_000181495.1 Bacillus sp. SG-1
CCTTGGAATGAAGCCTGACATGATGCTGACAATGATGTTTCTGGGCATTTTGTTATTTCCGAATAGAAAGAATGTTTTACTGCTTGGAATTACAACGGGAATTATTTCCGGACTGACAACTCAGTTTCCAGGCGGATTTGTTCCGAACCTGATTGACAAGCCCCTTACGGCTTTTGTCTTTTATCTGATGGTCCTGGGAATTAAGAAATATTCTGCATCTATTACAGGAACAGTCACACTGACAGCAATTGGAACTCTTGTTTCAGGAATTTTCTTCCTGACTTCCGCTTACTTGATCGTAGGTCTTCCAGGAGCATTCCTTGGATTGTTTGCTGCTGTTGTATTGCCTGCAGCTATAGTCAACGCCGGAGCAATGTTTGTGGTTTATCCGTTAGTTAAATCTATACTCAAGCGAACTAGCTTCGCTCAAACGATAGCATCATAAATCATCATAAAAAAGGAACCTGATTACAGGTTCCTTTTTTACTTAACCGCAAGCCACAATAAGATGCCCAGAAGCAATGCAATAACGCCCCCGGAACCCAATACACCCGCTCTTCTCCTCAATATATTTTTTGGCGGATACATCCCTGATTTTTGGGTAGCCATAAAATAGTGGATCATTCCAAAAAACAACATCGCACTCAGTGCAAAAAATCCAAAAATAATTCCATCCACACCCTCCACCCCTTCCTTTTCAAACCTGTTATCACAGTAAATGTTTGTGCCTGCAGCAAAAGAGTTTACCTTGCCTCTTACCGCCCCCAAACTTTAAGTAAAAACCCCGTTGCTTTTCTTCTATAACAAACTTTAACTCAAACAATCCTATATTAATGTTTATGCCTATATAAGAGCGTTATGAGAAAAGTTGATTAGTGAATTGCTGAAAAGGGTAAAAAGGATATACATGATAAATGTCGAAGTAAAACTTAGGAATGATATGGGGGAGATATGAATGAAGATTAAATCAATTACGTTTGGGATATTAGCGGGAAGTGCAATCGGTGCGTTGGCAACACTTCTTTCCGCTCCCCAGTCCGGCAAAGAATTAAAAGGGCAGATTAATAAAAATAAGGACGAATGGAAAGCCGTTTTTACTGAAATCAAAACAAACGCTGTGGAAGTCAAAAACGCCGTTTCACGTCTTTCAACGGAAGGGAAGCAAACCATCAACCATCTTAAAGATGACATGCAGCATTCAATTGAAACCTGGCAAGGTAGTACGGAACCTAATATCCAGCACATTAAAGATGATATTAGTGCAATTGAACAACTTGCTGATAATATGGAACGAACAGTCAGCAAGCAATAATTTTCAGGGGTTCGGCAAGTTTTGGCTGCCGAACCTTTTTAAATCGCTTACATAACTGAAAAACCTACTGTTCATCACAAAAATATTACCTTTCTAAAAATTTAGTAAATTTAAACCTTTATTAATTTTTATTTTATTGGCATAATAAAAGAGAGAGTTTTAAACTCAAAGATTAGTTGAAACTAGACACGGTTATTTAATCAACTTTTGCAAAGCGGGTGAATCGGATGGAAGAAAGAGATTTTTCTATGAAGGAAGCAATGCTGTTCAGCCAGAGAATGGCCCAATTGAGCAAAGCTTTATGGAAAGCGATTGAAAAAGATTGGCAGCAATGGATTAAACCCTATGATCTTAACATAAATGAACATCATATTTTGTGGATCTCCTATCATCTAAAAGGAGCTTCTATATCAGATGTAGCCAAGTTCGGGGTCATGCATGTTTCTACAGCTTTTAATTTTTCAAAAAAATTAGAGGAAAGAGAATTGCTGCGTTTTTCAAAAAGAGAAAACGACAAACGCAATACTTATATCCAACTCACGGAAAAAGGTGAAAGCGTTTTACTCGAGCTGATGAGCAATTATAAGCCTGAAAAACATTCAATCTTCAAGGGTGTCACACCCCTAAGGGAACTATATGGACGTTTCCCGGATATGATTGAAATGATGGCCGTTGTGAAGAATATTTATGGAAATGATTTCATGGAGATTTTCGAAAAATCCTTCCATAATATTGAAGTGGAATTTACTGAAGAGGATGGAAAGCTTCAAAAAGTATCGGAAGACGAAAACTAATTACAGGTTTCGTTTTAGCTGTTCCATCAAAAACGGAAATAACCTTTGAGCGATACATGCTTCTATCACTTCTTCAGGTGTCAAGCGCGCGTCCAGTTTATCAGTAAATTCCTTAAAAAGCGGAGCAAAGAACACAAACCCTTCCGCTTTTTGTTCTTGTGAATGCTTGTTCAGTTTTTCACACAAGTCAAAGAATTCTTTTACATCGTTTTCGGATAAGCCTTTACTGATGACCAACCTGTTAAAATCATGCCCCGTTGCTGGTATCATTTCCAGTAACAACCTCTGTTGATACTCCAGTTTTTCAATTCTTTTCATTAACTCATTCATCCATTACACCTTCTTTTGTCTATTCCTTAGTTAAGAATTGACGAACGAATTCTTATTGTCAAATAATCTCTTTCCTACGTCAGTTAAATCATACCAAATGCCGCGCAATCTTGCTATCAAACCAGTTTTAAATGCCTCCATTTCGCAGCTTGATAATGAAAAAATAATTTGAATAATTATTTTACAAATTAATGTTAATTTTGCTATTGATTTTTTCCCTCAGACGTCGTAAAGTATGAAAGCGAAAGATCAAAACATACTTGTCGTCTGATGGAGGCGATTTTTTTATGCATTGCTGGAAAACAATTAATTTAGAAAAACAATTCGGCCACAGCCGTGTCATGTTATTGTCGGGGATCGTTATGATGATGGTGTTTACAATCATCTATGTACCTATCAATCTCATACTATCCGAGGATCTCTATGATACTCATTTTTATCTGTTCTTGGCAGGAATGATGATGATTTATCCTTTGCACAAACTGCTGCATATTGTGCCGATATTGTCCTATATTACTAAAATGAAATATAAAGTTAAACGTTATCTTTTCTTTTTTCCAATCGTTTCTTTTCGTGTGGGTGAGCCCATATCCAAAAACCGGTTTATCCTTGCTCTCGTGTTTCCGTTTTTCTCAATAAACACGGCGCTGCTTGCCGGATGCATTCTGATGCCTCACTACTCACATTACTTCACAATCCTGACGGCATACCATACAGGAATCTGTACAATCGACTTTCTGTATGCTAAATGTTTGCTCTACTCTCCAAGAGATGCGATGATTGAAGAAAACGAAGAAGGATATGAAATTTTGAATCTTCAAAGAGGCAGTATATAGATATTCAGCGGCAATTACCTGCTGGGGAAGTTATCTGTAGATGCCTCTTCATCTTTTTCAGAACTTCATTCTACCAATTTTAAGGATATTTTGGTATCGTAGAGCATATAGGAGATATAGGAGGGGATAAAATGATCTCCATTTTTATCATTTTTTCAGTATTTATCCTTTATTTTATAAACCAAATGACAAACTCACTTTGTCTGCAAAAAGAAATACCTGAAGAAAAACAGCCAAAAGTCTTCAGAACCATCAACATACTCATTACCATACTCTTAATATCTTCATACATAGAAATATTGTATGCTTAGAAGAAAAGCGGAAGGCGCTCGCTCAGGCCCGACAATCGCTGTCGCAAAAAAGGAAGGAAGCCGGCTCTTGGGCTTCCTTCCTTTTTTGTGCAGCGACTCGAGGGGCTAGCGCCTGGAGCTGGACAATTTGAAAAGTGGAGCCGGCTCTTTTAGCTCCGACATGCGCTAGGACGAAAAAACAGTGGAGGTCTGCACTTTGACCTCTGCTGTTTTTTTGTCTAGCGACACGAGGAGCTAGACGGAGGAGCTAGACGGAGGAACTGGACAAAGAAAAGCGGAAGGCGCTCGCTCAGGCCCGACAAGCGCTGTCGCAAAAAATGAAGGAAGCCGGCTCTTGGGCTTCCTTCATTTTTTTGTGCAGCGACACGAGGAGCTAGACGGTGGAGCTGGACAAAGATGGAGGAAACCTGTCATCAGGCTTGCTCCATTTTTTGTCCAGGTATCTTATCCTCTATGCAGTTTTGTGCGCATACCCCTATTTCCTGTGCGTATTCCTGTATAACCCGTGCGTATATTTGTATATGCCGTGCGCATTCCTGCATAACCTGTGCGTATATTTGAATATGCCGTGCACAAACCTCTTTCTCACTTACTGGCCGCTTGTTTTGCATCATTTTTTTGCTCACTTTCCGGTTTTTCTCCCTCTTTTCCATCTCCTGGTCCATATCCACTCCTTTTGCATTACTTTTTCCACCGTTCTGCCCAAACTTCCAATAAAACGAAAAACAGACCGCCCGATTGAGCAGTCTGTCCTTTTGTATTTATGCTTTTATAGTGCAAGGGTTTTTAAACCCAAGCTGCACCGATGATAATCAACAAAATGAACAATACTACGATTAACGCAAATCCTCCACCATAACCGTATCCACCAGACATTTACGCTTCCTCCTTTCATAATGGAGCATAAGGCAAGATTGCCTTATGCTGCCCGAGGTTCAATTATAGCCAAGCTGCACCTACAATGATTAACAAGATGAACAATACTACGATCAACGCGAATCCTCCGCCATATCCGTATGAGCCACCCATAACTTTCCACCTCCTTTAGAAGCGCTACTTTATCCTATTCAAATACTGCTTTTTTTGTTTAGGCGTATTACATAGTTACTGAGAAAAACTTAGCAAATGTAGGCTGCACCTACGATAATTAGTAAAATGAACAGCACCACGATCAGCGCAAATCCAGATTGATATCCGTAGCCCATTTTGATTACCTCCTTTTTTCTAGTCATGATATCTTATGTATAAAGAACTGATGTGGGTGTTATATTCGCCCAATTTTTAGAAAACACTCCATTAAAATGTTTATTTTCCTATTGGGTTTATGATATAGTATGACTTGTAGTTTTTAGACAAACCTTATTGACAATATAAACAATTAGGAGATGTTAGACCTATGAAGAAATGGATTTTGACAATGTCTTTAGCCGCTGGTGTGATTACCCTGTCCGCATGCAACAATGCAGAAGACAATGGCGGAAACAGCGAAGTCGTGGCTGAGACAAAAGCAGGAGATGTTACGAAGGAAGAACTTTATACATCAATGAAAGAAAAATTCACTCCTCAAATGGAACAAGCCCTGCAGGAGTTAGTACTTAAAAAAGTTCTTGGCGATAAATATGAAGTGACTGAAGAAGAAGTTGATGAAAAGCTTAACGAAGCCAAAGATCAGCTTGGACCTCAGTTTGATATGTTCTTGTCTCAATACAACCTGAATGAAGAATCTTTCCGCGAGTACCTTGAGCTTCAATTGCTTCAAGAAAAAGCAGCAACTGCCGATATCGAGGTTTCTGAAGATGAGCTGCAAGAATACTACGATAACTGGAAGCCTGAAATCGAGGTTCGCCATATCCTTGTCGATGATGAAGAGACAGCTAAAGAAGTTAAGCAAAAGCTGGCAGACGGTGCAAAATTTGAAGATTTGGCCAAGGAATACTCTAATGACCCTGGTTCTGCTGAAAACGGCGGAAGCTTAGGTTGGGTGGATTATGAAGGCAGACAGAATTTCGTACCTGAATTCTCAGAAGCCCTTGAAAAACTTAAAACTGGAAAAGTAAGTGAGCCGGTTAAGACGCAGTATGGTTTCCATATCATCGAAGTAACAGATAAGAAAGAGAAAAACTCTTTCGATGAAATGAAAGACGAACTTGAAAAATCTTTAAAATTGTCCAAAGTGACACCAGAAAAAATCCAGCAGGCTATGAAAGAAATTGTTGAGGATGCAGGATTGGAAATTAAAGACGAAGATCTTGAAAATAGTTTTGAGCAAATCTTGAATCCGCCGGAAACTCCTGCGGTGCCAGAAGAAGGCGAGACGCCAGCTCCTTCTGAAGATGAAACAGATGAATCTGCTGAAACAACTGAAGAATAAATAACAAAGGGAAGCACTGTCAAACAGTGCTTCCCTTTCTTTGTATTATCAAATTACGCAGATGGCTGGCGCCGCTTCTCCTTCTCTTCTTCCATACGTTTTATATAGACTTCCCCTTCCTGTTCAATCCACTCATTTTCTACTTCTCTATCTTCCTTCGCTGATTTCATGGCCATGTAAGCACTGACGAAAATACCTGCTACAATGAAATACACCCAAATTGGCAAAGTCATAACTTGATTCCCCTCCACTGTTTGTCCTACTATTCAAAATATATGCCAGTCCATAAAAAAAAATGACTTCAAATGAAAGTCATTTCATACTGTAAACAGACAGACGCTATCCGTGTTTCTGACCGGCGGGAGACCCTGCACGCCCAACGCTGTCCTGTCCGCCCTCCAACTCAAAATGAACTTGCATATAATAACTTGTCTACAAACAAACCTGACTTTCGAGTGAAAGTCAGGTTTGTTTTCAATTATGAAAAGTTGGTTTATAGAAACTACGGTTATCGAGAGCGAACACTCTTTCCGTATATTCACCAGGCTTGGTTTTTTGCAGGACTTTATCCAGCATGTTCATTTTTGCATCGATATTATCGATGTAGTGGAGGATTTCTGCTTCTTTGATCATAGGCGGTTTCGGGCTTCCCCACTCAGCTTTCCCATGATGGGAGAGTACGAGATGTTGAAGGATCATGATTTCCTCCCCTTTTATCCCGAGTTCCTCAGCAGCTTTTCCGATTTCATTGACCATGATGGAAATATGTCCAAGCAGGTTTCCTTCAATGGTATAGGTGGTTGAGGTGGGCCCTGACAGTTCAAACACTTTTCCAAGGTCATGTAGAATGACACCGGCATACAGCAGGTCTGTATCAAGGGATGGATACAGCGAGGCAATGGATTTAGATAAATCAAGCATCGAAACCACATGGTAGGCTAATCCAGATACAAACTCATGATGATTTTTGGTTGCAGCCGGGTACTCCAAAAATGGTTTTTGGTATTTTTTTAAAAGGTGGCGTGTGACCCTCTGGATATTCGGGTTTTTCATTTCAAAAATGTATTGAGTGATTTTGCTGGTCATTTCATCAATGCTCAAAGGTGCAGTTTGAAGGAAATCACTTAATTGCAGACCATCTCCAGGAGAACTTGGTTTGATTTGCTTGATTCTAAGCTGATTCTTCCCCCTGTAGCTTTGAACATCTCCGGAGACCTTCACAATTGTTTCCGGTTGAAAGTTTTTCTCGTCCTGCTCGCTTGCATCCCAAAGCTTTGCTTCGATATCTCCGCTTTTGTCCTGCAGTATCAAGGTTAAAAATGGTTTTCCTGTATTAGTCGTTCCTTTTGTTGACTGCTTGATCAGCATGAATAAATCCACTGATGAGCCGACATCATATTGTGCAATCCCTGACATTCTATTAACTCCTTTCATATCTATTCTTTCTGCTAGTATACCATAATCCTATCCTCATACTTACAGGAAAGGACTTCTAATAGTGTGCTTGATGGCTGGAACTCATATCGGGAAAAAAGGCAGTGCTGATACCTTTGTGCTCAACTCAGCGGTTTTCTCCCGCCATAGTCAACGCCTCATTTGTGGAGTTACTGAGATGAACGATTTCCCCGCTCTTCACATGTTTTAATATATGGGGATGGCAAGTAAAAAACAGAACCTGTATATCATCTTTTATCTTCCCCAGTAATTTCATGACTGCTTCTGTTCTCTTCTCATCAAAATTGACAAAACCATCGTCAATGATGACCGGCATTGAGTAGACATCTTTCAGCATCCCCACCAATGCAAACCTCAAGGCGATGTAAACCTGCTCTTTTGTACCCTGGCTGAGCTCATCTGGAGAGAATACCATGCCATCGTTTCTTGTGACCACAAACGTCTTCTCTTGCTGTGAGCGTATTTTACTGTACTCCCCATTCGTCAGCAGCCCTAAATAATGCCCGGCTGTCTGAATGACCTTTGGCAGCTTTTCTTTTTTATAATCTTCTATTGTTTTCTTGAGGGCTGAGCGTGCCAGCGAATACTTCAGCCATTCTCTGGATAATTCGTTTAAGGAGGCTTTTTGTTCCTGGTATTTATACAGAAGCCTTGTATATGACTCTCCTTCTTCGAGTACAGAAATTTCATAGACTGCTTCTGCAAGATTTTCATTCTCTTTATATATTTTTTGTTTGATATCAGTGAGTACTTCATCAAGATTGATCTTCAAACCACTCATATCCATGTCTTTTTCTTTGATTTCATTAAAAACTCTAATTAAATTCATTCCCAAACGGTTTAACAGGATCCGTTCTTGTTGCTGCAATGAATTTTTTTCATTCACCAATGCAGCTTTTCGTCGGAAGTCTTCCGCTGTTTCTGCTTCGCCAGCAGTCAAGAGTTCTCTTATTTCGCACTTTATGGTGTTCAGTTGGACTTGAATGATTTCTCGCTCTTTTAGTGCATTTTCGTACTGTTTCTTATGGTGTTCATAGGACAGACTCTTCCGCTCATTTATAAGAAGAGCATCTTTTATTCTAACTAAAGTCTCTTCCACACTCGTGAGAGGAAGGGCGAGACCTTCAACTGCATCTTCCAGTTCCATTTTGAAATTTGAAATTTTCTTGAGGCAGTTATGATAGACCTCAACATTATTTTGCTTCTCGTCAATGAGTTTCATCAATTCTTTCAGCTTTTCGAAAGCTTCTCCAAGCAGTTTCCAATGCATTTCCAGCGGGAGTCTCAATTCCTTTGCCAGCCTGTGGAATTCTTCTTGAGCGGCCTCTTCCTCAGCTGCCCAGTTTCGGTATTCCTCTCCTAGCTTCAAAAGCCTGTGCTGATGATTTTCTAATTTTAGAACCCACTGTTTCCAGGATTCTCTTAAATCTGATTGCTCTTTATATAATTCCATGTAATTGTCATTATCCTGGTTCTCTTGGGCCTGTATTTTCTCTTGAAGGACCTCGGCTTTATTCTTCAAGTCACTCCAATAACTCTTTCCACCTTTATTCTCTTGCGAGGAAATAAGAAATAATGACACAGCCAGAATCGCGACCGAAGCTACGGCGGCCAGCAGCAAAGAATCTGTCGCAAACCATACCAGCAGGGCTGTAATCACGGAGGATAACACCCCGGTCAACAAGGGAAGGGCTTTTTTACTTTTTTTGCTTGTCCTCTCCTTATTTTCCCTTAGCTGTTCTTGAACGAGTTCATATTGAATTTTTAGTGTATCTGCCTCTTTGCTTTCCCTTACCCTTTTTTGCAGTTCTTGAAATTTGGGTTCTTCCAGCATTCTGTCTTCCAGTTCTGTACAGCGCTGCTCAAAATAGTGAACTTGATTCTCTTCAGCCTGAATGCTCTCCTGCAATGATTCCTTTTTTACCTGCAGCTTATAAAGTGATTCCTCTGTACTTTTCACACGATCTTTCGTGACCATGTCCAATTGAACACCACTTAAGGAATCTAGTTCTTCAACTTTCAATTCCTGCCTGAGATGTCCGATTTTCGCATTCAATTGGCTGATTGTCCGCTCATACTCTGCTGCCTGATCCTGCCACTTGGTGAACAGCTCCCGTTTTTCAAGAAGGCTGGACAACAGGGAAGCGCGCTCAGCAATCGGTTTATCCGGCATCGATTCTTCCATTGCCTTTTCAAGTTCCCCTAATCGTGAATTCGTCACTTCCAGGACTGATTGCTGCCGGGCTCTCTCGGTCTGCCAATTGTCCAAACGCTGGAGGCCGTCTATTGGGAAAGAAGTGATATCCTCCAATTCCTTTAATCTATCTCTAATATCCTGATATTCATGAAGGTCATGCCAGGACTTTTTCAGGGTTTCCACCTGTTTCAGCTCTTCTTCTTTTCTTTCCATTTCTCTATGCAGCGCTGACAATGATTCTTCACTTTTATTTTTCTTTTGAAGCAATAAGGTAAAGGTCTCATTCTTCTCTTTTGCTTTTTTTAACTGTAATTCCGTTTCTCTGAGTTCTGTTAATTTTTGATTGATTTCAGGTTTTTTCCCTGACTTTTTAAATAACCTGTCAAGCTCCTTCTGCCACTGTTCTTCCAACTTGAAGATCGCATCCGTCCCCGTCATTCCTGAGCTGAAAAGGTACCGGTTGATTTCTTCCTCTTTCAGCCTTGAGATTTCCTGCAGGCCATGAATATTAAACGAATAGATTCCTTGAAAAGTCGATTTGTCTATTCCCTGTAATTCTTTTTTCAGCTCTTCTTCATCACCGATTGAGCCATCCTTATAAAATACGGTCACATCACCTGCCGCTTTCCCCTTCACACGTTCAACTGTAATAGAGTCGCCATTACCATTGATAAGCGTCAGTCTGCCCCCATATTTGGCATGTGTCTTTGGCTCGTACCTTTGTTCAGCGTGAAGTTTTGTGGGAAAACCGAACAGGACACCATGAATGAAGGCCATGATGGTCGATTTTCCTGCTTCGTTTTCTCCATAAAAGACGGAGAATTGCTGAAGATCTTTCACCTTGAAATTTTCCAGTTTACCAAAGCCGTAAATATGTATATCTGTTATTTTCAATCGTTCCACCTCCATTTTCTAACCCGTTGACATTTTCAACGAGATGGATTGGTTTTCTTAACGCCTGCACCCCGATGCGCCAGAGCAGCCATATTCCTTTTCATTAAACCTGTTTATTTACATTAGCCCCCGCTGGAAAAGGAAGAGTTCAGCATAGACAAGACGGATTCTTTCATTTTTTCCTGTTCTTCACTATCAAGCTTATCGATATACCGGTAGGCCTGAGGATGAAGAAATAAATCAGACGATACTTCCTCCCACTGGTGTTGATCCCAATCTTCAATGGTATGGATCATATCATTGAGGAAGGTTTCCTGTCCTTCTACAAAAGCCAATCGGCTGCTTTCGTTGATCCGCATGGAATGTACCCATACTGTATTCTCCTGGTGCTCCTCTCCATCCTGGAACGCTTCAAGTATTTCTTCATTCTTAATTTTGTTAAGAATGTCAGAATCGGTTCCCTCTATATCTGTAAACTCCACTTCTAAAAAGGTGACTCCTGTGTTTCGGAATAATTCAATTTCCTCTCTGCACAAGTCAAATACTTGGCTGAGGCTGTCAGCACCCTTCAAGGAAATGGATGTCTTCTCCCAAAGGATTTCCTGCGTTTCTATGAATTGCATCTTTGTTTCTTCATTGGAAATGGTTACAGCATAACAACCCTTTGGCCCCGTCTCTTTCCGGTGTCTTCCTTGGATATTCCCCGGGTATACAACAGGCGGAAGAGAGGATAGCTCCCGGCGGACATGAATATGCCCTAATGCCCAATAATGATAGTTTTTTTCTTTCAGTTCATTGAGTGTGAATGGTGCATATGGTTCATGAGCGGATGTCCCCCCTGCCTCGCTTCCATGAAGGAGACCGATATGAATGCCCCCATCTTTGGCAGCAACAGGATATTCAGCAATTTTCCTCTCGTGCACGTGACGGGTCCCATAACTAAAACCATATAAATGAACTTGTTTTCCGTCATCAGTTTGGTGAATGACTGCCTCCACATCACTGCCAAAGACTTTGACATTGTCAGGCATCTGGAGGTGAGACCAGTAGTTTCCAAGATAATCATGATTGCCGTGTATGACATAAACGTCAATTCCGGTATGATCCAGTCGTTCAAACTGTTTTTTCAGCCTGGCCTGTGCACGAATGCTTCTGTCTTCCTCATCGTACAAGTCACCTGCCATGAGGACGAAATCAACTTTCAATGCGATGGCCTTGTCCACTATTCTTTCCAGAGACTGAAAGGTACTGTTCTTTACTCGCTGAAACAGTTCTTCCGGCAAATGCTTCAAGCCTTTAAATGGACTGTCCAAATGCAGGTCAGCCGTGTGTATAAATCTAACCTCACTCATCAAATATCCCTCCTCCCATAAATACGAATACACGTTCTCTTATTCTTTTATTATAGACTATTTTTTCGGAAAAAATAAGGATGCGGCTCAAAATACAAATAAAAAGAAGCCCGGCTAACCAGGCTCCAAAATCATTTTTCAAACATTGTATTTTTTCGAAAGTCATCGTTGAGAAAGATCAACTTTGCACGCCCGTTACCCCAAATTCACCACTCCAGAATATTTCCCTGCAAGGTGCTTCCCTAACCATATACCGCTTGCTGCAGCCTGCGATAAGGAATGGGTTTCCCCCGAGCAGTCCCCGATCAGGAACAGGTTTGAAATTTCCGTTTCGAAATAAGGATTGGTAGAAATCTTCGGTTCGTAAAATTTTGCATCAATACCATATAGCAGGGTGTCCTCATGGATTTTCTCACCGAGAAGCCCTTCAAGTGCGGATAGCATTTCTAGCAATGCATGAGTATACAGTTCCGGGACCTCTTCTGTAATATTTCCGCAATCTGCTTCCAACGATGGCAGTATCGTGTTCTTCTCGAGATCTTTTGTTTTTCTATGGAGCTTAAAGTCTTCAAGCCTTTGGACCACGATGCGGTCCGCTCCTCTATTGATCTTTCCGATAACAGACCTGGCATGCTCTTGTGCCTCACCATACGAACGAAAGTACTGAGGGACAAATAAGGTGAAATTAAGATTGGCACTCGGGGTATCCTTTTCTCTGACATTCTGCCCGTCAGGCATTACGAGGCCATGCTGATGCTTCCGTATGATGCGTCCCTCAGGGTTCATGCAGTAAGTTGTAGCCGTGTAGGACTCTCCTAAATAGGTAAGCTTGGTTTCAAAGGTATCCTTAAGGATTGCCTGCAGCTGATTTCCTTTCATCTCTACCCGCAGTCCAAGGTCCAGCCTTGTCTCTGAAGGGGAAAGCCCAAGAGATTCAGTCTGCTGTTTCAGCCACTCACTGCCGCTCATACCAGTAGCCATTACGAGCTCTTTCGTTCGGAATATTTTATCCTCTGACATTAAAAGAAAGCCCTCTCTGGTCTTTGTGACAGAATCTATTAAGGTCTCAAAACTGAAGGTGACTTTCTTCCTTCTCAGAAATTCATACATCCTCTGAAAAACTTCGTTCGCCAGTTTCGTTCCAAGGTGACGCACTTCGGTTGAAAGGACTCTGAATGAATGACGCTTTGCTTTGGCTGATAACTCCTTGTTCTCTGTATTATATGTCTCGACAGCATCCCCGCCGAACGAACATAGAACATCATCTACCTCCTTCATCAGCCCCATCGCCTGACTTGCACCAATTTTCCTGCCAAGTTCACCGCCAAAGTCATTTGTATAGTTGAATTTCCCTTCTGACTTTCCGAGTCCTGCAAAACCGATATATTTGCTGCACGTCCCTTTACAGGTGCATGGGCCGCCGGTATCCAAACCGCAGATACGGTCCTCTAATTTTTTGCCAACATCAATGATATGTATGTTCAAATCCTTATTTTCCTTGAGTAACTGATAGGCTGTGAAAACACCGCTAACACCAGCTCCGACAATCGTGATATCATACAAGCAGTCTTTCACCTTCTCACTTCCTTTCCTTAACTCATTATATCTTCATATTTATCTTGTTGGTGCCTTCTTTATTTAACTTTTTGTTTAACAGCCTGAGTTCTCTTTTCAGCTGCCTTATTTCCCTTGAGGAATTGATACCCTCTTCTACAGCTTTTTTAATCACAAAGTAAAAACCTAATAATATAAACAGAAAACTTATTCCCACTATGATAATCTCCACTAGATCAACCACCTTTTCTTTTAACTGCATGACTCCACAGATAGTGTAAAAATGTTTCTCCTGAAGCCTGATCTTCCTCAGTGTTTGTCAGAAGGAAGCCGTTTCGCAGCAGCACTTTTTGCGAAGGGATATTATTGACCGTTGTTTTGGCATGTATCTCCCTCACATTATATTCATCGTTATCTCTTAGCAGGAGGGTTAGCGATCGATTAGCAATCCCCTGCCCTGTAAAGGCTTTTCCTACCCGATACCCAATGTGGCCTGTTCCAATATCCTGATTGATATCGACAAGGTTAAGGCGTCCTAAGATATTTCCTGTCTTGTCCTTGATAAGAAAGAAGATAGAGAGTCTCTTTTCTTGTTCATCCAGCAAAGCTCTGTGTCTTTCCAGGAAATTTTCATATTGATAATATTCATCTCCGCGTCCCGGTACCATTTTTTCAAAAAATGCCCTGTTTTCACACTCAAAAGCATATAGGTTTTCAGCATCTTCCTGTGTGAGCTGTTTAAGATAAAGCTCCATTTACGTTGTCTCTCCTTCTCTCCATATTTTCTAAGAAAGCGGCTATTTCCCGTTTATTTTTCAATTTGTACACTTTCTTCTCTGGCCCAAGAGACTGAAAGCGCAACATCCTATCTTCCATTTTACTCTTGCGTGCATGATACGTTGTGATAATAAACTTCAAAAAACCCCATTCCATTTGTTCTTTACAGCCTTTCCCCATGTCCGCGCGGGTTTTTCCTAAATTGGTGAGCCACCTCTTCAATACCCTGTACAGGCAGACATACAGGGGCAGCTCCAAATAAATGATCGTATCCGCATGCTGTAACCGAAGTTCAAATGTATTACTGTAATTTCCTTCAATGATCCATTGAGGTTTTTTTACAATTTCCCTCTGTGGTGCAGCAAACTCCTCAAGAGTCGCTTCCACCCATCCCGGTTTCCAAAACAAAGCATCGAGATGGGTAACCTCTATCTCCAAAATCTCCCCGAGTCTCCTGGCAAAGGTCGATTTTCCCACGCCGGCTGATATCCCGACTACCATAATCCGTTCCATTCCTTAACGCCTCATTTCACTATGTCTGTATTTTACCAATCAAGAGCAGAAAGGCATCTACTAAAAGTTCGCTTTTCTTTCTAAAAGGCTGCTTTCGTATAGTTGTGACTTTCGGAAAAATCCCTAGAGCCGGATTCCTCCCCTGGTTACAAGTTTTCTCTGAACAGGGAGAGTTGCTCTTTTCTCTCTTGCTTACCGTAATATTTCCTTGGATTATGGCTACATTTTTTTGTGATTCATATTAAATAGTAACAAAGTTTAAGAAAAGAGCCTTATAAAAAGACCTTCCTGTCCAGCAAAAAGCAGCTTCCTCCAATAGAGAAAACTGCTTTAAAAGAATTAATTTTTCTTTGTCAGTTCAATTGCTTTCTTAATATCTTTAAATGAATTGGACTTGCCGTACATCAATACCCCTCCTCGATAGACCTTTGCACCGAACCAGCCGAGGAACAGGATGGTAAGGAAAAGGACAGCAATCCCCAAGATCGGTTCCCAGGCGGGGATATTGAGCATTCCGACACGAAGGAACATAACCATAGGTGTAAAGAATGGAATATAAGAAGCAGCCGTAATAAAGCCGGCTTCAGGAGTGCTCAATCCGAACATGGCAATGAAGAACCCGATCATGACAAGGAAAGTCATCGGCATGATCATCTGCTGAACATCTTCGATACGGCTGACCAATGAACCAAGCAGCGCAGCAAGTGTAGCATAAAGGAAGTATCCGAGCAGGAAGAAAATAATAGCATAGATAATGATGCTGACACTCACATCACTGAAACCGAAGAATTCCATCATTCCTCCAATCTCGGAGTCTGCTTTACTCGTCAGGGCGAAATAACCAACTGCCAGCAGCAGTGTCAGCTGTGTCAGCCCAACGAGACCAATGCCTAGTATCTTCGCAAACATCTGCTTTACCGGGGATACGCTTGAAATCAAGATTTCCATCACCCTGGAGGATTTCTCCGTTGCGACTTCCATCGCAATCATATTTGCATAGACAATGACTGTGATATAGATGAAGAATAAGAGAATATAGACAATTCCGCGTGCTTGATTTAACTCTTCCTCCGACTTGGCGCCTTCCTCAAGAGCTTCCCTTTCAAAGGATACCGGTGAATTCAATGAAGCCAGTTCTTGCTGGGACAACTCAAGGTTTTGAGCAGCCATGGCAGACTTGATACCTTGAAGTGCATTTTGCAAATCACCTGCAATCGCAGATTCCGATATTGACTCAGACTTGTATAACCCCTGCGGAAGGCCATCCTCATCCAACGAAAGAATCAGATAACCATCATAAGTCCCCTCTTCTATACTCGCCTTCAAACTTTCTTCATTTTCACTGGATTGTTCCAATTCCAGGTCTTCATTCATGGCTCCTACTTGCGCCGCAAATGGTTCATAGAGTGCTTCAGTCTCGTCTACAACGGCGACCACGTCCTGTTCGTCCCCACTGAAGCCTTCAATGATGTCCTGGAGATTGACCAGCAAAAAGATACCTGCTACAACGATAAGAGTTGTAATAATAAAGGATTTTGCCTTTAATTTATTCAAATACGATTGAGATAACATTAAGAAAAAATTATTCATATGAAGTCCCTACTTTCTCAATGAAGATATCATTTAAGGACGGTTCTTCCAATTCAAACTTGCGCACAAAGCCTTTCTTTACCACTTCATTGAATACATCTTTAGCTATTTCTTCCGACTCGACCTGAAGCTGGATCCCTTCAGTTGTATTCTTCGACTTCGTAACACCCTTGACTGCTTCAAGAAAGCTTAAATCAAAATCAGCATGAATCGTCACATTCTTCTTTCCAAATGAACGCTTGATCTCTTTTAAGCCGCCATGCACAACCGGCGTTCCTTTATGCATGATGCAGAGGTTTTCACAAAGTTCTTCAACATGTTCCATTCTATGGCTCGAAAATACGATCGTTGTACCATTTTCTTTAATTTCGGCAACGGCATCCTTCAGCAATTCCACATTGACAGGATCCAGCCCGCTGAAAGGCTCATCAAGGATAAGCAGTTTCGGTTTATGGATGATCGAAGCAATCAACTGAATCTTTTGCTGATTCCCTTTTGATAATTCCTCCACCTTCTTGGTTTTGTTTTGAGGTACATTGAACCTCTTAAGCCAGTAATCCAATTCTTTTTCGGCTTCCTTTTTATCCATTCCTCTTAAGCGGGCAAGATAAATGATCTGGTCATTCACTTTCATTTTAGGATACAACCCACGCTCTTCAGGGAGATAACCGATTTCTGGACTTGTTGAATAATCAATTTTTTTCCCATTCCACGTTATCGTTCCTCCGCTAGGATCAAGCAGGCCAAGTATCATCCTGAAAGTTGTTGTCTTTCCTGCACCATTTCCGCCCAGGAAACCAAACATCTCTTTTTCCGGAATACTGATTGATAAGTTATCCACCGCGGTATAGTTTCCGAACCGCTTTGTAACATTGTTTAGTGACAGCACCATCTCTTTTCCTCCCTTTAACTCCCCCAAAAAATAAAACGGTGAAAATTCTCACCATTTATTTTCTCTTTAAGTATTTTTCTTATATCCTTATACGATTGTACTGCAGTAAAGTTCCCTTAAATGATAAAAAAAGAGAAAAACTTTATTATTCTTCAAAGTTATGCAAAAATAATAGTAACTATCAGAATTTTTCAAAAGGGGATAGAAAAGATGAAAGTTTACAAATTAACGGTTTTTGAACAAACAGGGGAAAGTATCTACGAGGATTCATTCGAAGCGCCTTCAGATGATGAGGCAAAAAAAATCGGCAAAGCGATTCTAGAAGAAAAAGGATATGCCGATCACACCCATAGATGTGCTTCTCCGCTTGGAAAATTGATTTTATTTCATGCGTGACACTATTTTAAAGGAAACATTGAATCACAAAACTGGAAAGATTAAAAAGAGGGCCAAATCACACGGATTTCGGCTCTTTTTTATTATGATTCCTTCTGATACTTTTCAGCTAAAATTTGCAGCGTATTTAATTCAGCAGATATTAACTTAAATGGGGGGCATCCTCGGTGAATCTATATTTTTTAATACCTACCTATACAGAAGGTGATTCAACATTCCCAAAGCCTGTATCTGGAGATTATAAATACTGGTTCTCCTTAATAAGTGCTTTTCTAAAAAAGTCAGATACAATAGAAATCCACTGTTGGAATGAAGAGATTGATACCGTTGAAGAGATAGTTTCGCTGAAGCAGGGATTCAAGAAAATTAATGAAGAAAATCTCACTATATTTAAGGGGAAAGTGACATCTATCATTATCAAGTTTATATTGAATAATTACTGCAATAAGCAGGGAGAGTTAAAATGGTTCACACTGAACTTATATAAAAATTGCCGGTAGTTCATTCTGGTCACTGGGGAACTGAATTTGTAATATTTAATGCTATGGAAGAAGATACTGTAACGATTAGTAATCTTACACCGCGGGAAACTATTTTCCATCAACTTTAAAAGGTATTTCCAGGAATAAGGGCTGATTAATGAGGCCTTTGCGGAATTTAACATATTAGTTCCGTCTTTTGGGACAATAAGGAGAAAATGTGAAAATATGAGGTGGAATTTCATGGTTAAATTATGCTTAATCATAATAGGATTTGTTATATTTACACATACTCCATTGCAGGCTGCTAACGCGGAAAATGGCCCGCAGGCAAAAGATATGTATGTCACAACAGAAGATATAGTATTAGACCTCATTTTTCCAATTGTAGATAAACGAGTAATCAAAGAGTATGGTGGCGGTCCTCTTTTTGACTGGCACTTGCAAAAAATTGTTGGTATTACTTACAATGACAATCATTCTTATGATGTGGCCGTAAGAATTACGATTCCTTCTGATAACGGCAATGTTAAGGAAGATTTAGTCAGGGTAAGAGTAGCCCCCTCATGTGACAGTGGAAAGATTAATAAACAAGTATGTAATCATGGTTTTAAATTAGAAATTGTTGAATATAAACATGTATCCGAATAAGTATTGATCCTACGAGAGTTATCGGAAAAATACCCAAAAAGGTCAGAAGTGTTAGCTCCTGACCTTTTGGGTGCGAATATTCAAGTTGTGAATGCAAAGAGTACTGTTCGATTTGCTCCTTCTTTATAGGCCTTTAAATTTCGGGGCACGTTTTTCAACAAACGCTCTTATTCCTTCTTGATGATCCTGTGTTTGCCGCATTTTCCACTGGCCGGCTTTCTCAAGCTGCAAGGCCTTTTCCAGGCGGTCTTTATTCAGTTCGGCATAAATGGATTTGGATTCTATGATGGACATTAATGGTTTTTGCAGGCATTCGGTAATGTATCTTTCAATGGCTCTGTCCAGTTTACCTGAGGGGATTGCTTCGTCGACCAGTTTCTTCATGAGTGCTTCCTGGCCTTCAAATACCTTTCCGGTCCACATCAGCTTTTTCGCCCTGCAGGTGCCAAGTCGTTCCTGAAGGAAGAAGTGACCGCCTCCGTCTGGTATCAACCCGATTCCGATGAAATTCATTGCCAGCTTACTGTCTTCTTCACAGATGATATAATCAGTAGCCAAAGCAAGACTTAACCCCAATCCAGCTGCAGCCCCATGAATACCGGCAATGGTCAACTTTTTCATCGTATAGAGCGTCATCGCCAGATCACTGATGACTTCCATTATCTCGGCAAATTCCTGCTCGCCGCCAAGATTAAGCATTTCCTTTATATCCCCACCCGAAGAAAATCCTTTACCTTCCCCTCTCAAAATTAAAATTAGAATATCTTCTTCTTTTTCAACTTCTTTCAAGCAATTCAAAAGTTCTCTCATCATTTTGGTGTTCATTGCGTTTAATGACTTCGGCCGGTTCAAAGTGACAGTGGCAACCTGCCCGTTTTTCTCAAGTTTAATGGTTTCGTAAAGTGCATTAACATTCATGGAAACACTCCTTATAGACTTACATTTATAATTTTTAAAATATTCTATTAATTATTATATAACAAATTGACGTAAAACAATATTAAAAGTCCAGAAGAATGCCGGACGAGGGTATAATTTTTCAATATACCCATCCACTTGTGTATCCAGAAAAGTTGGCATCTCCCCTACTACCGAAAAGCGCTGTCTATTTAGCTCGCGAAAAATAAATGTTCAGCTGCACTGTTCTTATTAGTTATTAAAATGGTAATCCCCTTTTATTTTATATGGATTCCTTTTAGTGCTGATTTACTCAGGACATAGAAAAACGGCCCTCAAAAGGAGGACCGTTATCATTTAATTTAAAAGCTCGTCAAGGATTTGCAGCTTTTTCTCTGTGTAGTTTTTAAAACCTTCATTATAAGCTTTAGGTTCTTTCGGATTGGCAAAATGCGTGATTTTACCTGTTTCAGGATCGATGAATTTACTAGCCGCACCGCATCCGATTCCGATGATCGTCTGCATCTCTTCCATGATCATGATATTGTAAATGCTGTCTTGTTGAGGCAGCGCATATCCAACATTTTCAAGATTACCAAGAATGTTTTTCTGGCGATAGAGATAATAAGGAGCGTAATTATGTTCTTTCGTCCATTGATCTCCCAATGCCATCATTCTTTCAATCTCTTCCCGGCCTGCCACTTTATACTTTTCTTTATTCCTCGTCATTTCTGAAGCTCTTTTAAAGGACAATGTATGGACAGTCAATGATTCCGGCATCAATTTCTCCGTTTCATTCAAGGAGTGAGAGAACTCATCCACTCCTTCACCAGGAAGCCCGATGATGAGATCCATGTTGATATTCTTCATGCCCATTTCCCTTGCAAGATGGAACTTTTCAATCGTCTCTTCAACTGAATGATGTCTGCCGATGGCTTTCAAGGTTTCGTTCGTATAAGACTGCGGATTGATGGAAATGCGGTCGATGTTCCATTTATTAAGGACCTCTAATTTATCCGGTGTGATGGTATCCGGCCGGCCCGCTTCCACGGTTACTTCCCTGACTTGATCAACGTCAGGGAAAGAGCGGTACATTTCTTCATACAACAGATCCATTTGTTCTGCAGTTATAGATGTAGGTGTCCCGCCGCCATAATAAATCGTAGTAATTTTGACCCCATTCTCTTTCAGCCAGCGTCCGGTTTCCTGGATTTCATAATGCAAACCGGTAAGGAAGGAATCCACTCTGCCCTGCTTTCCTAATATGGCATAAGCCGGGAATGTACAATACGCACACTTCGTCGGACAAAAAGGGATGCCGATGTAAATGCTGATCTCTTTTTGGAGGGAATACAGGTCTGGCACCACCGATAACTGTCGGTCAACAATCCGTTCCATCAGATCAATCTTTTCATCTGTGATAAGATAATCCTCTTTCAGCTTTCTGCGAATTTCCTCTCTTGGAGTTCCTTCTCTTACACTTTTGTGATACAGCTTGGTTGGGCGAATTCCTGTAAGAATCCCCCATGGCTGAACAATCCCCGTGTAATCCTGAAGAACATTCAGGTAGACATGAGAAAGAGCATTCTTGTAACTGCGGAATTCTTCTTTCTCCGTCTGCTCCTTTGGCACTTCTTTTTCAAACTGGGCTGTATGATTATGTTCTTGGGATTTAAGGGATGCTTGTGCTTTAACAAGACCCTGCCCCTTT
>NZ_ABCF01000050.1 GCF_000181495.1 Bacillus sp. SG-1
TGGCGGAAACGATGATTGAGATGTAATTGAGTTCATGGCTTGAGGGTGATGGGTTTCTAGAGTCAGATAGATTGGCTCTAGAGACAGAAAGCGAGTCAAATTCAGGTTGAAAGTGCCTCAAGGTCGGCTCCAGAGACAGAAAGCGAGTCAAATTCAGGTTGAAAGTGTCTCAAGGAAGGCTCTAGAGACAGAAAGCGAGTCAAATTCAGGTTGAAAGTGTCTCAAGGTCGGCTCTAGAGACAGAAAGCGAGTCAATTTTAGGTTGAAAGTGCTTCTAGGTCGGTTCAGCAGTTCAAAAGTTAGTAGGATTTTAAATGAAAAGGTCTCTAAACCGGTCCCTCGATAACATCACAAAACCAAAAAACGAACCCACTTCAGAGTTGGGTTCGTTTCCGTATTTTTTACCCCGAAATCAACCTCTTGATTCTGCAGGGGTTTCCTTATCATCAAAATCGGGTGACACAGCTTTTTTGACAAAGAGCGCAATAATAACAGCGATTATGCCAAGTGCCAGGGCAAACCAGTATGCATGGTGAACACCGTACGTCATTGCTTTATTGGCAAGTTCTGCTGTAACCGCTCCTCGGCCTTCCAGGTAATTGGCTTGGCTTTGGGTCATGATGCTGACGAAGATTGAAACACCCAGCGCACCCCCAATCGGCTGCAGTGTATTGGCGATCGCCGTACCGTGCGGATACAAGTTCTTTGGCAATTCATTCAGTGCATTCGTCTGAGCAGGCATCATGATGGCTGAGATGGAAAGCATCAAGACCATGTAGACAAGAATGAAGGACCACATCGGCACGGATGGATTGATATTGCTGAAAAAAATCATAACCCCAACGAGTGTAATGGTACCTGGGATAATCAATTTCCTCGGTCCGTACTTATCAAATAATGCTCCCATGGTCGGTGACATCAGGCCGTTCAGCAAGGCACCGGGCAGTAATAAAAGACCTGCGACTTTCGCCGAATAGCCAAGAGGTCCCTGCAAATACATCGGCATGACAATTTCTGAAGCGAACATCGCCATGATGACGATCACAAATAAGATGATTCCTCTTGCGTAACTTTTATACTTGAATACCCGGACATCGAGAAGGGGTTCATCAAGCTTGAGCTGGCGAAGCGTAAAGGCGATGATGCTGATGACACTGATTGATAGGATCATGATGATTCTTGCGGAAGTGAATCCAGCTCCTTCCTCGCCGGCACTGCTGAAGCCGTAGACAATCCCTCCGATCCCAATGGAAGAAAGGATAATAGAAAGAATATCTACACTTGGACGTGTGACCTCGCCGACATTCTGCAGATATTTGACCGCAAAAAGTATCGAGAATATGGCAAAAGGGATAACGGTGATGAACAACCAGCGCCAGCCCAGGAAATCAACGATCACTCCGGAAAGGGTTGGACCGATTGCAGGTGCGAACATTATGACAAGCCCGAAGGTTCCCATGATTTTCCCCCGAACTTCAGGACGGTACAGAAGAAGCAGAGCATTGAAGATGACGGGAATCAGCAGGCCGGTTCCGACAGCTTGAATCATCCGGCCAGTCAACAGCATAGGAAAATTAATCGCTGAAGCGGCGATGATGGTGCCCAGCAGGAAAATGGACATGACGCCGATGAACATCTGCCTTGTGGTGAACCACTGAATGAGAAGGGCTGATATCGGCATCAACACACCCATCACAAGCATGAAGCCGGTAGCCAGCCATTGAACAGTGGGGGCGTCGACATTGAAAACGTTCATTAATTCCGTGAGAGCTATATTCAAAAGGGTTTCATTCAATATCGCGAAGAAAGCGCCGATCATGAATGTAACAATTATCGCTTTAGAATTTACTTTGGTTTCCATAACTTCCTCCAATTAGTTAACTTGAAATACACTTATCTATAATCGTTCATTGAGATGAAATTCTCAAGTGTTTAAGAAAATAACACCTTAATTTTGTTAAGAAAAAGTGAAACTTAAAGATATCCTGTCCCGTACTGGTAGTATGGGGAAACACTGATTGAGAGTTAGTATGGACAAATGCTTAGATAGAACTATATATTGTATCGGGGAAAAAAGGAGTCGATCATTTGAATGCTTTAGCGTTAATATCAGTATTAATCGTTTCAGGAGCAGCCATTGCGTTTACGTTGGTCTTTGCACTAGGCTCTTTTCGTAAACTTTGTTGCTATTTAATACAAACTATAAAAATTACTTACTTAATTAACTAAAAATAGCTGATAAACAAGAAGAAAAGATCTAATTCACCTTGTTCAGAGAAAAAAGCCCTTGTCTCCAAGGGAAAAATCCGGCTCTTTGGATTTTTCCGAGAGCAACAATATATACGGAAACAGCGTTGTACTAAAAGGGTTACAGAATCACCTCTATCACAATAAGGGAATTGATCAACATTCTCTTTTCGTAGTTTGTCCAACCTGTGGAAGTAAACACAAACGTCAGAAGAAAGGCCAGCAATGCCAAGACTGTTATACTTCTTTTTAATAGTAGATTCCAAACAAAGAAGCCTGTACAATTGTACAGGCTTCTTTGTGAAACTTTCTTTAGCGGTTGTTGCTATTGTTATTATTGTTGTTGTCATTCTGACGGCTGCGTGCTTCTCCGCCTTTTTCACCGATTTCCTGGTAGAATTCTTTGTCGTGATTCTCAGATGTTGCTTCTCCGCCTTTTTGGCCGATTTCCTGATAGAATTCTTTATCGTGGTTTCTTGAAGTTGCTTCTCCGCCTTTGCGGCCTGCTTCTTCCACACTCATCTTCTTGTTATTGTTGTCATTGTTGTTTTGTGCCATTGTAACTCCTCCTTAAAATTAGAAAATTGTTTTCCATCTAAGACGATTTACTTCAGCTTTTATAAGGCATCTCTGCCTCTGCTACATGTCTTCCCGTTTTGCTTCTTTATAAACCACGTGGGAATAACTACCATTTATCTGAAGGCGCCAGGCACGCCCCGGTTATTATCGAACGCTGCTTTCGTATAAATTATTGCTCTCAGCGAGACAAGGGCTTTTATTTCTGAACAAGGTGAATAGCTCCTTTCTTACTTGCTTGCCAGCTTATTTTCAGTGAATTAAGGCATATCTATTAAATAGCAGCAAGGTTTTAGAAAAGAACCTTGATGTGAGAGTGGGGGGGGTTATTGGTTGGAAATAGTACTAGTGGGGTTTCTGCAAATCGTAGGAGATTGTAAGTGCCCATAATATTTTTTGAGGGAGCTGAGTTTATGGGCACTGATTTTTGTGCCGTGAATCATATTAGTTTCCTTTAAGGGATTAGAAAAATTTGTTGTAAAAGATGGCATGGCGGGTAAGGATTTCATCTTTCATTTTTTTGATTTCCAGATGATCGTCATTTGAAAAGAAAATTTTGATAATCGCTAACATGAGATTCCCTCCTTTGCTTTAAAACATCATATTATACAAGCTGGCACGCCTGTCGGTCATTTGGTCCTGGATGCGCTTTGCTTCTGCATCGTTACTCTTGGTGAAAAACTTCTTCATTCTGCGTCTCATCTTCATCTCTCCTTTCTACCAATAGTTTAGTCAAAAACATGTTTGGAATTAACATTCGTTAGGATGTTTTATATTCAGACTTTAGGAGGAGACTTCCTAAGCAAAACGCAACGCGTGAACGATTTATATGTGGAAGCTTGCTTTCTTGATTGACCTGTTATCGGAGCAAGTGAAATAAAACAACATCTGCCAGGAAGCTGATTTTTGCTGACCGGAAAAAAGGAGAGCCCTGCCGCTTGCGGATAAAAGCTTGATTTTGATCATTAGATTTCCCATGAACAACAATACCTTCTTTTAATGCATAAGAAGTTCCATTTTTCTGACAAATAAGTTACTGTATGATTAGTAATGTTAAAGGGGGCAAAGTAGATGAATATACGGTCGGAAACTTTCAAGCGCTTTGCGGAAAAGGAGTGCCGGGGATCGAGTGATTTATATGAACATCTATCAAGCAGAATCTCAGAAGATGAAGAGATCTTGGAGTTAAGCGGATATGCAAGGGAAGGACAGCCTGTTCCCAACCTGTTGTTGGGTGCTGTGCATTATCTTCTGCTTAGAGGGTATCAACATCCTTTGAAAGAGTATTATCCGAGCATGGTGAGCAGCCCTAAAGACTATACGGAAGCATTTTTACCTTTCAAGGATTTTTGCCGGGAATATAAGGAGGAAATCCGTCTTCTTCTTGAGACGAAGCTTGTTCAGACCAACGAAGTCCGGAGATGTGCCTATCTTTTCCCGGCCTTTAGTTTTGTCTATGAAAAAATGAAAAGGCCGCTTGCTTTGATAGAAATTGGCACCAGTGCTGGGCTGCAGCTGATGTGGGACCAGTACAGTTATTCATATGGTACAGGGGAAGTCTATGGAAATATCGATTCAACGGTGAAACTCACAGCCGAGATAAAAGGAGATGATGCTCCAAAGCTGCAGCAGGGGACTCCGCCTGTATCCCAAAGGATAGGACTGGATTTACATATTAATAATTTGGCAGATGAAGAGGATTATCTTTGGTTGAAGGCCTTGATTTGGCCGGAACACGAGGATAGAAGACAAGTGTTTGAAAAGGCAGCTGAATATGTGAAAGCTGCCTCCATCGATTTTATAGTAGGGGATGGCATCGAGCTGCTTCCCCGTATAGCAGGTGAAATTCCTGAAGACTCTGTTCTCTGTGTATTTCACACACACGTGGCAAATCAGATACCGATTGAAGGAAAGAAAAAACTTTTCAAAGAAATTCAAACAATTGCCGGCAAGAGGGACATCGTCCATATTTATAACAATATGAAGGATAGGGAGCTGCACCTGGACTATTATATCAAGGGGATGGAGCATAAAAACACCATCGGGATGACGGAAGGGCACGGCAGATGGTTTGAATGGAAGATATAACGTGAATATTACTGTATGAAGGCTTTTGAACTTTAAAGGTACTCTCTGACAAATAAAAGTTTCCTAAAGCTTTCTATATCCTACTACATCCAAGGAGGTCTTCTAATTGAAAGAGGGAATACATCCAAACTATGAAAAAGTCGTCTTCATGGATACGAACAGCGGCTACAAGTTTTTGACGAGCTCTACTGTGAAATCTTCAGAAACGATTGAGTGGGAAGACGGGAACACATACCCGCTGATTAAAGTCGAAGTCAGCTCAGACACCCACCCATTCTACACCGGAGTGCAGAAATTCGCTGACAAGGGCGGCAGAGCAGACCGGTTTATGAAAAAATATAATATGAAGCGCCCGGATGACAAGTGAATTCATGCATAAATCATAATGTCCTCTTTCCTTTAACGGGAAAGAGGACATTATCAGTTTACAGTTTTTGTTGATGGTCAGGGGTTATGCGTCTGCAGCTTACTCTGACGCATCACTATAAAGCTCGGTGCTTTGTATTCTTTTAATGAAGTTTTCTGCAATTGAGAAGGATTCATACAGGAATAAAAGCAGATCACCTTCATTTGAATGGTCCCATGCATATTGATAGGCTTGCTCTTCATCAATGATGATGGTTGAATAGTCTGAGGTGCGATAATAAGTTTCTGCCTCTTCCATCATCAGCATAGGCACTTCTCCCGTCATTCTTCCCCTTAAGTCTTTATCTTCTTTGATGATAAGATGGTCCGAGTTGGCAGAAGCGATTCTGGCCATTTGCCTTATGGCGCTGTCCTGTCTGTCTCCAGCTGCAGAAATGACCGTGATTGTGCGGTTTCGTTCAATGTGTTCGACTGCGTCGTAAATTGCTTTTAACCCTGCCTGGTTGTGGGCATAGTCAATAATGATTTCCTTTCCTTGTACACGGGTGCGGTTGAAACGGCCTCGGGAATGTTTTGCATCGGGATTGAAGGTCAATGCCCTTTCTTTTAACTCCTCTAAGCTGATCCCTTGTGAGTGGGCTGCGGCCAGTGCTTGCAGCAGATTGGAAACATTATGCTTTGCAGTTCCATTTATGGTGATGGGAACTTCCCTGATTGGCAGGAAAGTATGGCTTGTCCCTCGGTTGTGAAAGATGATGCAGCCATCTTCATTGACATACCAGGCCGTACCTCTTTCAGCGACAGCCTTTTCTATATATGGGTTACTTTCATTAAGGGAAGTATATATTACCGTGCCCTTTGTATGGGTCGCCATATTCACTGTAGATTCATCGTCGGCATTTAAGATACAGAAGCCCTTTTCATGCACGACTTCCGGAATGAGCCTTTTCAGTTTAACGAGTTGTTCATAGGTTTCAATTCCATCAAGTCCTAGGTGATCTTCGCTGACATTGGTGACGATGCCAACATCACAATAACGGAAAGCAAGGCCTTCCCGGAGGATTCCGCCCCGTGCTGTTTCCAGTACAGCGATATCTGTCTGAGGATTTCTTAACACTTTTCTTGCACTGATCGGTCCGCTGCAATCGCCGCTGTCCACTTGCTTAGCCCCAATATAAACACCATCGGAGTTCGTCATTCCAACGGTCATGCCGCTGCCCTCGAGCAAGTGCTTTACAAGCCTCGTCGTTGTGGTTTTTCCATTAGTACCAGTCACAGAAATGATTGGAATGGCTGCTTCGGATCTTTTGGTGAAGAGATAGTTAACAATTTCTTTTCCGGCTTCCCGCCTCTTCCCTTTGGCCGGGTACAAATGCATTCTGATTCCCGGGGCAGCATTGACCTCAAGGATGGCGGTTGTCAGTGGATCAAATGGTTTGGTGATATCGGGGCAAATCAAATCAATCCCTGCAACATCGAGTCCAATGGCAGTGGCAGCGCTTTCCGCAATTGTTTTGATGGAAGGGTGGACTTCATCCGTTACATCTATTGCCTGCCCGCCAGTTGAAAGATTGGCACTTCCCACCACTTGGATGACCTGTCCTTTTTCCAGTATGCTCTGGAAAGAAAGATTCTGGCTTTCCAAGAAGCATTTTACTGTATGATTGAAAGGAATTTTCGTAAGTGGTTTTTCATGACCGACTCCCCGCAAAGGATTCTGGTTCTCGACTTCTATTAACTTTTCAATCGTGTCTTTACCATTTCCGATGAGGAAGGGAGCAGTTCGCAGACTTGCCGCTGAAAGCTTGTTATTGATGATCAGCAGCCTGTAGTCACTGCCTTCGAAAAAACGTTCAACGATGTATTCATCTTCAAGACGCTCCAGACAGTGGACAGCATTGAACAATTCTTCCCTTGTTTTGATGTTCGTGATGACACCTTTTCCCTGTCTGCCATGTAGAGGCTTAAGCACCAGAGGGTAGCCGATGCGTTCGGCTGCTGCAAAGATTTCCTCTGTGGAAGAGGCCGGTTCTCCTTTGGGTACAGGAAGTCCTGCCTGCTGCAGGATTTGCTTTGCGGCATCTTTATCACAAGCGTTTTCTACCGCCAGATGGGAGGTCTGGCTTGTAATCGTCGCCTGGACAAATCTTTGTTTGGATCCGGTGCCAAGGCGGAGCATGCTGTTCGTCCCGACTCTTTCTACAGGGATTTTTGCCTCTATGGCTGCTGAATAAATCGCTTCGGTGCTCGGGCCTAATTTATGTTCATAATAAAGTGAAGCTGTCTTTTCGATGTAAGGCTCGATGGAAAAGGACGTCTCTCCGTCGAGGATCCGCTGAACAATTTCCATCGCAGCTTGGAAAGAATAGAATCCTGATTTTTTCTCCTTATATTCAAAGGTGACAAAGTAAATCCCCTTTTTACTGCTTGTCAGCGTTTTTCCATGTTTCACCTTAATGCCGGCGAGATGCTGCAGTTCAAGGGAGATATGTTCCAGGATATGTCCCATCCAGGTGCCTTCATGCAGGCGCTCGATGAAGGCACCCTCATACCCGCGGGAACAAGTGTGGGTCTTGAGGGAAGGTATAAGAGTCTCCAGGGTATGAGGGAATCCGGAAATCTCATTGGAAGGCAGATACTCATATTCCTCCAAATCCAGTTCTATCCACATAGTAGGCTTATAGCTGAAATAATTAGGGCCTTTTAAGTAACGGACACGATTAATTTTCATCTGCGTTTCCTCTCTTTACTGTTGAATGTATAACAGATTTAGTAACAAGGTTAAATTTGAACCCTGATGTCAGGGTATGAAGTTTGAAATTTGTGCCGGTGAGTTCACTATCATCTTCTGAATTCCTTGTTTTGAAAATTTTGCCCTCTTGACCATCGATGATAAAGACCTGATGCTCCCCGATGACCTCGAATTCATTATCTTTATAAAGTATCGCTGTGTTTTCATCGATTCCCAGACCAATCTTGCCGGGCATTTCGGCCATTGCCCCTATAAGCCTTCCGAATCTTCCGCGCTGTGAAAAGTGCTGGTCGATGATGAGGTCTTCGAGTATTCCAAATCCCTTGCCCATGTACACTTTCAGCGTCTCATCATGAAGTTTTAATTGAGAAGATACAATCATCTCTTTGCCCATGATCGAAGCTCCTGCACTTGTTCCCGCCAGAATCATTCCTTCTTTCCATCTTCTTAAGAGACTTTTATGAAAAGAAGTCCCTGCAATCAGTTCTGACAGTAAGGACTGATCGCCTCCGGTAATGAAAAGGGCAGCCATCCCATCAAGGCATTCACTTAACTCCGGGCTTTGTGCTTTTTCCCGGGAAGGGATGGATAAAGTAACAGGATTTTCAATACCGAGCTTTTGAAAGATCTCCTCGTAGATGCTGCTGATTTCTTCAGGCACCCGTGAGGCAGCAGGAAGGATCCCGACCTTCCCCTGATTTTTCTTTGCAAGATCGGCAAAGGTTTGCAAAATCGAGACGCCATTATACTTTTCTTCATTGCCGCCAATAATGAGCAGTTCGCCAACTGACATCTTCTTCACCTTTTTCTGTAAAAAAATTCTAACTAAAAACAAACACCTTTTACCCAATCCATTTCAAGTAAAAACATTTTTTTGAAAAATAGGCCATTTGTATTGGTGGTTTTATTTATACGACTAGAAGGAATAGAAGCTCATTGAATTAAGGAGGATGGGTACAATAATTCTGTGGAGAAGTGTATTGATTGTATAGACAAGGTGAAGTGGAAATTCACCTACAAACAACCTGGAATACATTTTGACAACGGGGGTATATGGTTCATATTCCCATAGAAGGAGGCAGAAAATGAAAGCTGTAACGTATCAGGGTTCAAAGGATATCCAAGTCAAAGAGGTTGAAGACCCGAAGATCCAGAAACCGGATGATATCATTGTCAAAATCACTTCAACAGCGATTTGCGGTTCTGATCTTCATTTGTATCAAGGGAATCTACCGTTGAGACCAGGTTATATCATTGGACATGAACCGATGGGGATTGTGGAGGAAACCGGCCCGGATGTAACGAGAGTAAAAAAAGGCGACAGGGTCGTTCTTCCGTTCAATGTATCCTGCGGCCACTGCTTTTATTGCCAGCATGATATGGAAAGCCAATGTGATAACTCCAATCCGCATAAAGATACAGGCGGGTACTTCGGTTATACGGAACAATATGGAAACCATCCTGGCGGCCAGGCTGAATACTTGCGTGTTCCTTTCGGTAATGCGATGCCGTTCAAAGTGCCGGAATCATGTGACTTGGCAGATGAGGCTTTATTGTTTATGTCGGATGTTCTGCCGACCGCTTACTGGAGTGTGGAACATTCCGGAATGAAACCGGGTGATACAGTCATTGTCCTTGGGTGCGGTCCCATTGGCTTGATGGCCCAGAAATTTGCCTGGATGAAGGGGGCGGGAAGGGTCATCGCTGTCGACAACCTTCCGTACCGTTTAAACAAAGCGAAACAGAATAATAATGTGGAAATTTTTAATTTTGATGAATTCAAGGAAATGGGACAGCATCTAAAGGAAGTGACCGGCGGAGGTGCCGATATCGTCATCGACTGCGTCGGTATGGACGGGGAAAAGAGTGCTGTTGAAAAAGTGGAGCAGAAACTCAAGCTACAAGGCGGAACGTTGAGTGCAATCAATATTGCCAAGGACGCCGTCCGCAAGTTCGGCACCGTCCAGCTGACAGGCGTATACGGCATGATGTATAACATGTTTCCGCTGGGGAATTTCTTCGAACGAAACGTTACGTTGAAAATGGGACAGGCTCCTGTTGTTCACTATATGCCGGAACTATTTGAAAAGATTACATCGGCAGAACTGAACCCAACCGAAATCATCACTCATATCATGCCGCTGGAAAAAGCGGCAGAAGCCTATAAAATCTTCAACGACCATGATGACGAATGCATCAAAGTCGTCCTGAAACCTTAGTGACAGGCACGCCCCAAAATTTGTTGGAAAAATCTTTATTAATATGAGAAAAGCAGCCCAATCTTCCGTTGGTTCCGGAAGGTGGGCTGCTTTTCTTTTGAAAATTATTCGACAAACACCTGGTCGTGCCTGTAGTCTCCCCCCTTATAATGGACATATAAGTTATCATGAAGATACGACAAATATGCATTTATGGGGGAAATAATAATGCCTAAAAAACCAATTTCACATACAAGTGTCGAAGTTAAACTAGAAGCTGTAAAAAATGTCTTGGAGAATCATCAACCTGTAGCTGTAGTGGCAGAGGAGATGGGATTGCACAGAGACACAGTAAATAGATGGGTGAACAAGTTCAAAGAAAATGGGAAAGAGGGTTTGATGAACTCCCGTTCTATTACTAACTCAGCGTCTTCCAAGGATTTAAAAAGAATTCGGGAATTGGAGAAGAAACTTAAGGAAAAGGAACAAGAGAATGAAATCCTAAAAAAGTTCCAGGCCTTTCTCAAAGAGAACGAATAAGCAAGAAATTTGAAGCTATTTCTGCATTGAGAAAGGAATACCCAGTTATACTTTTATGCCGCGTACTTAAGGTGTCACCTAGTGGTTATTATGCCTACCTTAAGCGACCAAAGCGTTCTGCATCCTCAGAAGAAAAAGAGACATTAAAAGCAATTAAGAAAGTATATCGAGCCGAGAAAGGGACTTATGGATCTAAACGAATTTCAAAAGTTTTGAAGGCCAAGGGGCAAATTGTTAACCATAAAAGAGTAGCTAGGCTAATGAAGGAAGCCAATTTAAAGGCAGTGGTGAGACTGCCAAAGACAAATGAAGAATCAAAGGGGAAGTCAACTGGTACGGTATATCCGAACCTTCTTGAAAGAGACTTTGAGGCTCAACATCCAAACCAAAAGTGGGTAACTGATATGACTGAAGTCATCCACAGAGGTGAAAAGCTATATATTTCAGCCCTTATGGATTTGTTTAACCGAGAAATTATCGCCTTTAAAATAGGGTTAAGTCCAAACAAACAATTGATTGAAGATACTATCAAAGCTGCCAAAAAGAAAAGAAAGCTAAAGAACCTTGAAGGCGTTCTTATTCACAGTGATCAAGGAAGTGTATACCGTTCTCTTATGTACCGAAGCTTGAAGAAAGAGTTAAAATTCACCCCTAGTATGTCCCGGAAGGGTAACTGTTGGGATAATGCCGTTATAGAAAGCTTTTTCTCTCAGCTGAAGACTGAATTCCCTTGTTTCTATCCTGTAAATAAAGATTCAAATATACTTCAAATAAATTTATTAAAGTATATTAAGCGATACAACGAGAAACGAATCCACAGTAAAATTGGATTCGTTTCTCCAAAACAGTTCCTTAAAGACTATCTAAAAACGGCTTGATGTGTCGTATTTTTAAATGTCCACTTATTGGGGGTTGATTCACTGTCACTCCACCGGAACCTTGAACAGCCAGAGCATGAACGTCGCAATTATTGCTGAAAGGACATAGGTCAAAAAGGGACGGGAAAAGTGCAGGCGGATCATACTGTACATACGATGTAGAAAAGGCCGTCCATCCAATATTCATATCCGTTTTGCAGTACAAGCCTGCCAAATTTATAAAAGGGAAATTCCACGAGAAGGGATACTCCGGCCCACAGCGATATATATCTGACCTTCCTGAATCGAGAGGCATGGAATGGAAAGAAAGTGAGAAAAAGCAATGTGATTGCAGGAAGGTTAATAAAGGAATAAAGGATGTCGACGATGATATGGGATTTAGGGTAAAAGTCCGGGTAATACTCCCAGAGCATTTTTTTCCGGGACAGGTGGTTATACAGCAGGTTACAGATAATGACATAAAAAATAGTGAGATGATATTTCTCCCATTCACGCCAGTTTCCTTTTATTGCAGCAAACAGAATTAATAGTGCAGTCAAGACAATATGCATAAAGTCACCCGAACTTTTTTAAAGTAATAATTTGAAGAACTTTGTTTTATGCAAGAATCAGCCACCTCAGTTAGAGGGCTGTCTATTAAAGGTGATTAAGCGAGTCAATACACTGACAAAGGATCCGATCAACGCGCTCCCAAGAATATCAGATGGGTAATGATGTCCGACCCACACGCGGGACAGCCCGGTCAATGCAGATAAACAGGTGAAAATGCCTCCTAATGTCCGATTATAAAGGCAAAGTGTGGTGGACACGGCAAAGGTGAGCAAAGTGTGTTTGCTCGGAAAGCTGGAATTTCTTTTAGACGGAATCAGAATGCCTGCCCGGTTATTTACAAAAGGACGGGCACGGAAGGAAAACAGCCTGATGATGCTGCCGATAACCATGGAAGCAGCGATTGAAAGGACGGCATTCAAGGAAATGGATTTATTCTTGAGCAATAGGATTAGCAGAACAAAAAGGTATACATAGCGAATCCTGTTAGAAACGAGAATCATTAAACGATTTAGGGAATCAGTACGCCTGGAAAGAGAGTTGATTGCCCAGAAAAGCCTTACATCCATATTTTCAGTCCTTTCACTGGAAGTATTTTATCTTTACTCTCCCCTCGCTTGAGGGATCTATACTGTAAACCGATTTCCATTGTAAATAGTAGTAGAATCCCTTAAGATTTCATATGGTATGAATAATAGACTTTTAGGTACATATTGAAAGGAAGTTTTTAATGGTTGTGGAAATAAAAGAACCTTTACCGCTTTCACCTTCCAACGATCCCTGGGAAGCTTACATGGATGTAGAAGAGCACGGTAAGATGACATTATCGAGTATTGAGTTCACGACAACTACGCTCTGCAATATGCGCTGTAACCATTGTGCTGTCGGTTATACTTTGCAAAATAAAGATCCTGAAGCTCTTCCGATGGAATTGATCTTCAGAAGACTTGATGAGGTGTCTCATCTCAGGACAATCAGTATAACGGGCGGTGAGCCCATGATGTCGAAGAAGTCTGTAGAAAATCATGTGCTCCCGCTGCTGAAATATGCTCATTCACGAGGCGTGAAAACGCAAATCAATTCAAATCTGACTCTTCCGTATGAAAGATATGAGCCGATTGTTCCTTATCTGGATGTCCTGCACATAAGCCATAACTGGGGAACGGTTGAGGAGTTTGCTGAAACGGGATTTGCCAGGATGGACCGCAAACCTTCAGAGAAGAAGAGAGCGGACTATTTCAATCGTATGGTGGAAAACTCTAAAAAACTTTCAAGCGAGGGGGTCATGGTCTCTGCAGAAACAATGTTGAACGGCAGGACATTCCCTTACCTGGAATCGATTCATGACCACATCATCGAGATGGGATGTACACGTCATGAGGTCCACCCGATGTATCCTGTCGACTTTGCGAAGGATCTGGAAACCCTGAGTTTGGATGAAACCCGCCAGGCAATCAGGCGCCTGCTTGACCATCGCAGGGAAGATATTTGGATGCTGTTCGGAACCTTGCCATTCTATCCTTGCAGTTCATCTCAAGAGGAGCTTGACCTGTATCAGCGTCTCCTGAAAGAAAAGAATGTGACAGTGAGAAATGATCCGGACGGGCGTTCCCGTTTGAACGTCAATATTTTCTCTGGAGATATCATCGTGACGGACTTTGGGGATGAACCGGGACTGGGCAACATCCAAGACACATCATTGACAGATGCCTATGATCGCTGGAACCAAACCAAAACAGCCCAATCATTGAACTGCCACTGTCCTGCAGTAAAATGCCTCGGCCCGAATGTATTAGTCAAAAACACTTATTATAACGACGTCGATTTCCAATCAAGATCCGCCAAAATCGGGGAGTGACAGGCAAGCCCCGAAGTATATCGAAAACAACCTCCCTGCTTCCTTAAGCAGGGAGGTTGTTTACTTTAACGCATCACCGCACTAAGAGGGACAGTCCCTCTTAGTGCGGTGACGCGTTAACATGTTAAATTATTGTTCTGACTCTTTAATTTTGTAGAGGATTTCATTGACTCTCGAAAGCAGTGTTCCGCTAAAGATAGTTGTGGCAATCAAGCCAAGCAATGAGAAAAAGATCAGGACAACAAAATGATTTTCAGTGCGCATAAGCAACCTCCGGATTTATCAGATGAGGTATATTATTCCAAATCATAGTTTTATTATTCACATAGATTTTTTCATAGCAAGTTTCTTAGTAATCTGTCCATTGAAGTAAACAAGAGAGCCTGGCAACAGTAATTACTCTGGTAACTCTTGGTCGGTACTGTATATACTGAAGGAAAAAGGAAGTTTGATACAGAAGGAGTCGTGTGAAAATCTTGTGGTTGAGGCACCCCCGATGTCCCATACGATTCAAAGGATTAAACAAGGATACAGTCAGCAAATGGCAGGAAAGGAAGATAAACGAAAAAAGTTTATCTCGTTAATAAGAAAGCCGTCCGCATAAAGAATGAGGAACTGCTAAAGGAGCTGCCAGCTTCATCACAAGCAATATATCAACAGAAAGGCTTAAACAGATCAGGAAAGAGGTAATTCAACATGAACGAAACACGCCCGGCGTTATGGACACGGAATTTTATCAGCATCAGCATCAGTAACTTCTTCTTATTTATGACGTTTTATTTCCTGCTCGTTACCATCCCTATCTATGTAGTCGATTATTTAGACGGTGAAAAATCCGAGGCCGGCCTGATGATTACAGTCTTCCTGATTTCCGCCATCATCATCCGGCCTTTTACGGGAAGGTGGATTGAAAGATTCGGAAGTAAAAGAATCCTGCTTTGTTCAATGTTCGTCTTCTTTGTGTCGGCTTTGCTCTACTTTGCAGCTGACAGTGTCGGCTTCCTGCTCATCGTCCGTTTTTTGCACGGAATTGGTTTTGGTATGGCGACAACAGCAGCGGGCTCCATTGCGGCCGCCACCGTGCCGGGTTCCAGAAGAGGGGAAGGGATGGGATATTTCATTTTGTCCTCAAATTTTGCCATGGTCATCGGACCATTCCTCGGATTGACCGCCCTGCATCAATGGGGAGTGTCCACAATGCTGATAATCGCGGGAGCTGCGGCATTTGCCGGGCTTTTATCAGGTTTATCCATTACCATGAGTAATGAAAAGAAGGAAGACGGCAGGCCCGCTCAATTGAGTTGGAAAGATGCTATCTTTGAAGGGAAGGCGATTCCAGTTGCGTTGGCAGGGGCGTTTTTCGCCATAGTGTATTCTGCCATTCTATCTTTTGTATCGGTATATGCCGGGGAACTGGGACTCAGCCATGCCGCCAGTTATTTCTTTGTTGTTTACGCAGCAGTGCTCTTACTTTCAAGACCGCTCACAGGCAAGTGGTATGACATTCACGGTCCCAACTTCATTGTATATCCTGCCATCCTTCTGTTTGCTGTAGGAATGATTGTTTTGGGAACTGCGAATTCCGCCATTCTATTCCTGACCGCCGCGGCTTTTGCCGGGTTAGGATGGGGAACCCTGTTTCCGACATTCCAGACAATCGCGATCCAGGCATCCCCGCCTAAAAGGGCGGCCATGGCGACGGCCACCTTCTTATCCATCTTTGACATCGGCATCGGCCTTGGTTCCTTCCTGGTCGGCCTGGCAGCAGCTAAAATCAGTCTCGGCGATTTGTATACCTACAGCTCACTCTATGTCCTGGCTGGACTGCTTCTCTATTATTTCCTGCAAGGCCATAAGTTAAAGAAAGGCAAAAGAAAACAAATAGATGCCGCCTAAAAAGCCAGCGCTCACAGCTGGCTTTTTTTGTTGGCTCCAGTCACTCCACGGTTTATATCGAATGTAGTGGCTGTAAAATCAAGATAAATAAATATGGAACAGGTAGAAAAAGGACCTTTACAATGATTTCAAATGAAGTAATGGAATGAAATAAATGCGATTTTGTTCGACACGATTCGGGTCGTGCCTGGCACAAAAAACTCTTCCAGTAAAATCATAAATTTCATGAATATGCCAAAAAAAGCAGGGTATAACATTAAAAGTGATAATAAAGGAGGTTACATAATGAAAGATGAAAAAAGTCAGGATAATCAGTCGAGGACGACATTGACGAATCGCCAAGGCCACCCGGTTACAGACAATCAGAACGTCAGGACAGTCGGCAATCGGGGTCCAACGACATTAGAGAACTACGATTTTCTGGAGAAAATCAGTCACTTTGATCGGGAAAGAACGCCGGAACGTGTTGTACATGGCCGCGGTGCGGGGGCTCATGGCTATTTTGAATCCTATGGAAAAGTAGGGGACGAACCGATTTCCAAATATACACGCGCTAAAGTGTTTACGAATACAGAAGTCCAGACTCCGGTTTTTGTAAGGTTTTCCACTGTCGTGCACGGAACGCATTCTCCGGAAACTTTACGTGATCCTCGTGGATTTGCCGTTAAATTTTATACGGAAGACGGAAACTGGGATCTTGTCGGAAATAACTTAAAGATCTTCTTTATCCGTGATCCGTTGAAATTCCCTGATATGGTCCATGCTTTCAAGCCGGATCCTGTCACCAACATCCAAGACCCTGAGCGTATGTTTGACTTCTTAAGCCAGAGACCGGAATCAGCCCATATGGTGACGTTCCTGTTCTCTCCTTGGGGCATCCCCGCTAATTACAGGGAAATGCAGGGCTCAGGTGTCCATGCGTATAAATGGGTAAATGATGAAGGTAAAGGCGTCCTTGTGAAATATCACTGGGAGCCAGTACAGGGAATCAAGAACCTGTCACAAAAGGATGCGGATGAAATCCAATCCAAAAACTTCAATCATGCTACACAAGATTTATATGAAGCGATTGAAAAGGGAGATTACCCTGAATGGGAACTTTATGTGCAAATCATGGAAGATGGGGAGCATCCTGAATTGGACTTTGATCCATTGGATCCGACAAAGTTATGGTACAAAGAAGATTATCCATGGCATAAAGTCGGTAAGATGGTATTGAATAAAAATCCTGAAAATTATTTTGCTGAAGTAGAGCAGGCTGCCTTTGGTACTGGTGTCCTTGTTGACGGCCTGGATTTCTCTGATGACAAGCTGCTTCAAGGACGCACATTCTCTTATTCGGATACACAGCGCTACCGCGTTGGAGCGAACTACCTACAACTGCCTATCAATAAGCCCAAGAAGGACGTGGAGACAAACCAGAGTGCAGGACAGATGGATTACCGTACGGATTACGGAAAACAGAAAAATCCTCACATCAACTATGAGCCTTCTTTGATCGGCGGTCTGAAAGAAGCTGAAAACCCTGGTAAAGAACACGAGCCCCATGTGGAAGGCAACCTGCAAAGAGAACCTATTTCCCGAGAGAATAACTTCGGGCAGGCAGGCGAAACATACAGACGTTTCACTGATTGGGAGCGCAGCGAACTGATTTCCAACCTTGTTGATGCTTTATCAACATGCCGGAAAGAAATCCAGGATGCGATGATCGATATCTTCACAAAATGTGATGAAGACTATGGAAAACGTGTCAAAGAAGGGCTTGAAAAAGCAGGAGACAATAAAGAAAGCAAAATGGATGAAGCAGTCGAGCAGGCAGAAAAAATGGGCCATATCTCAGACCCGTATTAACAAGCAAGAAACCCGTTCTTTTTGACGGGTTTTTTTGTTGAAGTTGTTTCGGCGTTGTCTTCACGAAAATCTCCGACCTGGTCGCCCCAGGCACGCCTCGGTTTTTGTCGAACTAGGGACAGGCAAAATCATTGGTTTTAAATGAATCATTGTGAGCGTATATATAAGAATTAACGTTTTATAGAGAGGTGAAGTAAATGGTCAATCATCATGTCTCTCCGCCACCGCCGGCAGGGAGAATAAATGTTGTGGATCCTTCTCCGCTCAATTGGCTGTACGTCCTATTCAATACAATGGAAGAGGCAGTACGGACAGACCGGGAAGGGAAAATCATCCCCTCACTTGCGTCAGGCTGGAAATGGGTGGATACAAGAACTTTACAACTCAATCTTCGTGATGATGCTCTTTATCACGATCAGCAGCCTTTTACAGCAGAAGATGTGCGAAGGAACTTTACTCAGGTGAAAAAGTGGATTGCGCCCCATCCGCCGGGAACCTGGCTCAACCTGCCGGAAGAGACAAGGTTAGAAATCATCGATAAGTTTACAGTCCGTTTGCATTTTCCATCTGCTGAAGGATTGGCACTGGCAAAATTGCGCGCGCATCACTATGGAAATAAGCTCTTTTGGCAAACAATCGGTTTTGGTTACAGTAAACTCGGTTCGGCTGAGGGACATTGGTGAGTACTCGACGCACCGGGCCCGTGGGGTACCGGACCGTTTATCTTGAAAAATGGCTTCTCCTCCATTCGCAATGTGCAGGCAATCATGAGCATGGATCCCTTCCAATCTACCTGGATCACCACTGAGGAAGAGCGGTCTCCTTATGTTGAACTGAAGGCCAACAAGGATTATTGGGATGAGGGCAGGGGGCCGAAGTTGAACCGGGTCATTTTTCGGAACGACCTGACACCGAAACAAGCTTTGCATCTTTGCACCGCCACCGAGGGAGAGGTCGATATTGTTACGGGAGTCGCACCTGAAGATGCAGTAACTGTTCTTCAATCAACCCATGCAAAGTTAGTGGCCGTCAATGGAAAGCGCATTTTAGCAGGATCGTTTAACCGCTATAAAAAAGATGTGAACTTTAACAATCGTAATTTACGGCTTTCTTTTAATCTGGCCGTCGATAGGGAAGCTTTGATTAAGGAAGGTTTTAACGGATATGCCCAACCTGTTCCAGCATTGACTCCGCCGTGGGCATTTGATTTCCCAAAGGGGCTTTCTCCTCGAACGTTCGATCCGGAACGGGCCCGTTATCTATTAAAAAAGTCGGGTTGGCCGAAAGAGCGTGCTCTTAAACTATCAGGAGAGAAAGAATTCGAGAAAGCATTGAAGGTTCTGGGGGACCAATTTCGGAAAGCATTGAATCTTAAAGTCGATGTAGAAGTCATTTCCCCTCCTCAACAGGCGGCGTGGAAAAAGATGGTGGCAGAGAAGAAGCTTGTTCCATCATTTGATATCGCTTTGTTTTCCCCAATGGCATTCTTTTATGAAGGAACCCCTGCTTTTTTTCATCGGGAGTACTTTGGAAACAACGGAGCTTTCCGAACCGGCCCGGTAATCCCGGAATTTCAACAGTTGTTTAAGCGGATGGCTGCCGAAACCGACCGGGAGAAACTGCTGGAGCACTCAAAGAAGATCGATGAATATGTCTATGAAGAAGCACTGGGCTTGTTTCTATGCAGTCCGCAGGAACTCTATGCCGTTAACCGCCATGTGAATTTCGTCCCTTACAGAACTACGTTTGAACTGGCGGAAACCTCTGTCAGTCATGAGCATTGGTCCTTAAAGGGGAAGCATCCCAAGGTTTGAACCTTCTTACATGAGGGAATAAAGTGATTATCAGAATAAAAGCAACATGGTCATTTAAGGAGGAAACAAGAAAGATGTTTGAAATCATTAAATCATTCTACGAAGAGAAAAAAGCTGATGGAACTTATACATTCACAGATAATGATTTAAAAAGATTCATGGATAAAGGCTATATTTCAGCTGTGGAAGCCAGCGACATCAAAAGCTTTGAGCAAATATAATATAACCTGAAGCGCCCTGAAATTATCAGGGTGTTTTTTTATGGATAAGACTTTGGTAGAGATGGAGGTTGTGGTTAAATGATGTTGCCTGATTTCCGCTACAGGTGCACGACTCCGCGGGGCGGGCGGTGAGCCTCCTCGGCTTCGCCTGTGGGGTCTCACCTGTCCCGCTAATCCCGCAGGAGATCGTGCACCTTCCGCTCCAATCAACCGTAGTTTCTTTTATTTATTGTTTAAATTTTTTTGATAACTAAGAAACGTGCTTCCTGATTAGTTGCCCCCTAGTTTCAATCTATTAGCAAAAAAATAACATGAAGATCTAACAGGGCTTTACATAGAAAAACCGGGGCGTTACTCCTCGGTTTTTGTCGAACCAAGCCCCACCCTTCACATTTAGTATGTTAAGATGAAATTATAGAAAATTCTTACAAAATATTATGTATGATGGATGAGAAATTTACACTGGCTGCTGTATTCATCAGTGTGAAAGAAATGATGATCATGGACCAATCATTCCAATGAATAGTAGCGAACAGAGAGGAAATTAACAATGATCTATTTTAAGAAACTGGTTTTTGGCGTTTTCGTTTTGGTCATACTGGCGGGCTGCGAGGAACAAACTCTCCAGCTGTCAGAGGTAATAAACGAGACCGATTCCGAGTATAATTACCTCCAGCTTGGAGTAGAGGAGAAAGTCATTGATATGGGAAGGACTTTGCATCAAACTGATTCAAAGAATATCAACGAATTTGTGAATCTGACCGGCCTGGCTGAGGTAAAGGAAATTGGCAGCAAGGAAGCGAAGGAAATCTATGATGAAATCTATCAAGACAGCCGAAATGAAGAGAAAAAAGTATTCTCTGCAAGTATAGCAGTCGATGAAGACCTTACGGAAAGTTTCTTCATTTACATGAGTGAGAATGGGACGATACTTGCCACCCGTTTTAAAAACGGCGTTGGAGAGCGGCACTATGTTAATGCAACTAACTCAACTGCCCTCTATGACGCAGCGGAAGTGTACTATGAAGAGAATTTTGAAGCCGAGGAAGAAGTACAGGTGCTCGACTTATTGGAAGATAAATAGATAATCAGCTTTGAAAAGCTTGAATACATAATGGAATTGGAATATAATGGCGTAATATTTGTTTTTAGGGGGGAGCCGGATGAGACAGGAAAAGGCGGTAGAAAGCATTTCGGAAAGCTTGAAGAAAGATGAGCTTGTACAGGCGATCTTTTTGAAGGGGTCGATGGGCAGAGGCGAAAATGACGAGCACTCGGATGTTGATCTCTACGTCCTGGTAAAAGAGGAAGATGAGAAGAAGTTCCTTGAGAAGCGTGTGGATCACTTAAACGCATATAGAAATCTATTATTCTACGATGATATCTACATAATCGCACCACAGATTATCGCCGTATATGACGACATGCTTCATGTTGATTTGTTTACTGTGACAGAGAAGAATTTCAAAGAGAAAGACTATTTCAAGGTTGTGTACGATCCCAATAATATTATGGGAAAGTTTGAAGCAACACAGAATTTATTGTTATCTCCGGAAGAGTTCCATGAACTGGCCATCGATGTCCCGTGGTTTCTGTTTCAGTACCGTAAAGCCTATAACAGGGGAAACAATTTATGGGGAGTAGAGGTAT
>NZ_ABCF01000049.1 GCF_000181495.1 Bacillus sp. SG-1
TTCCGCTTTTCCTGTCATCCTGTTCACCTCATCAAGTTATTTCGTCTAATCTATAATTCTTTACAGTTTGCCCGAAAAGTAAAAAAAACCAGAATCCAGCCTTTGTACAAAGGCAGAATTCTGGTTTTGATATACTTCGCTTATATCCCATCAAAATGAATACTGCCTTCATAGTCAGATCATTTACGGTGACCCGGTAGAGACTTTCGAACCATATTATCGAGGATATATGAAGGTATGCAAACCATATTTATATACATTTCGACATCATTTTATACCGAGACAGCGCATCGGTCAACCAGTTGTCCTTTTAATTAAATTTTCCCACAATTCCTGAAGCTGTTTCCAGTCATGTTCTGTAAGCTTTTGACCGTATAAGCTCCTTTCATATTTGTTCGTAAGGGACGTCATTTCCCTGGTGCCAAAGAAAGAATCCACATACCTTGAATAGGAGCGGAGCGTCTGCCCGTCATCCATTTTTAACCCGTAGCGGCCCAATTGCTTTAACAAGGAGACATAGGCTTGCGGGAAGGTATCATCATCCTTTTTGAACTTATAGTATGGAATGAGGAAGTACGGCAGCCATCTTCTCCTTGCCATGAATGCCGCAAAAGCAATAATCGCAAGTAACAGGATGGCAATCAGGATCTTGCCCCAGTTATCCTCCACAAAAGTTACGGCATCATCCCACAATGCTTTGATGGAAAAATTGATAGAACCGCTGTCGGCAGAATCATCCTCCGGAGTCAGATCTTTTTCAGGCGTTTCCTGCTCGATCGGCGGAACTACCGTCTCTTCCGTCTCCGGAAGTTCATAGTCATAGTTTACGATGGAACTGCCTGTGAATCCGACTGTCGGCTCAAACGGAACCCAGCCTTCTCCAGGGAAATATACTTCAACCCAGGAATGGGCATTATTATTGGTCACCCTATAGGTTTTGTATTGCGTATCGATGGTTCTCTGATACTCGCCTTCCGTATATCCCTTCGCCCATCTTGCCGGTATTCCCAGGGAGCGGACAAGGACCACCATCGCTGTGGAATAGTTATCACAGTAGCCCATCTGCGTTTCGAACAGGAACTGGTCAACATAGTCCTGTCCTTCCTCAGGGACCGGAACATCGAACTGCTCATAGACAAAGTTTTCTTTTTCAAAGTATTCTTCTATTGCTTTTGTTTTCTGATACCAGTTCTCCTGGTCAGCTGTGATGGTTTCGGCCAGATCCTTTACCCGCTGGGGCAGTGTCTCAGGAAGCTGGGTGTATTTTTCAAGAAAGAGCTCGGACGTTTCAGGAAAAGAGTCCGCTGAAGTAGATTCCAGCCCTTTCAAAGAGTAAACCGGGTTTGTGTACTCCACCGTGTATTCCTCGAGTTTGACTTCCTCTTCCCCTTGAAGAGACGAAATCTTTGCCGTTTCTGTATTGATGGAAAAATAACCATCTTCATTCCCCTGCACAGTATTAATTCCATAAGGATGAACAATATGAGAATATTGCTCTTTCACCTTTAGCGTTTCTGTATCAGGCTCCTTGTCCGGGTCATGTTCGGTGATCTTGATAGGGATTTCCTCCCCAGGATTGAAAGGCAGCTTTTTGTCTGCTTCTTCCGTGCCAGTCCTTTCCCATCCTTTTCCGGTATATAAATCTTTACTTTCGATTCTCCAGTAGTGCTCCCTGACAACATCAGCGGTAAAGACCGTTTTCGGATCTCCGTAGAATGGACCGCCAAGCCGGCTGTCATCCTGCCCGTAACCAAGCTTGGACCCTCCGCCTCCTGTTTCATTTTGACCCGCAAGTGCCTTAAGATGAGGAACCGGATCAGGCCAGACAGGATCGATCTTCGGTGCTGCAAAAGCAAGGACGGAACTGGTGCCGATCATGATCACCAGCGGAACCATCCATCTCCCGGTGGCAAATTTCGTTGCCCTCAGGCTCTCTTGATCTTTTAAACGGAGCAGCGCAAGCATCCCCAGCAGCAAAAAGCCGAGGACGATGATCCGGATGATGGCTCCTTTTGCATCAAATGCTGTAAACGTATCAAGCAGGCTGATGTAAATGACCGTCATGATATAAAACAGGAGCATCGTTTTCCTGACGGATAACCAGTAATGAATCAGGTAGGTCATCAACCACAGCAAGATGAAAAACAACAGACTGCGGTACATATCGGACAGCAGCGACCACTCACGCCCAATGGTCAGCCCGATATTGTCCCACAGGTCGGTGATCATCGCAGCTATAGGATTCAAAAATGTATCATCGGCATACAAATGGTACAGAGAATACACGATGAAAAACACCTTAATGGAAAATGATAAAAATTTGTTAAGGTTCAGGTAATACAGGGTAATCGACAGAAGGATAAACCCCACAAAATAGCCCAGATTCCCCGTATCCGTTATGTCATCCAGCGGTCTTAACCATTCCCACAGCAAGATGAATGCGAGTCCATAAAGAAGCCCCCGCTGAAGATTCCTTGTTTTCGTTCGATCACTCATGCATTCTTCACCTCCGAAAACGCAGAGCCAAATTCACCATCATAAATCACCTTAAGCCAGATACCCCTGCCGGCCGCCATGGCCTTTAACGCTTTTTCTTCAGAGGAAAGCTGTGTGGCTTGTTCTTTTATCAAAAAAATGACAACGGAAGAATTGCGCTTGGCATATGAGCTGACTGTCGAAATCAGCTTTTTGGAGAGCGAACCTGTCACAAACATGACCGTAGCGGATTGCTGAAAGTTGTTCCCTTCTCCGTGAAGGACTTTCGACATATCAAATTTGCTGTCCGCCTTTACTTTTGCCAAATGGTGGTAAAGCTGGCGCTGATGTTCTTCGCCCCCTCTGATCGGGAACGAAACCTGGTCTTCCCCGATCGACAGCAGGCCTGCCTGTGCCCCCCGTCTTAAAACGGCTTTTAAAATTGAAGCGGTAAAAGTGACCATAGGCTCGAATGCGTGGGAAGGTTCCCGGTCCAGGACGACAAGTACATCATGAGACTGCCGTTCCTCGAATTCCTTCGTCATCAATTCATTTGTGCGGGCAAACGATTTCCAGTGAATCCACGAGAAACGATCTCCCGGCTGATACTCCTTAACCCCCGTAGCCATCGTCGTATCCTTTTGGATTTTCACGTTAGAAGAAGCCATCCCTTGATCATACCGGCTTTCAAGCGGCCTGTAGATCACATCCACAAAAGCCGGATATACGAGCAGCGTGTTTACACACGGAACCGTCACTTCTTTTTCAAAAATGCCAAAAAAGTCCCCTGTCTTTAACCGGACAGCGCTGAAATGGTGCTCCCCCCTTGGCAGTTCATCAATGATGTATTTCAGATGAATCTCCCTTCTAAAACCAGGATAAATCAATGATTTCGCTTTTTGAAAAGTGGATCTGTAAAAAATTGAAGGAGACACAATATCATCTGCAATCAGGTAAAACAAAGGAAACGGAAGCTTTCTTTTGATGATGAGAGACACTTCCATGGAATCCCCTGCTTTGAAATCCGTTGATTTAAACGAACGTTCCACTTCAAAGTCTGAGAGCGGATAGATTGAAACAAGCAGTGAAAACAAGGCAAAAGGAACGAAGCTGTAAAACAGAAACCAGCTGACGAATCCTCCTTGAAACAATGCATAGACAAGTGTTACCGCCCACAAAACAATAAGCAGCAGCAGTTTGCCTAACACCTTTAGAAGCTGTAATTTCTTTTTCATTTATCTCACAAGCCTTTGAACAGGCACAGGAATCCTTGTGATTACACGTTCTACCACTTCTTCGGCCGTAATGCCTTCATATTTTGCTTCTGACTTCAAAATGATACGGTGAGAAAACACAAATGGAGCAAGATACTGCACATCATCCGGGATCACATAATCTCGGCTATTCAGGTAGGCATACGCCTGGCACGCCCTCATCAAAGCAATGGATCCACGCGGACTCGCACCAAGATACACTTGGGAATGAAGCCTTGTTCTATGGGCGATATCCACAATATATTTTTTCAGCGTGTCATCCACGATAACATCCTTGACATCTTCCTGGATCATCCGGAGCTCTTCCAGTGTAATGACCGCTTCAAGTTCTTCAATCGGCGCATTCTTCTGAGCACGTGTGAGGATTTCCATTTCCTCTTCCATCTCAGGATACCCCATCTTCATTTTAAGGAGGAAACGGTCGAGCTGCGCTTCCGGAAGCGGATACGTCCCTTCATATTCAATCGGGTTCTGTGTTGCCATAACAAAAAACGGCTTGTCCAGTTTGCGTGTCACCCCGTCGATTGTCACACTGTGCTCTTCCATCCCCTCAAGCAATGCGGACTGAGTCTTTGGTGACGTACGGTTAATCTCATCTGCCAGAATGATATTCCCCATGATCGGACCGGGCCGGAAATGGAACTCGCTGTCTTTCGGATTAAATATCGAAACGCCGATGACATCTGAAGGCAGCAGGTCTGGCGTAAACTGGATACGCTTGAACGAAGCACCGACAGATTTTGCAAGTGCCCGTACCATCATCGTCTTTCCGACACCCGGTACATCCTCAAGAAGCACGTGGCCATTTGCCAGCATCGCCACCAAACTCAACTCCGCAACCTTCCGCTTCCCGATCATTACCTTCTCAATATTCTCAATTACATGCTGCAATTTTGGATTCATAACATTTGTCGTCATTCTATTCCCTCCTGAAACTCTGTGACTGACATCTACCCGTCTAATTACATATAACATTCTGCAAAAATCGGCAAAACCCTTTAGAATTCATGGAATTATTAGGTAATTTGTCTATTTCTCACTATTACTGTTGGTTTCTATTTGAAATGATTCTCTTAGTTGATCACCCTATTAGTCTATGACTTACTGGCGTGCGGCCTCAACAATCTGAATTTTCTGTTACAAGTATATAACAAAAATCCATATTTTGAAAATTGGGGTGGAGGGGGGGGTTAGATACTTGGGTACGGCTGTAATTGGTTTTGGTCCCTTTGACGTCTCCGACTCTCCTTGACTTCTGATTCCACAACCTCATTGCGTCCCTTTGACGACTCCGATTCTCACTGACTTCCGATTCCACAACCTCATTGCGTCCCTTTGACTACTCCGATTCTCCCTGACTTCCGATTCTACACCCTCATTGAGTCCCTTTGACTACTCCGATTTTCCCTGACTTCCGATTCTACACCCTCATTGAGTCCCTTTGACGACTCCGATCCTCGCTGACTTCCGATTCCACACCCTCATTGAGTCCCTTTGACAACTCCGACTCTCCCTGACTTCCGATTCCACACCCTCATTGAGTCCCTTTGACAACTCCGACTCTCCCTGACTTCCGATTCTACACCCTCATTGAGTCCCTTTGACGACTCCGATTCTCCCTGACTTCCGATTCTACACCCTCATTGAGTCCCTTTGATGACTCCGATTTTCCCTGACTTCCGATTCAGCACCCTCATTGAGTCCCTTTGACGACTCCGATCCTCGCTGACTTCCGATTCCACAACCTCATTGCGTCCCTTTGACTACTCCGATCCTCACTGACTTCCGATTCCACACCCTCATTGCGTCTCTTTGACGACTCCGATCCTCACCGACTTCCGATTCCACCACCTCATCGAGTTGCTTTGACGACTCCAATTCTCGCTTTCTTCTAATTACAAGGCGTCAAAAACCCTTTTTGCAAAATCCCTTAAATGCTTTCAGCAATAACGATCCAATCAGATATAATATGAAGATTTCCCATGTCCCACTAGTTTAAAATTTCTTTTTAATATTCTTCGTATCGTCTTAATATCTCTAATAACACCGCACCAATCATATATAAGGTTAGAAGTCACTTTTAGTTGAGGGAATAATAGTTTTATCTCTTTAACACATCTCAAAACCGCTTCCGTGCACTTTTCCCTTCCACCACAATTACCACATACCAATGTAGTTTGTACCGAGGAATAAAAACCCCCACAAAAAGGACAAACAATCCCTTTCCTCAACCCGCCATATTTATACTCCGGCACACTGGTATAAGGCAGTTCCTCAATTAAGAGAGCTAATAGTTTCTCTGCAAATTGGATTTCTGAGCGGGTCGGATTGGAGCCGCATCGCTGCAGCATTTTTTCCCGGAAGCGGTCAAGTTGAGTTGGATACACGATAGGTAAATCGGAAGAAACATCATAAAGGTGGAATTCGGGGTGAACGAATACAAGATGAGGCTCTACGTTTATTCGCCATCCCATATTTTTAACAAGCTGGTTTATAAGGGTTTCGGTTTTTTCAAGCTGAAGAAGGGGGTTTTTAATTCCGTTGCCTTTTGGGGAGTACCATTTGTCTTCTTTGATGGTGTAGTCGCCTTCGAAATTTTTGACTTCGAAGATATGAAGGGTTCCTGAGGAAATTCCGAGGGAGTCGGTTTGGAAATGGTTGTTGTTCACGTTGAAGTTTGTGTCATTTAGAAAGATCATGTTTTTAAGCGGCTCTGCCCACTTATCAAACGTCACTTCTCCTTCGTATCCTTTTTCTTTGTACTGATAGTAACTTTCTTCACTTTCGCTAAAATTCATCCTCGGTCTCAGCACCCTTAATATTTGCAGCTCTTTCGACACCTCGCGCTCTTTCATAATCAATCAGCAACACTCCTTTCAAGTTATATGTAAATTTTATACAACAACTTAAAAGGAGTCTACCTAAAATGTACGAAACCCGGTTTCCGACAGGCAATGTTTCGTAGAATAAAGGATAAACTCGACGAGCACCACAGTAAAAAAACCACCAAGGAGCCCTAAACTCCCTGCTGGTCTGTAAAAATCTATTGTCTCCACCAGTCATCGAATACGGTGATTGGCAGTTCCCGTTTATGTCTGGTTTTCAGGTAGTGGCCTCCGATGGTTTTCGCGGCCTCCTTGGAAACTTCCCGACCCTCAAGGAAGTCATCGATCTCTTCGTAGGTGACGCCCAGCGCATCTTCGTCCGGCAGCAGTGGGCGGTCGTCTTCAAGGTCCGCTGTCGGAACCTTCGTGTAAAGGTGTTCAGGCGCACCGAGTTCTTTCAGGAGCATTTTTCCCTGGCGTTTATTCAATCGGAAAATCGGTACGAGGTCGGCTGCACCGTCTCCATGCTTCGTATAGAAGCCGGTTACTGCTTCGGCGGAATGGTCCGTTCCGAGCACAACGCCTTTATTCATCGCGGCCATGCTGTATTGGACTTTCATGCGTTCGCGCGCTTTTTCGTTTCCTTTTGTGAAATCAGAAAGTTCGACTCCTGCTTCTTTCATTGCAGCTGCACTGGCATCGACTGCCCCTTTGATGTTCACGGTGTAGGATTTGCTCGGCTGGATGAACTCAATCGCATCCAGGGCATCCTGCTCATCATTTTGTTTGCCGTATGGAAGGCGGACCGCGATGAACTGGTAATCATCCGTTCCGTTCTCTTCGTTCAGCTCATCCACCGCTTTCTGGGCAAGCTTCCCGACAAGCGTTGAATCCTGTCCGCCGGAGATCCCCAGTACAAGGCTTTTCAGGAAAGAATTCTTCTTTAAGTAGTCTTTCATGAGGTCGACGCTTCTTCGGATTTCTTCTTTTGGGTCAATTTCCGGTTTCACTTTCATTTCTTCGACAATCTGTTTTTGCAAAGAATCCATCTTGTGATCTCACTCTCCTATCAAGATTTTCTATTATTATAATACCTTTGGTTCAGAAGCTACAAACATTCATCACCGGGCACTTTCCTGATACGCCTGTACTTTCTGCTTGACTTCCTCGATATTGCGCATTTTGTTGTTCCAGCATTTTTCGCTCAGATCAACAGGGTAGTCCTCCGGGTTCATCAAGCGCTTATACTCGTCCCACAGGACTTCGATGCTTTCCTGGAAGTATTCGCGGATTTCCTGAAGCGACGGTGTTTCGTAGATCAACTTTCCATCTTTAAAAATATCGGTATGAAGATCTTTTGCGTCAAAATTGGTGACAAACTTACTGATGAAAGTGTGAACAGGATGGAACATCTTGATCCGGTCTTCTTCCTGCGGGTTCTCTTCTTCCAGCGTAATATAATCCCCTTCTGACTTGCCGCTCGTTTTATTAATAATCCTGTAGACATTCTTCAGGCCTGGGGTTGACACTTTCTCAGCATTGCTGGAGATTTTGATTGTATCTGTCATTTCACCATTCTCATTTTCAATGGAGACGAGCTTGTATACCGCTCCGAGGGCTGGCTGGTCGTAGCCTGTAATCAGTTTCGTCCCGATTCCCCATGTATCAATTTTGGCACCCTGCGCTTTTAAGTTCAGGATGGTGTATTCATCAAGGTCATTCGAAGCGACGATTCCCGCATCATGAAAGCCCGCTTCGTCCAGCATCTCTCTTGCTCTTTTCGACAGGTATGCCATATCTCCGCTGTCCAGGCGGATTCCCTTGAAATTGATTTTGTCTCCCATTTCCTTGGCTACCTGAATCGCCGCCGGAACCCCGGACTTCAGCGTGTCGTAAGTGTCGACCAGGAAGACACAGTCCTTATGGGATTGGGCATATTTTTTAAAAGAAGTATAGTCATCCCGATAGGCCTGGACCATGGAATGGGCGTGTGTGCCTGCAACAGGGATCCCGAACAGCTTTCCTGCCCGGACGTTGCTTGTAGCATTAAAGCCTCCGATGAAAGCCGCTCGGGTTCCCCAGATTGCGGCCTCCATTTCCTGAGCTCTCCTTGTCCCGAACTCCATCACGACTTCGTCTCCCACGACCTCGCGAATCCTCGCCGCTTTTGTCGCAATCAATGTCTGGAAGTTGACAATATTGAGCAGCGCGGTTTCCAAAAGCTGCGCCTGTGCCAGGGGAGCCTCCACTCTTATCATCGGTTCATTCCCAAACGAAAGCTCGCCTTCCTTCATGGAACGGATGCTGCCTGTGAACCTCATCTCCTTTAAATATTGTAAAAATTCTTCCTCATAACCGGCTTCTTCCTTCAAATACTCTATATCCGTTTCACTGAAATGGAAGTTTTCGATAAAACGGATCACCTTCTCAAGACCGGCAAATACGGCATAGCCGTTGCCAAAAGGCAGCTTCCGGAAAAACAGTTCAAACACCGCTTTTTTATCATGGATCCCATCTTCCCAATAGGTCTTCGCCATATTGATCTGATACAAATCTGTATGTAAAGCCAGGCTGTCATCAGGATAGTTAAACATTCTTGTTCACTCCTTCGGGCAAAATTTATTACATGCATCACCATATGAAAATAACTTTATAGTAGTAAATAGACTATTTTCTTTATTTTAACCATAAAAGGCGATTTCCATAGACATTGGGAATCCCAATAAAAAACGCCAGCTGACTCAACTGGCGTTAAAAGTGTTACATTACGGCTCCGAACAAGGCTCCGACGACTCCCAGGATTACCGCAAGGATGAACCATAGAATGGACAAGATGACGATTGTCCAGCCGATTCCCTTTCTGCCTGTCTGGATAAAATAAATGCCCAATACGATGGCTCCGAAGATCAGGCCAAGGATCGCCCACAGCCATGGATTCTTACCACGCTTTCTGGCATCAACGAATAGATAAATCGCAATGATTATATTAATGATAAAACTTAGAGAAAATTCCAAAGTCCCACTCCTTTTTTGTTTTCTTTTTAGATTTTCCCAAGGTATAAAATCTTAAACCCCTTATTCCTGTTACCTCCTCCCGGCAGGGTGACCTGGATTCAGAAAATCGGGCAGATCATTGAAACGATAGGGGTTACCAGGCAGCTAGGGATTTAAGACCGTGACACCCTTTGCAACACGCACAAAAAACCTCGATTATCGGGGATGTTTTGCAGTCAGCAGTGGAACTGAGCCAGGCTCAAAAGTGTGAAACGAGCCAGGCCCAAAAGCCATAGAAGCCTTGGGGAGGAAACAGATTCTGATTGAAGACGACGGCTTTATACTGTGAGCAAAACCGGTGCATTTACTTCTTCAAATCAAATTCTTTTGCCAGCAACTCAATGACTCTTTTTCGATTTTCGATCCCTGAAACATGCGGCACAATCATAATTTCATCCGCCTCAAATGTCTCTGAAATCTTTTCTATTTCTGATTTTACTTTTTTCGGGGTGCCGATGATCATCCGTTTTCTGTTCTGCCTTACCCTCTCCTCCTCACTTGCTGTAAAACCACGTTTCCTTGCGGTTTCTACAGAAGGATAATACGGCGGCTGGTTTTCAGACTCCACAAAATAGAGCCAAAGGTCGAATGCTTTTGCCAATTCCTCGGCTTCCTCTTCCGTTTCAGCGACAACAACGAAAAGCGCAATCATCGTTTTCGGTCTCTGCAGTACAGCAGAGGGTTGGAAATGCCGGCGGTAATACTCTACAATGCTTCCCCCTCGCATTCCCGGTTTTGCAAAATGGGCAAATACATAACCCGTTCCCTGTGCTGCAGCCACCCGTGCCCCTCTTTCACCTGATCCAAGCATCCACATTTCAGGGGTCGTCGAAATTCTTGGAGCTGCAGTCAATGATTGAAAACGGTGTTCCTCTGTGGTGTTGTCTGTAAAGTATTTTTTCAGGTCGGCCACCTGTTGTTCATAGGACTGCCGTTTAGCCTTATCTTCGCTCAGGGCCTGATTGACAATCCGGTAACTGGGGGACCTGCCTATTCCGATATCGATCCGATTCGGATGAAGAGCTTCCATCATACGAAAATTTTCCGCTACTTTATAACTGCTGTAGTGGGGCAGCATGACCCCGCCGGAACCAATCCGGAGGTTCGATGTGGACGACGCCAAATGCATCATCAGCATTTCGGGACTGCTGTTGGCAACAGAATCAACCATATGATGCTCGGATACCCAGAATCGTTTGTATCCAAGTGAGTCTGCATGCCTCGCAAGTTCCGTAGTCTCCCAGAGTGCCTGATGCGCATCTCCCCCTTCGTCGATGGGCGAGTAATCCAGTATGTTCAAAGGTATCATTTTGGGCCTCCTTTGCTCTTTAATTGGTAAGCTATATATGAAAAAAATATTTTTGATTAGGCTAGGAAGGGCTTCAGGCTTGGCAGCTGAATCGTCAAAATCATCCTTCCGCTAATTTAAATCTTAACCTTGCCTCCTATTATAAAGAAAAAGAAGCCCCCGTTCAGTCCGGAAGCCTCTCATCTTTATCACTTTAAAGCACTAAGAGGGACTGTCCCTCTTAGTGCTTTAAAGTATGAAACTATTCGTCTTTTTCGTCATAAGCGATTAAGACTATATTTTCTTGCGTGTCTTTCCTTAACTCGTTTTCTAGTTGTGTGATTTTGGACAGCTGGCTTTCATCTAAATTTGCTACAGGGAATTGGCCTTTCAAGTTCATTTCAATACCCCCTTCTTTGGTGATAGATAGATTTTTCCCATCCGTCCAACTATTTATGTAGCACAATGAACCAAAGACTGGACAGTTCACTTTATTTTTAACAACAAAAAAATGAGGCTCCCCATCATTACGGAAGCCCCAGCCTGTTTCTGTTATTCTACAGTCAAAGTTTTTTCTGTATGCGTGTGCAGTTTCCCTTTTTCAATATGAAGCTTCACATGGTAAGTCCCCGCATCTGAAAAGACATGGGTTGATTTATACTCGCCGGCACTGTCTTCTGAAGCATCAATGAATTCGTGTTTTTCTTCGCCATCTTTCCATACTTCAAAACGGACGTCAGCTGCTGTCAGCGCCTGATCGCCAGTCATCGCATGGCCTGTCAGTTCAATTTCTTCTCCCGCTTCCACCTTATCCGCCAGCATAATATGCCCTGTGACTTCCCCTCCATGTCCGTCTTCATGGCCATGACCTTCATCGCCGGCATGTTCCGTTCCTTCTACATCACCGATGGTCAACTCCAATTTTGGCATCGTATGCATATCCCTTGCCGTTACATGGGAAATCACATAGTAGATTCCCGGTTCATCGACTGTCATACTTATTGAGTAAACTCCTTCTCCTTGAGACTGACCTTCGAGCTTCTCGTGCTGCTCCTCATCTTTTTTCCAGAATTCAAACTCCACTTCATTGGCGTCGTCTACATTTTCATCGCCCTGGGTAACTTTCGCCTGGATTGTGAACTCTTCCCCATCTTTAAGCTCCTCTTTACCTGGTTTCGTTGTCAGTTCGACTTCTACAGGCTCCAATGTTCCGCCTTCTTCTGAATGATCTTGTTCATTCTGTGCGCCGCATCCAGCCAGCACCAGCAAACTCCCGAGTGTGATGGCCCTCCATAAAGAATTCATTTTCATGTTGTATATCCTCCTAAAATTTTATTGACTCTCAAAAGAAAAGGAGTGGAATGTTAAGGAAATCGATGTTCCCTTTCCAGGTTGGGACTGAACATCAATTGTGCCGCCATGTTTCCACACAATCTGCTTTACGATGGCCAGCCCTAAACCAAATCCTCCTTCGTTCCTTGTTCGCGGCTTGTGAACCCGGTAAAAACGGTCCATAATGTTTTCCAGATCCTCTTCCGGAATCCCGCATCCTGTATCTTTCACAGTCAGAACCGCTAAATGGTCGTTTTGTTTCAATTCCATCATAACCTCTCCAGCTTCAGGAGTATAACGAATCGCGTTATCCAGCAGGTTGCTGATTACTTGCTCCAGCCGGTCGGCATCTCCTTCGATGATGACCTCTTCATCAAGCTGCAGACCGAGATGGATATGTTTTTGTTCCGCATGAAACTTAAACCTTTCGGTGACATCCATCACCAGCTGTGCGAATGGTATCGGTTCCTTCCTCATTGGATAGGATTCTCCTTCCAACTGAGCCAAATCCAATAAATCATTAACAAGACGGGTCAGCCTGGCTGTTTCGTTATGAATGATCCGCAGGTATTTTTCCCGTTCCTCGCCGCTAGTCGTCATTCCCTCCAGCATGGCTTCTGTATATCCCCTCATATAACTGAGAGGGGTTCTAAGTTCATGCGAAACATTCTGTAAAAATTCTCTTCTACTATTTTCGACTTCTTCCAACGAACCCGCTAACCGGTTAAACGAATGTGCCAGTGAGCCTATCTCATCAGATGAAGAAACCTGTATTCTTTTAGTAAAATCACCGGCCGCCATCCGGGTCGAAATCAATTCCATCTTCTTCAGCGGCTGAATCATCTGTGAAGCTACCTTTCTCCCTGCCCAAATGACCGTCAGTAAAATAATGACCAGAAGTAGCGCCAGGACATATCGAATGGATTCAAATGGAGCATAAACATCCTCCAGAGGCATATAAAGAAAAATCGCGCCGGAAAGGGCTTCCCCCTCCAGCAGCGGAATGGCGACCGCCAAAATGTCCTGTTGGAACACCGGATGCTGCCTGACCATTGTGACGGTTTCGCCGTTCAAAAGCTGCTGCCTTTCTTCAAATGTGATCAGCGTGCTCCTGTCCATATCCCCATATGGCAGAGATGCGCTAAGCTCCATCGGGTTCTCGGTAAAAATGATATCCGCTTCAGAACTTTTCTTAGTCCACTCTATCAGATCCAGGAACTGATCCTGCCCCTGTTCTTGAAGGTAAGCTTCTTTCAGGCTGCTTCCTTGGAGAAGCAGCAATTCCTTTTGCTTATCCACATATAATTTTTCATACAAATAAAAGGTCAATCCAATCGTAATCAATACGGTGATACCAGAAACAACCGCGATCGTCAGCCAGATTTTTTGACGCAGTCCCATATGGGTCAAACGATGCTTAATTGAATTTATAGCCAACACCCCACACCGTCTGCACATAGGATCCCGCCGCTTTCAGCTTCAATCGTAACGTTTTAATATGAGTATCTACTGTGCGTGCGGTGCCTTCGCTTTCAAAGCCCCAGATTTGGTCCAGCAATTGTTCTCTGCTGAACACCTGGCCCTGATTCTGCATAAGCAGGGCCAACAGGAGAAACTCTTTTCTTGTCAGATTAACGGTTATACCATCCACTTGCACCATATGCCCTTTCAAATCGACCGTTAACTCTTCATGGCTGATCATTTGGCTGGTGAGGTTTCCGTTTTTATACCCTTTAGACCTTCGGAGAGCTGCTTCAATTCTCGCAAGGAGCTCCTTTGGGCTGAACGGCTTCACCACATAATCATCAGCACCGATCTTCAATCCTGTTACACGGTCATCCTCGTTTCCCTTCGCTGTCAGCATGATAATAGGCACATCAGAAAATGTGCGGATTTCCTGCGCTGCCTCCAGTCCGTCCATGAACGGCATCATTATATCGAGAAGGACTAAATCAATAGATTCACTTTTCATTACATCGATTGCCTCTCTGCCATTTCCGGCAGGAAAAACATAATATCCATTCGAGGTAAGGTAGGAATTCAACAGACCGACCATATCTTTTTCATCATCAACAACAAGTATATTCATTAGGATCCCCCTCCCTCGATAATCACAACCGGTCCGCCGCTTATGTCGATTTCAGATGTAATGTCAAATGTTGATAAATTTAAAATGAAAAGAGAATTGCTGTCGATGCTGGAAACATAGAGATAATCTTCATTTCCTGTTACATCATAGGGGTTCGCCCCCACCTTGATGTTTTCCGTGCCTGCCCCGTCAGTAGAAACCTTATAAAGTTCATGAGAGCCATGACATACCACATAAAGATCTTTACCGGCAGGGGGGCTGAAAAATTTGACGGGCATCAACCCGACTTCTATCCGGTCAAGCTGTTCACCGCTATCTGCATCGATGACATACACGAACCGATTCAACTCTCCATGAACAGGTCCGTGTCCGCCAACGTACAGCTTCGATTCTTTAATCCAAATTCCCTCCGGCAGGTATGGCACCAAGAACTCCCTGGTAACTTCAAGCCCGTCAATATCAATTGCCGACACAGAAGAGCTCTGCTGATTTACGACGAAGAGAAGCCTATCCTTTTCATCCAAAGCCATCGATAGGGGAAACTTGCCTACAGGGATGGTGGAAGTGATTTTTTCTTCATCCATATTAAACACCTGTACTTGATTATTTCTGCTGTCGGCCAAAAACAGCTGCCGTGTCTCCTCACTGTACAACAGCTCATTGACCCCCGACCCAATATCTTCCCACTGCTTCACGTTTCCGCTCTTCGTATTCAATAAGGTTAAAGAACCACTGTCCCTGCTCGTGTATGCGATATGTTCATCATCGATCCGTACCATATCCGCTATCGTTTCATCCAGTTCGACTGTGCCCGTCACCCTCTGATTCTCTTTATCAATGAACGTCAACCGGGCATCTTTCAGGTGGGAAACCATCAGTGAGTCCTCTGCATTCTCAGGTAAGGGCAGCCTGGCATTCTCGCAGCCGGTACCGATGAAAAAGAAACCAATATAAATAATAAATAATATTCTATTCATGAAGGACCTCTAATCCTTTCTTTTTATTCAAGCTTTACCCAACACTTTATAGTATAGAAGAAAAAAATGAAATCTTTGCGAAGTTTTGGGAATGATTTGTGAAAAAGCTTATTTCCGTTCCACGTGATTAAGTCTAGTCACCTCTAAAAGTATCTTGGTATTATCACTGAGAACACTTCTGGCAAATGTTATTGAACGAACCAACTCTGAATATGATGTAAAAATATCTTTTAAGTATACCTCTTGGAGTTTGTAAATTAGGAGGTACATGATGAATGCTGCCAATACAAAGTATGTTGAGGTAGAACCAGGAATTGAATTGTTTGTTCAGGAATCCGGTACCGGAGAACCGCTTGTGTTCATCCCCGTTTTTACGTTCACGAAAGATGTCTTTTCGGAGCAAGTCCAGCATTTTTCTAAAACTCACCGGACAATTGTGATTGATCCCAAGAGTCACGGCCGATCTACTGTGACGGTCCATGGGAATGATTATGTAACGCATGGCACAGGTTTGCAAACAGTCCTGGCAGAGCTAAAAGTCGTAAATCCAGACCTTGTCGGCTGGTCCTTCGGTTGCCTGACGGTGTGGGAATATATCCGCCAATACGGAACCGATCAAATCAAATCCCTTGTCCTGATAGATATGCCGCCCAAATCTTTATTGGTCCAGCAAGACCAAGATTGGGTGGAAGGGCCACTTGATGATCTGGCAGCAGCCTACACGAATTACCTCCGGAACCCAAAAGGACAACGGGAATTCATCTCGGCTTATGCTGCCGGAGTCATGGTCCAGCGGGAGCTGAAGGAAAAAGAATTGACTTGGATTGTCGAATAATCGCTTGAAACACCCTACTATATTGCCGCCAACTTATTCTCTTCAGGGCTTTTTTCCGATTACCGCGAAGAGGCAGCCCAGGGCAGTGAATCTGTACCGACTCTATTTGTTGTCGCTGAGCATTGGGCGGACACAGCCACAGCTTATCTAAACCAACTGACTCCAAAAGCCTCGGTTAAAGTACTGGGCGGACATTTCATGTTTTGGGAACACAGTGAGAAGTTTAATGAGATTGTTGGAGATTTTTTGGACGGGAAAAACTAACTTTCATAGCAGTACAAAAAACTACTTTCTGGATTAGGGAGTGGTTTTTTTAATCGAATTCCAATCACCGAAAAGAATCCCTTGGAAGTCGAGTACCTTCCGCTTCTAAAATTGGGCGTGAAAACAACAATAAGTTTAAATGAAGCCAATAGGAATAAGCCGGATATCCTCACAAGGTAAAAGAGCGAGGAAGGTATAGTAAACCTGTTTTGGTTAAACTATATAAGTATTAAAACCTTACTATAAAAGGGTGGGACAAAGTGGATAAAAAGCAAATGGATTTGTTACATACCATTAGAACCTCAACAGAAAACTTAACTAATCTTCAACTCGACTACTGGAAGATATATTCAGGCTTTACAAGCTGGAAATTTTGGCTGGAAATTGCCATGCTGGTCATCCCTCTTATCATTCTGTTATTATTCATCGATAGAAAAAGGGCACTATTATTGGGGTTTTTCGGTCTTAATTATCATGTTTGGTTTGCGTACACGAATGCAGCCGGTATCCGGCTGGGATTGTGGGAATACCCATATCAACTTCTTCCATTTTTACCGAGCTTTCCCTTGGACGCCTCTTTTGTACCCATCGCCTTTATGCTTTTATATCAATGGACGTTGAACAGGGAGAAAAATGTTTATCTGTATTCAATCGTGTTATCAGCGGTCTTTGCCTTCCTCTTAAAGCCCGTCATGGTATATCTTGATCTTTTTAGAATGTTTGATTGGGTGAATTACCTTTACTTATTTCTTTTTTACATAGCTTTTTTCGTTGTCTCTATGTGGATAACCAACATTTTTATAAGGTTTGAAAAAAAGAAGCCGAATAATTAAAGAAACCCTTCTCATTTATTGAGAGGGCTTCTGTGACTTTTTTATTCCTATTTCAGCATACTCTCATAAGGACCCGAACAACTTCTCTTTTTCCTCATACTTTCCTGTTGCCTGACCATAAGGGTTACTTTATTGTGGGTGAACCTCTATTCTTCTAATAGTAACCCCACTTTTTCAAGCTGTTAGGAATAGAATAAATTCATCTCACAAGTTTGCCTTCCCATTGTTGGATGCCGCCGTCGACACTAACCAGGTTTGAATATCCTTTGTTCTCTAATAGTTGTGCCGCTTGCAGACTTCGCTTTCCACTCCTGCACAATAAGATGATTTCTGCATCTTTCGGGAGCTTCTTATATTCTGTATCCAACGTGCTTAAAGGCATGTTGATCATTCCTTCGATATAACCAGCTTCATACTCATAAGGCTCACGAACATCCACAAAGACCATGTTATCTGCGTCCTGATTCTTCAATTTTTCTTCTAATTCGTTTGTTGATATCGTTTCAATACCCTTTTTCTCAATTTGGGAATACCCCAAATACATAAGTAAAAGAATTATAGGTACATATAATAAAAGTCTTTTCATACAGGAATGCCCCCTCTTAACTACCTTTTAAGAACAATATATTGTCCTCCTCCAAATAAAGTCTTTACGTAATCGATTTTGACTTGATTGAAGTAAGGTTTACTTGATTCATGAATTAAAAATAAAATCCCATCTCGCTCTATAACCTCATCATTTTCTAATGCTGACTCTTCCAGAGCCAGACGAAGTTGTGGTCCTCCTCAGCCAACTCCCATAGCCAAGCGGATGAAGGGCTTTTTTCCTTCATTTATAATGCCTTTTACCTCTTTTTTAATTTTTGATAGTGCAAATTCTGTTATTTCCACCAAAGTCCTTCCCCCTTATTGTTAAAAGTGTACAAATAAATCCGCCGATACAGCTTCATTTAAGACCCATTTAATCGGCACTTGTTCAGCTGGATAAATAAAATCTGTTCTATCTTTAATATCCAGGTCTACTGCGTAAAGTTTCACACCTGATTCGACTGCGATTTCAAGCAATTCATGAATAGATGGTGCATTGAAGTCATTTAGCGCATTGGAAAGATACTCTATCCCATCCGATGGAATAGGAATATACTTTTTATCTAAAATATTTACTCCTCTTCTGGAGAACGCCAATATCACATCAGCCCCCGAGGAGGCGGCTCCCACAGCTATATTTAAAGGTGGATATACAGATTCTAATTCATCATGAAGTGCTAAAACGACAACTTTTTTCGTATTCATGTTTTTCACCTCTTTAATAACTTAATACTGCATCCGCTTGATATGCTCTTTCCAAAAAAGTAACAACTCCAGCTAGTTCGGCACCTTCAATTAACTCCAGGCCATCTGCAATCAGTACATTCATCTGACAGCCATATAAATGAATCCCAGCCTGCCTGGCCTTTGTAAATAAGGAAGATAGGTCAACACCATGGGTTCTCGGCATTTTCTTTAGATATCGTTTATCTAACACACGGGCTCCATCAAGATCAAAAAATATATCAACTTCATCTTTTTGTTCAATCATTTCCAGCGCTTTGTTTAATACATAGGGAACATTTGAGCTTAACGATACAAAGTATACAAATTTTTTGTTCGCCATCCTTACCCCTTCTTTCACTAATACAGTGTATTTTTCCCCTGTATTTATAAAAATATCTAACCAAATGTAACGGCAGTACTCCTGTTGGCATCAATTTACCGTTGCCTATATTCCCCAATTAACGTTTATTAAGATAGCCGCCTTTCCGTTAAGCACAAATCCCGCCAGCCGTTGCAAAGAAATGGCGCTATACCAAATAAAGAGGGGAGAAAGAGCAACAATGGGTAGTTTATGATAGAACCGACATATAGAAACCGAATTCCAAAAGTTAAATCCAGCCTGATATCTTCTTGAAATAAGGGAACCTGTACGGAGGTCCCCTTATTATTTACCCTTTTCTAATCCAAAACTTTAATACATCATTTTCTTCTTCATGTTTTATGAATTCATGGCCGCCTGACTTCGCCCAAGCTGTCAGGTCACTTTTAGCTCCTTTGTCAGTAGCATGGATTTCCAGAACGTCACCTGATGCTAATTCATTCATTGCTTTTTTTGTTTTCACGATTGGCATTGGACACGCTAATCCTTTTGCATCTAATACTTTAGTTGATTCCATTTATTTCGCCTCCTGAGGATTTTGTTAACGGACTGCACAACGGTTTGGTCCGATCTCCATTTCACGTTGTTTTTCTTCATCAGGGTTGATTTTCCCCATGTTTGTTTCACGAATTTCTTGATAGGCATTTGGCTGTGGCGGCAGGTTTTCTGTTACCAGTCTTCTAAATTCACTTTCATCCTCGATATTCAGACCATGGTTCTTCTCAAATAGTATCCCTAATTTTTCTGATACACTTCCATCTTCATTTAATTCATCAATAATCATAAAATGAGCCGGCAGAACAATCAGACTTTCTGAAAGCTCTCTGTAACGGGAGTACAGGCTTTCTCTTAAGTCCGCTACCCAGTCTTCAGCCATACCAGCCAAATCTGGTCTTCCGATGGAGTCAATGAATAAGATGTCTCCTGAAAGCAGGAATTTTTCATCAACAATAAAAGATGTAGACCCAATCGTATGACCAGGAGAATAAAGGGCATGAATATCAATCGCTGTATTCCCGATTGTGACCACATTGCCGCCTTCTAGTGCCTTATACTCAAATGTTACTTCTGCAGCATCCTTTGGAGGCAGCCAGTAGCTTGCGCCCGTCTTCTCAGCAATCACTCTTCCACCAGAAAGGTGGTCAGCATGCAGGTGCGTATCAAATACATGGGTGATTTTTGCATCTATACTTTTGGCAAATTCAAGGTAAATGTCAGTCATGCGAGTGCTATCAATAATTGCCGCTTCACCGTTGGAAACAACCATGTAAGATAGGCAGCCCTTACCTATACGAACGAACTGATACACTTCGCCGCCATCTTTTAGATCCCCGATTTTCACTGGTTCTAAGTGTTCGCTCCATGCTTTCATGCCACCTTGTAAGTAAGACACTGTTAAACCTTCTTCCGAAAGCATCTCTGCCACCATAATAGATGAGCCTTCTTTAGCACATACCACCAATATTTCTTTATCAGCTGGGATCTTTTCTAAAATTTCTTCCACACCATCAAGCAATTCAAAATACGGGATATTTAGATAATCAAAGTTTCCGCCTTCAATTTTCCAATCCTGAAAATCACTTTCATTACGAACATCCAGAATAAACAATTCTTCTTTATTGAAAACTTTTTTAGTTACTTCTGCTGAAGTCATCGCTCTTACAGTCAATTTTTCCCTTACCCCCCGTGGTATAGTTTATTTTAAAATTTTTTTAGCTCTATTAAAACGTCAGTGATACTTCTGCGTCTTTAGCAAATTCTAAAAATGTTACAGCTCCACCCACTTCAATACCATCAACAAAAGCCTCTTTTTCTAATCCCATAACATCCATTGTCATTTGGCAGCCAATAAATTTAACTCCTAATTCCTGTGCCATTTCGACCAGCTCAGGAATAGCGGGCACATTAGCTTTTGCAAAACCTTCTGCAAAATGTTCTTTCCCCTCTGGCATTGGAAGCTGTTTGTATGCGTCTTTATGGATTAAGTTCAACCCTTCAAATGTGAAGAAAATCGCTACTTCCTGATCAGACGCTGCTGCTGCGGTTGCAACATTAAATACTTTATATGCATCAAAAACTCCACCATTACTTGCGATAATTGCTACTTTACTCATTATAATTCCTCCTATTTTCTTAATGCCATCATAATATTATTTGGGTCATAGCCAACAACCCATTGACCATTGATTTCAGTTTGGGGCACTCCCATTTGTCCTGTTTTGGTTACAATATGGTTCATTATTTCTGGATTCTTTTCCACATTTACTTCTTTAAAAGGGATCTTTTGGTCACCTAAAAAATTCTTCAGCATGACACAATATGGGCAGCGGGTTGTTGTATATACAGTAACTGTATTCATTTCGCATTCCCCTCCTTATTTGTTTACACTATTTGATTTTCCTGACCAGGCACTCATACCTGGTACAACATTCAGTACATTAGCAAAACCTATTTCAGCCAGTTTCTGAGCAGCAAGATCACTTCGGCTGCCTGTGCGGCAAACCACATAAATCTCGTCGTTTATGTCCAATTCTGAGTGACGCTCCTCTAATTCTCCCAAAGGAATGGAAATAGCATAAGGAATATGGTTGAATGCGTACTCAGCTGCTTCTCTCACGTCTAAGACAACAATATTTTCATTAGCTTCCAACTTCTTTTCCAGATCTTCATTACTGGTCACATGGGGATGCTTTCTTTCGATTGACCCTTCATTC
>NZ_ABCF01000048.1 GCF_000181495.1 Bacillus sp. SG-1
AAATAAAATAGCTTAACCCATTAAATAGTAATTTTCTAAAAGGTGCTGAACATGATCAGCACCTTTTTGCATATATTGAAGTCTGTGATTTTTAGATTACTTGATTCATAAGCAGCGTTTAGGTGTGATATGTCTTATCTATTCAAAAGTGTATTTCTTGGCTGCTGGGAGGTTTATAGGAAATGGAATAAATTTGCTCTGGCTCTTTACCGAATAAAGGAGTATCATGGTGAACAATCATTTATTTATAGTGGAAAGAAAAATCTGGGATAAATGATTTTATCTGGTCACAAATATAGTCATAATGATGCTGCATAGGGTCATACTATTTCAAATATGCCGTAAACCCTGAACAAGCAATTCATTATAGGTATTTAGGATGGTTTTAGAAAAATAGACGAATATTTGAAACTTTTACCGGTTTGGCTCGTCTTATATAAGGGAATTGTAAATCAGCCTAATTTTCCAAACTAAACTGTCTAAATTAACTTACAATTGACGGAATGTAAAAAAAGTATTAAGATATTGATTGATTATCAGATGGAGTAACCTGATAATGTAAAAATAATCCAATATCTTCCATTAGAAAGCTGTTGCGCAATATAACGCAGCAAGGAGGTAAAATATGAAGAACGTAAGATTGCCTAAAGTTTCACTAGTCATCATTGCTTCAGTGTTACTATGGCTAAAAACGTATATTGTCTATCAAACTAGTTTTGATATTAAGATTGAAAATGTAATGCAGGAATTTATATTATTTATCAACCCATTAAGCTTTCTGCTGTTTATCTTTGGGGTAAGCTTATTTATGAAAAATGAAAAGTCGAGGGTAAGGTACATCCTGACGGCAAGTTTTATCCTTTCCTTTGTGTTATATGGGAATGTCGCCTTCTACCGATTCTTTGATGACTTCCTGACTCTGCCTGTACTGATGCAGACAAGTAACTTTGCTGATCTTGGCACAAGCGCAGGGGAAATTATCAATTGGTCAGACTCACTTTATTTCATTGATACAGTAATTCTTGCCCTGCTTGTGAAGTTTAAGCCTTCCACTTTTGAAGTGAACACGTTCAGCAGGGTAAACAGAAGAGCATATTTCTTTGTAGCGATTGCTCTTACTTTCTTTAATCTTGGTCTTGCTGAAGCAGAAAGACCACAGTTGTTAACACGTACATTCGACAGAGAGATTCTTGTGAAGAATATCGGAACTTATAATTATCACATCTATGATGCGTTCCTGCAGTCTAAGTCATCAGCACAACGTGCCCTTGCTGACGGCAGTGAACTTGCTGATATTGATAACTATGTCCGTGCAAGTCATGTGAATCCTGATAAAGAGCTTTTTGGAGCGGCCAAAGGGAAGAATCTGATTGTGATTTCATTGGAATCCCTTCAAACTTTCCCGATTAACAATACAATGAACGGGGAAGAAGTAACTCCTTTCCTTAATGACTTCATCAAAGACAGTTATTACTTTGAGAACTTTTACCATCAAACGCAGCAGGGGAAAACCTCAGACTCTGAATTTATTCTGGATAACTCGCTTTATCCATTAAACCGGGGGGCTGTATTCTTTACTCATTCCGGAAATGAATATCAGTCCATGACAAGTCGCTTGAATGAGGCTGGTTATTTCACTTCTGTGATGCATGCTAACAACAAAAGTTTCTGGAACCGTGATATTATGTACGGTTCTCTTGGATACGATAAGTTTTATTCCATGACAGAGTATGACATCTCGGAAGAAAACTCCGTTAACTGGGGAATGAAGGATACACCATTCTTCCTTCAGTCAGTGGAACACATGAAACAAATGGAGCAACCTTTCTATACTAAGATGATTACGTTGACTAACCATTATCCTTTCTATCTTGATGAAGAAGATAAGTATATTGACGAGTTTGACTCGAACTCAGGTACTTTAAACCGTTACTTCCAAACTGTCCGTTACATGGACGAAGCGGTTAAAAATTTCATCCAAGAGCTGAAAGACACCGGTATATATGAAGATTCAGTGATCGTTATGTATGGTGACCATTATGGCATCTCTGAAAACCACAATGTGGCAATGAGTAAATACCTTGGTAAAGAAGTAGATCCTTTTGTACACACTCAACTTCAACGTGTGCCTTTAATCATCCACATTCCTGGAGAAGAAGGGAAGACTTTAACAGAAGTTGGAGGTCAAGTTGACCTTCGCCCGACGCTTCTTAACCTTCTTGGAATTGACACTAAAGGGGACATCCAATTCGGATCAGATTTGTTCTCGAAAGATCATGAAGACCTTGCCATCTTGAGAGACGGAAGCTTTATCACTAAGGATCATGTTTATACTGAAGGTGAATGTTATAACAAAGAGACAGAACAGCCTGATGACATGAAATTCTGTGAACCATATATTGAACGGACTCAGCAAGAGCTGAATTATTCGGATCAAATCATTTATGGAGATTTACTTCGTTTCTATGAACAGAAGAATGGTGCGATTTCTACTAAAGAAGAATAAATTTCCATCTAAAGTCTGCGGGTTATCCGCAGACTTTTATTTATGGGTAAAAGGCCAGTCAAGATGTCGTCACTGCCGGCCAATTGACGTGTGAGATTTCGAAGGGAGCCTCGGAGAGTGGCAGGTGAAGGGAAGCGGCCCAGGCAGCAATTCCTGGAGACGGAGTAGTGTTCAATTTTCCGTGATTTGCTGTGAAACCAGTACGTTTTTCTTGTCATCAAACACTTTTTACAACATACATGTAGAAAGAGAGTGTGATTACAGGAGGAATGAACAATGGAAGTAAGAGTCCGAAGAGGCGATACTTTTTATTATTACAGTCAGTTGTTTTACCTTCCCCTTCCGTTGATTTCTGATTCAAATCCAGGTGTAAGCAGCAGTGCCTTACAAATCGGTCAGACGGTAAGAATTCCCGGATTTTATGCCGGACAGTATACAATTCAACCAGGTGATTCACTCTGGGGAATTGCCAGAAGCAGGAACCTTGCTGTAGACGCATTGCTGCTCCTGAATCAGGATCTTAACCCCAATGCTCTGCAGGCAGGTACGGTCATCGATGTCCCGCTCCGGATCACCCGCCCTGTTGTGATGGGGCAGCAAGCCTATTCGTCTGAAGTCTTGGAGAAAGATATCAACCGCTTAATATATGCGTTTCCCTTTGTGAGAGTCAACAAGATTGGAGAAAGTGTGTTAGGGAAGCCACTTTTCGAGATCCTCATTGGTAACGGACCGAAGAAAGTTCACATAGATGCATCTTTTCATGCTAATGAGTGGATCACTACCCCGATTTTAATGAGGTTCATGAATGAATACTTATTATCGTTAGTCAACAGGGGAGCGATCAGGGGCGTAGTGACAGAACCTCTATACAATAACATCACTTTATCTCTTGTTCCGATGGTAAATCCTGATGGTGTTGATTTAGTCATCACAGGTCCGCCGGCTTCATTGAGAGAGCGGCTGATTGAGATTAATAAGGGAAGTACAGACTTTTCAGGGTGGAAAGCCAATATCAACGGAGTGGACTTGAATAATCAATATCCTGCAAAGTGGGAATTGGAAAAGGAAAGAAAAGAAGAAAAAAGTCCTGCTCCACGTGATTTCCCAGGCTATAAGCCATTATCTGAGCCGGAATCGATAGCTATGGCTGAACTCGCAAGGAGAGGCGATCTTGACAGGGTGCTTGCGCTGCATACTCAAGGAGAAGAGTTTTATTGGGGGTATGAAGGGCTGGAACCCCCTGAAGCAGAAATGCTCGCTGAGGAATTTGAAAGGGTCAGCGGTTATCGGTCTGTAAGATATATAGACAGTTATGCGGGATACAAGGATTGGTTTATTCAAGAGTTTCAACGGCCTGGTTTTACGGTTGAGCTTGGCAAAGGTATCAATCCATTGCCTTTGTCTCAATTTAACCAAATTTATGAATCGGTCCTGGGGATTTTTCTTGTGGCCATCTACAGGTGAAGTGGAATAATATTGCAGATATTATTAATTGTTAAAACTGACAATGCAAGTTAAAATGTAATAGTCATCTGTTCATATAAGAAAGGTTGTCCAGGTATAAATACCCTGACAGCCTTTTTTTAGAACCTTTTTAGTGGTTTTTCTTCCTTGGCTTTTAGAAACTCAGCCTTTTTTTACGGGGTGTTTCAAGTCTTAAGGAAGAAAGCGCTTGGTCAGATATATATTTAATAAATTTGAAACATTTTAACAATAAATACGTACTAATTATTATGGAGAGATTATGAGGGAGGGGATAACATGAATAATACCTGGAAGCTGTTTTTTATTTTGTCATGCTTCTTTTTGTTAGCCTCCTGCAATGGTGATATTCCTGAAAACACTGAGCCTTCTCAACCAGAATCGGAAAATGATCTGGAACTTGATCAACCTCTGGTAACAGAGGAAGAGTTAACACCATTAGTTATGAAAGAAAACTCCTTTATGAGAGTGATAGATTGGATCGACTCTGAGAGAGTGTTGATTTTATCCAAAGGAGAGGATGGCAATCAGCTGCTTGAATATAACATTTTCTCCGGCAGTCAAAGGATCATATATACGAATCCGAAATTTATCGTGGATGCACAGCTGGGGCCCGACAGGAAAAGGGTGTTGGTGCACGCGGCTCCACTGACTTATTCAGCTTCAGCAACAGTCATTGATTTGGATGGTGAAGTATTGTTTCAAAAAGATATAGATTCCTATGAAATTTCATTTGAGTGGAATGAACATAATACAGATTTATTGTTTATTACGAGTTTTTCTGAAGATTGGAGTTTCAAAACATTGCTGGCAGATATCTTAGAAGGTACATTAACAGAGGTTAAAGCTCCACAGCCATTTTTAAAGTGGCATTTGGAGAACAGCTTTCTCTATCAAGAGTGGCCGGAGGAGAGCATCAGCCTGACAGCTCCCCTTTATTCCCAAAACCTATATTCAGAAGAAAGAAAACTTGTGGAAGACGAAACGGTTCATTATGATTCGATGAATCCATACATTTTATCCATAACTTTGTCTAAGGAAGCTGAAGGAGAGGGGAAATATAAGTTTGTTACAGAAGAGGGTGTAATTGCCTCAACCTTCTCGACTCCATTGCTGAGCAGCTATTCTAACTGGATGATTCCCTATTATGATAAGATAGACACCGAAGACAGTTTTGTCTCTTTGACTGCCTCGGAATCAATGCCTGCGGATGCCTATAATGGGAAATTTACATTGGAGCGCTGGGACATTCAAACAGGAGTGAGGGAGAAAGTCATGGCAGGTCTTGATAATGAACCGCTCCAATGTTCACCTGGAGGAGATTACTGTTTAACGGGGTACGATTTAAAAACAGCAATTGATTTAAATAATAAAGAGGCAACTGATTTGATCATCATTGAGTAGAAAGGATGAATGAGGATTGGCAATTGTAGACGTTACCGTAATACCTATTGGAACTGAAACACCTAGTGTAAGTGATTATGTAGCTGACGTGCAAAGGATTCTTCAGAAACATCAAGATGAAGGAACGATTTCATTTAAGCTCACCCCTATGAGTACATTGATTGAAGGGGAACTTTCTGACCTGTTCCGGATAGTACAGGAAATTCATGAGGCACCTTTTAATAAGGGAATCCAAAGAGTCGCGACAAATATCAGAATAGATGATCGTCGGGATAAGAAGAGAAAAATGGAGGATAAACTTGCCTCGGTCCAAAGTAAACTCTGAGATTATTTTGGACCTTGAAGGTAAAAAATAATAAAAAAATGGAGCCAAAGGGCTCCATTTTTTAGTGTCCGCCAGGATAACCTGAGTGAAGGACGGTCATGATCGTGAACCAGCCAAAAACGCCAAGTGTTCCCAATCCGAAAAGAATGCCAAGAGCATTTTTGTTTTTCAACGCACTAATGCTGGCGAATAGAGCAAGCAAAGTTACTAGAGCTGTAATGATAGCAAAACCCATCGGTCAAAACTCCTTTCAATTAATCCCCTTTATTAACGAAAGTCCCAAAAGTAGGATTATGATGATAGCCTATGTAATAAATTGCACTTACATTTATTTTATATTTTTTTTTAGCGTTTGTACAGTTCAAATGTTTGACACTTCTATGTCTAAGTTCTCTTCAACAACTAAAATAAATCCAAAAAACTTTCTTCTGATTTTATCTTTCCAATTACCCCGATATTTAAACATTATTAGTTTTTCATTACAAATTTTTTTGATCTTAATGCTGGGTGGAACATAAGGAGTAAACTGCTTTTGCAGCTTGAAAACCTGCAATACAAACGCTGTCTTTCTAATAAAGAGTTCCGCATGAATGTTGTTTATTTTTTACATCAACGTCAGAAATGATACAATAATAAGTAAATCATTATGGGAGGTGGCCGGGTTGAAATGGAAACGATTACCTCTAGGCCCTTTGCAGACAAATTGTTATTGTGTTTGGAATGAGAAAAAGGAATGTGTAATCTTTGATCCGGGCGAGGAAGCAGGAAAGTTAATAAAGTGGCTGAGGACCAATCAATTAAAGCCGTTGGCAATCTTACTGACCCATGCCCACTTTGATCACATCGGCGCAGTAGACAAAGTCAGGGAAGCATTTGAAATTCCGCTTTATGTTCATGAGAAAGAAGCAAAATGGCTTATGGACCCCTCTTTAAACGGTTCCCAATTTTTTGCTATGAGCGAACTGGTAAGGATGAAACCGGCTGATTACATATTAACAAATGAAAAGACTTTATCAGTAGGTGATTTTACTTTTGACTTGTATGAGACCCCTGGACATTCCCCAGGCAGTATCTCTTATTATTATCCAGAGGAACAGGTTGTGTTTTCAGGAGATACCTTATTCATGGGGAGTATCGGGAGAACGGATCTTCCAGGAGGCCATCATGACGAACTGTTAAAAAGCATCCATGACCATTTATTGAATTTACCTGAGGATACAATAGTTTTATCAGGACACGGACCTGAAACCACTATTGGAAATGAAATGGATTCGAACCCATTCTTGAATGGATTCTAAAATTATCCTGCGGTGAATTAATCTAATTGTATTGAGGCTTCTTCGGGTGCCTTCACCTTATTAACAATCAAATAGCTGATAAAATAAAAAAATCCTTAAAGCTAAAAAGCTTTAAGGTTTTTTTATTAGTGCGCTGCGCCAGGCGTCATCATAAATACTGTCCAATAAGTGAAGCCGGCAAAGAAAACAGTTAAGTATCCGAAGAAAATATAAATATACATACGCTCAGATAATTTCAAATAACCTAGCAGAATGAAGAATCCTGTTTGTCCTAAAAAGATCAATGAAGTCGTTTTCATATCACCCAGGAAAAACATGACTGCGAAAATCCCAGTCCAGAATCCTAATACTCTGTACATACGATCCATATGTATCCCTCCTTTGCACCCTCAGTCCATCAATAAACATTATAAAGGAATAATCCATCAAAAGTAAATAATCTTTGTAACCAGTTTGTGACGATTACCGCACATAGCTGACAGATAACCAAAAAATCTGGAACTTTACTACTAATATACCACTATTTCAGAAGAATTACCCTTACTTTCATTTAACGAGAAGAAAAGATGGTTAAAGTTTTTTGTTGCGCCGTACAGGGTGAGCGAGGAGCATCATTTTGTAGGTGTTGATGAAATGATGTCCCGCGCGGGTCGAGCGCATGACATCATTATGAAGTGCTGGTTGAAATGATGTACCGCGCCTGGCGAGCGCATGACATCATTATGAAGTTCGTAATGAAATGATGTCCCGCGCCTGGCGGGCGCATGACATCATTATGAAGTTCATGATGAAATGATGTCCCGCGCAGGTCGAGCGCATGACATCATTTTGAAGTGCTGGTTGATATGATGTACTGCGCCTGGCGAGCGCATGACATCATTATGAAGTTCGTAATGAAATGATGTCCCGCGCGAGGCGAGCGCATAACATCATTATGAAGTGCTGGTTGAAATGATGTCCCGCGCCTGGCGGGCGCATGACATCATTATGAAGTTCATGATGAAATGATGTCCCGCGCAGGTCGAGCGCATGACATCATTTTGAAGTGCTGGTTGAAATGATGTACTGCGCCTGGCGAGCGCATGACATCATTATGAAATTCGTAATGAAATGATGTACCGCGTGAGGCGAGCACATGACATCATTCTAGAGTTCATGAAGAAATGATGCACCGCGCAAGCCGAGCGCATGTCATCATTCCGAAGGTCTTGTTGAAATAATGTACCGCGTTGCATGAGAGCGCCCGGCACCAAGTATGGAAAAAATGCTGAAATAAAAATATTTAAAATTAAGTTCAAATGGTGTACAACAGTTATACAAGTGGTATACAATTAATGTATTATTTGTATAAGAAGAATAAGGGAGGATGTAATGATGACGAAAATTACTTTTTTTACGTATCCCAGTTGTACATCGTGCAGAAAAGCGAAAAAATGGCTGATGACGAATTCAGTTGATTTTGAAGAAAGACATATTTTCAGAAATGGCCCTACGCAAGAGGAAATCATTAATCTATTATCAATGACGACAAATGGAGTAGATGAAATTCTCGCAACCCGCAGCCAAAAATATAAGGCCCTGGATGTCAATATTGAAGAGCTCAGTCTTTCTGAGGTTGTTAAATTGATTTCAGAGGAGCCGAAGCTGCTTAGAAGGCCTTTGCTTTCCGATGGGAAAAAACTTGTTGTAGGCTATGACCCGGAAGGTATCAGAAGTTTAACTGATAAAAGGGCTGTTTATCAGCTGACTGTCTAATCCCCTTCTGGTTTTCCCTTAATAGTCACATCCACAGCCGTAACCTCATACCTCATAATAGTTCCATACAGAAAAAAAGAGAGGTAGGTGCAATTCTGCACCCCTCTCTCTTTTCTAGTCTGAATCCACCGGTCAGCACATAACGATATCGCTCATTTTGCATGATTCTTTTTTACAAGAATCTTCTGATCCGTACAACGCTGAAACTCCGCCTCAACTTTTCTTGGTTACTGGGCTAGCTGGATTCGAACCAACGCATGTCGCAGTCAAAGTGCGATGCCTTACCGCTTGGCTATAGCCCATTGATAAAGTGTTACAGTAATAGTATGAAAAAAACTAAAAAAAATATGCAAAAAAAGAAGGAAAAAATAAAATCTTGTCGAAATGGATTACTGAATAAATGAAAGGTGGTGCAGCTCATATATTATTCAATTGAAGCCTTAGCCGATTCGATTGTGAAAAAAGCAGTAACCAAAAATGCAACTGATGTTCACTTGTTCCCCCGTAAAGCTGATTACCTCATGCAGCATCGAAGAAACGGAATCCTCACCCCTAATGTAAGCATTCCAATACCCGAAGGAGAAAGACTGATATCACATTTTAAATTCATGGCTTCCATGGATATAGGTGAAAAAAGAAAACCTCAAAGCGGATCCTTCACTTTTCACCTCGGAAACAAACCACTTGATCTTCGAGTCTCTACATTACCCACTTCCAGCTTGAAAGAAAGTCTTGTTATCAGGATACTCCCACAACAGAAAAGCCTGCCAGTTGAAAAGTTAGCTCTATACCCTTCCTCAGCCCGTAAACTTCTTGCATTATTGATGAATTCCCATGGATTAATTGTGTTTACCGGCCCAACAGGAAGCGGTAAAACCACAACACTGTATTCTCTTGTCGAGCATTGCTCTTCTGTTATGCAAAGAAATGTTGTGACATTGGAAGACCCTGTTGAAAAATACAATGACTCATTAGTACAAGTCCAAGTGAATGAAAAGGCCGGAGTCACCTATGCGGCGGGACTGCGTGCGATTCTGAGGCATGATCCTGATATTATCATGGTAGGGGAGATTCGCGATGAAGAAACTGCGGAGATTGCAATCAGAGCAGCGTTATCAGGCCATCTAGTGTTGTCAACAATGCATACTAAAGATGCCAAAGGAGCAGTCTACCGTTTAATGGAATTAGGAATCGAGTGGCATGAAATTCAGCAGAGCCTGATTGCTGCTTCCGCTCAGCGGCTCATTAATCTGATTTGTCCATTTTGCGGAGATACTTGTTCTGAAAATTGTACAAGGAATCCGGGGTCAAATAGGGCTTCCGTTTATGAAATTATAAGCGGGAAAGCATTAGAGCAAGTGATGAAGGAAGCCAAAGGAGAGCTGGTAAATTATCAATATCCTACCCTGACGGATTTGCTCCAAAAGGGGTATGCACTGGGATATATCCCGCTTAAGGAATTGAACAGATGGAAATTAGAGTAAAGAAGACTATCAAGGATAAGGGTGCTTTCCTAAAACGGCTTGGTGAGCTCCTGGAAATTGGCTACTCATTGACAGAGGCAATAGAATTTGTTTTCATCGGACACTATCGGCAACAAGATAAGCTGAAACAAAAGATGCTCTTTCATCTGCAGAATGGTTCGTCCTTATCTGATTCTCTAAAATATCTGGGGCTGCCCCTTCAGGTCTGTTCTCAAATTTATTTTGCTGAAAAGCATGGAAGAATGGCTGAGACCCTGATCTCGGCAGGGGAATACCTAATTGCAAGACAAAAAGATCGACAAGCGTTACAGAAAGTAATGACATATCCCATTGTTCTGTTGTTCATTCTGGTTGGTGTGATGATTCTCTTAAAAAGTGTGCTGTTTCCTCAATTTCACTCTCTCTACTCATCCCTTGGATATACACCCGAAAATCGTATTGGTATAATCCTTGTCTTTATTGACAGGCTCCCGCTTCTTGCTGCAGCATTTGTTGCCTTCTTGTTATTGGCAGGAGGTGCATTTTTTTCCCGCTATAAATCCCAAACTCCGATAAAAAAAGCTGAGTTTCTTCTGAGAATACCCTTTTTCTCTCCGTATCTGAAACTGTTCTATACCCAATTCTTTTCCCGTGAAATGAGTTACCTGCTTAACAGCGGTATGTCTATAAATCAGGCGTTGACTGAAGTCGGCAGCCAATCATATAGACCTCTCTTTAAAGAACTGGCAGAACGAATGATTCAGGATTTAAGGATTGGCAAGAGCTTCCCGGAGTCAGTCGAGTATTTCGGATTATTTACAGATGGATTAATAGAGGTAATCAGACATGGAGAAAGACGGGGGCAGTTGCCGAGAGAACTCTTCACTTATAGTCAATTTTGTATGGAAACCCTCGAGGTCAGCGGAAAGAAACTGTTATCCGTCATCCAGCCCGCCGTTTTTCTGTTTATTGGAGTGTTTATTCTTCTCATCTACTTTTCTATCATGATTCCGCTGTTCCAGGTAATGCAGTCCCTGGGGTGACAAGTACCCTATTCTTTTAAACTAAAGGAGGAATTTATATGCTGAAAAATCAGAAAGGTTTTACCCTGATTGAAATGATGATTGTACTGTTGGTGATATCTGTCTTGTTGTTTATCACTATACCAAATGTGACGAAGCAGGGAACATCCATTAATAATAAGGGCTGTGAGGCATTCCGAAACATGGTGGAAGGACAGGTGGAAGCCTACCGGATGGATAAACAAAAGATCCCCTTAAATTTACAGGAGTTGGCGGATGCGGGATATTTAAACCAAGAGTACCAACAATGTCCGGATGGAAGAGCACTCGCTATTGATAGTGAGGGAGCTGTCTCTGTTGTTGTGGAGTAAAATAAAGGGCAAACAAAACGGTTATACAATGGTTGAGATGCTCGTGGTTTTGTCCATCTCCCTGACTCTTCTGATTTTTACCTCAATTCTCATTCTCCCTATACACGATACTCTTACTAGAAAGAACTTCATCTCGTTGCTGAAATCAGACTTGTACTACCTGCAAAGCTATGCAATCAATAAGAAAGAAGAAGTAAGTTTGCAGTTCTATCCTTATGGCGGCAAATATTCAGGCAGGGTGGTCGGAGGGGAGAGTTTATTTGTACGGAATCTTCCTGAGGGGATTTCGCAAATCCCGAATTCCTCACTAAGCAGTCTCACCTTTTACCCCAATGGAAACACTGACAGGTTCGGGTCTCTTTACTATATAGCTGGTGAGGAACAAATAAAAGTCACTTTCCAGATTGGGCAGGGAAGATTTAATGTTCAAGAATGAGAAAGGATTCGGAACCTCTGAAGCCCTTATTGCCGTCTCGTCTGTTTTTATGGTGATGGGGCTGTTTCTGCCTATGGTCTTTAGTGTAATGTCTGCTCTTGAAAAAAAGGAAAATACTCTCACCGCTGCAAGGGTGCTATACGAACATTTGGAAGAAGAGATGTTTGCTGGCAAAGCGGAAAGCTACAGGTATCAGAGGATGGGAAAAGAATACCAGGTAAACATAAGTGAGGAAAAAACCTGTATTACCTACGAAGTTTATAGAGGAGAAAGCGAGAACCTCTGTTTGAAGGAGGGGACGGGGGAATGAAAAATCAGGGAGGATTTACACTTCTGCAATCCATCTTTTCTTTATGTGCCTTTTTGGTCATCGCAACTTGCCTTCCTGTAATCATAACGGGGATCACGCTGGTTGAGACAAAGCTCGATCCCTCCAAAGAGTATGAGTGGAATTTGTTCAGCCATCAGTTCAGGCAGGAGTTCAGAGGAGCTAAGGCTGTCAACGTGACGGAATTCTCCATCATTTTTATGAAAGATGATCAGGAAATTACTTATGAGAAATATGGGGAATATATCAGGCGGAGGGTAGACAAAAGGGGGCATGAAATTGTTCTGGGTCCTTTGGATGCTTTGGAGCTGAATAACATTCAAAATGGCATAGAAATCCACGCAAGTTTTGAAGGGAATCTTCAGATAGGAAGGTTCTTCACATATGATTAATGAAAAAGGATATATTCTCCCGATGGCCATGATGCTGTCAATTGCAATCTTACTCTTTTCAGTTGCGGCTTCAGCTATTTTTGTCTCCAGGTACTCTTACCTAGATGTGATGGAAGATGGGTATAAAAGAGAAAGCTTGATTCTCTACTCCGCTCATAAATTGTTAAAAGAAGAAAATTCCGTGGATGGAACTTTCACCTATCCGGCTGGTGTAGTACGATATGAAGTGAAGAAAGAAGACCAGGTTACGACATTAATTCTTTCATTTGAAACAGATAATAAGAGTTATGAACCAGTCTTGGTCAAATATGAAAATGCAACAAAAGAAATCTTGGTTTGGGAGTAGGGTATAGATGATATTCTTAATCGGTTTCATGGGGTCTGGGAAGACGACCATCGGAGGTGCTCTTGCGCAACAGCTTAATTGTGATTGTATAGACACCGATCAGTTGATTGAAGAGAAATATCAAATGAAAATAAGAGAAATATTTGCGGTATATGGTGAAAAGAGATTCCGGGAAATGGAAACAGAAATTCTTCATGAGTTAAATGATGATGGGGTGGTTGTGACGACTGGCGGAGGAATGGCCGGCAGGGAAGTCAATCGTCAGGTAATGAAAGAAAAAGGAAAAGTCATTTGGTTAAACTGTCGCTTTGAAGAGCTTGTCAAACGCATTGCCGATGATGCAGCAAGGCCTCTGGTCATTCAGAAGGGATTGGACGGCTTGAAATCATTGTATGAGGAAAGGCACCCGCTATATGAAGGGGCAGCAGATCACATGATTGATACATCTGGTTTGACGGTAGAAGAAACGGTCAAAAAAATCCTTTCTTGTTTAAAGATTGACAGTCCTGGTGAAACTAACAGGTAGAGCCTTAAGGATGGGGGATTCTATGTCAATCAATGATTATGTCAAATTTATGACGCAAACGGTCGTCAAGCATTTTGAAAAATCACCTCTGGAAAGGAAAAACATTAAAGAACTGAGGAAAAATGAAAGGCCAACCTTTCTGTTTCGCTGGTTTGGTGTCATACCATATGCTTTGATGCTCATATTTAAAAAGAAATAAAAAGCGGGATTGAAACTTTATTGTTTCTATCCCGCTTTTTGTTTGGCTGTCTTTTTGGTTAGGTGAGCTGGTTTCCGCTCCAGGTATGTGACCGCCATCGCTGTTCTAATTATCAGGAGGATCAGCACAGGAACATGCGGCTTCTGCAAGAGAAGAATGGAGTCGTCCGGCGGCAGATGGTAGAGAGCTTTTCACCGGATGCGCGAGCCTGCAGCGACGTACCCTTACAAACGGTTCCACCCCTGATTCCGGTTCTGTGAACTACGCGGGGCGGTAGAGTAGACCCCAAAATCGTTAGAAAGGGTTATCATCGACTATTGGCTAAGATAGAATAGTCCGCCATTAATGATTTCCACCTTAATCTTGGGTTCATATTGTTCAGCAAGTGCCTGTTTTTCAACATAGTAGGATTCCGGTTTTTCATCCTGGCCATCATAGAATTGATCAAGAAGGTCGAGATCCTCCTGCCATCGCTGCCTTGCTGCATTCGCCCAGTCTGTCGGTTGGGACTGCAGTTCTTTCTGGATCTGAGTGCGAATCCGTGCAATCCCGCTCCTTGGCTTGATGATAGGAGTAAGGGTGAATGATAAGTCTGGTATTTTAGGAGTTAAGTTCTTTTTCATCAGTTCCTGGTGGAAGTTTTCCTTCATTAGCCCGTTAATGAGATTCAATCCAATGGATTTAAGGAGATCCTTTTTCAAGTCGCATTGGTAAGATACCTTTATATTCAAGCCGAGCCACGGCTGTAAGGGTGTTTGATTTCCAGGCATCGTTGGTTTGTTCTCATAGAGGCGGGTATAGCTTGCCAGCCTCCTTGCTGAACGAAAGATTTGATGAAGTCTGGGCGAGCCAAAGTGAAGTACTTCACCTTTCATATTTTCAGGTGCCTTCTCTTGGTTGGTTATTAAACAAAGCCTCATAGGATTCGGAATCCCGCCTGTTTTTTCTAAGTAATGCCAGTAAAACGGCCGGTTCATCAGCTCTTTATCCATATCAATGGTCAACTGCACGTTCATATAACCAGGATGGTTCTCGACAATTTCACATTCATTGGCAGTGAAATAACGCTCAAGAAATTGATGTATTTCGGCTTGCTGCATTTTCTTGCTCCTCCTTCATATTTTCGGCGAATTGGATCATTGCCGACAGGTTATCCATTTTGATCTTCATTTCACCCTCGGACCGGGAATGGGTGAAAATATCTTCTATATGATCCTCGAATTTTCCGAAATCAAGCTTTGTGAGAATGTCGTCAAGCTGCCCGATTACCTTTTCAAACAGACTTATTTTTTCATAGAGCAGTTTCAATATGTGTTCCTCGACCGTATCCCTTGTAGCAAAATTATAAATATGAACATCTTCTGTCTGTCCAAGCCTGTGAACCCTGCCGATTCTCTGCTCTAACCTCATTGGATTCCAAGGCAGGTCGAAGTTGATGATATGGTGGCAGAATTGCAGGTTGATCCCCTCGCCGCCTGCTTCTGTCGCGATCAGTACCTGTGCATGATTCTTAAACAGTTCCCGCATCCAGTCTTTTTTCCCTCTTTTGAATCCGCCGCGAAAAGGTACAGAGGTGATTCCGTTTTGTTTGAGGAACCATTGTAAATATAATTGTGTCGCTCTATACTCTGTGAAAATAATGACCTTATCATTGACAGATTGGATGATTTTCAGTGCCTCTTGGGCTTTGGAATTCGTTTGAACAGCCTCTACTTTTTTCATTAACGCATTCACGCTGTTGGTTAGCTGCGCTGATGGCTGATCAGTGCGTTGAAGCATATTCTTCAATGTATAGAAGACGGCTTCCCGGCTGCTGCATGCCTCTCTTTGCAGCGTTAGAAGTGAGAAGGAACTCGAGACCCAGTCTTCATACGGTCCCTTTAATATATTGAAGCTCTCATACAGCGCTCTTTCCTCAGTTGTAAAATCGATAAGGACAGTTTTTACATGGCGCTTGGTCCATTCGATGCCTGTATCACTTCTCCGGTTCCGGATCATGACCTTATTGACCAATTCCTTCAAGTGGGCATCGTTGCCGACAGAGCGTTTTCCTTTTTTATATTTCTCCGCAAAACCTGATTCATTCCCCAGATGGCCTGGCTTTAAAAGAGACACAAGGTGAAAAATTTCTTCCACACGATTTTGGATGGGAGTGGCGGTCAGCAGCAAACAGAACTTCTTTTTTAGGTTCTGGACGAACTCATAGTTTTTGGTTTTATGATTTTTTAGTTTATGGGCTTCGTCAATGATGACTAGATCATAGTTTTGCTCATATACCTTTTCCCTGTGCGGGCTGCGTTTGGCAGTGTCTATAGAAGAAATCACAATGTCACATTGATCCCATACGTAACTTTTTTTCTGTGCCACAGCAGGGATGAAAAATTTGGAGTTCAACTCAATTGCCCATTGGGAAACAAGGGAAGCAGGGACAAGGATCAACACTTTCTTTACAAGTCCCCGAATCATATATTCTTTTAATATAAGTCCAGCCTCTATCGTTTTTCCCAGCCCCACCTCATCAGCGAGGATGGCCTTGCCATTCATTGATTCGACGACTTGTTTCGCGACTTCAAGCTGATGAGGGAGCGGAGTAAGGTTAGACAAATGTTTTGGCGCTTGAAGACCCTCAAAGTTCGGGATTACAGTACGCTCCTCTACCTCGACGGCCAGCTTGAATAAATCCCAGTCAGACCAGGGGCCGTCCTTCTCTATTCTGGAATCCAATTCCTCGCTCCAGCTATCATCAAATAGTACTTCTACGTCCATGAAAAACAACTCCTTATTTGATCATAAAAATATTGCCGAATATGCATTATTAATGATAGGATGTAAGTAGAATTTTTAAAGTTTAGAAATTTGTTAAAAACCGAACATTCTATTTACGAGCAGAATTCTTTATATTGTTAGTATGACCAATTTATTCAATGAATATTGGCGAATGAAAGCAAGAGGAGAGACTGTTGGATAACAGCGCCGAAGGAGCAAGCAAATTTCTTGTGAATCTCTCAGGCAAAAAGACTCTTGCCGGACGCATCTCTGGAGAGTGTTTCAGTTTTACGAAGCCACCCAAGAAGAAAAGCCATCAGATGGTTAAACTTTCAGGTGAAAGGACAGAGGATCTCTTAACAAGGGGTTGTTCTGTCCTTTTTTGTGTGTTGTTTGAATGACATCTCTTGTGAAACGGTCAGGACTAGTAAAGAAGGTTCATAGAATGATGATCTCAACGAAGGGGGAAATACAATGGCACAACTGAAACGTACGCCTTTATTCGAAGTGTACAAGGAAAATGGCGGAAAATGCATCGATTTTGGAGGCTGGGAGCTGCCAGTTCAATTCTCAAGCATTAAAGAAGAGCATGAAGCGGTGCGCACCAAAGCTGGTTTATTTGATGTGTCTCATATGGGGGAAATTGAAGTCAAAGGAAGCGGATCACTGGAATATCTGCAGAAGATGATGACAAATGATATATCCCGCATTAAAGACGGCGGTGCACAATACACGGCAATGTGTTATGAGAACGGTGGAACCGTTGATGATTTGCTTGTGTATAAAATCGAGGATAACCATTACCTCCTTGTTGTAAATGCGGCCAATATAGAAAAAGATTATCAGTGGCTTCAAGATCATGTTGACGAAAGTGTTGAATTAAATAATTTATCAGGGGATTATGCCCAATTGGCCATTCAAGGACCGCTTGCAGAACAAATCCTTCAGAAGCTGGCCAATGAAACAACATTAAGTGATATCGGATTTTTTAAATTTCAAAATGAAGTTGATTTAAATGGAATCAAAGCTCTTGTATCCAGAACAGGCTACACAGGGGAAGATGGTTTTGAAATCTATTGTCCTTCAGAAAGCGCTTCATCTCTTTGGAGAGATATCCTGAAAGCGGGCGAACAAGAAGGAATTCTTCCTTGCGGCCTGGGCGCAAGGGATACCCTTCGTTTCGAAGCGAATCTGGCTCTTTACGGACAGGAACTTTCTGCTGACATCACTCCGATCGAAGCAGGAATCGGCTTTGCTGTGAAAGTTGATAAAGAAGCTGATTTTCTTGGTAAAGAAACATTGAAAAGCCAGAAAAAAGAGGGATCTCCAAGGAAACTCGTCGGTATTGAAATGCTTGAACGAGGAATTCCGCGTCATGGATACAAGGTATTTTTAAATAATGAAGAAATTGGTGAGGTAACGACTGGAACACAATCACCTACATTAAAGAAGAATATCGGACTTGCTCTTATCAAAACGGAGCACAGTGCGTTGGATACTGAGTTACATGTTGAAATCCGCAATAAGAAGCTTAAAGCAAAAGTTGTGCCTACACCATTTTATAAAAGACCAAAGAAGTAGCAGGGAGGGGATTCCTTATGAAACATCGTTATTTACCGATGACAGAACACGATCAAAAGGAAATGCTGGAAGCAATTGGAGTCAGCTCTGTAGATGAGCTATTTGAAGATATTCCTGAAAAAGTCAGATTCAAGGGCGAATACAACATTAAGAAAGCGAAAGCTGAAACATCCTTGATGAAGGAATTGAGCCAGTTGGCTGCAAAGAACGCAGACTTGCGCTCGAATTCTTCATTCCTTGGTGCTGGTGTTTATGATCACTACATGCCTGTCATAGTAGATCATGTATTATCCCGCTCTGAGTTTTATACGGCTTATACACCATATCAGCCTGAAATCTCTCAAGGCGAACTTCAGGCCATTTTCGAATTCCAGACAATGATTTGTGAATTGACAGGGATGGACGTAGCCAACTCATCAATGTATGACGGCGGTACAGCTCTTGCTGAAGCGGCCATGCTGAGTGCCGGACAGACAAAAAGGAAGAAAGTTCTTGTTTCCAGCACCGTACATCCGGAATCAAGAGATGTTTTGCGCGCCTATGCAAAGGGACAGTACATTGAAGTTGTAGAAATTCCCCATAAAAACGGCGTGACAGATGAAAATGCATTGGAAGAATTGATGTCAGACGAGATTGCTGCGGTCGTCGTACAGTATCCTAACTTCTTTGGAAGAGTAGAAGAACTTGCAAAACTGGAAAGCATTGTTCATGACAAGAAGGCGATGTTTGTCGTATCATCGAATCCTTTGGCACTTGGAGTGCTGACACCTCCAGGAAAGCTTGGAGCTGATATTGTCATTGGGGATGCCCAGCCGTTTGGTATTCCAACTGCCTTTGGCGGACCGCACTGCGGATATTTTGCCGTGACGAAAAAGCTTATGCGTAAAGTACCGGGCCGACTTGTTGGACAGACAGTTGATGAGGATGGCCAGCGCGGCTTCGTGTTGACTCTTCAGGCGCGCGAACAGCATATACGCCGTGACAAAGCCACTTCCAACATTTGTTCCAATCAGGCTTTGAATGCACTGGCAGCCTCTGTTGCAATGACTGCTCTAGGAAAGAACGGCGTCAAGGAAATGGCGGTCCAAAACATCCAAAAAGCGCATTATGCCAAAGAAGCACTTAAACAAGCCGGGATTGATGTGGCATTTGAAGGTCCATCATTCAATGAGTTTGTCATCAAAACAAACCGTCCTGTAAAAGAAATTAATTCAGCGCTGCTCCAAAAAGGAATCATTGGTGGATATGACCTTGGACTCGTAGATTCTGATTTAACTCACCATATGCTTGTAGCGGTTACTGAACTTCGTACAAAAGAAGAGATCGATACATTTGCTAAAGAATTGGGGGATTATCATGCTTAAGAACGATCAGCCTCTCATTTTTGAACTATCAAAAGAAGGACGTACTGGCTACAGTCTCCCTGAAATGGATGTTCCACAAGTAGACTTGTCAGAATTGATTCCTGCAGAATACACACGGGAAGAAGCACCTGAACTTCCCGAAGTCTCGGAACTGGATATCATGCGCCATTACACAGCACTTTCCAAGCGTAACCATGGTGTCGATTCAGGATTCTACCCGCTTGGTTCTTGTACAATGAAATACAACCCGAAAATCAATGAAAATGTTGCAAGGTTCAATGGCTTTGCCCACCTTCACCCTCTTCAGGAAACAAAAGGTGTTCAAGGTGCATTAGAATTGATGTTCGATCTGCAGGAACACCTGAAAGAAATTACCGGGATGGATGAAGTGACCCTTCAGCCGGCAGCAGGAGCTCACGGTGAGTGGACCGGATTGATGATGATACGTGCATACCATGAAGCAAATGGTGATACAAACCGTACGAAAGTCATCGTTCCTGACTCCGCTCATGGAACGAACCCGGCTTCAGCAACGGTGGCAGGATTTGAAACGGTTACAGTCAAGTCTGATGAAAACGGACTTGTGGACATGGAAGATTTAAAGCGTGTGGTCGGCGAGGATACCGCCGCATTGATGCTTACAAACCCTAATACATTAGGACTGTTTGAAGAGAACATCCTGGAAATGGCTTCTATTGTCCATGAAGCAGGAGGTAAGCTTTATTACGATGGAGCCAACTTGAATGCCGTTATGTCCAAAGCACGTCCAGGGGACATGGGCTTTGATGTCGTTCACCTTAACTTGCACAAAACATTTACAGGTCCACACGGCGGAGGCGGCCCTGGAAGCGGTCCTGTCGGAGTAAAAGCTGACTTGATCCCTTATCTGCCTAAACCGGTCCTGGTGAAGCGCGATGATGAGTATGTATTTGAATATGACCGCCCGCAGTCAATCGGCCGTGTGAAGCCATACTACGGAAACTTCGGAATCAATGTCCGTGCATATACTTATATCCGTACAATGGGTCCTGACGGTTTAAAAGCAGTAACCGAAAATGCAGTCATCAACGCCAACTATATGATGCGCAGGCTTGCACCTCATTTCGACCTGCCATATGACCGTCACTGTAAACATGAATTTGTAATCAGTGGAAAGCGTCAGAAGAAGCTAGGCGTCCGTACGCTGGATATTGCGAAACGCCTGTTGGATTTTGGTTATCATCCACCGACCATCTACTTCCCGCTGAATGTAGAGGAATGCATGATGATCGAGCCGACAGAAACGGAATCAAAAGAAACTATCGATGCGTTCATCGATGCAATGATTCAGATTGCAAAAGAAGCAGAAGAAAACCCGGAAATCGTTCAGGAAGCTCCACATACAACAGTCATCAAGCGCCTGGATGAAACACTGGCTGCCCGTAAACCGGTATTGCGATATACAAAAGAAGATTAAAAGTTGAAAGGATGTCCTTGAGGGGCATCCTTTTTTTAGTGGATGCAGTGAGACTCAATCATTCATATCATAATTTACTGGAGGGAAAACCGGGAGTTTATATTTAGCCATGTTTTTTGTACGTTTTTAGTAGATAAAAATGATTTCACTCAGATTCAAAAGCCCTTGGCCTGGAGCTAGACGAGTTTAGTTAATTTCGCGGGAAGACACACGCTGAAAAAGAACATATCTTCGGGTACACTTGAAAATAAGATTCATTTCCCCCTGGAATGAAACGGTTTTCTCGAAAAGCTGTTATCAAAAAGTGCTGCTTTTCACATTAACTTTTCTTGATTTGTTTACGAATGGTTGATTGGAGCGTAAGGTGTGCGATCTCCTGCGGGAGTAGCGGGACAGGTGAGACCCCGCAGGCGGAGTCGCGCACCCGGAGCGGAAATCAATAATTCATTCAATTTGCCAAAAGTGTTTGGCAGCGGAAACCAAGCATTTTTTAATACCAAAATAAAAAAGCCGAGTCCTGATATGGATTCGGCTTTCCTGTATTATTTCTTCTTCTTCACTTTTCCAGTCCATTTTTTGAAACCGCCCTGTAATTGGTGAAGCTCTTTATAGCCTTTACGGCGAAGCATCTGAGCGGCTCTTCCGCTGCGCATTCCGCTTTGGCAGTACAAGTATACAGGTTGATCATTGCGGATCTCCTGCTGTCTTTGTTTCAACTGTGAGAGCGGGATGTTTCTTGCGCCTAATATATGACCATTTTCAAATTCGTTCGGTTCCCTTACATCAATCAACTGGGCTTTACGGTACCCTGCACGGAATTCTTCCTCCGTCAGGTTATTGACAATACGTTTTTGCATAAAAAACGTAAGAACGGAATAGACAATGATCGCACCTAATACAATTAATAAAAAATATAAACCAGACAAATTTCTAACCCCTTTCAAACTTCACTAATCTCTATTATATTCTCTCTCTTTTGCAGAATCAAAAGAA
>NZ_ABCF01000047.1 GCF_000181495.1 Bacillus sp. SG-1
ACAGGAAAACATGCGCCTGAAGAAACAGGTGGAAGAATCAAACCGCCGTGCCCCTGCGCAGCAACAAACGGGAACGACAAATTTTGATATTCTTAAAAGGCTGTCTAATTTAGAAAAGCATGTTTTCGGAAGCAAACTGTACGATTGATCCTGGAATATAATACCACTTGTACTATCATGAATACTTCTGTATAATTACTTCTTGGATATACTAATAATAACATTCAGGTAATCGCTGCAACGTTTGTTGTAGAGGAAAGTCCATGCTCGCACGGTGCTGAGATGCCCGTAGTGTTCGTGCCTAGCCAATTCATAAGCTAGGGCAGTCTGCTTCTGCAGATTGACGGCAGGGAAAACACCTAAGTCCTATGGATATGGTGTGAATACCTTGAAAGTGCCACAGTGACGGAGTCTTGCAAGAAATTGCAAGAGTGGAACGAGGTAAACCCCACGAGCGAGAAACCCAAAATAAGGTAGGGGCACCTTCTTTGAGGAACTCAACGAGAAGAAGGACGAAACAGTTGTTTCGTAGATAGATGATTGCCGCCGGAGTACGAGATGACCCATCGCTTGCAGTACGAAGGAACAAAACATGGCTTACAGAATGTTATTATGGGGATTAAATATACTGATTTCAACAATGCTCTCCTTTTATAAGGGGAGCTTTTATCATTTAGGAAACTTTCATAGTGTTTCTGTTGCTTAAAGTTATCTTCAATGGTTACACTTAGAAATGTAATAATAAAAATACATATCAACTGAACTAAGTTAAGCTGTGTGTACAGTCTGAAAAGATATTGGAAAAGTTAGGGTGAAATTGATGAGATTTAAATTAATAGCGACTGCGGCGATGGGGCTTGAAGCTCTGGTTGCCAAAGAGGTGCGAGATCTGGGATATGAATGTGAAGTGGAGAATGGAAAGGTCATCTTTGAAGGAGATGAAAAAGCAATCGCACGCGCAAACATGTGGCTGCGGACTGCAGACCGTGTGAAGATCCTTGTTGGAGAATTCAAAGCGTATTCATTTGACGAATTATTCGAGAAGACAAAGGCCCTTCCATGGGAAGATTATCTGCCGGTGGATGCCCAGTTCCCTGTACAAGGGAAATCGGTGAAATCCAAATTATACAGCGTTCCCGACTGTCAAGCCATAGTGAAAAAAGCCATAGTGAACAAGCTGCAAGCGGCCTATCACCGCACAAGCTGGCTTGAAGAAAGTGGAGCGGTATTCAAATTGGAGGTTGCCATCCATAAGGATACAGCTTCCCTGACCATCGATACAAGCGGGCAAGGACTGCACAAAAGAGGTTATCGAATCGGGCAGGGAGAGGCTCCATTAAAAGAAACACTTGCTGCTGCATTGATACAGTTAACTACTTGGAACCCCGACAGGCCATTTGCCGATCCGTTCTGCGGTTCCGGTACTATTCCGATTGAAGCGGCATTGATTGGGCAAAACATCGCGCCCGGCTTTAACAGGGAATTCCTTTCTGAAGAGTGGCCGTGGATGTCTGAGAAAATTTGGGATGAAGTCCGTATGGAAGCGGAAGATGTCGCCAATTATGATCAGCCTCTTGAAATCATGGGAACAGACATCGATCATCGGATGGTAGAGGTAGCAAAAAGCAATGCTTTTGAAGCAGGGCTCGGTGAGCTTATTCAATTCAAACAAATGCAGGTGAAGGATTTCCATAGTGACAAAAGCTATGGGGTGATCGTCGGAAACCCTCCGTATGGTGAGAGGATCGGCGAAAGAAAAGAAGTGGAACAGATGTATAAAGCGATGGGAGAATCCTTTGAAAAAATGGACACGTGGTCAAAGTATATTATGACCTCCCATGAAGGTTTTGAAGAGTTCTACGGCAAAAAAGCGACGAAGAAAAGAAAGCTTTTCAATGGATTCATCAGGACGGATTACTATCAGTATTGGGGACCAAGACCTCCTAGAAAAGATAGCTAAGAAATAGCAGTGTTTTTATCCGGCTATCCCATTCTGACTATTTTTATAAGTCTGCAAGTTGTTCCATGGATTGGAGATCTTTGACAGAGGTCATAACCGGCGGTGTATCTGCGTATAATACTCAATATATAGAATTGAGGAGTGAAACGCAGTGGAAAGGTCGTCTATAGACTTTAATCGTATTTCGAAAGCATTACAGTCTACCATCGATTTAATAGAAGAGGAAGAAATGAAGATGGACAGTGAGATTATGGGTGGGTTGATGGAAGCCAGGGAAGACCTGACGAATGCCCTTGCCTATGAACTTTTTTACAGCAATCCCCGAAATCTGTCTTAGCAGTAGGCAGGTTTCGAATGGAGTGTTGCTTTCGGAAAAATCCCAAGTACCGGATTTTTCCCTGGTTACAAGGTTATTTCTCTTTGAAAAGGGAGAGCAGCACTTTTCTTTAATGCTTATAGGATATTTCGAGTGAATGATGCTGAGTATTCTGAGATTCTAAAAGCAGAAATGTTTGAGGAAAGAGCCTGTATATATTGTTGCTCTCGGAAAAATCCAAAAAGCCGGATTTTTCCCTTGGAGACAAGGGCTTTATTCTCTGAACAAGCTGAATTATCTCTTTTCTTCTTTTTTATCAGCTATTTCTGGTTAATTAAGTAAGTATTTTTTATAGTGAATAGCAACAAAGTTTACGAAAAGAGCCTAGTGAAAAGAAAACGCAAGCAGCCCATGCTTGCGTTTTCTAATGTGAAAGTATAGAATTATTTCTTTGTGATTTGTTTTTTGTAATTATACATTTACTAGCTTTGCTGCTATAAATAGATTCATTTATGAGAGTTGGAGGAAGTTATGAGAGGAAAAATACCATTTGCATTATCCAGGGAGCAATCATTTTATGAAGGGCTCGGCGACTGGATTGGAGACGTCTTCTATGACATTCTCCCGGACAAAGGTTTTGAGCTGCGTGATGAACAGGTTTATATGGCATTTCAGGTGTTGAAAGCCTATAAAGAAAAAAAAGTAATGTTTGCAGAAGCGGGAGTAGGCACAGGCAAAACATTGGTCTATTTACTATACGCATTGGCGTATGCCAGGTATACCGGAAAACCTGCAATCATCGCGTGCGCAGATGAAACGTTGATTGAACAAATCGTCAAAAAAGAAGGCGATATCAGAAAAATAGAACAAGCCTTGAATCTTGAAGTGGATGTCAGACTGGCTAAATCGAGAGAACAATATCTGTGCTTGCAGAAACTTGACTCTGAAATATTGGAAGACGATAAATTCATGGATGTTCATAGTACCCTGCCGGAATTTGTCCATGGAACATCGTCAATGACTAAGTATCATCGATATGGTGACAGAAAAGAGTATAGTCAGTTGACGGATCAAGAATGGGAGAGAGTTGGCTGGGATAACCTGCAGGATTGCATGTCTTGTTCACAGCGTCATCGATGCGGACAAACCCTTAACAGGGATTATTACCGTGAAGCAGCTGATTTGATTGTATGTTCTCATGATTTTTACATGGAACATATCTGGACGAAAGAATCGCGTGTTAGGGAAGGGCAGCTTCCACTGCTTCCCCAAGCCAGCTCTGTCATTTTTGATGAGGGGCATTTGCTTGAATTTGCCTCTCAAAAGGCACTGACCTACAGAATTAAAAAAGAAACTCTCGAGAGCCTTCTGGAAAAGATGACAGCGAGTGACATGCGTGAAAATACAATGTACCTCATTGAGGACATCATTGCCCAAAATGAAAAGTGGTTTCATGAATTAAATCAGGCATCTGTAAAAGAAAAAAATGCTTTCCGCCTTCATGTGAATAAGACGGAGGCGGTAAAAACAGAAGGCCGCAAGCTCGTGGATTTGATAGAAAAGCTGACCGAAGAACTGGTTTTCGAGTCTGAAATGTATGTGATGGATGAATATCTATTGAAGGTTATAGAAGAGTATCTTGAGCAGATTCTATACTCATTAAAACTGTTTTTAGAGGAAAGCAAAGGGATAAACTGGCTGGAAATCAATAAAGGTAATGAGACACTTGTGATCATGCCAAGGTTAGTGGAGGAAATACTCCGCCAGAAGGTCTTTAGTCAAAAAATCCCGTTCATCTTCTCTTCAGCTACTTTGTCCAACAACAAAGATTTCTCTTATTTGGCTAAAAGCTTGGGGATTGACCAGTATGAATCTTTTACCGTGGAGTCACCATTTGACTATGAAGAAAAAATGCTTATGGACCTACCTGGCTTTTCTTCTAATGAGCCAGTCGAAAAGTCGTTGTACAGTTTGGAAAAGATTAAAGAAAATGATGGGAAGACCCTACTCCTGTTTTCATCAAAAGGAGAGCTCGAAGCCTTTAAGAATTACCTCCAAGATAAAAATCTGCCCTATCCGGTTTATTTTGAAGGAGATGAAGAAATCAGTTTAACGGTTGAACGGTTCCAAAATGAAGTGAACAGTGTACTGTGTTCCTATCATTTATGGGAAGGGCTTGATATACCAGGAGAGTCGCTGTCTCAGGTATTGATTTATTCCCTGCCGTTCCCGCCGAAAGATCCGGTATTTGATGCAAAGCGAAACCATGCAGACCGCCCTTTTGAAGAAGTCGATTTACCATATATGCTCCTGCGCCTCAAACAAGGAATCGGACGCTTGATCAGAACCTCCGAAGACGAGGGAAAGGTTTCAATTATGCTGAAAGAAAGTGAAAAGTACTTGCTGCCGAAAATCAAGGCTGTACTTCCTTATTAATGTCAGGGATGAAAAAGTGGAAAATACTCTAATGTATTTTCCGCTTTTTTCTGGCTTTTGGATGGGATGATTACTAACAAGGTTTCTTAGATTGAAGGTGAAAAAGGAGGCTGAATATCCCCTTCATTAGTGTTTTAACAAGTTTTTTTCAGAAAAATATGATAAAATTGCAAGGATGCCAGAGATTAGGGGGAGTAACATGACAACAGAAATAAAAGAGATTGAAAAAGACTTCTTAGAATATGTGAAAAAGATGTCAGCATACAACGAAGCATTAGGTCTTATCTTTTGGGATTTAAGAACAGGAGCTCCAAAGAATGGAGTTGAACAGCGTTCCGAAGTGATAGGGTTACTGTCTTCTGAAGTATTCGAAATGTCAACGAGTGAAGAAATGGCAGCATACATAGCAAAATTATCTGCACATAAGGAAAACCTGACAGACAAGGTTTTTAAAGTATTGGAAGAGTGTCAAAAAGAATATGACCGGAACAAAAAAATACCGGCTGATGAATATAAGGAATATGTCGTACTGCAATCCAAAGCCGAGAGTGCCTGGGAAGGTGCTAAAGAGGATGATGACTTTGATTCATTCCAGCCATACTTGGAAAAACTGGTTGAATTCAACAAAAAGTTCATTGGCTATTGGGGATATGCCAGCAATAAGTACAATACGCTGCTGGATATGTATGAGCCTGGTGTAACAGTGGAAGTTCTGGACAGAGTTTTTGGAGAATTGCGAGAAAAGATTGTTCCGCTTGTACAGCGAATCAGTGAAAGTAACAGTAAGCCAAACACGGCCTTCATTTTTGAACATTTTCCAAAAGAAAAGCAAAAGGATTTCAGCCTGAAGATTCTTGAACAAATAGGTTATGATTTCAAATCAGGAAGACTGGACGAAACGGTGCATCCATTTGCCATCGGTTTGAATCCTGGAGATGTAAGGGTGACAACGAAATACGATGAAGGTGATTGGAGAACAGCCATTTTCGGAACCATCCATGAAGGCGGTCATGCCTTATACGAGCAGAACATCTCCGGTGAATTGACAGGAACTCCGCTTGCTACCGGGACTTCCATGGGAATACACGAATCTCAGTCCTTATTCTATGAAAACTTTGTGGGCAGAAGTTATTCATTCTGGGAAAAGAATTATTCCCTTCTAAAAGAATTTGGTGAAGGCCAATTTGATGGCATAGAGCTTGATGAATTCTACCGTGCAATCAATGAATCCAAACCATCATTGATTAGGATTGAAGCGGATGAACTAACGTATCCGCTGCATATCATGATCCGTTACGAAATTGAAAAAGGCCTATTTAACGATGAAATTGAAGTGAAAGACCTGCCGCAGATATGGAACGACAAGTATGAGGAATACTTGGGGATCCGACCTGAAACCAACGCAAAAGGTATCCTGCAAGATGTTCATTGGGCTGGAGGCAGCTTTGGTTACTTCCCTTCCTACGCACTTGGTTACATGTATGCGGCACAGTTCAAACAGGCGATGCTTAAAGACCTGCCAAACTATGATGAACTGCTTCAACAAGGCGACCTTGCACCAATCCGCGAATGGATGACAGAGAACATTCACCAATGGGGTAAAATGAAAAAGCCGTTGGAAATCCTGACAGAAGTGACAGGTGAAGGGCTGAATGCGACTCATCTTGTAAACTACCTGACAGAGAAATATTCTGACGTATATAACCTTTCTAAATAAGATTTCAAATAAACCGGCAGCCGCTGATAGGCTGCCGGTTTATTTTTGTGCTGTAGCCATTTATATTAGGGGCCTACCCTCAATATAAAGATAAAGCTTATAAGGTTACGATGATCTGAAAAAATCCCTCTTGAGAAGGAGAAAAAGGGGCAGGTAACGAATAGTGAAGAAACGTGCCCCTACAAGAGGAGAAAAAGGGTTCAAGGTGAGCGAATAGCAAAGAAACGTTTCAGCCTAAAGGGGAGAGATAGGTACAAAAATATGATTATCATAAAAAATAAAGAATTCAGTAAAGGTGAGTTTGCAACTGCACACTTCACCTTATAATACTCCTCCCCTAAAATAAGTTCCTGACACGAAGTCCGGCTTCCAGTCATATTATAGAAGCAACGAGGTCTTGGGGGTTTGGAGATGGAAAAGTATTATTGTGAACAGTGCAGGCGGCTGTTTGAAACTGAGAACAAGTGTGATCGATGTTTATTGTTAACCAAGAAAATCATTATTCACAATCTCTATCAAAATTCTGTTAAGAAAGAAGATTAACAGTATGAAAAGCAATCTCCTCATGAAAATTATCCTTATTATGATAAAATAAGGTAAATATTTTAAAGGGGGAGATTGTAGTGTTTTTGCCATCTTTTGAGCTTAACGGTAAGACAGCAATTGTAACGGGAGCAGGAAGGGGAATTGGACGAGCTATCGCCATCGGTATGGCTGAAGCCGGAGCGGATGTCGCTCTTTTATCCCGAACAGAGGAAGACCTGAAAGAAACAGCTTCACATATCGAGAAGATCGGAAAGAAGGCATACATAGTAACCTCAGATGTGACATCCAGGGAAGAAGTGGCAAGGGCTGTATCGAGTGTAAAGGAACAGGCTGGGACAATTGATATCCTTGTCAATAATGCTGGTATGAACATTCGATCACAAGCTTTGGAGGTCACCGATGAAGAATGGCAGAAAATCATGGATACCAATTTGAAATCTGCCTTCATGATGAGTCAGGAAGTAGGTAAGGTCATGAAAGAGCAGAACAGCGGGAAAATCATTACCATCGCTTCTGTTGCGGGCCATGTAGCATTAAGGACAGGAGTGGTTTACGCTGCTACAAAAGCTGCATTGATCCAGATGACGAAGGTCCTGGCTTTTGAGTGGGGTAAGTATAATATCAATGTAAACAGTATCGGCCCATGGTATTTTAAAACTCCACTGACCGAAAAGCTGTTACAGGACGAGGAATATGTCAATGATATATTGGCAGTCACGCCTCTTAAAAGGGTCGGTGAACTGGAGGAGCTTGTAGGGCCTGCTGTGTTCCTGGCTTCCCCGGCGGGAAATTATGTTACCGGACAAACCCTATTTGTGGATGGCGGCATGACGATTCAAGGATTTTAATAACGGATAAATAACAAAGAGAGAAGGCATGCGAATGGTGATTCGTATGTCTTCTCTCTTTGTCATTGATATTTTTAAGCGAGATCTACCATGATTACAATGATGAATTCTCCTGCATTTTCAACTGTGATTGGCAGCTTTAATGCCCGGTCAAAGCCGGATAATCTGGATTCCCCAACTATGACTGTGGGAGGGGTAATATCCATCGAATGGCCAAGTTCGGCAATCTTTGTTGAGAGGTTCCCGGCTATCATATTGCCAAGTTCACCTGCAAAGGATTCAAGCATTTCTCCTTCAAGCGGCATTCCAAACATGGAAGCACCGAGACCTTGAAAATCCTCAACATCTCCGTCAAAGATGATCTGTCCGCGGATGTCACCGGTAAGTCCGATCAAGACGCCTATCTTATGCGTCCTTAACGGCTCTGCGAGAAGTGTTGGCTGATCGACTTTTACAGGGAGGGGAATGACCGATTTGATAGACTGAATTGTACCATTTAATATATCGGTAACACTTTTTGTTGTAGTAGTCATGTCGAATCCTCCAATATTTTGTCTTTTTTTAGCTTAGCATATAATCCAAGAAAAAAGAACGACGATTTCGAATCTTTGAAAATCGTTCAATTCAGTATTCATTAAGAAAATAAAGTTCTTTTTATGCGATTAATATACAAAAAATTCTTTCCCCCCTTAATATCGACATTAATTGCAATCTGTTTAGATTCTGCCCCAAGAAAAGTGAATGAATTTATAAAGGTTGGAAAAGATATCCTTACTGAGGTAAGGAGAGATTTGCATGCCGAAAATCTTAAACGTGGAAACAGCGATCCCCCCATATTGTATTAAACAGGAGGAAGTGGCATTGTTCGCTGAGAATTTATTCTCGGAGAACTTCCGTGATATTAAACGGCTACTGCCTGTGTTTCAAAACGGAGATATTGAATCGAGGCATTTTGTCCATGACATTGACTGGTTTAAAAAGCCAAGATCGTTTAAGGAAAAAAACGATTCCTTCATTGAAAAGGCAGTAGAACTAGGAACAGAGGCCATTCGCAAATGTGTGGAAAACACTGAATTCGCTACTTACAGTACGATTGATGCTATATTCACCGTATGTACTACCGGTCTTGCAACGCCAAGCATAGAGGCAAGAATCATGAATCACCTGCCTTTCCCGGAGCATGTAAAAAGAATTCCGATTTGGGGCCTCGGCTGTGCAGGAGGAGCGAGTGGATTATCAAGGGCTTATGAATATTGTCTCGCTTTTCCCAAAGCAAATGTACTGGTACTGACTATTGAGCTATGTTCCTTGACCTTTCAACATGGGGACAGATCGAAAAGCAACCTGATCGGGACTTCTTTATTTGCCGATGGGACAGCGTGCACGCTTATTTCCGGAGAAGAAAGTCAGTGTGTTAAAAACGCCAAGAAACCGCTTGCCAAAATCTTCGCAACCCAGTCGACTACCATGAAAAATTCCTTGGATGTCATGGGGTGGGATGTCAAGGATGATGGACTGTTCGTTATATTTTCAAAAGATATCCCGGCTATCATTGAGGATTGGTTTAAGCCAAATGTAGAGAAGCTGTTATACAAACATGATCTATCCTTGAAAGATATTAAGCATTTTATCGCTCATCCAGGGGGGAAAAAAGTCATAGAAGCCTATCGAACATCACTCCAACTGGATGATTCATTACTTGATAGTTCAAGAGGGATTTTGCGGAAATTTGGCAATATGTCTTCCGCCACCATCCAATATGTATTGAAAGATCATTTAAAAAAAGATATACAGACAGGGGATATTGGGATTGCAGCCGCTCTTGGACCCGGGTTCAGTTCTGAACTGTTGTTGATGAGGTGGGAATGATGTTTTATTTATTGTTTACTGTAATTGCAATTCAACGTACCGTCGAACTGTTCATAGCAAGAAGGAATGAAAAATGGATGAAATCAAAGGGGGCCAAGGAGTATGGCCAGAAACATTATAAGTTGATGGTCACCATACATTTGCTTTTCTTTGTTTCCCTTTTAGTGGAGAAAATTTTCGCGCAAAAGCCCCTTAATGAATACTGGATAGGTTTGTTTATTATTTTTCTGATTACACAAGCGGGGAGGGTGTGGGTCATCACCTCACTCGGACGGTATTGGAATACAAAGATCATTGTTCTTCCAGAGGCTGATGTAATTGTAAAAGGACCGTACAAGTACATAAAACATCCCAATTATTTTATTGTGACTGTTGAACTGATTGTTATTCCTCTGATGTTTAATGCCTATTGGACCCTGTTCATCTTCGCTCTTCTTAATCAATTCATCTTATCGATCCGGATTCCTATCGAGGAAAAAGCACTGGCTGAAGCTACTGATTATCAAACAGTGCATAGAGGGAAGAAGCGTTTCTTTCCCACTAACGGAAAGTTTGACTGAAAAATGTTGAAATCTCATTGAAAATGATTATCGTTTTTGGTAAGCTTCTAATTGAGGATGAAAATTATTCTCAAGACATGCAATTAAGGAAGGAGTTTCTGACATGACATGGTTTTTCGTTGCCCTGGCGGCTGCTGTATACGGTTTGTTAATGAAATATGTGTTAAACAATGTATTTGTATCAAAACATAATAATGTAAATGCTTCTCCAGCAAAGTCTGCAGAAAAAGAAACAAGAGACCTGATTCCGGCTTATGACCGATAATCGGCTGCCTTCCAAAAAGGACTGAATGTTCAAGACCTGACTTGAATATTGAGTCCTTTTTTGTATTTATAAAGGCTGTTTTTGTATAGATTGTTGCTTTCGGAAAAATCCCTAGTGCCGGATTTTTCCCCTGGTTACTAGGTTTTTCTCTCTGAACAGGGAGAGTAGCTCTTTTCTTCCTTGCTTACCAGGATATTCGTGTGATTGATGTCTATATTTTTTCGAAATTCATATTAAATAGCAACAAAGTTTAAGAAAAGAGCCTTTATAAAAGGATTTATATATAAGGATTTGGGGCGGCAGGCGTAACACTCATCGTACAAATACTCAAAATAACTAAACACCTTTGTATTTTATGTTCCATTTTCAGTTACTTTCTAATAGGAATGAAGTAAATTATAAGATAAAATAAAAGGGCATAACAGAGACACATTACTTAAAGGTGTAAGGGGAAGGTTATTTTGCAATCGCTATCACATACGAAGACAATTGATGAAAAAATTAAGAAGCTCGCCTCTATAAATGAAACATTGAATGAAAGCGGCCACAAGGAAGCTGCCTTAAAAGCAGAACTGCTGGCACATAAGTTTTGGAAAAACGAATTTATCGCCGGTTTTTGCGGCCACTTTTCGGCCGGGAAGTCCACTATGATCAATGCGTTGGCAGGGGAGGAACTCCTGCCGGCAAGCCCAATCCCAACTTCAGCAAACCTGGTGAAGCTTCATCAGGCAGATTCTGATTTTGCCAAAGTTCATTATCATGACAGGAAATCGGTGATTTTTGACGGAGCCTATGATTTTAACATTGTAAAAAGATACTGTAAGGACGGAGAAAAGGTCCAAAGCATTGAGATAGGGAAGAAGCAGACGAAGCTTCCAGCGGGTGTTACAGTTCTTGACACTCCAGGCGTTGACAGTACAGATGATGCGCACCGGATATCGACGGAATCTGCTCTTCACCTCGCCGATATCGTATTTTACGTCATGGATTATAACCATGTTCAATCACAGTTGAATTTCGAATATACGAGGGAGCTGGCAAATCACGGTGTCCGCCTGTACTTGATTGTCAATCAGATTGATAAGCACAATGATGAAGAATTATCTTTCGAACAATTCAAGCAATCCGTTTCCGATTCTTTTGCTGCCTGGCAGGTGAAACCAGAAAGAATCTTTTTTACCTCACTAAGGGAGCAAGAGAACCCTCACAATGAGTTTGTTGAAGTCAGAGACTTGATCAACAAGCAGTTTCAGCATAAAGATGAATTGCTTCAGAGCTCTTTTGCTGCAGCAGTGAACCGTCTGGTCAGTGAACATCAGCAATGGCTGAAAGAGAACTTAAAGGGACAGAAGGATTTGCTGTCTGTAGTCCTCTCACCGGAAGACATTGAAAACGGAGATGAGTTATTTCAGAAGGAATCAGATTTAAGCAAGAGAATAGAAGAAAACACCTCTAAAGCATATGTGCAAACATTTGATGAAGAAAGAGAAAAAATCCTTGAAAATGCCTATTTAATGCCTTTTGAAACGAGAGAGTCGGCTAAGAAATATCTTGAATCGCTGCAGGATGACTTTAAAGTGGGGATGTTTTTTTCCAAAAAGAAAACGGAAGAAGAACGTCACCAGCGTTTAAAAGATCTTGTAGAGAATCTAAAGGGTAATGTTGAATCCCAACTGGAGTGGCATCTCAAAGGGCTTGGCAGTCTAGTGATGAAGCGGGCAGGTTTTCATGATGAAGACCTGATGGCCAAATCTGAAGGACTTACGATTGAAGTGAAAGAATCTGACCTTCAGGAAACCGTGAAATCCGGGGCCAGAGTGACAGGTGAATATGTTCTTAATTATTGTGACGAGCTCGCTGGACGTTTGAAAAGAAAGGCTCGCAGGGAAACCGAGAGTCTTAAAGAACGGCTGATTGAACTTGTTGATTCAGAAAAAAGTGAAGAAAACGAAACCTTAAAAGAAGAACATAAATTGATTAAGAAGAAAACGGACGCCCTTAAACAGCTTGAATTTTTTAGAGAAGACGTAGAAATAAAAGTAAATAACCTACAGAGTATTGTAGAAGGAACAGTGAATGTAAATTCGGAAGAAACAGTCAAGGACTGGGAAGACGAATGGGAAAAAAGCGAGAAAAATTACAGTATATATACGAAAGAAATTGACCAGGAGGAAACTGCAGAGAGTTACAGGGGGATGACAGAAACAGACATAGAAGAAGATTCAGAAGAAGCTAATACTCAAGGTCCGGCTCTGGAACCATTGATTAAGCGATTGAATGAAATGTCAGCAGACTACGAAGGCATCAACGGGTTAAATCAGACAGCGAAAATCTTGAAAAGAAAAGCAGAGCGGCTCAAGGACCAACAGTTTACCATTGCATTATTTGGTGCATTCAGTGCAGGGAAATCCTCATTTGCCAATGCCCTTTTGGGTAGCAAGGTCCTGCCTGTAAGTCCAAATCCGACTACAGCGTCCATTAATAGAATCAGACCGCCAATGGATGGGCATGAACATGGAACGGCCCAAGTATTCCTGAAGAATGAACATCAGATGCTGATAGATGTCCAGGATTCCATGAAAGTTTTCCAAGATGGAGCCGATTCTCTGAAAGAGGCAGCAGAGCGGATCCCTGGTTTATTAAGAAAAAATGACGGAGAAGGAAAGGAAAAAGTCCATCTTTCATTTCTTGCTGCATTCTTAAAAGGGTACGAACAATATCATTCAAAGCTTGGAGAAGTGTTGATGGTTGACCTGGAAGAGTTTAAAGGATTTGTAGCCAACGAAAGTCAGTCATGTTTCGTGGAGTCAATAGACCTTTTCTATGACTCCCCAATCACGAGACAGGGAATAACCCTGGTTGACACTCCAGGTGCGGATTCAATCAACGCAAGGCATACAGGCGTCGCTTTTCAATACATTAAAAACTCTGATGCGATTTTGTTTGTAACGTATTACAATCATGCATTTGCAAAAGCCGACCGTGAATTTTTAATTCAACTTGGAAGGGTCAAGGATGCCTTTGAAATGGATAAAATGTTCTTCATTGTCAATGCGGTTGACTTGGCTAAGGATGAAGAAGAACAACAGGATGTCATCCAATATGTAAAAGGACAGCTTGTTGAATATGGGATCCGTTTTCCGAGAATTTTCGGCGTTTCTTCCAAACTGGCGATGGAAACGAATAGGATAGCAGAATCGGGTATTGAATCGTTCAAAAAGGAATTCGACCAATTCATTGACGGTGAGTTGAAATTGATGGCCGCCCAATCCGCTGAAGCAGAGTGGGAGAGAGGCCTGAACCGCCTGAAAACACTTATTGAAAACTCTTCAATGGATGAAAGGAGTCGTGAATCCAAAAAAGAGGAACTGCTCCTGTTAAGAAGAAAAGTTCAGGAACTCCTTAATAGTGAAGCTCCTGAGAGTATCAAAATGCGTGTGTCTCAAGAAATAAAAGAGCTGATCCATTATGTGAAACAAAGAGTGTTTCTGCGTTTCTCTGACTTTTTCAAAGAGGCATTTCACCCTGCTGTTTTCTCACAGCACTCATCGTCAAAAGCAGCATTGAATGCAGCCTTGGAAGAACTGCTGGAATCAACTGGATTTGATTTTGCTCAGGAAATGCGAGCGACAACCCTTAGAGTTGAAAAATTTGCAGGCAAACAGTTGTCTTCCCAATTTGAACTCTATACTGAAAAGATTGAAAAAATGGAAGGGAACCTGGTCTTCTCTCCATACGAAACTGGTGAGCCTGCTGAATTAGAATTTTCGAAGGCATTTTCGGAAATAGAGAGAGAGCGTTTCCAGCCTGCAGTGAAAATCTTTAAAAATCAAAAGGACTTTTTTGAGAATAATGGCAAGAAAAAAGTGATGGAACAGCTAAGTGAAGACCTTCAGGATCCAGCAGACCAATACCTGGACCTTTCCAAAAAGGTAATTATCGAATGGGCGGTTGAGTTTCTCAAGGAAGAACATAGCAGGATGACAAAAGATTTGCTTGCACAATCCGAAGAACAAATCGACTCATGGCTGCATGCACTTCAATCGAGCGATGACCTCGAGAGATGGAAAGAAGTATATAGGAGGCTCTCTGCTGCCAGATAAAAGATGGAACGGGAGGGGAAAATGAAGAATCGTTACCATGCATGTGCAACCTGCGAGCACTTTTCAGCGGAGAGAATTGACGGGGAAATGTCTTATCAATGCAAAAGGCTTGGCTATCAAACCAAGCCTGACTATCAATTCAATTGCTGGAATCCCAAAGAACATATCAGGAAGCTGATGAAGAAGGAGGGGGACAAAGATAATGGAGGCTATTAAAGAAATTTCATGGCTTGAATCCAAATACCTTGATGAAAAGGTCAGAGTCATTGACTGCCGTTTTAAACTAGGGGAACCCAACTACGGAAAACAGCTTTACAATGAAAATCATATTCCGGGAGCAGTGTACTTTCATCTTGAAGAGGACTTATCCGGGAAAATGAAAAAACATGGTGGACGGCACCCGCTTCCAGAAGTAGAGGATTTTGCTAATAAACTTGAAAAGTCAGGAATCGAAAACGATACAACCGTTGTAGTCTATGATGGCGGAGAGGGAGCGTTTGCAGCACGCTGCTGGTGGATCTTAAAATACATTGGCCATAAACAAGTGTATATTCTGAATGAGGGCTATCAGGGTTGGAAGGAACGTGGCTTGCCTGTAAGTAGTGAAGTCGTTGATTTCAACGCAGGAGAGTATCATCCTGAAGTTCAAGGTGACATGATTGCGACAGTGGAGGATGTAAGAAAAATTTCACGTAAGGAAACGGAAGGCATTCTAATTGATTCCAGGGCAAGGAAACGTTACCTGGGAATGGTCGAGCCAATTGACAAAATCCCAGGCCATATTCCCGGTGCTGTTAACCATGAATGGACAGATGCCGTAAAAGATGGCAGCTTCCTTTCAAAAAAAGAACACGAGAAAAGATGGAATGGACTGGATACGAAATTGCCCATTATCGTTTATTGCGGGTCTGGTGTGACGGCCACGCCTAATATTCTTTCACTATGGGCTGCGGGCTGTAGAAACGCTAAGCTATATCCAGGCAGCTATAGTGATTGGATCTCCTATGAGGGGCATGAAGTGGAAGCAAAAAACGAAAATGACTAGAACCAAACCTGGTTCCTTAGGGATCAGGTTTTTTAGTAGTTCAAAGTGTTTTAACTTGTGCGCTTTCATCGGGATCAAGGAGAAAATACTCAGCGGTCGATAGAACAAGCAAAGTCGTTGATAGAATTTTCTATACTCGATAGGAATAGTCAGCTCGTTGATAGACAAAGATCCCATACACTCCTAAGAATTTCAAAAAAAATTAGTACAGAACTATGTTATAATACTTAGGTGAACAAAGGAGTGGTGAATGTGGAAAAACAAAATAATCATCTATTATTGATAGATGGAATGGCTTTATTGTTTCGTTCTTTTTTTGCGACAGCCGTTTCAGGACAGTTTATGATAAATTCAAAAGGACAGCCGACAAATGGTGTGCAAGGTTTTATGAAACATCTATTGATGGCTGTTGAACATATCAATCCTACGCATACAGCAGTGTGCTGGGATATGGGAAGCTCGACTTTCCGCAATGAAATTTATTCCGATTACAAAGCAAACCGAAATGCACCTCCAGTAGAGTTGATCCCGCAGTTTGACCTTGCGAAGGAAGTAGCTGAAGGGTTTGCACTATATAATCTTGGCATGGCCGGCTTTGAAGCTGATGACTGCATCGGGACCATTGCAAAAAGTGCGCCGAAAGACACTAAAGTATCCATTTTGAGCGGCGACCAGGACTTGCTCCAGCTATTGGACGATAATATTGATGTTGTACTTCTGAAAAAGGGCTTTGGTAATTATTTAACATACTCTAAAGATTTCTTCATGGAAGAAAAAGGATTGACTCCGGAACAATTTATCGATGTGAAGGCATTAATGGGCGACACAAGCGATGGATACCCAGGTGTGAAAGGCATCGGTGAAAAAACCGCCGTCAAACTGATCCAGGAACATCTGCATATTCAGGGGATTTTGGACAGCCTGCATCTTCTTACACCTTCTCAAAGAAAGAAAATCGAATCTGATTTGGATATGCTTCATCTATCCCGTCAGCTTGCCGAAATTAAATGTGATGTGCCGCTTGAATTTAATATGGAAGCAGCCAGATGGGGAGCGATTGAGCCGGATGCCTTTTCATTGATAGAGGATTTGGAATTGAAAGCATTGAGAAGATTCCTGATTGGAAAAGATCATTTACTCAGCCAGCATGCTTAATATTTTATTTAATAAGGGACTTATCCATGGCAATTTTGCTCCTGGGTAAGTCCCTTTTTTATGGGGATCAAAGCTTATATTTTGGTGTTGGACCTTTTGGCTCTGTCCTCCAGTTTTGATTTTGGATCGGGAGTCGCTGTTCCATCTTGTGCGAATCCCTGTGGGTTTACTGCGTTTGCTTTCGTTCCTCGGTTTTTGCTGTGTTTTTTGCTCATCTCGTCACCTCCAATTTTATTTTCACCATCCCCAGTGTTTTTAATGTAAATAAATCAATTGGATACACTAATTATTGCGACCAATTAATTTATGATGGAAAACATTCAGGGGGTGAAAAGAAGATGAATAGAGGAGTTGTGACGGCGCTGTTGAGCATATTTGCAGCTCAAGCACTTAAGATTCCTTTGCACTTTTTAAAAACAGGAAAGTGGAAGCCAATGCTTTTCTTCCAGACTGGGGGAATGCCGAGTTCCCACTCCGCAGGTGTTTCATCACTGACAACATTCATTGCGCTGAAAAGGGGATTTTCAACGATTGATTTTGCCCTTTCCTTCATCTTTGGCCTGATTGTCATGTATGATGCACAGGGGATTCGCCGCCAAACGGGAGAACTCACACTAAAAGTGAATTCACTTGATGAACTGGTCCGGAAGGCGCATGAAGAAGAATCCATTCCTTTTGAAGAAAAGCCAAAAAGACTCAAAGAAATGCTTGGACACCAACCAGCAGAAGTAATAGGAGGCGCCATCTTCGGTGCCCTCATAGGCGGGATCAGCTTCCTCCTGGGAAAAAAAGATAGGCAAAAAAGAAGATTTTTTGTAAGATAGAATCAAAAGCGGAGATGCCCCGTTCAGCGGCGTACAAACTCTACCGCCTTCGCATGAGATAAAGGAATCACGAAGAGTGAAAGCGATTCGATGATGACTTATCGTAAGGAGAAGGAGGGGAGTTTGCTAGCCGTTGGGGCATTGGAGCTAGACGGAACAAAAGCGGAGGCGGCCCGTTCAGCGGCGTACATATAAGAGGGTTCCCGCACGAGATATAGGAACCAAAAAGATTAAAATAGACTACCATTAAGTATCAACTTTTTACTACAGGGTGAGGGAAATCGTGAAGTATAACAAACAAACAACTGAAGACTTTCTTATTCATTTAGAGAACAAAGGTTTCAAATTCGGAGAAGATGCTATAGGCTTCATTTATTTTGGCAAGAGGTCGGTCAATGCCTCTGATGAAATCGTAAATACAGCAATAGAGATTACTTTAAAGGCACAAAAAAGGTTTGATAACAGTTTCTATATGTCACTATTGGAGACATTGCATTCCAATAACATCAAAACAAGACAAGCCGCATGGAGTTATGCTGAAAGCCTTGAATTGCTGGCTTGATTTGAAAATATAAGAGCTTAAGCCCAAAGGGAAATGGGCCTTGAGTAACGTTTCTTTAGAAATGGCCTAAAGGACAAAAGCAGTGAGTATATGGTCTAAAAGTGCCTATAAAGATTCGCTAAAGACCAAAACGGGTGAAATTCCAGTGTGAAAGTGTCTTTAGAGACGTTCTAAAGACCAAAACGAGTGAAATTCCAGTGTAAAAGTGTCTTTAGAGACGTTCTAAAGACCAAAACGAATGAAATTCCAGGTGAAAAGTGTCTTTAGAGACGTTCTAAAGACCAAAACGAATGAAATTCCAGGTGAAAAGTGTCTTTAGAGACGTTCTAAAGACCAAAACGAGTGAAATTTCAGAGTAAAAGTCTCTTTAGAGACGTTCTAAAGACTCAAACGGGTGAAATTCCAGGTGAAAAGTGCCTTTAGAGAGTCGCTAAAGACTAAACGAATGAAATTCCTGTGTGAAAGTTTCTGTAGCTCAGCCCTACTATCGGTCATAAGCAAGAAGTGGCGCAATAAAGCCCTTCAAAACTTCTCATAGTGTTAGCAAAAAGCAAAGACAATCAAAACCTGATTGTCTTTGCTTTTTGTTAGTTAGCTGAGGAGTGCTTATTAAGTATCAATTTAAATAGCTGCGGTAATTCCGTCATGAGCATTCCGACAAAGATGAAAAGGCAGCCTGTAATGGCAAGGGATGTGAGCTCTTCGCCGATCCACATGTAAGAAAAAAGAGCGGCGAATACTGGTTCCATTGTCAGGATAACGGCAACCCTTGCTGGAGTTGTGTACTTTTGTGCTGCTGTCTGGATTAAATAAGCAGCAGATGTGGCCAGCAATGCCGTTACTAGCAATGCGGAAATGACCTCAGTTTGAAATAATATTGAAGGTGCCAGAGCGCTTTGCCAATCTTCAAATAGCAGTGTGGATACGAATGATAGTGCCGCCACTGTCAGTATTTGGACAATCGTTAGGTGCAATGCGGATGTGACTTTTGTATATTTGTCAGTAAAGATGATATGGAAAGCAAATCCGAATGCGCAGATCATAACGAGCAAATCACCGAAATTAACGGCCTGTGTATGGCCTGCCGCTAATAAAAAAAGCCCCAGTGCTGCTGATAAAGCTCCTGCTACCGAGGCAGCCAACGGCTTTTGCTTCATAATCAAAAGCGCCAAAAAAGGAACAAGGACAACGCTCAATCCCGTTATAAATCCTGCTTTTGCAGGGGTGGTATATAGAAGCCCGAATGTCTGAAAAGCATATCCAAGGAAGAGGAAAGAACCCAAAAATATACCTGGCAATAGACTGTTGCTGCTGATTCGGATTCTGCCTTTCTCTTTTAATAGCAAAAGAGCGAGCAGGGAAACTCCGCCAAGAAAGAACCTTACCGCATTAAAAGCAAAGGGCGGCATGAATGAGATTGCATTTTGGATAATGACAAAAGTGGCTCCCCAAACAAGTGCCACCGTAAGAAGTGATAAATCGGCTGCCCATCTTTTGTTATTCATCTTGGGCCTCATTCATATGGACCGCTTTTCTGGCAAGTTCATCCGCTCTTTTATTTTCTTTACTCGGAATCCATTTAATGAAAAACAGATCAAATTCTTTTGAAAGGAAAAGTATTTCTTCTAAAAGATGCTTATATTTCTTGTTGCGCGCGTATTCTTTTTCAACTGCATTGACGACGGCCTGCGAATCGCTTCTGAACGAGAGGACGTTGAAATGTTTCTCCTTACAGATTTGCAAGGCTTTGATACATGCAAGATATTCTGCCTCATGGTTTTCTTTTATCCCCAGGGGAATGGAATAAGAGTGGTTCTCCCCGCTGTTTTTAATATATATCCCTGCACCGCTGGGACCAGGATCACCCGCGCTTGCACCGTCTATGTATACTTCAACCATTTTTTTCACCTCAGAAAATTAAACTAATTATAAGTCTAATCAGAAAAAAGAAAAACATCAATTTTTAAAATTGATTTTTTAAAAAATCAGGTAATAAAAAAGCTTGAATTGGTCAAGGATGACCGGTTCAAGCAGATATAGCTACTCTTTAACATGCAATCGTTTGGCGATATAACCAAATGGTGTATCCAACAATGCGACGATCCATTTTAGCAGGTAGGTAGTAATGGCAATTTGAACCCATACATCAAATGGAAAAGCTCCAAAAAAGGCAATGGATGTAAAGGCGAGGGTATCGAGTAATTGACTAATCATGGTGCTGCCATTATTGCGGATCCAGAATTTAGAATCTTTCGGGAATTTTTTCTTTAGGAAAGCGAAAATATAGACATCTGCAAACTGACTGACTAAATAGGCAGCAAGGCTTCCGATGGCAATCCGCGGGATCATGCCGAAAATCGTTTCCAGTGATTCTTGTGCAAAATCATCAGGATGGGGCTGGAAAACAAGGGCCATTTGCATGATGACGGTCATAATCAGCAAAGTGAAGAAACCGAGCCAAACCGCTTTCTGTGCTTCTTTCTTTCCATGTTTTTCATTAAGGATATCGGTCACGAGAAAGGCGGTCCCGTACATGGCATTCCCAAGTGTCGCAGTCAGGCCGAATATTTCAATGGTTTTGATCACTTGTAAATTGGCTAATATAGTGGAGACGCCTATCCAGACGAACAAACCTGTTTTGCCGAAAATTCTGTACATCGCCAGAAGCAGGATGAAATTGACTAGAACAAAAATAAGTCCAAACCATTCATTGAACATTTTACTGCCTCCCTGAAAATATGGTGAGTTAATGCATATACTAATTACAATCTCTTATATTCTTTACCGAATCTAAGCCTTATACGCTGAAATAAAATAAATGACCTTGTACATTATACATAGTAAGAAGTAAATCGGAAAACAGAGACAAGTGAAAGGAGAGGGTAACGATGAAAATGAAAGTGATCTGGACTTACAGTGGAAAGATACCGGAGAAAATAAATTTCGAATCAGATTGGATGAACAGGAAATATGTAGATTATCTCATTGAAGATTTAATAAGAACTGGTAGAGCTGGAGAAATCATCATTCGGGATGAAATGGAGAATGAGTGGACCAGAAAAGAGTTCCTCAAGCTGAATGAAGAGCTTGAACAAGAACCAGAGAATATTACTGTCTATTTCGATGGGGGATATGATAAAGAAAATGCACTTGCCGGTCTCGGAATGGTCATATATTATCAAAAAGGCGGAGTAAATTACAGGGTCAGAAAGAATGAAAAGCTTCACGAACTTGAAAATAATAACGAGGCTGAATATGCTGCACTCTATTCGTGTATGCAGTTGTTGGAGGAAATGGGAGTCCACCATGTCCCATGTGTGGTTAAAGGTGATTCTCAAGTTGTGTTGAAACAACTTGAAGGAGAATGGCCTTGCTATGAAGAAACGTTGAATAGCTGGCTGGACCGAATTGAGGAAAAGATGAAAACCCTCGGTATCAAACCTATATATGAGGCGATCAACAGAAAGCAGAATAAGGAAGCAGATCAATTGGCGAACCAAGCTATGCAAGATACAGTCATTCACAGCCATTCGAAATATTGAAATTTGGATATAAGAAAGGTGATGAAATTTTTTGGAGCGAATTCAGGTCATTGGAAAATTGGACGAAATCCTGGGAACCTATTGCGAAGGTTGCTTGTTAAAGGCACACTTCAGAAAGGAATATGGAAAAAACTATGCCCACCGTTTTTGCATTGAAAAATGTACAGTCGGACAGAAGGTTAAAGAATTAGGCAGACACTTAAAGTAGCTTATAAATTATATGTGCAAAAAAAGGAAGCTGGCAATGCCAGCTTCCATTATCATCTATTATAGTGAAAATTATAGTTTAGTTACGTTAGCAGCTTGAGGTCCGCGGTTACCTTCTACGATTTCGAAAGAAACTTCTTGACCTTCTTCTAATGATT
>NZ_ABCF01000046.1 GCF_000181495.1 Bacillus sp. SG-1
GCACATGCAGAAGATAATGGAACCTCTTTGTGGCTATTTCCAACAGACGGCCATATTACTGATCACTATGGAACAAGGGGAGGAAAACATAAGGGAATGGATATAGGCGGAGAGCATGGTTCTCCCGTTTATTCAGTTGATGACGGGGTTGTAACGAAATCCTATTACTCTTCAAGCTATGGCCATGTGATCTTTATTAAGCATCCAAATGGATATGAAACGGTATACGGGCATTTACAACAAAGGGGAGCTATTGAGGGACAAGCTGTCTCGAAAGGCGAAATGATAGGAACCATGGGAAATACCGGCAGGTCAACCGGTACTCATCTGCATTTTGAAATCCATCAAGGAGATTGGACTATCACAAAAGACAATGCGATTGATCCCTATCATGTATTTGGAGAAGGAGAAACGGGACAAACAGTATTTGCTAAAGAACATGATCCTTATCAGGTTCGTGAAGTAGCACTAAAAGTTCCACACCTTGAAAGTCTTCATTCTGCTGGTGCAACTTCGCAGCACGAAAACCAAGTTGAAAATTTAATACATACAGTAAAAGCAGGGGAAACCCTCTGGAGCATCTCTCAAACTTATGGAGTCAGTACAACGGATGTCATTAAACAAAATGAGTTGGTTGATGATATCATCATCACAGGCCAGCAATTGATTATCCCAGATAAAGATGAGCGGGTACATATTGTCAAGCGAGGAGAAACATTATTTGGGATTGCCGAACAATACAATGTATCTGTTGAGGAGTTAACTAATTGGAATGATATGCAGAAAAAAGATTCAATTGTGCCTGCGCAAGCCCTTATTGTTCAACGGGAATAGGTGCCGAATGACTAGATTGGTCGGTGATAATAAGATCGTCAGAAATTTGATCTACGAGTGCAGGGCTAGAAGTTATTGGGCCAGTGAGGTAGCGGAAACTGAAGGATGCTGGCCCGCAAAGGGTGTAAATGGGCACGAGAAAGCAGAACCAGAAGGATGCTGGCCCGCAAAGGGTGTAAACGGGCCAACGAGAAAGCAGAACCAGAAGGATGCTGGCCCGCAAAGGGTGTAAATGGGCCAACGAGAAAGCAGAACCAGAAGGATGCTGGCCCGCAAAGGGTGTAAATGGGCCAATGAGAAAGCAGAACCAGAAGGATGTTGGTCCGTAAAGGGTGTAAACGGGCCAATGAGAAAGCAAAACCAGAAGGATGCTGGCCCGCAAAGGGTGTAAATGGGCCAATGAGAAGGCAGAAACAGAGGGATGTGGCCCATAAATCCAGTAAATGAGCCAATGAGAAAGCAAAAACAGAAGGATTCCGGCCTATAAATCGACTAAAAGGGCCAACGAGAAAGCCAAACCAGAACGATACTGGCCCATAAATCGTGAATCCGGACAAATGAGAATCCATAAGTCACTATCTGCAAAGAGACAAATACTCGATGGATTCTAATCCACAACAGAAGTTTTATATCCAGTAAACATTTATAAATTTATCTCCGAGCATAGGCTCTTCTATTCCTTTCATCACTTATTTATCTCGAATTCGAGCTAATCCCTTCACACAATCACGTTTATTTTGTATAATATTGATGTATCATAATTTAAGATTCGTCTTCGGGGCAGGGTGTAATTCCCGACCGGCGGTAATGAATGATTTCATTCTAAGCCCGCGAGCCTGTTGTTTGGGCAGGATTTGGTGAGATTCCAAAGCCGACAGTATAGTCTGGATGGGAGGAGATGAAGGTGGAGCCGCGTTCAAAAAAATACTTTTTGAACGTTTATTCGGGCATGCCTTTTACTTCTCAAGAGATCCTCTTGAGTTTTTTTAGGTTGCTCAGGCAAAATCTTTCTTCTACGTGAGATGAGTCACAAAAGGGAGAGAGTACGCATGAAGAAATTGAATACCAGAGGTTTTATTTTGATTGGAATGCTGAGTGCAGTGTCTTATGTACTGATGCTGTTGAACTTTCCGATCCCGCCATTTCCAAGCTTTTTAATGGTCGACTTCAGTGATGTACCTGCATTGATTGCAGCCATTACACTGGGACCTGTTGCGGGGATTTTGGTGGAACTGCTGAAGAACGTCCTTGACTATGTAATGACAGGAAGTGAAACAGGAGTACCAATCGGTCACTTTGCTAATTTCATGGCGGGAATATCATTTATCTTACCGGCTTATTATATTTACAACCGTATCCAATCCAAAAAAGGAATGGTGACAGGGCTGGTTGCAGGGACAGTAGTAATGTCAGTGTTAATGAGTGTGCTGAATTATGTTATCATTTTGCCCGCTTATAAATATTTTATGAACTTTGAACTGCCATCAACCATTATTGTTACCGGAATTCTTCCATTTAATATCCTGAAAGGCATCCTGATTGCTGTGGTATTTACCTTATTATTCAGAAGGATGCATGTATGGCTCAATAAACAATTTGCATTTAAACGTGCTTAAATATCGAGCGGCTGACAATTTTGTCGGCCGCTTTTATAATTGCTTAGGAAATAGCAGGTCGAACATAAAAAGAACGGCTGGAGAGTCCAGCCGTTCTTTTAGATACTCTATTCGAATTTTAAAGCATCTCCGTCAAACGGTTCATCAGCAACTTTGATGGAGTCTGTAGGGCAGCCTTCGAAAGCATCTATCATATCATCTTCGAGAACATCCGGCACTTCAACAGTACCTGAGTTATCGTCTAAAGTTACAAACGCAATACCTTCATCATCGTAATCGTAGATGTCTGGAGCGGCAGCACCGCAAGCTCCACATGCAATGCATGTATCTTTATCAACAATCGTATACTTTGGCAATGAAAAAACCTCCTGAAAAATGTTCGATATCTTTAGTATAATACACTTTTCCGTGAAGTGTATTAATATTCATATTATTATTCTAATGGTGATTTAAAAAACTTTCAATAGTTAAGATTCCCTTCAAAGATAATTTCTATCTCAAATGCTGTAAAGTTGAGTAGGAATAAGTCGCAAACTGTCGGTTTCGTGATACAATAATTTAAATAAGAACAGATGCTAAAAGGAGTAAATATATGACCTATATTGAGGCTGTCGTTCTTTATTGCCTTAAGAAAATTAACGGAGAAAGGACCATCTTTTCGGTGTATCATTTGCTGAAAGGAAAGAGGTCTTCACAAACTATACAGGATGCTCATTTGTATTCACTGACCTCCATGTTTTATTCGTTTCCAATCATGGATCGGATTGGGTTTGAGAAAATGGCTGCCAAGCTTCATGAAAACAACCTTATTTCCGAATCGGAGCCAGAAAAATTCATCCTTACTCAAGAAGGAAGGAGTCAGTTAAATGAATTTTTCAGGGAGAGGCCATTTCCAGAGTCATTAAACGGCTGGCTTTATGGAAGTTCCGTTGAGCATCTTTGGAAGAGAATATCACTGTTAGTTCAAGTGTTATCCCACTATATACGTGACGAACAAAAATACTATCCAATCCAGAGGGATCGTGAAGTACAAAAGTGGATTAAAAGGTTTTTGTACAATCCCCCAATACCTTTGAAGGACTTGAATCATCACTTATTTTCAGAATTGGTTTCTTTGATGAAGAATGAAACTTTTCCAGATAATGCCGAACTGTTGATCTGCCGGCTCACTGGCGGTGAATACATCGGGCTTACAAGAGGCCAGGCTGCTGATAATTATAGGATGAGTGAGGATGAGTATTGGTTTAGGTTTTTGAATGTTCTGCATTACTTAATAAAAGAAGTAAGTGAACAGAAAACAGAGTATCCTTTATTATATTCAATAATAGTGGATCTTGTTCCGGAAATATCCCTTACCCAATCCAGTGAGGAAACCTACAAGCTGTTGAAACGTGGGTTTGGCATTGAACGCATTGCTGAAATCAGGAGGCTGAAGGAAAGTACAGTTGAAGACCATATTGTGGAAATTGCTCTAAATGACAGCCAATTTTCCATAGAGGGGTTTGTTCCAATTGAGGAAATCAACCAAATTATTCAAAAAGCTAAAGAAGTGAACAAGAGGAAGTTGAAGCCGATTAAAGAAGCTTTGCCTCAGCTATCCTATTTTCAAATCAGGCTCACGCTAGCCAGATATGGTGATCGATTATGAATTTGCAAAATGAACTGAATAAATGGTTTGGCTACAGTGAATTCAGGCAAGGTCAGGAGGAAGTGATTCATTCTGTCCTTAAGGGCCAAGACACCATTGCAATGCTTCCCACTGGGACAGGCAAGTCATTGTGCTACCAGCTGCCAGCTTATCTCACCGGCGGCACCGTACTTGTTGTTTCACCTCTCCTTTCGTTAATGCAAGACCAAGTTGAGCATATGAAAATAATGGGGGAAAAGAAAGCTGTCGCACTTAATTCTTTCCTCGATTTCAGAGAGAAGAATGATATCTTAAGGAATTTGGGGAGCTATCGTTTTATTTTTATTTCTCCTGAAATGCTGATGAGCCCCAAGGTTATGGAACAGCTTAAGTCTCTATCGGTTTCCATGTTTGTGGTGGATGAAGCACACTGCATCTCCCAATGGGGTCATGACTTCCGGCCGGATTATCAAAGGCTGGGGGAGGTCAGGACTTCAATTGGTTCTCCTGTAACTCTTGCACTGACGGCTACTGCAAATGTTGAAGTGCGGGAGGATATCAAAAAAATATTAAAAATGAAAGAGTGCGAAGAAATTGTCTATTCAGCAGATAGGCCCAATATCAGCCTGGCGCTAAAGAATGTTTCCAGCTTCCAGGACAAAATGGATTATTTACTGGAATATGTATCTTCTTTTCAAAAGCCGGGGATTATTTATTTTTCCAGCAAGAAATTGGCTGAGGAAACGGCGGAATGGCTTAAACAAAGAGGACTTCATAAAACAGCTTTTTATCATGGAGGAATGGAACAGGAACAGAGAATCCTCATACAACAGCAGTTTCTTCATGGCCATCTTGATATCATTTGTGCGACTAGTGCTTTCGGGATGGGAGTTAACAAAGCGGATATTAGATTTGTCATTCATTTTCATCTTCCTTCAAGTGCGGAAGCCTATCTTCAGGAGATTGGCAGAGCGGGGAGAGATGGGAAGCAAAGTATCGCCATGCTGCTGTATTCACCGGGTGATGAAGGGTTATCCTATCAAATAATGGATGGTGAAATGCCTTCTGATTTCCAAATTGAAGAGTATTTTCAACAGGCTGGAGAGATACCGGATTCCGAATTGATGGATCGTTTCGGATTAAATGAAATCCATATTAGGTTTTTAAGCTTCTATAAGCAGGTATATATAAATAGAAGCAAGGATTCAATAAAAGGTGACAATGGTTTGGCAGACTTTGTCAAGGGGATTAGAGATCTGCGGCTGGAAAGTAAACGCAGGAAGATTGGCATGATGGCAGAATGGGCCATGGGGTCAGGTTGCAGAAGAAGCGGTATCCTTCAAATGTTCGGTGAGGAATATAGTAAAAGCAATAACTTGTGCTGTGATATTTGCGGCTTGGATTACAGTGAGTTTGAAGGAACCTACGCTCTTGAAGGCATAGAAGAGATATTAACATGGGAAGAGCAGCTGTCCAGAATGCTGCTGAACAAGTGAGAGCATGAGACAAAAACAGAAAGATCTAATTATGCAGATTTCGGACCGTGAACTGACCTTTCATCTTTACGCTACTCAATTCGGCCTATTAACTGTCGCAATTATTTTAGGTATATTTTTATATGACGATATGTCGTCTTTTTTTAATCAATTTGTCTGGAATAATCAAATCCTGTTTTACGGAGTGACCAGTGGAATCGTCATCGTAGTAGTGGATCTCCTCTTAATGAGGCTGCTTCCGAAGAAATATTATGATGACGGTGGTATCAACCAGAGAATTTTCCGTAATAGGAGCGTTATCCATATAGCGTTCCTTGCAGCAGTCATCGCAATTTGCGAAGAAATTTTGTTTCGGGGAGTACTGCAATATCATTTCGGTTTCATTGTCGGTACAGTTATATTTGCAGTCGTCCATATAAGGTATTGGGGAAATTGGTTCCTGATCCTGAACATCCTCATCCTCAGTGTCTGGATTGGGCTCGTATATGAATGGACTGCCAACCTGGGAGTCACCATGATGATGCATTTCATCATCGATTTTTTATTAGGTCTTGTGATTAAATATCAAGCCGAAAATCAAGAAAAGAGAAGGGATGTTTTATGAGAAGAGATCCTTATCGCGCTCAAGCTGAAAAACTCCGCCAGAAAATTGAAAGAGTCGAACCAAAGCCTGAGCAAGAACCTGAACAGAGAAGAACACTTCCAAAACGAAGTGAATTGCATCAAGAAAAAAGGAAGAAAATCAAGTACCCTCTCATAAAAGGAATGCTGGCTTTTTTCGTCCTATTGCCCATATTAATGTATGGCCTTTATACAACATTAGATAGTAATCAAAACGGAAATAGAAGCATAGTGACTGAAAAGGGCCAGCTGGAAGAAGTAACATACGAGACGAAAGATATTGAAGAGAAGGTCAAGAGCGGAACCAGTTCCATTGATGAAGACAAACCGGAAGACGAAACAGAACAACTTGCCGAAGAACAGGAAACATCTGGGGGGCAGGAGACACCAGCTGAAAAGGTGGATGAAGAAAATCTCATTCAATTGACGGAACAGGTTGAACCGGTACAAGAAACGGAGTACCAAGAAAATGTACAAGTGATTGAACATGTTGTAAAACCCCAAGAAACATTATTCAGAATTGCTATGAATTATTATAATTCTCAAGCCGGGATTGAAAAAATCAAAGAGTGGAACAACATAGAAAATCATGATCTGGAAGCAGGCCAGGTACTTAAGATTCCTCTCCCGGTGGATTAATGTTCAAGAACGAAAAGCCTTATGAAGCGAAAACTTCATAAGGCTTTTTATTTACTTTCTGTTTTTATGTAGTCGAAACACCAAATCTACGAGGGATTTGTAGAGAGATAGCCGCGTATCTCCAACTTACCTACCAATAAAGCCATAATTCGTAGGAGAGTACTGTCCAGGCAACCAGACCACAGACCAATCCAGGGAAGGAGTGGAAACTTGGCATTAGTTTAGATCGCATAAGTTCATTGAGGCAGCGTTTTAGTAGTTGTGAATTCTTCATTCTAATAGTCTGGACAAGTTCATATAGTGATAATAGAACTTTAACGATTCTGAGGTGAAGAAAATGAACTCGCATATTGCCAAGCTTGATGAATGGACAGATCTGGCGACGAAGCAAATGCTTCAAAATGTGATTGAAAGAAAGCAAAAGTGGGACAAATTAAAACGTTTCCATCTTATTATGCTTTGGGGCAGTGTGTTTTTTGCATTTATCCTTATTTACTATTTTTACAATAAGGTCATTGGTCCATACTCCTATTCGTTTGAGGCTGTATTTTCTGCATTTTTTTCAAAAGAAAGCCACCTTTATGCCTTTCTATTTATCACTGGAATGTTTGGTGCGGTGAAAGTGCTCTATGATAAAAAAGAGAAAGCGGAAAAGGATTATCACGCATTAAGAAGTGAAATCATTGATCGGAGCAAGGACTTATGGAAGGAAGATTCATGGAAGAAACGCCACCGGGTGTATGAACTTATGAAAAAAGAATGGGACATCAATCTCTATCATGTGAGTAAATAACTCGTAGAGCCGCTTATGATGCAATGCATCTTAGCAAAAGAAAGAAGAACCCGCAGCTTGCGTGCAGGTTCTTCTCTTTAAAATATTTTCTTTCGATCTCTTTCATCTTTAAGAATTTCAACAGCTTCCCTGAACCGCTGAGAGTGGACAATCTCCCTTTCCCGCAGGAATCTCAAGCCGTCATTTAAATCTGGATCATCACTCATATTGATGATCCACTGATACGTGGCCCTGGCTTTTTCCTCTGCAGCTATATCCTCATATAAATCTGCAATTGGATCCCCTTTTGCCTGGATATACGTTGCCGTCCAGGGGGCACCTGCAGCATTGTGGTAAAATAATGCGCTGTCATGATTAACATAATGCGGTTCAAGCCCTGCCTCTTTAAGCATTTCCGGAGTCGCATCTTTGGTCAACTTATAAATCATTGTAGCAATCATTTCCAAATGGGCAAACTCTTCCGTCCCAATGTCTGTAAGCAGTCCAATCACCTTGTCTGGTATGGTGTACCGCTGGTTTAAGTACCTTAATGCCGCAGCAAGCTCCCCGTCAGCACCTCCATACTGTTCAATTAAGTATTTTGCTAATCTTGGATTACAGGAACTTACTTTGACTGGATATTGCAATTTCTTTTCATAAACCCACATGTCTTCTTGCCCCCTCCCTTAGAAGTATTTTATACCTGCCATGGCCAAGGAGCTTCCGGCCATTCATATGGATAATGAGAATAACTGTAACTGAAGTTGGTCAGCATTCCATATCGTTCCTCAAAGGCCTTCTTAATTTGTTTCCGCTGTTTGACAAATTGGTTGTATTGCTGGATGACATTTGAGTCTCCTGGGTGTGTATCCAAATAAAGTGTCAGTTCGAGAATCACAAAATCAACCGCCTGCAGTTCTTCGAGTAATTGGTAATACTCGGGAGGCATTTGTTTCACAATGATCACTCCTTATATTTTTCATAAGGGCTGTAATAAGGATCATAGAACACTTTCCATAAGGTCCCGGCCTTTAAGGCCTCTTTAGGAGTAAATTGAGGAAGGTCGGGTGGCTGATAGCCAAGATATAGATTCGGTGGAGTGGAATAAGTCTTTACTTTAATTGGCGGACATGGATCGAAAGGGGAAACATAAGGCTTATAGCTTTTATACAAACTTTGCAATTCAGGTCCCTCCATATTTACGTATTCATTCAATTGTATGAATGACGGTATAATTCATTCCAGAAGTTTTTGTTTGGGAGCTTGAAAAAGCAGGTATTTAACCTATATGCGTGGAATTATAATAGTATAGTTAAATTTAATGGGGTGATATGGATGTTTGTGAAAAGTGCGATGATCCCGAAACACAAATGCTATGTGGTTCAGGAGAATGATTCAGTCGGGAAGGCCTTGGAGGTACTTGAACATCACCAGATTGATGGTGTCCCGGTCCTTTCGGGCGATCTTTATGTTGGTGTGGTAACAAGATATAATATTTATCAAAGCTTTTTTAAATCTGAAAAGCTTAAAGCGGATTTTGTCAGTGAAACACTTGTAAAAGATATTGTCTCCCATCAGGATAAGTATCTTGTCGGGGATGAAATATTCGAAAAAACGCTTGTCGAACTGCAGGATTTTCCGATTTTATCTGTGGTGGATGAGGGCCGGAAATTTCTTGGTCTGGTCACAAGATATGATGTACTGGAACAGTTCCAGAGTGCATTCGGAATGCACCGTGAAGGAGTTCGAATCGCCTTTACTTCTGTTGAGACAGAAGGGCGCATTGCCCGCTTAGGTGATATTATTCAGCAGCACCATGAATCCGTTATCTCCCTGGTCACTTTTGATGCGACAGACAGGATGCTGCGGAGAATCGTGTTGAAAATTGAAAAGAAAGACAACGTCGATAAATTCTTGAAAAAACTTGAAAAATCTGGTTTCCGCATCCTGGATATTCAAGAAGACTGAAATCATGAAAAAGAATCCTTCTCATATAATTTATGGGAGGGATTTTTTTGTTGGTGCATATTCTTAAAGTTGTCTTGTCAGTCCTATCAGGCTATCTATTTATCAAGTGGTTTCCTGTCAATGAATTGGTAAGTGTATCAGACCTTATCGTCGAACTGGTCTTGAGTCCGGTTATGTTTTTTGCATCTTCCATTGCGTTTATGGCAGGCTTTTTAATCAGTGCAGACCTGATAAAAAAAGAGACCACTATGATACTGGAATTATTTCATGGTGGATACTCGGCAGAAATTCTATTTATCCCGGTTCACATAGTCGGTTTTTACGTCTTGAGTACAATTAGCTTATGGCAGACGTTGTTATTGTTAAGTTTAGCCCTTGTTTATGGTATGATTTCTGTAGATTTCTCAGGAATTAGCAGGAGGGCATAATGATTGAACTTATAGGCTTGTTAACAAGCTTTGGATTGCTTTTACTCGTATACATGTTGAGGGAAGCATTTATAAATAAAGTTAAATACCATGAGTTGCGTTTTGTTGAGTATCCTAAATCTGCGGCACCGTTGAACATTTTTTTTATTTCAGATATCCATAGAAGAAAGATTCACCCTACAATCATTTCAGAGGTTGATGGGAAAGCGGATATCGTCGTAATTGGCGGGGACTTGACCGAAAAAGGGGTTCCGTTTAGCCGGATAAGGGAAAATATTACCCTGTTGAAAAAACTTGCGCCTGTTTATTTTATTTGGGGTAACAATGATTATGAGGTTGGTGAACAACCATTCAAGAGTCTCTTGGAAAGTTGCGGGGTCATACTGATTGAGAACTCTTCATTACTTCTTGAAGGTAATGATGATCATCCTGTTGCTTTAATTGGGGTGGAAGACTCTAGTCTGCAAAGAGATGACGTTGATGAGGCTTTTAAACAGGTTCCCCAAACAGCATTCAGGATCCTTTTAGCTCATAGTCCTTTAATCATAAAAAAACTGGAGAAGAAACATAATGTCAGCCTTATGCTCAGCGGGCATACACATGGGGGACAGATTCGGATATTTGGTTTTGGGATGTATCAAAAAGGAGGTCTCTTCAATATTGCCGGGACGGAGGTGCTGGTAAGCAATGGCTACGGCACAACAGCTTTGCCTTTAAGGCTTGGTGCGCCCCCGGAAACACATTTGATTACAATAAAAGGGAATTAACAGAGAGTTTGAAGAGTTCGTCATTTTACAGTTGTAAATCACTCCATTATAATTTGAGTACAGGGTAAAGTTGGGGGATTTAGAATGACAAACCAATCCGAAGGAAAATATAATATTAAAGCTATTTCGAAAATGCTTGGAATACAGCCAGGAACGTTAAGAGCGTGGGAAAGAAGGTATAAGATGATTGCTCCAGTTCGGAATGATTCCGGTCACCGTCTATACTCTGATGAACACGTAAGGATATTGAAGTGGCTTGTTTCAAAAGTTGACCAGGGCTTTACCATCAGCCAGGCGGTTTCTCTGCTGGACAAGCAGGAGCTTGCGGAAGAAACAAATACTGTGAGCCAGACAGGGAACCGGCTGCACGACTTGTCTGAAGAACTATTGCAGGCATTGCTGCAGTTTGATGAAACTAAAGCGCATCAGCTCATGAATACAGCATTTTCTCTTTATACAATTGACAAGGTGGTTATCGATGTATTGGGTACCCTCTTAGTCAAAATAGGTGACCTGTGGGAGCACAATGAGATCACAACTGCTCATGAACATTTTGCTTCTGCAGTATTAAGGACCAGGATTTCCACTCTCATGCAGACCTTTCCCCATAATGGGTTACTGCCAAAGGTTGTAGCAGTGTGCGGGCCTGGAGAACTGCACGAGCTTGGCTTGTTAATATTCACTGTCTATGTGCGTCAAAAAGGATTTGAAGTAATTTATCTTGGCTCAAGTATCAGGGAGGAAGACATTGAGGTCGTCGTTGATACAGTTAAACCCCGGTTCTTGTTTTTATCGTGTACGATGAGAGAAAACATTGACCAAACGCTCGGTATCATCGATCAATTACAGGCGGAAAAAGAGTTCTTGCATGTTGGAGTCGGCGGACTTGCTGTGAACTCACTGCCTCAGCGTATAAAGGACAAGTACAAAGATCATCTTGTAGGTTCAAGTAAAGAAGATTGGGATATTTGGCTGAAAAGCAATTTATGATGGAAAGTACATTAGGCTCAAACGGAGGAAGTCCGTCTTGGGCCTTTTTCTTTGCTTAGGAGATTATAGAATTGGCCCTTGTGGATAACTTTTAACTGTGTTATTCACGTCCAGCTCCAGCGCCCAGCCCCTCGGGGTCAAATAACCCGAAGAGAATAAAGGAAAGGTCGCCTTTTTTCTCTTCGGAACATTTGCCTGTCGGGGCTGAACAGGGCGCTTGCGCTTTTGTTCTTCAAAAAAACCACATCGAACCCTAGTGTCACAGGATTGATGCCGATGCCTAGTCCAGGCGAAAAAAGTTCAAAGTTCTGAAAAAAGTGTTTTTCTATTAAATGTGCATTCTAATAAAATTTCAAGGTGAAAATAAGAGGATTGAACCGGAAGTGCTTGACCTCCTATCCCGCAGTGCCAAGCACCTGGACCGGAAATCAGTCTTACCTTCCAAGAGCAACGATGTTTACAAAAGGAACTTTCGCAGTAAGGGCCCCTTAAATTAAGCAATCTTTAGCCGAAAAAGAACCTTCTATTGCTCATTACATAGTATGTTGGTAACCATTCATACTCAGGGGGCGGAAATATGAAGCTTGAGCGGTTATCCAGTAATACAGTTAAATTTTCCATAAGCATTGACGAATTAGAAACGAAGGGGATACTTAAGGATGACCAATGGAGAGACTCATTGGTCTGGCATGAATTTTTCGAAGAGTTGATGGATGAGATGTACAGCGAGTATGGAATCGATTTGGAAAGCACGGTGACAGTCGAAATCAACTCAGTCAACTCGAGTGAAATGGTGCTCATACTGACATTGGACGAAGAAGGTTTTGAGGATGATCCTTTTGTAGATGGGGAGGCAGAGGAAGATGGTTACTTGCTGTATAAGTTCCATCTGTTCGAGGATATACTGTCCTTTGTCCGGCGGCTGGAGTTTGACGATTGTGAAGAACTCTCCCTCTATTCTAAAGATGGCATATATTTTATTGAAGCAAAACAATGGAGTAAAAGACTTGTTTCCCTGGCTGGTGAATACGGAGAGCGAACCAGTGAAACCATATATACAGTGAAGGAATACGGTAACATAATAATAGATAGAACGTGCAGGGATGTATTAATTGAACACTTCGGGGGTTGACTTTTACAGGGGACGGAAGATTACTGTCCTCTTTTTGCTATTACCCAAAAGGCGAAGAAGGAAGTCATAGGCAAAAAAGTCCCAAGAATAATGAATATAGAGCAGCCTTTCGGGTAAAAAAATAATGGAAGAAGAACAGCCGAAATCAGATTGTAATGAAAATGACAGCGTTTTCAATAAAACAAACTTTTTTTATTTTTGTATCTTTGCAACAACATTTCAAACGTGTATACTATTGCTTGTAAAGGCGGACATGTTTCCGTAATACAGTGAATCAAACTGGGAGGTTTACATTAATGGTAGCCGAGAAAGATGCAGCAAGCAACAATCCTGAAGACAAAAATGACGTACTGAAATCGACACAAACCGTTATTCAGCTCGCTCTTGAAAAGCTGGGATATTCAGAGGAAGTCTATGAACTTCTTAAAGAGCCGGTGAGAATGCTTACAGTGAAAATACCTGTCCGAATGGACGATGGAAAAATAAAAGTATTTACAGGCTATCGCGCTCAGCACAATGATGCGGTCGGCCCCACAAAAGGTGGAATTCGTTTCCACCCGCATGTTACAGAAAAAGAAGTTAAAGCTCTTTCCATTTGGATGAGTCTAAAGTGCGGAATCGTCGATCTGCCATATGGAGGCGGAAAAGGTGGTATTATCTGTGATCCCCGTGACATGTCTTTTAGGGAACTTGAGCGCTTAAGCCGTGGATATGTCCGTGCGATCAGCCAGATTGTGGGGCCTACAAAAGATATTCCTGCCCCGGACGTATTCACAAATTCACAAATCATGGCCTGGATGATGGATGAGTACAGCCGTATCGATGAATTTAACTCACCTGGCTTCATTACCGGAAAACCTCTTGTCCTCGGTGGTTCACATGGACGTGAAACAGCGACTGCCAAAGGAGTAACGATTTGTATCAGGGAAGCAGCCAAGAAAAAAGGCATTGACCTTGTAGGTGCCAGAGTCGTTGTTCAAGGATTCGGAAATGCCGGAAGTTTCCTTGCCAAGTTCATGCATGATGCAGGGGCAAAAGTTATCGGTATATCAGATGCTTATGGCGGCCTGCATGATCCTAACGGTTTGGACATTGATTACTTACTGGACAGACGCGACAGCTTTGGGACGGTAACGAAACTCTTTAATAACACAATATCTAATAAAGAATTATTGGAGCTTGACTGTGATATCCTGGTTCCTGCAGCCATCGAGAACCAAATTACAGAAGAAAACGCAGGAAATATTCGTGCAAGCATTGTTGTTGAAGCGGCAAACGGCCCGACAACATTGGAAGCCACCAAAATTCTGACAGAGCGCGATATCTTGTTGGTTCCTGACGTTTTGGCATCATCCGGCGGAGTAACCGTTTCATACTTTGAGTGGGTGCAGAACAACCAGGGTTATTATTGGACGGAAGAAGAAGTTGAAGAAAAACTCGAAAAAATCCTGGTAGCTTCTTTCAATAATGTGTATGAAGCTTCTCAAACACGCAGAGTGGACATGAGGCTTGCTGCGTACATGGTCGGCGTCAGAAAAATGGCAGAAGCCAGCAGGTTCAGAGGCTGGATATGATTACTTGAACAGAGGTCGAAACTGGCCTCTGTTTTTTTGAATATTTTTTAACTAGAAGCGAAATGAGCATATAAAGATATTAAAATAGAGTTCGTTTGAAACGCAGTCTCTTACCTCGGACTGTAAAGCACCCTAATCGCAAATTCACCTTCGAAATGGTCTTATGCAGGTTTCATGGAGCATCACTGACCTAAAATCAACTTAGTTCATTAAAGTCTCCAAGCTTTTGTGAAAGTAGAAAATTAAAAACCAACTATCCTTCCCCCCTTTTATACATTTTATTTTAAGCACATATTGCTAATGTTTTGCATCCGCCCTCAAATTCTCCTATCATATTATGGTGGGAGAATTTTTTATTGACTTAATAAGGCATGATAAATATATATGTAAATGGAAGACTTCAGAGGAGTGAAGGCAATGAGACAAGAAGAATGCATAATAGTCGGCGGCGGCCCGTGTGGTATGTCTGCGGCTATTGAGTTGAAGAAAATCGGGATTAACCCGTTGATTATTGAAAAAGGAAACATTGTTAATGCGATATACAACTATCCGACACATCAGACGTTTTTCAGTTCCAGTGAGAAGCTGTCAATTGGGGATGTGCCGTTTATCATTGAACAGCATAAACCGAAGCGGAATCAAGCTCTGGTCTACTACAGGGAAGTGGCAAAACTGCATGATTTGCGGATAAACAGGTTTGAAGAGGTGCAGAGCGTCACCAAAATTAATGAGCACCTGTTCAATGTCAAAACCGCTAAAGAACAATATGAAACAAAGAGAGTTATCATTGCTACTGGTTATTATGATCATCATAATGAATTGAATGTCAAAGGGGGGGACTTGGAAAAGGTTCACCACTACTTTAAAGAAGCACACCCTTATTTTGATACAGATGTGGTTGTTATCGGCGGGAAGAATTCAGCCGTTGATGCAGCGATTGAATTAGAAAAAGCTGGTGCCCGTGTGACCGTCCTGTATAGGGGGAGTGATTATTCCAGCAGTATAAAGCCATGGATTCTTCCGGAATTTGACGCATTGGCGAGAAGCGGCAGGGTGAAGATGGTATTTAATGCTGAAGTTGAGGAAGTAACCGAAAATACGGTGAAATATTTTGTAGCAGGGGATATGAAAGAAATAAAAAATGATTTCGTTTTTGCCATGATAGGTTATCATCCGGACCACTCTTTTCTGACAAAAATGGGTGTCAATATCGATCAGGAAACAGGAAGGCCGCAATTCAATCCTGATACCATGGAAACGAATATAGAGGGGATTTTCATAGCAGGCGTAATTGCAGCAGGTAACAATGCAAATGAAATATTCATTGAGAATGGTCGTTTTCATGGTGGTATGATTGCTAAGGCGATAAAAGCAAAAGAGGATATATGAGCAACAAGATAATTGAAGGCCGGAAATCCATTATAGGATTCCCGGCCTTTTAAATAGGCTGTTTTTCGCATAAGATGTTGCTTTCGGAAAAATCCCAAGTGCCGGATTTTTCCTCCTGGGTACACGGTTTTCCCTCTGAACAGGGAGAATAGCTCTTTTCTTTCTTGCTTACCAGGATTTTTAGTGTAAATCATGACTATATTTTTTGATATTCAAGCTAAATAGCAACAAAGTATAAGAAATGAGCCTTTAAATAAGATGAAACAAGTCAATTTCTAAAAATCTCTTCAAGTTCCTTCAACCCAGGTGAACTGGAAGTTGAAAGGGCTACAAGAAGCTTCAATCTTGCTTTCTGTCCGTTAAGGCCGTTCGAGAAGATGACGCCCATTTCCTTTAGCTGCTTCCCGCCTCCGGCATATCCGTAAATGTCCTGGGCGATTCCATTGAAACATCTTGAAACGAGGACAACCGGAATATTTTCATTGATAAGCGTTTCGATACCATTAACTGCAGCGGGTGGAATATTTCCTTGTCCCAAGGCTTCAATGATCACACCTTCGAACTGCAATTCTTTTAAGGCGGAGAGAAGGGCGGAATCCATTCCGGCATGTGCTTTTATAAGAGCAATCTTCTTTGCGACACTTTTCACCGAATATTTTTCAACAGTCGTTGGCTTATGGTGAAAAATGACCCCCCGTTTAGTCACGATTCCTATCGGGCCGTATTGGGGGCTTTGGAAGGTGGATACATTGCTTGTGTGGGTTTTGGTTACATTCTTCGCCGAATGGATTTCATCATTAAGGACCACCAATACACCTTTATCTACAGAGTTTTCATTCGAAGCAACTTTTATGGAAGATAAAAGATTATACAGTCCGTCTGCTCCAATTTCATTACTTGAACGCATTGCCCCGGTAACGACAATGGACACAGGTAAATCAACGGTTAAATCAAGAAAGTAAGCCGTTTCCTCCAGGGTATCAGTTCCGTGGGTAATCACCACTCCCTGAAACTTTTCCTTATTGTATTCCTCCTCCATTAGTTGTTTTAACTGAAGCATGTGTTCAGGTGTGATATGAGGGGAAGGGAGGTGAAATGCCTCTCTTACGGTGATATCTGCCAAGTGCTCTAAGGATGAAGAATGTGCTGAAAGAGGGTTTTCTTCACCGGGCTTAACTGCACCGGTATCAGCATCTTCCATCATTGAAATGGTCCCGCCTGTATGTATGACTAAAATTTGTTTTTTCATATATAAATTTCATCTCCTTACAATATAATAATGTAATTATATAATCGGATATTTTCTTTCTCACCTCTACATGATACGATTAAGAAAACAGAAAGAAAAGAGGACAAATTTTATGCTGGTGATTTTGTCAGCTGGTTTTGCACCGGGACTGGCCTTGCTCAGCTATTTCTATCTACGTGATGAGTTTGAGACAGAACCTGTTTCCTTCATCATAAAAACTTTTATATATGGTGCCATCCTGACCTTCCCAATTATGTTCCTTCAATATGTATTACAGGCCGAGAGTGTTATCACTTCCCCATGGCTCAATGCCTATTTTTCAGCAGGACTGTTAGAAGAATTCTTCAAATGGTTTATCTTATTTTTTGCTGTATTTCAACATATTGAATTTAATGATCCCTATGACGGAATAATCTACGGAGTCAGTGTTTCTCTCGGATTTGCCACCGTAGAAAATATTCTTTACCTGATTGCGCATGGTGTTGAATTTGCCATTGGAAGAGCGCTTCTTCCTGTATCAGCACATGCATTATTCGGCGTAATAATGGGTTACTATCTCGGCAAAGCCAAGTTTGCAGGGCAGCATATGAAACTAAAACGGATTTACATGTCGCTCTTAATCCCCTTTGCCTTACATGGGACCTATGATTTTATCCTTGGTACAGGAAGGAATTGGATTTTTTACATGATTCCTTTTATGCTTTTCCTATGGTGGACCGGTATCAGGAAAATCAAGAGTGCTCATCGCTTAACAACTTCTCACTACGACCAAAAAGATTACAATAAAAAAATATCAATGTAGGACCCTTCATTCAAAAGTATTTTCGTGAAGGGTCTTTTTGTGTTGGTTCCTTCCCCTGCTTCTTCCTAATCCTAAATACACATCCTTAGTATGTATAAAATGGATTCTACTACAGAAACTAGGTTTAATGTTAATTCATGATTTGGAGGGTAAGCATGATGAAAAAACGCATCAAGTTGTTAACGGTCTTTCTGCTCATGGTGCTTATATTATCAACATTATCATTTGCGAACGAAGGTGACCACGCAGGAGCATTTTCCAATCAAATAATTCAAAAAGGTGCTACTGGTGATGATGTCATTGAACTGCAATCCCGCTTACAATACATCGGCTATTATAACGGCAATATTGATGGTGTGTTTGGCTGGGGCACGTATTGGGCGGTCAGGAATTTTCAATATGAATTCGGGCTGCCGATCGATGGATTGGTAGGGCAGGAGACGAAGGATAAACTTGTAAAAGCTTCAAAGTATAATAAGGACTTTGTAAAGAAACAAATTAGACAAGGCAAAGATTTCACTCATTACGGCGGTACCGACTTAGGCAAGCAGACTGAAAGCGGAGGCAACGCTGGAGGCGGTGGCGGAGGTGGTGCACCTGCCCAGCAGGGAACAACCCCTGAAAAAGCAGCAACCCCTGAAAAGCCGACGGCCGTCAATATACCTAACGGATTCTCACAAAATGATATCCAGCTTATGGCTAATGCTGTTTATGGTGAAGCAAGGGGCGAACCATATGAAGGGCAGGTCGCTGTTGCCGCAGTCATCCTGAACAGAGTTGACAGTCCTTCGTTTCCAAATACGGTTGCAGGGGTAATATTTGAGCCGGGTGCATTTACGGCTGTTGCTGATGGTCAAATATATCTGACGCCTAACGAAAAGGCTAAAGAGGCTGTTATGGATGCGATTCAGGGCTGGGATCCTTCAGAGAATGCCCAGTATTATTTTAACCCTGTCACCGCAACCAGCAAGTGGATTTGGAGCAGACCTCAAATCAAGAAAATTGGCAAACACATATTCTGTAATTAGGGGTGATTAGGATTGATACGAGGTATATTGATTGCAGTACTGACGATCGGAGTAGCAGGTACAGCTTACTGGGGATATCAAGAACATCAAGAGAAAAACGCCATTCTCATCAATGCGGAGAATAACTATCAGCGCGCGTTTCATGAGTTGACCTTTCAGATAGATCTCCTGCATGACAAAATCGGGACAACCCTGGCTATGAACTCCAAAAAGTCGCTGTCCCCCGAACTTGCAGATGTTTGGAGATTGACATCCCAGGCTCATAGTGATGTGGGGCAGCTCCCGCTTACACTGCTCCCTTTTAATAAGACGGAAGAGTTCCTTGCCAACATAGGGGATTTCAGTTACAGGGTTGCCGTGAGAGACCTTGACAAAGAACCTTTATCTGATGAAGAATACAAGAATTTGAAGCAGCTGTATGAACAAAGCGCGGATATTCAAAAAGAATTAAGGAAGGTCCAGCATCTTGTCATTGAAAACAACCTGCGCTGGATGGATGTAGAAATGGCTCTCGCAACAGGAAAAGAGCAAGCTGATAACACAATCATCGATGGTTTTAAAACAGTCGAAAAAACGGTTGATGGCTATGATGAAGCTAATTTTGGCGGACCAACATACGTCAACACTCAAAAGAAGAAAGATGACTATAAAAATTTACAAGGCGAACCAATTTCAAAAGAACAAGCAGTCGACATTATGAAAAAGTATACAAGAATCGAAGATGTAAAAGAAGTCAAAGTGACAGAAAACGGCAAAGGTTCAAATTTTGGTTTCTACAGTGTTTCACTGGCCAACACAAATAGTGAAGCAAGTATGGACGTCACCAAAAAAGGCGGTTACCCGATTTACTTTATCCATAATCGCGATGTCGAAAAAAGTAATATCGGCTTGAATGAAGCCGCTAATAAAGCAGAGGCATTCCTGAAGGAGAATAAATTCAAGGATCTTGAACTGTTTGAAAGTGCCCAATATGATAATTTAGGCGTGTTCACCTACGTGACAGTCCTGGATGGAGTAAGAGTCTACCCAGATGCACTGAAACTGAAAGTTGCGCTCGACAATGGCCAGGTAATCGGTTTTGCAGCAGAAGAGTTCCTGAAGAATCATCAGGATCGTGACATCCCTGAACCAGGTATAAGCAAAGATGAAGCTCAAGGAAACATAAACCCAAATGTTAAAATAATGGAAGACAGATTGGCGATTGTAGTCAATGACTTGAATGAGGAAGTGTTATGTTATGAGTTCCTCGGAATGCTCGGAAATGATACTTACCGAATTTATATCAATGCAGACAGCGGTGCTGAAGAAAAAGTCGAAAAGCTGAAAAATGCAGAGCCGATATTTGAAGAAACTGTATAAGAACAGCCAGACAGCAGGTGCTGAACCTGCTGTCTATTATTGTTTTGCATAAAGAATGCATCCTTGGAAAAACTGCATAAAAACTATAGCCGAAATTAGAAAATCATGACATAATATACCTATATAGCAGATATTGGTTGAATTTTGAAAAATTTCATCAGCGCCATCAGAGCTGGATATGCAACGATATAGGAAGTGTAGTTATGTTGAAAATTGGTACAATACTAACATTAGAGCCTGTTCAGACGGACAAGACTGAAAAATACAGATGCAAAGTGGTTGAATTCAAAGATTCTAAATTATATATCGATTACCCTGTTCATACAGAAACTGACAGAACAGTGTTTTTAATTGATGGTACGCAGCTGAAGGTGAGCTTCGTTTATAATGAAACGATCGTTTATTCTTTCCATACAGAAGTAACAGGCAGAAAGAAAAGCAACATTCCAATGATTTGCCTTCACTTTCCTGGCGTCAATGAGCTTGTAAAGGTGCAAAGAAGGCAGTTTGTACGTGTTGATGTCTCTGTCGATGCTGCCATCATTACCCCACAGGACTCCTTTCCAACAATAACAACAGATATCAGTGCGGGAGGTTGCGCCGTAAAAGTCCAGAAAAACCAGGCATTTGAAGAGGGGATGGAAGTCGAAATCATCCTGGTCCTGCCTATGCAGACAGGAGAATATCATTACTTCAATGTTCCAGGCCGTGTCGTCAGGGTTTGGGAAAAAGGCTTAAACAAAATTGCGTCACTGGAATTCACCGAATTGAAGGACATGCAGCAGCAAAACATTCTCCGTTTCTGTTTTGAAAAGCAGCTTGCATTAAGGAATAAAGGGTTGACCGTCTAATAGAGATCAGGATTCCTTTCAGAAGCAGAAATCTACACCTGTTTCTTTAAAAAAAGCTTTTCGCAAATTTTGTGGCGGTAGTGTAGAGCACGGAAATCAGCATACTTCCATTTGAAGCGCCAAAGCGTTAGAAAAAGAATATGTATTAGAGGAGAAGAGGACCCTCGCTGGAAAATAAGAATAAAAAACATTGAGACAACCCATACTTGTAGTAAACTGCTAAAAGAAATGGAAGATTGAAATGAAGAGAGTCGAACGAATTATTGTCAAATTGGCATTTTTGCACTTCATCCTCTTGCTTATCACTCAAGTTGTCTTTCACGGGTTGGATTTCTTGCCGGAACTAAATAAATTGACATTTTATGAAGGGGTCAATAAGCAGGAACATACAGAAATCATTGAAGTTCTGAACAATGGAAATTCTTTGGAATCAGAGGGAGATTGAAGCTCTCTCTTTTTTTCTTGCAGGTAGATATAACTGGGCAGAAGCATAATATAACATTATATGTGTGAAGTGCTTATTTTATGGTAAAATATACGAGAATTTAAGCTATAGAAAATAAAGTGGGTGTTTTATTTAATGGAAAAGAAACTAAGAATCGCAATCGACGGACCGGCAGCTGCAGGGAAAAGCACTGTTGCCAAAATCGTGGCTGAGAAGCTTTCATATATTTATATTGATACAGGTGCGATGTACCGTTCAATTACCTATAAAGCCATTCAAAACAATGTGGATTTGAATAATGAAGATAATCTTCATGAGCTGCTTCTCAATACAAAAATTGAACTAGAACCCGGTCCCGACGGGCAGCTTGTTTATATAGACGGGCAGGAGGTCACACAGGAAATCAGGCAGAATGATGTGACGAATTCCGTATCAATCGCTGCAAAACATCGCCTGGTCCGCGAAGAGATGGTAAAAAGGCAGCAGGAATTGGCCAACGAAGGCGGAGTTGTGATGGACGGCCGCGATATTGGAACACATGTTATTCCTGATGCAGAAGTAAAGGTATTCTTATTGGCAAGTGTTGAAGAGAGGGCAAAGAGAAGATACAGTGAAAATACCCTTAAAAACATTCCGTCCGATCTCGAGCAATTAAAGTCCGAGATCGCTCACAGAGATAAGCTTGATTCCGAGCGGGAAGTTTCTCCTTTGAAAAAAGCAAGTGATGCAGTCGAAATCGACACAACATCGCTTGGGATAAATGAAGTTGCTTCTAAAATTCTCTCACTCGTATCAGAAAGGGCTGGCTCCCGATGAA
>NZ_ABCF01000045.1 GCF_000181495.1 Bacillus sp. SG-1
GGAGGCTCACCGCCCGCCCCGCGGAGTCGCACACCTGGAGTGGAAATCAACTACCTTATTACAGAGTAACAAAGAAAAGATAAATTTCTTAAACCCACTGAAAGAACTAATTATACTTTTCCTGAAAAATTCCCCTTTGTAAGGTTATACTATTAATGGTAATATATAAATAGACAGACAATAAAGAGTATTTATTTTATTCTTAATTGTAAACGGTTACAACGGAGGTGTGCCAGCTATGTTATTAGGTAAAAAACGTAAGCCGGGTAGGAAAATCGAGGATATTTCAGTTGGTGAAAAGCTGACATTGACAGAGAAGATCGAGGACAAAGATTTACTATTGTATCTGGGTTTGACGAATGATGCCAACCCATTGTACATACAACATGACTATGCCTCACAGACTCCATTTAAAAAGCCACTGGTCCCAGCGATCATGCTGACAGGGATCATAAGTTCTGCCGTCTCAAAATATCTGCCTGGACCTGGTTCTCACATTATGAAACAAGAGCTTGAGTTTCCAAAGGCTGTTTATCATTACGAAACAATCCAATTTCTCTTTGAAGTGAAAAATATAGACAGCAGCAGTCACCTGGTTACTATTGATGTGATTGCAACGAATGAGCAGGAGGAGACCGTTATCAGAGGATCGATCGCTGTCTGCCCCCCTCATAAGCTTGAAAAGATGAATGGTAGTGCCCTGGATAATTTTTAATGAAGAGGAAGACTGACCGGTTAAAGCTGGTCAGTCTTTTTGTTTGCACGGGAAACTGTCAGAAGAAATCTGGTTCAGGATTGGGAATCTTGTCTTTTTTTATATTATAATGAATGCATAATTAAATAATTTTTGGATGATGGGGTTTTTAATACAGGTATATGGAGGAACACTAATTGAGCAAAAAGATTCTTGTAGTAGACGATGAGCAATCAATTGTCACACTGCTGAAGTACAATCTTGAGCAGGCGGGCTATTCAGTTATCACAGCCCATGACGGTGAAGAGGGCCGCGATTTGGCATTGGAAGAGGTTCCTGATTTAATGATCCTTGATTTGATGCTTCCAAAAATTGATGGGATTGAAGTGTGTAAACAGATTCGCCAGCAAAAAGTGATGATTCCCATTCTGATGCTGACAGCGAAGGATGATGAGTTTGATAAAGTATTAGGCCTTGAACTTGGAGCAGACGATTATATGACCAAGCCTTTCAGCCCGAGAGAGGTCATGGCCAGAGTAAAAGCAATCCTACGCAGAAGCCAGGCAGTCATCGATGTTGCTGAACATCTGCGTTCAGAACAAAAAGACTATCTTCAAGTAGGTGATTTGAAGGTCTTTCCTGAACAATATGAGGCTTATTTCGCTGAGAATCTGCTGGAGCTGACTCCAAAGGAATTTGAACTACTGATGTATCTGACAGAAAACCGAGGCAGAGTCTTGACACGAGATCAGCTGCTTAGTGCCGTATGGAACTATGACTTTGCCGGAGATACAAGAATCGTCGACGTACATATCAGCCACTTAAGAGAAAAAATTGAAACAAATACTAAAAAGCCGGCTTATATCAAAACTATCAGGGGATTGGGCTATAAGCTGGAAGAGCAGAAAGGTTCATGATCAAATTTAGATCGCGGCTCTTGTTCGCGCTCATCATGTTGATCATTGTCGTATTGATCGGGCTTGGTTTGCTGTTGGGACAAATTTTTAAAAGCTATTATCTGCAATCCTTTAATAACAGAATTGAGAAAGAGGCCAAGCTGGTTGTCAGTGAGGTCATCACGTCGCAAGACCCCCAATCCATTTCCGACGGGCAGATAGAGGAAATCAGCCAATTGCTTGATATCAGGGTGACTATAACCGGACCTGGCGGGGATATTTTGAAGGACAGTGGCCCTTTTGCTGGAATTGATTCAGAAAAACAAAAGGAAACCATCACGGAAATTGCGGCAGATTGGAACAGCGGCCTCCAGCAAACGGAATTGATGAGAAATGGCAGTGAGGTTGTGTATTATTGGCAGCCGATCGACAATGGTGAAGAGTCGTCCCTGTTAATATTGAGTTCCAGTGTTGATATCCTGGTTGCAGGTTATAAACAAATTTGGACAGTACTTTCAGTATCACTGGGCCTTGCACTGGTGGTTATTATCATGCTGGGTGCAAGGATAACATCCAGCTATACGAAACCGATTGATTCTGCTACAAAGGTAGCAATGGAACTGGCCAAAGGAAACTATCGTGCCAGAACTTATGAAGACCGGATGGACGAGACCAGTATGTTGAGTACATCCATTAATATACTCGCCAGAAACCTGCAGGAAATGAAGTCGGCACAGGACATTCAACAGAACCGGTTGACAACACTCATTGAAAATATGGGAAGCGGCTTGTTGTTGATTGACCACAGAGGATATGCGGTACTGACAAACAAGGCATTCAAAGAATTCTTTTCCATCACTGCTGAACGTATCACCAATAAACGATATTACGAGGTTATAAAGTTTCCTGAGGTAAATAAATTAGTTGAAGAGATTTTCATGACAGAGCAAAAAATTCGGAAACAGCTGCTCCTGCCTCTCACAATTGAGAGAAAGCACTTTGAATTATACGGTGCTCCCATCATAGGCACGAAGGAAGAATGGAAAGGTATCGTACTTGTTTTTCATGATATTACAGAGCTGAAGAAACTTGAACAGATGAGAAAAGACTTTGTTGCAAATGTGTCCCATGAACTCAGGACCCCTATCACTTCTATAAAAGGGTTCAGTGAAACGTTATTGGATGGCGCAATGAACGATAAAGAGACATTGGAAATGTTCTTAAATATCATCCTGAGGGAAAGCGACAGGCTTCAGTCGCTGATTACTGATTTACTGGATTTATCTAAAATGGAGAAGCAAGGATTTCAACTCAATGTCCATGAGACGGATATGAAAGAACTACTCATAGAAGTTATAACCATTCTGGAGAAAAAGCCGGAGAAAAAGGATATTGAGCTTGTGCTTCATGCAGATGAGGCTGTCCTTGCAGAGGTCGATTCATTCAGGATCAAACAAGTTTTTATCAATTTAATCGGCAATGCCATCACTTACACTCCTGCGGGAGGTGAGGTATCCGTTTCATTAAAGCAGTCTGATTCCGTGATAGTGATTGAAGTTCGGGACAATGGAATCGGCATTGAAGAGAGTGAGTTTCCCCGCATATTTGAGAGGTTCTATCGGGTGGATAAGGCCAGAAGCCGTGACTCCGGCGGGACTGGGCTTGGGCTTGCGATCGTAAAACATTTAATAGAGGCTCATGGAGGAACTATCGGGGTTGAAAGCAAAGTGAACGAAGGAACCACCTTTACGGTTACCCTGAACAAAAAGTTTACGGAGGGACGTTAGGGTAAGGTATTCTCACAAAATAAGTAACTTTACACAGGCTTTACATTTTTTTCAATGTAGCTTAATAAATGGGTGTTACTATACAAAGTGAAAACCCCTTCATCCAGGAAACCCTGAAAAGGTGAGAACTGACCCCGTTCTCACCTTTTCTATTTATTTAGTTTAATCAAATTTTAAAATATAATTAGCTTTCAAGACAATAAAGACCTCTTTTCAAGGCGCAACTTGAAGTGATTTTGAAAGTTCATGTCTTTAAGAGTTTTCCTCAAGACACATTTAGAGGTTATATTCCCAATTCATGTTCTTGAGACCCCACCTGAAAACATTTTAAGAGGCGATTTTTACGGTTCATGTCCTTGAAGAACGCACCTCAAGCCACTTTCCCGATAATTCCCATAGATCAACTTAAAACGCTTCTAATATCCCTTCATTTGCGATTAAACCCACAACTCACTCCGATAGTAGAATGTCCTTTATTTCATGTTCCTGAATAGCGGCCGCGCTCACTTTTTAACATTGGATATATTTTTGTAATGATTTTGAAACCTATTTCTGTTTGAATCGTATAAGTAGGTAATGAGATAGAGAGGGGTATGTATATGAGCCTTAAGCAAATCTATAAGGTAGCGGGGATGATAGTCGGGGCAGTGATTCTGATTGTTGTTTTGTTCTCATCCTGGTTCACAGTGGATGAATCAGATCAGGCTGTCGTCCTGACTTTTGGAGAAGCCGGTGAGACGATTACAGAATCCGGTTTGAAATTCAAAATGCCGTGGCCTGTTCAGACAGTCGAGAAATTATCGAAGGAAACTTACAGCCTTCAATTTGGCTATGAAGAAAAAGATGGGCAAATCACCGAATTTCCAAAAGAAACGAAAATGATCACAGGTGATGAGTATATTGTTCTGGCTGACATGGTCGTTCAGTGGAAAATCACAAATCCCGAAAAATATTTATTTAATGCAGAAGATCCTAAAGAGATTTTATATGATGCTACATCTTCTTCTTTAAGAAGTATCATCGGAAGCACGGAAATCGATGAAGCGCTGACTTCGGGAAAGGCTGAAATTGAAGCGGAGGTAAGGGATCTGCTCGTAACCCTGGTCGATAAATATGATATAGGAATCTCTGTCATTGGCGTGAAGCTGCAGGATGTCGAGCTGCCGAATGACGATGTCCGTAAAGCTTTCACGGACGTAACGGATGCACGTGAAACCATGAATACTAAAATTAATGAAGCTGAAAAGTATCAAAACCAGAGATTGAATGAGTCGCAGGGTGAAAAGGATGCCATCATTTCCCGTGCAACTGGGGAAAAAGCGGCAAGGATTGAGCAGGCGCGCGGGGATGTAGCTGTATTCGATAAGTTATATGCCGAATATAAAGGCAATCCAGAGATCACCAAGCAGCGTTTAATCCTGGAAACACTTGAGCAAGTTTTACCGGATGCGGAAGTTTATATTATGAATGATGACGGAAACACAATGAAATACTTCCCGATCCGTCCAATGGAAAAAGAAAAGCCTGTTCAAGGTCAAGAAGGGACTGCTACTAATGAGTGATTCCAATATTACCAATTTTAATGATAGGAAAAAACCCGAAATTCAATGGAGACAATATACGAAGCTCGGTATCTTTTTAGTTGTCACTATAGCGGTGTTACTGCTGATCCTGCTGAATGTCTTTGTGGTAAAAGAAGGAGAGTACAGGGTCGTGCGCCAGTTTGGTGAAGTTGTGCGGATTGAAGAGGACCCTGGTCTGAATTACAAAATACCGTTTATCCAGTCGGTTTCCACTCTTCCGAAATATCAAATGACCTATGATGTATCAGAAGCCGAGATCAACACGAAAGATAAGAAAAGAATGATGATAGATAACTATGCTGTATGGAGAATCGAAGACCCTAAAAAAATGATCTCCAATGCGAGAAATGTAATCAACGCAGAAACCAGGATGGAAGAGTTTATTTATTCTGTTGTACGTGCTGAACTGGGTAAACTCAACTATGCTGAAGTCATTAACGATGAAAAGTCTGCCCGTGGAAGCCTTAATGACCGGGTGACGGAAAGAGTGAATGAACTCCTGGATAAAGGAAATTATGGGATTTCAGTTACTGATATCAGGATGAAACGAACAGATTTGCCGGAAGCAAACGAAAACTCTGTTTACACAAGGATGATATCTGAACGGGAGAAAACGGCACAGGAATATTTGTCAAAGGGCGATGCCCAGAAGCAAAGAATCATGGCTGACACAGACAGGGAAGTAACTGAACTGCTTGCAAAAGCCAAGGCTGATGCCAATGTCATCAGAGCCGAAGGAGAGTCTGCAGCGGCCAAGATTTACAACGAGTCCTTTTCAAAGGATCCTGAATTCTACCAGCTTTTCAGAACCCTTGAATCTTATAAGAAAACCATTGACGGAGAAACTGTTCTGGTCCTTCCATCGGATTCGTCATATGCCGAGTTACTGATGGGGTATACAGAATAAAAAATACAATTTTATAAGTAAACCGGCACCCGCCGACAAAGGGCCGTTATTTTTCCTTTCTATTCTGAACATGATAGAATGAAGGAAAGATAGCGGTTTTTTTGTCGTATTTTAAAACTGACAAGAACCTTGACCTGGGAGGTTTATTATGAAGAAAAAGTTAGTTCTGATTGATGGTAACAGTATAGCTTATCGTGCTTTTTTTGCGCTGCCATTATTGAATAATGATAAAGGGGTACATACAAATGCTGTGTATGGTTTTACCACCATGCTGCAAAAAATCATGACAGATGAAGAGCCGACCCATATTCTGGTCGCATTCGATGCCGGAAAGACGACGTTCAGACATAAAACATTCGGTGAATATAAAGGCGGCAGACAGAAGACTCCGCCGGAATTGTCTGAGCAATTTCCGTATATAAGAGAATTGCTGGATGCTTACCAAATCCCAAGATATGAGCTTGAGAACTACGAGGCAGATGATATTATCGGAACCTTATCACTTCAGGCAGAAAAAGACGGCTATGAAGTGAAAATTATTTCCGGAGATAAAGATTTGACGCAGCTGAGCTCTGAAACGACTACTGTGGGCATCACCCGCAAAGGGATCACGGATATTGAGGTGTATACCCCGGAACATATCATGGAGAAATGGGAGATTACCCCTGACAGGATCATAGATATGAAAGGGCTGATGGGGGACAGCTCCGATAATATCCCTGGAGTACCTGGAGTTGGTGAGAAAACGGCAATCAAGCTGTTGAAGCAGTTTGGAACGATTGAAAAACTGTTGGAATCAATTGATGAAGTGAGTGGGAAAAAGCTGAAAGAAAAGCTTGAAGAACACAAAGACCAAGCTGTGATGAGTAAAGAACTTGCCACCATCCTGCGTGAAGCTCCGATAGAGGTGACAGTGGAGGAACTGAATTATGAAGGAAGCGATGATAAGAAACTGAAAGCATTCTTCAAAGAGTTAGGATTCAGTTCCCTTCTTGAAAAGATGGGCGAGACGGTGGAAGAAGACCAGGATTTGCAGGACGTTTCTTATGAAATTTTATCTGAAGTGAAGAAGGAGCACCTTGAAGAAGATTCTTCCCTGTATGTCGAAGTGATGGAAGATAATTATTTCAATGGAGAGATTGTCGGAATCAGCATGAGAAATGGTAGCGGGAATTATTTCTTCACATTGGAAACAGCCCTGGCTTCGGATGCTTTTAAAAAGTGGGCCGCTGATGAAAAGATGAAGAAATCGGTTTACGACGCTAAAAGATCCATTGTGGCCTTAAGGAGGCAGGGTGTCGAATTGACTGGTGTCGAATTTGACTTGTTGATTGTGTCTTACATTCTTAATCCGGCTGAATCTGCCGATGATTTTGCTGGTGTTGCCAAGAAACACGGGGCTTCCGTCATTGAATCGGATGAAGCTGTATATGGCAAGGGTGCGAAGCGGAAGGTGCCGGAAGAAGAGAAACTTGCAGAGCACCTTGCGCGAAAAGCGAATGTGGTATATGAGCTGAAGAGCACATGCGAAGAAGCGTTAAAAGAAAATGATCAGTATCAGTTGTTTACAGATCTTGAACTCCCGCTTGCCATCATTCTTGCCGATATGGAATATACAGGTGTGGGTGTAGACGTGGACCGCCTGAAAGAAATGAAGTCGGAACTTGCTGAACGGCTCGATGAAATGGAAAAGAAAATCTATGAGTTGGCGGGCGAAGAGTTTAACATCAATTCGCCGAAACAGCTTGGGGTCATTTTATTTGAAAAGTTAGAGCTTCCGGTCATCAAGAAGACCAAAACAGGCTACTCAACGTCTGCGGATGTTCTTGAGAAACTGCAATCCAAGCATGAGATTATTGATCATATCCTGCATTACCGTCAGCTCGGTAAGCTGCAATCGACATATATTGAAGGATTGTTAAAGGTCATTCATGAAGATTCAAATAAAGTCCATACGCGTTTTAACCAGGCTTTGACCCAAACAGGAAGGCTCAGTTCAACGGATCCCAACCTGCAGAATATCCCTATCCGTCTGGAGGAAGGCCGGAAGATCAGGCAGGCGTTCATCCCTTCAGAGAAAAACTGGCTGATGTTCGCGGCGGATTATTCACAGATTGAACTCCGTGTCCTGGCTCATATTGCAGGGGACGAAAAACTCATCCATGCATTCAATGAAGGGATGGATATCCATACCAAGACAGCGATGGATGTATTCCATGTCGATGCTGACAGTGTCACTTCCAATATGAGAAGACATGCAAAAGCCGTCAACTTCGGCATTGTCTATGGAATCAGTGATTTTGGGCTTTCTCAAAGCTTGGGAATCACGAGGAAAGAAGCTGGAGAATTCATTCAAAGATACCTGGACAGTTATCCGGGGGTTCAAGAGTATATGGATGATATCATCAGTGAAGCGAAACAAAATGGGTTTGTTAAAACACTGCTGCAAAGACGCAGATATATCCCTGAAATTACAAGCCGGAACTTCAATCTCCGAAGCTTTGCTGAAAGAACAGCGATGAACACTCCTATCCAGGGAAGTGCAGCAGATATCATTAAAAAGGCAATGATTGATATGGCCGCAAGACTGGAAAAGGAAAATCTTCAAACGCGCCTCCTTTTACAGGTTCACGATGAATTGATTTTTGAAGCACCCGAAGATGAAATAGAACGCTTGAAAGAGATTGTGCCGGAAGTAATGGAAAATGCCGTAGAGCTTGAGGTCCCGTTAAAAGTGGATTATTCCTATGGACCGACATGGTATGACGCAAAATAAAACAACTAGGTGGGTGAACTGAGTTGCCAGAACTGCCAGAAGTGGAAACCGTCAGAAGAACCCTGGCGGAATTGGTTACCGGAAAAAGGATTAAATCTGTATCGGTTTTTTGGCCCAAGATGGTCAAGCTTCCTGATGAAGTAGAAGAATTTAAATTATCCTTGCAGGGTGAAACCATTCAAGGAGTCGACCGCAGAGGGAAATTTTTGATCCTGCAAACAGACAGGTATTCCCTTGTCTCCCACCTTCGTATGGAAGGACGGTATGGGGTGTTTCCAGGCGATGAAGAAGTAGAGAAACACACCCATGTCATCTTCCATTTCGAAGATGGAACAGAACTGAGGTATAAGGACGTTCGTAAATTCGGCACGATGCACTTATTTCCAAAAGGAGAAGAGAATCTGAGCCTTCCGTTGTCACAACTTGGTCCAGAACCGTTTTCTCCCAATTTCACAGTGAACTATTTGACCGAAAAACTGGCAAAAACCGAGCGTGCTGTAAAAGCTGTCCTGCTTGATCAGACGGTGTTAGTCGGCCTTGGAAACATCTATGTTGATGAGGCACTGTTCAGAAGCGGTATTCATCCTGCAAGAAAGGCCAAATCGGTTAAAAAATCTGAAATGAAAAAGCTTCACAACGAAATCATCGATACACTAAGTGAAGCAGTTGAACAGGGCGGCAGCACGATCCGTTCTTACGTAAACTCACAAGGCCAAATCGGCATGTTCCAACAGCAGCTGTTTGTCTATGGCCGGAAGAATGAGGAGTGCAGGAGCTGCGGCAAACCAATAGAAAAAAATGTTACCGCCGGCAGAGGGACTCATTTTTGTCCTAATTGCCAGAAATAGACTTAGACATTGTCTATTATTGGAGACACCATATCCAGGAGAGGTGCTTTGGGGTGGCGGACTCCCTAATAAAGAGAATCGACCTGGTTAAAGTGGTGCATTGGTATGGTGGAATTCGAAAAGAAGAGAATCGCCCCCGTCGAAGTGTTGGTTTGACATGGTGGAATCTCAAAAGAAGAGAATCGACCCGGTCGAAGTGTTGGTTTGACATGGTGGAATCTCAAAAAAAGAGAATTGACCGGGTTGAAGTGGTGCTTAGACATGGTGAAAATCGAAAAGAAGAGAATCGGCCGGGTTGAAGTGGTGCTTAGACATGGTGGAATACGAAAAGAAGAATCGACCCGGTCGAAGTGTTGGTTTGACGTGGTGGAATCTCAAAAGAAGAGAATCGACCCGGTCGAAGTGTTGGTTTGACGTGGTGGAATCAAAAGAAGAGAATCGACCCGGTCGAAGTGTTGGTTTGACATGGTGGAATCTCAAAAGAAGAAAATCGACCCGGTCGAAGTGTTGGTTTGACATGGTGGAATCCGAAAAAAAGAGAATCGGCCGGGTTGAAGTGGTGCTTAGACATGGTGGAATTCGAAAAGAAGAGAATCAGTCCGGTCCAAGGGTTGCTTCGGATGGCCGATTCTCAAAAGAAGAGAATCAGCACAGTCAAAGGAGTATATCTAAAACACTAAATTCAAAGACTTCATGTGGACTCCCTAAAGCAAAATAAATTGTTTCTTAACAACTGATAAGCTCTCTCCATATACTATCGTAGTTTTTAACGTATGGAGGATAGCCGGAGAAAAGGAAAAAAATTCTGGTGTCGACTCTCCTGATTTATAGTCGGAGGAGGAGCTTATCAACATGAGTGGAACACTTTTATTATTCATGCTTGCGTTCGCTGTAAGCCTGGACAGCTTTAGTACAGGGCTGACTTATGGCCTGAGGAAAATGGGGATGCCGCTTAAGTCCATTGTGATCATTTCAATTTGTTCCGCCGGTTCGCTCCTGGCAGCAATGTCTATAGGAGGAGCAGCGGAAAACGTTCTCTCAGAAGGAGCCGCAGATAAAATTGGCGGGCTTATTCTGATTGCACTCGGTGCTTTTGTCCTTCTGCAATTTTTTCGTTCGGGGAAAGATACATCAGTTGATGAAGAGAAAATTTTATTTAATTTTGAAATTGAATCGATTGGGCTCGTCATCAATATTTTAAAAAGGCCAATGGCAGCAGACTTTGATAAATCAGGGACGATTACCGGAGTGGAAGCAATAATGCTGGGGCTTGCCCTTTCACTCGACGCATTCGGTGCTGGAATCGGAGCAGCATTGTTAGGGTACTCTCCGTTACTGCTTGCTGTTACGGTCATGATGATGAGTATTATCTTTCTGTCAGCAGGTCTAAAAATCGGAAAAAGTTGTGCTCATATGGGGTGGGTGCAGAAGGTATCTTTTTTACCGGGTGTACTGTTGATAGTGATTGGCGTGCTTAGGTTCTGAGGGTAAAGAAAGGATGACTGATAATGAAGTCAATTATCGGCCTGACTGGCGGAATTGCCAGTGGAAAAAGTACAGTTTCAAAACTTCTTATACAAAAAGGTTTTACCGTGGTGGATGCCGACGCTGCTGCGCGTAAAGCGGTGGCACCGGGAGAGCCGGCCCTTGAAAAGATAATTGAGGTGTTTGGTGAGGTCATCCTGAATCCTGATGGGACTTTGAATCGTTCAGCACTGGGTGATATTATTTTCACCAGTGAAGAACGCAGAAAAGAACTGAATGGCATTGTCCATCCCGCTGTGAGAGCTCAAATGCTTGCTGAAAAAGATCAAGCGTTTGAAAGTGGAAAACAGACGGTCATCATGGATATCCCGCTTCTGTTTGAAAGCAACTTAACTTGGATGGTCGATAGAACAATCGTTGTGTATGTTGATCGAGAAACTCAGTTAAAGAGGCTCATGAAGCGAAACTCATTGACAGTGGAAGAAGCAACTGCCCGGATCCAATCCCAAATGCCGCTCCAGGAGAAAAAAAATCTTGCACAGGCCGTATTGGATAACACGGGCACTATTGAAAATACACTGGAACAGCTGGATGAACTTATTGTCCGCTGGAACCTGCTGCCGTAAAAAGAAGCTGAAAATGCTTCTTTTTTTGTCTTTTGTCACGAATTTTTGCTATCAAATGTATAGGGTTGATTGGAATAGAAAGTGTGTGTGCCCTCGGGGAATATCTGGACGTAGGTTGCAGCGCCAAGCCCCTCGAGTTATGTGCCTGACGTGAGTGTGGCGCTTCCATTTCTCCTTGCGATCAGTGATCAAGTCCACTTTCGCTGTAAACACATATTATGAAAAGAGAGTGTTATTTTGTCTTTTGAAAAGTTGGAACAGTGGTAAAGGGACTGGGAAGTTACGAATATTGTAAAGGACAGCACGGGTTAAAGATTCAGAATAATTAATCATTTAAAATATGCGAATTTATCATTCAGTTTTTTTATAAATATGTTATACTATTGCTAATTGAAACACACAAAAAGTATAACGTTTATATAGAGGGGAGCCAAATTAATGAAGGCGAAAATTGCAATCAATGGTTTTGGACGTATCGGCAGAATGGTATTCAGGAAAGCAATCTTAGATGAGAATATTGAGATTGTAGCAATAAATGCGAGTTATCCTGCTGAAACATTGGCACATTTGATAAAGTATGACACAAATCATGGTATTTTCCAGGCTGAAGTAGCGACTGAGGAAAATGCAATTATTGTGAACGATAAACGTGTTAAATTGATAAGCAATCGTGACCCTAGAGAACTTCCTTGGAAAGATCTTGAGATTGATATTGTCATAGAGGCAACAGGAAAATTCAATTCTAAAGATAAAGCAAGCCTGCATCTTGAGGCCGGTGCGAAAAAAGTAATCCTTACTGCGCCTGGTAAAAACGAAGATGTAACCATTGTTATGGGTGTAAATGAAAGCGCTCTAAAAATTGAGGAACATGACATCATTTCCAATGCTTCTTGTACAACAAACTGCCTGGCGCCTGTAGCCAAAGTGCTGGATGAACAGTTTGGCATTGAAAATGGTCTTATGACAACGGTCCATGCCTACACGAACGACCAGAAAGAATTATCGATAATCTCATAAGGACTGAGGAGGAGCAGGAGCTGGCGGACAGTCCATCATCCCTTACGACTACAGGAGCTGCGAAAGCATTGTCCTTGGTGCTTCCTCAATGGAAGGTAAGCTTCACGGCATGGCGCTGCGTGTCCTACACCGAATGTCTCGCTTGTTGATCTTGTTGTTGATGTAAAAAGAGATGTGACTGCAGAAGAAATCAATGAAGCATTGATTACAGCATCACAAGGTTCGTTGGAAGGCATCCTGCAATTCACAACTGAACCGCTTGTATCCATCGACTTCAACACGAACCCGCATTCTGCCATCATTGACGGTCTGTCAACAATGGTCATCGGCGACCGCAAAGTAAAGGTCCTTGCATGGTATGACAACGAGTGGGGTTATTCCTGCCGGGTTGTAGACTTGACGAAATATGTGGCACAGCAAATGAAAACGAGCGTGAATGTATAAAATAGATTTTCGAGAACCGGGGGCTCCCCGGTTTTTTTGTTTTTTCAGCTTTTTCATCTCGGTCTCTGTATCTCCAAAAAGCCTTTTTGCACAAGGCTCTTTTCGTAAACTTTGTTGCTATTTAATACAAACTATAAAAAATACTTACTTATTTAACTAAAAAAAGCTGATAAACAAGAAGAAAAGAGCTAATTCACCTTATTCAGAGAAAAAAGCCCTTGTCTCCAAGGGGAAAATCCGGCTCTTTGGATTTTTCCGAGAGCAACAATATATACGAAAACAGCGTTGCACAAAGCTTCTGGCTTTTTAATAAGATAAATGTTTTTTTGAATATATATTGATTGGAGTCACATACCTGGAGCGGAAATCAGCTTTATATCTCAAGAGTAACAATCTCATTTATACAGTTAGTTTTGGGGTGTTCTCACCTTTCTCACTACATTATAAAGTTGGCTTCTGCTTAAAATAGGGGCCGACTTTATCACCCTATTTTTGAGTCCCGTCCTTTTAAAAATGGGGATATAGGTGGGGTTGATTAAGGACGAAACACCCTATTATAGACAGGATCAGCCCTTATAATGGTGAACCCCTCCTTTTAATAAACAGAATCTGAATTGACAACAGGACGATTAAGAAATGACATGATCATTCCAGCATTCAGGACGAACTTCTGAATGTATGTAGGGCACGACTCCTTATCCAATCAAACAAATTTCCTGTCACCCTAAAGACAACAAAAACTACCTATCAGAGTGTTAGAGAAAACATGCGTAAATTCCTATTTTAAGGGAAAACACTTTATAAAGGCTCAATATTAAATCGGGGAATAGCCGGTGAAGAATAAGACTATATCGAATGATGAACCCATGAAAACCTATTCGGAATGAGGACTCTAGGGACTTTGAACAGGAACCAACTAATGCATAAAAATAATTAATTTTTTTTATTGCAAATCTGAAATAAACAAAGTATACTATTTTTCGTGAACTTCTTGAACGCAAATGTAAATATTGTTAACTACTTAAAGGGTTAGGACCTCTTCGGACTAACTTTCCCCCGTGGTAGTTATTATGTTGCCGAAGGATAGGTTCATTTTGACGAAAAAAATTATGTCAAAGGGGGAAACAAAAAATGGAAACAATGGGTAGACATGTAATCTCAGAATTATGGGGTTGCGATTTTGACAAGTTAAACGATGTAAATGAGATTGAAAGAACGTTTGTAGATGCTGCATTGAAATCAGGTGCAGAAGTTCGTGAGGTGGCTTTCCACAAGTTTGCTCCACAAGGTGTAAGCGGAGTGGTTATCATTTCAGAATCTCACTTGACGATCCACAGCTTTCCTGAACATGGTTATGCCAGCATTGATGTATATACTTGCGGTGATCTTGATCCTAATATCGCTGCTGATTATATAGCTGAAGCCTTAAATGCACAAACGCGCGAGAATATCGAATTGCCGCGCGGCATGGGTCCTGTACAAGTGAAACAATCAAAAGTGAACGCACTATAAAATTTGCGGAGCCTTCTATAATATAGAATGGCTCTTTTTTATTTATATTATAATAGATTAAGAGCGGAAACCTGCAGTGTTTCTGCTTTGGAAAGGGAATGCTTTTTTTAAGCCGCGAAATTCGGTACAATAAGGACAGGAATGTATTTACGGCAAATATCTATAAAGTCTCTGTCCTTGGAGTATTGAGACTTAAATTAAAGATCGTGAGGGAAAGAACTTGGGAGTGTTTTCATCCATAATCACCATATTTAAATCTGATATAGAAACATCGGATTCAAATCCTGATAAAGAACTTAAGACCCGTTATTATAAATCTGCCCAGGACAAGGTGTTTCAGGCTGTGCTGGATTTATTTTCATCCAGTGACTATAGAGTAATCTCAGAGTCACGGGAACGGGGAGAGATAACGGTGGAGAAAAGCGGGTTTCCAGGTTATTTTATCGTTGTGACAGCTATAAATGTTGCCCCGTTTGAATCAGCAGTTGATTTTAAAATCAGTGCTGATAAAAAGATACCTGGCTCTTATGCAAAAATGAGGCAGAAAATCACTTCTTATTACCAAGTATTGGACAGCAGGCTGAAAAGGGCATAAATTCCATCTTGTGAATATAGGCTTAGTTTTATATTATTTAATTATATAAACGAAAGTCCGACTGTTACAAAGATTATCGGAGCTGATATTATGAAATGTCCATCATGCAAATTTAATGGAACCAGAGTTGTTGATTCCCGTCCGGTTGATGAAGGACGCTCGATTAGAAGAAGGCGGGAATGCGAGAAGTGTTCTTACAGATTCACTACTTTTGAAAAAGTAGAAGAGTTTCCTCTCATCGTGGTAAAGAAAGAAGGCACACGTGAAGAGTTCAGCCGTGAGAAAATGTTGAGAGGCCTTATTAAAGCGTGTGAAAAGCGCCCAGTCTCCCTTGACATGCTGGACAGCATCACTGGGGATATAGAAAAAGAATTAAGGAATGAAGGTTCATCAGAGATTCAGTCCGAGAAAATCGGTGAACTTGTGATGGACAGGCTGGCGAAAGTAGACGAAGTGGCTTATGTTCGGTTTGCTTCGGTGTACCGTCAGTTTAAGGATATTAATGTGTTTATTGATGAGTTAAAAGACTTGATAAAAAAAGATTAACTGGATTTGAGCTGAGGGACCACTTGGCTCTTTTTCTCTTTGTTTCAAGGCATCATGGAAGTCAGCGTTTACGGAAAGGTAAGGGAGATTAGTATGATGAAACATTGGAATAAAATTCAGCCTGTCGACAGGTATACTGTTTGTTTGAACGGGATCATACAGGAATATGAACGGAAAGCAGTTACCTTTTTATATCAGCCATTGATAGGACCGGTATGCTACAGCCTGTATATGACCCTCTTAAATGAAGTAGAGGAATACAGGTTGAATTCAGAACAATCTTCGCATTACCATCTGATGAATTTTCTTTCATCGAATCTGCCGGATATCTATGAAGCCAGACTAAAGTTAGAAGGAATCGGACTGTTAAAAACCTATGTGAAGCAGGATGGAGATCCGCGGGAATTCATCTATGAGATTCAGCCTCCGTTATCTCCTCAGCAGTTTTTTACGGATGGAATGCTTAATGTTTACCTCTTTCGTAAAATCGGAAAAACGCATTTTAACCGCTTAAAAAAATTCTTTTGTGATGAGGAAGTGGACTTTTCTCAACATCAAGAGATCACCCGGTCATTTCAGGATGTTTATAGTTCAAGCCAATCCATCAATCTGCTCGATGAGGAAGCAGAGAATGCAAGCTCATTGGATGCACGTGAAAAATTCACAGATCCCAGGAATTCTGCAGGGGTGCCTGTGGATACCATCGACTTCGATTTTGACCTGCTGCTTGCAGGCCTTTCACAGAGTATGGTGCCGAGACGGGCTTTTACACCTCATGTGAAAGAAACGGTGTCCAAACTAAGCTGCTTATACAGTATAGACCCGCTGCAGATGAAGAATGTAGTTTTGAGCGCTTTAACGGAAGATGATGAAATAAATATTGAGGAATTGCGAAAAGCAGCAAGGGATTGGTATCAGTTGCAACATGCAGGAGATCCCCTCCCTGACCTTCAGCCTAAAATTTCAAAAAGTGCTCCACCTCCCAAGAAACAGCCGGCATCTAAAGAGGAAGAGCTGATTGAGTATCTGGAAACCACTTCCCCCAAAGAAGTGCTCAAAGATATTTCTGGTGGGATCGAACCGGCGTCAAGCGATTTGAAGGCTATTGAAGAAGTCATGATTTCAAAGAAACTTTCCACAGGGGTTACCAATGTTTTGCTGCAATATGTTCTGTTGAAGACGGATATGAAGCTGACCAAAGGATATTTGGAGAAAATTGCATCCCATTGGGTCCGAAAAAAAGTATCGACTGCTCAAGAGGCAATGGAGCTGGCCAAAAAAGAACATCGCCAGTATCTGGATTGGGCGGAAGGTAAAAAAGAAACTCCAAAGAAGAGTTACAAAAAAACGCCTGTCCGTACTGAAAAGCTTCCTGATTGGTTTGATGAAAAACCTGCTTCCAAAGAAGAAAATGATCCTGCCCAAAGCAGCTCTGATTTTGAGGAACAGAAACGGAAGCTTGAAGAAAAGCTGAAGAAATATCGAAAGTAGGTGGAGAAGATAGAACCGATCAATAACACCCTGAAAAAGCTTGCTGGCTCCCAGACCTTTAAAGAAAGATACGAAAGAATGAGGCAGGAGATCATGCAAGATGATTATGTTAAGCATTTCATTGAAAAAAATCAAGGGAAAGTCACCAAGACGATGGTGGATAACAGCTTGATGAAACTTTATGAATACATCACACAGAGCAAACAATGTGTCGATTGTCCGAGCCTTGGCCAATGTAAAAACATGATGAAAGGATTTGATCCTCATCTGGTCATAAGAGGGAATGTGATTGATATCGAGTATCATATCTGTCCTCGGAAAGAAATGGACGATGAGAAAAGAAAATCAGAAAAACTCATCAAGAGTCTCTATGTACCGAAGGACATTCTGCAGGCATCCTTTTCCACTATCGATCTTGATTCGCCCGGGAGACTGGAAGCAGTTGATCTTGCCAATGAGTTTGTCGAGAACTATGAAGCTGGTAGGAACCTGAAGGGGCTGTATCTTCATGGTAAGTTTGGAGTGGGAAAATCTTATCTATTGGGAGCTATCGCAAACCAGCTGGCAGAGAAAAAAGTTGCCTCCCTTCTTGTGTATATACCGGAATTCGTCCGTGAAATGAAGCAGTCTCTCAATGATCATTCCATGGATGATAAACTCGAAGCAGTGAAAAAGGCACCTGTTTTAATGCTTGATGACATTGGAGCAGAAACGATGTCGAGCTGGGTGAGGGATGAAATCATCGGGACCATCTTGCAGTTCAGGATGCTCGAGAATCTGCCAACCTTTTTCACCTCGAACTTCGATTATGAAGGCCTCAAACATCACCTCACCTATTCTCAGCGTGGAGAAGAAGAGAAGATGAAAGCGGCCAGGATTATGGAAAGAATCAAATATCTGACAAAACCGGTCCTCCTGGACGGGATCAATAGGAGAGAATAGAAGCGGGTCTTCCTGCTTCTTTTTTTTGGGGGGGCTCTAACGTCCAACGGCTGGTGTATTTCCTGGCTCCGTTTTAATGTCTTCTAATGGTAACTGAACAACTCTTTCTGTTCGTTGTGTTCCTTCGATAGCCCCCAATCAGTACGCCGCTCATCGGGGCCTTTCCGCTATTTATATGAAAATTGAACCAAGCACTTCTAATTTGTCCCAGCCCCCCATATATATAAAGCAGGGATTTGGCTTTAAAGGGGGGAACGGATTTGTTTGAATTGATTTTCAAACAAAATGGAGACGCAAAAAATCTCCAACATTTCTTTGAAAAAGAATCGTGCGACACTATGATCCACGAAACCCTTTTTCAAAATCAAATGCATTATATTGTTTCAATCAAGAAACAGGAAAATAAGCAAATCATCTTAGATGGACTATTCAGGTTCATTATGGATATAAAGCGCTTAGAATGGGCTGCATATATATTATCTGAATACTACCTCTATAAGGATCCACATGAACAGGAACAGATCCTGACGATCATTGGGGAGATGCTTTCAGGTGAAAGGGATGAATTAACCTGTTTACTGGCAGAATGGGATGAAACGGGGTTCGTGATGAATAACCTCGTTTCTTTAATGGAAAGCGAGGAGCCTGTCCACTTTGATTCTTTTGTGAAATTTCGACTTAAAGCCCTTTATGAAAGAATGATTTTGTATGTGGAAAAGGCTATAGATGAATACAAGCTGGAACAGGACTACCAGATGTTTGTCCAAATGCTGAGAGACTACCTGGCGAGCAAAATCGATCAACAGGAAACCATTCATTTATATTTTTCAAGCTGCGATTTACTGTTCTTCAACTCTGAATTAAAAGAAATGAAACGAAATGAATTGTTCAGAGTGGTGGATAAGCGGCTTTTGACCAACCACCCTGTCTATGTTGATTCCTATACGATCGCACCATTGCTGTCGATGGCCCCCAAAATGATCAACGTGTATTGTGCAGAGCCTGAATTAAAGTTGATCCGCACGATTCAAAACATTTTCGAGGAGCGTGTCAGGATCCTGCCGTTATCAGCTTTTCCGGGGAGCATTCATTCAGACATTCCTGATGCTGCAAACGAATAACAAATTTTACAGTGATGTGCTTGATTTTCCTCATCTAACCGACTATAATAACCTACATATTAACTTCATATATCAAGGTTTTGATGAGGACAACAGTATTCAAAGACGGTTTGCCAGAGAGGGAAGCGATGGGCTGGAACTTCCTAACACGATTGAAATACTTACCCCCTCTGAACTTCAACCATGAACACGAACGAGCGAAAAATGCAGAAGAAATTCGCCGCAATCTCTCCTCCACTGACGAACGAGAAGCAAGAAGTTCAAGGAGATGAGAGAGAGAGGACCGGTGCGTATCTATAATACGTGAGGATCCGAGCGAGCGAAATCGACGCAGAAATTCGCCGCAATCTCTCCTCCCCTGACGAACGAGAAGCAAGAAGTTCAAGGAGATGAGGGAGAGAGGACCGGAGCGTATCTATAATACGTGAGGATCCGAGCGAGCGAAATCGACGCAGAAATTCGCCGCAATCTCTCCTCCCCTGACGAACGAGAAGCAAGAAGTTCAAGGAGATGAGAGAGAGAGGACCGGAGCGTATCTATAATACGTGAGGATCCGAGCGAGCGAAATCGACGCGGAAATTCGCCGCAATCTCTCCTCACCTGACGAACGAGAAGCAAGAAGTTCAAGGAGATGAGAGAGAGAGGACCGGAGCGTATCTATAATACGTGAGGATCCGAGCGAGCGAAATCGACGCGGAAATTCGCCGCTTATCGTTCGTCAGTATTGGTTGACGGCAGCAGCCGTTATATGATCCGGAGTCATTTGCATTCATTCTTTTTTCCATGAGCAAATGAAAAGTTGGGTGGAACCACGAGACTATTACAACAAACCTCGTCCCTTCATTTATGAAGGGACGGGGTTTTTTTGTTTTTTTTTTCGAAGCTGTTTTATGAAGGACAGTTTTATGGACATGATTTACCCTGTAGCAAAATCTTAAGTAACATCTTTTAGAAAACTGAATTAAGGAGGAAAATCATTATGTCAGAAGCATTGAAAATCACTTTTCCAGATGGGAATGTAAAGGAGTTTCCACAGGGAACAACAACTGAAGAGATCGCTTCTTCCATCAGCCCGGGCCTGAAGAAAAAAGCTTTGGCAGGGAAGGTCAATGGAAATCTTATAGATTTAAAAACACCAATTACAGAGGACGGAGCCATCGAGATTGTGACACCTGACCATGAGGATGCCTTGGAGGTCCTTCGTCATAGTACTGCCCACTTGATGGCGCAGGCTATCAAGAGATTGTATCCTGATGTGAAATTGGGAATCGGGCCTGTAATCGATGGCGGCTTCTATTATGATATCGATACTGAGCATTCAATCACGCCGGAAGATCTTCCTAAGATTGAAAAAGAAATGAAAAAGATTGCCGAATCAAATCTCGAGGTGATCCGAAAAGAAGTAAGCCGTGATGAAGCTCAGAAGATGTATGAAGAAGTTAGCGATGAATATAAAATTGAACTTCTTGAAGCAATTCCAGAAGGAGAACAGGTATCCATCTATGAGCAAGGCGATTTCTTTGACCTTTGTCGTGGAATCCACGTGCCTTCAACAGGGAAGATAAAAGAGTTCAAGCTTCTAAGTATTGCGGGTGCCTACTGGCGCGGAAACAGCGACAACAAGATGCTGCAGCGTATTTATGGTACAGCATTTTTCAAAAAAGAAGATTTAAAAGAGCACTTGCGCCTTCTTGAAGAAGCGAAAGAGCGTGATCACCGCAAAATCGGTAAAGAGCTGAACTTGTTCATGAACTCGCAAAAAGTTGGACAAGGCCTTCCAATGTGGCTGCCTAAAGGTGCAACAATCCGCCGCATCATTGAGCGCTACATTGTTGATAAAGAAGAAAAACTTGGCTATGACCACGTCTACACTCCAGTTATGGGAAGTGTCGATCTTTATAAAACAAGCGGACACTGGGATCATTATCAAGAGAACATGTTCCCTGTGATGGATATGGACAATGAGCAGTTAGTGCTTCGTCCGATGAACTGCCCGCACCATATGATGATCTATAAAAACAGCATTCACAGTTACCGTGAACTGCCAATCCGTATCGCGGAACTTGGTACGATGCACCGCTATGAAATGTCCGGTGCGCTCTCAGGCTTACAGCGTGTCAGAGGGATGACGCTGAATGATGCCCATCTATTTGTACGCCCTGATCAAATCAAAGAAGAGTTCAAACGTGTTGTTCGCTTAGTTCTTGAGGTTTACAAGGACTTTGATCTAAATGATTATTCCTTCAGGCTTTCTTACCGTGACCCTCAAGATACAGAAAAGTATTTTGATGATGATGAGATGTGGAACAAAGCGCAGCAAATGCTGAAAGAAGCGATGGACGAGATGGAAATCGATTACTTTGAAGCGGAAGGCGAAGCGGCATTCTACGGTCCTAAATTGGATGTGCAGGTAAAAACTGCCTTAGGAAAAGAAGAAACATTATCAACTGTTCAGTTGGACTTCCTGCTTCCAGAGCGCTTTGACTTAACGTATATCGGTGAAGACGGTAAGCACCATCGTCCGGTTGTTATCCACCGCGGAGTGGTTTCAACGATGGAACGCTTTGTTGCTTTCCTGATTGAAGAGTATAAAGGAGCATTCCCGACATGGCTCGCTCCTGTTCAAGTTCAAGTCATTCCAGTTTCCCCGGATGTTCATTTCGATTATGCAAAAAAAGTTCAGGAAGAGCTTCAGGCACAAGGTCTACGTGTAGAGCTTGATAGCCGTGATGAAAAAATCGGTTATAAGATTCGTGAAGCCCAGATGAGCAAGATACCATACATGCTTGTTGTCGGTGATAATGAAATCCAAGAAGAAGCCGTCAATGTTAGAAAATACGGCGAGCAAAAGTCTGAAACAGTTTCACTGTCAGATTTCGTTCAAAAAGTAACGGACGAAGTGAATAGATAATACGAAAAGCCGGCCCTCTGATGAGAGCCGGCTTTTCGCGTATTCAAAGACCACATAACATAGCAGCCAATTCATAATTGGCTGCCAAAGGTATTAATTGTTTTCCGCTTCAAACTCTATAGATTCGCCATTGCTCATATCAATGTCCACTTCCATAAATTCAAAGTCTTCCCTCAGGTTAAATCCTTTGACAAGCTGTGAAACGATTTCCTCCTGGTCAGTGGTTTCGTCAAACGTAAGTTGTTCGGTGAAAATTGGGTAAAGGGTTTCAAACGCCTGAGCACCGTCTAGCTCCTCACCATTAATATTATCATCTAAGCTGGCTTCAAGACCATCGTCTTCTTTCTCATATTCTACTTCATATGCCGCTTCGAGCATGTCAGGGTATTCCACATCGATTTCAAAGTAATCGAATTTAATGCCGTCCGCCCGTTCATCTGTAAACTCTTCTTCATCTTCTGTCTCTGCCTGGTTATCTAAAGCCTCTTCGTCTTCCGCGCAGGCACCAAGAAACATGGACAGTGATAGTGCACCTATAATTGATAATGTTTTCTTCATTGTTCTTCCTCCTTTAAATTTTTAATGTACTATACTATTTCACTTTCAGCTTCTTTTGAAACATTTTTTTAAAAAACTGTTGCAGTCAGAGAAATTCTTTGATAAGATAATTCTTGTTGCAAAAGAAAGCGATCATTTGACAGTGTATGACTGATTATGATATAGTACTAAGGTAATTGAATACAGTTTGCGGTAAAGAAGAAGCTACCCGCTTCTCACCTGATTGACGCATTAGGCAGTTG
>NZ_ABCF01000044.1 GCF_000181495.1 Bacillus sp. SG-1
ACTGATCAAGTTCCTCCAAGGAAAATCGCGCAAAGTCCTTACCACTTTCCTTTACCTTTTGTTCAACATAGGCAAAACGATTAAAGAATTTGTTATTTGCCATGGCCAAAGCTTCTTCAGGATGAATTTTATAGAAACGGGCGATATTGACCAGGGAAAACAGCAGGTCACCAAACTCGCTTGTTTGGGTGTGTTTATCTCCTTTCGCTGCTTCCACACGGAATTCCTCTATTTCTTCATTCACTTTCTCCCACGCATCATCGGTCAATTCCCAATCAAAGCCGACTTTAGCGGCTTTTTTCTGATATTCATAGGCTTTAATCAAAGACGGATATCCTTTCGCAACACCCTTCAATAAAGGTTGTTCCTGCTCACCTTTTTCAGCCTTTTTGATTGTTTCCCAATTCGCCTTAACATCGTCTGAGTTCTCCACTGAAACGTCTCCAAAGACGTGGGGATGGCGCCGCACCATTTTTTCTGCAACTGTCTCAATCACTTCATTAATGGAGAACATCCCTTCATCTTCCCCGATTTGAGCATGAAGCATGATCTGCAGAAGCACATCTCCCAGTTCTTCAATTATATGATCTGTATCTTCTTCCTCGATCGCTTCCAACAATTCATAGGTTTCTTCTATTAAATACTTCTTTAGTGAATGGTGAGTCTGTTCAATATCCCAAGGACAGCCCCCCGGCCCCCGTAAACGGGCAATGATTTGCCTAAACGTCGAAAACTGTTTATACCTCATATCCATTTCACGGGCAGGAGGAACATATAAGCTGGTAAGATTATTCAATTCGACTTCGCGGTCGAGTTCCACTAGTGGAATCTTTTTTACCAACTCATTTTTCGTTCCAGCTGCTGTTACCATTTTCACCATATAATCGAAAGGGTACAATTCCATCAAAGTCAGTTTCACGTTCGAAGCTGAAAATGCATCATACACCTGGCCGATGAGCAAATGCTGGTCCATCTTGATGTCTTCAAGATTCAGATCGGTGCCGTCCAGGAGCTGAAATCCTTCAATTGGATCTGCCTTTACCGCCGCAAATAAAGGATCAAGAAAACTTTGTCCGCCTATGATGTCGAGAACGAATCCTTCCTGTTCAGAAGCATCAATTAACAGCTGCACTGTTTTTTCGGCTACAAGAGGGTGGCCGGGAACCCCATAGAGTATCTCATTGTTTTGAGCTTTATCTTTCAGCACCTCAACGATTTCACTATAAACCTGTTCGAAGCTATCATGTTTTTCATAGATATAATCAAAAGACTCATATACAAAGCCCTCTTCTTTTAGCTGTTCCACGACGGGGTGATTTTCCGTCCGCAGAAATGTTTTCCTTTGGCCCTTCAACTGTTTATACACACCCAGCGGCAATTGATCCAATTCACCTGCTCCAAGCCCGGCAACCGTAATTTTAAACATACTGTACCTCCATTGATTTTTATTTAATCCGTTCTGAAACTGAGTTCAGTTTGTCCCCCATAGGGAGCTGGCCCAGTTCTTCCTCGGAAAAGATTTTCCCCTTTAATATAATCAGTAAAAAGATGATGCCTCCAATCGCCACACCAGTCAGGGATTGGACAGTGGCTAGCATCCTTGATTCAGCACCGGTAAGGATAGTAAAAAGATAGGAATATAGCTGTAAGGCTGCTGTCATTCCGATGCCTGCTATTGTTGTAACCGTGTAAAAACGGGATGATAAAAATAAAATTGTAAATTGCTTTTTTAAACGGACGACAAGGATTAAAGCAATGATTCCCAAAGCGATGACTGTTGATATCGATGCACCCATCGTTCCATACCTGCTGACAAGCAAGATATTCAGGCCGAATTTGACGGCAAGTCCGCCAAGAATGGTCAATGCCGGAAAGTAGATAAGTTCTATTCCCTGAAGGATGGCTGATATCGTCAAAATCACCGAGCTGAATAAGATAGACAAACAAAACACGGCAATGACATCCGAACCAGCACTGTTTTGAAACAACATTGCATTGGTCGGTTTTATAATATTGATTAATCCAAGAGAAGCTGCAAACCCTGCAAGACTGCCGATTTTTAACGCCAGCCTGATCTTTTTGTTCATTTCCGATGTTTCACCTTTACGAAAAGCTGCTGTAATCAACGGAACAAGGGTTAATGAAAGGGAAGTGCTGACCACGGTACCCAGTTGAATGAACGGCTGGCCCCTGTCGTAGATGCCCTTTAACTGTTTGGCGGTGTTCTCTGATACACCTGAATTTAATAATAAGGAATATACATTCAGTGCATCAATCAATTGAAGCAATACAAGCAGCATTCCGCTGACACATATGGCCGTCCCATGCTTGAAAAGCCTGGACCAGATTTCTCTGTGGCCTCCCCCCTTTATGATTGGGAATGGACGTAACAATCGATTTTTATCTTTCCAAAGAAATGTTACCAAAATGACAATACAGGCCAGCCCTCCCGTAATCGAGCCGAATAACGCACCGGCACCTGCCATATAAAGAGAATACCCCTGGGCGGTCAGGATGGCTGAAAAAGAAATTATCGTAACGACGCGGACAAGCTGTTCACCTACTTGCGAATATGCAGTCGGAACCATATTGCCTGCCCCCTGATAAAATCCCCTAAGCCCGGATATAAAGGGAAGCAGCAAGAAGGTCACGCTGATCAATTCAATCAGACCCTGAAGCTGAGGGTCCCCCATCAGGGAAGCGATCGGGCCTGCTCCAAAGTAAATGAGCACAAACCACACTACGCCGGTTACACTGAGAAAAAGAAAAGAAGACCGCAACACAGCCTGGACTTCCTTATCATTCTTTCCCTCCTGCCGTTCGGCAATCATCTTTGAGATAATAACCGGAAATCCATATGTAGAAAGAGCAAGGGCTATTCCATAGAAAGGATAGACTTGCTGATAAATATAGAATCCAATATCCCCGACAATATTTTGGAAAGGGACACGATAGACAGCACTGAGAATTTTGGTGATAAGTGCTGCCGCCGTTAGAATAAAGGTTCCCACCATCAATTTTTTTGAAGTGTTTTTATGAGGCAATCGTTCGTTCCTGCCTTCCTTTGCGAATTAATGTACTGTATTATAACACAAAACACCCTCTTACCTTCAGTCCCGAAATTCAAAGAAAACCTAATTGGACGAAAAAAAAAAGAAGCGGTATCACCGCTCCTCATTATGATTCCATTTGTCTTGCTAAGAAACCAGCTGCCGTTTCTACTGCTTTTTGCTCAACTTCACCAATTGTCTTATCCTTCGAGAAAATCGTCACTGTTCCAATCGGATCACCGTTAGCGATAATCGGTGCAATCGTGTAAGAAGATACTTCTTCTTCCACACCTTCAACAAGCTCAATTTTGCCTTGTTGTGTGTGCAGTACGGAATTACGTTCTCCCATTTGCTTTTCAATCAAGTCACTAATATTTTTATTTAAAAATTCTTTTTTAGAGCCTCCTGCAATCGTGATTACAGCATCTCTGTCTGTAATGATTACGGAACTTCCAAGGCTGTCGTACAATGCCTCGGCATATTCTTTTGCAAAATCGCTTAACTCACTGATTGGTGAGTATTTCTTTAAGATGACCTCGCCGTCACGATCAACGAAAATCTCCAGCGGATCACCTTCGCGAATTCTTAGAGTCCTGCGAATTTCCTTAGGAATTACCACACGACCTAAATCATCAATACGACGAACAATACCAGTTGCTTTCATCTATAGTTGCCTCACTTTCATCAGATGATTTTATTCGGTAATTACTGCTGTATTCATTACCAAAGTTGATTTTAGTATCCTTCAAGAGGAAACTTCTATACACATTACACTATTTTTTCTGCAATTACGTTTTTGTTCTAGTTGAGGTTTATTTTACCAACGGCAGCTTCATTAAATTAAATACCCTGACTCCTCCAAAATAAACAAAATTCACTTATTACATTTTAGTTACATACTTAAAGCGGAAGCGGCCGTTCAGTTATGTACCGCATGAAGCACTGCCGCATGGAGATAAAGAAAACACAATGAACACATGTGAGTTAATGTTCATTTTGCTTAGTATTTAAGGCAACTCTGGATGTAAAGTCCTTGATAAACGAAAAAGCCCAGGAGCCGACTTTTTCTAGGAGCTACTTTAGATTAGGCGGAAGATGAGTTTGATGATGACTTATCGCGAAGGAGGGGTGGGCAGTACTCCAGCCGTTTGGACACTGGAGGTGGATTTATATGCTCACAAATTTACATTTAAACCTCATTTGGTCTGGTAACTCTTTTTCGACCCAACATCTCTTCAAATTTTTAATCTCATTGGGCCGTTTACTCCCTTTTCGACCCAATCCCCTTCAAAAATTAATTCTCATTGGGTCGTTTACTCCCTTTTCGCACCAACATCCCTCCAAAATTTCATTCTCATTGGGCCGTTTACTCCCTTTTCGCACCAATACCTCTCCAAAATTTCATTCTCATTGGGCCGTTTACTCCCTTTTCGACCCAACATCCCTCCAAAATTTCATTCTCGTTGGGCCGTTTACTCCCTTTTCGCACCAATACCTCTCCAAAATTTCATTCTCATTGGGCCGTTTACTCCCTTTTCGCACCAACATCCCTCCAAAATTTCATTCTCATTGGGCCGTTTACTCCCTTTTCGCACCAACACCTCTCCAAAATTTCATTCTCATTGGGCCGTTTACTCCCTTTTCGACCCAACCTCAACAAAAACTCCATCTCATTAGCCCGATAAGTCCTTTCTTCATTAAGATCTGGAATTGACTATAAAAAAAGAAGCTGCCTGTTCAGCTGCTTCAAATGTTCTGTATAATCATTTATTTACTCATTTTAGTTTTTCCGGATTTTTAATCTTAATGGATATAACCTCGCCGCAGCTTAAACAAACGGTATATATCTTTTCAGAACCAAGGGCCATCCTTTTGTTTAACGGGCGGAGGTTGATATAGTCAGTTGCTTCAACAAATGACTCGCCATTACAACTTTTGCATTTCACTTCAAGCACCCGCTTGACCTATATACGCAGAGAATCAAAGAAGGATTCACTTTCTTACAACACTTTATCGCTTCACCGCACTAAGAGGGACTGTCCCTTTTAGTGCTTTAGCGTACTAAAACCCCCTGCCCTCTGCGGGCCGGGGGTTTTGTTTAGGAGTGAACCTCTGCATCTTTTCTGGCAAATTGAATATTTTTGACGATGTCAAACGCAATATTAAACCATTGGGATGTTTTCATTCGATTCGTATTGATGGTGATTTTCAGTTTTTGTTCTTCCATGCCGAGACCGACTGCACGGCCGTGTTTGTTGCAGATATCAAACACTTTGCTGCCGTCAATCTCCTGGGTGCCTTCCGGAGACATATAGATCGAAATCTCTTTTTTGTTTTGCTTGATACTTTCAAGCTTTGCCTGTCTTGCATATACTTTCATTTGGGCAATCTGGAAAAGGTAGGCTGTTTCTTCCGGATATTCCCCAAACCTATCAAGCATTTCATCCTGAAGTTCCTCGACTTCTTTCAAAGTAGAGACTGAACGGAATCGCTTGTACATTTCAATCTTTTGATGGCCGTCTTTGATATAGCTGTCCGGTATATAAGCATCGACTTCCATATCGACTTCAAATGAATGGGACTTCTCTTTCGGAAGGTCTCCTTTTCTTTCTTCAATTGCCTCTTTAAGCATTTGCGAATAAAGGTCGAATCCGACAGAGTCAATGAAGCCATGCTGCTGGGCACCGAGAATATTACCGGCTCCCCGAATGGTCAAATCACGCATCGCAATTTTGAACCCGGACCCGAGCTCCGTAAACTCTTTAATAGCCTGCAGCCTCTTCTCCGCAACTTCTGTCAGCACTTTATCTTTGCGGTACGTAAAATACGAATACGCGACCCTGTTAGAACGACCGACCCTTCCTCTTAATTGATAGAGCTGGGAAAGTCCCATCCGGTCTGCATCATACACGATCAACGTATTGACATTCGGGATATCGACACCTGTTTCAATGATGGTCGTCGTCACGAGAACATCAAATTCACCGTCAAGGAAGCTGAGGATAACAGATTCCAGTTCAGTTTCATTCATTTTCCCATGAGCGAATGCCACTCTTGCATCAGGAACAAGCATGGATATTTCCTCTGCCTTCCGCTCGATGTCCTCGACACGGTTATACAGGAAGTAAACCTGACCATCCCGTGCCAATTCCCGCTCAATCGCTTCCTTCATCATTACCCCATTGTATTCCATGACATACGTCTGGACCGGGAAGCGGTTTTCCGGCGGCGTTTCAATGACAGAAAGATCTCTTACCCCAAGCATGGACATATGCAATGTCCTCGGGATTGGCGTTGCCGTCAGGGTCAGTACATCAATATTGGTCTTCAGCTGCTTGATCTTTTCTTTATGGGTAACCCCGAACCTTTGTTCTTCATCAATGATCAACAGTCCTAAGTCACGGTATTGAATATCTTTCGATAAAATCCTATGGGTACCTACGACAACATCAACGGTACCTGCTTTTATTCCCTTGATGGTTTCCGTTTGCTGTTTCTTCGTACGGAATCTGCTCAACAGACCCACTTCAAGTCCGAAATCCTGAAATCTTTCTTTCATCGTCTCATAATGCTGCTGTGCAAGGATCGTAGTCGGTACCAGCAGGGCAACCTGTTTTCCGTCCACAACAGCTTTGAAGGCAGCACGGATGGCCACTTCTGTTTTACCGTAACCCACGTCACCGCAAAGCAGCCGGTCCATCGGCCTTTCTCTTTCCATATCTTTTTTAATTTCATCAATTGAGCGCAACTGATCTTCCGTTTCCTGATATGGGAAGGACGTTTCAAATTCCCTTTGCATATCACCGTCAGGAGAGAAGGCATACCCTTTGGAGGCTTCTCTTTCTGCATAAAGCTTGATGAGATCGTCCGCTATGTCCTGCACAGAGGATTCTACTTTATTTTTAACCTTCTTCCATTCGGTACCGCCCAGTTTATATAGCTTCGGGTCCTTGCTTTCAGAGGCTACATACTTCTGTACAAGGTCAAACTGCTCCACCGGCACGTACAATTTGTCGTTGCCCTGGTATTTAATATGCAGATAATCCTTGTGAACGCCGTTGATTTCAAGAGTTTCGATCCCCAAGTATTTCCCGATCCCATGATTGACATGGACAACATGGTCACCAATTTTCAATTCGGAATAACTCTTGATCCTCTCCGCATTGGAAAGCTTTTGTTTACGCGGGGCTTTTCTTGTCTTCTTGTTAAAAAGTTCTTCTTCTGTCAAAACGGCAATTTTCATCATCGGAAGTTCAAAGCCGTTGGTAAGATGGCCGCTCATAATCTGCGCCTGGCCTGTTAACAGCTTATCGTTATCCTGGACAACCGCTACTTCGATATCGTAATCTTTCAATACCCGCTGAAGCTTCTTGATCCGCTCTTCATCAGGACCTAATAGGATAATATTAAAATTCCCTTTTTTCCAGCGATCCAGTTCGGCTTTCAAGACATGCATCTGTCCATGGAAGCTCTGCATCGGCTTGCTGGAAAGATTAAAAATGTTCTGTGGACTAGTATTCGGGATATGGCGCAGGAACAATGAGAAATAAACCTTCGGCAAACTGGTCTGAATCAACAGTTTCGAAAGGTTGTGAGAGACTGGGGCATCATGAACGATTTCGCCCTCTTGTAAAAGAGATGTATACCATTCCGCCTCTTCTTTATCCAGCGACTCGCCCATTTCCTGCACTCTTCCCAGCTCATCCAGAAAGAATATGCCGTCTTCAGGAAGATAGTCTAGCAAGCTAGCAGGTTCATCATAGGCAAAAGATAGATACTTATAGACCTGCTGAGATTTTTGCCCATTCCTCAGCTGCTCCAACTCATAGCCAATATTTTGGGTGAGTTTTTCTTTTACCGAGTCACTTTTTATTTTTTTCAGGCTTTTGGCCAGCCCTGCTTCCAGGCGGTCAATAATGTTCGCAAGATGCTCGCCTTTCATGATGGTTTCTGAAGCAGGACCGATATGGACATCTTTAAGCTTTTCAATCGACCTTTGATCCTCTAAAGAAAAAGAACGAATGGAATCCACTTCTGTATCGAACAACTCGATGCGAACCGGGGTCTCGAGGGTGTGAGGAAAAATATCGAGAATGCCCCCCCGTAAACTGAACTCACCCGGTGTTCCCACCATTTCATTGCGCTGATAGCCCATGACCAACAACTGCTCCAAAAGATTGTCCAAATCGACATCTTCTCCCAGCGTAAAGGACAGCTGCATTGACTTCCATAACGATTTGGGAGGTAAAATCTTTCTCAAGCCTGCGGCCGGAACGACGAAAATCCCTTTCTGATCGGTCGCGAGCCTGTTTAGCACTTCTATCCGCTGCGACTTCAGTTCGGGACTTGCCACACTTAGCTCAGCAGCGATCAGCTCATTGGCCGGATATAGATAAACTTCTTCATCATTCAGAAACTGAAGAAGGTCCTCATAAATTTTTTGTGCCTGCAGCAGATTGTGGGTTAGGACAATTGCTGACTTCCCCGTCTTGCGAAACATAGAAGCGATGAACACACTTCTAGATGAACCAGATAATCCTGCGACAAGTTGTTCACCCAGACCTTCCTCCACTCCTGAGGCCAGGGCCTGTAATTCTTCATTTTGTCCAATGAAGTGTAAAATACTATTCAAGGGAGTAATCCTCCTCTCTATTTCTGTTCTATTTGATTTGCTCCTAAAATTCCCGCTCCTCTAGCGAAAGAAACGGGGCTTCTGATAACTGGATTTTCAGAAAACCCTTTGGCTCATAGTCTATTAAAAATAGTAGATTGCAAAAGCTTGTTTAACATAATTCCGGTGATGTCAACGTTGAGCTGACTTCTGCCGTACCTCCGACCGCAGAAACCAACCCGCTTATTTTATCAATAGAAAAATGCTTTGGTAATGACCAAAGCCAATTAATGAATCAGATAATCTGATTCATGATAATCCGGATTGCGATTAAGCGATTCCTGGCAGTCCTCGCAAATCGTCTTAATATGAATATCACCATTTTGTTCATATGATACCATATCCATGCGGTCTTCATCCGAAAGTTTATGCAAACCGACCTGTTCGGATTGCACGGAAACCTGATTCAAACTACCGACTTTATAACCGCAATGGCGGCAGAAATAATTAATCGCCATATCCTTCCTCCTTCATGAACATGCCTATCATTAGTATGAACGGGTTACGAAGGAGTTATACAGCATCTAACTCAGTTAAAGCTATTCATGACTTCAAGGAAAGGCTTTTCAAGCCACGCTTCACATGCATCAGCACTGGCCTTGATGACATCCTGCATGGTTTCCCGTTCTTCCGGAGTGAATCTCCCTAACACATAATCAGGTACCTTCATGCCGCTTGGGGGACGGTCAATGCCCACTCTGATCCTGTTGAACTGCTGAGTCCCTAAATGGGCAATAATAGACTTCATCCCATTATGGCCGCCCGGGCTGCCCTTTTGCCGAAGCCTGATTTTTCCTACCGGCAAATCAAGGTCATCATAAATCACCACTAGATCCTCTTCATCAATATCAAAGTAATCCATCAGGGGAACAATACTTTCTCCCGATAAGTTCATATATGTAAGAGGTTTAAGTAATATGACCTTTTCTCCTTTATGATGGACGCTTGCATACACCCCTTTGAATTTTGATTGATTAAGGGGACTGTCAAATCTCTTTGCCAGTTCATCTATAACTTCAAAACCTATATTATGTCTCGTATGATCATATTGTGATCCTGGATTTCCAAGCCCAACGATTAATTTCATTGTTCCACCTCATTTAACAGCACTACCACTACCATAAGCATAAACGATAAAAGACGCAACCCGCAAAAGGCTGCGCCTGGAAAATTTATTTTTTTATTCTTCCGCGCCTTCACTCTCGTTGCTTGCTTCAGTCTCACGGCCTTCTTCATTTTCTGGCTGACCGGCTTCCTGCTCTTCACCGGAACTGATTTCTTCCTCTTGACGAGGTGCCAGTACAGAGGCAATCGTACGTTCATCTTCAGTGTTGATTGTGAAGGAATAGTTGCCTTTGATATCTCCGACTGTGATGGTCTCCCCTACTTGAAGTCCAGAAATGTCCACCTGAACACTGTCAGGGATATCCGACGGTTTTGCTGTTACAGACACATCATGAAGCGGCTGCTGCAATACGCCTCCATCTTTAACGCCTGCCGATTCGCCGACAAGTTCAATACGCACATCCGCATCCATTTCACTGGACATATTAACAGCAAGGAAATCGGCATGGATGACAGCATCTTTGATGTGATCCTGCTGATAATCACTTAATACCACGTTCTGTTTGTTTCCATCGATATTCAAAGAGATGATTCCGTTACGTCCGGCCTCTCTCATCGTTTTAATAAACTCGATTGAATCGATGGCAATCGGTGTGTTTTCCGTTTTATATCCGTAAACTACTGCAGGGATACTCCCTTGATGTCGAAGATTAGTTAAATCAGATCTTTTAGAACCAGTACGGTTATTAGCTTTAAGCTCTACAGCCATAAATAAAACCCCTTCCTCAATTTTCTATAATAGTCTCTCTATAAAAAATACCCTAAAAAAGGGAATATTAAACAGGGTGTTTCTAAAATGTTTCCGTTTTGTCAGGTGAAAAGGGGATTCATTAATTTCCGCTGCAAGGAGTTTAACTCCGCGGGGCGGGCGGTGAACTAAAAAGTGGAAGCGGCCGTTCAGCCCCGACAGGCAATTATCCTCAGCAAAAAATAGGTGATCTATGTTTTTATCTGCTGAGGGTTATTGACTCCGGCGCAGGAACTAGACACTCCCGCTAATCCCGCAGGAGTAACACCCTCTTCCGCTCCAATCTCCTTAGCTATTGTCGCAGTTTAAGATATTTATTCCTAAACTTATGAGTGGATAGAAAGAAAAAACCAGACGAAAGTTTCGTCTGGTTTAGCAAGAATCAATCAAACAATGTACTTACTGATTGCTGCTCATAGACACGGATGATTGCTTCACCGATTAGAGGGGCAACAGAAAGTTGTTCGATTTTATCTATCATTTTGTCTTCAGATAATGGAATGGAGTTCGTTACTATCAATTCTTTGATTTTTGAATTTTGAATTCTTTCGATAGCAGGGCCGGAAAGAACAGGATGTGTACAACAAGCATATACTTCTCTTGCTCCATTTTCCACGAGTGCGTTGGCTCCCAATGTGATGGTACCAGCTGTATCGATGATATCATCGATGAGAATCGCGATTTTGCCATCGATGTTACCGACAATGTTCATGACTTCTGAAACGTTTGGTTTTGGACGGCGTTTGTCAATAATGGCAATTGGTGCTTTCAATCTTTCCGCCAGTTTACGCGCTCTTGTTACACCGCCATGATCAGGGGATACAATTACAATGTCCTCAGCTTTGAATCCTTTTTCAAGGAAGTAGTCTCCTAAAATCGGCACGCCCATCAGGTGGTCGATCAGGATATCAAAGAATCCTTGGATTTGCGGAGCATGCAGGTCAAGAGTGATGACACGCGTTGCACCAGCTGTTTCAAGAAGGTTTGCTACAAGCTTTGCCGTAATTGGTTCACGGGCGCGCGCTTTTCGGTCCTGTCTTGCATAGCCATAGTATGGCATTACAATATTGATTGTTTTCGCAGATGCTCTCTTCAGGGCATCAACCATAATCAGAAGTTCCATCAGGTTTTCATTAACAGGAGCACTTGTAGACTGGATAACGAATACATCACAGCCGCGGATACTTTCCTCGATATTGATCTGGATTTCTCCGTCACTGAATTGTTTGACTGTACATTGACCGAGTGGAACTCCCACTTCTTTCGCGATTTCTTCTGCAAGGGAAGGGTTTGAATTCAAAGAAAAGATTTTCAATTTAGAATTAGAGTAACTGTTAGGCATGGCAACCTCCAAATTAGTTGTTGTTAAGATTTAATTTATTTACGTAGTTCTCTTTGTTCACTTGACGGGCTCTTGCAATGGATAAAGACTCTCCTGGTACATCCTGTGTAATCGTTGAACCGGCAGCAACATACGCGCCTTTCCCGATTGTGACAGGAGCAACAAGGTTTGAGTTACAACCTACAAAAACGCCATCTTCTATTTTTGTTAAATGCTTATTCTTTCCATCATAGTTGACCGTAATGGAACCACAGCCCAGATTAACATCTTCACCCACTTCAGCATCGCCGATATAGCTCAGGTGTGAAGCTTTGCTGCCTTTTCCAAACGTTACTTTTTTCAACTCAACGAAGTTGCCGATTTTCACTTCATCCATAACCTGTGACTGCGGACGGATATGCGCATATGGTCCGATGTTCACATCAGAGCCAATCTCACTATCATGAGCAACCGATTGTTTGATTGTCGTATTGTCACCGATCTTGCAATCTTTGATTTCTGTGTGAGGTCCGATAACTGAATCTTCACCGATCACCGTATCGCCTTTAATCACTGTGCCAGGATGAATGATTGTGTCACGGCCAATCTCAACATCTGCTCCAATATAAGTGGTATTCGTATCAATGAATGTCACACCATTGCGCATATGTTTCTCATTGATCCTTTTTTTCATGATTTGCTCAGCTTGGGACAATGCCACACGGTCATTTACACCCAGTGTCTCTTCAAAGTCATCTGTTTGATAAGCGCTGACGATTTCTCCCTCTGATTTCAAAATTTCAATGACATCCGGTAAATAGTATTCACCTTGACTATTGTCATTAGACACTTTTTTCAACGTTTCAAAGAGAGCTTTATTATCAAAACAATACGTGCCTGTGTTAATTTCCTTTACAAGGCGTTCTTCTTCAGAAGCATCCTTATGCTCAACAATCTTTTCTACAAGACCTTCTTGATTGCGAATGATCCTTCCGTAACCAGTGGCATCTTCAGGCTTTCCTGTCAGTATGGTCGCTTTCGCTTTTTGGGCATCATGATGCTTTAATAGCGCTTCCATTGTTTCAGCCTTAATCAGCGGAGTATCCCCACATACAACAAGAGTCGTTCCTTCCAAACCGCCAAGTACTTCTTCAGCCTGCATGACTGCATGGGCAGTTCCGAGCTGTTCCTCCTGCAAGGAAAATTCACTTCTTCCTTCCAAGTGAGTCTGCACAAGTTCAGCACCATGCCCTACAATTGTCACGGTTTTATTTATATCAAGAGTGGTAATTTGATCAACAACATGTTCCACCATCGGCTTATCACAAACCGGGTGCAACACCTTATATAACTTGGATTTCATTCTGGTTCCCTGTCCTGCTGCTAAAATCACGGCATATCTATTCGTCATATATATAGGGCCCTCCATTATCCTTTTTTCCATTACGAATATATCCTAAAAAACTTTATATTTCAAGGAATCTCTTTAAAATACACATATTTGACATTGGTTGGGACAATATTTATGACATTACCGTTAAAGAGCTAAAATTAACAGGGTACAGCTAAATCGGAATATGCATCCTCCTGGAGAACGTACGGAGCGTTTGAGGAAGGTACTTTGGGGGTAGAAAAAAAAGAGCCTTACTATAGAAGTAGGCTCCTGCTGTCAACTATTCTATTAAGAAGCACTTCCAGCTTCCTCTAATTCCACTTCTTCTTCCAACTCACCTAAACGATGGTATTCTGTAAGAACCGCTTCCTGGATTTTACCGCGGGTACCCGAATTAATAGGATGAGCGATATCACGGAATTCTCCATCTGGAGTTCGTTTGCTTGGCATAGCCACAAACAATCCGTTATTACCATCAATTACACGAATATCATGTACGACAAATTCATTGTCAAGTGTAATGGAAGCAATGGCTCTCATTCGACCATCGGTATTTACACGGCGTAATCTGACATCTGTTACTTCCACTGTATTCACCACCTTTTCCCCTAGATGAAATCTACTTAATGTATTCAACGAAATTTTTTCAATTCCTTCTTAATTTGTAAATTTTTTTGAAAAATTTCTGTTTTTTTAGAAATCTTTGCTGGGAATGCGGTTTAAACCTTGATAGAAAGGGAAAAGGAACTGATTAATAGATGAAAAAAAATTTGGTTTTATTTTGTTGATAGGAGTGTTTACTACTATTAACATTCATTTTTTTGCTGAAAGCTAGTTTCATCTTGCCTGGTCGATAGAATAAAGGGAATGGACCAAATTTAAGGAGTTTTTAATAAGATTGAATTAATAGTGATATTATTGGTCCGCACTTTGAGGGTTCGTATAGATGCGGGATCATCAACCAAAGAATGGACCAACTTCTGAGAACTCATCGATAATAACGGATCATTAACCCAAAGAATGGACCATCTTTAGAAGATACACCGGAAATAATGACTAATCCAAAAGAGATAACCAATAAAAAAAGGTAACGCTCTACGCATTACCTGTCTTTCCGAACTTATTTCACCAGTGCAATAACTTCAATTTCAACCAGTGCGTCTTTTGGCAGTCTCGCTACCTCAACACAAGACCTTGCCGGCTTGTGGGTATCAAAATACTGCGCATACACTTCATTGATTGCACCAAAGTCATTCATGTCTTTGATGAAGACTGTTGCTTTGACCACTGTGTTAAGGGATGCACCCGCCTCTTCTAATACTGCTTGAAGATTTTTAAACACTTGATGGGTTTGATCTTCAACCGTTCCTTCAACCATCGTTCCTTCTGCCGTCAATGGAATTTGACCGGAACTGTAAAAAAGATTGTTCACAATGATTCCTTGAGAGTATGGCCCGATAGCCGCTGGGGCCTTTGACGTGGAAATGCTTCTCATGTTAATTTCCTCCCGTTTCAAGAAATGAGATATTTGAGTGAAAATAATTACCTTCAGATACGTTGATTTGCTTTTCTTTCACATCGACATCAGACAATTTGACCAGAGACAGATACTCATCAACCAATCGTTCGTCAGCTTTCTCCGCTTCTACTAGAACAGCAATTCCCGACAATTCAGCGGAAAATTCGTCCAGAAGGTTCTTCATTCCGTTCACAGTACCTCCGGCTTTCATGAAATCATCGACAATCAAAACTTTTGAGCCTTCTTTCAGGCTGCGTTTAGAAAGGACCATTGTCTGGATACGCTTATTGGACCCTGACACATAGTTAATACTTACTGTCGAGCCTTCTGTCACCTTACTATCTCTTCGCACAATGACAACAGGGACATTCATATGGCTTGCTATCGCATGGGCAATCGGTATTCCTTTTGTTGCAACCGTCATGATTACATCAATATCACTTTCTGCAAAGGCAGAAGCAAAAAGTTTTCCTACCTTATCCATGGCACGCGGATTTCCCAGAAGATCAGTCATATACAAATAACCCCCTGGAAGAAGCCTCTCAGGATTCGCCAAGTGTTCACATAGTTCGGCAATGACCTCTTTGGCATTGGTAACTTTGACTTTTGGAATATACCTTACACCGCCAGCCGCGCCGGGGACTGTTTGGACAGTCCCCACCCCTCTCGTTTCAAAGGTCTCTTTTATGATTCCTAGATCTTCACTAATCGATGATTTGGCCGAACTGTATCGTTCAGAAAAAAACGTAAGAGGGACTAATTGATGAGGACGCTCAAGCAAATAGTGCGTCATATCAATTAACCGTTCACTTCTTTTGAATTTCACTTCATTGCCTACCTCCTTAAAACCCGAATATTATACGCTAAATATACCATCAATATACGGATTTAAGCAAGTGTATTCCGGTCTCCCTGCATTCTCACAGCAAACACTTGATCACAAAATCCGCGAAGTCCGTTATAGATTCTCGGCAATCTTGACTCATATTGGACAAGGCCGAATACAGTCGGTCCGCTTCCGCTCATCAAAACAGCATCTGCGCCAAAACGTTCCATTTGCTCTTTGATCTGCTGAACTTCAGGATGCATCTTCAAGGTAACCGACTCAAGGACGTTCCCCAAGCTTGTACACATCCGGCCATAATCACCGTTCTCCAGGGCGGCAAGCATTCCCTTTGTATCGGGATGACGCACTCTGTCAAGCTTAAGGTTCTTGTATACATCGCCAGTGGATACTCCGATTGACGGCTTGGCTAAGATGACCCAACAGTTTGGAGGAGCCTTGATATGCTGGATTTTCTCTCCTCTTCCCTTGGCAAGCGCAGTACCGCCATAGACACAGAAAGAAACATCTGAGCCAATTTCCGCCCCCAACACAGCAAGTTCGTCCAATGAAAGCCCCAAATTCCACAAGTCGTTCAGTCCCCGAAGGGTAGCTGCCGCATCACTGCTACCGCCTGCAAGTCCGGCTGCCACTGGAATGACTTTATCAATGGATATGGATACTCCTTTATTGATACCGAGTCTTTCCTTTAATAAATGAGCAGCCTGATAGGCCAGATTGCGCTGGTCATCCGGGACAAAACGGTTATGGGAAAGAATTTTGATTGTGTCTTCTTTCAACTCTGTTAATTCAATACGATCGGCTAAATCAATAGTTGTCATAATCATCTCGACCTCATGATACCCATCCGGCCGTTTATTAAGGACATCCAGAGTTAGATTGATTTTAGCCGGAGCCTTTACTAATGTTCTCATATAAATCACCTACTTTTATACAAACCAATTCAACGAACATTTTCTTTAAAGAGAATAATTCACAGGCAAATGTTCAATTCGTTCGTTTCTATGCTTTCCTCAGAAATATCTATGAAGACTATTTTAGCATATTCCTTCTTTGGCATGCTGCAAAACCCCTACTTTTTTGCATAGTTACTTTCATGCTAGCCTTTTATGGGAAAGATAATTCAAGAACTTCAAGTTTTGGTTCTTTTTTTCTTTGACCAGAAAAAATAAGAGAATATGAAAGCATATTTACTTTCTATATAAAACAAAAACAAGAGGACGAGATCATAAGTGATTTCGTCCTCTTGTTTTATTGTATTATTTTCTTCCTTGAGACCTGATTTTTTCTCGAAGGCAGATGGCTTCTTTCAATGCGGCAAATCAGTAATTGCACTAGGAATATTAGGAATTGTTATTGCTCATCCCTCTTTGCGCAAGTTCTACTGCTCTTTTAACCATGTTACCGGCATCCTTCGATCGGATGCCCCCCCAGCCTTCCCGCTGGACAGTATCATAAAAGCCAAGTTCTTTTGCAATTTCTTCCTTTAAACGTTCGGACATCATTCCTCGTCTTCTGCTCATCACTATCCCTCCTTATTTAGGGGCCGCATGTTTAGCATGAGCAAAAACCTGCTGAAGGTTACAAGGGGAATGTCTCCTGAAATTCCAATTATATAGGACTTCCACTGACTGATCTTTAGATATGACAAGGAGTTACTTAGAGCGAACTTGAATTATGTATTACAAGGAATGTCCCGTAAGACAGCCTGAAAAAGAATGATATTTTTTCAGCAAATGAAAAAGCAGTAAACAAATTTGTTTACTGCTCTAGGATCATTGCTCCTGCTGCTTCATCATAGAAAGTTAACTCAACTGTATCGGTGAGTACATCTGCATAGCTGTAAGAAACTCTTTCAAACGCATTTTCATCTTGATCTAATTGAACAACAAATACTGAAGGATAAGTCTCTGCTAACACTCCAGAACGTTCAATCGTTTTGCGACGTCCGCCATTGGCTTTAAGCATCAAACGTTTTCCTAAATTAGAATCAAGGGATTTTTTTATGTCGGCTAATGTTTTTGGCATTACGCTTCCACCTCACTATATTTAGTCTAACACTTTATGTAGCGAAAGTCAAATAAATTTATAATTTTATCAATAACTTTTAATCCCTGTCAATGCTTTTCATTCAACAAAATGCTTTTTTTTTCAACATTTGTAGCTTCCCCTTAGTGGTTTCATATTATGTAAGTGAATTCCCATTGTTTGCCGCTGTCTAAAAACATTGGATTTTGTCGAGTATTTTTTACTATAAGTAACTTTTTTGGATATTTCATCCTGTAGATAAATTAGGTCATTCGTGATTTTTTTTCCGCCGCCTAATAAGAAGAGCCGTAATGAACTGTTTCTTCATACGGCTGATTAATCATTCATCTTCCACCGGCTTATAAGGCATCCCGGTTCTAAGCACACCCCGTGTTTCAATTCCACCCAGTCCCTTGTCACCAGTCAGTGTGTTTCTTAATATATCCCAGACATTGACCGGCTCAGTGAATGCGGTAAAGCTGATTTTGGCGACAATATAGACAGGGTCCAATGCATGGATATTGACTCGCAGGGGGGAACTGGCAAAATTGGCCCCTGCATGTATCAATGATTCAAAGTGGGATTGGCATGCCCCTGCAAAGATGACTAGCTGATCAAGGTGAGGCACCCGTCTTCTGGCCTCTTTTACAGTATTGACAAAAAAGCGGGAATGCCTGTAAGCGTTAATATCCGATTTCTTGCCTTTGGATTTCGTATACGCATCATGGCCTGTGATCACCAGGATATCCGGCCGATGCTTTTCAATCAACGGACCAATGCGCTCGGGCATTTCCTTTTCATTGCAATGAACACCTGTAACCGGGACCCCAATTTCCTCATATAAATTGAGGCACTTCTGTAAATAGGATTGGTCCCCATCAAGGTGAAGCACTCTTCCCGGGATCTGAAAGTAGTTATATTCTTCACGGTAAGCATTGGTCGAATAGTACTCCTGCTTTTGCTTTTGCAGGTCGATATCCTGTCTGAACAGCTCTAACGACTGCTGTTCCATGGATCTGAACTCCATGGTTCTCCGTCTATATTCCTGTCGATCAATAAGCTCCAGGTCTTCAAGCGGGGCATCCGCAACCAGCCTGTAGTCTTCTCCATATAATATCGCCGTTCGAACGCCGCCCGACTCCATAATATCGATTATCCGAAATAATATGTCACATTGGTGAGACTTCCGGCCGACGATGGCATTGACTTCTAGTTTCACTGGCGTCAACTCCATTGGATAGTACATCCTTTATATAAATCTTCCTTTAGTAACCTATGCACCAGCCCGAAAATGGGTGTCATTGTCATTGGTAATGAAAACTGTTGGTTTCCACTACAGGGCGCACGACTCCGCGGGGCGGGCGGTGAGCCTCCTCAGCTACGCTTGCATAAAAAGTGGAAGCGCCCTGTTCAGCCCCGACAGGCAAATGTTCCTCAGCGAAAAAAAGGTGATCTTTCCTTTTATTCGCTGAGGGTTATTTGACCCCGAGGGGCTGGGTTACGTTCCAGTGGGTACGTAACCTCGGGCGCTGAAACTGGATTTGGGGTCTCACCTGTTCCGCTAGTCCCGCAGGAGGTCTTGTGTCCTTTCGTTCCAACCAACTCTGTGCAAATACAAAGGCTTAAAGGGCACTACAGATATTACTAGTCATTACGTTGTCCCCTCGATTATAAATTCAGTCTAATATCTTTGTAAGTAATTAAAAGGAATTCCGAAAATTTCAGCGAACATTATATTCATTAAAAAAAGGAGCCATATAAATGTCTGATTTCATTTCCCATGTCGCTACTCTAGAGATTCCTGTAAGCAGCCTTGAAACAGCGATTCCCTTTTACAGAGAGGTAATTGGCGTTGAAGTTGAGTTCAAGGGCGAAAAGAATGCCATGCTGACATTTAAGAAACAAGGCGTACCCACTATATTTATGGTGGAGACAGAAGAAAAAGACCTGTTATCTTTCAAAAATTCTAACGATGGTGTAGAGCACAGCATCATTGATTTCTATACCGCTGACTTGAAGGGGTTTTACAACTGGCTGAAGGAAAAGGACATTGAAGTCGGCCCATTGAATATCAACTCTGAACATGGTTTCGGTGGTTTTGGCTTTAGAGATCCGGATGGGAACCTTTTGAGCGCCACTAACGTTTTGCATGAAGGGCAGTAAACGCAAAGAAGGACCGGAAAAAATCGCCGGTCCTTTGTTTCTATTTAAATAATGGAAGAAGCTCATTGCTCAACAGAGCAAACTCTTGAATACTGAGCGTCTCGCCCCTTCTCCCGGGGTCTACACCTGCTTTTTCCAAACTGGCCAGTATTTCTTCCTTTTTCTGTTTTCCGTCGGGGAGCTGACTTGTTAAGTTATTTAAAATCGTTTTCCGCCTTTGAGCAAAAGAAGCTCTCGTTACCTTGAAGAAAAAATCTTCATCATCGACTTCTGCTGCCGGCTTGTCTCTCTTCATCAATCTGATTACTGCTGAGTCTACGTTCGGCTGGGGCATAAATACGGTCTTCGGTACTATCATGACCGTTTCTGCTGTCGTGTAGTACTGGATGGCAATAGAAAGGGAACCGTATTCCTTCGTCCCTGGCTTAGCCGCTATCCTGTCTCCAACTTCCTTCTGGAGCATGACACAAATCCCCTTGATCGGTAAACCTTCTGTCAACAGCTTCAATATAATCGGTGTCGTCACATAATATGGGAGGTTGGCAACAACCATGATATCTTCGTAATCTGCCAGTTCCTTCTCGATCATTTCCTGAACATCCGCTTTCAAAACATCTTCGTTTACGATTGTAATATTATTATATGGTGACAAGGTATCTGCAAGTATCGGGAGAAGCCGCTGATCAATTTCAAACGCGAGAACCTTCCCTGCTGTGCGTGCCAGATGCTCCGTCAGGGCACCGATTCCCGGACCAATTTCAATGGCTGCTGTTTTTTCTGTCAGGCCGGCATATTCAGTGATATTCCTTAATATATTAGGGTCAATCAAGAAGTTCTGACCCAGACTTTTCTTAAATGAGAAGCCGTACTTCTTCAATATCTCCTTAGTCCGAATAGGGGTCGCAATATCTTTATGCATCTGTATCCTCCTGTAATATGGTATTGATTGCTTCAGCAAACTCCTCCTGCTTGATTTCAAACATCATTAATCGTTTATGAAGCTGTTTCCCGTTTGTATATCCAATCCGCAGCAACTCTCCAAGCCGCTCTCTTCTTGCCTTGGCCTTACGTCCGCCAATCAACCCGGCATCAATCAAATCATCCATACTGATCTCTTCTGCATGGTATTCATTCATTACATGGGCTTCCTTGAGAGCCTCTTGTATCACAGGAGGGGAGGCATGTTCCACACCAATCCCCTTCCCATTCTTCGGCAGGGCATTCTGTTTGGTAATGAAGGCATGCTTGCAGCCCGGTACATTATCGCTTACTATTTTTCTTATTCGTTCACCAGGATAGTCAGGATCGGTAAAAATAATGACGCCTCTTTTTTCCTGGGCATGTTTTATTTTCAATAAGGTTTCCTCAGAAACAGCCGAACCATTCGTCTCAATTGTGTCAGCATCTACTGCACGACGTATGGCCGTCGTATCATCTCTGCCCTCCACCACAATGATTTCTTTTATTTTCATATTTCCTCCAAAAAAATTGAAACATTTTTGTAACCTGCAACGTCTAATAAGTAACAAGACTTTTGCTTGTAAGGAATATTATATCGTTTTCTGACCTAAAGAGAAAAGGAAATTAAGAAAAGGCCACATACAGGATATAAAGGCCATACAAAAAAGCAGGAGGAAATCCCCCTGCCCTGAAAAATTTAGTTTAAGATTTTTATTTTTACTTGTTTTCTGCCCCAGCGGTAAGCTTCAGCTTTGGTGGAGAAGAATACATCTATCTTATTTCCTTTAATCGCTCCCCCTGTGTCGGCAGCTACTGCGTATCCATAACCTTCTACATAAACTTTAGTTCCCAATGGAATGACAGAAGGATCGACAGCAATTACTTTGATACCCGGGTTGGCTCTAAGGTTAATCCCTGTAGCCGTGATGCCCGAACAGCCATTACAGTGTCCTGTGTAGGCTGTAGAGCTCACGTAGAACTCCTTGCCCCCGCTTGGACTGGCAGCAGCACTTGAGGAACTGCCACGCGATACTTGGGCAACCAATACCTTCGTACCAACATTGACAATCTTATCCTGGCTCTCTTTGACAGTCTTTTCACTGATCAGCTTTCGGGAGACCTCTTTGCCGTTTTCTTTCACGACTTCATACTTTTTCTCAATCAAGCCTTGCTGTCCGGCTTGAACTACTTCTTCTTTGCCTTTGGAAAGATTGGAGTCCTTCCGGGTTACAACAGCAAATTCTTTCGGTTCTTCCACTACATCGGTGACTTTTTCAACTCTAACGACATTTATGACATCATTTGTTTTAACAGTGGTGTCTAAATTGGGTTCCACTCGGTCTTCTTCCGCTAGTGTGATTCCTTGTTGCTTTAAAAAGTCAGCGACCGTAGTCGAAGTTGACCATGCAGCCTTTTCATTGCCCCCATCAACAAGCTTTACAGGGAATGCAGGTGCAATCTCAACTTTTGTTTTGTTTGTTACTCTTTCCTCAAGGCTGACATTAACTTTGTCGTGTTCACCAATCTCGATCTTTTCATCAGACAGCAGCTCCTTGACCGTGTCAGCTGTCGTCCAGACCTTCCTGGTTTCACTTCCCACCTTGATTTCTACCTGTTTTGCCGGTTCCCAAACCACTTTCATGTTATTTGTAACCTCAGTCGATTCCGTAGGATACAAATAGTCTTCTGATTGCAAAGGAATCTGTAAATCTTGCAAAATATCATGTATCGTATTTGCGTGTGTCCTAATTTCTTGTTCTTCGCCATTCAAAGTCAGCGCGACCGACTTCTTTGTCCCCTCGAACAGAAGGTAACCGAAAACTGCCGCGAAAGCTACTATACTTACGGTCAGAATGGCCCATTTCCTTTTTTTCATCGACTTGGAAAACAGGTTTTTCATGTTTTTTTCACTCATGAAAAACGCCTCCTTTTCTCGGAGTGATTATATTAGACTAGTAACACACTTGTCAAGCCTAACCCCCTTAGTTTATGAGTCTAGTAAATTTGGGAACATAACGCCATTATGCTAAAACTCAAACAAAAAGGGAAGGATAACTTCTCGACATGGTTATCCTATGATATAGAGGAGAAATGTAGAACTTTGGTTTTTTCGCCGCACCTGGGACAAGCTTTCCCAACCTCGACAAATTATTTATCAATCTATGCCGAATATTTTTTTGCATTCGGGTAGTACTTCTGCACCTCTTCAAAGTGACTCCTTTCAGTTCCGCA
>NZ_ABCF01000043.1 GCF_000181495.1 Bacillus sp. SG-1
TAGCCCATTGGGAGGAAGCCCCGATAGCACTGCTCCAAGTGAAGAGTACGATCGAGACGGTTGTTTTTCCGGAAGTGCGATTGAAAAGGATGGAAAGCTCTATTTGATGTATACAGGAAATCAGTGGACAGGTCCAGATCATGATAAGGATCTTTATCAGGTGCAGGCCCTTGCTGTCAGTGAGGATGGAATTACGTTTGAAAAGGTACCTGAAAATCCGGTCATAGATCCAGCTCCTGAAGGCGATATCCATCCCTATCATTTTAGGGATCCAAAGGTTTGGAAAAAAGGAGATCATTACTACTGTGTCCTTGGTTCACGTACAAAGGAACATGCAGGACAGGTACTTCTATACCGCTCGGAAGACCTTTATCATTGGGAGTTCGTAAATGTAGCAGCCAAAGGGGAAGGCAACTTTGGTTTCATGTGGGAATGTCCCGACCTTTTTGAGATAGACGGACAAACTATCCTCATGATGTCTCCCCAGGGGATGGAGCCTGAAGGCAGTCTTTATCATAATCTTCATCAGGCTGGATATGTCGTCGGTCAGCTTGATTATGAGACGGGCAACCTGAAGCATGGGGAGTTTGAGCTGCTTGACCATGGCTTTGACTTTTACGCTCCGCAAACAATGGAAGACCCTTGGGGAAGAAGGATCATGATTGCCTGGATGAATATGTGGGAGAGCCACATGCCTGAACAGGAAGAGGGGTTTGCAGGTGCCATGACCATCCCGCGCGAATTGATTTTGGAAAATGGCAAACTGAAATCAAAACCTGTTCCGGAATTGGAAAAAAGGCGTAAGAATCATAAAGGCTATAGCAATATAAGGGTCGAGGGAGAAAGCGTCCTGCCAGGGATTGAAGGAAACGCAGTCGAATTGAAGGTCACCATCGATGCAAAAGATGCATCACAATTCGGTTTGAAATTGAGGGCTGGAAACAATGAAGAAACAGAACTTCTCTATATTAAAGAGGAGCGGAGTATCGTCCTTGACCGCAGTTTGTCCGGCAAGGGTCCAGGCGGTATCCGCAGGGCTGAAATAGAGCTGGAAGACAAACTGTTGACTCTGCATGTTTTCATCGACCACTCTTCTGTGGAAGTATTCATCAATGACGGTGAAAAAGTGATGACAGCAAGAATCTATCCTGAAAAAGATTCAACCAGTATTAGATTCTTCAGTGACAAGCCGATTGAATTGCTGCAAGTGCACAAGTGGGATTTGTGAGATGGAAAAGGGATGCCTCGCTCAACAGGGCATCCCTTCTCCTATTAGAGTAATCACTCATTTGCGATAAAAAATAAAAAGGAAGGCTCGGCCCTTCCTAAAATGCATCCCGTAAAGACCGGAGGATGTGGACATTATATTGATCTACAGAAACTCCTGATGAGACCATCTTCTGTGCAATGGCTGGTCTCATACCAGTAAGGCTGACATTGACGCCAAGCAGTTTCAGTGCCTTAAGGAGCCCGTTGATGGAATGGAAAAAGTGTTGATTGGCTTCGATGATGGAAGATAAATCGACAATGAGGGAAGACAGCTTTTTTTCAGAGACGCTGATTAACACTCTTTGTATGATTAAGTCGATTTCCAAGTCATCAATAATGGTCTGGTTAAGAGGGAGGATCCCCTTTCCTTCGGGCAGCAGAATAATGTTGGATGCCATTTGTTCTAAATGGGATTTGAACCTATCTTCTTTTTGAACGAACTCTGTGACATCAGAAAATTCGGCCATTGCTCCTAAAATTTTGCCGTTCTCCTCCAGTAAGTGTGTCTCCAGGTCAAAATAACTGTTGAAATCCCCAAACTGGTACGGCATTCTTTTTACCTTGACGGTTTTGCCGAATTTTACTGTGTTCTCAACATGGCGGACATCTTCAGGTGCATCAGGGAAAAGGTCATAAGCATTCATATGAAGTACATCTTCTTTCTTTAATTTCAACAATCTTTCGCACGCTGGATTCAGGTAAACAATTGAGTATTCGGCATCAATGATGAAAATAGCATGCTTCAAAAAATCCATGGCGTTCACGTTGTGTTCATTAAATTGCAATATGCTTTTCTTCAATACTTGTCCTCCAAAAATGAGTCTTTTCTAAATTATAGCACCTTAATGACCGGAACATCTATATGATTTGCAGGAAAACCATGACCATTGTAGTAGATATATAGGGAGATAGGAGGGTGTTTTATAAAAGCAACAGAAGAAATACTAGGCGTGTGGAAAAAATTCGACGGGTTTCCAATGGAGACATTGACGAAGGTGTGGCTGCACAGCAGGGCAGAAGGCGGTGAACAGCGAGATATTGAAACAATGAAACTACATAAGGAGCGATATGGAATTACAGGAAACTGCTTTGATTTGGCACTCAGGCTCATGGCAGAATTCAAAACTGCAGGAATCAAGGCGTATCCCATCGGCCATGATCTGAAAACAGAGGCAGCACATGTTGCCGTGATCGCTCGGGATGAGCAGGGAAACCGTTATTTGTGTGATTTGGGAGACCAATGGCTGCAGCCTATATTAATAGAAGAAAATCTTCCGGAATTCTCCAGTGATAAGTTGGCTGGTTTCTTCCCGGCAAGTGATATTCAAGTTATTCCAAGAGATGAGGTGATGGAAATCTTATTTCACCGGCCAAATGGTAAGGTATCCAAACAAATTTATGAGCTCACTCCTATCGAACAGGATGAATTTATGGAGGCTGCTGACTATTCACAGAACCTTTTTAAGTCTAAGCCGCTGCTGGAAATAAGACTTCCTTTTAAAACAGAAATGGCTCATTGGGAGTTTTATGATTGGGAAAGCTTTCTTAGTACTAGTGAAGGAAAGTTTTACGAGGAACCTTTGAATACCGTTGAAAAGTGGGCGGAGAGACTGCATGGCAAGACAGGGTATGACCGGCAGATGCTTGTCGAGGCCTTGAAGATCTATAAGTCATTATAAGAAGGGGGAGAGGAGAGATCAGTTTCTGATCACACCTATAGTGAGAGCCCCATTCTATTGGGGGAAGCGTTTCTGCTGCACTACAGAAGATATAAAAACGCTTAGATCCTGTAGAATCCAAGCGTTTTAAATGGTAAATTTTTTATTCCACCTTGTCATTTTCCCATTGGTACGTCCAAAAATGTTCAAAGGTCACCCATTTCAGGGCTTCGGGGTCTTGGGCGGCAATCCCCTTTTCAATTTGGGGAAGCATCCAGGCTGTCTGTGAGCTGTGGGCTTTCATCGTTTGGATCTTTTGGTCTTTTACATCCCAGATATCATGAGTGACATCAGGCTCCCCTAAATGTTGTTTGCAATCATTTGAGAATGCCAGACAGTGAAGCTTGGGACGTGCAGATTTTGGCAGCCGGCGAACGGCTCTGACCACTGCCCGTGCAGTCGCTTCATGGTCAGGGTGAACCGAAAATCCGGGGTAGAAAGTGATGATAAGGGATGGAGCCAGCTCTTCGATGAGTTCTGTCACCATATTGGAAAGTTCTTCATCATTTTCGAACTCCAGTGTCTTGTCACGGTATCCCAGCATGCGTAAGTCAGTGATGCCCATGACTTCAGCTGCTTTTTTCAGTTCTTCTTTGCGGATGAGCGGGAGAGATTCCCTAGTCGCAAATGGAGGGTTGCCCAGGTTTCGTCCCATTTCTCCTAAGGTCAGGCATGCATAGGTGACCGGTGTGCCTTCTTTTATATATTGCGAAATTGTCCCAGAAACACCGAAAGCTTCATCATCGGGATGGGGGAATATAACGAGTACTTGTTTTTCTTTCTGCATACTGTAACCTCCTAAAAGTCAAAGGGAGTTCGGTTAAGGCTCTTTCTTGTACCTTGTTGCTTTTTAATAATAATTTCGAAAGACATTACCTTCTTACCTTAATATCTTGGCGAACAATAAAGAAAAGAGCTGCTCTCTCTTTATAAAGAGAAAGTCTTTTATTCAGGGGGAAAATCCTGCAAATGGAATTTTTCCGAGGGCAGCAATCTATAGGAAAATAGTCATTTAAAAGGGTGTCGTGCTGATTTGTAAAGCAACAGCAAGCTTACCTTCATTGTCGTGCCCTGCAAGAAGAAGCTGGTTCTTTGCCGTTTTCTCAAAATGGGTAAGGCCTTCAGCATAGATCCAGCCGATATCAAGCTTCAGTCCAGCCCTGAATGGACCGTCACCGACAATCTTGCCATGCTCATAGTTCACAAGTGCATTGCGTATGTAAGCTCCTGCAGAGAAAAAATCTTCTTTAAAGTGGGAGGCATATGCTCCATTGGTTGTTTCTAAATGTATATAAACATCTTTTCGGGCAAATTCATTAATCAAACCTTGCACTTTTGCCAGCGTAATAGGTTCCATCTCCCTGCCTCCTTATCCGGTAAATAAATCTGATCACTTTCCATTTTACTAAAATCACCAATAGAATGCGAAAACAACGCCTCTGCTATACATACAGCTCTAAAAAAGCCGGCATTTCCCATCAACCCTTTAAAGCACTAAAAGGGACAGTCCCTCTTAGTGCTTTAAAGGGTTAAAGCGTCAGTCGTATAAAAAAATGACTCCCGATCGGGAGTCATGTGCAAGGTTAAGATTGTAGTCAAGGTTAAGATAAAAAGCTGTTATGCAATGTTGCTGATATTAGTGTTCTTTACTTCCGATTACAACTACTTTTCCTTTATCAAGTTCCTCTTCATAACGATCCGCTTCTGAGTCGCTAAGACCTAAAGAACTCATTTTGGAACGAAGCTCGTCTCCGCGCTTCTTGAACGTGTTCCCCAGACTGTCGAACATGCCTTGTTCACTCATGCCGACACTTTCTGTGTGCGTTCCTTCTGTAAGGTCTTTCGAACGCTCTTTGTCATGAGCGAAGATATAAATATCATCTTTCTCGTAACCAGAACGGTTCAATTCTTCAATTACTTTCGTTGCGTGTACTCCGTTTTCAACTGTGTGTACTTCATACATAGTTACAGCCTCCTTCTAATAATTTGATGAAGTGCTATGGTTTATATCTACCCGGTTTGCAGATGGCTAAACAAACTCAGTAAGTGGTAAAATTAAGTAATTTTTGAATCCTGTACCCAATGTACTTCATCCAGGGAATTTCATAGTCCTTCTCGATGAACTTTTCCGTATATAAACCGCCTTCGTTATCCCAGATCCTGTTGAAATACGTTTCAACCTCTTTGTTTACTTCCTGGTCGAGAGGGGTCTCCAGCCACAGGTTTGTCTCCAGGTTCAAATCTTCAAAATTCCTTGTTGTGTAGTTGGTCGAGCCTCCAAGAATAATTGCCTTTTCCTTCTTTTTAATATAAAGAAGCTTTGTATGATATTGTTCCATTTCCGTATTGTACCAGCGGATATGGATGTTTTCTTTCCCTCTGCGATGGAGTTCCGAAGCGACAGGGATGTTGGGAAGGCCCATCTTCTGCTGGCCGAATGCATTTGTATTAGGGTCTAGAATGATTCTCACATCAGCACCTCGTTCGGCTGCATCAATAAGCCTGTTAATGACTTTCCGTTCGGCGAGATAGAACATACCGAGCCAAACGGTATCTCCTTTTCCTGCCTTGCCCAGTTCTTCCAATGCACGCTTATGAATTTTGCCTTCCGTCAGAACTTGAGCTTTGATACTCCCGCCGGTTTCTCCGCTGCCGTTATAATCAGGCAGCCGGGGCCCTCCAGAATATCTTGCTACTGCTTTCTCTGTTTTGAGGATATCCCCAATAATCGGGCCCTTGACTTCAAAGGCAATGTTGGAGTGCAAGCCGCTCGCATTATGAGGGTTTGCAGAAGTAATGAGTGCAGACTGGTCAGTCACAACCACTTTTCGATGATTGGCCTTAACATTTAAGAGTTCCAAGTAGGAACGGACTGTCACTTTTGGTGCAGTAGAGGCTAAAGGATTCGACAGCCAGCCATCATCTTCAGGCTCGGATTGAAACCATTGAAAAAAAGTTCTCCAGACGGCACTGTACACAAAATTGGAATCTCGTAAGGGCTTGAGGTCTGTGTACATGACTTTTATTCCATTCTCCTTGAGCTGCTCCACCTCAGGCGCAAGATGAGAGCCGTACGTTGTATTGATATGATCGGTAATAAAGATCATATCAATATCAGGATTTTGCCGTTTTTTATCTATTAAAGCCTGCGTCAGATTTCCTGCTAAATCCGGCATGTCATACTTTCCATCATAATAGCTGTTAAAAAGAAACATATCGATGACGACAAAGTCTTTTGCTTCTCCGATCATACGGTTGATTCTTTCAAATATCCGGGATTCGTGAAGAAAATGTCCAGCGGGGTCTTTATATGAGAGGTCATAAATGAAATCAACATCATCTGTGAGGAAGATATCCCCTTCATAAGACGTCCCTTCAGGAAGAGACTTGTGAGTTTGGTAGTACATAACCAAACCAAAATATACCAAAATAAGAATTGTAAGGAGAACGGTCCTCTTTTTCCCCCAGTTCATCAAGCGTTTCATGGGTTTTTCCTCCAGTTCATAGTAGAGTACTCTACCCGCTTTGCAGATTGCTTATTCCAACTTCCGACAATATTTTCTATAATATGAAGGAGGATGGTGAATCAGGTGAAAAATAATGAAGATAGAATAAGAGAAATAGAGTCGCTTTTGGCAGAGTTAAAGAAGAGCAGCCAGCAGACAAGTGCGACTGTCGTTTTAGATAGAGAGAAGATCAGATTGCCTTTTTTAAAGGTGGGAAAAGCAATCTTCACTGTTTGGAAAAGTAAGTTTCTTCTCATGCTCCTCATTGTAGTCCTAGCAATATCGGGTCTTTCAGTCGGCATGTATTCATGGCTTTCAGGGAGTAGGTTACAGGAAGAACAAGGGTCTTTTGTAGAGCAGATTAAAGAAATGAATACACTGGCGACCGCACAGGCGTTTACCAAAGCGGTCATTGAGCAGGAGGATAACAAGATTTTCGGTAAAGAAATATCAGCCGACCTTCCAGGCACGAAAAGAAAATTATTATTGGTGGTCCCGGGTACGGTCATAGCCGGAGTCGACCTGAAAAAAATATCAGAAGATGATATTTTGGTAGATGAAGAGGGAAAAGAAATGACGATTGAGCTGCCGAGGGCGGAAATCCTGCAGTCACCTTCTCTTGATACGGAAAATATCAAGACGTTCTCTGTAGAAGGCATCTTCAGAAGTGAAGTGGATTGGGAAGAGGGATTCGGCTTGGCACAGGAGGCCAAAGAGCTGCTTCAACAGGAAGCGCTTGATCAAGGATTGCTGCAAATAGCGGAAGAAAATGCTGAAAAATCATTGAAAGATTTCTTCAGGCAGCTTGGCTACACAGTAACAATCGATTATAAGAATTAACATGAAAGGGTGTTGATCGTGGCTGCCATTCTTAAAAACGATTGGAACGATGTACTAGAAAAAGAATTGGAAAAACCATATTTTACGAGACTGACAGAGTTTCTTGAGGAAGAGTTTAAGACGGAAAAAATATATCCTGAGAAACAGAATGTCTTTAATGCCTTGAATTCCACTTCTTTTACCGATACAAAGGTCGTCCTGCTTGGACAGGATCCCTATCATGGGGAGGGGCAAGCCCATGGATTAAGCTTTTCGGTAGGAAAAAGCGTTAAGATTCCGCCGTCTTTACGGAATATATATAAAGAACTTCACGATGATCTCGGTTGTGATATCCCTGACCATGGAAACTTGAGCAAATGGGCCGATCAGGGGGTTCTTCTCTTGAACACAGTATTGACGGTGAGAGAAGGGAAGGCACACTCTCATAAAGGAAAAGGCTGGGAAACCTTCACAGACAAGGTAATCGAGCACCTTAATGACAGGGAGAAGCCTCTTGTGTTTATGCTGTGGGGACGTCCTGCACAAGAAAAACTGAAACTGATCGATAGTGATAAACACTTTGTGATTCAATCTCCCCACCCAAGTCCATTATCCGCCAGAAAAGGATTCTTTGGGAGCAAGCCTTTTTCCAGAGCCAATGAGTGGTTAAAGAAAAATGGCAGGAAGAAATAGATTGGTGTATAGAGTAGTAAGGTGTTTGACATTATCCCCCATGTTTCACGTGAAACAATTCAGAATATGACGAAGCAAGGCGAAGTATCCGCTTTACTTCGCTTTTCTTTTTGTGCAGCCTGTGAGTGGTACCTGTTAGGACAAGAAAAAATTTATACGAGGCACAACCACGGTTTGTAACAGGCAAATTTGATATAAGTTTGATAGAATAGGGAAGAATGACTGGATAGGGAGCGAGAGAATTGCCGGAGAAAAAGAAAATCAATTGTTTTCAATGCCAATACTTCTATACAACCTGGCAACCTGCCCATCCACGCGGTTGTAAAGCATACGGATTCAAAACAAAAGCAATGCCTTCCCTGGTCGTATTTCATTCTTCCGGAGAAAGCTGCCTGAGGTTCACGCCGAAGGGGAAGCAGTAAAGTATTCGTATGGTTTCAATAACCCAATAAGCATATGTAGTAGTGTTAATAATATTCTTCTATTGTTAATAAATGGGTTACATAGTCTTTGTTTAATTTATACCCAATGGTGATTGGAACGGAAGGTGCGTGATCTCCTGCGGGAGCAGCGGGACAGATGAGACCCCGCAGGCGCAGCCGAGGAGGCTCAACGCCCGCCCCGCGGAGTCACGCACCTGGAGTGGAAATCTATCCGCACACAAATGGAAAAGGCCAAGTTACATAAAACAAACCGCAAAAGGAGGGATACCGATGCATATATCCCATGTCTCATTGATCAATAAAATGGAACAGGAACTTCTGAAAGCCAAGAAAGCAGAAAGACCTCAAAACATCCGTGAACACATCAGCTCAATCAAAGCCTTATGTGAAGTGATGCTTGAAAATGAAAGTGTCGGCTCCACTCAGCCTGTTTTCTCTAATCAAATGCCGGCGCAGCAAATGGCAATGCCGGTCAGCAGCCAGCAGCCGCAATCAGTAACGATCACGGAAGAAAGCAAGCTGGAAACAGAGGACGGGGCGAATGGAGACTCACTGTTTGAATTCTAAATCTAATTAAACCGGGAGTGTTGGAGGATATGAAAACGTTCATTATTATAGGCGCAGTCAACGCGTTTCTTTCAGTAGCATTGGGGGCTTTCGGTGCCCACGCTCTGGAGGGGAAGATTTCACAAAAGTATATTGATATATGGAATACAGGAGTGCTTTATCAAATGTTCCATTCAATTGGAATTTTGATCATAGGCGTGCTTGCCGGAAACATAGCAGCCAGTGCCCTGCTTAACTGGTCAGGCTGGCTCATGCTAATCGGCATTGTGTTATTTTCCGGAAGCCTGTATGTATTGAGCTTAACGGGAATTAAAGTGCTTGGGGCTATCACACCTTTAGGCGGAGTATCGTTCCTGATTGCATGGGTGCTTCTAATCATTACAGCTGCAAAATCCATGTAAATATAGGCTGTTTTCGATAGACGTTGCTTTCGGAAAAATTCCAAGGGCCGGATTTTTCCCCTGATTACTAGGGCTCTTCTTTCTGAAGGGAAGAGTAGCTCTTTTCTTTCTTGTTTATCGGGCTGTTTATGGTTTATAAAGGAAATATTTTTTGAAGTTTGTATTAAATAGCATTAAAGTTGATGAAATGAGCCTAAATAAAAGACTGCGCGCCAACATTAGGCACGCAGTCTTTTCGATTTTTTAACCATTTACCTTGGTGAATACGCAACAGTAGGAGCTGCTCCTGCCCCAAACGGATATTCATACTCAATTTCTTCATTAAAGGTAATGTAATCAAGATAAATCATTGGCAATAAATACCGCATTCCCGTTTGCGGATCACTCAGGATGATGTGGTCACGGCCGGCGGCTTCGATAATGCCTTTGAATACTTTGGCATTCCACTCCGTGTTGTTTTCGAATGTCATGTAAACTGTGGCCACTTTGCCTTTATTAAGACGAAGGATGTTCTCAATATAAGACTCCTCTACAGGCAGCTGGCCGGGAATGTTCTGTGCCGGACTTGGAGCACTCACTGGCTGGGGAACCTGCATACCTTGGCCCCCGTAATACTGACCGCCCATATAGTTCTGAGGCTGACCGTAATAAGGCGGTTGGGTATAGCCATATCCATACGGATTTCCACTACTTGATTGTTTCATAATACAGACCTCCTTGATTAATCAAAATCCTTCATGTTGAAGGTGTTTCACTTCTTGTTCACAAAGCACGGTAACCAATGCTAATGGCTTTCTCTCTTTAGAAAAAAATAGGGATAATGGTGAAAGAGAGTATGCGCTGATTTCACTATTTCATTTTTATGTATGAGAAGGGTGGAATATTCCATAAAGCTCTTTTCGTAGATATTGTTGCTTTTAGTATATAAAGCTGATTTCCACTCGGGGTGCGTGACTCCGCAGGGTGGGAGTTGAGTGGCGGAGATAGGATTTTTCAAACAGTTCTTACCTGAAACAATTTATGGCGCTGATTTACGGTATGCAGGTTGGAGGGGTGACATAGGAGATGAGAAATACGAAGAGCGCAGGAGAAAAAATAAAAAACGCCCAAACAGAGATCTGTTTTGGGCGTTAAGTGGGATTATACATGTAAGAAATGGGCAACCTTTTCTTCTTCAAGAAGGTTCCCTACGAAGAAAGTACCGAATTCACCGTAGCGGGCGCTGACTTCGTCGAAGCGCATTTCGTATACAAGTTTTTTGAATTGAAGAACGTCATCTGCAAACAATGTAACTCCCCATTCATAATCGTCAAAACCGACGGAACCGGTGATGACCTGCTTTACTTTCCCTGCATATTGGCGTCCGATCATCCCATGGCTGCGCATAAGGCTGCGGCGCTCTTCCATCGGAAGCATATACCAGTTGTCATTACCTTGGCGGCGCTTGTCCATCGGATAGAAGCAGACATGCTTCGCCTTTGGAAGGATCGGGTAAAGACGAGCACGCACATGCGGGTTCTCATACGGATTTTCCCCATCAGCAAGGTAGTTGCTCAGCTCTACTACTGAGACATAAGAGAATGTCGGCACTGTATACTCAGCGATAGTCAGTTTGTTGAACTCGTTCTCCAAGTCATTCAGTTCTTCCATCGTCGGACGGACGATCATCATCATGAAGTCAGCTTTTTGGCCGACAATGGAGTATAGGGCATGACTGCCTTCTTCTTTATTTTGTGTATTATTCATTTTTTCAAGGAATCCATGAAACTCATTGATTGCCATTTGTCTTTCGTCGCTGGAAAGCATCTTCCAGGAAGTCCAGTCCATTGACCGGAAGTCATGCAAAGAATACCAGCCATCTAACGTTTGAGCCGGTTCACTCATGTGTATCACTCCTTATTAAACTTATATGCACCCTTACTATATCATAGTTTGGCCAAATAACCTGAAATAGAATCTTGACTGAAAATCAACAATTTCAGCGGGAAAGTGGCTGAAAACTGCATATTCAGGGGGGCACCCGGGAACAATAAAGCAGGTTGAAAAGGATGAAATTTTCAAAAAACAAAAACATTTTAAATGGAAACGCTGCCAATGGCCGTTATTCTTGAAATCTTCCGGCAGAAGAGTATGCTAAAAGTGGATAAATGAAGGAGGGCTTAATTCATGAGCAATCTATTTGAAACACTAAAAGCGAAAGTCACAGGGAAAGACTTGAAGATTGTATTTCCAGAAGGTCAAGATGAAAGAATTTTACAAGCAGCCTCCCGTCTGGCTTCAGATGGAATTCTTACACCGGTGATCATCGGAAATGCCGGCAATGTCGAGGCAAAAGCCCAAGAAGTGAATGTGTCACTCGAAGGCTGTGAAATTCTTGATCCAGCAGATAACGAATTCATGGACGAGCTCGTTCAATCATTTGTGGATAGACGAAAAGGCAAAGCGACAGAAGAGGATGCGAAGAAGATCCTTCTTGATGAAAATTACTTCGGAACCATGCTCGTGTACACAGGCAAAGCTCACGGCTTGGTAAGCGGTGCTGCTCACTCTACGGCAGACACTGTCCGTCCGGCGCTTCAAATCATTAAAACAAAAGAAGGCATTCGAAAAACGTCAGGTGTATTTATCATGGTCCGTGAAGGTGAAAAATACGTCTTTGCTGATTGCGCCATCAACATTGCCCCTGACAGCCAGGATCTAGCTGAAATTGCAATTGAGAGTGCGAAAACAGCTGAAATGTTTGATATTGACCCACGGGTAGCAATGTTAAGCTTCTCTACAAAAGGGTCCGCGAAATCCCCAGAAACAGAAAAGGTGACAGAAGCAGTCAACATTGCAAAGGAAAAAGCCCCTGAATTGACTCTGGACGGCGAATTCCAATTTGATGCTGCCTTTGTACCCTCCGTGGCAAGCAAAAAAGCTCCGGACTCTGTATTGAAAGGCGATGCAAATGTCTTCATCTTCCCTAGCCTTGAAGCAGGGAACATCGGATACAAAATTGCACAGCGCCTTGGAAACTTCGAGGCAGTGGGTCCAATCCTTCAAGGATTGAATGCACCGGTCAACGACCTTTCCCGAGGGTGTAATGAAGAAGATGTCTATAAACTTGCGCTGATTACAGCTGCGCAGGCTTTATAAAAATGTAACGTTAAACGGTCTCCTATCGGGGGGCCTTTTTTTAGTAATCTCAATATATTTTAAATTAGGTCCCGCTAAAAAGGCATACGTCCATACAGTTTGTCCCTCTCTGAATAATGTGGTAGTAAGGAGGTGTGAAAAAATGACAACTATTGTAATAGATCCCGGCCATGGGGGAAATGACCCCGGTGCCACGTATCGCAATTTTATGGAGAAGACTTACAATCTCTCCATCGCCCTTAAGGTAAGGGATTATCTTCAGAAAAATTATAATGTTAACATTCTGATGACCAGAACAGGCGACAGCACAATGTCACTCAGCCAGCGCTCTAGTTTTGCCAATTCCAGGAATGCCGACTTCTATCTCTCTATTCATAATAATGCCGCTGGCGGGAGAGGCTTTGAAAGTTATATTTATAACGGCACAGTCTCTCAGCAGACACGAAACTATCAGACTATTATCCACGACGAAATCATGTCCTCTGTCAGACAAAAATACGGTATAACAGACAGGGGCAAGAAACGGGCAAATTTCCACGTTCTAAGGGAAACTGAAATGAATGCTCTCCTTTTGGAGGTACTATTTGTCGATAACCCGGCTGACTTAAGCATCCTTAACAACCCGGACTTCATCTCGGACGTTTCAACAGCCATTGCAAAAGGAGTTGCTAAAGCACTGTCTCTTCCTGCATTAAGTTCAACAGGAGGACTGTTTAAGGTGATCGCCGGCTCATTTACCGACCGGAAGAATGCTGAAGCAAGAGTAACCTACCTCATGTCAAAGGGAATCTCGTCCTTTATCGTTCCAACCACGATCTCAGGGGTACAGTATTACAGAATACAGGCAGGGGCGTATTCAAGCAAAGAAAATGCAGAGGCGCAAGTTGAAAAGTTAAAACAGCTGGGCATCGCCGGAGCGTTTATCATAACAGATGGGAAAGAGCCTGCTCCCACACCAGAACCTACGCCCCCGCCAACCCCGGAAGAACTTTTTACAATCAACGGGGATACTCTTCTACATTCTTATCAGCTTGATGACTTCGTCCGAACAGTGAATCCAGAAGCACCTTCTCTTGGACAATACTATGTGAGCTTCGGAGAGGCATACGGTATTAGAGGAGATGTTGCCTATGCACAGGCAATCCACGAGACCGACTACTTCCGCTTCACAGGGCTCGTGAAAAAAGAACAGAACAACTATGCAGGAATCGGTGCAACCGGACCAGGCAACCCGGGGGCAACTTTTTCGACCCCGGAAGTCGGCGTTCATGCCCAGATTCAACATCTGTATGCCTACTCTTCAAACGAAAACATTCCAGCAGGGTTTCAGCAGGTAGACCCAAGATTTAACCTTGTCACAAGAGGGATCGCTGACACATGGACTGACCTTAATGGACGGTGGGCTGTCCCGGGAACAACCTACGGACAAAGCATCATCAGCATTTACAGACGAATGCTCAGCCATGCAATTGAGCAACTTGATCAACAGAAGCAGGCTATAACTAACAGGCTGGATGAACTGTAAAAAGGGTTTTAAAACAAGGAGTTCTATATAAAAAGCAAAACAAACAGGAGTACGAAAGATTATTTGATTTCGCCCTCCTGTTTTCTTTCTCATACGGGGGATATCGGGGGGATATGATATAATAATTCCCATGACAACCGAAGGAGAAAGAACGATGGAAATGCAAACAAATCAATCATTGCTTATACAACCCCAATGGAGAATCATTGACCAATCCAGTTTGGGTCCTATATTTGAAGCCCTCCAATCCTTTGCAATCGATGACACCCTCTGCACCTCGGTAGGCGCGGGAAACTCTCCGGCCACCGCCAGGGCATGGGTCCACCACAATACGATTGTCTTAGGGATTCAAGATACGAAACTTCCGGCACTCGAGGATGGATTAAAGGTACTGGAAGAACTCGGTTACCGCTATATCGTCCGAAATTCAGGCGGCTTGGCGGTCGTCCTGGATGAGGGGGTCCTCAACCTTTCTCTCGTATTCCCGGATTCGGAAAAAGGGATCGATATCAATCGCGGGTATGATGCCATGCTTCAGCTGACTGAAGATATGTTTAAAGACTTTCCGGTTAAAATAGAGGCAAAGGAAATCATCAATTCCTATTGCCCCGGCAGCTATGACCTCAGCATAAACGGTCAAAAATTTGCAGGTATCTCGCAAAGAAGAATCAGGAATGGTGTTGCCGTCCAGATCTATCTCTGTGTAACCGGCAGCGGCTCGGAACGGGCAAAGGTCATAAGAGACTTTTATAATGCAGGGAAAAGGGAAGAAAGCAAGAAGTTCATCTTTCCTGAAATCGAACCGGACTGCATGGCATCCCTTTCAGAACTGCTTGGCGTCAGCTTAACGATTCAAGACACCATGCTAAGGTTTTTGCAGTCTCTTAAAAATTTCAGCGGAAGAATCTATGCCAGCCAGCTGGAGGGAGACGAAATCCCTTTATATGAAAGCTATTTTGACAGGGTCCATCAGCGTAATGAGAAGGTTTTGAAGGGATAATAGAGTTTTTAGTCCGGCAATCCGATTGGTTGCCGGTTTTTCTGTACAAAAGAAATTTTTGACAGGAAAATGAATGTTGTGCCCGGGTTATACATATATACGCACGGCTTATACAGGAATTCGCACGGAAATCAGGCAGATACGCACAGTTTCCCTTTCCCGCAGCCCATACGCAAGAAAAACACTGACCAGGGGCCAGTGTTTTTCTGCTCTATTCAGCTACTTTTTCAAGGTTTCCGTTTCGGTCCATTTTGAATCGTGGCGCTTTTCCTTCTTCATCTTCAAATAACACAAGCTTCCTTGCACGGTTCATGATCTGCATCAGTGTTTCGTAGTCTTCCTGCATTGTTACCGTATTTTTCTCGAGCTGGCCGATCTTTTTCTCGAGTTCAGCATTTTTGCGTCTGATTTCAGCGTTTTCGTGCTTCAATCTCTGATTCTCACTTTTTAAAATATCAGAGTGAAAATTAGATTGAGCCAGGCTTTGCAAGTAAGCAATGACTTTCTCAAGAGACATCTCCACTTTACCCCCGACAGGCATACGCTGAGCGGCTGGCGCTTGTATTGGAGTTTGGACTGGAGTTTCTGATACTGCAGGTTTGCCTGCATCTTTGCTTTCCAGTGGTTCTTCTGCAAATTCAGTATCGGCTTCTGACTTTTCCATCATTTCCATTGCTTCCATTACCGGACTAGTATACTCTTCATTTTCATCGCTCATCTCGGAGGACATCGATAGAGACATAGCATCAATTTCATCATAGGAAGGTGCCGGCGGCTGGTATAACAGCTTTTTCTTTCCCCCCTGGTCTTTACCGAGCAGGCGCTGGCGTTGTTTGCGCTGCTTCTTCGCAAGGCTCAATGCTTTTTCATATTGGTGGCGGACAACGGCATTCCAGCGAAATCCGCATGCGGCCGAGGTCCTGTTCAATTTGTCCCCTACTTCTTCAAATGCATTCAACTGTGTGCTGCCTTCTCTCACATGCCGTAAAACCGTCTCGGCTAATAGCAAATCATCTTCTTCTGTCCAGGCATCCTGTCTTGATTTCATTTTTACCAACTCCCTTATTTTAGTACCTTTTCTTACTAGAAGTCTGTACATAAAAAAGGGAATCTATACGAATATGTTAAAATTATTTTTTTCTAATAGTTTCGTTGTTGTGATCGTTTAGAATGTACTTCCTGGCTGTCAAGGTCAGGTGTACGGCAAAAAAAAATTCTGGCATATCCAACCCTTGAAGTATAAACAATTTTCTTCATTTCTATTTATTTTTCGACAAGCTTTGAGATGTTTTTATAAGAAAAACCGTCTATAATAGAACTAAGTTAGACAGGAAGAGGGTAAAGAATGGAATACTCTAAAATGAAGTTGCATGAGGAAAAAGTTTTTAAAGACCCTGTTCATCGTTATGTACACGTAAAAGATCAGGTCATTTGGGATTTAATAGGAACAAAGGAGTTCCAGAGGCTGAGACGCATCAGGCAGCTTGGAACGACTTATTTGACGTTCCACGGAGCAGAACACAGCCGTTTGAATCACTCTCTCGGTGTCTATGAGATTGTACGCCGGATTGTAGACGATGTGTTTCAGGACCGTCCTGAATGGAGCCAGAATGAGAGACTTCTATCTTTATGTGCTGCACTGCTTCATGATTTGGGTCATGGGCCATTTTCCCATTCATTCGAAAAGGTCTTTCATCTTGATCATGAGCATTTCACACAGGAAATCATTCTGGGAGATACAGAGGTTAACAAGGTCCTGACAAAGGTAGGAAAGGATTTTCCTAAGCATGTTGCCGAAGTCATCGACAAAACCTATGCGAACAAACAAGTAGTCAGCCTGATTTCAAGCCAGATTGATGCGGACCGGATGGACTACTTGCAGCGTGATGCTTATTTTACCGGTGTCAGCTACGGCCATTTTGATATGGAGCGGATATTGCGTGTCATGAGGCCGCGTGAAGATCAGGTGGTCATTAAATCCAGCGGTATGCATGCGGTTGAGGATTACATTATGAGCCGGTATCAGATGTATTGGCAGGTGTATTTCCATCCGGTGACGCGAAGTGCCGAGGTTATCCTGACGAAAATTCTCCATCGTGCAAAAGAACTTCATGAACAATCGTATTCTTTTAAATATGATCCTCTCCATTTTTATTCCCTCTTTAAAGGAAATGTATCATTGGAGGATTATTTAAAGCTGGACGAAGCGGTCATCATGTTTTACTTCCAGACATGGGAAGAAGAAGATGATCCTGTATTGAGTGATCTTTGCAGCCGCTTTATGAATCGAAATTTATTTAAATATGCCGAGTTTGATCCGGCAAAAGAATATAAGAAACACCGTGAGCTCGAGGGTTTATTCAAAAAAGCCGGACTCGATCCGGAATATTATCTGGTCGTCGACTCATCCTCGGACCTGCCATATGATTTTTACCGGCCCGGAGAAGAAGAGGAACGCCTCCCGATACACTTGCTGATGCCGAACAATGAGCTGAAGGAATTGTCAAGACAGTCGGATATCGTGGATGCCATTTCAGGTAAAAGAAGAACGGACCACAAACTCTATTATCCTGCCGACTTCTTATATGATGAATCCTCGAAGAGAAATATTAAAAGACAAATTCGTTCTATCTTAGAACTCGATTAAATAACTTGAGGCTGTCTCAAAAGCCAATGGTCAGAAATTTCATGGCCGGACCCTTCTGAGACAGCCTTCCTGCCCCTAATGACGGAACACCTAGTAATTTTGAAGTAGGAGATGAAGTAAAAGTGTTAAAGGATCACGCTAAATTAATGAGTGCTTTTTTGGCTTCCGGTGAGATTACCGGCAGAAAGAAACTGCAAAAAATGATATATATCGCAAAGAAATTATCTTTTCCTTTTCAAGAAAAATTTCAGTTTCATTTCTACGGTCCTTATTCAGAGGAGCTGACCCTGCGAGTGGAAGAGCTCTGCAACATGGGCTTCATCAGCGAGCTGAAGGAGAAAAAAGGCGGATACTTTCAATACCGTTACACCGTGACAGAAGAAGGCCAGGGCTTTCTGAACATGTATGAAACAGAAATGCCGTATCTTCAGGATTGCCTGGAGGATATGAACGAACAGCCTTCCCGTTTTCTTGAACTTGTATCGACGGTTTTATATTTCGATAATCTTTCCCGCGAAGAAGTGGAAGAGAAAGTGTTCACCCTGAAAAGCAAGCAGAAGTATACGGTAGAAGAAATTGATGCCGCATATGAATATATTGAAGGCCTGAAAAAGAGAATCGTCAATTAATAGAGAAGCCCTCCACTTGTTGTGGCGGGTTTTTTGTTTGTTTTTATGTGTAGTGAGAGGGCTGGGGTGTTTGTATTGGTTGGTTAGTCGTCTGGGCGTTATGCGACAAGATTTGGGCGATTTTCGACAGAGCTTGGTCGTTAAACGACAAATGATGGTCGATATTCGACAAAGAGCGAGCGATATCCGACAAAGTTTGGTTGATAGCCTGCAAGCTGGTACTCGGGAGCTGCAGATTCGATAATAACCTGAGGTATTGGTGTCAGATTTTATCGAATGGTCGATAAACCCGTGGTTTCCGCCGATAAAATTGAAAAATCGCCGATAAATCTTTATAATCGCTGATAAAATAAGCAGAATCGCTGATAAATCTCAGGAATCGCCGATAACCCCTGGGAAACCCCCGCTTCAACTTGTACCAAAACAAAAGCCGCCGATCCAAAATGATCAACGGCTAATAGGGCGGGCATGACGAGGATTTATCCCTCGTCACTCAAGCGTTTCCCGCCAACGGCATAGTGGTTCTTGCTCATTTCTTCGATGAATACGACAATTTTGTCTTCGGCGGCACCAGTTGTTTCACTGACAGCGGCCGTAACTTTTTCAACTAATGCTTTCTTTTGGTCTTCATTGCGTCCTTCGAGCATTTTAACGGTTACATAAGGCATGGGCTTCGCTCCTGTTCTATAATTTTGATACAATCATAAGGAAGGACAAACGGACAATACCTTCCAGTTAAAATTTTATCTTATTTTTTTGAAGGAGCAAGTCTGGATGATAGAGAATATTGATGAAACAGATATTATTTTCAGAAAAAATTCATTTATGTATAAGGAGAACAAACTGTGGACTTTTTAGCGTTTAATCTAGAAGAGCTTCCATTCGTGGTGATTGCCTTGATCCTTGCATTCACGTTCCATGAATATGCTCACGCCTATGTGGCGCACAAATTTGGAGATGATACAGCAAAGGATCAGGGAAGGCTGACCTTAAATCCGATTCAGCATCTGGATCCAATTGGAACGCTGTTTATCTTGATTGCCGGTTTCGGCTGGGCAAGGCCTGTTCCTGTGAACCGGTTCAACTTTAAAAATCCGAAATTGGCAGGGGTGCTTGTTTCAGTTGCCGGACCGCTGAGTAATTTCCTGATCGCCTTTATCGCGTATGGAGTTTTTTACTTTGTCATTACGTTTGGATTCGGAGTGGCCATTCCCCAATTCTTCATTGAACTGTTCAATATGATTGTATATCTTAATATCCTTTTGTTCATATTTAATCTATTGCCGTTTCCTCCTTTGGACGGCTACCGGATCATCGAGGACCTTTCACCACCGCACCTGCGTGCGAAAATGTCCCAGTATGAGCAGTATGGGGTTTTGCTGTTTATCATTTTGGTCATCACCCCGCTTGACCGCTACACGATCTGGCCGGTTATCAACGGCGGAATGAGTGCTGTAGGGCAGGCGTTTAATACAATTTACTATGGAATCTTTTCATTATTTTCATAAGGCTCTTTTCTAAAACTTTGTTGCTCCTTACCATGAAGTTCAAGAGAAGCAGCTATATTTAACAGGTATGATCCTGGTAAACAAGATAGAAAAGAGCAAATCACCCTGTTCAGTTAGAAAAGCCTGTATACCCGAGGGGGAAATCCGGATCTTAGGATTTTTCCGATAGCAACAATCTATACGAATATAGCGTTTCAAAAAACAGAAGGAGCTGTTACAGATGGAAGAAAAAAAGAAAAACAATGTTGGCTTTAATATCATCAAGAGTGACCCGACAGACGGGCACGGCGGCTTCGGAATCGGGTCGCTGAGCCTTGATAATGTATCGCCTGTATTCGTGGATATCGAAGAAGGAGAGGCCTTTGTGGATATCGGTGCGATGCATGCCCGCAGTGTGGTGGAAAAAAGAATCAAATTTACGCCGAATCGTGAGGATTCTGAAGGTGGAAAACCGTACTGGCTTGTCTGGGTGACTGTCGACCGTAAAGAAGATGGCCCCTATTATGCGGGTGTGACAGCTTGTGAAATGGTCGTCAACACGGAGAAACGACGTGGGTATAAATCTCTTCCTGAACACGTGAACAGGATGGATAAATCCATTAAGCGCCATATCATGGTCGAGGACATGGATGACCGTTCGAAGGGCATTCTAAAAGATTACCTTATGAATCATGATGCAGGCATGTGGGAACGATCTGATGATAAGTTGAAAGAGGGTTTATCTGTATAGACAGAGTTTTACAAAATATAACAATTATATGAACGAATTGTGACATTTATTAGAAAAAATCGTTCACACCTTGCTCATTGGCCTGAAAAAAAGTAAACTTAAAGCACAGTTTGCACAAAACAAACTAGGACATGAAAAACCCCGGGTTCGCACAAACCCGGGGTTTTTCGTATGTTTTTTTAGGATTTGTGCTGCCGGTTGATTTCTGGTGCAGTTATTAGTAAGAAAACGTGCCCCTACAAGGCCGCGAACACAAAATGAGAGGTACGCCCCCTAAAAAGGCGTACCTCTACATAGCTGGATTCTCTTACGAAGAGGACAACCGCTGTCCAGTCTGTCCGCCTCGCAGGGACAATTCTAGTTCCTATTTTAAAACCACTTCGTCCATTTCTTATACCAAGGAGTCTTTTCCTCTTTCGGCTGACTGACTGGAGGTTTGGCAGGGGCATCTTCATGAAGGTGCTCATCACAGTATTCCGTCGGTTCCGTGCCTTTTACAAAGTAGGTGAAGCGCTGAACCGGGCAGCCTTTTGTTGCCAGCTTGCCGTTATGGGGATTGACGAGGTACCCTTTGACATTTTTGGTCGGTTTGAAGGTTTTGACCGGCTCGCCCTTCAAAGCTTCCTCCATAAAGTGAACCCAGATATTCTTCGCGTAATATTTATCCTCGACTAGAGAAATTTGCTTTCCTTTGTCATATCCGGTCCAAATCCCGGCGGTCAGCTGCGGGGCGAAACCAATCATCCAGTTGTCTGAATTGGTCGTTCCGGATTTTCCTGCATAAGGCCTTGTGGCATCCTTTCTGATGGTGATACCCGTAACCGTGGAATAATCGTTCAGCTTCGGATCGAATATTCCGCTGAGCATATGGGTCATGACGTAAGCGGAGTCAGGATTGAGGACCTGCTCTTTTTCAAATGCTTTTTCATAGATAACTTCCCCGTCGAATCCTTCCACCTTAGTAATGAACACCGGACTTATTTTGTATCCTCCATTGGCAAACATTCCGTAGGCGTTGACCATATCGACAACCCGGGTTCCCGAAGTTCCAAGAGCGGATGACGGTACCTCTTTAACTGGGGTAGAAAGACCAAATTTCTTGGCGGTTTCCACCAGCGTTTCTTCTCCAAGGAAGAGGTGGGTTTTGACAGCATAAACATTGTCTGAAATGGCGATGGCTTGAGCCAAAGTGATGTCGTCTCCTGCATACTTATTGTTGAAATTGTGCGGTGTATACTCGCTTTGTCCGTCATCAAATTTAAAGGTAGTCAGTTCACTCCTCATGGCTGTGGATGGGGTGAATCCTTTTTCAACGGCTGCATAGTAAAGCAGCGGCTTGATGGTTGATCCAGGCTGTCTGACGGCCTGGACTGCACGGTTGAACGGACTTTCCTCATAATTTCTTCCCCCGACCATCGCGGTGACATGACCGTTCTTCGGGTTGATGGATGTAAATCCTACCTGGATCTCAGATTCAGGTTTGATCTCTCTTTCAATCACTGTCTCAGCCGCTTTTTGATGTTTCGGATTCAAGGTTGTATAGACTTTCAGACCGCCGAGTTCGATTGTTCGCTCATCGATGCCAAGCTGGTTACGAAGGATGTTTTTAACCACATCCTGAAAATAAGGAGCGGTTTCCACTGACTGATGCGGATATTCTCCAACAATTTTAAGCGTCTCTTCTTCAGCTTTTGCGGCAGTCTCCTCGGAAATCCTTTTATCTTCCTTCATGGCATTCAGAATGATTTCCTGGCGGTCTTTTGCCTTTTGAAAAGAACCAAGAGGCGAATACAGGCTTGGTCCTTTTGGGATGCCGGCAAGCATTGCGGCTTCGGCAACAGTCAGTTCGTCAGCGCTCTTTCCAAAATAAAACTGGCTCGCGGCTTGGATTCCGTATGCTCCGTGTCCGTAATAAATCGTGTTCAGGTACCCTTCCAGGATTTGTTCTTTAGAGTAGTTCATCTCCAGCCTTAACGTATAAAGTGCCTCGGAAATCTTCCTTTTCCAAGTTTTATCGTGGGAAAGAAACAGGTTGCGGGCATATTGCTGTGAAATGGTCGATGCTCCCTGTACTTTGGCCATGGCCTTCAAATCGGCTAGTCCCGCAGCCGTAATCCTTTTAAAATCGAAACCGTGGTGAGAGAAAAAACCTTTATCCTCAATCGCAAGCGTCGCATCAATAAGGTCGGGAGAGATATCTTCAAGGTGAACCCAGTATCTTTTTTCACCGTTGCTGCTTTCACCGATGATCGATCCGTCCGCCCCGTAGAAAAGCGTGGACTGGGGAACGGCAAGAGGAGGCGGACCTTGAATTTTTGTATATGTCAATAAGCCTGCCAGCCCGGCCAGGATCAAAAGTGTGGAGAGCAGGCCAAGGATAATGGCAGCGCGCAGATATTTTTTTGTTTTTTGTAAACGGGAACTTGTGATCACTTCCAAGTTAATCCCTCATTTCCTATAAATCTGGGTATTCGATAAATTAAGAAGGTATAAATTTTGAAGGGCAATAGTGTCTAGCTCCAGCGGCCAGCTCCTAGCGGATTTCGGACTTCTTCCTTGCGATAAGTCAACATCGGCCGCTTCGCTTGCCGTGTTTCCTTTATCTCATGCAGAAGCCCTCCAATCCGTACGGCGCTGAACGGCCGCCTACGCATTTCTATGTAGTATTCAGTATGGAAAACAGAGGAATTTTTTAAACATATAGGAAGAAATTTAAATTTATTCTTGTATTTTCGCTAAATTAGACTATACTTTTTCTCATGTTTGTATTTATGGTGTTGGGGAAGGATATTTATGATGATATATG
>NZ_ABCF01000042.1 GCF_000181495.1 Bacillus sp. SG-1
GGGATTTCTCTGATCGCCGATTATTTTATCATTTGCCATGGTAATTCAGATAAACAAGTACAGGCAATTGCCCGTGAACTCAAAGAAAAAGCAGAAGAAAACGGCCAAGATGTAAAGCGGATGGAAGGATTTGACGAAGCGCGCTGGGTCCTTGTTGATATGGGAGACGTGGTTGCTCACGTATTCCACCGTGAAGAAAGAGGCTATTATAAACTGGAAAGGCTTTGGGGAGATGCTCCTCTAGTTGAGGTCAGCAGCGAGATCGAGCAATGAGCTACCAGCAGTTTGCCTATATTTATGATTATTTGATGAAGGATGTCCCTTATGATTCCTGGGTAGAATTCGTCCAGGCTCAAGCTGAACATTATTCAGTGGAAGGCAAGGGACTTCTTGATATAGGATGTGGGACGGGTGAACTGTCACTAAGGCTTTTGAAACAAGGCTATTCAGTAACGGGCATTGATTTGTCTGAAGACATGCTCTTCATAGCAAGGGAAAAAGCTGAAAGTGAAGGGCTGGACCTGCCATTATTTCAACAGGACATGAGTGAACTTGAAGGATTGGGTCAATTCGATATCATTACTGTTTTTTGTGATTCATTAAACTACTTGGATAGTGAAGAAAAGGTCTTCAATACCTTTAAGAAAGTAAAGGAACATCTTGATGATCAAGGAATCTTTTTGTTTGATGTACACTCTATTTTTAAAGTGTCACAAATCTTTCTGAATGAAACCTTCACCTATAACGATGATGAGGTCTCCTACATCTGGGATTGCTTTCCTGGAGAGGAACCGAACAGTGTTGACCATGAGTTGACTTTTTTTGTCAGGGATGATGAAACAGGGCAATATGATCGTATTGAAGAAGTTCATCATCAGCGGACCTTCCCTGTTCTGACATTGGAAAATTGGTTGAACGAAGCTGGTTTTGAAGTGCTGTCAGTTACAGCGGATTTTACTGAGGTCTCCCCGGGGGATCAAAGTGAGAGAATCTTTTTTACTTGCAAAAAGAAATAAAAGTAAGTTCATGAAAGCCGCTATTTTAAGCGGCTTTCAGACATAGGCAACCTCACTCTACCCTTATGGTTGGAGTGGGGTTTGTTAATTTCTTGAGTGAAAATCATTGAATATCAAACTGGACATGGTCCTCGCCATGTCCAGTTTGCCATTTCTTAAGAATCCCCCACAGATTTTTTCATAGGGTTGATAGGAGCGGAAGGCTTACGACCTCCTGCGGGGTTAGCGGTACGTCTAGTTCCAGCGTCCGAGGTTACGTACCCACTGGCACGTAACCCAGCCCCTCGGGGTCATCCTCAGCGAATAAAAGGAAAATCACCTTTTTTTCGCTGAGGAACATTTGCCTGTCGGGGCTAACAGGGCGCTTCCACTTTTTAAACAAGCGCTGCCGAGGAGGCCAATCCAGTTCCAGCGGCCGAGGGTCCGTACCCACTGGAACGGACTTAGCGACTAGCAGATTTCGGTCTCTCTCCTTGCGAATCCAGCTGCAAGGCCCCAACGGCTAGCGGACTTCCCTGCCCCCTCCTTGCGATAAGTCAACAAGTTCATTTCCTCTACTCGATTAAAGAGGTATTTAGAAAAAATCGGCTTCTGGATGTTTTCTGTAAGAAGCTTTTCTGGTTAATGGTGCATTCTTGGTCAATGGGAAATGAACATCAACTCACTGCGTTCGTTGTGTTTCCTTTATCTCATGCGGAGACAGTCCAGTCCGTACGCCGCTGAACGGGGCCTTTCCACTTTATATAGATAAGTCATCAAGATCATTTCCTCACAGAGTCCATAGAGCGACGTTGAAAAAAATCGGCTTCTGGATTTTTTTCTGTCTTAAGCTTTGTTACGTGCAAAGCGCACTTTTGGAAATGGGAAATGATCATCGAATCGCTAACGCTCTTCGTGATTCCTTTATCTCATGCGAGAGCCCTACAATCTGTACGTCGCTGAGCGGCCGCTTCCGCTTTTTAGATCACCGCCCGCCCCGTGGAGTCGTTCGCCTGTAGCGGAAATCAACTGTACATTCCAACCACCCAAATCTTTAGCAAAACAGTTTTATAAATTAATTTACAAAAAAGCTTGTAGACGTGGCCTATATCTTGGACTTTGTCAACAAGCTGAAAGCCGCTATTTTAAGCGGTATATTTTTCATCTCAAGTATTTTTGTTCCATAATGTCTAAGAAATCAACGATTTTTCTCATATCTTTCGCCGCATGTCCTTTGGTATAGAGCTAGTCATCCACCAAATACACAAGCACTCGCATGCACATTACTTTTAACTCAACAAGTTGCCACTTATCAAATATGTCCATTTACACTGCCTCCTTTTTTGGTTATATCGTTATCACGGTAAAATAAAAAAGCTTGAGCACCATTTTACTCAAGCTTTTCTGTGCAGTTTATATTATCTAGAATGCTGATTTATCTATTCATAGTTCGGGCTTTAGGATTTTTCTGCAAAATTTCTCTTCTTTTTTATTTTGAAAAAGGAAATAATGAATTTTCGTAGAATATAGTAAACAGTTACAAGCCAAACTGCTTTTTTGTCTCCTCAAGGTCTTCTTCAAACTTTTTATGAGTTGCCCTGAACAGTTCATGAAAAAGTTCACCTAAATTTGCTTCCATTGCAGAAATTCCTTCACCTGTTATTCCGCCTTTTACACAAACCTTCTCCTGAAGTGCTGCCAGAGTATATATTTCTTTCTTCAAGAGTTCTCCCAGACCGATCAACATTTCTGAAGCCAGAATGGTTGCAGTACTTTCATCGATCTCTGTCTCACTGACCGCGCCCTGTATGAATTTTCTCGTTAAATAAGTGAAAAAGGCAGGCCCGCAGCTGACAATATCAGAGGAAACCCTTGTGATGTTCTCGTTAATGATTACAGGAGTGGAAATAGTGCTCAAAAGCTTCCAAATAGCGTCCTGCCATTCTTTGGTACACCTCGAACCATATGAGAATAAGGATACCCCGCTTAACGCCCGGTTGGTAATGCTCGGTATGACTCTCATGCAGGAACAATCTACAAGAGACTCGATCTGCTCAACGCTGATGGGGCTGGTAATCGAAACAATGCACTTATCCTGGGTGAAACAGCTCTGGCTGCTTTTCAAAAGGTCATATATATCCAAAGGCTTCACACAAATGAAAATCACATCAGAATCTTTGATGAGATTTGCCGGCTCATTATATATCGTAATATCCTGAAATTTTTTCTTGAACTTTTCAGCTTTCGCCCTTGTGCGATTTGCAACATTGAGGTCAGAAGGAGAAATTGCTCCTGACTCAAGGAATGCTTCCATTAAGATGCCGCCCATATTACCTGTTCCCACTATTCCTACCTTCATATACTGCCCTCCTTCTCACACATCATTTTTATCAAAGGATACTCCAACGTCAACTTCTGCTTTTGGAGTAAGGCTTTTCAAACCCTATGTTTCCTCAACTTTTACTCTGATGCACTTTATTGAGTATTAAGAGTATTCGTAGTAAAGGAGATATAAAAGCCGTATCCAGCACTCAACTTTCTCTTATCATTCCTATGTTTTGTTAAATGCGAATATACCAATAAAAGGAGGTAAACCATGTTGCAACCCGTACTGGATAAATATAAATACCTTCTTATTGCTGTCATTATATTACTTGTAGCGGGGTGTGCTTTTTATTATCATCTCAATCAGGCCGGAGAGGATGACTCTGTTGAGGACATTTTTCCCCAGGCTGTTCCCCCTTTAGAAGAAGAGCCAGAAGAAAGTGTAGAGAGAGACATTTTTGTGGATGTTAAAGGAGCGGTACGAAAGCCTGGAATTTATAAGGCAGTCCAGAGTGAAAGGGTGAATGATCTTATCATCAGGGCTGGCGGCTTTACTGAGGAGGCGCATGAAGAGAGTGTGAACCTTGCTCAAAAGGTTTTGGATGAAATGGTCATATATGTACCTACAGAAGATGAAGGAGGTGAAGTCCCTTCTACTGAATTCTTAACCGGGCAAGGACACAGTGAGCTCCTGAACATTAACCAGGCTTCTGAGCAGGACTTTGACGGCCTGCCGGGAATCGGGCCGGCAAAAGCAAAGGCTATTATCGAGTACAGAAAAGAAAATGGACCGTTTAAAGCGGTTGAAGAGTTGAAGGATGTTACGGGGATAGGTGAGGCGACTTTTGAGAGGCTGAAAGAAAATATTACGGTGAATTGACTGTTGAATCCTTTTGCCGATTTTACCGTTTTCCGATAAACTTATTTAAAGAAGGTTATGAATAAATTTAAAGGAGTTTTATTATGTCCCGAATTTCTTGGAATCACTACTTTATGGCCCAGTCCCATCTGCTTGCTTTAAGAAGTACTTGTACACGGTTGACAGTAGGGGCTACCATTGTCCGCGATAAACGAATCATTGCAGGAGGATATAACGGATCAATAGCCGGAGGAGTCCACTGTATTGATGAAGGTTGTTATGTGATTGATAACCATTGTGTACGAACCATTCATGCGGAGATGAATGCAATTATCCAGTGTGCCAAATTTGGTGTGCCGACGGCAGGAGCCGAAATTTATGTAACCCATTTTCCGTGCCTGCAATGCTGCAAGGGGCTGATTCAGGCAGGTATCAAGAAAGTGTATTATGCTGAAAACTATAAAAACCACCCATATGCCATTCAGTTATTCCAACAGGCAGGAGTACATATTGAACAGGTCCTTTTTGAGGAAGAAGAGTCAAAAGAGCAAGAGAAAAAATTGAGCCGGAACATGCTGAGAAGGCTTGAGGAATTGGGTTTAGCCGAAGAAGAGCTGGATGATTTTAAAAAACAGCATGAAACGATTTTCAATGGTGAATGACAGTTGAAGAGTGGCCAACTCATTTACTTAGCATTCGCTGTCCTCACCGGCACTGCACTTGCACTTCACATCCAATGGGGTGCATTTTTTCTGGCCGTTTTCCTTTCTATCCTGGCGTTCCGCAGGCTCTCCGCCACCATTCTCCTCATTGTTACCCTCATGATTCCAGTATCCTTTTTCCTCTCTTATTATCACATTCATAACGCTGAAACGATCCTTTCTCCATACCAGACGAACTTTTCCATCAAATTCAAAGAAAGGCCTGAAATTGATGGTGACAGGTTAATGGGAGAAGCTGAAACACCCATGGGCGAAACCATCATACTCCGCTATATAATATCCGATGAATTTGAGAAAGAAAAATTGCTGAACAGGAAATATACTGGCTGGTCATGTTCTGTATCGGGAGAACTGACTGAACCAGGTCAAGCCAGAAATATCAATGGTTTTGATTACGGAGATTTCCTTCGTGGTGAAAAAATATACTGGGTTTTACAAGTGAACAGCCTTGAGGAGAAGCATTGCTTCTACAAACAGAAATCTGTGGCGGAGAAACTTGGGGCATGGCGGGAAGAGGGAATCCAATCCATTCAAGAACACTTTCCCGAACAAACGGCGGGGATCTCTGCTGCGCTTGTATTTGGCCACAGGAAGCTTATAGGAGACGATACTCTCGAATCATATCAAAGACTCGGAGTTATACATCTCCTGGCCATTTCAGGCTTGCATGTAGGAATGTTGTTTGCTGTACTGTACTACTTTCTGTTGCGTGCCGGAATTGCCAGGGAACATGCCCGGGTGATTATGCTGGTAATTTTGCCTGTATATGTTCTATTGACGGGGGCTGCACCGCCGGTCATAAGGGCGGCAGGAATTATGGGAGCGGTCATTTTGTCTGGTTCTTTCCGTATGAAATTATCAGCCGTAGATGCGGTCTCACTTGTTTTCCTGTTATATTTGCTTCTTGACCCTTTCGCCTTGAGGAATGTCGGCTTTCAATTGTCTTTTCTCGTCAGTTTTTCCCTCGTTCTATCTTCTCGTCATATATTGGGGGCCGATAACCAAAAATGGAAGCTCATTTTTATGGTGACTGCTGTATGTCAAATATGTTCCATACCGGTTCTTCTCTGGCATTTCTATGAATTCTCTCTAATAGGGTTTGTTGTCAACGCCATTTATGTCCCTTATTTCACTATGGTGCTTCTTCCCCTTGCTTTACTATCGTTCTTTTCCTTGTTGATTTTTTCCCCGGCAACTCATTTTCTATTCCCTTTCCTGAAGTGGTCCGTCATATTTGTAGATGATGTGTCAGGCTGGTTGAACAGCCTCCCATATATAACGTTTACAGCAGGAAAACCTGCGCTGCCCATGGCGTTTTTGTATTGTGTGACGATTGGATTCTGTTTTATAAAAATGGAACATGCCAAGTGGCTTAAGGCGATGTTGCCTTTAGTTCTTTTGTTGATTTTGCACAAAATTTCAGGTTACTTTAATCCTTATGGTGAGGTCATTGTGGCTGATGTTGGTCAGGGAGATTGCATCATCATTGACCTTCCTTTCAATGAAGGAGTGTATATGATCGATACAGGCGGGGTGATAACTTTTCCTCGAGAGGATTGGAAACAGAGGAGCACAGATTTCTCGATCAGCAGTGATGTGCTAATGCCATTATTAAAAAGTAAAGGGATAGAGAAAATCGATAAGTTGATCTTGACACACAGCGATTTTGATCATACAGGTGCATCCCTTGAATTAATTGAAGAAATTCGAATTGATGAGATTCTCATCACACCGGGATCCTCGGAAAATGAAGTCATTGCAGCACTTTATGAAAAAGCAAGGAAACTTAAGGTGGATATAAGGGAAACTGGCGCAGGGGAGCAGTGGAAGACGAACAGTGGAGATTTCATGTTTTTGTATCCTTTTGACAAAGAGTATGAAGGAAACAATGATTCACTGGTTCTGTACGGGGATTTTGGCGGCAAGCGATGGCTTTTCACCGGTGATTTGGAAGAGGGCGGGGAGAATGAATTGATAAAAAGGTGGATGGTAGAAGCCGATGTGTTAAAGGTAGGCCACCATGGAAGTGCAACGTCAACGAGCGACTTGTTTTTATCCAAAGTAAATCCCCGAACGGCCCTTATTTCAGCGGGGAAGAATAATCGCTATGGGCACCCGGATCCCGAAATTATTAACAGACTTTCGCAAAAAGGCATAAGGATATATAATACCGCTGAAACGGGAGCTATCCATTATGAATTTTTGGGCAGCAGAGGAACGTTTAGAACTGCTATCCCATAAGATATATTACGAATAACAGAACGAAAAAAAGAGTTCGCTGTTTGCGAACTCCATGCTAACTAACTCATTAAGCCCCTATGTACTTAATGACAACAGCCATGATAAACATTATGGCAAAGAAACCGAAAGATACGATGAAACCAACGCCAGAATCCACTGCATCATTTCTTTTCGATTGGACATTTTTTTCGAAATCGTTCATTAGCACCCCTCCTATTTCTATTTTAGTATAGATGATTCCATAAAAAAAATCTATACTTGGACTTTACATTTTCCTTTACTGACAAGAGTTGTCACATATATGTTCACATTCTCTGGTGACAATAATATTAACAGGGAGATACCGCCGGTCAAAAAGGGTCCTAGGTCTTTTTCATCGGCGTTAAATATAGATTTAGGGGGTGTCCTCCACCTTGGGCGTCCCCTTTCCACTTGTCAAAACCGCCAAGCTTTTTTACGATAGTGTTATCTGAAGAAAATGGAGAGTGCGATCTTGGTTATAGATATTTGGAAGAAAATCGAAAACAAGCAATTTGCAAGCATATACTTATTATACGGAAAAGAATCCTTTTTAATAAATGAAACGCAACACAAAATTGTCGGACAAGCCATATCGGAGGAAGAAATGGATTTCAATTTTTCTACATACGATTTGGAAGAAACACCTGTTGAAACGGCAATAGAGGATGCTGAGACCTTTCCTTTTATGGGAGAAAGGCGTGTTGTTGTTTTACATAATCCCGTATTTTTGACTGCAGAAAAAACCAGGGAAAAGGTGGAACATAATATTAAGAAATTTGAGCAGTACCTGGCTTCACCTTCTCCTTACACTATTCTTGTTATTTCTGCCCCCTATGAAAAGCTCGATGAACGGAAAAAAATCACAAAGACTTTAAAGAAGCAGGCAGAAGTGGTTGAAGCAAAAAAGTTGAATGAAAAGGAATTGAGAACCTGGGTGAGAGAAAGAACCGCGGCCAACAATGTCCAAATTGATGAAAGTGCAATCGATCTGCTGCTGGCTCTCGCAGGGACGAATTTGATGATGCTGACAAAGGAAATTGATAAATTGTCCCTGTATGTGAGTGATACGAGCAGAATAGATGAATCGGTGGTAGAATCCCTAACGGCCCGTTCCCTTGAACAAAATATATTTGCACTTGTTGAAAAAGTTGTCCAGCGTAGAACAGAAGATGCTCTTAGAATTTATTATGACCTTTTGAAGCAAAATGAAGAACCGATCAAGATACTGGCTGTTCTATCAGGTCAATTCAGACTGATCTATCAAGTAAAAGAATTAGCCAGAAGAGGGTATGGCCAGCAGAAAATTGCGAGCTTTCTCCGGGTGCATCCATTCAGGGTAAAATTGGCAGCGGGACAAGCCAAACACTTTACAGACGAGCAGCTGTCAACCATTATTGAATTGCTCTCACAGGGGGATTATGAGATGAAAACGGGCAGGCAGAAAAAGGAAATGATCATTGAATTATTTCTGTTCAAACTTCATGAGCAATCGTTGAGCAATGCGAGGTAAAAATAGTTTTTGGAATCGGAGGTACCAAAGGGAGCGGAAGAGGATGTTAATTCTTTAAAAGGCTGTTTTCTAAAAGTTTGTTGGTTTTTCAACTACTTTTCCTTGACTTTTTTTACGAATGGTTGATTGGAACGTAAGGTTTGCGATTTCCTGCGGGACTAGGGGGACGTCTAGTTGCAGCGTCAAGCCCCCCCTGGGTCAAATAACCCGAAGAGATAAAAGAAGAGCGCCTTTTTTCTCTTCGGGTTATTTGCCTGTCAGGGCTAATCATGGCGGTTCCACTTGACCAAGGCCCACGGAGTCGCACACCTGAAGAGCAGATCAACTGGGTGCGAATGGGGTTGTCGATTTGGATTATGAAAGAATCGATGGTGCCAAAAGGTGCGAATGGGGTTGTCGATTAGGAATATGAAAAAATCGATGGTGCCAAAAGGTACGAACGGGGTTGTCGATTAGGATAATGAAAAAATCGATGGTGTCAAAGGGTGCGAATGGGGTTGTCGATTAGGATAATGAAAAAATCGATGGTGCCAAAAGGTGCGAATGGGGTTGTCGATTAGGATTATGAAAAAATCGATGGTGTCAAAGGGTGCGAATAGAGTTGTCGATTAGGATTATGAAAAAATCGATGGTACTAAAAAGTGCGAATAGGGTTGTCGATTATGAATATGAAAAAATCGATGGTGCCAAATGGCGTGAATGGGGTTGTCGATTAGGATAATGAAAAAATCGATGGTGTCAAAGGGTGCGAATGGGGTTGTCGATTAGGATTATGAAAAAATCGATGGTGCCAAAAGGTGCGAATGGGGTTGTCGATTAGGATTATGAAAAAATCGATGGTGTCAAAGGGTGCGAATAGAGTTGTCGATTCAAGTTTTGAAAAAATCGATGGTGCCAAATGGCAAAATAGGGTTGTCGATTCAAGTTTTGAGAAAATCGGAGGTGCCAAAGAGCTCAGCGGTGTCAAAGCGAGAACCTGAAGGTTATCTTTATTATGCGCTTTCTGCCCAAGATGGTTCTAGTACCGTGTAAAACCTAAATAAAAAACGATCTCTCGGTTGGAGAAATCGTTTTTTAAAAGAAACAATTAGTTAACTTTTTTCATTAAGCGTGATTTTGAACGATCAGCAGCGTTTCTGTGGATAAGACCCTTTTGAGCTGCTTTATCTAAATGCTTAACTGCTTCAGAAACTAATGCTTTAGCGTTGTCATCGTTGTTTTGTGCAGCAGCTTCAGCTTTCTTTACTGCAGTACGCATAGCTGATTTTACAGTTACGTTTTGTGCATTTCTTGCTTCGCTCGTTTTTACGCGTTTGATAGCAGATTTGATATTTGGCATTCCTGTCACCTCCTACAAAGCGATCGAGAATTATATTTAACTCGATTTTTACAATTCCTAAAATTAATCAGAACAAATGATATTTTATCAAATCAGGTCTTATATTGCAATACTCTTCAATTGAAAAAGCATTTTTGAAAAATGTATTTCTGAACTTTGATAGTCTATTTGCTGATTCCCGCTGCTTTTTGTATAGGCATACACTCGATTAAAAAATATTACAGGCATGGATTCCGTGTGTGATTGACATATCCCAGTGGTAATTTTTCCATCTTGCTAGGAAAACTGTTATTAAAGAACATTAGTGATAATAAAGGTATGCGGAGAGATAGAGTGAATGAAAGTTTTCTTAAAGGCAAAGATAACGGTATTAAAGTAAATCTAAGGGGGCTGTCAAAATGGAAGAAAATCATACAGTCGATCTAAGCAACTATTCTATAAGGACCGATCTTGCCGTGGAAGCAAGAGAGATGGTACTCGCTGAAAAAAGCAAAGATGCCGAAAAAGCAGAACAGGTATCAGAGTTAAAGGGAGTCATCGTCAATGAAAGAGAAGTAGAAGGCATCGCCATCTCACATGTGAAAATAACCGAAGAGGGCGAAGAGCTGCTAGGGAAGAAAGCTGGAAACTATTTAACCATAGAAGCCCACGGCATCAGGCAAAGCCAGGCAGATCTTCAACAGAAAGTAGAAGAGGTATTTGCACAAGAATTCAGTGCTTTCTTAGCTCAGAAAGGGATCAGCCCAAATGCCAGCTGTCTCATAGTGGGACTGGGGAACTGGAATGTTACACCGGATGCACTCGGACCGTTGGTGTGTGAAAATCTGATTGTTACCCGTCATTTGTTTGAGCTGCAGCCTGAATCGGTTGAAGAAGGGTACCGTCCAGTTTCAGCGCTTGCGCCTGGCGTGATGGGAATTACAGGAATCGAAACAAGCGATATCATCTATGGTGTTGTGGAAAAATCAAAGCCTGATTTCATCATTGCGGTCGATGCACTTGCATCCCGCTCTATTGAGAGAGTCAATTCTACCATTCAGATTTCAGATACAGGCATCCATCCCGGATCAGGAGTAGGCAATAAGCGAAAAGGATTAGATGAAGAAACAATGGGTGTTCCGGTCATAGCAATAGGAATCCCTACCGTCGTAGATGCCGTGACGATTGCAAGCGACACAGTCGACTTCCTTCTAAAACATTTTGGTAAAGAGATAAGAGAAGGAGACAAACCTTCCCGGTCACTTGCGCCAGCCGGTATGACATTCGGTGAAAGAAGAAAACTGACGGAAGAAGACTTGCCTGAAGAACATCACCGCAAGACATTCCTTGGAATTGTCGGTACTTTAGAGGACCAGGAAAAAAGGAAACTGATCCACGAAGTGCTCGCACCGATCGGTCACAATTTAATGGTTACACCTAAAGAGGTCGACGTTTTCATAGACGATATGGCAAATCTTATCTCAAACGGGTTAAATGCCGCTCTTCACAGTGCAGTCGATCAACATGATGCAGGGTTCAAGACCCATTAATCCCAAAAAGTGCAAGCCCTGAGCGGCTTGTGCTTTTTTATGGGAGAGAATTGAGGAGTTGCGGCCAAAGGTGGGCAGACACTTAGAAGAATGATCCACTTTTTAAGGAGTAGAGGCAAGAAACGGAAAATAACCTGAAGAATGATCCAATATTTAAGCTGGGAGAGAGAAAAACGGTCAAATACCCTAAGGAACAGACCAGTTTGTGATGAGACGGAGAAAAAATGGATAAATAACCAATATAACAACCAATCTTTTAGTATCGGAAGCGAAAAACGGTCAAATCCCCCATGAGACCAATCAGCTTTTGAAACAGCCACCTTACAACAGGACTATTAAAAAATCCCCCCTCTTTCAACAAGCTAGCGGAACACCCCGCAAACAAATCCCCCTCCTATTTTCTGTTCTACTTTTTCTATCTCTATCATATTTTGTACTAGAGTCGAGAAGGAAGGGTGGAAAAATGAAGTCGTATAAGTCATCCAATTATGTTGTATCTGTGAACCTATCCACAATCGTCAAAGGGATCCTTGTATTTGTATTTGGCCTTCTTTCGATTTTTTCTTTGTCTGGCATACTAACTTCGCTAAAACCTGAATACCGTATTACGTCAAGCTCGGTCAACCATGCGGCAGAGCACGTGTCGGGAGCGTTGTTATATAACGTTTTTTCAATGGAAAACAGGGCATTTAAGGGAGCCAGTCCAGTGGACGTAGAGCTTCCGTCGGTATCCAATCTCCTCTTAAGGATGGCGACTAATGTAAGTTTTGAGGATCCCCGCAGCTTTTTGGGGAGAGAACTTCCTGGATTTTCAATCTTTGACGGGGAGATTTTGGTTGCCGGGGAAGGAACGGACTTTACCAATATGCCTTTTGAATCTGTACCGCCGGCAGAAGCATTAAACCCTGAAAATGAAGCACGGCTTCAGAATACAGACAAAATCGAAAACCCATCTTCGGGAGTGGCTCCGAACACCAACGGTCTCACAACCGGTGATAAAAAAACCGTTTATCTCTATTTCACACACACAAGGGAATCGTATCTTCCGTATCTAAAAGATGAAAATAATCCTGATCGAGCCCATCATTCACAAATAAATGTCACAAAAGTTGGGGATAAATTAAAAGAAGAGCTGGAAAACAGAGGCATTGGTACGATGATTGATAAAACCGATTTTATAGACAGTTTAAGCAAAAAAGGTCTCGACTATTGGTATGCCTATCAGGAATCCCGTCCGGCCGCTCAAGCTGCCATGGCTGATAATAAAGATTTAATCTATCTCATCGATATTCACAGGGACTCATTGAGAAAAGATGTCACCACAGCGACGATCAAAGGCCAGCCCTATGCAAAATTGGCATTTGTAGTCGGAGCTGAGCATCCTAATTACGAGAAAAATTTAAAACTCGCAACAGAGCTCCATAATCAGCTGGAGGAGAATTACAAAGGAATTTCAAGGGGAGTGTTCGTCAAAAAAGGAAGCGGCACTAATGGAAAATTCAATCAGGATTTAACCGCGAATTCCCTATTAGTAGAATTTGGCGGAGTGGATAACACATTTGAGGAATTAAACCGGTCGTCAGCAGCGTTAGCAGACGTGTTTGCGGAGTATTATTGGCAGGCCGATAAAGTCGGGCATGTCATCTCAACACCTGCATCGAGCCAATAAAGGTAAATGGTTATAATCAATTAAGCAGAGGATGAACAAGATGAAACGTTTCATGTTGAAAAGCATACTGCTGGTTTCAGTTTTATTTGTCGGCGTTCTCATCGGGATGCAAAAAGCTAACGATGGAATCATGGATATGAAGGGTTATGATGATGATGGGTTTGGGACTCCCCTGAAAATATCTGAAGATGAAACGGGAAATATTGAAGCATCTCTTCTGGGACAAGATATGGGAAGTGCCACCATCTCCGAGAAGAAAAAAAAGCTGGAGGAAATGAAAAGCTTTAATTTCTTTTCGGAAATAGGCAAATCCGTCGCTGGCATTATAAAAGGAGTGGCAGAAAAAACAGTGGAATTTGTTTCTTCCTTGATCTGATAAAAGGATTTTTTCTTAAACTTTGTTGCTATTTAATATAAATCACAAAAATATAGCCATATTCCAAGGAAATATCATGGTAAGCAAGAGAGAAAAGAGCTACTCTCCCTGTTAAAGGAGAAAACAGTGCAGGATTTCCCCTGGTTACAAAAGAAAAGAGCGCTTTCGGGCGTTCTTTTCTTTTGTAACGCTCTTTTTGTGAGGATTTCCCATTGATACTTCCATCTACACAGGCGGTGAGGCAGAAGTTTCAACACCATGGCATTTACCCTTAATGCTAGAACAGGCCGTCACGCCTGCCGCTCAGCCCTCTCATAGAAGTTTTGAAATACCCACGAAAAATTTTGCCAAAAGCATATACTATAATACACTGAGAGAGAATCCAATATATTCAGCATTCGCCCTGCACTATTGTTATGATTGAATATTGCTATAGGTACTGATATAATTCAAAATAGTGTACATGCGTCGATTAACAGGAGTTGAAAGTAATGAACCGTGAGGAAAAATTAAAACGACAACAGAGAATACGTAACTTTTCTATCATTGCTCACATAGATCATGGAAAATCTACTTTGGCAGATAGAATACTTGAAAAAACGAAAGCATTGACTGCCAGAGAAATGAAAGAGCAGCTGCTTGATTCAATGGATCTTGAGAGAGAACGTGGAATAACGATCAAGCTTAACTCTGTTCAACTAAAATATCAGGCAAAAGATGGGGAAGAATATATCTTCCATTTGATTGATACACCGGGCCACGTCGATTTCACGTATGAAGTTTCCCGAAGCCTGGCAGCATGTGAAGGCGCAGTTCTTGTCGTCGATGCAGCCCAGGGGATTGAAGCACAGACACTTGCCAATGTTTATTTGGCACTGGATAACAATCTGGAAATACTGCCGGTTATCAATAAAATTGACCTTCCGGCCGCAGACCCTGAACGTGTAAGGCAAGAAGTGGAAGATGTCATCGGATTGGATGCATCGGAAGCGGTACTGGCTTCTGCAAAAGCTGGAATCGGAATTGAGGATATCCTTGAACAGATTGTGGAAAAGGTTCCTGCACCAGAAGGAGATCCAGATAAACCACTGCAAGCTTTAATTTTCGATTCCTTATACGACTCGTATCGCGGGGTCGTAGCATACATCCGTGTAGTCGAAGGTACAGTGAAGGTCGGCGACAAAATTAAGATGATGGCGACAGGCAAGGAATTTGAAGTCAATGATGTTGGAGTATTTACGCCAAAAGCGACTTCAACTAAAGAATTGACTGTTGGAGACGTAGGCTACTTAACGGCTGCAATCAAGAATGTCGGTGATACGCGAGTAGGTGACACCATTACGGGTGCGAAAAATCCTGCCGTTAAGCCGCTCCCAGGGTACAGAAGGCTTAATCCGATGGTTTATTGTGGTTTATATCCGATTGATTCGGCAAAATACAATGACCTGCGTGAAGCACTCGAAAGACTGGAATTGAATGATTCAGCACTTCAGTATGAGCCGGAAACATCGCAGGCACTTGGGTTCGGTTTCAGATGCGGATTCCTTGGTTTGCTTCATATGGAGATCATCCAGGAACGTATAGAACGTGAATTCAAAATTGACCTGATTACGACTGCTCCAAGTGTTATCTATAATGTTCACTTGACAGATGGTGAGGAATTGAAGGTCGATAACCCTTCTATGATGCCTGACCCGCAAAAAGTGGACAGAGTAGAAGAACCTTATGTAAAGGCCACAATGATGGTGCCTAACGATTATGTTGGTGCAGTAATGGAGCTTTGCCAGGGCAAACGCGGAAACTTCATCGATATGCAATACATGGATGAAACCCGTGTGAACATCGTCTATGAAATTCCTCTTGCTGAAATTGTCTATGATTTCTTCGATCAGTTGAAATCCAGCACTAAAGGGTATGCCTCATTTGATTATGAACTCATTGGCTATAAGGAATCCAAGCTTGTGAAAATGGATATCCTTTTAAATGGCGAACAGGTTGATGCTTTAAGCTTTATCGTTCATAGGGACTTTGCTTATGATAGAGGAAAGATCATCGTCGATAAGTTAAAGGAGCTCATCCCGAGACAGCAGTTTGAGGTTCCAATCCAGGCTGCGATCGGCCAGAAAATCGTGGCTCGTTCCACGATAAAAGCCATCCGGAAAAACGTACTTGCCAAATGTTACGGTGGAGATATTTCCCGAAAACGTAAACTTCTTGAAAAACAAAAAGAAGGTAAGAAGCGAATGAAACAGGTCGGTTCTGTGGAAGTTCCGCAGGAGGCATTCATGGCAGTATTGAAAATGGATGACGACGGTGGTTCTAAGTAAGGTTTCACACATTAACATTAAATTCTTATCTCGATTTTTAATAAGTGAAGTGAAGGGGGGATTTGCTTGTATCAAGAGCAGGCCCCCCTTTCTCTATCGGGATTCATCAAAAGGTAGTGAGATAATGATACGATCAGCATATATTCACATTCCGTTTTGTCATCATATATGCCATTATTGTGATTTTAATAAAGTGTTTATGAAAGGCCAGCCCGTTGATGAATATTTGAATTTCTTGAAAAAAGAAATGCAGATGCAGCTCGACAAGTATCCTTCAGATAAATTATCAACGATTTTCGTAGGGGGAGGAACGCCGACGGCTTTGGATGCCTCCCAGCTTGAAGTTCTTTGTCAAAGCATTAATGAGAATCTCCCCTATTCACCGGAAGAGGTGGAGTTTACATTTGAAGCGAATCCTGGGGATTTAACGAGTGACAAGCTTGAAGTCCTTCATCAACATGGCGTGAACCGGTTAAGCTTTGGTGTGCAATCATTCAACGATGAGCTGCTGAAAAGAATTGGCCGTAACCACAGAAGCAAAGATGTCTACACTTCCATTGAAGCAGCGAAGAAGGCTGGTTTCGAAAATATAAGCATCGATCTGATCTATGCTCTTCCGGGTCAGACAGTGGCTGATTTTAAAGATACTCTGAAAACGGCTCTTGAATTCGACCTTCCTCATTACTCCAGTTATTCTCTCATCATTGAACCTAAAACGGTGTTTTATAATCTGATGAGAAAAGGAAAGCTGTCACTGCCGCCTCAGGAAGCGGAAGCTGAAATGTACAGCGTGCTGATGGAGGAAATGGAAACTGCTGGCATCAATCAATATGAAATCAGCAACTTTGCTAAAAAAGGTTATGAAAGCAGACACAATCTGGTTTATTGGAATAATGATGAGTATTACGGCTTTGGAGCAGGTGCCCACGGATATGCAAAAGGCAACCGGTATGCCAACTTCGGGCCGCTGAAAAAATACATGGAGCCGCTCGCTGAAGGACATCTGCCAGTCATCGAGAGCCATGAACAGACTAAGTCTGAAAAGATGGAAGAAGAAATGTTCCTTGGGCTGCGTAAGACAGAAGGAGTTTCAGTGGCCCGCTTTACAGAAAAGTTTGGGGAAAGTCCATTTAGTGTCTTTAAAGAAGCCATTGAAGAAATGACACAAAAGGAATTATTAATAGTCGAAGATTCCTATATCCGCTTGACGCAAAAAGGAAGGTTCCTTGGCAACGAGGTATTCCAGGCCTTTTTGGGAGTCATATAGGATTTGGAGTAATACAGTTTATTTAATCAGTTTGTTTTTGGCATGGAATGGTTACTTTATTCAAAAGAGTTGATTGCGGAAGGGATCGACCTCCTGTGGGATTAACGGTACGTCCAGTTCCCTTGCGAGGTTACGTACCCACTGGAACGTAACCCCGCAGGGAATCCCGGGGAGGACCACCGCATGCTCACGGAGTCGAGCACCTGTAGCGGAAATCAACAACCCAGTCCAGAAAAAATGCTTGGAAAATTTTACACGAAAAAATACCCGTGAAACGAATTGTTCTAATTGACATCTCGAATATGATTTGATAATTTATTATTAGATTTAGCACTCGTTAAACGAGAGTGCTAACAGAGGTGATGAAAGTTGTTAACAGATCGACAGTTGCTTATTCTACAAGTAATCATTGATGATTTCATCCGGTCTGCACAACCCGTAGGCTCTAGAAGCTTATCTAAAAAAGAAGAAATATCTTTCAGTTCCGCAACGATCAGGAACGAAATGGCGGACTTGGAGGAGTTTGGCTTTATTGAAAAGCCCCATACTTCTTCAGGGCGAATTCCTTCCGAAAAAGGCTACAGGTATTATGTGGATCATCTGCTTTCCCCTGTTCAGCTGGAAAAGAAGGATGTCAAAACGATACGGTCCATTTTTGCCGAGCGGATTTATGAAATGGAAAAGGTCGTGGAAAGGTCAGCAAAGATCCTTTCTGAACTTACCAATTATACAGCGATCGTTCTTGGTCCAGAGGTGAAAGAAAACAAACTTAAGAAAATACAGATCATCCCTATCAGCCAGGAAACAGCTGTAGCCATAATCGTAACGGACACAGGGCATGTGCAGAATCGTATGTTTACGATTCCGAAAGCCATTAACTCCGGTGACTTGGAGAAGCTTGTCAATATCTTGAATGAACGGTTGGCGGGTGTCCCGGTGACTGAATTGAATGACAAGATATTCAAAGAGGTCGCACAGCTTCTTAAGCAGCACATAGAAAATTATGATTTAATGCTGCACTCACTCGTGAACACTATGGACTTGCCTGTGAATGAAAAACTGTTCTTCGGTGGAAAGACAAATATGCTTAATCAACCGGAATTCCATGATATCCAAAAGGTCCGGCTGTTATTGAATATGATTGATCAGGAGGATGGCATCTACGAGATGATCAAACATCTTCCCAATGGTCTCAACGTTAAAATCGGCAAGGAAAATAATGTAACGGCAATGGAAAACTGCAGCCTGATAACGGCCTCGTATTCTGTTGCTGATGAAAAGGTAGGTTCCATTGCGATATTGGGGCCGACACGGATGGAGTATTCCCGGGTCATAAGCTTACTCAATTTTTTAAGTGATGATATGTCCAAAGCATTGACGAAGCTGTATCAAAGCTGAGGCGTGTGGATATATTGAATAAAGGATATCGGACCGGCAGGGCGCATTTGCTGTGATGAATGCGTCCATACAAAATAACCGCCTTGCCGTGTTCTGTGAGGGAAATACCCTCTACTTTTAAGGAGGTGAAAGGAATGGCAAAAGAAACGAACAACAAAGTTGATCAGGAAGAATTACATGATCAGCAGGGAGAACAAACCTCTGAAGGTAATGAAGAAATTTTCGCTGAAAGCCTGGAAGATCAAAAAGGTGAAGAAAGCGGACAATCTCCGGAGGAAACACAAATTCTAAAACTGCAGTCGGAGTTGGATGAATCCGAAAGCCGTTACTTACGATTGCGTGCTGATTTCGATAATTTCCGCCGCCGCGCGAACTTGGACCGTGAGGCGAGTGAAAAATATAAAGCTCAAAGCCTGGTTACAGAATTGCTTCCGGCAATTGATAACTTTGAGCGTGCGCTTAACATTGAACCTGATAATGAGCAGACAAAATCCTTGCTCCAAGGAATGGAAATGGTTTATCGTAGCTTAGTGGAAGCGTTGAAAAAAGAAGGAGTGGAACCGATTGAGACGGTCGGCCATGAATTCGATCCGCATCTGCACCAAGCTGTAATGCAAGGGGAAGATGAAAACTTCGGTTCAAACATCGTAACTGAAGAGTTCCAAAAAGGATATAAACTGAAGGATCGTGTAATTCGTCCTTCAATGGTGAAAGTAAATCAATAATATTACATACAGATTACAAGGAGGTTTTTCTCATGAGCAAAATTATCGGTATTGACTTGGGGACTACAAACTCATGTGTGGCAGTCCTTGAAGGCGGAGAACCAAAAGTTATTCCAAATCCGGAAGGTAACCGTACAACACCTTCAGTTGTAGCGTTTAAAAATGGTGAACTTCAAGTAGGGGAAGTGGCAAAACGCCAGGCAATCACAAACCCTAATACAGTAATCTCCATCAAACGTCACATGGGAACAGATTACAAAGAAAAAATTGAGGACAAAGAATATACACCACAAGAGATTTCTGCAATGATTCTTCAACACTTGAAATCTTATGCGGAAGATTATCTTGGCGAGAAAGTTGAAAAAGCGGTCATCACTGTACCGGCTTATTTCAATGATGCAGAACGTCAAGCTACGAAAGATGCTGGTAAAATTGCAGGTCTTGAAGTAGAGCGTATCATCAACGAGCCGACAGCTGCGGCACTTTCTTATGGTCTTGATAAAATGGAAGAAGATCAAACAATCCTTGTTTACGACCTTGGCGGCGGTACTTTTGACGTATCCATCCTTGAACTTGGCGATGGAGTATTCGAAGTACGTTCAACTGCAGGGGATAACAGACTTGGCGGAGATGACTTTGACCAAGTGATCATCGACTATCTTGTAGAACAATTCAAGAAAGAAAATGGCATTGATCTGTCCAAAGATAAAATGGCGCTTCAACGTCTGAAAGATGCAGCTGAAAAGGCGAAGAAAGATCTTTCAGGTGTAAGTTCTACACAAATCTCACTTCCATTCATCACTGCTGGTGAAAACGGACCGTTGCACTTGGAAGTGAACATGACTCGCGCTAAATTCGATGAGCTTTCTGCAAACCTTGTTGAACGTACTATGGGACCTACTCGTCAAGCAGTAAAAGATGCTGGTCTTTCTGTAAGCGAAATCGACAAAGTAATCCTTGTCGGTGGATCAACACGTATTCCTGCTGTACAGGAAGCGATTAAAAAAGAATTAGGAAAAGACCCACATAAAGGCGTTAACCCTGATGAAGTAGTAGCAATGGGTGCTGCAATCCAAGGTGGAGTATTGACTGGAGATGTAAAAGACGTAGTTCTTCTTGACGTAACTCCATTATCTCTTGGTATTGAAACAATGGGCGGCGTATCTACGAAACTGATCGAGCGTAATACGACTATCCCTACTTCAAAATCACAAGTATTCTCAACAGCAGCTGATAACCAGACTGCCGTTGATATCCATGTCCTTCAAGGTGAAAGACCGATGGCAGCGGACAACAAGACTCTTGGGCGTTTCCAATTGTCCGATATTCCACCTGCACCACGTGGAGTTCCGCAAATTGAAGTTAAATTCGATATCGATAAGAATGGTATCGTAAATGTATCTGCTAAAGACCTTGGTACAGGCAAAGAACAAAATATCACAATCAAGTCTTCTACTGGTCTTTCTGATGAAGAAATCGAACGCATGGTTAAAGAAGCAGAAGAAAATTCTGAAGCTGACAAAAAGCGTAAAGAAGAAGTTGAACTGCGCAACGAAGCTGATCAGCTGATCTTCACGACCGAAAAGACAATTAAAGACCTTGGTGATAAGGTAGAAGAAGCTGAAGTGAAAAAAGCTGAAGAAGCTAAAGATGAACTGAAAGCTGCTATCGAAAAGGATGACTTGGAGGAAATCCGTACGAAAAAAGATGCTCTTCAAGAAATCGTTCAAGGTCTTTCAATGAAGCTTTACGAGCAAGCTGCACAAGCACAACAGCAGGCTCAGGGAGCTGAAGGCCAAGCAGGCGGAGATGACGATGTTGTCGATGCTGAATATGAAGAAGTAAAAGACGACAAGTAATCCAATTTCATAGAAACGGCCAATGGGAAAGTCAAAGTCAGGTCTATCTTGACTTTGGCTTTTTCTTTGGAAAGGCTATTTTTGAAAGCTGACGTGCTTTTATATAGTTCAAGAACGCATTAAAAGACGGCAAGAAGGAAGGTAAACTAAGTCGGTGGAATGAGAATGAGTCAGCGATCCCAACTCCTATGAGAGAGTTAATGATGTCTTAAAGCAAGATGTGTGCAGACGACTGTATTGTTTTACGTGGGGTTATATGTCACAAGATGAACAAGTTCATTAACCTCCTACGGGAGTAGCGGGACGTCTAGCTGCAGTGCCCGAGGTTACGTACCCGTTGGAACGTAACCCAGCCCCTCGGGGTCAAATAACCCTCATAGAATAAAAGGAAAGTTCGCCTTTTTTTCTATGAGGAACATTTGCCTGTCGGGGCTAATCGGGGCACTTCCGCTTTGGATGACAGGTGAGACCAAGGTTACGTACCCACCGGAACGTAACCCCGCAAGCGTAGCTGAGGAGGCCAATCCAACTTCAGCAGCCAGCGACTAGCAGATTTCGATCTCTCTCCTTGCGATAAGTCAACATCGACTCACTTTATTCGTCATGTTTCCATTATCTCATGCGAGAGCCCTTCAATCTGTACGTCGCTGAACGGCTGCTTCCGCTTTTTGTTCACCGCCCGCCCCGCGGAGTCACGTACCTGAAACGGAAATCAAAGATTCTTCTATACAGAAGGTGCTTTATTAACTTCAAACAGTATCTTCTATTTCTCAATTTTTATTGTGAGAGAGCCCCTTTTAATGTTAAAATAACCTTTATGCATAAGGAATCGGGAGTGTTGTATTGATGAGTAAACGGGACTATTATGAAGTTCTAGGCGTTGAACAAGGCGCCTCAAAAGATGAAATTAAAAAAGCATACCGCAAACTCTCAAAAAAATATCATCCTGATATTAATAAAGAAGCGGATGCAAATGAAAAATTCAAAGAAATCAGTGAAGCTTATGAAGTATTGAGCGATGACCAGAAACGTGCGCAATACGATCGTTTCGGACATACTGATCCTAATCAGGGATTTGGCGGCGGAGGAGACTTCGGCGGCGGTTTTGGCGGGTTTGAAGATATTTTCAATACCTTCTTCGGCGGTGGCGGAGGCCGCAGGCGGGACCCGAACGCACCCAGGGCAGGAGCAGATTTACAGTATACGATGAGTGTCACATTTGAAGAAGCCGTTTTTGGGAAAGAAACGGATATTGAAATTCCAAAAGAGGAAGAATGTGATACATGTGATGGTTCCGGTGCAAAGCCTGGGACAAAACCGGAAACATGTAAACACTGTCAGGGAAGCGGCCAGCTGAATGTAGAACAAAATACTCCATTTGGCCGTATTGTCAACCGCAGGGTTTGTCATCATTGTCATGGAACCGGCAAGTTTATCAAGGAAAAATGTAATACATGTGGTGGAAATGGGAAAGTTCAAAAACGCCGTAAAATCCATGTGAAGATCCCAGCGGGTATTGATGAAGGCCAGCAGCTCAGGGTTACTGGGCAAGGAGAGCCGGGAGTTAATGGAGGACCTCCAGGAGACTTATATGTAGTTTTCCATGTGAGACCGCATGAATTCTTTGAACGTGATGGCGACGATATTTATTGTGAAATGCCAATTACATTTGTTCAGTCAGCATTAGGTGATGAAATAGAAGTGCCGACAATGCACGGCAAAGTGAAACTGAAAGTTCCAGCTGGTACACAAACAGGAACTAAGTTCAGACTTCGCGGCAAAGGTGTACCGAATGTCAGAGGATACGGTACGGGTGATCAGCATATTCATGTGAAGGTAGTGACACCGACCAAGCTTACAGAGAGGCAGAAAGAACTGCTTCGTGAATTTGGTGATATTACCGGACAGGTAACGGATGAACAGCACGAAAGCTTTTTTGGGAAAGTAAAACGCGCCTTTAAGGGTGAATAAAAAGGGACGGAGTTGGTAGAATCGATGAAATGGTCAGAAATCAGCATACACACAACGAATGAAGCAATTGAGCCAATTTCAAATATTCTTCATGAAGCAGGAGCAAGCGGAGTCGTGATTGAAGATCCATTTGAATTGGAGAAAGAGCGAGAAGACATATTCGGAGAGATCTACCAACTCAATCCTGATGATTTTCCTGAAGAAGGAGTCATTGTGAAGGCGTATCTGCCGGTCAACAGTTTCCTTGGCGAAACGGTCGATGAAATCAAACAGTCCATCCAGAACCTTGTGAAATATAATATCGACATTGGAAGAAACAATGTTGAAATTTCAGAAGTAAATGAAGAAGAGTGGGCAACCGCATGGAAGAAATATTATAACCCTGTAAAGATCTCAGAGAAGTTCACGATTGTTCCTACATGGGAACAATATGAACCAGTGAACAGCGATGAGTTGATCATTGAATTGGAT
>NZ_ABCF01000041.1 GCF_000181495.1 Bacillus sp. SG-1
AGTTAACGCTGGTGAGCTTCCAGTTGACGAGCTAGGTGTTAAAGCTCTAGATCCTCAAACTCTTGAAGTTCAACTTGAAACAAACGTTCCTTACTTCAAAGCGTTGCTTTCTTTTGCGACTTTCTACCCGCAAAACGAAGCATTCGTAACTGAGCAAGGCGACCAATATGGTCTAGAAGCTGACACTACTCTTTACAACGGTCCTTTCGTTCTTAACGAGTGGAAACATGAGCAAAGCTTCCAGTTGACTAAGAATGCAGATTACTGGGAGTCTGATGTTGTTAAACTTGAAGAAATCAACTTCAACATCGTAAAAGACACTGCAACTGGTGTTAACCTTTATGAAACAAACAAAGCGGATATCGCAGGTCTTTCTGCAGAATTCGTTGACCAGTACAAAGGTGACGAAAACTTCAAAACACGTGCTGATACTGCTGTATTCTTCCTTCGCTTAAACCAGGAGAATGAAGTAATGGCTAACGTAAACGCTCGTAAAGCAGTTGATATGGCTTGGGACAAACAAGGTCTTGTTGACGTTCTTCTTAACAACGGATCTGTTCCTGCATACTTCCTAGTACCTCAAGAATTCGTTTACGGTCCTGACGGAACTGACTTCCGTGAGTCTAACGGCAACTTCAATGAAACTAATGTTGAAGCAGCTAAAGAAGCTTGGGCTAAAGCGAAAGAAGAAGTTGGATTTGAAGAAGTTTCTCTTGAGTTGTTGAACTACGACTCTGAAAACTCTAAGAAAATCGGTGAGTACCTGAAAGAACAGCTTGAGTCTAACCTTGATGGTCTTACTGTAACGATTTCTCAACAACCATTCAAACAAAAGCTTGACCTAGAATCAAAAGGTGAATATGACTTCTCATTCGCTGGCTGGGGTCCGGACTATCCAGATCCGATGACGTTCATTGATATGTTCGTTACTGATGGAGCTCACAACCAAATGGGCTACTCTAACCCAGAGTATGACAAATTGGTTGAAGAAGCTAAAACTACATTGCTTGACGATCCAGAAGCTCGTTGGAATGCAATGCTAGAAGCTGAGAAAATCCTATTTGAAGATGCTGCGATTTCTCCAATGTACCAAAGAGGTTCTGCTTACCTAGAGCGCCCTTACGTAAAAGGAGTTCTACGTCACGCATTCGGTGCTGACGCATCTTACAAATGGGCTCACATTGAGTAACCTATAAGAGCTCAATGAAACAAACTTTCAAAAAAGGAGAGTGTATGCATTGGCATACACTCTCCTTTTCCACTGATTTCCGAAAAAAATTGTAATTTAAGAAATAGATTGAAAATTTGTCGAAATAAGATATAATATGTAAGGTAGCCGAAAAATAAAAAAAGAAAAAAGGGGGGCTAAAGAGTGATTAAATACACTTTAAGAAGACTAGCTTATATGTTTTTAACGATAGCCATAATTGCTACAGCCACATTCTTTCTGATGAAGCTCCTTCCTGGATCACCACTTACAAACCAAGAAAAGCTTTCACCAGAGCAGCAACAAATCATCCTTGATAAATATGGTTTGAACGATCCTCTCCCAGTACAATACGTAAACTACATGACAAACTTAGCACAAGGTGATTTAGGTTTGTCATTCCAATACGACAACCGTCCGGTTACACAGATAATCGGTGATCGTATTGGTCCTTCCGCACAACTTGGTTTCCAAGCAATCGTACTAGGAACTATCATTGGTTTAGCTTTAGGTATTATAGCGGCCCTGCGTCATAACTCCTGGGTTGACTATGGTGCAACAACAATTGCCGTATTAGGTATTTCGATACCAGCTTTCGTTTTTGCAGGCTTGATGCAGTATTACATCGGAGTTAAGCTTCAATGGCTGCCGGTTGCATTATGGGGTGAATTCAAGCACACCATTCTGCCGACGTTAGCATTGACGGTAGGGGTTGTAGCGACTATTGCCCGTTTCATGAGAACGGAAATGCTTGAAGTATTAGGTTCCGACTATATCCTGCTTGCAAAAGCAAAAGGTATTTCGAAAACAGCAACAGTTTTAAAACACGCAGTAAGAAACGCGATGATCCCAATCGTAACTATTTTAGGGCCGATGACTGTTGGTATTATGACAGGTACACTTGTAATCGAGCAGATTTTCGCTGTACCGGGTCTTGGTTTCCAGTTCGTCAGCTCAATCAACACGAATGACTATACAGTAATCATGGGTGTAACATTATTCTATAGTGTTTTGTTCGTCGGAGTTATCTTCCTTGTCGACATCCTTTATGGAATAATTGACCCTCGTATTCGTTTGGCTGGAGGGAAGAAATAATGGAAACAAACAAAAGAGCAGATCTTGAAAATCTTAATCCTGACCTCTTCCAACCTAGACGTGCAAGTGAGTCAGAATCAGAAGTGATAGGAAGACCGAGTCTTAGCTTTTGGCATGATGCCTGGCTGCGCCTCTTCAAGAATAAAGGTGCCATTGTCGGACTGGCTATTATGATTCTCGTAATCTTTATGGCTGTTATTGGACCTGGCATGACTGAAATGTCTTACAAGGATCAAGAAATTCGTCACGCTAAGCTTCCACCAAAAATCGAAGCGCTTTCATGGATGCCGTGGTTCGATGGAATCGACCAAAACGGCATAGATTCATACGAAACAAGACAAATCGATAAAACATACTGGTTCGGTACGGACGACTTAGGACGTGACATCTGGACTAGAACATGGCAGGGGACTCGTATTTCCTTATATATTGGTGTCCTTGCAGCTGTAATTGATTTAATTATCGGTATTGCTTACGGTGGGGTTTCCGGATATTACGGCGGAAGAATCGATGATTTCATGCAGCGTATTATCGAGATTTTAGTAGGTATTCCAAACCTTATTGTAATAATCTTGTTTATCCTAGTGTTTGAACCTGGATTATTCACCATCACGATGGCGATGGTCATAACCGGTTGGACGGGGATGGCCCGGATAGTCCGCGGACAAATTCTCCAGCTGAAAAACCAGGAATTCGTCCTGGCATCCCGTACATTGGGGGCAACAAGCAACAGATTAATCTGGAAACACTTGCTTCCAAACGTAATGGGACCTGTTATTATTACAACGATGTTTACAGTTCCTACCGCAATCTTTACTGAAGCATTCCTGAGCTTTATCGGTTTGGGTATCGCTGCACCACAAGCATCTTTGGGATCCTTGGTTAATGAAGGGTATAGATCCATCCAGTCATATCCACACATGATGCTTATCCCATCTGTAGTAATCTCGCTGATTATCTTGAGCTTTAACTTACTTGCTGACGGATTGCGCGATGCACTTGATCCTAAGATGCGTAAATAGTGGAAGGAGTAGAATAAAATGAGTAGATTATTAGATGTTAAAGATTTACATGTCTCCTTCACGACATACGGGGGAGAGGTTAAAGCCGTTCGCGGTGTGGATTTCCACCTAGATAAAGGTGAAACACTTGCGATTGTTGGTGAATCCGGATCTGGTAAGTCTGTAACAACAAAAGCGATTATGAGACTTATTCCGAATCCACCTGGCTTCATCAAAAACGGTGAAATGAATTTTGAAGGAAGAGATTTAGCGAAATTGTCTGAAAGAGAAATGCAGAAAATCCGTGGAAAAGACATCTCGATGATTTTCCAGGATCCAATGACTTCTCTTAACCCGACAATGACAGTCGGCAAGCAGATCATGGAGCCTCTTTTAAAGCATCAAAATATGAGTAAATCAGAAGCTAAAAAGCGTACAATCGAATTATTGAAGCTTGTTGGCCTTCCGAATCCTGAGGGGCGCATTAAACAATACCCTCACCAATTCTCTGGTGGACAAAGACAGCGTGTCGTCATTGCGATTGCACTTGCCTGCAATCCAAAGATTCTAATCGCGGATGAGCCGACCACAGCATTGGACGTTACCATCCAAGCGCAGATTCTCGAACTGATGAAGGACCTGCAGAATAAGATTGAAACATCCATCATCTTTATTACGCATGATCTCGGCGTTGTAGCGAACGTAGCTGACAGGGTTGCGGTTATGTATGGTGGTCAGATTGTAGAATCAGGTACTGTTGATGAAATTTTCTATGACCCAAGACACCCATATACTTGGGGGCTTGTGGCATCTATGCCGACACTGGAAACAGAAACGGCTCAGCAGCTTAAAGCAATCCCTGGTACTCCTCCTGACTTGATGAATCCTCCAAAAGGGGATGCCTTCGCTCTTAGAAGTGAGTACGCATTGAAAATCGATTTCGAACAAGAACCACCGACTTATAAAGTGTCTGATACACACTTCGTCAAATCTTGGTTGCTGCATCCTAACGCTCCTAAAGTTGAGCCGCCGGAAGCTGTTAAACTCAGACAGCGCAATATGCCTTCCAACTATGATGAGCCGGTATTATTTGAGGAGGTTCGTTCATAATGGCTGAAAAATTATTAGAAATCAAAAATTTAAAACAATATTTCAATCCTGGTAAACCAAACATGGTTAAAGCTGTCGATGATATTACTTTTGATATCTATAAAGGTGAAACATTGGGTCTGGTTGGTGAGTCTGGTTGTGGTAAATCTACAACCGGCCGTACAATCATCCGCCTTTATGATGCTACAGATGGCCAAGTTTTGTTTGAAGGAGAAGACGTTCACGGAAAGAAATCCCGTAAAGAACTGAAAAAGTTCAACCGCAAAATGCAGATGATTTTCCAAGATCCTTATGCGTCATTGAATCCACGTATGAAAGTAGCGGATTTGATTGCTGAGGGCATTGATATTCATGGATTGGCAACTTCTGCAGATGCCCGCTTGAAAAAAGTTCATGAATTACTTGAAACTGTTGGGTTGAACAAGGAACACGCCAATCGTTACCCGCATGAGTTCTCAGGCGGTCAGCGTCAGCGTATCGGTATCGCCCGCGCCCTTGCGGTAGATCCAGACTTTATCATCGCGGATGAGCCGATCTCTGCACTTGACGTTTCGATTCAGGCTCAGGTTGTTAACTTGATGAAAGATCTTCAGCGTGAAAAAGGATTAACATACCTGTTCATCGCCCATGACCTTTCAATGGTTAAATATATCAGTGACCGGATCGGGGTTATGTATTTTGGAAAGCTTGTAGAACTTGCTCCAAGTGATGCACTATACAAAAACCCGCTTCATCCTTATACTCAGTCACTTCTGTCTGCTATTCCGCTTCCGGATCCAGATTATGAGCGTTCCCGCAAACGTAAAACTTATGATCCTGCGGTTCATAACTATACAGAGGGTGAAGAATTAGAGCTTCGTGAAGTGGCTCCAGGTCACTTCGTGTACTGTTCAGAAAAAGAATTAGCTCAATACAAAGCTCAATACAAACACTAAGTCTAAAGAAAGACCTCAGATACATTCATCTGAGGTCTTTTTATGTGGATACCCCTGCTTAGATCAGCTAAACACCCTCGAATGATTTCCCTGGAAATTTCGACATAACTTTTTAAAAAATGTTTTATATCATGCTCATCCATTGTTAAAATAGGGTATATACTATAAGAAGCTATAAAAATAGGACACTACCACAATATTTATTTAAGAGGAGAGATTACCCTTGAATTTCAGAAGTGCAATGACAGCAATTGGTATATCAGCGCTCTGTCTCTTGCCATTTCACTCAGCAGGTGCTGAACAGGCAGTAGGTCAGTCAGTAGAAAAGCATTCGACCATTAATGTGAACTTAAAAGAGAAAGAGCTTCCACAGCAGCTCTCTCGTTTTTTCTATGATTCAGGATTGGAATTTACATACCCGGATGCTGTAAGAGGTATCTATGTAACGGGACATTCTGCTGGAGGCAGCCGCTTTGATAGTCTGATCAAATTAATTGAAACGACGGATCTAAATTCAATGGTCATTGATGTTAAAGATGACTGGGGTAACATCACGTACCAAACTGAGCATTCACAGTATAAAGACATCGGCAAATCATATATCAAAGACCCTAGGGCAATGCTTGAAAGATTGGAAGAAAAGCAGATTTATCCTATTGCGCGAATTGTAGTGTTCAAAGATTCGGTATTATCGAAGGCAAAGCCTGAATTATCTTACATGGACGGAAATGAAGTATGGAAGAATGGCCGCGGCGAATCTTTCGTTAATCCTTTTATGAAGGAAGTATGGGATTATAATGTGGGTATTGCGATTGAAGCTGCTAAAATGGGCTTCAAAGAAATTCAATTTGACTATGTCCGTTTCCCTGAAGGTTTTGAAAAGAGAGACACCGAATTAAAATACAACATGGGTGATTATGCTGAAATGGATGCTGATAATGTCCAAAAAAGGGTACATGCTGTAACAGATTTTGTAGCATACGCAAATGAACAGCTTGAACCTTATGGAGTTGATGTTTCGGTTGATATCTTTGGTTACACGGCAACATTGCCTGAGGCTCCCGGGATAGGCCAGAACTTTTCCAAGATATCTGAACATGTTGATGTAATTTCATCCATGATTTATCCAAGTCATTGGACTTCCTATTTTGGCATCAGCAAACCAGACCTTGAGCCGTATAAACTGATCACAGAGTACGCCAAGCTGGAAAACAAAAAACTGGCTGAACTGGAGACTCCTCCAACATCCCGTCCATGGCTGCAGGATTTTACAGCATCCTGGCTTGGTTCCGGAAATTATAAACAATATGGGAAGGCTGAAGTGGAAGCCCAGATTAAAGCCCTTCAAGATCAAGGAATCAACGAATATCTTCTTTGGAATGCAAGTAATAACTATACAGAAAATGTTGATTTTACACCTTAAAATATAGGAACCAGCAGGATTCCCTGCTGGTTTTTTAATTGCTTTTAACACACTAATACAACTAATGGGTAAGGGGATGTTTGGCCCAGCCTTTGATTTGACATTTAACCTCAATAAGGTACAATTAAATTGGCAATAAAAACCGCTTTACATCCACTTTTTTATCCCACTTGTGCTTTCCTATCTTCTAGAAAGCAACCGTAAATCCCTAAAATAACAGTTAAGAACAAGACTTTGCAGCTGTGTTTATTATCTTTAAGGGTATGGTAATAATGACTATGTGCATTAAAGGATTAGCGAAATAAGTTGACATGATTGAAAACATTATGAAGGAGTAGATCCATGCATTGGTATGAGAAGTTAAATCAATATTTTCCTGTGGAAGAAATGAAATCAAAAGAGCATATGGAAACACTGCTGAGAGAACGCAGTGATATTTACCATAAGGATGAAGATGAATATCACGTGTTGATGTATGCTGAACTGGAAGACTTTATCTTCATTGATTATCTCTTTGTTTCATCGAAAGCAAGGGGACAAGGTCTGGGTCATAAGTTAATCGAGAAACTCAAAAAGAAAGGAAAATCGATTATCCTGGAAGTTGAGCCGGTTGATTATGATGATACGGACACTGAGAAACGGTTAAAATTTTATAAAAGGGAAGGCTTTGAGCATGCCTCAAGTATCGGGTATCGCCGCCGTTCTCTTGCTACAAATGAAATCAATGAAATGGAGATCCTTTACTGGGCTCCCAACAACGAATCCGAAGAAATGGTTTATCAATCCATGATCAAAACCTATGAACTTATCCATACTTATAAGGATACCAAGTTTTATGGTGCGTCTTATCAGCCGGCGGAAGAGGTTTTGAATCTGGAAGAGGACAAAAACAAGGATATTCTTAAAGATATATGATATGAAAAAACCTTATTGAGATTGCCTTCAATAAGGTTTTTTTACAATTTGTCCGGCATTAAGTGATTGCTGACTTGGAGAAAGGGATAACTGAGGTACCTTGACTATAGTGAATTTCAGCATGAAATATTCTTAAAAGGGTGCATTAGCAAAGTTTGTTACTTTTGAATATGAGTATATCTTATGAAATATTTGTTGGTTGGAGCGGAAGGTGTGTGACCTCCTGCGGGATTAGCGGGACAGGTGAGACCCCCAATCCAGTTGCAGCGCCCAGCCCCTCGGGTCAAATAACCCACAGCGAATAAAAGGAAAGATCACCTTTTCTTCGCTGTGGAACATTTGCCTGTCGGGGCTGAACAGGGCGCTTACACTTTTTATACAGGCACAGCCGAGGAGGCTCACCGCCCGCCCCGCGGAGTCACACACATGGAGCGGAAACCAGCTTAATATATCAACAACAATAACGACTGCAAAAGTATTTTTAAAAAAATTAATAATTTTGGTTTATATGTTTTAAAATCGGGTAAATGTTAATCAACAGCTTAAATTTGTTCAACTTCTGTATATTAAGTTGACAAATTATTTAAAACTATATTCAAGTTAATAATTTTCATGTATAATACATAATAGAGATTTCTTCTTTAAACTAATTATTAAATAAGAAATTTACGGTTTAAGAAAACTCTACTTGTAAATTAAGTCTTAAAAATATAAGGGAGTGTGAATGGTTCATGGTAACTTTGTTCACTTCACCTAGTTGTACATCATGCCGCAAGGCGAAAGCTTGGTTAGAAGATCATGAAATTCCATATAATGAGAGAAATGTATTCTCAGAGCCGTTAAGTATTGACGAGATTAAGGAAATACTGAGAATGACAGAAGACGGTACAGACGAAATCATCTCTACCCGTTCTAAAACATTCCAAAAACTTAATGTTGAACTGGATGCTCTTCCATTACAGAATCTGTTTGAACTGATTCAGCAAAATCCTGGCTTGCTTCGCAGACCTATTATTATGGATGAAAAGAGACTCCAAGTGGGATATAACGAAGATGAGATTCGTCGATTCCTGCCGCGACGAGTTCGTACATTCCAATTGCTTGAAGCGCAGCGTATGGTCAACTAAATTATATATTTATTTCCTTCATGCCTATGCTTGAAGGTCTTTTTTTGTTTTCAAGTAGTTTGTATTGGTAAATGACCCCGATCAAGTTTGATTGCAGCCGTAGGAGTGATCTCCAGTGGGTTTTTGGGTTAGTGGGGCCCTGCTTGGTAAAAACTTAAAAGTATAAAAGATCATTGAGTATACATCGGGGAGATTCTCACCTAAAGGGATATGCTGCACAAAGTTTCTGTAAAGGACGCTTTTTAAAACTCACTTTTAAGTTTTAAAGCCCCTTACTAAGGTTATTAATTAATAAAGGACAAACTAAAAACTTGAATTCTCACTGAAATTGAGCTAAACTAACCAAAACACTGGAATGTATTTGGTATTTCTTTAATGAAAAAATAGGCATATTTTTAATTCCATTTCTTTATGTTTTATCATAAAATAGGAGTACAAGGTATACACTAATTCAACTGAGATTGATATTCATCGAGGATCTTTGGGGCAAGCTTTTATCTCTGTTTTTCATTAAGAGCAGAACCCAAAAGTAAAGATTAGTGTAAATAGCCTACATCATTTTCAGAGCTTATTGCTCAGGGGTGCAGTCCCTTCACCAACATTGAACAGAAGGGAGAGGTGTTTGATGGAGATAGAACGCATTAATGATAACACTGTAAAGTTTTATATTTCATATGGCGATATAGAGGAAAGAGGATTCGATCGGGAAGAAATCTGGTATAACCGGGAAAGAAGCGAAGAACTTTTCTGGGAAATGATGGATGAAGTTCATCAGGAAGAGAACTTTACGATTGAAGGTCCGTTGTGGATTCAAGTACAAGCTCTTGATAAAGGGTTGGAAGTACTTGTGACCAGGGCTCAAGTTACTAAAGACGGGCAGAAATTCGAACTGCCTATTCCAGAGGACAAAATTAAAGATCTGCCTGTTGATGAACGAATAGAAGATTTCCTTGATCAACACTTTCAACCGGATGCGGCAGAGAACGAAGGATCACTGGAATTCACGATTAAGTTCAAGGACTTTGAAGATGTCATTTCACTATCCAAGAAGATGACCGCTTCTCCAAATGAACATCTTTCCACAAAGTTGTTTTCTTTTGAAGGAACTTATTATATTCATCTTGAGTTTTCAGATGAATACTTTACTGAAGAAGAAATCGACAATGTATTAAGCATTATGCTTGAGTACGGAAATGAATCAAGCTTAACTGTCCATCGATTGAGTGAGTATGGTACCTCCATCATGGATGAGGACGTTTTCAATACAGTAACCAAATATTTCAGTTGAATAATTTGTCACTCATCGCATTCTCAAATTGAGGATGCGTTTTTTTTGTTGATAAAAGGATATTTCACCAGCCAAAGCGAATTCCTATATACAGGAGGTGACGTATGCTAACCGCATTGAATAACCGTCAAAAAAAAATTTCTCTTACCCGGCTGTCATCAGAAGAAATCACCTTGCTGAAAGAGCAGGAGTTCTTTTGCCCTGAATGTTGTTCACCGCTTATCCTCAAAGCTGGTGATATCAAAGTTCCTCATTTTGCCCACAAATCAAGGACTCACTGTGAGGGCCGCCATGAACCTGAAACTTTCCATCATCTGAGAGGGAAAGCAATTCTTTTTCAACACTTTTCATCTTTCATTCCTTATGTTGCTTTAGAAAGATACCTCGCCGATATTCACCAAAGACCGGATATATTTATCCATTTCGGTGGGAGAAATTTTGCCTTAGAATATCAATGTACACCTATAAGCAGTACTGAATTTACTAAAAGGACCAAAGGGTATATGAATGCCGGTATCGAACCGATATGGATTTTAGGGAAGAGAGTGAAGGCTAAAGGAGCCAAAACACTGGTGTTATCTAATTTTCAACAGTGTTTCATCCGTTTCAGCCCTCACGCCGGATACTGGATAGCCTATTTCGACAGCCATTCTAAGAACATGTATTTCTTTTATAACCTCTCACCCGTATCTTCTAATATATTCACTTCAGAAACCCTCACTTTGCATTACACTTCTATCCCTTTTCCGTTTACACTACCTTGTAAGAACGACACAGAGAATCATTTCTTGGCTTCTAAAGACTCCTGGATTAACAGCAAAATGACATATAACCGAGGGGTGAATGATCCCTTTTTAAAATCACTTTATTTAAACAGAGATCATTTAATGGACCTGCCGGATTTTATCGGACTTCAAACAGAACATACACTCCTCTTTAAAAGTCACCCTATAGAATGGCAATACTACATTTGGTCTGATGTTCTTAAAAAGAAGAATAAAGGGTCTCGGATAATGGTTGAGGAGGTAAAAAGCTGCCTCCGTAATAGATTGAATAGCGGACTGATTCACCTCCGAATCCTTCCTCTGACAGATAATAAGCTGAAAAACCAAGCGTTGGAAGAATATTTATTGCTTTTAGAAAAAAGAGACATAATAAAAAAAGTCAGTGGTAAGGAATATATATTATTATCGCCTCATACAAAGTACCATTAAGAAACTATTATTCAGGGTTTGAAATCCGGATTGCTTTACGAAATAGCCCATTTCTTGCAGGATTTTCTGTTTTGATAGAGAATGTAAGAAGGAAGGTTGAATTTCGATATACGAAAGAATGGAGGATACATATGGCAAACGAAACAACTGTAAAGAGTCTTCCGAATCGTAAGGATATTAAGGAAGAGTTGACTTGGAGACTTGAAGATATTTTTGCGAGTGATGACTTATGGGAAAAAGAGTATAAAGAGGTACAGGAACTGATCAAGCAAGCGGGCAGCTACCAGGGGACGCTTTCTGAAAGTGCGGACCATCTATATAAGGCTCTGAAATTCCAAGATGAGGTTTCTGAGAGAATGGGCAGGCTGTATACATATTCTCATATGAGGTATGACCAGGATACCACAAATTCATATTACCAGGGACTTGACGATAGAGCGAAAAGTTTATATACACAGCTTTCCAGCTCATTTGCTTACCTTGTGCCTGAAATACTGACAATTGAAGAGAGCAAGCTTAACAGCTTCTTAGAAGAGAATAAGGATCTAGGGCTGTATAAGCATGCCCTTGAAGAGATCAATTTGCAGCGTCCTCATATTTTGTCTGCTGAGCAAGAGGCACTCCTTGCCCAGGCATCTGAAGTGCTCAGCTCATCAGCCAATACATTCGGCATGCTGAATAATGCTGATATGGAATTCCCGAGTATTAAAGATGAGAATGGGGAAGAAGTAGAAATCACACACGGCCGCTATATCCGCTTCTTGGAAAGTGATGACCGCCGTGTTAGGGAAGAAGCATTTAAGGCTGTATACAAAACTTATGGAAAGTTCCAGAATACCTTTTCCAGCACACTAAGCGGCACGGTTAAAAAAGATAACTTTAGTGCTGAAGTGAGAAACTTCGATTCAGCTCGACATGCAGCTCTGTCTGCCAATAATATTCCAGAGACAGTTTATGAAAATTTAGTCAAAACGGTAAATGATAATCTTCACCTGCTTCACAGATATATCAAGCTCCGTAAGAAAGTCTTGGGACTGGAAAAGCTTCATATGTATGATCTTTATACTCCTCTTGTAAAAGAAGTGAAGATGGAAATCTCATATGATGAGGCGAAGGACATGATCCTTGATGGCTTGACACCGCTTGGTGATGAGTACATTAATCTTCTGAAGGAAGGCTTCGAAAACCGCTGGGTGGATGTTGTCGAAAATAAAGGAAAAAGAAGCGGAGCCTATTCGTCAGGTGCATATGGTACTAATCCATACATTCTCATGAACTGGCAGGATAATGTTAATAATCTATTTACATTGGCACACGAATTCGGCCACAGTGTCCATAGTTACTACACAAGAAAATTCCAGCCGTATCCTTATGGGAATTATTCAATCTTCGTAGCCGAAGTAGCTTCGACATGCAATGAAGCATTATTGAACCATTATCTGCTTAATACGATTGATGAGGAGAAAAAACGCTTGTACCTTCTTAATCATTATCTGGAAGGGTTCAGAGGCACAGTATTCCGCCAGACGATGTTTGCAGAATTTGAGCATATCATTCATAAAAAAGCTCAGGAAGGTGAAGCACTGACTGCTGAAATGCTGAGCAAAGAATATTATGAACTGAATAAAAAGTATTTCGGTGAGGAAGACATTACAATCGATGAAGAAATAGGACTGGAATGGGCTCGCATCCCTCATTTCTATTACAATTACTATGTTTACCAATATGCGACCGGCTTCAGTGCAGCCACAGCATTAAGTAAACAGATTCTAGAAGAAGGCCAGCCGGCAGTCGAGAGATATATCGAGTTCTTGAAATCAGGAAGCTCCGATTACCCAATCGAGGTATTGAAGAAAGCGGGCGTAGACATGACTGTCTCCCAGCCAATTGAAGAAGCAATGAAAGTATTTGAAGAAAGTCTTAACGAGATGGAAAAGATGCTTTCTTAATGAAGTTTAATGGATGGCCATGGTCCGAGTATCATGGCCTCTTTTTTTGTTGTTTTTTAGGGTGTTATCCATTCTAGATGGGATTTGAGATAGGGGAGAGGTATCAAGGTTCTCAGGTGATTGGGTGAAGTGTCTTGAGGATGGATCTTAAAGACAATAATTGCCCAAATGGATGCTAAAAGTATCTTAGGGGAGTTCTCAAGGACATCAAATCCTAAAACAGAAAGCGAAAGTGTCTTGAAGGGAGTTCTCAAGGACATCAAAATCCTAATTGGAAGCTAAAAGAGTCTTGAAGGTGGCTCTCAAGGACATAAAACTCCAAAATAGATAGCAAAAGTGTCTTGAGGGGATCCCTCAAGTACATCAAATCCTAAAACAGAAAGCGGAAATGTCTTGAGGGGCTTTCAAGGACATTAAATCCTATTACAGAAAGCAAAAGTGTCTTGAAGAGAAGCCCAGGACGTTAACTAACCAAAGATGAATGTGTCCAGCACAATAAGGATACAAAAGAAATACCCCTCCATTGATCCAGAAGGGGATGAATTCAGCATAAATATATAAATATAAAATACGCTATTCAAGATCTAAATCCCTTGAATCTTTTTCTGTTATTAATATAATTCATCAACAGAAAAAGAGATAAGAACAGAAGAGGGGAAGTGAAATAGATAGGATAAAGATGCATGAGTCCAAAGATATTAATGATAAATGCGAACAAAATAAACACAATCAAAAAGGTGAACTTTAAATCAGGTTTCATAGTTAACAGGCCTCCTAAAGAAGTCTCATTATAATTATATGAAAGCTATGGTTGGAAATACATGCTGTCTTGAATAAAACGTAGTAGTGAAAAAAACAATTTGACAATATTGTGAAATAATAAACAAAGAACTTGCACATACAAGTTGTCTCATGCTATATTATGTACAAGAAGTTGATCACAACAAACATATACCCCTTTGTTTGACCGTGAAAAATTTCTCCCATCCCCTTTGTTTGTATAAGAAAACCCGTTGTCTTCGGACAACGGGTTTTCTCTTTATATCTTATCCTAATATATCGTTCATTGGGAGAGGTATCTCCAGAACGTTCCATGTTTAGCTGGAATCTTTTCGACTTTCTTCTGAAGCATCCACTTTTTCATCGTTTTTTCAACCTGATCGATACTCATATCATAGACGACAGAAATTTCTTTTGTCGCAACAAGCTGATAATACTCCAGGAAATATTCCAGTGAAGGGAGGGGCTGCGGTTCGGGTCTAATGGAAAGCATCTCCTCCAGAATTTGTACATATACTTCGAACGGATACATACCGGTTACTTTAATGCCTTCATCTTCGATATTTTCGTTAAAAAAGACAAGGGTAGGGATTTCATCAACATCCATTTCAGCTGTTATTCTTAAATCGCATTGAAAAGCTTTAGAAGCGGATTCAGAGTGAACATCATTTTTAAACTCTTGCAGATCAAGCTTGCTGTGATCTGCAATGTCAGTCAGCACCTCAAGATTCGAGACGTTTTGCTTCCCTAAAAAAAGATTCTCCTGGAGTTTCCTAAAAAACCTGATTCCTGCATGTCTGCCCTGTAATTCAGCTGCTTTTATCGCAATTGAGGCTAAATGTGGAGAATCAATCGGGTTTTCAAACCATAGGTTTCCGTCACAGGACATCCCTGAACGGCTTGCCGTTTTTTCCCATTGATTGGCGATATTTTCTTGTTTCTTCTTATTTGTTAAATTCAAGGCGGTCAGCTTTCCGCTCAAGACATTTTTAATTCTGAAATACTGCCCATATTGAATATGAAGTTTCTTAAGGATCGGTTCCAATGCCCAGCATTCGGGGCAGAGAGGGTCGATGAACATATATATTTCTAAAGGTTTTTTGTCAGGTCGGCACCTTTGTAGATTAATGTTGTTATTCATGCTGCTCAACTTTCTTCACCATGTGTGTGGTCAGGTGAGTTTACCATATGTCTGGCAGTGAGTACGAGTCTGGAGAAGAATTCTTCACGAAAATGTCCTTCAAGACCGACCTCGTCCATGGCTTCACTCATGCATGCCAACCAAGCTTTTGCTCTTGCTGGTGTTATTTCAAAATTTAAATGCCTGGCCCTCATCATCGGATGGCCATGTTCTTCTGTATATAAAGGCGGTCCTCCTAAATATTGTGTGAGAAACTGTTTTTGTTTTCTGGAGGTTTCAGAAAAATCATTTGGAAATATCGGGATTAGATCGGGATGTTTTCCCACTCTTGCATAAAAAGCATCTACAAGCATTGAGAGCTTTTTTTCGCCAATCGTTTCATATGGCGTCTTATGTTTCTCCATAAGTAGACTCCTTTTTGCATTGATTGTTTGTTTTATTTTAGCAATCGCCGAAAGATATCTCAAACAAATAGCTTCACCATTCTCTGTTTTGAATAGTATCTGCTAATTCCAGTGTAGCATTCAGCAGCTCTTTTTCGGTTCGCTCTTCTCATAAATCCTTGTGCCTTCTGAAAGGTAAAGCTGATTTTCGCTGCAGGAGCTCCTCTCTTTCTAAACGAAAAAAACCGTTCACTGTTGTGAACGGTTTTGACGTTACTCATGACAATATTAAGCAAAATAGCTGCTGGATACTTTTTGTACATACTGCATCGTCTCTTTGAAAGGAGGGATGCCATTATATTTATCTACGTTTCCTGGTCCGGCATTATAGGCTGCAAGTGCCAATTCAAGGTTGCCGTTATACTTATCCATCATTTGGCGAAGGTATTTGGTGCCTGCAAAAACGTTCTGTTCAGGATCGAATACATCGGTTACTCCGAGCCCCCGTGCCGTCGCAGGCATCAGCTGCATTAAACCGGAAGCGCCGGCATGGCTGACTGCATCAGGATTGAAATTTGACTCCTGCCTGATGACGGCGTTAATTAGCTTTTTGGGAAGATTATATTTCTCTGCTGCCCTGCTGATAATATGGTCGATGGAGCTGCTGGGACCTTCAGCGGCAGGAATAGGAGATGTTTTGGTTATATAGGAGACTGCACTTTTATTCATGAGATAATTATTGGTATTCAATAAAGGGAGCATCTGGCTGACAGAGCCCAATTTTGCTTGATAGGACTGCTCCTGTAATTGACTGGAGAGAGTCTCATTCAGCATTTGCTGGAACATTGAAGAGCCGCTTGTACTTGAACCAGCCTGTGCAGAATTTGAGCTGAAGCCTTGGAGCGCTTGTAGTTCGATCATAGTTTTTAACACTTGCACGTTCATTTCCTGAGTATCTCCTTTAGTAAGAACTGTCAGTTTGAATTGGCAGCTCTTAGGAATCTTTTGATTTTGTTATCGGCAGGACGAATGGGGATGTCCATAGATTCTAGAAAATGGTAGAAATTTTCTTTTCCTGGTTTGCTCTCTTTTACCTCATATTCTAACTCATAATCCTCATTGTTTAAATAGAAACTATAATCCAGCACCATTAATCCGTCTTTATACCCGGTTTCAGCTCTGCTGGTAGATAAAGTTCCGAAATGAAGGAATTTTTTCATCCCTACACCGAGCTTTAGCAGCGCATCTGAAACTTCCCCTGGTGGGATGATGCCTTGTTTCAGCATTTTTAATGTATCCTCCTCAGTAACAGGCTGGTTCGTTTCCAGCAAGCCTTCCTCTGCAGGTTGCTTCAGGGTGAACTCAAAGCGGCCGTTTTTTTCTCTTATTCTTAATGCACATTGATTTTCTCTTAATTCATTTGAGGGTGTATCAAAGTAATGATTTTTTTGCAGTGAGAAATTACTTTCCGTTAAGGAGAATTGGTCTTTGATTCGCTGAAACTCTTCTTTTGTCAGCATGTTTTTAAATTCTATTTCAAGTTCTTCAGGCATACTGCTCGTCCCTTCTCTCTATTATCGTTATGACAAGTGTATCATATAACGTTTATTATGAGTTTCGGTTATACTCGTTTCGTTTAGAAGATTCACCATTATATGTGTTAAAATAATAGGCATAAAGCATTGAAAGGGGAACCATACATCATATGAGAAAAAAAATACTCTTAACCAAGGCTGAGCTCCTTGACGACAAATTAGTTTTACATAGCAGCGAAAAAGCTGGGGAATCCAATCTAAAGCCTGCCGGGCAGGTTCTCGTCGATTCGGATAATTTCTCATTCGTTTATTTTGCAGAATCTCAAGAAGAGTATGTACTGATACATATACAAGAAGAATGCTGGTCAGCTTTGAAAGAAGCTTTTGAACAAAAGATGCCTGTCTTTGCTGATCTTGGTGAGTCCGAGTTTGAATTAGAAGGACTTCACGAGGAACTGGACTACTTGATCGAAAACATTGAAGGCAATAGCAACTATGGCGAGGATATGGTAAAAAAAGTAGAAGCGGTCTTTTTGGAAAGAGCGTAGGAGACTGTTCAGCTGCGTGCAATTAGATACGGGGAAAGAGCGGGTTATCTCATTTGTGAACACGAATGTGAACACGAATGCAGCTCTTTTTCCAAAATGAGCATTTAAGCTTATGTCTGATAAGCTTTTGATTATGAGGTGAACGTATGAATCATTGGGATCAGTTTCTTGGGCCTTACAAACAGGCAGTAGATGAGCTGAAAATTAAGCTTAAAGGGATGAGAGGGCTTTATGACTTGGAGAGGGCCCACTCTCCCATTGAATTTGTGACAGGAAGGGTAAAACCTATAGCAAGCATTTTAGATAAAGCAACTCAAAAGGGTATCCCGTTAGATAAAATCGGTACCGAGATGCAGGATATTGCCGGTATCCGGTTAATGTGTCAATTTGTTGAGGATATCCATGCAGTGGTGAATTTGTTAAGAGCGAGAAATGATTTCCGTATCATTGAAGAGCGTGATTATATTTCGCATAAAAAACCGAGCGGATATCGTTCTTATCATGTAGTGATTGAATATCCTGTACAGACTGTGCATGAAGAAAAAATCATTTTAGCTGAAATACAAATCAGGACACTTGCCATGAATTTTTGGGCGACAATAGAGCATTCTCTTAATTATAAATACCGCGGACAGTTTCCTGAGGAAATCAGGACGAGGCTGTTGAGAGCAGCGGAAGCGGCATTCAGGCTTGATGAAGAAATGTCCCTGATCAGGGAAGAAATACAGGAAGCGCAAAGATTTTTCTCCAATAAAAAAGAACAGGAAGAGAAAAGGCGGGAATCCAAGAGGCAATAAGTTTTGCGTATGCAGGAGAGGGAAATACAAACTAAAAAAGGATGTAGCCGTTATGAAATTTGCAATCACTTCAAAAGGAGATTCAAAGTCAAATACACTGATGCATAAAATGCGTACATACCTGCAGGATTTTGAACTTGTATACGATGAGGAAGAGCCGGATATTGTTATTTCTGTCGGCGGGGACGGTACGCTTTTGTATGCTTTTCACCGTTATAGTTCCAGATTGGATAAGACGGCCTTTGTCGGCGTGCATACGGGTCATCTCGGGTTCTATGCTGACTGGGTGCCGGAAGAAATCGAGAAGCTTGTCATCGCTATAGCGAAGACACCTTATCAGATCATTGAATATCCCCTTCTTGAAACGATCATCCGCTATCAGAATGGTGGAAAGGAAACAAGGTATTTAGGGTTGAATGAATCAACTGTCAAAAGTGTGGAAGGAACACTTGTCATGGATGTTGAAATCAGGGGACAGCATTTTGAACGTTTCAGAGGTGATGGGGTATGTCTGTCAACTCCATCAGGCAGTACTGCTTATAATAAAGCCTTAAGCGGGGCCATTCTGCACCCTTCCATTCAGGCTATCCAGCTCGCTGAAATGGCATCGATCAATAATCGTGTTTTCAGGACAATCGGCTCACCGCTGATTTTGCCTGCACATCATACCTGCATGCTGAAGCCCGTCAATGTACCGGACTTCATGATTACAGTAGATCATCTTACACTATTGCATAAAGATGTTAAATCCATTCAATACAGGGTAGCCGATGAAAAAATTCGATTTGCGAGATTCAGGCCATTTCCGTTCTGGAAAAGGGTCAGAGACTCCTTCATTGCAGAAGACTGAGTAACTATTATGATTAAGTATCAAATGGATTGGATTATTACAAAGGACGAATCTGGGGTGGAAATCAAAACATTCCTGAGTGAGCATCACATCTCGAAACGGATGCTGACAGACATAAAGTTTGCAGGCGGGAAAATATCTGTAGACGGTCAGGAAGTCACTGTTCGGTATGTCTTGCAGGAGGGAAATCATCTGACGGTCATATTTCCACCTGAGCCTAAAAGCCCGACGTTAAAGCCGGAGGATATTCTTCTCCATATCATTTATGAAGATAAAGATTTACTAGTGATTAATAAACCTTCCAATATGAGCACTATCCCTTCAAGGGAACATCCTGATGGGAGTCTTGCAAATGCCGTTTACGGATATTACAGACGAAGGGAGATTGACTCAGCTATTCATATCGTCACGAGGCTCGACAGGGATACATCCGGACTTGTGTTAATTGCAAAACACCGCCACATTCATCACCTGATGAGCCTTCAGCAGAAGAAGAGAGAAATTAAAAGGTCATATGAAGCTTTCGCAGAAGGACTTTTTTCTGTACGTGAAGGAAAGATCAACGAACCGATAGGCAGGAAAGAGACTTCAATCATTGAGCGGGAAGTAAGGTCCGATGGAAAAACTGCCGTAACACATTACAAAGTGATAGGTCAATATGGCGGCTTTGCCCATATAGGGCTCGTCTTGGAGACAGGCAGAACGCATCAGATCCGGGTCCATATGTCCTATAAGGGACATCCTCTTCTTGGTGACAGTCTATATGGAGGGAGCCGAGAAAAGATTGATAGGCAGGCACTTCATTGTCACTCTCTTTCTTTTTTCCATCCCACCACAGGTGAACCTCTCCATTTTCATGTCCCGCTGCCTGACGATATGGATAGATTACTTTAATGACATATTAAAAGCAGCCGGTACTAGCTGGCTGCTTTTATTATGAAGGTCACGTTGCTCTGCCTGGGTTCACATCTCTGAATTTTTCTGCCACGTACGGCATGCTGGACTTCACACTTTCAATTCTCAATTCTGGATAAGATAAAGAGGAAAGTTTCCCGCCAAATACGGCACCAGTATCTATGTTGTAGGTACGGTTGATATTTCTCACTTCTGAAAATGGTGTATGTCCGTATACGATATAGGCCTCTCCCTTGTAATTAAAAGCCCAATCCCTCCTGACGGGAGTTCCGTCCTCATTTGTTTCTCCGGTTATGTCCCCATAGAGGACGAAGGTTTTCACCTTGTTGTTTTGCTTCCCTATAAATTCCTCTTTGATACCTGCATGAGCAATGATCAACTTCCCAGAATCAAGCTGTTGGTATAGAGGAGAGTTTTCATACAGCTCTATGAACATCTCCTTATATCTCTCGATTTCACCTTCGGGGAGGTTTCCTAATTCCTCGACGGTTGTTTCCAGACCGTGAACGATCTTGACATTATTGCCTAAAAAGTATCGATAGAGCTTGTTGCAATGGTTTCCAGGTACATAATAGGCCAACTTCTCTTTATGCAGCTTCCATACTGTTTCAACCACCTTCAAAGAGTTGGGGCCGCGGTCCGTTAGATCTCCGACGAAGCCCAGCATCCGTCCATCCGGATGTACCGGAATGCCGGAATCCCACTGGTAACCAAGGTTCATTGTCAGTTCTTTGAATTCTGCGTAACAGCCATGGATGTCTCCGATTATATCAAGCTTCATAAGTCTCTCCTTTCTATTGATTCAGAAATCATCATAAAAAAATTTTTAAGGCGACAATTTTTTAAAGATTTGCTAGTATTATGAGGATGCTGTAATTATTTTGATAAAATAATGATTTACAAAATTAAGGGCAGTCTTGCATTCCTCTTAGTAATAGTTCTCTTTTATTTTAAATTTAAACAGCACTTTGCTTTTTTTATTTTCAAGAAGGAAGTATACTGTTATTTTCATAATACATCTGGCAGAAGAATATTAAAACGTTGATAAAATTTAAACAAGGAGGGTATGCCAATGTCTGCAGAAAATCAAGAAAAACGAGAAATCCAATTGGATGAAGATTACTTGACCTCTGCCCTTCAGAATGAAGAAATGGAAAAATTCCGCGAAGAGTTCATTGCCCTGCACTCGTATGACAGAGCAAAGTATTTTGAAAAAATCGACGATGCGCTTCGGATGAAAATGTATCAATATTTATCACCTGAAGAAATGGCGGAGTTGTTCGAAAGCCTTGATAAGGATGAAACCGAATATCAGGAAATACTGGCGGAAATGAATCCTTCTTATGCGGCGGACATGCTTTCAAATATGTATGCCGATGATGCCGTCGATGTCCTGAACGAGCTTGATAAAGACCAGGTGGCAAGTTACCTGACCATCATGGACAAGGAATCAGCACAGGAAATAAAAGAACTTCTTCATTATGAGGAGTACACTGCAGGTAGTATCATGACGACCGAGTTCGTTGCCATTTCGGCAAACCAGACGGTGCGCTCGGCCATGACTATCCTGAAAAATGAAGCACCAAACGCCGAAACGATTTACTATATATTTGTTGTGGATGATGACAGACGGCTGGCAGGTGTCATTTCCCTGCGTGATTTGATTGTGAGTGATGACGAGGCGATGATTTCCGATGTCATGAGTGATCGGGTAGTTTCGGTCTCTGTAGGGGAAGATCAGGAAGAGGTGGCCAGAAAAATTAGGGACTATAATTTCCTTGCAATGCCTGTTGTTGATTTTCAACATCATTTATTGGGGATTATCACGGTCGATGACATCATTGATGTTATTGATGAAGAAGCTTCCGATGACTACTCCAAACTTGCCGGTATTTCCGATGTGGATACTGTTGACCGTAATCCGATAACTGCTGCAAAAAAAAGGCTACCTTGGTTGATTGCATTATTATTCCTTGGGATGTTCACGGCAAGCTTGATTGGACGGTTTGAAGATACGCTGGATAAAGTGGCGATCCTTGCTGTGTTTATTCCGTTGATTGCCGGTATGGCTGGGAATACGGGAACGCAGGCCCTTGCAGTGGCAGTCCGTGGAATTGCTACTGGTGACCTGGAAGAGGAAAGTAAATGGAAGCTTGTTATACGGGAAGCGGGTACTGGATTAATCACGGGGACCGTTTGTGGAATAGTTGTCATGATAACCGTATACGTATGGAAAGGACAATTGTTTTTAGGGTTCCTGGTAGGTGTATCGATCCTTGTTTCCTTAATCGTTGCAACGCTGGCCGGTTCGCTTGTTCCGCTCTTGATGCATAAACTCAAGGTGGATCCGGCGGTAGCCTCAGGTCCTTTTATCACCACCATTAATGACATTATAAGTATTATGATATATTTTGGAATGGCAACACTATTTATGAACTACTTAGTGTAGAAAAGGGGGAAGTATTCATGGAACATGGTGCATCAGTGGCATCACTGGTTATTGTAATTCTTGCAGCTTTTATCACACCTATTCTGCTTCACAGGCTGAAGCTTAATTTTATTCCTGTAGTAATTGCTGAAATTATAGTCGGTTTGATTATTGGACGCAGTGGTTTTGATCTTGTCCAGTATGATGTATGGCTGGAGACTTTATCCACGCTTGGCTTTATTTTTCTAATGTTCTTAAGCGGTTTGGAAATTGACTTTTCGGCTTTTTCAAACAAAGGGAAAAAGAAAGAGATTCTCCCGAATGGAAAACCGGAACCGAACAGGCTTAAAGTGTCGATGATTATCTTTGCGGGTATCTTTATCGTATCACTGGCATTATCTTATATGTTCGTTTTGGCCGGGTTGATTGATAATGCATTCTTAATGACGCTTATCATCTCTACAATATCTTTGGGAGTTGTGGTCCCGACTTTAAAAGAAGCTCATATCATGAAAAGCGGCATTGGCCAGATTATACTGCTTGTAGCCGTGATTGCGGATCTGGTAACAATGATATTACTTGCCGTATTCGTCTCACTCTATGGAGAAGGCCATGGGAACATGTGGCTTCTGTTGTTATTGTTTGGTGCAGGCGTATTGCTCTACTTCTTAGGCAGAAGATTCAAGAACAATTCATTAATGAAGTCACTTTCAACAGGAACGGTCCAAATTGGGACACGTGCAATCTTTACTCTGATCATCCTGCTTGTAGGTGTATCCGAATCAGTCGGAGCCGAAAATATCCTTGGTGCATTCCTTGCAGGTGTTCTGGTTTCTCTCCTTTCACCTCCACAGGAAATGGTACATCGTCTGGATTCCTTTGGTTATGGATTCTTGATTCCAATCTTCTTTGTGATGGTAGGAGTTGAATTAGAACTTTGGTCACTTCTGAGCGATCCAAAGATGCTGATTTTGATCCCGCTTCTCATGCTGGCATTCCTGTTATCAAAGCTGGTGCCGGTGTTCCTGCTCAGGAAATGGTACGATAACAAGACAACCATAGCTTCGGCCTTCCTGCTGACATCCACGCTTTCACTAGTGATCGCGGCAGCTAAAATCGCGGAACGCATGGAAATCATCACTGCCCAGATGAGCGGAACCTTAATCTTGGTTGCCGTCATTACATGCTTGGTGACACCAATCGTATTTAAAAAGATGTTCCCGAAAGAGGCAGGGGAAGAAAAACAAATTAAGGTTGCCTTCTTAGGTGCCAATCAGATGACACTTCCGGTTTCAAGGGAGTTGAAATCTGCACTTTATGTCCCTGTTCTGTACCATACGAGACAGGATAAATCGAACCGTAATATCTCTGATTCACTGTT
>NZ_ABCF01000040.1 GCF_000181495.1 Bacillus sp. SG-1
CGGCCGGCACAATTCTTCCATTTTTGTTCTCCCATTGCACTTTCAACAACTTGCCGTGCTGAAGCAGATAGGCATTCCCGCCTGATGCGAGGTCAATTTCCCTGCGCCCTGCATCATCGACGACTTCATGCTGTGCTTCTACGATAAAGATGTTGTCCAGGAGTACCGGTTCATCGGTTTCATAATCTGCCGTCTTTTCTCCTGCAGATATTCTGCTGTACTTCTCTGTTTCCTGATTATACTCATAAACCGGGGAAAAGGAAGGATGATCGTAGTAAGACACTTTAACGGATATTGCGTCTTCCCCAGATACCTCTTCAGATTTCCCAAAGTCCAGCGGTTCCGGAGGAGTATCCATTTCAGCCCCGACCTTCTCGGCTCCTTTTTTCACATTCTCAAATGAGATATAGGAGTTATGAGGCGCGACGCGGAAATCCGCCCGCTTGAATAAGGATCCGTCATACTCCATTCCATTGATATTGTCGACCGTTCCGCCCGTCAGCAATGCCTTTGCTTCCGGACTGTATCCGTGGGCTACAAAAAAACTGTTGTAGCCTTGTCCCAACTCAATGAAATAATCACGTGCACTCCTTACCGGTCCCACCTTCTCAGGCTGTTCGCTTTGAAACAGGGCGATAAACCTTGTTACATTACCTTCAGCCAGTACCTCATAAACAATATCCGCTTTATCCAATCCTGACTGCGGGCGTGCTTTGGGGTGGTTATTGACGACCACCGCCACCGCTCTCTGATTGGCTGCTTCATCAGTGCCAAGCCCAGTCAACGGAAATTGATAAGGTGATTCTGCCGATTCTTCATTTGTATCCTTGTCGACAGAATCATTTTGTTCCGTATTATTTTCTGTCGTGTTATCATTAGTTTCTGTTGCTTCATTATCAGAACTGCATGCTGTCAGCAGTAAAGCGGTCATGGCCGCTATCGCAGTTTTTTTCCACATCTGAAAAATACACCCCTAAGCCAAACTTATTCCTTACTTTAATATTTTAACGCATTATCGTGGGAAAGAGTACCGTTTTCTTCATAACATCATAGATTCCGCGCTGGGTAACCCTGATATAAGGCAGATGTGTCGACTGCAAGAACAGTAATGTATAAACAGGATCATTGAAAGAGTATCCTCTGTCAAACAGGAGTTCCTTCATTTTTTTCTCTTCCTCAATTAATACATCCATCTTTTTATCAGACATGATTCCCCCGACAGTCAATGGAATTTCATGCAGGATTTCCTCGTTTTCGCTTAGGACAATCCCCCCGCCGATTTCCTTCATTCTGTTAAAAGCATGCATAATGTCCCTTTTATCTTTTCCTATTGCAATGATGTCTCCAGTGTTAGAAAACGACGAGACGAACCCTTTCACACTATCGGCAAAACCTTTCACCATTGTGCTGATCCGCCACTTCCCGTTTCGGTCAATTAGCATAAGGAAGCATTCATCATGACTTTCAGACAAAGTCATTTCTGACGCGTCAATTCCTACTGAATACGGCTTTGTTATGACTTCGTTAACCATTTGAATTCCGAACGGCATGGAGAACTGCAGGTCATCATAAGTTAAATCCCACTCCATGTTCAACGGCGCAAGCCCGAACTTTTTCCAGTCAGGTGCCGGCACATCCTTCGGTTCCCCTTGGAAGGACTTCATCCATTCCCCCTTTGCCATAACCGCAGCTGGTGTCGGCTGCTCTTTGCTGTTCAGGAAATTGATGTTCGCCACCCTTCCCGCGGCAATCATTCCATGATGATGAGAAATCCGGTAGTGCCTGGCAACATTGTAGCTTGCCATATGGTAGGCATCTATCAAAGGAATGCCACTCTCTATCGCTGTGGCAATCAGGTCATCGAGGACCCCTTTTTCATAAAATCCTGGTGTCGATCCATCCGTCGTCAGCATCATCTCATTGTAATTCTCAATGTCATATTCCTTTATCTCGTTTAGTAGTTTTTCCAAATCAGGCCTGATGGATGAATTTCTTAATGTCACGGCCAAGCCTTGCATCAATCTCGTGTATACGTCTTTGCCGGACATGGCCTCATGGTCGCCATCTATCCCGAGCAGCGCCATTTTGGCCAGCGTTTTTTCAGAAGCCCCGGGTAAATGTCCTTCCACTACTTTATTCTTTCTTTTGGCTTCCTGCATCAAGTGGAGAATCATATCATCCCCGTCAAGCAGTCTCGGCCAGGAAGTCAGTTCGCCTCCCTGCACGACATCCTCATGGCTGAGCCACGATTTCACTTCGTTATGGGAAAACACCGTCTCTTCTCTCTGCATCTCTGTCTGCGAATCGAACCGGGCCCACCAGAACATTGAGAAAGGCAGTTTCTTCAGCTCCTCCAACAAAGTAAACGCTTTCTTTTTATTCATCAATAAAAACAACATAAGGTTGTCATTGATGAATGTGGTGGTTCCGGTTTGGGATGCATAATGGGCAAAAGAATGGGGATTATAAAGTTGAAACGGGTGCACATGAGGTTCTATGTAGCCAGGGACAAGGAAGTACTGGCCACAATCTGTTACTTCACACCCATCAAGATTTTCCGGGAGCTGATCTCCACAATAGATAATGCGGTCTTGATATATCCAAATATGGGCTGTTACCCATTTCTTCAAAACAGAGTGGAGATATACGGCATTTTTTAAAATTTTCGTGGGCTTCAACCCGCCGTTTATAACATCTATATGTTCACGCAGCTGTTTGTTTTTCCATCGATATCTGTGTACCAACTATGAACACTCCTCTATATAGAGACTAAGCCTGACAAGCTCTTTCAGTGTCAGCCCTGAAAGTCATTAATTACTAATGTTATCATAGTTTGGACTTTAACGCATTAAAGGTTTACAGAAAAGAGTGTTAATTTTAAAAAAGGAGGAAATCACATGAAGGTCACACAAAACATTGGCATCGTGAATGCCTTGATCAGAATCACAGTAGGATTCACCGTCCTCTCATGGGCGACAGCTAAGCTTGTCAAAATGCCTTGGAGGGACTCCTACTTATGGATGGCGCTGCTTGGGGGAATGAAAGTCGGAGAAGGAATCCTCCGCTTCTGCCCGATCACAGCCATGTTTGAAAACCAGGACTCAGAGGATAACGGCACAAAAGAAGGCAAAAGCATGATGAACATCACCTCCATCTTGAAAGGCAATAACGGCGAATCCAGCCAGAAAAAAACCGACATCGACAGCGATGAAAAAACACAGGACATGCCGGCTCTTCCTTATAACCCGTCCTAAAGTGCGGTGCCGCTTTAACGCACCACCGCACTAAGAGGGACAGTCCCTCTTAGTGCATTAACGCGTTACAGAGGTGTAGGGGACTGTCCCTCTTAGTGCTTTAACGTGTTAAACACCAGGAACAATAAAACAGGGTGTCCATTTGGGGCACCCTGTTGTTCCAAATCTTTATAAATTGGAGTGATTGATATGTTTTGGGAATATGTTACCGATCTGTCTTATGTTCTAATATCCGTCATCGGCGGGATCATCGCCATTCTTTATGCGTTTATGAGGAAAGGACGGAAGAAGCGCGTTCGATAGCCCTGCGCCCGATATCCTTACGGCAAAACAGGCCTTCGACATCCAATTTGCCAATCTCACTGTATACTTTGTCCAGCGCTTTCGCTAACTCTTGCTGTTTGGAAGCAATCAGAAGACCCGTCCGCCATTGGAAACGAGGCGGCCGCTGTCATCAATAGTTGTTCCCGCATGGTACACAAGCGTATCCACTTGAAGTTTCTCAAGGTCTTTAACAGGAACGGATTTCTTATAAGATTCCGGATACCCCTCGGCTGCCAGAACTACTCCCGCAACTCCCTGTTCATCCCATTCAAGCGTTACTTCTTGTCCTTCGCATAGGTTTAAAAGCACTTTTCCAAGGTCCGATTGAAGCCTCGGCAGCACCACCTGCGTTTCAGGATCGCCGAAGCGCGCGTTGAATTCAATCACCTTAGGACCTTGCGCAGTCAAAATCAATCCCGCATAAAGGACGCCTTTAAAGGATCTTCCTTCAGCCCTCATCGCTTTCGCCGTTGGGAGCAAGATGGTCTGGACTGCACCACTGATTACCTTGCCGCTAATATGGGGAACCGGGGAATATGCACCCATTCCGCCTGTATTCGGGCCTTGATCTCCATCAAAAGCACGCTTATGGTCTTGTGCAGCCTCCATCGGGTACACCTTTTCACCATCGACAAATGCCATTAAGGAAAACTCTTCTCCCTCTAAAAACTCTTCGATGACAACCTTTGCAGACGCCTTTCCGAACTTTGCTTGAAGAAGCATGTCTTCCAATGCATCTATGGCTTCATCTACCGACTGGGCCACCACTACGCCTTTACCGGCAGCTAGTCCGTCGGCTTTAATGACAATCGGTGCACCTGATTTCAAAACATACTCTCTGGCACTTTCAAAATCGGAAAACGTCTCGTAGGCAGCTGTCGGAATGCTGTATTTTTTCATCAACTCTTTAGCAAACGACTTGCTTCCTTCAATGACAGCCGCTTGTTTGTCCGGGCCGAAAACTTTCAGTCCTGCATCGGTGAACGCATCGACAATCCCTTCTAAAAGCGGTATCTCCGGACCCACTACCGTCAAGTCCACTTGGCTGCGTTTTGCAAACTCGATCAATGCCTCAAAATCCGTTTCTTCAATATCAATCGTATGTACCAGTTCTGTTATTCCGGCATTCCCAGGAGCACAGTAAACCTTTTCCACGCTCTGGCTTTTTTGCAAGGCATCACAAAGAGCATGCTCTCTTCCGCCGCGTCCGATGACAAGTACGTTCATTTTGACACCCCTTTTTTATGTATGAGGTGCAGCGAGTGCACCTCTTGGTTTTTTTAAAACGAGTAGCGAGTAAAAACGTCAGGTGGAGTTTGTCGAAAATTGTTGGTTGGTCGATAAATCCTGATAATCGCCGATAAAAGATCCAGGATCGCTGATAAATTTGTAAAATCGCTGATAAAACTCGATAATCGCCGATAAATACGAAAAATCGCTGATAAATTGTCTCCACCAGCAGATTCTGCTTTACCACACCGGCCGTTGAACCGCAGCCGTTCGGTCGTTATTCGACATGAATTGGCTGATATTCGACACAAGTTGGTCGTTATTCGACAAGAACCAATCGATATTCGATAAAAACGGGGCGTTATCCGACACACCCCACTGATTACCCCCAACAAAAACGCCAGATCCCGCACTCACTGATCAATGTTTAAAATGCCGAACTCCCGTCATCACCATTGTAATACCGTACTCATCCGCTTTTTTGATCGAATCTTCATCGCGGATTGAACCGCCCGGCTGAATGATGGCGGTGATTCCCGCTTTTGCGGCTGCTTCCACTGTGTCATCCATCGGGAAGAATGCATCAGAGGCCATTGCGGCTCCTTCTGCTTTCGCACCGGCTTGTTCCAGTGCGATTTTAGCAGCACCGACACGGTTCATCTGTCCGGCGCCGATTCCGAGGGTCATGTCTTTATCTGTTACGACGATTGCGTTGGATTTTACATGTTTCACGACTTTCCAGCCAAGCTTCATTGCTTCCCACTCTGCTTCAGTTGGTTCCCGCTTAGTCGCAACTTTAATATCTGCATCTTCCAACGTAAAAGCATCATCTTCCTGAACGAGCAGTCCGCCTTCAATGGATACCAGTTTGTCTTCCACTTTCTTGGCAGTATCAAATGGAACTGTCAGCAATCGGATATTCTTTTTGCCTGTCAGAACTTCCATAGCCCTATCCGTGAATGCAGGGGCAATGATGATTTCCAGGAAAATCTCATTCAGGCGCAGGGCAGTTTCTTCATCAACAGCACGATTCAACGCAATGATTCCGCCGAAGATAGATGTGGAATCCGCTTCATAAGCTTTTACAAAGGCCGCTTCAATTGTCTCGCCCGTCCCGACACCGCAAGGGTTCATATGTTTTACCGCAACGGCAGCAGGCTCATCAAACTCTTTAATGATTTGCAGGGCTGCGTTAGCATCGTTGATATTGTTATAGGAAAGTTCTTTTCCATGAAGCTGCCTCGCCATTGCCACAGAGTATTCCGAACCAAGCGGCTGCTTATAGAAGGCCGCTTTCTGGTGAGGGTTTTCACCGTATCTCAAGTTCTGCTTCAATTCATATGTGACTGTCAGCGACTCAGGGCTTTCTTCGCCGGCAAGGTCTGTCATGAATTGTGAAATGTAGGCATCATACGCTGCTGTGTGACGGAAAACTTTTGCTGCAAGTTTTTTTCTTAACAGTACAGGTGCTTCACCATTTGCCTTAATTTCGTTGATGACCGTGTCATAATCCTGGGAATCGACGACAACAGTTACATATTGATGATTCTTGGCAGCTGCACGAAGCATAGTCGGTCCGCCGATATCAATATTTTCAATCGCATCTTCTTCCGTTACATTCGGCTTGGCGATTGTTTGCTGAAATGGGTAGAGGTTTACGCAAACGAGGTCGATCGGGAAAATGTCCTGTTCTTCCATCTGCAGGCGGTGGGCTTCAACGTCCCTCTTTGCCAGGAGGCCTCCATGGATTTTGGGGTGAAGGGTTTTTACTCTGCCTTCCATAATTTCCGGAAACCCTGTCACTTCCTCCACTCCCGTGACAAAAATGCCGTTATCAAGCAGGATGTTCTTCGTCCCGCCCGTTGAGATGATGTCATATCCAAGGTCCTGAAGACCTTTTGCAAATTCCACAATTCCACTCTTATCTGATACGCTGATCAGGGCTCTTTTTTTCATATCGGTATTCCTCCTTGTAGTGCAGTCCATCTTAAACTTTGTGTATCGATGTCATGAATAGATGTGTTAATGTCTCCGGATAGAGAGTGTGCTCAACATCCTGGATCTTCTGCTGAAGCGTTTTTCTGTTATCAAAAGGTGAAATCCGGACAACCTCTTGAGCGATGATGGGTCCGGTATCCATTCCTTCATCAACGAAGTGGACGGTCACCCCGGTTACCTTCACACCGGCATTGATCGCCTGGCCGATTGCATCCTTACCAGGAAAAGAAGGCAGTAGTGATGGATGGATATTCACAATCCTTCCCGGAAAATGTTCCAGCAAGACGTTTCCGATAAGCCTCATGTAGCCTGCCAGGACAAGGAAATCCACCCCTCTGCTAACCAACCTCTGGGCAATTTCCCTTTCGAAATCCGGTTTTGACTTATACTCCTTTGGATTGAAAACAAAGGTCGCGATGCCTGCTGCTTTCGCCCGTTCAATGACAAACGCATCGGGTTTGTCACAAACAAGTATCTCCACCTTTGCCTGGAGTTTTCCGCTATGTACTGAGTCGACAATCGATTGAAAGTTCGTTCCGCTTCCAGAAGCGAACACTGCTATCTTTTTCATTTTCCGTCCCCATTTCTGCTAATGCTTATTTTTAGAAGGCGAAAGCAAAATGGGCGACGTCCAAAATATGTGTCAAACCCATTTTATCCCTGTTGCATTTCTCCTTCAACGATTCGGACTCCATCGCCGGAAGTTACTTTGCCTATCAGGTACGCCTTTTCTCCCATTTCGTTAAAAAACATCACTGCCTCTTCCGCTTCGGAAGCATCGACGGCAAGGACAAATCCGATCCCCATATTAAAAATGTTGTACATTTCCACGTGAGGAATACTGCCCAATTCTTCCAGCACCTTAAAAATTTCAGGGAGTTCCCACTCTGCAGTATCGATTTCTGCCCCTAATCCCTCTGGCAGCATCCTCGGGATATTTTCTATGAATCCGCCTCCGGTAATATGGGACATGCCCTTGATGGAGAATTTCTTCATGGCCGCCAACACCGGTTTCACATAAATTTTTGTTGGCGTGAGCAAAGCTTCCCCAAGCGTGGAACCTAACTCCGGCATATACGTATCCAAATCGTACGAATGGTTTTCAAAAAATACTTTTCTGACCAATGAGTATCCATTACTATGTATACCACTGGAAGCCAGGCCGACTAACATATTTCCTTTAGAAATTTCATCCCCTGTGATAAGCTGGCTCTTTTCGCATGCACCAACCGCAAAGCCGGCAATGTCATACTCATCCGCTTCGTACAGTCCAGGCATTTCGGCCGTTTCTCCGCCTGTCAGGCCGGCACCTGCCATTTCACATCCGTCCGCGACCCCTTTTACAATGCTCTCTATCTTTTCGGGAACTGCTTTTCCGCACGCGATATAATCCAGGAAATATAGGGGTTCAGCTCCCTGTACAACGATATCGTTCACACACATGGCAACACAGTCAATGCCGATCGTGTCATGCTTATCGGCCATGAAAGCAAGCTTTAGCTTCGTTCCCACACCATCAGTACCCGACACCAATACCGGCTCTTTCAACCCGAGCTCGGAAAGGTCGAACATTCCGCCAAAACCGCCCAAGGAACCGAGCATTCCCTTGCGCTTCGTACGTTCCACGTGCTTCTTGATCCGGTTTACCGATTCATAGCCGGCATCGATATCGACACCAGCATTTTTATAAGCATTAGCCATTTTTGTTCCTCCTAGCGTACAAGCTCTTTTTCATAAGGATGAAGGGTGTCAGGATAAATTTCCGTCGGGTATTTCCCTGTAAAACAGGCCAGGCAATGCCCCCGGTTTTCAGATAGATCGTTCCTGCCGACTGCTTCAACCATTCCTTCTGTACTTAAGAAGGTCAACGAATCCGCTCCGATGATTTCCCTGATTTCCTCCACCGAACGGGTGCTGGCAATCAGTTCTTCATGGGTGCTCGTATCTATACCGTAGTAGCATGGGTTCTTGATCGGAGGCGAGCTGATCACCACATGGACTTCCGTTGCACCGGCTTCTTTCAGCATGGTAACAATCCTTCTGCTTGTCGTGCCGCGGACAATCGAGTCATCCACCATCACGACGCGCTTTCCTTCAACAACGCCCCGAACCGGTGAAAGCTTCATCTTTACCCCCTGCTCCCTTAGTGACTGGGAAGGTTGAATAAATGTTCTTCCTACATAACGGTTCTTGATCAATCCCATCTCATAAGGAATGCCGGAAGCTTCCGCATACCCGATCGCACTGGAAATGCTGGAATCCGGAACACCTGTGACGACATCCGCTTCAATCGGCGCTTCCTTTGCAAGCTGCATGCCCATGCGCTTTCTTGCACTATGGACATTGATGCCGTGGATGTTGCTGTCCGGTCTTGAAAAATAAACATATTCCATCGTGCAGACAGATGTACCGCAAGATATCGTAAATCTCTCGGAGGAAATGCCCTCATCATTAATAATCAGCAGTTCACCCGGCTCAACATCACGGATAAATTCAGCTCCAGTGATATCAAAAGCACATGTTTCTGAGGCAACACAATAAGAATCACCGATACGACCGAGTGATAACGGTCTTAACCCGTTAGGATCCAGCGCCACCAACATTTCCGTCTCGGTCATAATGACAAACGCATAAGCTCCCTTCAGCATAGTCAAAGCATTTTTGACACGGTCCTTTAACGTCGGAAAACCGCTTCTTTTGATCAAGTGTGCCAAAACTTCTGTGTCTGAACTTGTTTGAAAAATACTTCCCTGACTTTCAAGCTGGTGCTTCAAAGCATTGGCATTCACTAGGTTCCCGTTATGCGCCAGTGCAAGGCTTCCGTTTCCGGAATGGAAAAGAAGGGGCTGGACATTTTCATATCCGCCGCCCCCTGCTGTGGCATAGCGCACATGGCCGATGGCTGCCTTCCCGTTCAAGCCTTCAATCGCTCCCTGCTGAAAAACTTCCGTTACAAGGCCCTCACCTTTAACGCCTGTAAGTTTTTCTCCGTCCGTTACCACAATGCCGGCACCTTCCTGTCCGCGATGCTGCAGGCTGTGTAACCCGTAATAGGTCAGTTGAGCTGCATTGCTGCTTCCCCAGATACCAAAAACGCCGCATTCTTCATTTAAGCCTTTGATTTCAGCAAGCATGGGATAGCTCCTTTCCAAGCTGATTCCAATTCTTCCACTGTTGAAAGCAGGACAACTTGCCCATCCTGATCGACGAATTTGAGGTATGCTGAATCATTCACTTCACCAACCAGCTTTGCATCCGCTATCGTCTGTTCAAACTGTTCCTGGAATTCTTTTTTAACTGACACGATAAAACGGGACTGTGTTTCACTGAATAATTCTGCCGTTAGATTGTCGCCTATTCTGATTGTAGCTCCCAACCCTTTTGTTCCGAAAGTCGATTCTGCCATCGCAACCGCAAGTCCGCCTTCAGCAATATCATGAGCAGATGCTGCATACCCTTTACGGATCGCATTCAGCAATGCTTCCTGCCTTTGCTGTTCAACAGCCAGATCAAGTGCTGGAGATTTCCCGAAAATCTTGCCGTTCATCATTTTCTGAAGCTCGCTTCCGCCAAATTCTTCACGGGCATCACCAATCACATAAATCAAATCACCTGCAGCCTTGAACCGCTGAGTCGTAATATGGGAAAGATCTTCAATCAAGCCGACCATCCCGACGACCGGTGTTGGATAAACCGCCTTGCCTCTTGACTCGTTGTAAAGGGAAACGTTCCCGCCAATGACCGGTGTGGAAAGCGTACGGCAAGCCTCGCTCATCCCGTCAACGGATTTTTCGATCTGCCAGAAAATTTCCGGCTTTTCAGGATTCCCGAAGTTGAGACAGTCCGTGATCGCCAAAGGCATCCCGCCAGAGCAGACGATGTTGCGTGCCGCTTCAACCACAGCGATCTTCCCTCCCATTTCAGGATCAAGATAAAGGTAGCGGGAGTTACAGTCTGTCGTCATCGCAAGTGCTTTCTTCGTCCCTCTGATTCGGATGACTGCAGCATCAGAACCCGGGGAAACGACGGTATTCGTTCGTACCTGGTGATCATATTGATCGTAAACCCACTCTTTGCTCGCAATTGTGGGCTGTGACAGCAGGTCTTTTAGTGTATTTTTATAATCGATCACTTGAGGAACTTCAGCCTCCATCTCCTGAAACTCCCTGAAATAAGCAGGCTCCTGGGAAGGCTTATGGTATACCGGCGCATCTTCAGCCAAGGCATCGACTGGAACTTCAGCCACGATTTCTCCTCCGTGAAGAAGTCTCAGTGTTTTATCCGCTGTCACGCGGCCGATTGCTACAGCATCCAAATCATACTTTGAAACGATCTCTTCAATACCAGCCTCGCGTCCTTTTTCAACGACAATCAGCATTCTTTCTTGAGATTCAGACAGCATCATTTCATAAGGAGTCATATCTTTCTCACGCTGAGGAACAAGGTCAAGGTTCATTTCAATACCCGAACCTGCTTTGCTCGCCATTTCTGCTGAAGAACTTGTAAGACCTGCCGCACCCATATCCTGAATTCCTACAAGTGCATCGGATTTTACCAGTTCCAGGCATGCCTCGAGAAGCAGTTTTTCCATGAATGGGTCTCCTACCTGGACCGCTGGGCGCTTCTCTTCTGATTCTTCACCGAGCTCTTCTGATGCAAATGTCGCACCATGGATTCCGTCACGGCCCGTTTTCGCCCCAATGTACATCACCGTGTTGCCTGTTCCATGAGCAACACCCTTTTGGATGTCTTCATGGTTGATCAGCCCGACGCACATCGCGTTGACAAGCGGGTTGCCTTCGTAGGCAGCGTCAAATTGAACTTCTCCGCCTACAGTCGGAATGCCGATGCAGTTACCGTAGCCGGCAATCCCTGCGACTACTTCTTCAAAAAGGTACTTAACACGAGGAGAATCCAGTTCTCCAAAGCGTAAAGAGTTGAGTAATGCGACAGGTCTTGCCCCCATCGAAAATACATCTCGTATAATTCCGCCGACACCCGTTGCCGCCCCTTGATAAGGCTCGATCGCTGACGGGTGGTTATGGCTTTCAATCTTGAATACAACTGCTTGTTGGTCTCCGATGTCAACGATTCCAGCTCCTTCTCCAGGCCCTTGAAGGACACGTTCTCCTGTAATCGGGAACTTTTTCAGCACAGGCTTTGAATTCTTGTAGCTGCAATGCTCTGACCACATCACCGAGAAAAGTCCAGTCTCTGTATAGTTCGGTGTTCTTCCAAGGATGTTCTCCACCATTATGAACTCTTCATCCGTCAGACCCATCTCGCGGTAGATTTTCTCTTCTTTGATTCTGGTTTCATTCGGCTCAAGCATTAACGGCATGTCGTTCCCTCCAGTGCTTTACAATTGATTGAAATAGTTTGCGTCCATCGGCGCTTCCCAGCAATTCATCCATCGCTCTTTCCGGATGCGGCATCATACCGAGTACATTTCCGGCTTTGTTTGTGATCCCGGCAATATCCGCGAGGCTTCCATTCGGATTGCTGCCGGCATATGTGAATACGATTTGGTTATTAGTCTTTAACTCTTCCAATGTTTCCTGGTCACAGTAATAGTTGCCTTCACCATGGGCAACAGGGATATTCATGATTTCGCCGCTTTCATATCCTCCTGTGAACATCGTGTTGTTGTTCTCTACTTTTAAAGGCAGTGTACGGCAGATGAATTTCAATCCGTCATTTCGCAGCAAAGCTCCCGGAAGAAGTCCTGCTTCTAATAAAATCTGGAATCCGTTGCAGACACCAAGGACCGGTTTTCCGGCTTCAGCCGCTTTCACCACTTCACCCATTACATTCGAAAAACGTGCAATCGATCCGCAGCGCAGGTAGTCTCCATATGAGAAACCGCCCGGCAGAAGGATAGCATCATAGTCTTCGAGATTGTCGGCGTCATGCCACACATATTCAACTTCCTCACCAATTTCATCTTTAATCGCATGGTACATGTCAATGTCACAGTTCGAGCCCGGAAAAACGATTACAGCAAACTTCATTGGCCAACCAACTCCTCGATTTCATAACGGTAATCCTCTATGACCGGATTAGCCAGCAGCTTGCTGCACATTTCGTCGACAGCTTCTTCTACACTCTTGTCAGAAGGAGAAATTGTCAGTTCCATATATTTACCGATGCGCACGTCTTCCACCTGGCTGTAATCCATGCTGTGCAGGGAATTCTGTACCGCCTTTCCCTGCGGATCCAATACGCTTTCTCTTAGTGTGATAAATACCTTTACTTTGTACATGTTTCTTTTCCTCCCAATCGTTCAAGAATAATAGAATATACGTCTGTCAAATTGCCCAAGTCTCTGCGGAACACATCTTTATCGAACTTCTCATTCGTATCCTTATCCCAAAGCCTGCAAGTGTCAGGCGAGATTTCATCAGCGAGCATTATATTGCCATCTCTGTCTTTCCCGAACTCCAGCTTGAAATCGATCAATTTAATGCCGATCTTCTCAAAAATCTCCGTCAACACAGCATTTATTTTTAAACCCTGGTTCTTCAGAAACTCAACCTCTTCACGGCCCGCCAGCTCAAGCAATTCAACATGAGCCTCCGTCAGCAGCGGGTCCCCGAGATCATCATCTTTATAGTAAAACTCTACGATGCTGTGCCTTAATGCTGTACCTTCTTCCAAACCAAGTCTTTTTGCTAAACTTCCGGCCGCAACATTTCTGACCACAACTTCCAGAGGAATAATGTCCACCCGTTTTACAAGCTGCTCATTCTCTGAAATCCTCTCGATGAAATGACTCCCAATCCCCTTGTCTTTCAGCTTTGAAAACAGCAAACTGCTAATCTCGTTATTCAAAACGCCTTTGCCGCCAATTTCTGCTTTCTTCTCCCCATTAAAAGCAGTTGCCGAATCCTTGTATTCCACCCATACCTCATCACTGTTTTCCGTGCTGTATACCCTCTTTGCTTTCCCTTCGTATAAAAGACCCTGTTTTCCCATCCCGAGAACCCCTTTTCTATATGAAGATGACTTCACCCCTTTAAAGCGTTAAGAGGGACAGTCCCTCTTAGTGCTTTAAAGCACTAAACTAACTATGAATATTAGCAATCTTCAGTCTATGTTTTATAAAAAAAGGAAGAGACCCCTCTCTTCCTTTATGTGATTACTTCAAACCACAGCGTTCAAAAATCGTATCCACATGCTTCAGATGATGATTGTAGTCGAAGCAGTCATCAATTTCAGCCGGTGAAAGCTTGGATGTTATAGCCTCTTCTTCTTCAATCAGCGAGCGGAAAGGCACTTGCTTCTCCCAAGCTTCCATCGCTTTCGGCTGCACCGTATCATAGGCTGCTTCGCGGGCCATCCCCTTGTCGATCAGAGCCAGAAGCACACGCTGAGAATAAATGAGGCCGAGTGTACGGTCCATATTGCGTTTCATATTCTCAGGATAAACAGTCAAGTTTTTCACGATATTGCTGAAGCGATTCAGCATGTAGTTCAAAGCAATCGTAGCATCCGGCAAAATCACTCTTTCTGCAGAAGAGTGAGAGATGTCGCGTTCATGCCAAAGCGGCACATTCTCATACGCCGTCATCATGTAGCCCCTGATCACACGCGCCATTCCCGTCATATTCTCAGATCCGATCGGATTCCGTTTGTGCGGCATCGCGGAAGATCCTTTTTGTCCTTTTGCAAAGAACTCCTCTACTTCACGCGTTTCACTCTTTTGCAGACCGCGGATTTCCACGGAAAACTTTTCAATTGATGTTGCAATCAAAGCGATCGTGCTCATATAGTGGGCATGACGGTCACGCTGCAGGGTCTGCGTTGAAACCGGAGCCGGTGACAATCCTAGTTTTTCACAAACATAAGATTCTACGAAAGGTTCGATGTTGGCATAAGTTCCGACAGCTCCGGAAATTTTGCCGAATTCGACGCCTGCAGCCGCTGCTTTGAAGCGTTCAAGGTTTCTTTTCATCTCTTCGTACCAAAGAGCCAGTTTCAAACCAAATGTCGTCGGTTCTGCATGAACACCGTGCGTTCTTCCCATCATGACGGTATCTTTGTGTTCAATGGCTTTATTTTTCAAGACCTCAATGAAATTTTCCAGATCCTTAGTAATGATTTCGTTTGCCTGGCGGAGCAGATAGGATAACGCCGTATCCACAACATCCGTTGACGTCAGCCCGTAGTGGATCCATTTGCGCTCTTCTCCAAGAGTCTCTGAAACTGCTCTTGTAAAAGCAACCACGTCATGGCGCGTCTCTTCTTCGATTTCTTTTATGCGATCCACATTGAAGCCTGCGTTCTCTCTAATTTTCATTACGTCTTCTTTCGGAATGTCCCCAAGCTCTGCCCATGCTTCACATGCTAAAATTTCTACTTCAAGCCATGCCTGGAAGCGGTTCTCCTCTGTCCAAATCGCTCCCATCTCCGGGCGTGTATAACGTTCAATCATAATTATTTTCCTCCGATCATTTCTTTACTGTTCCAGATGTCTGTCTCATTTAATTGAAGTAAAACCGTCTCTATATCGTTCGTCAAAATGGTCACGTGCCCCATTTTGCGCTTCGCCTTTGCTTCATCTTTTCCATAAAGGTGGATGGACCAGGCCGGCTGATGAGGGATGCTTTCAATAACCCCCTGCAGGTGCTCTCCCAATATGTTGACCATGACAGCCGGCTTGATGATATCCGTACTTTTTAACGGCCAGTTACAAATCGCGCGGATATGCTGGGCAAACTGTGACGTCTCGCATGCCTCGATGGAAAAGTGTCCTGAGTTATGAGGACGCGGAGCCAATTCATTCACATAGATGTCCTTGTCTTCCGTCAGGAACATTTCAACAGCCAGCGTGCCGACCATATCAAGTGTTTCTGCCACCTTTTTCGCTGTATTAACAGCCTTCTCATTGTCAGCATCGCTTATTCTTGCCGGCGCAATCGTCTGATGAAGAATATTGTCCACGTGGATGTTCTCCACTGCCGGGAAAACGCTCATTTCCCCGGATGGTGTCCTTGTAACAATGACAGATATTTCTTTATCAAAAGACATCCATTTCTCAAGTACGCAAGGTCCGCCAACCAGGAGCCCCGCGGCTTTTTCAATATCTGCAGATTCATAGAGTACAGCCTGGCCTTTGCCATCATAGCCGCCCCTGGCTGTCTTTAGGACGACCGGATAGCCAAGCTTCTCTGCTTTCTCACCGATCTCCTCTTCACATACAATGACTTCATAAGGAGCGACTTCCACCCCGCCGTATACAAGGGCTTCCTTCTCCGCAATGCGGTTTTGCGTGATACGAATCAATTCCGCACCCTGCGGGACATATGCCTTTTCGGTAAGATCTTTCAATGCATGGTAGTCAATGTTTTCAAACTCATATGTAATGACGTCGCTAAGTTCTGAAAGCCTTTCAAGTGCTTCACGGTCTTCGTAATCCGCAATGATCACTTCATCGGCAACCTGAGCACACGGTCCATTGCTTCCCGGGTCCAAAACTGCGATTCTGAAGCCTGCTTCCTTCGCGGCCAGTGCCATCATTCTGCCAAGCTGGCCTCCGCCGATAATGCCGATAGTCTGTCCTGGATAGATCACTTTTTTATTCAAGCTCATCACTGCTTTCCATCACTTTTTGTCTCAGGGCTTCCCTGCTGCTGTCCAGTTTATTGGCAATTCCATCATCCTCTGTTGAAAGAATCTGCGCAGCAAGCAGCCCGGCATTCTTGGCACCCGCTTCACCGATGGCCACTGTCGCAACCGGTACACCGCCCGGCATTTGGACGATGGATAAAAGTGAATCCAGGCCATTCAATGCCTTAGACTGTACAGGAACTCCGATGACTGGAAGAGTCGTCTTGGCGGCAACCATTCCCGGTAGATGTGCTGCTCCGCCGGCACCGGCGATGATTACTTTCAAGCCTCTTCCCCTGGCGCTCTCTGCATAGTCGAACATCAAGTCAGGGGTTCTGTGGGCAGAGACCACTTTTTTCTCGTAAATGATGCCATACTCATCAAGAATATCACATGCATGCTTCATTGTTTTCCAATCAGAAGTACTTCCCATGACAACTCCCACTTTTGGCTGCATCTTGTTACCTCCTGGAATCTATATTTTGGTGCTAGTTGATTGATTCGCTGCAAGCAACCCTTATAAAAAAATGCTTTCATGACATGGATGCTGTTGAAAACTAGTTGATTTCCGCTGCAGGTGCACGACTCCGCGGGGCGGGCGGTGAGCCTCCTCGGCTGCGCCTGTGGGGTCTCACCTGTCATCAAGAGTGGAAGCGCCCTGATCAGCCCCGACAGGCAAATGTTCCTCAGAGAAAAAAAGGTGATCTTTCCTTTTATTCTCTGAGGGTTATTTGACCCCGAGGGGTTGGGCGTTGGAACTAGACGTCCCGCTAGTCCCGCAGGAGATCGCGCACCTTCCGCTCCAATCGATTGCGATAATAAATATAAAGGTTGAAATAGCGTTAAAATTCTGCTACTCAGTAAAGAGAAAGTTTCTACACAATTTTTAATATTTATTTTAAATACAAAAACCCGGATTAACGCTTCTCATGAGAGAAAGCAGTTAACCCGGGCACGCAAACCAAGAAACCGGTCCCGTAAAGGGATGGATTTTGGCCAAGTCCTCCAGACAGCTACTTTCCCTCATAGTCCGATCATTTACGGTAACCGGGTAGATACTTATGGGCCATATTCCCAAGATTATATGAGGGTGTTTACTTGTTGTTTTCATCATAACAACACTGCAGCGCAACTGTCAACGAAAAATCGAACGATAATAGTTTTCAGAAAATTAATGTTCGTATTTAGTCGATTTTTCTTCCTTCAAATATTATTTTTTGTCTGGCCGGGACATATTCAACCTGACCATTCTTCTTTTCTTCATGAAAAACAGGCTTCTCCATCCTCTTTACAGGAGCATACCCTTCCTGTTTCATTCTATCTAAACACGATGATATACTTTCATTTTCTTCAACTTCAAACATCTTTTTATTTTTACTCATTGGCAGATAAGTTTTCCTTTCTGATTTTCCTTACTGTCTTCACCCAGAATCCGCCATGGATGGTCTTGGGTTCATAGGCAATGATGAATGCTTTGGGGTCCAATTCTTTAATTGTTTGGTATAACTTCACTTCATTCTTTCTTGGCGTAAGAATCTGCATGGCCATCCGGTCCCCTTCAAGTCCATGTGCAGCCCAGTTGGTCACTCCATACCCCTTTGACCTCAGCTTTCCAGGTAGTTCATTATTGTAATCGGCCGTTATGACATTGACTGTAATATACCCCAGTGCCAGTTTCTCTTCGATTTTCATCCCGGCAATGACGCCAAGGCCATACCCTACAGCATAAGCGACAAGGTTCTGGATCTCATTCAGGTTATCCAGTACAAGCCCAAGCCCCACAACATATATGACGACTTCAAACATACTGACAAATGCAGCAATGTACCGGTATCCCTTTAATGTTAGTATCATCCTTATGGTAAAAAAAGAAACATATACTATATTAATGACGAGAATAATCGCAACCATTGTAAAACTGTTATCCAGCAAACGTGTTCCCCCTTCAATTCAGGTTTAGACAGCAGGTCGTTGATTTCTACTTACTCTACTAGAATTTTCCCTTTTTGTGAACCATTAATCCATCAATCATTGTTTATTGTCTAAATGCGCTGTAATTCTATCATCATAAATAAACTGTTTGGATCTTCCTTGTACCGAGCAAACGGTTTACAATACACAAACCCAAACCTTTCATAAAGCCTTCTGGCAGGTTCAAATGCTGCCATAGACCCTGTCTCCAGGCTCAGCCTCGAATACCCTCTTCTGCGAGACTCTTCGATTATATGTTGAAGCATCCTCTTGGAAACCCCTTTTCTCAAATGAAGAGACGACGTCTTCATCGACTTAATTTCCCCGTGCCGCGCATCCAGTTCTTTCAGAGCTCCGCAGCCAACCAATTCGTCCTCTTCCCACGCACTCCAAAATGTAATCTCCGGCTGCTTCAGCCCATCCAGGTTAAGCGCATGCCTGCTTTCAGCGGGAGAATGCAGCGCCATGTTCCGTAGGTGGTCCATGATTAATTCCCCAACTTCCGGCCGCGATAAATCATCCACTTTTATTTCCATGCTGATCTCTCCTTAGTGTTATTAGAGGCAATGAAAACTATCAAAAAAAGAGCACCAGCTAAGGCACCCTTTCCTATCAACTGTCTTTTATAAAAGTTTTTTGAATGGCCTCTTCAAGAGCGAAAGGTTCTATCCTCGATTTTGCATACCGTTTGGTGACATTAATATCTTTATGCCCCGCAAGCCTCGAAACAATTTCGATGCTGACCCCTTTATCCACGAGCTGCTGACAGAAAGTATGACGAAGCTTGTGAGGGTTCACATCAAATTTTTTCAATATATATTGAATCGCTCTCTCTGTGAGTCTCTCATTTGCTCTGGAAACAAATACGGCATCTTTCACAGGAGACGTTGCAAGATGGCATTCCAAATAGTATTTTGCCTCAACTGATAAGGGAATCGTCCTAGGATGGCCTGTCGACGTTCTCACTTCCAAGCGCCCCTTATCTAAATCGATATCCGATTGATTCAGGGCACAAAGTTCAGACACCCGGATACCAGTATGCAGCAGCGTATACACAATCGCTGTATTCCGGTCATTTCCTTCTTCTTTTACCTTTTTTAATAGAGTTGCACATTGGCTTCCATTCAAGCACTCAATCTCAGTCCTCTTATCCGTCGTTTTCATTTCTATGCCCGTTGTTATTTCCGGCCTCTTAATAAATTTTGAAAACGTGCGAATTGCCCCTAGAATCTTATCAGTGGTTACAGGACTTCTGCCCTGCCCCTCCAAAAAGCGGATGTATTGCTGCACATCCTCCTGTGAGACCTCTTTCAAGGACAATCCTTTCTGTTGAAGCCAATCCTGATATTTTGTCAGTTCTCTTTCATAGGTCCTTACCGTATTCGCTGACTTCCCTTCATTTTCAAGCCAAACTGTAAAATCTTCGATAATTGCATTAGGAGACTGTTTCAAAACTTGACCCTCCAGAGAATAGACTTAGTCTCTTTATGTTAAAGTTTTCGGAATAGGAAGTCAACTTCTGCGAAAACTTTTGATTGGCTTAGTGATTTTTCAGGTGGGGGAATGGCGGGGTGTCCGTGTTTTGGACAGGCTGTAGGTCATTGGAGATGTGGACTAGGTAGATTTAGGTGGAATTAATAATCTCTTTCTGTTTTTAAGGGAATTGCGCAGTATTTTGTGCCAACTTAGGGAGTTTGCACCCAAAATAAGGTCACGAGCTATACTCTTCTTGGAGGTTTAGGATATAGCAGCTGGCTCCATTTTGAGTTATGCACCGAATGCTGCGGATTTTGCGTCTAACGTGGGAGTTATGCGTTGAAAACGAAAGTTATGCGTCTAATCAAGGGAGTTATGCATCTAAAATGAAAGTTATGCACCAAACTGGCTTTTTGATGTAAGTTTGCTGCGATTTCCTTCTAACTCGTACCTCCTTCCGCTATAATCTATAAAATCTGTTTGGTTTACGGATTCAATCGAATAAATCACTCTTTTATGTAGGCTCTGGAACTAATTGCGTCCAATCCCGTTTAATTGCCTCTAATGTTGAATAATTGCGTCTTGTCAGCGTTAATTGCGTCTAATCTCAGGTTAATTGCGTCTAATTCAGATTAATTGCGTCTAGCAGCAAAACCACTCCAGCTATCTCTTCACAAAACATAGAAAAAGAGGAACTCATTAGGGTTCAGCTTTTAAGAAAGACCATTCCGCTGCAGAAACTACAATAGTTGTATTGCAATTAGCAATCAGAAAAACCGAAACAACATTCAACTACTCTCAAAACAAATCGCATGGAAACTTATGTTAATATGTAGTAAAAGCAAATGTTCCGTACGAGCAGGATAGTTGTTCAAACCTTTAGGAATGCAATGAGGTAAAAAGGGAGGATAAATTGTTAAAGATATTGCACATTATCTTATCAATAACAGTTATTTTACTTGCAGGGTATGGTTTGATTACTAAGGATTTTAAATTTCAACCATATATGATGTTGTTTTTAAGTTTAACTATGTTAGTAATGGGTGTAAGGGAGTTTCAAAAGGGAAATAAAGGTTACGGCTGGTTAGGTATAGCTGCATTTTTATTTATCTTTTTTGTATCCATCCAAATTTTCTTATCGAAATAATAGAGGGCTTTCATGGGCAGAGCCCACTTCGGTGTTCTCTCCCTCTTGTCCTTGACCTTCTTGCTCCTCCCCATCCTCGCTCCTGCTTCGTATTAAATTTCGGAACTAAACAAACACTCTCCCCATCTTTTTAAACACAAAAAAAAGAGCACCATATCGGGTACTCTTTGGTTTGCCTGGCGACGTCCTACTCTCACAGGGGGAGGCCCAACTACCATCGGCACTGAAGGCTCGGACGGCGATGAGCGGCGAATCTCTTCGTCCGCTTCGCTCGTTCACATCCTCATGGGCAGAGCCCACTCCGGTGTTCGCTCCCTCTCGTCCTCGACCTTCTTGTTCCTCTCCATCCTCGCTCCTGCGGAGAACGGGGATCTGCTGGAGGATCTCCCCCTTTTTCTTTTCAATACAAAAAAAGAGCAACACATCGGGTACTCTTTGGTTCGCCTGGCGACGTCCTACTCTCACAGGGGGAGATCCCCCAACTACCATCGGCGCTGAAGAGCTTAACTTCCGTGTTCGGCATGGGAACGGGTGTGACCTCTTCGCCTTAATCACCAGACATATTCAATTGAAAGAACATCGTTCTCTCAAAACTAGATAAAGTTATGAAGAAAAGAAAGTATTCCGAGTTTCGCTAAAAATTGTGGTTAAGTCCTCGATCGATTAGTATCTGTCAGCTGCACGTGTCGCCACGCTTCCACCTCAGACCTATCTACCTGATCATCTTTCAGGGATCTTACTCACATAAAGTGATGGGAAATCTCATCTCGAGGGGGGCTTCATGCTTAGATGCTTTCAGCACTTATCCCTTCCGCACATAGCTACCCAGCGATGCCTTTGGCAAGACAACTGGTACACCAGCGGTGCGTCCATCCCGGTCCTCTCGTACTAAGGACAGCTCCTCTCAAATTTCCTGCGCCCACGACGGATAGGGACCGAACTGTCTCACGACGTTCTGAACCCAGCTCGCGTACCGCTTTAATGGGCGAACAGCCCAACCCTTGGGACCGACTACAGCCCCAGGATGCGATGAGCCGACATCGAGGTGCCAAACCTCCCCGTCGATGTGGACTCTTGGGGGAGATAAGCCTGTTATCCCCGGGGTAGCTTTTATCCGTTGAGCGATGGCCCTTCCATGCGGAACCACCGGATCACTAAGCCCGACTTTCGTCCCTGCTCGACTTGTAGGTCTCGCAGTCAAGCTCCCTTGTGCCTTTACACTCTGCGAATGATTTCCAACCATTCTGAGGGAACCTTTGGGCGCCTCCGTTACTCTTTAGGAGGCGACCGCCCCAGTCAAACTGCCCACCTGACACTGTCTCCCACCCCGATAAGGGGCGCGGGTTAGAAGTTCAACACAGCCAGGGTAGTATCCCACCGACGCCTCCACCGAAGCTGGCGCTCCGGTTTCTTAGGCTCCTACCTATCCTGTACAAGCTGTGCCAAAATTCAATATCAGGCTACAGTAAAGCTCCACGGGGTCTTTCCGTCCTGTCGCGGGTAACCTGCATCTTCACAGGTACTATAATTTCACCGAGTCTCTCGTTGAGACAGTGCCCAGATCGTTGCGCCTTTCGTGCGGGTCGGAACTTACCCGACAAGGAATTTCGCTACCTTAGGACCGTTATAGTTACGGCCGCCGTTTACTGGGGCTTCGGTTCGCACCTTCGCTTGCGCTAAGCACTCCCCTTAACCTTCCAGCACCGGGCAGGCGTCAGCCCCTATACTTCGCCTTACGGCTTCGCAGAGACCTGTGTTTTTGCTAAACAGTCGCCTGGGCCTATTCACTGCGGCTCTCTCGGGCTTGCACCCTACCAGAGCACCCCTTCTCCCGAAGTTACGGGGTCATTTTGCCGAGTTCCTTAACGAGAGTTCTCTCGCTCACCTTAGGATTCTCTCCTCGCCTACCTGTGTCGGTTTGCGGTACGGGCACCTTTTTCCTCGCTAGAGGCTTTTCTTGGCAGTGTGGAATCAGGAACTTCGGTACTATATTTCCCTCGCTATCACAGCTCAGCCTTCACGGTGACGGGATTTGCCTCATCACCAGCCTAACTGCTTAGACGCGCATATCCAACAGCGCGCTTACCCTATCCTCCTGCGTCCCCCCATCACTCAAACGGAAAAGAGGTGGTACAGGAATATCAACCTGTTATCCATCGCCTACGCCTTTCGGCCTCGGCTTAGGTCCCGACTAACCCTGAGCGGACGAGCCTTCCTCAGGAAACCTTAGGCATTCGGTGGACAGGATTCTCACCTGTCTTTCGCTACTCATACCGGCATTCTCACTTCTAAGCGCTCCACCAGTCCTTACGGTCCAGCTTCACAGCCCTTAGAACGCTCTCCTACCACTGACACCAAACGGTGTCAATCCACAGCTTCGGTGATACGTTTAGCCCCGGTACATTTTCGGCGCAGAGTCACTCGACCAGTGAGCTATTACGCACTCTTTAAATGGTGGCTGCTTCTAAGCCAACATCCTGGTTGTCTAAGCAACTCCACATCCTTTTCCACTTAACGTATACTTTGGGACCTTAGCTGGTGGTCTGGGCTGTTTCCCTTTCGACTACGGATCTTATCACTCGCAGTCTGACTCCCATGGATAAGTCTTTGGCATTCGGAGTTTGTCTGAATTCGGTAACCCGATGAGGGCCCCTAGTCCAAACAGTGCTCTACCTCCAAGACTCTACTACATGAGGCTAGCCCTAAAGCTATTTCGGAGAGAACCAGCTATCTCCAAGTTCGATGGGATTTCTCCGCTACCCACACCTCATCCCCGCACTTTTCAACGTGCGTGGGTTCGGGCCTCCATTCAGTGTTACCTGAACTTCACCCTGGACATGGGTAGATCACCTGGTTTCGGGTCTACGACCACATACTCATTCGCCCTATTCAGACTCGCTTTCGCTGCGGCTCCGTCTTTCCGACTTAACCTTGCATGGGATCGTAACTCGCCGGTTCATTCTACAAAAGGCACGCCATCACCCGTTAACGGGCTCTGACTACTTGTAGGCACACGGTTTCAGGTTCTATTTCACTCCCCTTCCGGGGTGCTTTTCACCTTTCCCTCACGGTACTGGTTCACTATCGGTCACTAGGGAGTATTTAGCCTTGGGAGATGGTCCTCCCAGCTTCCGACGGGATTTCTCGTGTCCCGCCGTACTCAGGATCCACTCAAGAGGGAACGAAGTTTCGACTACAGGGTTATTACCTTCTGTGACGAGCCTTTCCAGACTTCTTCGTCTACTTCGTTCCTTTGTACTCCGTATAGAGTGTCCTACAACCCCAAGAGGCAAGCCTCTTGGTTTGGGCTAATCCCGTTTCGCTCGCCGCTACTCAGGGAATCGCGTTTGCTTTCTCTTCCTCCGGGTACTTAGATGTTTCAGTTCCCCGGGTCTGCCTTCCATACTCTATGTATTCAAGTATGGATACTGCACCATTACGTGCAGCGGGTTCCCCCATTCGGAAATCTCCGGATCAAAGCTTACTTACAGCTCCCCGAAGCATATCGGTGTTAGTCCCGTCCTTCATCGGCTCCTAGTGCCAAGGCATCCACCGTGCGCCCTTTCTAACTTAACCGTCGTCGAATGATAAGCTTCGGATTGCTGCGTTGCCTTCGTTTCTTCCGCTGCTCATGTACGTTAAAGTACACTCCGCTGCTCAGAAACTCGGCGCCTTGCACTCCTCGCTTCTCATCCGCCTTAGTTTTTTGAAAAAATATCTCATAAGAGATATCCTAAAATGGCGAATTCTCGGTTCTTTCTTGACTTTCTTCATATATCTTTATCTAGTTTTCAAAGAACAATGTTTTGACAGTAATTAAACCATCAAAACTGAACAAAACAAAATCAATA
>NZ_ABCF01000039.1:0-12500 GCF_000181495.1 Bacillus sp. SG-1
TATAAAAAAGTACCCTCCGGAACACCCTTCAAAGGTGGTTTCACAGGGTACTTTTTTTATGGTTTTTTGCAGGTTGTTCTGCAGCAGATGCGCAATAAGTCACCTTATTCGGCCAGTTGAAAATAAACGATTTGACTCCTTAGAAGCCTTAGTTTAACTTGCTGGCTACTTGCCTATCTTCTGCAAAGCTTGCTCCAAAGTGTTATACGTGTTGATCTCTTTTAAATCGATGCCAAGCTGAACAGATGTCATTGCCACTTCCGGCCTGATTCCAGATAGCGCCGTTTGAATACCAAGAAGAGACAGGGTTTGAATGATGGAATAAATTTGTTGGGCAACCATGGTATCGACTATGGGAACACCCGATAGATCGATGCACAGTTTGTCCACTTGCTTCTCCATGCACCTGGCTGGAACAGTTTCCATTATCCTGACTGCCCTTTCAGTATCAATATCACCTATCAACGGCAGGACAGCCACGGTATTCCCAATCGGAATGACCGGAGCGCCCAATTCAGCGATTAATTCATGCTGAGCTTTCATTCGATCCCGGGTAATACTATAATACATTTTTGAAAATTCCTGTATCAAAAGGTCAAATGCAGAATGAATGGAGTAATTCCAATTCATTAGGTGCTGCTTCGTAACCTCTTCTTCCTTCTCCCCGACATAAGTTTCCAAAAAATCCATGACCACAGACCGGTATTGGTGGACAGCTTCAAGCACTTCATAAATAGGAGTCCCTACTTCCGCGCGGCTCTTTGCTACGAGTGTTGCCCACTGTTCAAGCTTCTGATGATACTCTTCTTTGTCCTCCAATAACGAGCTGGCAACCGTTTCTGTCGTCAAAGCATTCTGCTCCCTCAAAAGCTTCTCATACTTTTCATCTGCATCAACTGAATAGATGGAATTCGGTCTTTTCTCTCTGAATGTTAACCATTTATCTGCAAGGGAATCTTTGTTCTCCAGCAGAGCCTTATATAAATTTTCATTCTGTGTCATAGCTAACTCCTTTTGGAAATTCAATTCCATTCAAGTGTAGCAAACCATTTTTTCAATTAACACTAAAGACCTTTAGAATTGACTCACTTTAGTCCTGCTGTACATGAAAAGCCTGATAAACATCCCGTTTTGGAAGCTCCCTTTCTTTCGAAACCATTTTGATGGCTTCTTTTGAAGAAACTCCTTTTTCATCTATATAATGCTGTACATGTGCGGAAAGGGTCAGGTCATTCCACCACTGCTCTTCCTCTTCTTTTGCTTCTTTGTCAGTACTTCCTTCCACAACAATGCAGAATTCACCCCTGACCTCTCCCTCGCCGCTCCATTCCAAAGCTTCCTCAATGGTCCCTCTAATAAATTCCTCAAACTTCTTTGTCAGCTCTCTCGATAGCACGATCGAACGGTTGCCAAGGATTTCTTTCATTTCTTTAAGGGTTTCCTTTAATCTATGGGGAGATTCATAAAAGATCAATGTGCTGTTCTGTTTGGAGAGAGTCTCCAGTTCTTTCCGTTTATCTTTCTTGCTTCTTGAAAGAAAACCATAAAAGTAGAATGGCTGCGGGATCAGACCTGATGCAATTAGTGCGGTCAAGGCTGCATTGGCTCCCGGAAGAGGGATGACAGCTATCCCTCTGTCTACCGCTTCCCTGACAATTTCATACCCAGGGTCGGAAATACAAGGCATCCCGGCATCACTCACCAAGGCAACGGTTTCCCCTTTTTCTATTCTTTCGAGTAGCTTCTCACCGCTGGTTTCTTTGTTGTGCTCATGATAACTGACAACAAAGGTATCAATCTCGAAATAATTACATAATTTCTTTGTATTTCTTGTATCCTCTGCTGCGATGACATCACACTCTTTTAAAATCCGGATGGCCCTGAAGGACATATCTTCGAGGTTGCCAATCGGTGTGGGTACCAGATAGAGGGACCCTGCGTCAGATGCTTGAAAGCTTTTCTGTGTTTTCATTTTCTTCACCTTCTTCTTGTTGATGGAACATTAAAGATCTTTTCCGTATAGCATTTCGTGAACTTCATTTCCATAACTATTATCTTCATTATATACAATCAATGGCTGTAAAACCTTCAAATCCGGACTGCCATCTTTAATCCCTTCTACCAGGACCGTATTTGCTTCCTTATGCTTATTAGGGTAGACAAACCTTATGCGTTTTGGTTCGATCCTGTATTCCCTCATAAGGGTGAGCAGGTCCACTCCTCTGCCAGGCCTGTGTACAAACGAAGCCTTGCCTCCTTGCTTAAGAAGAAGGCCCACTGCCTTTACCACGTCTTCAAGCGTACAAAGCAGTTCATGGCGTGCGATCGCATAGTGTTCATTACTGTTTATCTTTTCTTTTTCTCCTTTAGAAAAATAAGGAGGGTTACAGGTAACCGCATCAAACTTATCGTTTCCAAAGCGGGCAGGCATGTCCTTGATATCCCCATGAATCATCGAAATCTGGTTCCCCAGCTTGTTATATTCAATACTGCGGTTGGCCATCTCAAACAATCTTTCCTGAATTTCCACCCCGGTAATTGGCACGCTCGTCCTGTTGCTCAGCATCAGGGGAATGACTCCATTTCCTGAACACAGGTCAATGATTTTCCCTTTCCGCTTAGGAATACTGGCGAAATTCGCAAGCAAGACAGCATCCAGCGAAAACGAAAACACAGAAGGACTTTGAATGATCCTTAAGTTCTCCGCCAGTAAATAATCCAGTCTTTCATCTTCTTTCAGTTCAACCATTTTTTCTCCTCCGTCAAAATCTATGTAAAAACTTTCTTTTATTGTTTGGTTAAAATTGCTTTTTAATCATGAGACAGCTTTAAGTTTGCTCAAGAAATGGTTCTGTATTACTCAATTACAATTTAATAGATGCTAATACTTCAAGGCTTGAATATGTAACGCTCAAAAAGCATTCTTTTTAATATATTCTTACTTATTACGTTGATTGGAGCGGAAGATGCTCGACCTCCTGCGGGATAAGCGGGACTGCCAGTCTCAGCACCCGGCCGATTCCACTTTTTACTTCACCGCCCGCCCCGCGGAGTCACATACCTGGAGCGGAAATAAACTTTCTCCTTTAAATAGCAACAACCCATTCGAAAAGAGTTTTTCAAAAGACAAATATAAAAACGAAGCCTCCCTGCTTATACAGGAAGGCTTGAAATCAAAGCTATTTCTTATTGAGAAAAGATAAGCAGAACAAACAATCTTCATCTTTACGGGGACTGCCAAAGTGGATATTGCAGATATGAAAACCTTCCTGATATAACCGGGCAAGATTGTCATAGCCTTCACCGACATCCAATGATTTATCCTCGGAGTGAGACTGCTTGGATCCCTTTTTACCTTTACGTGCAGCGCCTTTTGATGAGTTCCCTGTTTGCTCCAGTCTTCTGCGCAAATGTTCGTTTTCCAGCTGAAGGGAATTATTTTCTTCTAAAATTTCCGCTAAGACTTGTTTTAATTCACCCAGCTGCTGGTAGAGCTGTCCTATTTGTTGCTCCATATTACTGACTGAATCAAAGAACTCTTTTTTATCCACTAAACTCCACCCCGTTACTCTGTGGCTTGAATTGAGACGGCACTTTCGTTTGAGATTTCATCTAAAGTAAATTCAAGGACCCGTTCAACTTCTTTAATATCCACCTTGATGACGCGTTCCAGAATATTGAGACCGACTACTCTGCCTTCGCCATGCGGCGTGCTGATGATCTCTCCCACATCCGGAAGTTCTTCTTTGGCCGCTTCATACTCGTCATTTTCATATTTCAGGCAGCACATGAGACGGCCGCATAAGCCGGAGATCTTTGTTGGGTTAAGGGAAAGATTTTGATCTTTCGCCATTTTGATTGATACTGGTTCAAAATCCCCGAGATAAGTTGAACAGCAAAGCATCCTGCCGCAAGGGCCTATTCCTCCAAGCATCTTCGCTTCGTCTCTGACACCGATCTGACGAAGTTCGATACGAGTTCGGAAAATGGATGCCAAATCTTTAACTAATTCACGGAAGTCCACCCTGCCGTCAGCCGTGAAATAAAAGATTACTTTATTTCTATCAAACGTATATTCCACATCCACCAGTTTCATATCCAGCTGATGTTCTGTAATTTTGCTGCAGCAGACTTCATAAGCCTCTTCTGCCGCTTCCTTGTTTTCCTGCACGGCCATTTGATCTTTATGATCAGCCGATCTTATTACTTTCTTCAGAGGAAGGACAACATCGTTTTCGCCAACCTTTTTACGGTCGACGACGACTTTCCCATACTCTACTCCCCTGACGGTTTCTACGATTACATAATCATTTTTTTCGATTTCCAGTTCGCCTGGATCGAAATAGTATATTTTACCCGCCTTTTTAAAGCGTACGCCTACAACATCGTACAAAGGAAATCACCCCTGTAATTTTAGCACAAGCTGTTCCATTAACAGCTGAGTATTCATATTTGCGTTAAGTTTCCGTTTTGCTTCAAGTACGGCCGTCATTTTATCAGACAGACTGTTAGTGGAAACCTGAAGCGCATCTGACTCCCATTCCTGTCTCTTATCCGGGTAAACCAGCTTATCTCCTTGATCTATCTGTATATACAGGAGGTCTTTATATATAAGAAGTAAAAGATCCAACGCTCGATCTATTTGATGTTTCTCTTTGAAATGCTCGTTAAAATCCTCTTGCAAACTGATCATTGCCTGAAATGGACTTTTGCGAAGGACTTCATATAATTTTAACACTATTATTCTTGCTTGTGCAAACCACTCATCGCTGCTTAATTCAAATGCTTCCTGGTAATTATTAGTTAAACTTGCTGTCAGAGCAGCGATATTCCTATTTACTTCTTCTGAAATCAGCCTTTCTTTTAGCAATTCCCTTGGTAGGGGCTGAAAGGAGACTACCTGGCAGCGTGACATGATGGTCGGCAGAATCCGGTGAACTTGTTCTGTCATCAGGATGGCTGCCGTCTCGGAGGATGGCTCCTCAAGGAATTTCAGCAAACTGTTCGCCGCATTCGGTGTCATTTTATCCGCATGTGAAAGGATATAAATCTTTCGTTTGGATTCAACCCCGGTTTTGCTGAATTCACTCTGCAGTGCTTTGATTTGATCTTTTTTAATAGAAAGACCATCCGGTTCGATTATATGAACATCAGGATGATTCTTATTGTTAATCCTTTTACAATTGTTGCACTGGTCACACGCTATCCCATTCACTGGATGCTCACATAGCAGCGACTTGGCAAAGAGGATGGCGATTTCTTTCTTCCTTGTGCCTCTTTCTCCCTCAAAGAGATATGCGTGTGCCACTCGGTCTCTTTTTATACTGTTGGCGAGCATCTGCAGGACAACAGGCTGTATTTCATTGAGTTCTTCCCAGGTCATGGACAACACGATCACTCACTTACGTATATAAATTAATTAATAAGCCCCTTACTTCGCCTATTTTCCCTAAAATATCAATGGACTGTTTTTCTTCGTTTAATATATCTTCCGTCAGTTCGATCAACTTGCGGTCAACATTTTCAATAATATTCAGCTTTCTGCCTTCCCCATGCTGATTCCATGTATGGGACTGCTTCAGGTTCATGCCATAATCAACGGCTTCTTTCACAAATCTTTTCACCAACGTCTTATATTTAGCGAGATCTTTAAATGTCCTGGAGCGGCCAAGCCTTTCGCCGGCACTCGTAATATCGCCCAGCAGCTTCCCTAGCTGCTCCATTTGCAGCTTCTGATCTTGCTTGCCAACAAGCATGCTGAACTTTTCAGAACCTCCGGCGTTCGATTTCTGTTCAGAACGAACTTTATCGACACCGACACGGAGATCTTGATTGATTTTCATTTGCTATTCCCTCACATTCTAAAAATGGTGAAACTGTTCAACCGGCAGAACAAACACGGTCGCACCGCCCACTTCCACTTCCACAGGATAAGGAACATATGAATCAGCATTGCCGCCCATCGGGGAGACCGGAGCAACCATTTGATCTCTCGACTTACAGTTATCCCTGATGACCTGCAGAGCCTTTTCAACCCTGATATCTTCCACTCCGATTAGAAAGGTGGTGTTTCCCGATCTAAGAAACCCTCCGGTACTGGCCAGCTTTGTTGATCTGAAATTATGCTCCATTAACGCACTGGAAAGACGGTTGCTGTCCTGATCCTGTACTACCGCCATGATCATTTTCATCTCTTCCACTTCCTCCCGAATAACTTTTGCCGAAAATCTGTTTATTTACTATTATAGCAAGAATATCCCTTTCGTAATATCTGTTATTCTTCATTCCCCTTAATAAATTCTGGAAAATTAAAACAAAACACAGATACTGCTGCGGAGAACTTCTCTAAAAAAGCCTCCATAGTTACAATAAGACCAGTCTGTTTATCGGACTGGTCTCTCATCTATATACTTCTCTATAATTTTCAACGCATTTTGATACACTTCACCAAATGACGCACTGGCATCAATTTTTTTAATCCGTTCCGGAAACTTCTCCAGGAGCATTAAATATCCTTCTCTTACTCTTTCATGAAAGTCGATCGTCTCAAGGTCAAGACGGTTCACTTCCCTGCCTTTATGTGCGCTGATACGCTCCAAACCGATTTCCGGTTCGACATCAAAGTAAAGAGTGATGTCAGGCATTGTATCCCCTATTGCAAACTTATTAATGCTGTACACTTCCTCCATCCCAATCCCGCGGGCATGCCCCTGATAAGCAAGCGAACTGTCCAGGAAACGGTCACAGAGGACAATGCTTCCCTTATCTAAGGATGGAATGACTTTCTCGGCTAAATGCTGTCTTCTGGCAGCGGCGTATAATAAAGCTTCCGTCCTTTCATCCATCGCCGTGTTTTTAGGATCTAAAATGACTTCACGGATTTCTTCAGCAATCGTAATACCGCCTGGTTCCCTTGTCAGAATGACTTCATGGCCTTTTTCAGTCAGCTCATCAGCCATCTTTTTTATAATCGTTGATTTCCCTGCTCCTTCAGGTCCTTCAACTGTTATGAATAATCCCTGTTTCATTCTTTAACCTCCGCAATTCAATGGGTGCTTCTTTCATTATAACTTATTTCAGAGCGGGCTGCAGATTTACTCAAAGATACTAATCCTGCCTTCACCCAGTAAATGCTCACCTTGAAACTTTGCTCCAAGCTCCCAAAGCCTTCTGAGTTCTGCTATACTTTCTTCAGTGATTTCTTCTCCTGGATAAAATAACGGAATACCCGGCGGATAAGGCGTTAACATTTCTCCTGCTGTTTTTCCTGCTGCATCCTCAATAGCAATCCACTTCTTCGTTTTCGTTTCCATTTCTCTGTAAGAGTATCTAAGTGATGTGATACTCTTACTTTTCTTAAAAACAATCGGTGTATCTTCTGCCTGACTCGCCTTTATGCCGCTCATCTTCTTCACAACCTCTTCGAACGGGAAAGAAGTATCCTTTTTTAACAGAGGAAGGATGAAAAGCACTTGATGAGGATCAGCCAGTTCAGCATAGATCCCAACGTTCTCCAATTGGTCCTGAAGTTGAAACCCGGATAATCCTCTAAGCCTGATCATTACCTTCAGAGGATCATTACTTTCAATAACTTCAAACCCTGCCTCATGTAATCTATTAATAAAGTCTTTTCTTATTCTTAAAAAGGAATAAAGGTCTTCACTTGAATAGGATGCTATAAAATGGCGGGCATAATCGAGTGAACCCATTATAGGATAGGAGGGACTGCTGGACTGCAGCATCCCTAGATACTCTTCCACCCTTTTAGCATCAATTTGGTCATTATTTATATGCAGATAGGAGCCCATCGTCATGGCAGGAAGCGTTTTGTGTGCTGACTGGACAACAATGTCAGCTCCCATTCTCAGTGAAGAAGCAGGGAATGGCTCCCCATTGGATAGATGTGCTCCATGAGCTTCATCAATCAGTACTTTCATTCCATGCTTATGGGCCAGTTCAATAATGCTGTGAAGATCGTACACCATGCCATAATATGTAGGATAAGTCAGTATGACAGCCTTTGCTTTTGCATACTTACCAATCGCTTCCTTTAATGTTCCCTGGGAAATACCAGTCGTCGTTGCTGTTTCCTCATCAAACTCAGGGTGAAGAAATACAGGCTGTACATTCGCCAGCTTCAAACCATTCAAGATCGACTTATGGCAGTTCCGCTGTACGAACACAATATCCCCTTCCTTACATACACCCATGATCATTGCTAAATTCCCAACAGTACTTCCATTCACAAGAAAATAGCTCTTCCGTGTTTGAAAATGATCGGCCAATAACTCCTGTGCTTCCCTTATAGCCTCTGAGGGTGCATGCAAATCATCCAGACCTGTCAGTTCAGTAACATCATATTGAAGGAATTCCCCTGCTTGTCCATTCAACAGTTTTCCGTTCTTATGCCCGGGAACATGGAAAGACACAGGGTCTCTTTTTTCATGATATTGCAACGCCTCCACCAAAGGCATCCTGTTTTGATTGCTCATAAAAGCATTCCTTCCTGTAAACGAAATTAACTCTTATATCGTATCACATTGATAATAAAACAAAAAAAACCGGGGACTCTCTCCCGGCTTCGTCTATGAATATATTTGCGGTGTATTGACTTTTTTCAATCTCTCCACAAAAAACTTATATTGAGGACTGTCTGTTTCGCTTCTGATCATATCTTTCTCACAATCTATGCAGACAAATGATGTGTACAGGTGTATCCCTGTCGCCTTTGGCTGACTGCAGATTATACACATTTCCCTTAACGTCTTCTCTGTATTCAACACCAGTCTCTCCACCTCCATACACCTATTCTGCCCCGAAGCCGGTCAAATATACGCATTTTCTAAAAATTTGATTTAAGTGAATTGTCTCATGTAGCTATTCTATGTAAGAAAAATCATGTCTGTGTATGTCTAAAGATAAATTCTTAAAAAAGGACCAGGCGTGTGAAGGGATTTCTGTGGTTTTAATGTCTTTAAGGGGATTTATTGCTGTGTATTGTCTGGTTTTGCGCTCTCTGGGGGCCCGGGTGCCTCTATCAGGAAGCTGCGGCTAAGTACGTGGGCCAGCATCAGTAATACGTAGGGGGGAAGCGTTGTCCGGAATTATTTGGCGTAAAGCGCGCATAGGAGATTTCTTACTATTTTTTTAGTATCTATACTTACAAGGTACAGATATTTTTAATTAGGAGTCATTCTTAGTTATTTTGTCTTTTAAATAAGGAACTTTTATTGATCTTGTATTTGGTTGGGGCAGGTTTTGGTTGTTTGCTTCCACATGGAAGGCAGATTGGATCGTAATTGATCTAAAAACCTGTTTAGTTGGATACTTCTTCTGTATCTGAGCAGGGTTAAGCATTGAATCAAGGGGGTTATGCGTCAATTGTCGGTAGTTATGCTTCTTGTATGGAAGTTATGCATCTAATTCAGGGACTTATGCGTCTAAAATGAAAGTTATGCACCAAATCGGCTTTGCTGGCGAAAAACCGCTACATTTTTGCGTCTCCCTCTCTCCTCCTCCCGCTATAATCATATAAAAACCTGGTTGGTTTACAGGTGGCCCCAATTAAAATCCTGCTTTTATTAGGACTTGGGCATATTTGCGTCTAATCCTGGTTAATTGCGTCTGATTTTGAATTACTGCGTCTAATAATTATTAATTGCGTCAAATCCAAGCAGAATTGCGTCTAACTTAGATTTATTGCGTCCAGCAGCAAATTTCAGTCAGGTGTCTGTAGATGCTCGTGGAGGAACTGCTAGGGGTCTCCCTCTGTTTTTCTTTTCAATACAAAAAAAAGAGCACCACTTCGGGTACTCTTTTGTCTGCCTGGCGACGTCCTACTCTCACAGGGGGGCCCAACTACCATCAGCACTGAAGGCTCGGACGGCGATGAGCGGCGAATCTCTTCGTCCGCTTCGCTCGTTTACATCCTCATGGGCAGAGCCCACTCCGGTGTTCTCTCCCTCTCGTCCTCGACCTTCTTGCTCCTCCCCGTCCTCGCTCCTGCGGAGAACGGGGATCTGCTTGAGGATCTCCCCCTTTTTCTTTTCAATATACAAAAAAAGAGCGCCACTTCGGGTACTCTTTGGTTTGCCTGGCGACGTCCTACTCTCACAGGGGGAGCCCAACTACCATCAGCACTGAAGGCTCGGACGGCGATGAGCGGCGAATCTCTTCGTCCGCTTCGCTCGTTCACATCCTCATGGGCAGAGCCCACTCCGGTGTTCTCTCCCTCTCGTCCTCGACCTTCTTGCTCCTCCCCATCCTCGCTCCTGCTACTGATGGAATTTCAGAACTACTTTTTGATATTAAAAAAAGAGCACCACTTCGGGTACTCTTTCATTTGCCTGGCGACGTCCTACTCTCACAGGGGGAGATCCCCCAACTACCATCGGCGCTGAAGAGCTTAACTTCCGTGTTCGGCATGGGAACGGGTGTGACCTCTTCGCCTTAATCACCAGACTGTATGAAATTGAAAGAACATCGTTCTCTCAAAACTAGATAAAGTATGAAGAAAAGAAAGTATTCCGAGTTTCGCTAAAAATTGTGGTTAAGTCCTCGATCGATTAGTATCTGTCAGCTGCACGTGTCGCCACGCTTCCACCTCAGACCTATCTACCTGATCATCTTTCAGGGATCTTACTCACATAAAGTGATGGGAAATCTCATCTCGAGGGGGGCTTCATGCTTAGATGCTTTCAGCACTTATCCCTTCCGCACATAGCTACCCAGCGATGCCTTTGGCAAGACAACTGGTACACCAGCGGTGCGTCCATCCCGGTCCTCTCGTACTAAGGACAGCTCCTCTCAAATTTCCTGCGCCCACGACGGATAGGGACCGAACTGTCTCACGACGTTCTGAACCCAGCTCGCGTACCGCTTTAATGGGCGAACAGCCCAACCCTTGGGACCGACTACAGCCCCAGGATGCGATGAGCCGACATCGAGGTGCCAAACCTCCCCGTCGATGTGGACTCTTGGGGGAGATAAGCCTGTTATCCCCGGGGTAGCTTTTATCCGTTGAGCGATGGCCCTTCCATGCGGAACCACCGGATCACTAAGCCCGACTTTCGTCCCTGCTCGACTTGTAGGTCTCGCAGTCAAGCTCCCTTGTGCCTTTACACTCTGCGAATGATTTCCAACCATTCTGAGGGAACCTTTGGGCGCCTCCGTTACTCTTTAGGAGGCGACCGCCCCAGTCAAACTGCCCACCTGACACTGTCTCCCACCCCGATAAGGGGCGCGGGTTAGAAGTTCAACACAGCCAGGGTAGTATCCCACCGACGCCTCCACCGAAGCTGGCGCTCCGGTTTCTTAGGCTCCTACCTATCCTGTACAAGCTGTGCCAAAATTCAATATCAGGCTACAGTAAAGCTCCACGGGGTCTTTCCGTCCTGTCGCGGGTAACCTGCATCTTCACAGGTACTATAATTTCACCGAGTCTCTCGTTGAGACAGTGCCCAGATCGTTGCGCCTTTCGTGCGGGTCGGAACTTACCCGACAAGGAATTTCGCTACCTTAGGACCGTTATAGTTACGGCCGCCGTTTACTGGGGCTTCGGTTCGCACCTTCGCTTGCGCTAAGCACTCCCCTTAACCTTCCAGCACCGGGCAGGCGTCAGCCCCTATACTTCGCCTTACGGCTTCGCAGAGACCTGTGTTTTTGCTAAACAGTCGCCTGGGCCTATTCACTGCGGCTCTCTCGGGCTTGCACCCTACCAGAGCACCCCTTCTCCCGAAGTTACGGGGTCATTTTGCCGAGTTCCTTAACGAGAGTTCTCTCGCTCACCTTAGGATTCTCTCCTCGCCTACCTGTGTCGGTTTGCGGTACGGGCACCTTTTTCCTCGCTAGAGGCTTTTCTTGGCAGTGTGGAATCAGGAACTTCGGTACTATATTTCCCTCGCTATCACAGCTCAGCCTTCACGGTGACGGGATTTGCCTCATCACCAGCCTAACTGCTTAGACGCGCATATCCAACAGCGCGCTTACCCTATCCTCCTGCGTCCCCCCATCACTCAAACGGAAAAGAGGTGGTACAGGAATATCAACCTGTTATCCATCGCCTACGCCTTTCGGCCTCGGCTTAGGTCCCGACTAACCCTGAGCGGACGAGCCTTCCTCAGGAAACCTTAGGCATTCGGTGGACAGGATTCTCACCTGTCTTTCGCTACTCATACCGGCATTCTCACTTCTAAGCGCTCCACCAGTCCTTACGGTCCAGCTTCACAGCCCTTAGAACGCTCTCCTACCACTGACACCAAACGGTGTCAATCCACAGCTTCGGTGATACGTTTAGCCCCGGTACATTTTCGGCGCAGAGTCACTCGACCAGTGAGCTATTACGCACTCTTTAAATGGTGGCTGCTTCTAAGCCAACATCCTGGTTGTCTAAGCAACTCCACATCCTTTTCCACTTAACGTATACTTTGGGACCTTAGCTGGTGGTCTGGGCTGTTTCCCTTTCGACTACGGATCTTATCACTCGCAGTCTGACTCCCATG
>NZ_ABCF01000039.1:17500-26239 GCF_000181495.1 Bacillus sp. SG-1
CAGCGGATCTTCTTCTTCCGCTTCTCCGCCTGCAGCAGAATCAGGATCATCGTTTCTTTGGTGCTTAATGAATTCTTCTCTGACACTCTGCCACTGATTCTCCGGAATGCCAATCGCTTGATATTCATTTCCGGTCAGTTGGCCCAGGATGGAACTTAGCGCCTCCGTAAAGCCTGCATTCTCCATAGCCATCTGGCAGTGGATATCATACTTGAATTTTAAAACAAATGAATTGGATGAAGCTGCAACAGGCTCGGCATCATTAAGCAATGCCGCTTGAGAGCGCATCTGCCGCTGATTCAGAACTTCGAGCATTTCACCCCAGCGGCTTTTAATGAGGTTAAGATCCTCCTTAGTCGCTGTCTTAAGCACTTCTTGTACCCTTCCGGTCGGAACCTTGAAACCCTTTCGGGAAGAAGACGCCCTCTTCTTAGGGGCGGGAGCTGCATCAGGTTGAGCGGCCGGAATTCCTTTTGCCTTCAGCTGATTCAGTTCATTCTCCAGGCTTTGGACTTTTTGAAGAAGCTGCCCGATTTCCGGTGAGGAAACATTACTCTCCACTTCAAGCTGACAAAGCTTCACAATCGACACCTCGATATAGATACGGGCATGATTGGTGAATTTCATCTCTTGCTGCGCTTCATTAAGTATATCAATAAATTTGTAAATATGCTGAGGTGAGACTCTTTCGGCCAATTCCTTGAAATCTTCATCCAGCATAACCCTCTCCAGGGATTCCTCTAGGTTTGGCGCAGTCTGATGAAGCAGCATATCCCTGAAGTACAGGACCAGGTCTTCTGTCAGTCTTGCAGGATCCTTCCCTTGGAAAAGGAGCTCTTCCAAGGCTTGCAGGGCATCGGCCACTTGATTCTCGAAGATCGCTTTGGCAAGTCTATTAAGATATACCTGGGAGACAGCTCCGGTCACGGTCAAGGCATCATCTACCGTTACCCTGTCCTGACTGAAGGATATCGCCTGATCAAGAAGACTGAGCGCATCACGCATACCGCCTTCCGCAGCCCGGGCCACCACATGTAACGCTTTTTCTTCATATTGTACACCTGATTCATCGGCAATATGAGTCATTCTCCCCACGATATCCCTTGCCGTAATTCTCTTGAAGTCAAATCGCTGACACCTTGAGATGATTGTCAGAGGAATCTTATGGGGTTCTGTCGTTGCCAGGATGAAGATGACATGCTTAGGAGGCTCTTCAAGTGTCTTTAACAAGGCATTGAAGGCTCCGATGGAAAGCATATGAACCTCATCTATAATGTAAACTTTATATGAGACTACATTAGGGGCGTATTTTACCTTATCCCTGATATCACGGATTTCCTCGACCCCGTTATTGGAAGCCGCATCGATCTCGATAACATCAGGAATGGAGCCGTCAGTGATCCCCAAACAGGAATCACATTCGTTACAAGGTTCTGCAACCGGTGCTCTTTCGCAGTTGACAGCCTTGGCCAGAATTTTGGCTGCACTCGTTTTCCCAGTCCCTCTTGGCCCTGAGAAAAGATAGGCATGTGATATTTTCTGCTGGAGGAGAGCATTTTGCAATGTCTTTGTTACATGTTGCTGTCCGACTACATCGATAAACTGCTGCGGCCGCCAGACTCTATATAAAGCTTGATAACTCAAAACGATCTCCTCCTTTTATATGTATTCTCAATAGAATAAAGCTGTCTCTGCTTTTACCCTGAAAACTATTCCTTGTGCTGTATATAGAAATATTTAATCTCATCTTTCTATTATAACTTATGTAATTTTGTTTTTACAAAGGCTCTTTTAATATAAGGCTGTTTTCGTTTAGAATATTGCTTTTTAGGGCAGCTGCTCTTTTCTCTCTGGGTTACCATAATATTACCTTGAACCTTGGCTGTATTTTTTTGTGAATCACATTTAAAAGCAACAAAACTTTAGAAAAGAGCCTCATATAATGAAGTTTTTTTATTGAAGTTGACTGCATACAAAAAACTCACCCTTAAAAGGATGAGTTTTTATATAAGTATTAAACTGCCGTGCACCTTCCGTCGACATGCATCCATAAGCGTTACTCAAGCAGTTAGCTCGGCCCAGGCAACCCCGCGGCACATGGGAGAGTCCACTTAATGCTGCTTCCTTCCGGACCTGACATGGTTCATGGATTCCCATTGCGCAGGACCCGGGCGTCAACACCACTTACTTGAGGCAGGCCTTACAGAGTGCAGGCCTCGGGAAGGGATTCAGCCTCGCTAGAGCGGATTGCAAGTACAGGGCACCGCTACCTCCCCGCCTAGCACGGCAAAATTGATACCATATTTAGTTGCGCCATGTCCGACGCAAATATTAGTATACTAGCTCTTACGGAAAAAAGCAACGGGTTAGCCATTGTCAATTCCTGTATGTTGTTCCATCTCTGCTTTTCGTCTTTTCTTTTCTTCCTTTTTCCTTGCCCTCAGCCCGCGAAAGAAATGGGTCAGGAGCTGGCCGCATTCTTCCTGCAGCACACCTGGCACTACTTCACACTGATGGTTAAACCGATCATCTTCCAACAAGTTCATCAGCGTGCCGGCACATCCTGCCTTTGGATCCGGTGCACCGTATACCACTGTCTTGATCCTTGATAAAATGATCGCACCTGAACACATAGGGCATGGCTCCAATGTAACATAAAGCTCAGCATTTTCGAGCCTCCATGTTCCTAATTTTTTACAAGCCTCTTCAATTGCCAGCAGCTCTGCATGTGTTACTGCATTCTGAGTCGTTTCCCTGAGGTTATGTGCAGAGGCGATCACTTCACCATCCAGTACGACTACCGCCCCGATCGGAACCTCCGCTTTATCCTCTGCTTTCTTTGCCTCGTCAATTGCAAGCTTCATAAAATATTCTTGTTTGGTATCCACCTATTTAACTCCTTACCATATAAAAGTCCTTACTTATGGATAAAACCCTTCACCACTCCCAAAACTATACAAAAGGAGGGAGCCGATGAATGCATTGAATAGCAATACCGCTTTGCTGATTATAGATATATTGAATCCGTTCACCTTCGATTACGGGAAGACACTCGCCGAGCACACTCTAAAAACAGTAGAGCCGTTCAAGGCCCTGCGCAGCAATTGCCGCAAGAAGCAAATCCCTGTCATTTATATTAATGACCATTATAACCTTTGGCAGGCTGATTTGAAAAAAATTTACGAAAAGTGCCAGAACGATATCAGTCTGCCCGTCATAGAGCCCTTACAGCCCGGCAAGGATGATTATTTCCTCATCAAGCCCAAGCACTCTGCCTTCTATGGGACCGCACTGAATACACTTCTTCACACTTTAAAAGTCGATACACTGATCCTTTCGGGTATCGCCGGAAATATTTGTGTATTGTTCACAGCTAATGATGCTTATATGAGAGAGTTCAAATTAGTAATACCACAGAACTGCATCGCTTCTGTCAGTGAAGATGACAACCGCTATGCCATTGAAATGATGAAAAATGTCCTTAAAGCAGAAATCGTTGATTCAGGTGATATCTTTTAGAAAGGCTCTTTTCGTATGAATTGTTATTATATGAATGAGAAAGTTGATTTCCGCGGGGCGGGCGGTGAGCCTCCGGGGTTACGTTCCGGTGGGTACGTAACCTTGGTCTCACCTGTTATCAAAAGTGGAAGCACCCCGGTTAGCCCCGACAGGCAAATGTTCCGAAGAGAAAAAAAGGTGGTCTTTCTTTTTATTCTCTTCGGGTTATTTGATCCCGAGGGGCCGGGTTACGTTCCAGTAGGTACGTAACCTTGGTGCTGGAACTGGGCGTCCCTCTAGTTCCCCGGAATCACGACATAGTAGAAATCATCTTACAACTTATCTAAACGACAAGATCAAAAAGTTCTTCTATAACCATCATACTTCCCTATCCTCACACATACATTTCTTACAGTGGAAAATGTTAAAGGGAGGGCAAGTTATGCAAATCCATGTAGTCCAGCCTAACCAGTCGCTATTCGGAATTGCTCAGACATATAACTCGACGACTGAAGATATTGTGGAAGCGAACGATCTTCCTAATCCCGATAATTTAGTGGTCGGTCAAACACTGGTCATTCCAATTGTAGGGTTATTCTATTTTGTCCAGCCAGGAGACAGCCTTTGGTCCATAAGCAACAGGTTCGGCATTTCTTATCAGGAACTTGCACAAATCAATGGAATCTCTGTCAATCAGGGTCTTCAAGTAGGGTTCCGTTTGTACATCCCGGAACGCCCTAAGAGAGACGGAGAGTTTAATGCGTATGTAGAGCCGTATGGCACAACGGTACAGCCGAATTTAGAGGAAAGTGCCCGTGATGCCGCTCCTTACTTGACGTATCTTGCTCCTTTTGACTTCGAAGCAAAACGGGACGGCACTCTGAAAGAGCCGCCGGTGGGCAAGCTGCTGGAGATCGGCCGGGCAAATGGCAACGTTCTGATGATGGCGATCACTAATCAGGAAGAAGGACAATTCAGCGATGAAGTCGGCAGGATTCTTCTGAATGACACTAACATCCAGAACAAGTTCCTCAAAAATGTCGTGGCCGCTGCCAAGAAATACGGCTTCCGGGATATTCACTTTGATTTCGAATATCTGCGGCCGCAGGATCGTGAAGCTTATAACCGGTTCCTCCGCAAAGCCAAAGCCCGTTTCAATCAGGAAGGCTGGCTCCTTTCAACAGCCCTCGCCCCTAAAACCAGTGCCGGGCAAAAAGGGAAATGGTATGAAGCTCATGACTATAAAGCACATGGAGAAATTGTCGATTTTGTTGTCATCATGACCTACGAATGGGGATACAGCGGAGGCCCGCCGATGGCCGTTTCGCCTATTGGGCCAGTCCGTGAAGTCCTTGACTATGCGATCAGCGAGATGCCTCCTTCCAAGATAATGATGGGGCAGAACCTTTATGGATATGACTGGACCCTGCCGTTTAAAGAGGGCGATACCGCTAAAGCAGTGAGCCCGCAAAGAGCGATAGAAATCGCTGCCAAGTATAACGTTCCTATAGAATATGACGAAAAAGCTCAGGCACCATTTTTTAACTATCAGGATGAAGAAGGAAAACAGCATCGGGTTTGGTTTGAAGATGCCCGCTCCATCCAGGCAAAATTCAATTTAATGAAAGAACTGAATTTAAGAGGCATGAGTTACTGGAAGCTAGGCCTTCCTTTCCCGCAAAATTGGCTGTTGATTACCGATAACTTCAATGTCGTCAAAAGATAACCTTCATGGAGCCGCCGTCCCGGGTCGTTCGGGTAGGCGGCTTCTTTATTTTCCCTCTTATAAAAATACCACCCTAACATCTATATATTGTGTTAAAATAACATCTGTCGTCATTTGGCGAATATATGTCGATTATAAATCCATAATGTCGGAAAAGGAGGACATTGTATGGGGAGCATTCCATTCATTACGGTTGAAGGACCGATTGGAGTAGGGAAAACTTCTTTAGCAAAGGCCATTTCGGATCATTTCAATTATCATCTTTTAAAAGAAATCGTTGATGAAAATCCATTTTTAGATAAATTTTATGACAACATTGATGAATGGAGCTTTCAAACTGAAATGTTTTTCCTATGCAACCGCTACAAGCAGTTGGAGGATATTGAAACACATTTCATTTCTCAGAATAAACCAGTCGTCGCTGATTATCATATTTTAAAAAACCTCATCTTTGCTGAGAGAACATTAAAGAATAAACAGTTTGATAAATATTTGAACATTTATCAAATACTAACGGAAGATATGCCGGTTCCGAATGTCATCATTTATTTGAATGCGAGTCTGGATACACTTCTGCAGCGGATTGCCATGAGAGGCAGAGAGTTTGAAAAGAAAATCAGCCCTCTTTATCTTGAGCAGCTTTCCATGGATTACGAACGCCACATGCAGCAGTTCGAAAATAAATACCCGAACACCCCGGTTCTGCGCTTTAATGGGGACGAGATGGATTTTGTGAAAAATCAAAATGACTTATCCGCTATTATAGATTCTTTAGAACAAACATTGAAAAAAGGAGCCACTCTAACATGAACCTTCGCACTAAATACGGGATCCCAAGCAATGCCGTTATCACGATTGCCGGAACCGTCGGTGTTGGAAAATCGACAATGACCAACGGACTTGCAAATGCACTTGGTTTCCGTACATCATTTGAAAAAGTCGATACCAATCCATACCTGGATAAATTTTATGAGGATTTCAAAAGCTGGAGCTTCCACCTTCAAGTCTATTTCCTCGCTGAGCGTTTTAAAGAGCAAAAGAAAATCTTTGAATATGGCGGAGGCTTTATTCAGGATCGTTCCATTTATGAGGACACCGGGATTTTCGCTAAAATGCACTACGAAAAAGGAAATATGTCTGCAGTCGACTATGACACTTACAAAAGCCTTTTCGATGCCATGGTGATGACTCCTTACTTCCCACACCCCGACCTTCTCATCTACTTAGAGGGATCGATTGATGATGTGGTGGACCGCATCAGGGAAAGAGGACGCCCGATGGAACAGCAGACACCAGTTGACTACTGGCAGGAGATGCATGTCCGTTATGAAAATTGGATCGACTCCTTCAATGCCTGTCCTGTTCTGCGATTAAATATAAATGACTATGATCTGGTCAATAATGAAAACTCTATTGAGCCGATTATTGAACGTATCGGTTATTTTATTGAACAGACCCGGTTATTGAAATCATAAACAAAAAGGATGTATAGAGCTGCTGCTCTTTACATCCTTTTTTATTTTTAGGCTCTGGTATATCCTCTTCATTTCAATACAAATTACCAGTGAATAGAGCCTTGGTCTCCCTACATTAATAGGGAGCAAGCCAAAACATATGAAATAACAACTATAATCACTAACAAAGCGTATATTTAATATCCTTCAATAAACGGACTGATCGTTTTCAGGCATCTCATTAAATCAAAATAGAATAAAAAAAAACCGTTGCACTAGGCAACGGCTTTCATATCTCCAATATTTATGCGCTATGGTTAAATTAAAATCAATGGCGGAGGAAGAGGGATTCGAACCCCCGCGGGCTTTAACACCCCTGTCGGTTTTCAAGACCGATCCCTTCAGCCGGACTTGGGTATTCCTCCGTATCGACAAGAGTAATAATATCATGGGCTTAACCTATGAGTCAACACTTTTTCTAAGTTTTTTTCGAAAAAATTATATTCTGCAATAATATCGGGCGGAAATGCCTTACCGCCCGATACATCACCAGCTTATTTTGGCTTGATTACTTCCACACCGCGCATATAAGGTCTAAGTACCTCAGGGATGACAATGCTTCCGTCTGCCTGCTGGTAGTTTTCCAGGATAGCAGCTACAGTACGGCCAAGTGCAAGACCAGATCCGTTCAATGTATGAACATGTTCCGGTTTACAGCCCGGCTCACGGCGGAATCGGATATTCGCGCGGCGTGCTTGGAAGGCTTCAAAGTTACTGCAAGAAGAAATCTCACGGTAAGTTCCATAGCTTGGAATCCAAACTTCGATGTCATATTTCTTGGCAGCCGTGAATCCAAGGTCAGCTGTACACATAGACATGACACGATATGGAAGGTTCAATAATTGAAGAACTTTTTCTGCATGTCCAGTCAACTTTTCCAGCTCATCATACGATTCTTCCGGACGCACAAAGCGGACAAGCTCGACTTTATTGAACTGATGCTGACGGATCAATCCTCTAGTGTCACGGCCTGCAGATCCCGCTTCAGAACGGAAGCAGGCACTGAACGCTGTATAGGCAATCGGCAGTTGATCATTTGTTAGTATTTCATCACGGTGGTAGTTGGTAACCGGGACTTCAGCAGTCGGTACAAGGAAATAGTCTTCGCTTTCAATCAGGAAAGCATCTTCTTCAAACTTCGGAAGCTGCCCTGTGCCCGTCATGCTCTCGCGGTTAACCATGTATGGAGGAAGCATCTCTTCATAGCCATGTTCGTCCATATGAAGATCCATCATGAAGTTAATCAACGCACGCTCAAGTCTTGCACCCAGTCCTTTGTAAAATACGAAGCGGCTTCCTGTCACCTTGCTTGCTCTTTCAAAATCAAGGACACCGAGCTCAGTTGCAAGATCCCAATGGGGTTTTGGTTCAAAATCGAAAGAAGGCACTTCTCCCCATTTACGTGCTTCAACGTTATCATCTTCCGTAGCCCCCACCGGCACGCTCTCATGCGGAATGTTAGGGATAGACAGCATTAAGTGATCCAGGCTGCCCTCAACTTCCTTTAGCTCTTCATCAAGCTTTTTGATCATGCCGCCGACTTCACGCATTTCGACGATTAGGTCATCGGCATTTTCCTTGTTTTTCTTCATTTCAGCGATTTTCTGAGATACTTCGTTTCTCTTACTTTTTAAGTTTTCTGTCTCAACCAGCAGTTCTCTTCTTCTTACATCCAATTCCTCAAATTTTTCAAAATCACTTAGATCTTCTCCGCGGTCTTGAAGACGATTTTTCACATCTTCAAAGTTCGCTCTTAAATGCCTGATATCCAGCATTGATATTTCCTCCTTTTGATCCGCTCACATCGTTTAAAGGGCTCCTGAGAATACAAAAAACCCCCATCCCATAAAAGGGACGGAGGTTCCGCGTTGCCACCCTGATTGAAAATAGTATAGAACTACTTTCCTCTTAAGTAATATAACGGTTTTCACCGAAAGTGCCTACTGACGAATGTGTTCAGCACCTTACTCGAGGATGGATTCATGAGGCACTTCCATCGGT
>NZ_ABCF01000038.1 GCF_000181495.1 Bacillus sp. SG-1
GACTGTCCCTTTTAGTGCTTTAAAGGGCTAAACAAAAAAACATGGCCCCCCTTCCAGGGGGCCATGCGTTTTTTTGCTGTGTGTATTTTAAAAGAAGGTCTTGACTACCTGTTCTTCACGTCCGCAGACGGTACACTTATACTGAATTTCCAATGCATCCTCGACGGCATCATGGATCGTTTCTTTTTTATCGTTTTCACAATACCTTTTGACCTGAGCTTTTTCCATTTGAATTCACCACTTTCTTCAAATCTGCTCTATACCTATGTTTTATCCATAAGAATTAAGAATTAACCTGATTTGCAGAAAAAATCCTTTGGTGAAATGGGATGTTTTTCTTTAGTACACTAAATTGACAATATCTTCTTTTGTAACTTTTCCAAAGTAGTGCTGGATTTCTACACCTTCAAGCGCCTTCTCGACTTCAGCTTTTTCGTATTTCAAACCAGTCAGCTTGTTTTCAATGTCACTGACATCGCCTACACCGAAGAAGTCACCAAAGATCTTGCAGTTTTCAATGATACCTTTATTGACTTCAAGCCGGATATCAATGGAGCCGACTGGAAATCGATGTGAGTGCTGAAGGTTGAACTTTGGAGACTTTCCATAATTCCATTTCCAGTTTTGATATCTCTCTTCGGACAGCTCGTTAATGTTCTTCCAATCTTCTTCTGTAAGTACGTATTCTTCCACTTCGTTCTCATCAAAAATATAGCGAAGGAGCATTGAGCGGAAATCTGTTATCGTCATTTTCTCTTCAAGGAATTCAGAGATGTTGGCTACACGGCTGCGGATGGATTTGATTCCCTTAGATTCAATCTTGTCTTTTCTGACTTTCAGTGCAGAAACTACATTTTCAATCTCCGAATCAAAAAGCAGGGTTCCATGGCTGAACATTCTTCCCTTAGTTGAAAACTGTGCATTTCCAGAAATTTTCCTTCCCTCTGCTTCAATATCGTTTCTTCCGCTTAACTCTGCATTCACACCTAATTTTTTAAGAGCCTTGATGACAGGCTCGGTGAATTTCTGGAAGTTATGAAAGCTTTGACCGTCATCTTTAGTGATGAAGCTGAAGTTAAGGTTCCCGAGGTCATGGTATACCGCTCCCCCTCCGGACAAACGGCGGACAACATGCAGGTTTTGTGCTTCTACATATTCCGTATTGATTTCTTCTATCGTGTTTTGATTTTTTCCGATGATAATGGAAGGTTCGTTGATATAGAACAGTAAATAGTCTTCATTAATGTCCAGGTTTTTCAGGGCATATTCCTCGATTGCCAGGTTGATACGCGGGTCTGTGATACCTTTATTGTCGATGAATTTCATAAGATGGGTCCTCCTTTGAATGGTACATTATACATTTAATTGTAAGTCTTTTTCGGCGAGAATGATTTCACCTTTATAAATGCCGGCAACTTCTTGAACGAGTTTATTTAAATCTCCATAGTGTGGAAGGTGAGTCAAGACAAGCTTTTTGACACCGGCGGCCTTCGCAACCCTGCCACTGTCAAGGCTGTTCATATGCCCTGCTCCGCTTCCATCCATATCGCCATAGAAATTACATTCACAAAGAAAAATGTCAGCATCCTTTGCAAATGAAATAAACGAGTCCTGGTAGGCGGAGTCCGCTGTATAAACGAGAGTTTTGCCTCCTGCTTCAATTCTCATGGCATAGCATGGCACCGGGTGCTTGGTCTTAAGAAACGAGATGGTATATGGACCGATATGCAGCACTTCACTCGGATTATATGCGGTACCCCTCATTAGGTCTTTGTATGTAAGTGATGCAAACCCCTGCTTGTCTTCCTCGTGGGCGTAAAACGGAAGTGTGTTGCTATTCTTCCCTAAGTATTTCTGTATTAACAGAGCATGCTGAAGTACACCTATATCTGCCGTATGATCCGGATGGTAGTGAGACAGGATTGCAGCGTCCAGTTCATATGCTTCAATATGCTCCTGCAAGAAGGATAAAACACCGCTGCCACAGTCGATCAACAGTTTAAACCCCTGCTCTTCCAGCAAATATCCGGAACTGGCTTCATTCTTTTTGGGGTATCCGCCCCAATGTCCGATTACAGTCAGTTTCAAGGAAATCTCTCCTTTCCGTATTTTTGTTTGAGAATGGTTTTCACTCATATCTCCACTATACTCCAATACGCCTATTTTTTCATTATTTTAAAATTTTGATGCAAAATCGATTGACGAAAACCAATCTGTTATAATACAATATAGAAAATAAAGAAATCAGTTATATAACAAATGGGGTATACTAAAAGCGGAGGGTGATCAATATGTTAACGAATGTGGTGGAATTTTTCAGAAACTTACCTAGGAAGCAATGTGTACAATGTGGAGAGCATATCGAAGAGCAGCATGAATGCTACGGCAACCATTGCGATAACTGTATTACGAACCACGAACTGTAAAAAACAAAAAGCTGGAGCGGCATTCGCTTCAGCTTTTTATTTTGGCTCTATTCCTATGTATTCGTTGCTATTCGAGAATGAGCTAGTGTTCACTGTAGGTGCGCGAACCGCGGGGCGGGCGTTGAGCCCTGCATCGCATTCTGCATGAAGACGTATAACATTCACGTCTGCGTAATCCTTCAAGTCACACAACAAACCACACTTTTTTAATCTTCTCATCAGAGACTTCATACATGGCCACAGCATAGACTTCTTTGCCGTTTGCTCTTCCTGTCACATGCTCATGATCAATTGCAACATTTCCTTTTGCCATGCGATTAAGCAGTTCAGCATGATTATTCGGATTCTCTTCGAACATCCGTGTATAACGCTCCCTCATCGCGTCAAGCCCCTGGTATATAACTTTGTTTGATGGAAACTCCATGACTGTTACATCTGTACTGTAACAGTCCAGAAAAGTCTCTATATCTTGCAAATTGTACGCATCAAGCTGTTTTTGTGCCAGGTATTCTGCCTTTTTACTCATCTTGATTCCTCCCAATTTTTTATATCATGTTGACCTTCCTTCTAATTTCCCCTTCCAATGGGCCCATGCTTGTTTATATTCACTGAAATCCTCAGGATGATGCCGCAGGCAAGTCGCAAGCCTGATATACAGGATGATGGAGACTTCCCTATATAACTCACCAGTCGTCAGATTGCTTTTGAATTCCATCAGTCCACTGCAATGCATAATCGTTTCAACTGTCAAATCTTCCGGCGAGGAACAAAAGGCATACAGCAAATCATAAAGAGGCGGTCCGATTACAGGCGTCGGGTCGATAATCCCGGACAATTCACCATGCTCGATTAAAAAGTTATGTACCCCGCAATCACCATGAAGCAAATAAGCTGTCTTGCTCCAATTCATGGTTGAGTCTTTAACAAGTAAATCTACCAGTTCATCATCCCTTGTGTCCAAATGCCCCGCTACCGTTTTCTTCGCTTCATTCACCCTGGTAGTGATAAATTGCTCCCAAGTTGAGACGGGCTCATCTCTCCACCCCCATCCCTCCAGAGGAGAAATTTCTTTATATTGATTGATAAAATGCAATACAACAGACTCCAGAACGGAACGCTTGTTACCAACGTTATTTAATACTTCCCCCCTTACATAATGATAGACGAGATACTGATTCTCCGCATCTCTGTATAAAAGCTTCGGTAATAGTTCTGCACCATAGTAAAACTCAAGGAAAGAAGCTTCCGAGGCGATTACTTCAGGAACATTTGATTTGATGACATAACGGGGAGATCCTTGGATTCCTAATAAATATAACTCGCTGACTGTCCCGCCCTGCAGCTTCCTTAACACTTCAGTTCCTTCAGGAAGAACTTTTCTGGCGATCAATTCTTTAGTCTTTTGTAAAGCCTCCATGTTTTATTTCCCCCTACCCTGCAGCTATATCGGTCAATCTTAGAGCTGATCTTGCAAGACATTTCCTGACAGCAATACTCTGATAAAATCTGTCTGTGTCAACAGCTTCATAGAAAAAGGCCGCCGTAAATACGACAGCCTTATACATAAATCTTCTATATGAAACATAAAGGCAAAAATGAATATTTCAAAATCAGCTACTATATAAAACTTACTATCAAATAAATTTTACAACGTTAGAAATTTTCTGTAAATATTATTTTTTCTGTTTTCTTAACTTATCTCTGTCAAGGGTTTGAGGCGGCTTTTCAAACCACCCATTCCTAATCATGATTTTTGCTCCTTCGTCAGCATATTTTCCGAGATTCATTAGTAAGGACTCATACATTAATCCAATGTCTTTTCTCATCGTAGCGGCAAGAGCCATTCCATAATCTCCCATGCCGATCGAATTCAATCCTGAGATCTGAAACATCATGAGCTTGTCCGAAAAGGGACTTTCCGTTGACGCAGTAATGGTAGAATCCCATGTAGAAGGATAGGAATTGTCATCATCTTTTAAACAGGATATAAACTTCTCATTATGTTTTCGGGACGAATCGTATCCTTTTTTGAAGTAATTCGCCACCGTTTTGGATTGAGCAACCTGGCTGAAACCGAGGAGAAGTGTTTTCGCCACATTTGATACCTCTATGTTTGTGCCAAGGTGGGCAACCTCCATGGCAAGCAGCGGACGCTTCTTCCCAAACATACCTCCCATAAAGTCTGCATTCATTACATACTCGACCCTTTCAGGATAAGCCATATATGGAGAGCGGATAAACACACCTTTTTCGAGCATCATTTCACATGCCATATCGAATAGTTTGTCTGACTGCTGCAGCCATTTACTGTACAGTTCCCTGACATCCTTACGTGCAAGTACTCCCTTCGCAAGGGAATAAGCATTCAATCCACTTCTTCCGACGTGATGAATGTATCTTAGGTAGGTGACATCGGAGAAAAGTTTTGGTGCGTCTGAATTGACATCATTCTTTCCAAAACCATTCGGTAGCGGCAGTTCCTCCTTAATGAATAAATCCCGGATGACTTCAATATGTTCTTTGGCAATATCAGAGGCGTACGTAATAACTGGATCAATGCTCTTATCTTCGGTTGTCTTTAAAAAATGATGCAGGATACAATATGCCATCGTGTCCGCCATATAAGTATTCCAGAGCATGGCAATTTCAGCTGATGTAAGATCGGTTTGATGCTTTGTTTCCATAGGTCACCTCATCGATACTCTTATTCTCTTTTATTATGACCATCAATAATCATTAAAATGTAAATTCACTTCCATATTATGTACCAGCGGAAAAAACTTTTATTAGCCAACGGGTTGCTTCGGGTTGGCGATATTTGGCCTTTTCGTTGAGGTATTGATCTATATTACCAGACGCAGACATGAATTTTGGGCCATTCTTGAGTTATTGATCCAATTCTTCCCGCACCGATGGAAAATTTGGTCCATTTCCCGAGTTATTGATCTAAATTATCCAGTGCGCACGTGAGATTCGGTCAATTCCAGCCTTAATCTCAGTTTCACTCCGTGCTTTTATCACCATTCTAATTATCCAAAAATAAACATAATCAATAAAAAATCATGAACTCAATGGCCAAATTCCCTCCTCAATTTTAAACGTTCGAATTCTTGTCACAGTTTTAAAAAGGCAATATATCCTTGATATATCAAGGCTTTAACGTTTTCTTCATCAAATTCCACTGAATGTAAAAATCAACCTTACTTTTTTTGTAACAAATTGGCCGAGCATATTGTGATATTATTCACTTACTAGGAGACACGATTGTGTTTGATCGTTCTTCTGCCAAAAATATTTTTTTTCAGTAAGTTTGTGAAATACTGAACAAATTTTGAACAATTTGTGACATTTATAAAAAGAAGGTGAGGAACAGATATGAAATCACTAAAGCCTTTACTGGTATTTCTTCCATTATCATTAGTGCTTTTCTTGAGCGGCTGCGAGACGAATATGGTTGTCTTCGAACCGCAAGGACCAGTGGCAAGGTCCATTACAGAGCTAATTAACTGGTCACTCATTTGGATGTTAATTGTTGTCGTAGTCGTTTTCGCATTGTTTGCTTATATCATCTGGAAATACAGAGAAAAACCAGAGAACATGGATTACGAGCCGCCTGAAGAACACGGCAGCACACTCCTTGAGGTCATTTGGACGGGAATCCCGATTCTGATTGTTATTGCGTTGACGATTCCGACTGTCAAAACACTTTACAGTTTAGAAGAGATTCCAGAAACGCTTGAAGAAAAAGAACCGATTACCATCCATGTTACAGCAGCCGACTGGAAATGGATTTTCAGTTATCCTGAAGAAGGCATCGAAACTGTAAACTATGTCAATATTCCTGAAGATACTCCAGTACTCTTCAAACTTACGTCTGCAAGTACAATGCAATCCTTCTGGGTACCTGCATTGGCCGGTCAGAAATATGCGATGGCCAAAATGGAAACAGAATTGTATCTTGCAGCTGATAACCCTGGTTCATACATGGGGAAAAACTCAAACTTTAATGGCCGCGGTTATGCCGAAATGGAATTTGAAGTACTGGCTCAAACTCAATCAGATTATGATGAGTGGGTCAAAGAAGTGAAAGACACAGCTCCTAAACTTACAGAAGATAAATATGAAGAGCTGTTGAAGCCTACGCACTTAGGCAGACTGACTTTTAATAATACACATCTTGCGTGGGTGGACCATTCCGATATAAATTCCAAAACGTACACGAATCCTGAACTATACCGCTACCACGGTTATCAGGGAAAAACGTTTGAAGAAGAAGACAACTATAAAAACGCTGATGATGATGAAGAAGAATCTGATGATCACGGTCACGGACACGAAGATTCACACAGCGGACATAGTGATGAAGAAGATGACTCACACGGAGGTGACCACCATGGGCATTAAATGGGATGAATTTTTCGTAACAGGAGATCCGCTTATTCTAGGAGCTCAGATCTCCATTGCACTTACGATGATCGGCGTCGTTTTTGGTGTTACCTATCTAAAGAAATGGACCTGGTTATGGCGGGAATGGATTACAACCGTCGACCATAAACGAATCGGGATTATGTATATCATTGCAGCTATATTGATGTTTTTCCGTGGAGGAATTGACGGGCTGCTGATGAAGGCACAGACATCCAGACCCGAAATGGAATTTTTGAGTTCACAGCATTACAACGAAATTTTCACGACACATGGTGTAATTATGATTCTATTCATGGCGATGCCTTTCTTGATTGGTTTAATGAACGTTGTTGTTCCATTGCAAATCGGGGCACGTGATGTTGCGTTCCCTCAATTGAACGCTTTGAGCTTCTGGCTGTTCTTTGCCGGAGCGATGCTGTTTAACATTTCATTCGTCATCGGGGGATCTCCGGATGCCGGGTGGACATCGTACTTCCCGCTGGCTGGTAAAGAGTTCAGCCCGGGCATAGCCAATAACTATTATGCTGTAGCCCTTCAGATTGCCGGTATCGGTACACTCATGACAGGTATCAACTTTATTGTAACGATTTTGAAAATGAGAACAAAAGGCATGGGACTAATGAAGATGCCTATGTTCACATGGACTACACTTATTACTTCAGTCATTATCGTCGCTGCTTTCCCGATCTTCACAGTTGCATTGGCGCTTATGACGACAGACCGTATTTTCGGTACCCATTTCTTCACAGTATCCGGCGGAGGAATGGATATGCTTTGGGCTAACTTGTTCTGGTTATGGGGGCACCCTGAAGTATACATTGTAGCCTTGCCTGCTTTTGGAATTTTCTCTGAGGTCATTGCTACATTCTCACGTAAATCTTTGTTTGGTTATAAATCAATGGTGTATGCGATTGTCGGTATTGCTGTACTGAGCATGGTCGTATGGGTCCACCATTTTTATACAATGGGCTCAGGTCCTGCGGTTAACTCATTCTTCTCAATTACAACTATGATGATCGCGGTTCCGACTGGTGTTAAAATCTTCAACTGGCTTTTCACTATGAGAAAAGGCCGGATCAAGATGACAACTGCCATGCTATGGGCATTGGCCTTCATCCCGACGTTTACCATCGGTGGAGTCACAGGTGTCATGCTTGCCATGGGTGCAGCCGATTATCAATACCATAATACATTGTTCCTGGTTGCCCACTTCCACTATGTATTGATCCCTGGTGTTGTCTATGCGGTATTTGCTGGATTGTACTACTGGTGGCCAAAAATGTTCGGCCATATGCTGAATGAAAAGTTAGGAAAATGGCATTTCTGGTTGTTCAATATTGGATTCAACGTTACATTCATGCCGATGTTCTTCCTGGGACTAAAAGGTGCGGTACGCCGTTCTTACACATTCTCAGCTGAATCAGGCTTCTCTGAATTGTTCTTAGTATCTGCAATTGGTTCCATCATCCTGGCTGCAGGGTTCGCAGTATTCTGCTACAACATCTACTGGAGCATCCGTTATGCAGACAGGGATATCTCAAGCGATCCTTGGGATGCAAGAACACTGGAGTGGGCAACTGCTTCACCTGTTCAGTACTACAACTTTGCACAACAACCTGAAGTTAAAGCGATTGATGCTTTCTGGCATATGAAAAAGAATAATGAAGGATTGACATTGAGCGACTCAGACATCAAGAAGATCCACATGCCAAGCAACGCTGGCTTACCGTTTATCATGTGTGTATTTTTCGGGATCGCCGGATTCTTCCTTGTATTCGAGTGGCAAATCGCAACAATCATCGCCTCACTTGGTATCATTGCAGGATTGATTTACCGTTCGTTCGATTATAACGATGGATACTATATTCCTGTAGAAGAAATTAAAGACATTGAACGTTCTTGGAGAAACAAAAAAGGAGAGGTGAATAAACATGTCAGCTAAAGTCGATACGTCCCTTCCTTTAGAGTATCAAACAGAGCAGAACCGTTTAAGCATTCTCGGTTTCTGGATATTCCTTGGAGCTGAGATTGCCCTCTTCGCTACATTGTTTGCTGTATATGCCGTGTTGAGCCAACGTTATGCAGGCGGTCCGACACACCAGGACATTTTTATGATGAAAGAAGTTATGGTCCAGACTGTATTGCTGCTTACGAGCAGCTTTACATGCGGACTGGCAATCTTTGAAATGAGACGCGGAAACCTAAAAGGCCTGATTACGTGGTTAATTATCACTCTTGGCCTGGGTGCCGGTTTCTTATACATGGAGATCAATGAATTTATTCATTATGTTCATGAAGGTGCAACGATGCAGACGAGTGCATTCCTTTCCAGTCTTTTTGTACTGCTTGGAACGCATGGAGCACACGTCACATTCGGTATCTTCTGGGCAGTAATGGTCATCATTCAGCTGGTAAAACGAGGACTCACGCCAGTCACTGCCCGAAAAGTCTTTATTATCGGGTTATATTGGCACTTCCTTGATGTTGTCTGGATCTTCATCTTCACATTTGTTTACTTGAAAGGAATGATGCTGTAATGGAAAAGAGTACAAAAAATTATCCAATAAGCCACTTTGTCGGCTTTATTATGTCACTCGTCCTTACCTTTGCAGCAGCATGGGTCGCACTAAAAACGTCCCTCTCATTTACAGTTGTTATGTGGGTCATTGGTACACTGGCTGTTGTGCAGGCAGGTCTTCAATTGTTCATGTTCATGCACGTCAATGAAGGAGAAGACGGCAAAGTACAGATTATCAATATTATTTACGCAGTGTTCTGTGCGGTCGTCATTGTGATCGGTTCTATCTGGGTATTGACCTCTGGTCATGCAGCCCATTAATAATAATGTGTCCGCAACCACTTCCAGTTGTCGACTCCTGTGAAGAGCCGAATGATCGATGATGATCTTCATAAGGAAAGCAATTCGTTAGTAACTAGCAATTCCCATACAAAAAGGCTTGGAGAACTTTCCAAGCCTTTTTTTACATTTAATTATTAAATTCGATTCTTGAACATGCCGTTTATTTCAGGTCTGCTTTTCCCTGTAAACTCTTCAATAAGAGGCAGGAAGATCATCGTTCCAAAAATAAACATGAAACCGACCATCACACCGATTCCGATCGAAAGCATATACTCCTGTGTGATACCGCTTACAAAAAAGCTGTAAAAAGTAATCATTAATCCGATTGCTGTGCCTCCAGCAGAAAGCCATTTAACAGCCGCGAGTAGTTGTTGTTTATTACCCATCCGTATCGCCCCCAATATATAATCCTTTATATACTATTTTATGTTTGTTCACAGATTTGTCAAATAAAATTCTAAAAAAGTTCAAAAATAGGTTTCTACCTGGCTCATTTGTTTGGTAGAGTTCTGCTTCTTTTCAATGAGTTTTTTTTGAGGGGTTTGATCCCGAGGGGCTGGGTTACGTTCCAGTAGGTACGTGCCCTTGGTGCTGGAACAGACGTCACGCTAATTCCGCAGGAGGTCACGCTAATTCCGCTTCAATCAAAATGTATTCAAAATTAGAATTCTCCTTTTTAAAAACCATAAACTTTGCGAAACCAGCCTTCCGAAATGAGTATAAGACGAGGATGACAGGGAGGTTCAACTAAGAACTACAGTTTGTTTGTGCAAGGATGATACATATTGAAGGAATACCGGAGGCGGTTGGTTTTAAAGAAATATTTCCTTATAACTGAAAGCTCTTTTTAGAATGGTATGTTTATCGAGGAATCTTACCATTATAACTTTAGTTTCCCTTTGAAATGGTACGTTTTTCAAGGTATCTTACCATTATAACTTTAGTTTCCCTTTGGAATGGTTCGTTTATCGAGGAATCTTACCATTACAACTCTATATTCCCTTTGGAATGGTACGTTTATCGAGGAATCTTACCATTATAACTCTAGTTTCCCTTTGGAATGGTACGTTTATCGAGGAATCTTACCATTATAACTTTAGGTTTCTCTTTGTAATGGTACGTTTATCAAAGAATCTTACCATTATAACTTTAGGTTTCTCTTTGGAATGGTACGTTTTTCAAGGAATCTTACCATTATAACTCTATATTCTCTTTATAATGGTACGTTTATCGAGGAATCTTACCATTATAACTCTATATTCCCTTTGTAATGGTACGTTCCTCAGGGAATCTCTACGGTATTACCAAAACATTCTTAAAGGGACATTTAATTCAACAATTCATGCCTCCAACAATTAAAAGTTACCCTTTAACACACTAACGGACTAAGAGGGACTGTCCCTCTTAGTGTGTTAACGCGTTAACGTAACAAACAAAAAAAACATGCAGGCTGTGAGTTCAGCCTGCATGTTTTTTGGTTTATGATAGATATTCTAGTACGTTTCGGACTGCTTTTTCGCCTTGATCGATACAGTCTGGAAGGCCAAGGCCTTCGAAGGAACTGCCTGCGATAAATAATCCGGGAAGCTCTCTATTTACATTGACCCGCATTTTTTCTAAGCGGTCTTTATGACCGACAGTATATTGAGGCATTGCATCTTTCCATCTTGAAACAATCGTAAACTCAGGGTTCATCGTGATATCCATGATTTTATTCAGATCCTGGAGAACGATTTTTTCAATCTGGCTGTCGGAAAGGTCTACAACAGCTTCATCCCCTGCTCTGCCGACATAGCATCGAAGCAATACTTTTCCATCCGGTGTGGAATGCGGCCATTTCCTGTGAGTCCATGTACAGGCAGTAATGGTGTAGTCACTGTTTCGTGATACGACAAATCCTGTTCCATCGATATCCTTTTTAATTGCTTCTTGTGGAAATGCCATGGCGACTGTTGCCACTGAGGTAGCCGGTATTGATTTTAGATGTTCAAAAAGATTGTGCTGCGGGAACATCGTTGGAATCGTTGGATGGGGAGTGGTCACAATGACACTGTCCGCATCCAAACTCTCCCCGTTATTCAGGAAAAGAGAATAACCGTTGTTCTCAGCTTTCTCGATTTGTTCCACTCTGACTCCTTTCAGGACTGAATCAGGATGGAGCCTCTCTTCAATGGCATCCACCAACGATTGCAACCCCTTCGTCAGTGTCAGGAATATTGCTTTTTTCTTGCCGCCCTTCTGGGGTGCGGGTGTCGTTTTCTTCATTCCAAGTATCAGACTTCTATGTTTTTGTTCCACCTGGTAAAACTGAGGAAATGTTGACATGAGGCTCAGCTTATCGATATCTCCAGCATAGATCCCGGACAGCAATGGCTCAATTAAATTTTCAACTACTTCATGACCAAGTCTTCTTCTGAAAAATTCGCCCAGAGACTGGTCACCCTCAACCTTAGACTTGGGTAATATGAAGTCAGCTGCCGCTCTCGCTTTACCCTGCATAGAAAACAAACCGGTGGTAACAAAAGGAGCCATTTGTGTCGGAATCCCCATTACAGAACCGCCTGGCATTGGATGAAGTTCTCCGTTCACCAGGACATATGCTGTGCCTGTGGAGTTGTTCACAAGATCATTGTCTAGACCAACTTCTTTGGCAAGCCTGGCAGCACTCGTTTTTCTCTCCAGAAATGAGTCGGGTCCTCTTTCGATCACAAAACCGTCCCTCTTAACTGTTTGAATTTTTCCGCCAAGCCTATGGCTCGCTTCAATCAGTTTAATGTCAAGTGGACGTCCGGTCTTCTCGGCTTCTTTTTGCAGATAGTAAGCTGATGTTAATCCTGTAATTCCCCCGCCGATAATTACTACCTTTTGTTTCTCCACTGGTTCATCGCCTTCTTTTTCTAGTTTTGATTCTTAGTTTAGATGCTTCATTACTACAGTTGCCAATGCGTCAATGAACTCAGGCTTTGCATTTGGCATTTCCGGTCTGTAATAGCTTGCGCCAATTTCATCCGTCACTACTTTACATTCATAATCATTGTCATAAAGTACTTCCAGGTGGTCTGCAACGAAACCGACTGGAATATAAACAAATGTGTTATAGCCTTCTTCTTTATGCAAATCTCTTGTCAGGTCCTGAACGTCCGGACCAATCCATGGGTCAGGAGTATTCCCTTCACTCTGCCAGCCGACAGCGTAATTGGTGATTCCCGCTCCTTTTGCAATTAAGTCAGCAGTTTCCTGGAGCTGATCGGGGTACGGATCTCCGTCTTTCAGGATTCTTTCCGGAAGGCTGTGTGCGGAAACGATCAAGACTGCTTCATTTCGTTCTTCTTCCGTCATACTTGCATACGTTTCTTTTACTTTGTTAACCCAATACTCAATGAATTTCGGTTCATCATACCAGCTTTCAACCGATGTGATGTTCGGACCTCCGAGCTTGGCTGCTTCTTGTTTGGCACGTCCGTTGTAAGATTTCACACTGAAAGTGGAAAAATGCGGGGCCAAAACGATAGATACCGCTTCTTCGATGCCATCTTCGTGCATTTGCTGCACTGCATCTTCAACAAACGGTTCAATATGTTTAAGACCTAGATACATCTTAAATTCAACTTCATCCTGAATGGCATTTAGACGCTCTTCAAGTGATTTTCCCTGATCAAGCGTTATTTTTGCCAATGGAGAAATCCCCCCGATTGCTTCATAACGTTCAGTTAAATCTTCCAGCATTTCAGGTGAAGGTGTTCTGCCGTGGCGGATATGTGTGTAATAACGTTCGATGTCTTCTTCTTTGTAAGGAGTCCCATAAGCCATTACAAGGAGACCCATTTTTTTCTTTGTCATTATTCGCTCACCTCAATATTTAAGTTCAGTATTGTATGAAAAGGTTACCCTCTCATTTTCTCTGCACTGTATTCGTGCACGAATGCCGTAAGTCTTTTTAAGGTTTCTGGTTTTACGGAAGGGAATACCCCGTGGCCAAGATTAAAGATATGTCCCGGATTGGCGATACCCTGGTCAAGGATTGCTTTAGCCTTCTCTTCGATGACGTCCCATGGAGCAAGTAAAATCGCCGGGTCTAAATTACCCATAACTGTCTTCGTGATTCCGTTGGAAAGTGCTTCCTGCACAGGAAGTCTCCAGTCCAGTCCAACTACATCAATCGGAAGGTCGTGCCATTCCATGGAAAGGTGGCTTGCCCCTACCCCGAACATGATCAATGGAACATTTTCTTTCTTCAGTTCTGAGAAGATCTTCTCCATTGTCGGTTTGATGAATGTGCGGTAATCCTGAACATTCAAAGCTCCCACCCAAGAATCAAAGATTTGGAATGCTGACGCCCCCGCCTTGATTTGGGCACGGCCATAGGTAATGGTCATATCAGCCAGCTTGTCCATTAACGTAAACCATGCTTTTGGTTCTGCATACATGAACGCTTTTGTCTTATTATAGTTTTTCGAAGGACCGCCCTCAATCATATAGCTCGCCATTGTAAAAGGTGCCCCGGCAAATCCGATCAATGGAACGGAAAGCTGTTCCTTCGTCAAAAGCTTAATCGTATCCAATATGTAAGGAACATCGCTTTCGGGGTCGATTTCTCCCAGCTTTTCGACATCTGCCACAGATCTAATCGGGTTATCAATCACAGGTCCGATGCCCGGTTTAATATCTACGTCAACACCGATGGAAGGCAGTGGAGACATGATGTCCTTATATAAAATAGCCGCATCCACGTCATACTGTTCCACTGGCAAACGAGTTACATATGCGCAGATCTCAGGCTGATGCGTAATTTCAAACAATGAATACTTTTCCTTCAATTCTCTGTACTCAGGCTGTGAACGCCCGGCCTGTCTCATGTACCATACTGGTGTGTAGTCTGTCTTTTCCCCTCTTGCAGCTTTTAAAAATGTGTCATTCATCTTTTTCATTTGTATATGTCCACCCTTCTGAATCCTCTATGTAACATCATTGTATTATATTATGGCTAAAGATTAAAAAATGACGCAGCTATATTAACCTATACGTTCATATATCCCGTTTTCACTATAGACTTTTCCACTATAAATGTATAGTTAAGGGCTCCAAATGTCATAAATTTGCCGATTTTATATGTCGGTTTGTTCAAAATTAAAGCGCTGAATTTGCAGGGGCAATTTGAAAGCGATATCATAAAGGAGATTTCAATTACATATGCCTTGCCGGCAGCAGAGAGTTTACGAATTGGGGCAGAGGGAAAAATAAAAATATACTATAGTGGCAGGAGTGAACGATATGTATGTTTATATGACAAGCGGAACGCATGAATTTTTAAAAACGTTAGAAAACAAACACATGGACGAGACCCTTATCCTGATGGATAATGCAGATACTTCCGTATTGGTCCATGAAACAGAAGGGAAATCTGTATTTCAGGAACCGAGACGATATGAGGTCATCGACTCTACAGGCGATCTAAAAAAACACGGATTTGTTGTCATCAACAATATCCCGGTTTCTGATGAAGGTCGTCCCGTCTTTGAATACCGATTCAAGAACCGTGCAGGTTTAATTGAAGAAGTGGACGGCTTTATTGCCATCAGGGTCCTTCGTCCAATCGAAACGGACACTTATGCCATTTTAACGCAATGGGAAGATGAGCATTCCTTTAAACAGTGGCAGGACTCTCAGCAGTATGCGAAAGCTCATGAAAAAAGAGGAACCGAGGATGGCGTAGATGCTCAACGGAACATGTTTCCCCGCCCTTCCTATGTAACACAGTACAGCATAGCTGCAGACGAGGATTAATGAAACGCTGTTTTCGTATATATTGTTGCTCTCGGAAAAATCCAAAAAGCCGGATTTTCCCCTTGGAGACAAGGGCTTTTTTCTCTGAAAAGGTGAGTTAGCTCTTTTCTTTCTTGTTTATCAGGCTATTTCTGGTTAATTAAGTAGATATTTTTAAAAGTTTGTATTAAACAGCAACAAAGTTTACGAAAAGAGCCTAATGAAAAAGCCGGCCCGCAGATTGGTTTGCGGACCGGCTTTTTCATTGTCAGATTTATTTACCTGAACTCTTCATTAAGATTCCATTGCGGTTGGCATAGATCGCAGCCTGTGTACGGTCGGCTACCCCCAGTTTGCTGAGAATATTGCTGACATGTGTTTTGGTGGTCTTGACACCAATGAAAAGTTCATCAGATATTTCCTGGTTCGTCATCCCTTCTCCGAGACATTTCAGCACTTCCAATTCCCTGGTAGTCAGGTCCTCATGCAACTTCCTTTCCTGAGGCCGGAACCTGTTCATCATTTTATCTGCGACTTTCGGGGCGATCACACTTTCTCCTTTGACAGCTTTGTAAACTGCCGATACGACTTCATCGGCACTTGCCGTTTTCAAGAGGTAGCTGTGGGCACCTGCCTCAATTGCAGGGAAGACTTTTTCATCATCGTAGTAGCTTGTAAGAATAATAATTTTACAGTCCGGAAGAAATGTTAATATCTCCTGTGTAGCCTCTATCCCGTTTCCATTTTCCATCAACAAGTCCATTAAGATAATCTGCGGCTGGTAAAGCTTAGCCAGTTTCACAGCCTCATTTCCGCTCGAGGCTTCACCGAGGAATTCGATTCTCTCTTCAGTCAACAGGTAGGTCTTCATTCCGAGTCTGACCATCTCATGGTCATCGACAATCATTACTTTGATTTTATCCATTGATGCCCTCTCCCTCTTCCCTTAAAGGTATCCTTATATTTATATATGTTCCTTCGTTCTCCTTTGAGCGGATTTGAAAGATGCCGCCAATCTCTTCACACCGTTCCCTCATCGTCTGCAGGCCATAAGAGGTCATTTTTTGCTGATTGACATTGAAACCTTTTCCGTTATCACTGATATATAAGTTCAGGGTTGAATCAATTTTTTTGGTTGAGATCTTGATTTGCGTCGCCTCAGCATGCCTGAGAATGTTGGATATTCCCTCTTGAATAATTCGGAACATGTGGGCTTCTGCTCCCTTTGTCAGCCCTTCCAAGTGATTGAACTCGGCCATTATGTCAATGGGGGTTTTTTCTTTCAACTCCTGAATAAGCTTCTTTAACCCTTGCGGCAGGCTTTCTCCCTTCAAATCTATCGGTCTCAAATGGAGCAGAAGTGCCCGCATTTCTCCCTGTGCTTTCGAGGCGATTTCAGCTACCTGCTTCAGGATTGGTTCAGATTCTTTTGGCTTCTTTTGCACGGTACGTACGGCTGCGGATGACAGCATGTTAAGGGCAAACAGCTGCTGGCTGACTGAATCGTGCAAATCCCTTGCCAATCGGTGCCTTTCCTCCATTACTGCCGCTTGGTGGGCTTGGTCTGCCAGTTCTGATTTTTCATCTGCCAGCCTTTGCAGTGACTTTACCTGTTCCTGTATATAAACCGCAAGCTGGTTTAGTTCATCTGTTAAAATTCCAATTTCATCCTCTTTTTCGTCATTCACCCGCGCTGAAAATCTTCCGCTTCTTAACACTGAAACAAAAGTGGAAATATCATCAAGCCTTCCTTTAAAGGAGTAACCTGTCTTGACACCAAAATAGATGCTCAGCAGTAAAAAGATACTAAAAACAAGGAGTGTGAGATAAAGAGATCCGGCAAGTGTTATGTGTGGAGTTTCTGCCATCAGGATATAAAATTGAATAATAAGGAAAAAGAATAGTGTACCCATCAACCCCATCATGAAAAAACTCTTAAAGAACCAAAAGCGTATATTTGAAGATTTATTCAATGGAAGCACCTCTCAGACCTTATTGATTCGTACAGAACCAATGGAAAATTCTATCATGATCTTCAGTTTTTTCTCCGCTTCATCATATCCAGGAGACCTATAAGTCAAATTTGGTTTGATATCCGCTGATTTTTGGCCGAATATTTTTATATCGCCAACGCTTCCTTCGACACGTATATCAACCGGAATATCCTCAGGGATCAACATTTTCACGTCCCCAACCCACCCTTTAAGATGGATTGGCGTTTCGCCTTCCGGAATATACGCTTTGCTTATATCAAAATAATAATTTCCTATCATGTTATACAGCCTCATGGATTCAAGCGGCCAATTGGGCTGATTAAATTTCACATCACCGACGATATATCCCCGTTTCACTTTCACCCTTTTCTTTTCACTTTTCAGTGTTTTCTTCTTTCCTTTCGTCTCTCTATCAAACGAGTCTTCCCCCGGCAAAGTCATTTGGCTTTTTTTCCATAACACCATGAAGGCAAACCCCATCAAGCTGACAGGCCACAGTTTCCACCATTCTCCATAAGAGAATGAAACAGCGTCAAAAGTATCCAATATCAGTAATCCACCATAGATAAACAGAAATAAGCCGAAAGTGAATTTAATCGACCTTCTCCATTTGATGCTATTTACCATCCATTTCAACCCTTGCAACAAGATAAGCAAAGGAATGAATATGACAAATAACTGTTTTATTTCCAAGGAAATGACACCAATATTAATTAACAGCAATACTACACCTGTCATTAATAGTATCGCTGAGAAAAACCATTGTTTTCCGCCAGAATTTTTCAATTTTCACACCGCCTTTAACCATTCTTTTCTCATTTCGATGAATTACATCAAAATCCTTTATTATTTCGTTGTATTAAAAAAATCAATTTTACATGCACACCGCTAAATGCGGCCGTCGGGAAATTTTTCTTCCCCGCCGCATTAAACTCTCCCATTAAATCTCTTTTAGTAAAGGAAAATCTTCTATTAAATACAGTTTACTAGGATATCTTTCACCTTAAGAGGAGCATCGGCATGATTTCGACTCCGTCCCTGGACGGAGATTTTATGTATATCCTTTCACCATCACTTTCTGGGTGAATATCCTGTAATACAAAAGGCAAACGCCCTTTTAAAAGATTAGGTGAGGGGGAACCTATTATGCTTGTGGAATTGACTGCCTTACACTGGCTTTACTTAGCTTTCATTGGGTTAATCATTCTTTTCATGGTATTCAGAAGAGATACAACGATCGTTTGCATCGCCGGGATCTTTCTCATTGCATTGCTGGCGAATGGCTCATTGACCAGCTCTGTGAGCAGTGTCTTTAACAGTTTTATTTTTGCGATCACAGAGCTTTTGTCCACTATCCTGGTCATCTCAATCATTGTCGGAATGAGTAAAAGCCTTACAAAAACGGGCATTAACGATGTCATGATCAGTCCTTTTGCGAAATTGATCAAGACACCTGCCCTTGCTTACTGGACGATCGGGATTGTCATGATGCTGATTTCCTGGTTTTTCTGGCCTTCGCCTGCAGTAGCACTCTTGGGAGCTGTCCTGGTTCCTGTTGCTCTCCGTGTCGGTTTGCCTGCACTTGGCATCGCCATGGCCATGAACCTCTTTGGTCATGGGATTGCCCTTTCAGGAGACTTTGTCATTCAAGCTGCCCCAAAACTGACCTCTGACGCAGCCGGACTACAGGTATCTGAGGTAATCCAGGCCAGTATCCCGCTTGTGGCTGTGATGGGGATTGTGACGACGGTAACGGCATTTCTCTTTTTAAAAAGGGATATGAAGAAAGGAATTCTCGTTGTAGAGGAATCCGAACTACAGGATGTTGCTAAAGAAGAAGGCCCAGAGCTATTAAGCCACTCTGCCAAGAAGTTCTTTGCACTGATGATCCCCGTCCTTTTCGCATTGAATATCCTTGCCATGTTCTTGTTCGATCTTCAGGGAGGAGATGCCACTGCACTTATTGGCGGTACCTCCATATTCATTCTGCTCATCATCTCACTTTCTGGTTATAAAGCTAAAGGCCTTGAACAAACAACCAGCTTCATAATTGAAGGGTTTCAATTTGGATTTAAAGTCTTCGGTCCTGTCATTCCCATTGCCGCCTTCTTCTACCTTGGGGATTCCGGCTTTACAGCGATAATAGGAGAAGGCTTTCTGCCGGACGCTTCTTCCGGGATTGTAAATGACCTCGGCGGGGCGCTCGCAGCCGTTGTTCCACTCTCTAAAGCTGTTGGTGCTGTCACTCTCACGACTGTAGGGGCCATTACCGGACTCGATGGCTCAGGCTTTTCAGGAATATCCCTTGCCGGATCGGTAGCCCTGTTATTCTCTGACAGCATTGGATCAGGGGCTGCCACGTTGACTGCCCTTGGTCAAATATCCGCCATCTGGGTCGGCGGGGGCACACTCGTTCCTTGGGCACTCATCCCTGCGGCTGCCATCTGTAATGTCGATCCATTCGAACTGGCAAGACGAAACCTGGCACCTGTTATCATCGGTCTGATTGCAACAACCATCTTTGCTATGTTTCTCATATAAAAACGCTGTTCTCGTATATATTGTTGCTCTCGGAAAAATCCAAGAAGCCGGATTTTTCCCTTGGAGACAAGGGCTTATTTCTCTGTACAAGGTGAATTAGCTCTTTTCTTCCTTGTTTATCAGGCTATTTCTGGTTAATTAAGTAGGTATTTTTTAAATTTGTATTAAATAGCAACAAAGTTTACGAAAAGAGCCTTTAAAAAAGCTGAATCTAAGAGGCATTGCCCGCCTCTTAAGATTCAGCTTTTTTACTTCCTGTTACTCAACTTCAGATACGCGAACTCGCAAAGAACATAATAAGAAAATCCTATCAGAAAACCAGCTAGTACATCTGAAGGGTAGTGGGCCTCATCAGGGATTCTGCTGAAACCCGTCAATAGTGCCAGGCTTATGGCTGTCACATAGACGGCCAACTTCCCATTCGCTGACGTAATCATTTTCGAAATAAAGAATGCCAGCACAAGCAAAAAGATCAGCCCCACCATCGCGTGTCCGCTCGGAAAACTGAACCCCTCTTCCCCGTGAAGAGCTTCCGGCCTGTCTCTCTCCACCACTGCTTTGAAAAATTTATTAATATAGTTTCCACCGCCAATGGCTAACACAGTAAAAATAATACCAGTAAAATTCCTTTCCTTAAGCGCAAGCCATAGGATCAGAAGTATGCTTACTGTCCCGATGACCAGCTCGGTTCCGATGAAATCAAAATGCTCTAAAAACGGAAAATTTTTAAATATGGCAAAAACCGTTTGATCAAACCAAAGTATGTAATCTGTTGAAACGAGTAGAAGGACTCCAAGAAAAACAGCAAAAGAGATCCATCCCCAAATATATTTCTTTTTAGACATATTCTCACCTCCCCTATTTGTTTTACCATAATTAAGCCAAGGACCGCTATAGTAATCGCCGACATTTATATAAATATAATGATATACTATTCTTAATTTTCATAATAAAACACATAGGCGTCGAAGGAGGAATTTGAATGCTCGAAACATTATTTGAAAAACTGGAAAACGGGTGGGAAGAAATGGTGGAAATCAGACGGTATCTTCATCAGCATCCGGAAGTTTCATTCAAAGAGGTTAAAACATCACAATTTATCGCCGACTTTTACCGACAGCTTGAAATAGATGTGAATCCGGGAGTAGGAGGCAACGGGGTCATTGCACGAATTGACGGGGCGAGACCTGGAAAAACCATTGCCTTGAGAGCTGATTTTGACGCACTGCCTATCCATGACGAGAAGGAAGTCCCTTACCGTTCAACCATCGATGGTGTCATGCATGCTTGCGGCCATGATGGACATACAGCAACATTGCTTGTACTTGCGAAAGCAATGAATGAGCTGAAGGCTGAACTGCCGGGGACTTACGTGTTCATTCATCAGCACGCTGAAGAATATGCCCCTGGGGGAGCAAAACCAATGGTAGAAGCAGGCTGCCTGGATGGTGTGGATGCCGTTTTTGGAACCCACTTATGGGCAACAGAACCGCTTGGAAAGATTCAATACCGTACTGGCCCCATCATGGCCGCGGCAGACCGATTTGAAATAACCATCCAAGGAGCTGGAGGACATGGTGCTCAGCCGCACAAAACAAAGGACTCCATTGTCGCAGCGTCACAATTGGTCGGTACCCTTCAGCAAATCGTCAGCCGGAGAGTCAATCCAATAGAACCCGCCGTTGTCACGATAGGATCATTTGTTGCCGAAAATGCATTCAATGTAATAGCCGATACTGCCAAATTGGGCGGAACGGTCCGAACCTTCAGTGAGGATACCAGGGACTTCATCATTAACGAAATGGAAAGAATCATAAAAGGCACATGCCTTTCAGCCGATTGCTCCTATACCTTCCATTACGATAAAGGTTATCCAGCGGTTGTAAACCATAAAGAAGAAACGGAGCACCTTGTCAAAGCAGTCGAAGGCATAAACGGAGTCAGTGCAATTGAAGAGTGTGACATGCAAATGGGCGGAGAGGATTTTGCATACTATCTGCAAAAGGTCCCAGGTACCTTTTTCTTCACCGGGGCCCAGCCTGAGGGAGTTGAACACCCGTACCCCCACCACCATCCAAAATTCGACTTTAATGAAAAAGCGATGCTGACAGCCGCACGTGTCCTCGCCAAGGCCGCCATCACTTATTCCCAATAACAGAAAAGCCGGTACATTTTTGTGCCGGCTTTTCTGATGGTTGTTACCGGTCGCCCAGGGAGCGGGGTACATCAAATATAAAAGATGTTTTCTTGGCTCGCCTTGCAAGCATCATCCTTTTCCCTCACAAAAAACAATGCCCCTCGCCTGCAAGGGGAGGGGCATCATTTACTATTTAAAATACCTGCTTCGATAAGCATATATTGCTGCTTCACCTAACTCTTCCAATAGTCCATAATTGGCATAAGCTCCTATAAGTGCCCCGATACCGGGAATGATCTGAAGCATCTTCACAAAATCTATATAATCGCGGTACTCCTGCTGGAACACCTTCCAATCCAAGTCAACAGCCTTTTTCTTAAACTCTTTCCAACCATCAATAATCGAGAAAACTTCACGGCGATGTGCATCACTTGAGAACGCAAGCTGAAAAACATATAACATGAAAAGTCTTTCCTCATAATCTTTCGGATCAAAACCGTGTATCTGGGCCGCTTCATATAGATATTTCATTTTAATGGAAAGCAGCAGCGGAAAATCCGCCAATCCAAGGAAAATTCCGCCGGCACCTGTTCCGGCTCCTTCCACCGCGGCTGCTTTTCTATAAAAAGACAGCCTTTCCTTCATGTACTTTTCCTTCTCTTCTAATGATTCCGGAACGATAATTTTATTACTGGATGTAAACCCTGAACCTGCCAATGTTACTTTGACCATGTTCTTGATGCTGTCCGTAACCATCTTGTGCACCTTCTCCGGAATCACTGAGTTGAATTTGATTTGTGCTTTTTTGGCAGTTCGGTTCACTATGCCTGCTCTCTTCAGTTTTTTCCTCTTCCACATCTCCATTTCGTTTTGTGCATGTGATTCAAAGCTTTTCATGTCAAACACCTGTCCTTTTAGTAGGCTGTTTTGCGAGCTTTGCTTTTCTCAGTGCAGATTATTATCCTCAGGAGCATGTTCAACTCCTTGCCTCGTTAAAAAGAACCAAAACCATGCCTGTTAATACGAATGAAGCAACATGAAGTTTCACTCAGTATTCGAATTTCTTCAGTCTCTGCGGGAGATAAAAATTTGCAAAGGCAAATGCAAACAAAAGCCCTGCGGCCAACAGGATCCCCGCTTCATATGATTGGCCGCCTAAGGCGAGCGCCAGAGAAAATAGGACAGCCTGTACATTCATTGCCCAGTACACCACTTGCTGGAAGGATTGTTTTTTCACACTTTCAGCCACCGGGTATAGGGAGACCCATATTTTATAATCAAAACGTTTGAACATTGGGATCATCTGAAAACCAGTCAAATACATAAACAGCAAACCGGTTACGATGCTGAGCCAAAGTGTCTCACTAAAGTAAAGGATCACCATGGACAATAAAGAAAGACGGATATATAAGCCAAAATATTCACTCGTGCGCAGAAGGGAACGGATATACAAAAACTTAAAGGTTTGCTTCTGGTCGTACTTTATCATATTCATGACAGCGTCGAGCCATCTTCTGCGATGCACTTTCCCCTTCAGTTTCGGCACATCCGTGAACATATTCGCCAATCTATAAAACAAGAGCATCCTCTGCTCTTCCAGACTGATCAGTACATCCCATTTCAGGCTTTTCCCTTTTACGGAGCCCCTGAAGTACAATAGGTAACCCATCAGGATGACCGCCACTGCGAGAACCAGGACAAGAGAAGCCCCGCTGAGCACCATATAAAGGAAAACAGCGTTTAAAGCAAATCGTATAAAGTAATCAACAAAATGCGTATCACGCTCCTGATTTTTCAAGGTATACCATCTCACATAGAGATTCCATACTTTCAGTCCTAATAAAATTAAGAGGAGGACAAAGAAAAATTGAAATCCTCGGTCTGTCACCTTTACATACATAGGCATCATGGCAGCAAGAATCAGCAGCAATACATAGGACTGCGAAATAAAGCTTACCCATATCCCTTTTTGGAAAAACTTTTTCATACGGCTTTCAAGCGGCAGTAAAAAGACAGCATCTGCCTCCCGTAAGAATGTATAGACCGGACTCCATGAGAGGATCAATCCAAGGATGACCGCCATAATAAACGGAGCCGGAAAAGAGCTGTCAAGAGTCCCTACCCACTGATTATATGTGAATGCACCACCGCCTAAAGCAAAAATAAGCACAAACAGCAAGTGGTCATTAAACATATAACGTAGATATTTCCTCAGCTCTGTATTATATTCCACAACCCTTTTTTTCCATATTTCATCGATATTTCTCATTGTTCAACTTCTTCCTTTGTCAGCTCGATATAGATATCATCCAACGTTGCATGGGGCATTCCAAATTCCTGCTGCAGTTCTTGAAGCGTTCCCTTAGCTCTGATTTGCCCTTCATGAAGAATGATAAATGAATCACAATACCGTTCTGCTGTTGCGAGGATATGGGTAGACATCAATATGCCGGCCCCATTCTTTTTCATCTCTTCCATCGAATTCAACAAAGACTGGATTGCTAACGGATCCAGACCTACAAAGGGTTCGTCGATAATATACAGACTCGGTTCTACCAAAAAAGCACACATGATCATGACTTTTTGTTTCATCCCTTTTGAGAAATGAGAAGGAAACCAGCCCAGCCTTTTTTCCATTCTGAATTCTTTCAGCAGCCCCTCCGCCCTCTTTTTATATTCCGCTTCTGGAACTCCATAGGCCATTGCAGTTAGCCTCATATGTTCTTCCAAAGTCAATTCATCGTAGAGGATCGGTGTTTCCGGTATGTAGGCGAACTGTTTTCGGTATTCATCGGTATCACCTTTTAGTTGGAGCCCGTTGATTTTGATATCTCCCTGCTTAGGCTCCATCAACCCGATGATATGCTTGATAGTCGTACTCTTTCCGGCTCCGTTCAGTCCAATCAACCCTACAATTTCGTTAGAATCGATGCTGAAAGAAATATCTTTCAACACGGGTTTTCGTGTATATCCTCCAACCAAATGCTGAATTTCCAATAGTGACACAAGCAACGTCCTTTCTATCTGTTGTTGGTTTCATTTTAGCAAAGCGCGTCTTTTCAGGCTATTTCTGAACTTCTTCGATAAATAATATTTTTCTTGTATATAGAATTAAAAAATGGCCATCATAATGGAGGAAGGGGACAGCAAAACTTAAAACGGGGTGGTTGTTAAAGACCGGGATCCGAATTATACGTTTGCTTCCATCATTAATAAGGGGATGGTCGTCTTGCACAGTATTGACTTGAACTCACACCATAATTTTTAACAAACTTTAAAAATGAGGTGTTTATCAAAGAACACGGACTATCATTGACTTCTTAAAGCATAAAAAGCTATAAGATAAGGGGATGGTCGCTTTGAACCAGAGTCGGTCAACACAAATTTCGATTAATCACTGATCTTGCAAAATCATGCAAAATGAGGTGTTTATCGCAGAGCATTTAGACGTTCCACTAATGAACCTTTAATGTATTCCCCCTTCAAATGGGGCTGGCAAAGGGTGATTCTGATATTACCTTTCTGCCGGCCCCTTCTTTGTTCTTTCCATAATTTCACTTATTATGATAAAATCAAAAAAACATTGAAAGGCGGGATACTATGAGTGACTGTATTTTTTGCAAAATAATTGACGGCGAAATCCCTTCATCAAAAGTGTATGAGGACGAACATGTTCTGGCTTTCCTTGATATCAGCCAGGTGACCAAAGGACATACCCTGGTGATCCCGAAAGTACATAAAGAAAATGTGTACGAGCTGACAGAAGAAATCGCGTCCAATGTCTTTGCAGCTGTACCGAAAATCGCAAATGCCATCAAAGCGGAGTATAATCCAATCGGCTTGAACCTGCTGAATAATAATGGGGAAGATGCCGGCCAGTCCGTTTTCCACTTCCACCTTCACATCATTCCTCGTTATGGACAAGGCGACGGATTCGGAGCTGTTTGGAAAACCCATACAGACCAATACAGCGCAAATGAGTTAAAAGAAATCGCCGATGGTATCAGCAAACATTTATAAACAGCATATCTTTACTATTACACAACAGAATGAAAACTCCTCCTCGGTGGGGAGTTTTTGTTTTTGGGGCTTTCTGTGATTGGTTGGTGGGTACAAACTGGCTTGTTAAACGTTTGCCCCCGATTTGAGTTAAATTTGGACTTATCTGACCACAAATTTCAGGTTGCTCTTACAATTCGGCTTATTCCTTGATTTAATGGTCCACATTTTTCTCGTTGTCCCCACAATTTGGTCTATTCCTCGACTTATTTGTCCTCATTCTTCTCGACGACCTCTCAATTTGGTCTATTCCTTGAATTATGATCCAAACATTTCTCGTTTCCCTCACAATT
>NZ_ABCF01000037.1 GCF_000181495.1 Bacillus sp. SG-1
TTGATTTTGCGACAGATGGCACTGGTGAAATAGCAGGAAAGAAAATCGAAATCATCTATGAAGATACAGAAACAGATCCAAAGGTTGCTAGACAGAAAGCCCTCAAGCTGCTGGAAGAAGATAAGGTTGACTTCCTTGTCGGATCTTCAAGCTCAGGTGATACATTGGCGGTAACCCCGCTTGCTGAAGAATACGAGAAAATCATGGTGGTCGAACCGGCGGTAGCCGACAGTATTACAGGCTCAGAGTTCAACGAATATATCTTCCGTACAGGACGAAATTCTTCCCAGGATGCCGTTGCGGGTGCTGCGGCGATTGCCAAAGAAGGAGTTAAAATCGTGACACTTGCTCCGGACAACTCTTTCGGCCGGGATGGCGTAGCGGCATTTACAACAGCTGCTAAAGATCTGGGCGCAGATATTGTTCATGAAGAATATGCCGATCCGGCTGCAACTGATTTCACAGCGAACATCCAAAAGATCATTAATTCCAAACCGGATTATCTGTTTGTTATCTGGGCGGGTGCCAACTCACCTTGGAATCAGATTGCGGATATGAAAGTTCAGGAGCAGGGAATCAAGATTTCCACAGGCGCCCCTGATATTGCAGCCCTTGCGACAATGAAACCGCTGGTTGGCATGGAAGGTTTCACAGTTTACTATCACGACCTTCCCGACAATGAAGTTAATGACTGGTTGGTGGAAGAGCACAAAAAACGTTTTGACGGAGCAGTCCCTGACTTGTTCACTCCGGGCGGAATGAGTGCCGCTATCTCAATTGTGGAAGCCCTGAAGAATACAGAAGGTGATACCGATTCAGCCAAGTTGATCGAGACAATGGAAGGAATGAGCTTTGAAACACCAAAAGGAACTATGACATTCAGACCTGAAGACCATCAGGCGATGCAGTCACTGTATGCCATCACCCTTGAAGAAAAAGATGGCTTTGACTACCCGGTACCGGTGCTGAAACGAGTATTGACCCCGGAAGAAACAGAGCCGCCGATTTTAAATCAATAACTTGATGTGAGGATACCCTTGTCAACTTGTTGGCGAGGGTATGTATTCTCGCTGGGAACTGATAGTTACGTGTGTTGTAAAAACAGGCGGGGTACATCAAAACGAGAAACCCAGAAAATGATGCCCCTCGCAAACATGGGAGGCAGCCCCCAAGCCTGAACCTTAAACCCGCAAATAAAGACCCTTCCACAAAAAAGAAACGAGGTGAACTCTGTGCAAGACATTCTCAGATCAGAAAATTTATCGATCGATTTTGGCGGCCACCGTGCTGTTAATGGGGTCACCATGTCCATACAGGAAAAGAAATTCACTTCGGTCATCGGGCCGAACGGAGCCGGAAAGACGACTTTATTCAATTTATTAAGCGGCCAGCTTTCTCCGACCGAAGGAAGAATTTTTTACAAAGGAAATGACATTACTTCCTTGACTCCGACGGACAGGGCCCGCCAAGGCATCGGCCGATCCTTCCAGATCACCAATGTTTTTCCGAACCTGACCGTGCTGGAAAATGTAAGGCTGGCTGTGCAGTCCCAGCAGAAGGTGAGATATCAGGTTTTCGCCCATTATAAACACTATAAATCAATGAAGGAAAAAGCATTAAATCTCCTCGAGATGGTTCTCCTCAAGGAGAAAGCGAACACGATTGCCAGCAGCCTCGCACATGGGGAAAAAAGAAAGCTGGAAATCGCGATGCTGCTTGCGCTGGAAACCGATGTCCTGCTCCTCGATGAGCCGACGGCGGGCATGTCGATCGAAGAAGTGCCGGCAATCCTGGAGGTTATCAAGAAAATCAAGAAGCAGGGAGACCAGACGATCGTCCTGATTGAACACAAAATGGATATGATCCTTGATTTATCGGATGAAGTCATGGTCTTGTTCCATGGGGAGCTGCTGGCACAAGGCAGTCCTGAAGAAATTATGGAGAATGAAACCGTTCAGTCTGCTTATCTGGGAGGGTTGTATGATGAACACCTTGCTTGAGCTCCAAAACGTGCAAACACATATTGACCAGTTTCATATTTTACATGATATCTCTTTTGAAGTGCCCAAAGGTGAGGTGACAGTCCTGCTTGGCCGAAACGGTGCCGGGAAAACGACGACACTGAGGACCATCATGGGTCTGAACCCTGCAACCGCAGGCAGCATCAAGTTCAAAGGAGAAGAAATAAAAAAATGGAAGCCGTATATGGTAGCCAAAAGCGGAATCGGCTATGTTCCTGAAGACCAAGGGGTATTTTCAGATTTGACAGTAGGGGAAAACCTGCGGGTGGCGATACAAAAGGAAGATGAGAAGTCTGCCAGGATGCTGGATTGGGTCCTTGAGTTGTTCCCCGATTTGAAAAAATTCTGGAATAAGCCCGGCGGCCAGCTCAGCGGCGGCCAGAAGCAGATGCTTGCGATAGCCCGTGCGTATGTCAATGACAATGAACTGCTGCTGATTGACGAACCGAGTAAGGGACTGGCGCCGATCATTGTAGAAAAAGTGATGGAAACCATTCAGCAGATGAAAGAAAAAACAACCATCGTGCTTGTGGAACAGAACTTTATCATGGCAAGCAAAATCGGTGACAGCTTTCATATCATCGATGACGGGCAGACCGTCCATAAAGGATTGATGAGTGAGCTGAAGCAGGATAAAGTCATGATGAAAAAATACCTTGGGATTGCATAGGAGGTGTGGATGTGGATTTACTTTTCAGCTTAACAATCAACGGGTTGGCCACAGGGATGCTCATCTTTTTGCTGGCGGCAGGCCTTACCCTTATTTTCGGTCTGATGGATGTTCTTAATTTTGCTCACGGCGGGTTGTTCGTCTGGGGGGCATTCAGCGGAGTCTGGGCCTATAACATGACGGAATCCTTCTGGTTCGGAATCATTGTCGCCATCATCACCGGTCTCCTTCTCGGGGCGGCGACCGAGTATTTGATCATCCGGCCGGTATACGGGAACCATACGCAGCAAATCTTGATCACTTTGGGATTGATGCTCGTTTTGTCCGAAATGATAAAAGTCGTGTTCGGTCCTGACCAGAAAGCCGCAAATCCTCCCCCGTTTTTAGAGGGAAGTTTTATGATCGGCGATGTCATCCTGATCAAATATCGATTATTCATTATCCTTGTCGGACTTATTGTGTTTGCTGTCACTTCATTTATTTTAAAAAGAACGAAAATCGGCCTGATTGTGCGGGCAGGCGTTATGAACAAAGAAATGGTGCAGACGCTGGGAATCAACATTCGCGTGGTCTTCATGCTTGTCTTCATGGTCGGTGCGGCAATGGCTGCCCTTGGCGGAATGCTGATGGCTCCGTATTCAGGTGTCATCTACGCGGAGATGGGATTGGAGTTCGGGATCCTCGCCTTCATCGTGGTGGTCATCGGAGGTATGGGAAGCTTCCTTGGTTCACTGCTTGCAGCCATTCTGGTCGGTCTTGCACAAGCTTACATGGCCTACTATGTTCCGGCTTTATCGCTGGCCGTCAATATGCTGCTGATGACCGTTGTCTTGATTTTCAGGCCGCAGGGACTATTTAAGGTAAAGGGGTGAAAAATCAATGCAAGCATTGCGCATGAACCACAGTACATGGATTTATCTCATAATCGCTTTCCTGCTCGCAGTTCTTCCCTTTATGGTAACCGGAAGAAGTCTTCTGTTTCTGATGATGCAGGTCTTTATCCTGGGAATTTTCGCGATGAGTTATGATTTGCTGCTCGGCTATACAGGGATTGTTTCATTCGGTCACACCATGTTCTTCGGAATCGGGGCCTATTCCACGGCAGTCATGTTCAATAAGCAGGAGCCCACGATGCTGACGCTGCTGCTTGGCATCTTGATTGCAGTAGTCGTGGCAGGGATCGTCAGCTTCATTGTCGGGGTTTTGACGCTTCGTTTGAAAAGCCATTTTTACGCAATGCTCACACTGGCACTGGCCGGGCTGTTCCTGGTTGCTGCTGAAAAGTGGCGAAGTGTTACAGGAGGAGCGGATGGGTTTACCTTTTCGGTTCCTGATGCTCTCAAGGACCGGACGACTCTTTACCTGACATGCCTCGCAGTCATGGTGCTCGTGTTCTTCGGCCTCAAGCGGTTTACTGAATCACCGCTTGGAAGGGTGCTCCTGGCGATCCGGGAGAATGAAGGAAGAACCGAATCACTTGGATATAAAGTGCTTCATTATAAAGTCATTGTCAGTGTTGTTTCCGGAGTCGTGGCAAGCATTTCCGGTGTGTTGTATATGCTGACTCTCCGATTCGTCGATACAAGTGTTTTTGCCACAGAGGTGACCTTGGATGCCCTGCTGATGACCATCATCGGAGGCGTTGGTACATTGATTGGACCAATCATTGGGGCTGCCCTCGTCGAATTCGCCCATCACTGGCTGTCCGGCTTATCCGATGTTCATTGGATTTTCGAAAGATGGATCATTCTTTTCGGAACTGTATATATACTGGCTGTTATCTTCTTTCCAAAAGGAATTGCCGGGACTCTCCAAGGTATATTTAAGAAAAAAAGCGGTAAGAGCCATGACAAGGCAGTGAGTTCAGACAAGAAAATTGCCGGTTAAAAGGGGGATGCCGATTGAACCAGCTCATTACATCATTTATCGTCCGCTGTCATGTGATGGACTCAGGCAAGCGTGACTATCGAATTAAACTGACTCATGTTCAAGGAGAAAACGAACTATCCTTTGATTCATTTGAAGAAGCGATGAAATATATGAAAGAGACAGTGGAAGGGCTCGAAAATCCGATAGAGGAGGAGCGGAGATGAAAGCCGGGATTAAAAGCTTGGGAGTATACATTCCGGAACGAAAAATGACCGCAGCCCAACTGGCGGAAAAAGCGGGTATGCCGGAGAATATCGTCATCGAAAAATTAGGGATCAAACAAAAGCCGCTGCCCGGTCCGGACGATCATACTTGTGAAATGGGAATCAAAGCGGCCCGGGATGCCATTGAAAAAGCAACGATTGATCCGGCTGAAATCGACCTGGTCATCTATATCGGAGAGGAGTACAAAGAATATCCATTATGGACGGCAGCCATCAAGCTGCAGGAGGAAGTCGGCGCCGTGAATGCTTTTGCTTTTGATATAGCCCTTCGCTGCGGAACTACGATAATGGCGGTCAAAATCGCCAGAGATATGATGACGGCTGATCCTGATATTAAAACTGTCCTCCTTGCAGGCGGCTATCGGAATGTGGATTTTATAGATTACGAGAATCCGAGAACAAGGTTTATGTATAACCTCGGGGCAGGGGGAGCGGCAATGCTTCTCGAAAGGGATAGTAAGCAAAACTTCATCCTCGGCAGCCATATCATCACGGACGGTTCATTTTCCGAAGATGTCGTCGTGCCTGTCGGCGGAACAAAATCACCGCTGACAGCAGAAAGCCTGGCAGCTGGACTTTACCAGTTGGATGTACCTGACCCGGAAGGCATGAAAGGACGCCTGGAGAAGAAGTCGATGGACAATTTCCTGAAGTGCATCAGGGAAGCCTTAAGGAAAAGCGGCTGTACTCAGGAGGATATTGATTACATTGCCATCCTGCATATGAAAAGGTCTGCGCACAACTATGTGCTGGATCAACTGGGGGTCCGGCATGAGAAATCTATTTATCTGGAAGACTACGGCCATATCGGCCAGATGGACCAGATCATCTCCCTGCAGCTGGCTGAAGAAAGAGGCTTGCTGAAGAAGGGGGATATCGTCGTGCTGGTCAGTGCCGGTATTGGATATGCATGGGGAGCAAACGTCATCCGCTGGGGATGAAAGGGAGGAGATAGAATGGCAGAAATTACGATGAAAAAAGTCACCATTAAGAACGGGGAAACGATCGGATACAGAGAACGGGAAGGCGGCAGCAAAGTTGTTGTGCTCGTCCATGGCAACATGACCTCCTCTGCGCATTGGGATCTGGTCCTTGAGAATATGGATGAAAAATATAAATTATACGCAATTGATTTGAGGGGGTTTGGAGAGTCTTCTTACCGCAGGCCGATCCAATCCATCAAAGATTTTTCAGATGACCTGAAAGAATTTGCAGACGAATTGGGTTTGTCTGACTTCGCACTGATCGGCTGGTCACTCGGAGGAGCGGTCTGCCAGCAGTTCTGCATCGACCATCCGGGTTACTGCAGCAGGCTCCTGCTGGTCGCTTCTGCCTCAACCCGCGGCTATCCGTTTTACGGGAGCAATGAACAGGGTCTTCCAGATCCAGACAACAGGCTGCGAACGATTGATGAAGTAAAGCAGGATATCGGCAAAACAATCCCTGTGCAGGGAGCATATGACCAGAAAAATCATGCATTATTGAGGGCAATTTGGGATGCCCTTATCTACACGGATAAAAAGCCGGAGCCCGACCGATATGAAAAATACTTAGAGGATATGTGTACCCAGCGAAACCTGGCAGAAGTCTATCAAGCTTTGAATCTATTCAATATCAGCAATCATGATAACGGTTTGACGAAAGGCCGGGGAGAAGTCAGCAAGATTACGATACCGGTTCTTATCCTTAGCGGTGAGCGGGATTTGGTCGTCACTGAGCGGATGACGAATGAATTACTCGAGGATTACGAGGGCAGGGTAGAGTTCGTTGAGTTAAAAGATTGCGGGCATTCGCCTCTGATTGATGATCTGGGCGGACTCCTGGAACATATGGAAGGTTTTTTAGAACGCTGAATTCGTAAAGATTGTTGCTATCGGAAAAATCCAAAGGGCCGGATTTTCCCCTCGGGTACAGGGGCTTATCTAACTGAACAGGGGGAATAGCTCTTTTCTTTCTTGTTTACCAAGGTGATTCGTATGAAATATGGCTATATCTCTTTAACTTTATACTAAATAGCAACAAAGTTTTAGAAAAGAGCCTTTTAGAAAGAGAGGGACAGAAAGTATGAGCAGACTGCAGGATAAAGTGGCGATCATTACAGGGGCTGCGAATGGAATCGGCCTTGAAGCCGCGAGAGTTTTTATGAAGGAAGGCGCTAAGGTTGTGATTGCAGATTTTAATGAAGCAGCAGGAAAGGAAGCCGTGGAAGCAAACCCCGGAGTTGTTTTTATTAGGGTCGATGTTTCTGACAGGGAAAGTGTCCACAGACTGGTGGAAAATGTCGCCGAGCGATTCGGTAAGATCGATATCCTCATTAATAACGCCGGAATTACAAGAGATTCGATGCTGTCAAAAATGACGGTGGACCAGTTTCAGCAGGTCATCAATGTGAATTTGACAGGTGTGTTCCACTGCACCCAGGCTGTCTTGCCATATATGGCAGAGCAGGGCAAAGGAAAAATCATCAACACCTCTTCGGTGACAGGCACTTACGGAAATGTCGGACAGACGAATTACGCGGCTGCCAAGGCCGGAGTGATCGGGATGACCAAAACGTGGGCGAAAGAACTTGCCAGGAAAGGAATCAATGTTAATGCCGTGGCACCGGGCTTTACCGAAACCGCCATGGTAGCCGAAGTTCCGGAAAAAGTCATCGAGAAAATGAAAGCTCAGGTTCCGATGGGGCGCCTCGGGAAACCGGAAGATATCGCGAATGCCTACCTGTTCCTGGCGAGCCATGAATCGGATTATGTCAATGGCCATGTGCTGCACGTTGATGGAGGAATCATGATGTAGAAGAGGAGAGATTGGAGTGAGCTACGAAATCGATTGGGTGAAGAGCAGAGCCGGGTTATTTCCGGCAAAATGCGCAGTCATAGATTCCGTTACAAAGGATTCCTGGACATACAGCGAACTGAACGAACGTGCGTCCCGGCTGGCGGGCCTGTTTCTGGAACAGGGAGTGAAAAAAGGTGACCGAATCGCTTTATTCGCTGAAAACCATGTAAGCTATTTTGATTTTATGTTTGCTTGTTTAAAAATCGGGGCGATATTCGTGCCGCTGAACTGGAGGCTTTCCACTGATGAACTCCAGTTTGTTGTAAGGGATGCAGCCCCGGCCATCATGGGGGTTCAGACAAGTTTTATCCAGCAGGCAAGTGAGCTGCAGGAGGATTTTTATTTAATTGAGATTGATTCTAATCACTATTTGGAAGGAATTGCGACCTCTAAAATCACTGCGAAGCTTGATTTGGAGGAGTCCGACCCACTCGCGATGATTTATACGGGAGGGACGACGGGGCATCCCAAAGGTGCTGTTCTGTCTCATCGGTCAATCATGTGGAATGCCGTCAATACGATCGTAAGCTGGAATCTTACCGACAGGGATACCACGCTGACCAGCATCCCGATGTTCCATACCGGCGGATTGAATGCTTTATCCATTCCGATCCTGGTCGCAGGCGGCACGGTGGTCCTGTCCCCGGGGTTTCATCCGGACCAGGCAGTGAAAGACCTAATCGATTATAAATGCTCCATCGTTTTGTTCGTACCGACCATGTACCACATGCTGACCGGAACGAAAGCTTTCAAAAAAGCGAAATTCCCTGATATGAAAGTATTCCTGTCTGGAGGAGCGCCCTGTCCCTTAGGCATCTATGAAGCTTTCAACAGTAAAGGACTCGCCTTCAAAGAAGGATATGGACTGACCGAAGCGGGACCTAACAATTTTTATATCGATCCAAAGGAAGCTGTCGTGCGTCAAGGTTCAGTCGGAAAACCAATGCTTTTCAATGAAGTGAAGGTCGTGAACGAACAAGGCCTGGAAGCAGGAGCCGATGAAGTCGGGGAGCTTTACCTGCGCGGCAGCCACCTGTTTGAATACTATTGGAAAAAAGATGACGAAACCAGGGAGGCTTGGCAGGGCGGCTGGTTCCGTACCGGCGACCTCGCGAAAAAAGATGAGGACGGCTACTACTATATCGTCGGCCGGAAAAAAGATATGATCATCACCGGCGGGGAAAATGTCTATCCGTCAGAAATCGAATACTGGATTGAATCTCATGACACGGTTGATGAAGTGGCGGTCATCGGCATCCCGGATGAAAAATGGGGTGAAAAAGTTGTAGCGTTTGTAACGGCTAAAGGGAGCACCGGCTTAAGCCCCGAAGAACTCCAGGAATACTGCAAGAGAAAGTTAACAAAATACAAGATACCGAAATGCTTTTATATTGTTGATCAGCTGCCGAAAACCCATGTCGGTAAAATCAACAAGAACGAGCTCCGAAATCGACTGGATAAGGTAACGTAATGAAAGCATCCCGCCACTGAAGAATGTGTGCGGATGCTTTTTGTTTTAGGTTGGTTTTGAGGGGGGGGATTTGACTGAAGATGCGAGGGAGTGCAAATCAAAGAGAAGTGGCCGGAAAACGCTGGAATATGTGAAAAAGGAGTAATCGCTGATAAACTCCAGGAATCGACGATAAAAGTAAAAAATCGCTGACAAATCAAGAAGACCACCGATAACACCGGCCCCCCCCCCCCGAAATTAATCTACAGATGAAGTAAGCGCGGCTTGAGGATACTATTGATGTTCGTTCTTTTAAAAAGGAATCCAGCAGATTATATAGAATTAATAATGAAAAAGAAAAAATTTGTACAGGCCCAGATGATAATGGCATATATTGTACAGTGGGGTTGAGCGCAGCAGACCCAGATGTCCTTTGGAAATGTTGATGAACATCCTGGAATACCTCTGCTTTAGATAGTCCTTTTGCATGGAATTTGTTGAAAGCTCTTTTCGTAAGTATTGTTGCTATTTGGATGAAGCAGTATTTCCGCTCAAGGTGCACGACTCCAAGCAACCTTGTGTAAACAAATTTTAATGTTAAATAGCCATGAATCATAAATGTCTTTTTTATCAAACGATCACCAAATTCATTATTCTTTATAAGGAAGGAGGTAAATCAATGGGAGCCATACCGGTCATACAAAGTCAATTAATGCCCCCGCCTGTGAAGGATAGCTTCATGCGGCGTGCGAGCCTTCATAAAAAACTCGCCTCCATCCCCAAATATCCACTGACACTTCTGCATGCAAGGGCAGGTTACGGAAAAAGTACGGCTCTTATCCTGTTCGCCCATGATATCCACAATGATGCCTGCTGGTATTCTGTCTCGCCGAACGATGATGATATCATCCCGTTTTTGACAAAGCTTGTTCATGCCATAAAGGCAAAAATTCCTGCCTTCGGGTCGCCTGTTTTGGCAGAGTTGGACATGCTCCATCAGCATATCAGCGATGAACAAATGTGGTCCCTTATTTCCATGTTCGTGAATGAAATGGTCGGGCTGAAAGATGAGGTTGTGGTCATTCTGGATGACTATCATCATGTCCAGAAATCCATGGTAATTGAAAAGTGGATGAAACACTTCCTTGAATACATCCCCTCAAACCTGCATTTAGTCATCTCGAGCCGCACCAAGCCCTCCTGGGGAATATTGACTTCTTTAAAAGTAAAAGCCGAACTGCTTGAAATCAAGCAGGAGGATCTTATGTTGAGCATGGATGAAATTGAGCACTTGCTTGAGGACATTTATGAAATCACCATCACCCAACAGGATTTGCAGAGAATTCATCAGCTGACAGAAGGCTGGGCCATCGCTGTCCATATGCTTGTCGGTAATATGCGCAATAGTGATATGCCGGGCGGTTTTCTTGATAACCGTTCAGAAACACTGCAGGACCTGTTTGACTTCCTAGCGTTGGAAGTCCTGTCCAAACAGCCTTTTGCCATACAGGAATTTCTGTTGAAAACAAGCATACTGGATGAACTCGCATCGGATGTTTGTGATGCGGTGCTTGGTACGGGAGACGCCCAATCCGTTTTACAGAAGCTGTCCCGGCAGAATGTATTCATTCAGGAAATCGATGGAATGAAATACCGGTATCATGCGCTGTTCAAGGAATTTTTGCAAAACAGGCTGAGGCGGACACGGCAAGAGGATTACATTAACCTGAATCGAAAAGCGGCTCAATTTTTTGAAGAAGAAAATATTGAAAACGCGCTTCATCATTATCTGCAGGTTGGCGAATACAGTTACGGTGCCAGGGTCATCAGCCTTCATGGGAGGGAGCTTCTCCAGAAAGGAAAACTGCAAACTTTGCTGGATTATCTGAAACCTATTCCGGAAGAGTTGAAGTACGAGTTTCCAACGCTATGGTTTTATCAGGGGGAAATCAGCCGGCTCCGTTCTTCCTATGATTGGGCTGAATCTTGTTACCGGAAAGCCATCACGAGCGGGGAAGAGGCAGGCGATCATTACTTGGTGAGTATTGCACTTGAAGGTATCGCCAGGATTTATCTCGATACCATCCAGCCGGATAAGGCCGAGCGGGTGCTGCAGAGGGCCATCGCTCTGAGGGAAAACTCGAATGAAAGCAGGGAAGAAATGGCCAAGCTGTACCATCTCCTTTCGGAAAATCTGCTTAATTCCGGGCAGGCCGTGAAGGCGAAAAAATGGTATGAGAGGGCCGAATCTCTGAATCTGCCGCTGGAAGAGGGGAATTTAAAGGCGCGCATCTATTTGCGCACCGGAAGGCTCAATAAGGCAAGGGATCTTCTTTTAAAAAGAAAGAACAGCAGTATGGATTCCAGCAATGTTCATATCTCTCAATCTCATCGAGAAACCGATATCCTGTTGTCGATCATCGAGGCTTTCAGGGGCAACCCGGAGGAAAGTAAAAAATATGCCGAGCAGGGGCTGAAGTTGGGGATGGACATCCAATCCCCCTTCGTGGAAGCCTGCGGCTGGATGAGAATGGGACATGCGGTTCAACTGATTGAACGCTACGAGTCATTTTTGGCAGAGAAGTGCTATAAAACGTCCCTTGAAATTATGGATAATATCGATGTTCCGCGGGGTAAGGCCGAGCCGTACATGGGGCTCTGCATCTTGCTGGGGAAACAGGGACAATATGAAAAAGCGATAGAAGCGGGGCAGAAAGGGTTATATGAAACAGAGCGGGTGAAGGATGTCTGGTTGTCCAGCCTGATTCAGCTTTGTATGGGGATTGCCGCCATCTATTGTGGAAAATATGAAGCCGCCTATGATGTGCTGGTGGAAGTAAGAAATCAGTTTGAGGGCTGCGGAGACCGGTACGGCATGATGCTGACCTCCTTTTGGAAGGCATATATTGCATATGAGACGGAGCAGGAAGAAAATTTTTGCGATGAGATGAGGCAGTTCCTGAACGAATTGCAAATCGGGGAATATCACTACTTCCTGACGAGAAGGACAACATTTGGTCCTATGGATATCCAGAACTTTGTCCCTTTATTGGTAAAAGCGCAAAAGCACCATATTCACAGCTCGTATATATCGGAATTGGATCTGGCCACGAGGGATAACCACCCGGGATACACCTTGAAAGTAAAGACATTGGGTAAATTCAGGATTCAGCTGGGAAACCGGTTTGTGAATGAGAGCGACTGGCAGCGTGGAAAAGCAAAAGAGCTTTTTGAGTTTTTTATTACGAATAAAAATAAATTGATTGACCGAGAAGAAATATTTCGGGAAATTTGGCCTGATCAAGATGAGGATTCGGCGAACCGCAGTTTCAAAGTTTCGCTGAATTCGCTTTTAAAGACGATCGAGCCGCATCGCAAAGCGCGTGAAGAATCTTATTTTATCAAGAGGACCGGCGTTTCCTATGGCATCAATCCAGACGCTGTGTATCAGTTGGATACCATTTTGTTTGAGGAGTGGGTTACCGAAGGCTTGACCGAGAAAGACCCCGTCCTGGCAAAAGAGCTGCTGGAGAGGGGATTGAAGCTGTATGAAGGAGATTACCTGCCCGATCACCGGTTTGCCGATTGGTGCCTGACGGAAAGGGAGCGGCTTCAGGTTATTTTCCTGCGGGCGGCTGAAATGCTTGCACAAGTATCCGTCAGACTTTCGGATTTCGAAACTGGCATCCATTGGTGTGAACGGATCCTGATGGAAGAGGATACGTGGGAAGAAGCGTACCGGCTGCTGATGTACTGTTACTATCAGAAAAATAACCGGCCGCAGGCAATCAAGTGGTACAACAAATGCAAAAAAGTGCTGAATGCCGATCTGGGAGTGGAGCCGCTGGAACCGACAAGGGAAATGTACAAAATGATTACCGAAGCCGCCGACCTCGATACCTGGTGACAGGCACCGCACGAGGATTGTCGGTATATGTCGAAGTAACGATGAAAGCTTTAACACCGTAACGCACTGAGGAGGACCTCAGTGCGTTAATTCTTTATCACGCTAAAAGGGACAGTCCCTCTTAGTGCTCTAACGTACTAAAGCACACTCCGTCACCCAGTCAAAGGCTTCAACTTGAGGGAATCCAGTGCCTGGTTCACCAAGTCAACATCATAGATTTTTCTCTCTATACAAAATCTGATCACAAGGTCGCAAGTATCACTGCAGGAAAGGGAATAGCCGGCTGAGGTCAAAAGTTCATCTGTTTCTTCCATATTAAGCTGAAGAGCCAGTGACAAAGCAAGCGCGGTGTTTCTGCCGACATGGTAATCAGGCTTCGATCTTATTTTAGAAAAATGTTTGCGGTCGATCCCCGCTCTTTTGTAAACCTCGGGATCTGTCAGACCTTTTTCATCAATTAATCTGAACAATTCCTCCCTGAAAGAAGGTTGTTCATTGTCGCTGATGAAATCCTCCAATTCACTATATTTCGCATGATCAAGCAGGTCGCTATCCGTATGAAAAGGGGCTTCAAAGACATCGAACAATCGGGTTTCTTCCTGGTGAATTTGTATATATTCCTTCAGTTCTGTAAGGAGTTTTTGATCAATCATGGAAATCATCCTCCGTAAACGTAAATGTCGCTTATCAGGCGACCAAATTATGGATGTTGTCAGGTATGATTATACCATCAACCAGTTGAAGGAGATGGGCAAATTGAATAAAAACCTGACTGAAGTGGTATTTTTGCTTGATCGAAGCGGGTCTATGGCAGGACTTGAACGAGATACAATCGGCGGTTTTAACGGATTCGTCAAAAGACAATCTGAAGCGGAAGGGAAAACACGTGTCACGACCGTTTTGTTTGATGATCGGTATGAGGTCCTGTCGCAAGGGGCAGCAGCTGAGGAAGTGAAGCTGACGGAAAAGGAGTATTATGTCAGAGGCTGTACAGCATTGCTCGATGCGGTAGGAAAGTCGATTGTGGAGGTAGGACATAGACTTGCAGGCACTCCTGAAGACCAACGGCCGGGAAGAGTCATCTTTGCCATTACGACGGACGGGTTGGAAAATGCGAGCTGTGAGTTTTCCTATGAAAAAATAAAAGAAATGATTAAGCATCAGCAGGAAAAATACCGCTGGGAATTCATTTTCATGGGGGCAAATATTGATGTGGCTCAAGAAGCAGATAACCTGGGGATCAGTGCTGAAAATGCGTATAATTTCGAAGCCACGGAAGAAGGAGTAGAATTGATGTATGCCAAAATGTGTGAGGCAGTAACGGAAATCAGGGATTTATCATGATACTTTAACGCATTAACGCACGAAGAGGGACTGTCCCTCTTCGTGCGTTAATGCGTTAAAGGGCTTTAATAAGAAAATACTTGTTTGACGCTCTTTAGAAAGTTAGACTAATTATAATAGTCTAACTTGTTAATTGTTTATTGTATGTTGTCGATACTATATACTAGTAAGCAAAACGGTTTTTAGTTGAAACTTTTATAAGTGGGAGCTCAAACATTGTGGGTTATAAAACGAACACTTCATTTATGAATATTGTCTTTATTGTTGTTTTTATACAGATCGTGCAGTTGATCCTTGGTTTATATTTTCCAGTGGAGAACTTCTTTAACCTGTTTATACAGATTGCCTTGACCATTACAACGCTCTCTTTAGTTTATTTCATGCTAAAGGGCATCTTTAAGACAACGAAAGAATTGAGTGAGAGCAACCAGAAGTTAAATCATATCTTTGAATCTGTGGATGTTGCGATATGGTCTCATGATTTGAAGTCTAATAATCTGTTGATCACTCAGGGAATCGAAAAGCTATATGGAAGAGAAATGGAGGATTTCTATAAAGACTTCTATTTATGGAAAAAGGTCATTCTTCCCGAGGACTTGCAGAGTCTTGAAGGCAGACAGGAAGTTCTTCAGAATGGAGAAACCTGTACAAGTACATACAGGATTACCAAGCCAGACGGAAATGTACGCTGGATTCAGGACAGGGGGATTCCGACTCTCGATGAAAAAGGAAATCTCATCTATTTTTCCAGTGTATTATTCGATATTACCGACAGGAAAGAGAGTGAAGACCAATATCGAAGCCTGGTTGAAATGTCTCCTGACATCATCGCGGTGATCAGGGATGGGAAGTTTGTCTATATGAATGCAGCAGGCAGCAGGGTGCTGGGAGCCAAAGATCCAGACTCGTTGATTGGAGAAGACATCCTCAAGGTGGCAAGTGAAAAAGATGTGGGCATGATCAGAAAATCCATCTCTGAATACAGTGAGCGGGTAAGAGCGGGGAACCTTATCTTTGAGATCAAAGCCACACGTTTTGATGGTGTTGAGATTGATGCTGAAGTATCTGCGATGCCTATCCTGTACGGCAGTAAGCCTGCGATTCAAATCGTCGGAAGGGACATTACCGAGCGGAAGAAAACGGAGGAAACCATCCGGGAAATGGCTTATTATGATACGTTGACTTCCCTTCCGAATCGAAATATGTTTAAGCTGCGCCTGAATAAATTGCTCGAAAGTTCACCTTCTACATCATTGGCCATTCTCTTTCTTGACCTGGATCGTTTTAAGGTCATCAATGATACGAAGGGGCACTCTACAGGTGACCGCTTACTTGTAAAAGTAGCAGACCGCCTGACTGATGTATTGAATAAAGAAGGCGAGGTATTCAGGCAGGGCGGGGATGAGTTCATCCTTCTTCTCGACAATAGTGATAAAGAAAAGGCTGCCTCCCTATCCGTGAGAATTCTGCAAAGCTTTACAAAGCCAATAGATATATCCGGACAGGACTTCTTTGTGACACCAAGCATCGGAATAAGCATGTATCCGGATGATGGGATGGATCAGGAAACATTGATCAAACATGCGGATACAGCGATGTACCTGGCTAAAGACCGCGGGAAAAATAATTTCCAGTTCTACAACCGCAACTTGAATAGGAATACCACGAGAAAGATGGATTTGGAAAATGAACTCAGGAAAGCGCTTGAACTTCAGCAGCTGGTCCTGTTTTATCAGCCAAAAGTCAACTTGGAAACAGGCGAGGTGCTGGGAGTGGAAGCTCTGATCCGTTGGGAACATCCTACCCTTGGAATGGTTTCTCCAGCGGAATTCATTCCGCTTGCCGAGGAGACGGGATTGATTGTTCCGATTGGTAAGTGGGTCCTTTGGGAAGCTTGCAGGCAGAGCAAAGAATGGAAGAAAAGCGGAATTGGCTGCATTTCCGTTGCAGTCAATATATCAGTGAGACAGCTGCAGGATGACGATTTTGTCCAGCACGTTCAACAAGCCATGAAAGATACGGGTCTGGAGCCAAGCTTGCTTGAGTTAGAGATCACTGAGAGTATCATGCAGGATTTCGAGAAATCTTCAAGAATACTGAACAAGCTGAAAAATTTAGGTGTAACCATAAGTATTGATGATTTCGGGACAGGGTACTCATCATTGACCAACCTGAGATTCCTCCCGATCGACCATATCAAAATCGATAAATCATTTGTGGATGATATTATTGATCACTCTAAACATTCTAAGAACGGATCCATCGTGAAGACGATCATTGACTTGGGTCATAACATGAACTTCAACATTATTGCTGAAGGGGTGGAAGAGGAAGAGCAGGTTGACTTCCTCTTACAAAATTCATGCAGTATCGGCCAAGGATATTTTTACAGCCGGCCATTGCCGCCTGAACAGCTGGAAGCCTATATCCGTGAAAGTCAAAGTGCCTCAACTAAATAGCTTTATAAAATGCTCTTTTCTTAAACTTTGTTGCTATTTAATATGAATTTCGAAGAATATAGACATCATTCGCACAAAATGTCCCGGTAAGGCATGAAGAAAAGAGCTACTCTCCCTGTTCAGAGAGAAAAATCCGGCACTAGGGATTTTTCCGAAAACAACAATCTATACAGAAATAACCTTATAAAAATAACACCCTCGCTGACTGCAGGGTGTTATTTCTTTTGACGACATTTTATGATCTTCATCGTCAAATACAGTCATCCATTTTGCAATCAGGATGATGTTAAAGACGGATTATCCTTTAAAATTAGAAAACACACCAGATTTTGTAAAACAAAGTCGAAAACTTTTTGTTGTAATAGTTTGAAAATTAAATTAAGCTAATAATAGTAACAAAGTCCTATTATGAGTTTTAACTCAGCGAGTACTGGTTAAATATATATAGTTAATTATACCCGCAAATAGATGCTGATTGATGCCATTGGAAAGAAGGGAGGGAAGTTATGCAAAGCATGGTTAATACAGAGAACCTTTCGATCACCCCCGCCAAGATGAATCTCACCAATGTTATAACTTCACCTAAAAATATTCATAAAATATTTACTTTCTCATTAAAGACATTTGAACTCATTACATATCCGGAACAAGAGAATTATTTTTCAGGCCGCACGTTCCTTGGCCTGCTTGGGAAAAACGACAAAGACCAATTTCGTTATGCTGTACAACAACTAATAGATGGAGAACTGAATATCTCATCGTTTTATGCTGAAATCAAGATGAGTGAGAGTTCGAAAGTTTATGCGAAAATCCAGCTGCAGTTAATTCAGCATAATAACCAAACATGCTGCATAGCATTAGTGAATGATAGATACTCCGAGAGTACCAGTGAAGAGGGTTCCTGTCTTGAAGGTTTAATGGACACACAATGTCAGAAGGTCTTCTATAAAAGACTTCAGGATTCGATTAACCTCTCTGTTAAAACCGGAACCTTGGTAAGTGTGCTACTTCTTGATCTGGATCGATTTAAAAATATCAATCATTCACTGGGCAGAAGGTATGGGGATGAAATATTAAATCTGATTCCTAAACGGCTGCAAGCGCATATAAGGCAAAACGATGGTTTAATCCGGCTGGAAGGAGATCAATTTCTTTTCGTATTTAAAAGCCTCCGTTCCTCGGCGGACATCGATCAAATTGCGGACAGGCTCCTGGAGTCTTTCAGCGAACCGTTTCAAGTGGAAGGGTTTGAACTATTCATAACCCCGAGTATCGGTGTAAGTACGAATAACGGTGAAAATTGTGATGCAGAATCACTCATCATGGATGCGGAAAAGGCGATGTACAAAGCGAAGGAATCCGGAGGAAATTGCTATAAGTACTATCATGAAACTATGAATTCCAGTGTTCTCGAAAGGCTGGTGCTTGAGAATCACCTAAGGAAGGCCATAGAGTTTGAAGAATTCGTTCTGTATTATCAACCATTGGTAGATACAAAGACTAACGAAATCAACTCGCTGGAAGCGTTGATCCGCTGGGATCACCCTACGAGAGGTATCCTGTCGCCTGCCGAATTCATTCCATTTGCAGAAGAAATCGGTTTGATCGGGCAGATTGGAGAATGGGTCATCAAGGAGGCATGTAGGCAATTAAGGAAATGGCATGACCTCGGATTTACTTCCTTATCCATGTCTGTCAATCTCTCTGCACAGCAGTTCAAAGATGACCGACTTCAAGAGAAGTTAATGAATATCTTAAATGAAAATAGACTGAGTCCGGAATTCATCAATCTTGAAATAACTGAAACCAGTGCCATGGAATACTCGAACAAATTTAAAAATGTATTTAACAATTTTAAACACACCAAACTGAAAATCCATCTGGATGATTTTGGGGTGGGATACTCTTCCTTAAGCTACTTAAAACAGTGGACGATTGACACTTTGAAGATCGACCGCTCTTTTATCAAAGAGCTGGTCCTGGACTCAGATAACAGGGAGATCGTTACAGCCATTATTAATCTTGCCCATGCACTAGGCATAAAAGTCATTGCTGAAGGCGTAGAGAATAAAAGCCAGCTGGAAATACTTGATTCCCTCGGCTGCGACACATTACAAGGTTACTACATCAGCGTGCCCCTCCCAAAGGAAGAGATGAGCAGCTATTTAGTACAGTATCAGCAAGCAAACTGAATAAGAGCGACGAAAAGGTAAACTTATCGAAAGGTGAGGGCACAAAGCCGCGGGTCTAAGGTGACAGTAGTCACTATGACAGCCGGGTTGCCGAATAGCATGTAAAGCGCTATTCCACCCGGGTATAGCGTTTTTTATTTTGATAGTCTCAGGCAACATGATATATAGCACATCAATTCTATTATCAGGAGGTGAAAGGGTATGGAAGGCAGCACAACATTTGTGAGAAGTGCAATCAAGATAAAATATAATCCCAAAAATAAAAAAACAAATTGACTTGGAGGAGGAACTAAATGATGAAATTCAAAAAAATGATTACGGCTGCAGCTGCAGCTCTCGTTATCGCACCAGTTTTCGCTTTTACACCCCCTGCTTCTGCCAACACTGACAGCCACACGGAGGCTCATCACCACAGCCTGCAAAGAGACAAATCTTTACCAGACATCAGCACTTCTCTATCTGTAAGAACGGGGAATGGTACCATTGAAGCTGGTGACAGAGGGATTACTAGCTCGCATGTTGATCATACGGAGGCTTTCATTAATAGAGTGGCATTACCGGCTATCAAAAAGAACTTTGCCCAGCTTGCACATAGTGTACCGCAGGTGAATAATCCAAGTTATAAAGTAATATTGTTCTCCCATAAGAATACTTACCGAAATGCCTTGGTCAATGCAGGTGTTCCAACATCTGATATCAATAATTTAGTGGAAAATACAGGCGGCATTACGGATGGGACAAAAATTTGGATTCCACTCTATGCATTCAATAATAGAGCTGAATATGCTCATTACTTGGCCCATGAAATCACTCATACGGTTCTTCATCAAGCAGGTCTTGAAGCAAAATTGCCAGTTTGGCTTCAGGAAGGAATTTCGGTTTATAACGGCTTTACTGCACACGCGGAATTAGATCCGGAAGGTGCGAGGGAGTTGGTTGTCAAACTCAAGGAGAGCTTAAGAGCGCATAAGCTTTCCGGTGGAGTGTTCTCCTTACAGGCAGGTCAGGAAGAATTACTGAATGCTGAGTATAATGTTGAGGCGCTTTATTCCATGGCTGTTAATAAATTGATTAAGCACCGGGGTGTAGAAGGAATCAACAAACTGCTGATTAACTTGCAAAGCCATGGAATTGTAACAAGCTTCCAATCTGCATACGGCCATTCCATTTATGACTTTGAATCATCCTTTTTAAACCGAGTGAATGGTTCAAAAGATTACCTGGAGCAAGACTTAGTAAACTACTATGATGATACGCAGGAAGTGGATTTGATTATTTTTAATCCGGGTTGGAGAGTAAGCTGGTAAATAATTTGGCGAACATACATATTCATGACATGAAAGGTCATGAATATGTATGTTTCCCTTCTTTTACAGGATGAAAAATACTTCCTTGGGAAGGATGTAAGAACTTATGAAAATAGATAACCAAAGATTATTAAGCCTTTATTTATACATATGTCTAGGTTTATTCTTCGTACTGACATATTCTTCATACCATACTCCGAGTTACATGGAGCTGCTGTCTATCATCCTACTGGCAGTTATTGCTGCAGTGTTTGAGCTGCGTCCTATTTCTCTACCAAATGGAGAGGAACTGTCTTTCGTGTCCCCCCTACTTTTTATCCCCGGTGTTTTATACGGATTTTTTACGGTATCCAGCATTCTGATGCTTTTTTGTGTAATATTAGTAGCCTCGAAGCCAGCAGCATTGAAACCGATCCTATTTAATGGTGTACAATATGCATTGGCTACTTATGTAGGCATTTGGATTTATCAGCTGACTGGTGGAGAAATTGGTTCTATAGACTTGAACAATGTTTTATCATATGGATCTTATATCTTTGCCTATCCTCTTGTTAATTTAGTGCTTGTAAATATCTTTATATATATTAGGAATCGCACTCTTATTTCGGTAGATGTTAAGTCGACTCTTATATATGTTAACCTAATGGCCTTCGCAATCTTAATCACAAAAGTGGTCGAGCTTGAGGGAATCATGGGAATCGTCCTGTTTACCGTTGTATTATGGGGGCTTACTTCCTCCTACCGCACGTACTACAAAATGTACAATGATTTTAAACAACTGTCGATTAAAGACGGGCTTACCAACTTATACAATCACCGCTTTTTTCAGCAGAAGCTTGATGAATTGCTGAAGTCTGATGAGAAAGTAAGTCTGTTTCTCCTGGATCTGGATTATTTCAAGATCTACAATGATAAGTTCGGTCATCCTCAGGGAGATACGCTCCTGAGGGAAGTGTCTGACCTGCTGGTGGAATGTACACCGGAAGATGCCTTTGTATGCCGCTATGGCGGGGAGGAATTTGCCGTAATCCTGCCTGAAATGGATATAAAAGATGCAAAAGAATTAGGAGAAAAAGTAAGAACTTCGATTTATACCAAAGAATTCTTTGGGTCTGAAGATATGCCATTCAAACATATCACGGTTTCGCTGGGCATCTCCTCCAATCATACGGAGCCTGTGCCTAAAGGAAAACTTATCAAGGCAGCCGATCTTGCTCTCTATGAAGCTAAAAAAACGCGGAATAAAGTAGTTATGTCGTCGATGCAAAGCAGCCAGGATGAAATGGTGATCGGACAGTAATCTAGGGGAGAAATTTGTCGAATCATTCCCTCTGTTGTTCTTTAGCTGGTTAAAGTATTATAAAATAGTAAAAATTTCATTATAATACAAAAAATACAAACTAGAGGTGGACCATGCTTAGGAGCATTAAGGGGAAAATCATTGTGGTTTTTTCTTTGCTGATCATCGTTTCTGGTATATTAATAGGTTTTACCAGTTACCAATCAAGCAAAGCGTTAGTAGAAGGCACGATTAATAAGCAGTATATCGGCATTGTTGAAGGGGCACTAAGCGGCTTCGATTTAAAAAGATATGAAGAAATCTCAGCAAGTTCAGGGGAGACCCCTTATTATCATGAATTGCGGGAGCAGTTAAACGAGATCAGGGAGAGCAATAATTTTACATATTTATATACCATGGCCCGGGTCGAAACGGATGGAGGACATGAGTATCAGTATATGGTAGATGGTATGCCCCAGGGTGCCGAGGAGGCTTCCGGTTTGGGAGATGTAGAAGAGGCCGTTGAGGAATTTCCCGGCATGGTAAAAGCGTTTGAAACAGGAACCAGACAGTCGGAGATGAGTGTAACAGAAGAATACGGAGCACTCGCAACCGTTTATGTTCCTATCAAATCAACAGAAGGCCAGGTGATAGGAATATTGGGTGCCGACATTGATGTCACGGATGTTTATTCATCCCTGAAAAAGATGCAAACAACCTTCATCACGATCATCCTTGTCATTTTATCGGTCAGCGTCATCATTGTTTATTTCTTCGGGTCCACCATCACTAAACCCTTGAAACAGTTATCCCAAAACGTCCAGGCGGTTGGCGGCGGAGATCTGACAACAGAGTTCACTTCCAAACGTAAAGATGAAATTGGCCAATTGACGAAGGCCTTTAATCAAATGCTTTCCAACCTGAAGATGATGATAAGAAACATGGAAGAGAATGCAGCAGAACTTGAAGAGACAAAGAATACATTATCTTTTCGTGCAAATGAAACCAAACTGGCCAGCGAGGAAATAGCGGCGACGATGGAACTCATTTCAGCAGATTCAACTCTTCAATATAACCGGTTGGAGAACAGTGTTCACGTGGTGAAGGAAATGTCTCAGGGACTTCACTACATTGCCCAGGCTTCAGTTACAGCAGCAGAATTATCCGAAAGCACATTGTCAGAGGTGGCAGACGGAAACGGCAAGCTGTTGCAGGTGACATCCCAAATGGATACGATTCATCATTCTGTTACCCGTTCGGCAGAATCATTGAATGCCCTTAAAATTCATGCAAATGAAATCTCATCGATCGTAACGATTATCCGGAATATTGCCGCTCAAACCAATCTTCTTGCATTGAATGCTGCAATTGAAGCAGCAAGGGCCGGCGACGCAGGCAAAGGATTTGCCGTTGTTGCTGCTGAAGTAAGGAAGTTAGCGGAACAATCTGAAGCATCCACAGAAAGTATCCAGGAACTTATTGACCGGATGAATAGTGACACAATCAACACAGTCGATACAATGGATGTCGTAAAGTCAAATGTCGATGAAGGTCTGCTCCTGGTAAAAGAAACGGAACAAGTGTTTAAGTCCATCGTCTCGGCAATGGAAGGAGTTACTTCCCAAATTCAAGAAGTCACCTCCACCTCGGAAGAACTTTACTCTGCAACAGAAGAAATCAACCATGCAGCAAGTGAAAACTCAAAAATAGCTGAAACTGCAGCTGCAAGCACGCGGGACACGGTCGATATCACCAACAACCAAAAAGAACAAGTGACAGAAATCGCCGCAAACATTGAAGGTTTAGCACGTATGTCCGAGCAACTGAAAGAGTTAACGAGCAGGTTTAAAATGTAAGGTAAATAACGTTAAAGGACAACACTCCCGGCTGGTGTTGTCTTTTTGTATGGGAAATGAACTAACTCGCATTTGTATAACATTATACTTTGTCATTCAGGTTCTCCTAATCATATTTTCAATTTCATTTAAAAGGTAGACTACCTGGCAGTTATTGTATAAAATTTACATATACCATTATAGGAGTGATGCTGATTGATCATAAAAGAACGCGATGTACCCCGGGAGCTGCAAATATTAAGGGCCCTGAGACCGAGAATGAAATTTAATGAGAATGAGGAAAGTTATTACCAGTACAAAGAAAAAGGCTACGAAGGAGAAATGAAGTTTGATGAGTGGGCAGAGCCGCTTAAGAACATGATTTTTCTAAATGATGCCAACCTCAATGTAAACAACAACCATTTTCAAACCGATTCCCTTGGAATCTCCTCTGCAATCCTTCACATCTTTGAAGTCAAAAACTTTGAAGGTGACTATACTATCAAAGAAGACAAATGGTACTCCCCTAAAGGAAACGTAATCAAAAATCCCCTGCTTCAACTTGAAAAAACCGAAACCCTCATAAACCAGCTTGTTAAGAATATGGGCTGGCGAATCACCGTAGAACCCCACCTAATATTTGTTAATCCCGAATTTCATCTTTATAATGTTCCCTCCAATTTACCAATTGTATATCCAGCTCAACTTGGCCGCTTCCGTGAAAAAATGCTGCAGCGATGCGGCTCTACACCGACACGCTCGGAAATACAACTTGCAGAAAGATTGTTAGCTCTATTAATTGAGGAACTGCCTTATGCAAGTTTGCCGGAATATAACTATGACGGGCTTCGCAAAGGGATTGTCTGCCCGGGATGTGGGATGTTTTATGGTGCTTTTCATAAAATGTTCTATTGTAAATATTGTGGAGGTAAGGAGAGTTGTTCTGATGCTGTTTTGAGAAGTGTTGAGGAGTTTAAGGTACTTTTCCCTGATGTTAAGGTGGCGACAGGAAGGGTTCTTGATTGGTGTAACATTGTTAGAGATGAAAGAACTATAAGGAGGATACTTCAAGAACACTTTGAGGTGAGAGGTATTACAAAGTCTTCCTTTTATTCTTAGTTTGTTTAGGTGGTAAAAGTCGCTATATTTGTAGTGGCTTTATTGTGTTATAAGAAAAAGATGTATGAAAAAAGAGCGGATTCCAGCATCAAAAGGTGTGGACGGTGAAAATGATGTATGAAAAGAGGGTGGATTCCAGCATCAAAAGGCGTGGACGGTGAAAATGATGTATGAAAAGAAGGATGATCCAGCATCAAAAGGTGTGAACGGTGAAAATGATGTATGAAAAAAGAGCGGATTCCAGCATCAAAAGGTGTGGACGGTGAAAATAATGTATGAAAAAAGGGTGGATTCCAACATCAAAAGGTATGGACGGTGAAAATGATGTATGAAAAGAGGGATGATTCCAGCATCAAAAGGTATGGACGGTGAAAATGATGTATGAAAAGAGGGATGATCCCAGCATCAAAAGGAATGGACGGTGAAAATGATGTATGAAAAGAAGGAAGATTCCAGCATCAAAAGGTGTGGACGGTGAAAATGATGTATGAAAAGAGGGATGATTCTAGCATCAAAAGGTATGGACGGTGAAAATGATGTATGAAAAGAGGGATGATTCCAGCATCAAAAGGTATGGACGGTGAAAATGATGTATGAAAAAAGGGTGGATTCCAGCATCAAAAGGTGTGGATGGTGAAAATGATGTATGAAAAGAGGGATGATTCCAACATCAAAAGGTGTGGATGGTGAAAATGATGTATGAAAAGAGGGATGATTCCAGCATCAAAAGGTGTGGACGGTGAAAATGATGTATGGAAAGAGGGATGATTCCAGCATCAAAAGGTGTGGATGGTGAAAATGATGTATGAAAAAAGTGTGGATTCCAGCATCAAAAGGTAAAAAAAGAAAATGATGTCCCTTGCTCACTCAGTGGAGTACACCTAAAACAGAAAAAGCCCCAACAATGCCCCGCGCCCAACAAGCGCGGGGCATTATTACATACGCATATTCACCAAAAAGAAGCATCAAATAAACAGATAGGGTAAAATGTTAACGAACATCAAATCATTTTACCCCTTTAAAGCACTAAGAGGGACTGTCCCTCTTAGTGCTTTAAAGTAATAAAGGAGTTAATCCATGAACTATATATATAATTATGCCTGGGACGAGAATGAGAGGCATCTTTGTGCAATGGAGATGCGGGCACTTTTTGGGAAAGATTCGGAGTCGAATATTCTCGAAAGTACGCTCGAAATTGACCCAAGCCGCAGCCCGTTTATAAGGGAGCGCATCGCGGTTCTATGCGAGGGACACACCTTCGAGGAACTGACTGAAAACGTTAGAACCTTGCCTCCTCCAGATTCTACTTTCAAAGTCATCTATGTAAAGGATCCTATTTTTATAGACTCTCATGAAATCAGTTTTGAAGAACGGAGGATGGCTGAACGCAAAGTCGGTATGTGTCTCGGAGGCAAGGCCGATCTTCAGGACCCTGACATCCTGTTTGGGATAAAACTGGTGAACGGCCGCTGGGTTTTCGGTGAATATGTTAAAAACGAAGCTGTTTGGTTGAAGCACCAACAGAAGCCGCACAATTATTCAACTGCGCTGAGTACCCGTCTTGCCAGGGCCGTAGTGAATATTGCGGCCCCAGACCCTGATGGGAAAAAGGTCATCGATCCCTGCTGTGGAATTGGCACAGTCCTGATTGAGGCCTTATCTATGGGAATGGATATCGTCGGCAGTGACATCAATCCTCTTGTAATCCCCGGAGTGAAAGGGAATATGAAACATTTCCGCCTTCAAGGAGAAGTAGCGCTTAGGGATATTAAGGATATAGAAGGTAAATATGACGCTGCCATCATCGACCTCCCTTATAATTTGTGCTCGGTCATCACCGATCAGGAGCAGCTTGATATGCTGGAAAGCGCCCGACATTTCACGGACCAGCTGGTGATCGTCACCATTGAAAAAATCGATAGGGTTATTGAACAGGCTGGCTTTACAATCAAAGATCGCTGTGTGGTAACAAAAGGGAACTTTAAGCGGGAAATAATTTTATGCGAATAAAGGGCATCTGCCGGCTGGCGGATGCTTAATTTATGTAGAAAAGCAAGTCGGCTAAAATCGGGGGTAAACCGTCAGGAATCGCTGATAATTTAAAAAAACAGATGCCAACACATACATGTAACCCCGAAAACACCGCCCTGAAAAAAGACTAATAGAAAGAGCCCCCTTTCCAAAATAAAAACAATTCCTTCGCCACTCGAATTTAAGTATAATCAGAATGTACATAAACCTACTAAAATATTGAAATTGAGGTGTCCATCTATGATCAAGCGTTTCTTCAGCTATTACCGCCCTCATAAAA
>NZ_ABCF01000036.1 GCF_000181495.1 Bacillus sp. SG-1
ATTATAGACAACATCCAGGATGACCCTGATGCCCCTGTCATGCAGTGATTGGATGACCGATTTGAGTTCATTGATCCTTGAGTAAGGGTCTTCCGGATGGCTTGAGTAGCTTCCTTCAGGGGAATTGAAATTTAACGGGTTGTAACCCCAGTTATACCTGCTATCGTCCCTGAGATCTGAAACCCCTTCGAAATCATTGACCGGCAGAAGTTCTACATGTGTGATACCAAGATCATTTAAATAGTTTAGACCTGTACTCAGCCCGTTCGGTGTTTTTGTGCCTTCCTCCGTAAAAGCCCTGTAGGTGCCTTTGTGCTTCATCCCGCTTTCTTTATGCACTGAAAAATCCCGGACATGAAGCTCATAAATGATGCTGTCTGTCTTGGATTCTATAGGGGGCAGAGGTTCAAGGGGAGTACTTTTTTCAAGATCAACAATGGCCCCCCATTCACTATTAAGGGAAACCGACTGGGCATACGGATCGACCGCTTCCTGCCAATTCAGATTGATACAGGTCAGATAAGTATAAAACCAGCCTTCTGATCTCTTATCAAGGGAAAAAGACCATATGCCCTTTTCTTCCCTGGTCATATCATATTGGGAAACGGACTTCATGTCAGGATCAGTAATTTTCACCTTAACTTTAGTTGCCGTAGGAGCCCACACTTTAAAAGTGGTTCGATTATTTTCGAGGGTTACTCCTAAATCATTGCCATCATAGAAAAATTTCTCATCAAATTCCGGTGTCCTGATGACTGCACCTATCTGCAGGTCCGTTTCATTTCCATGTTCATCTTCGATATAATACGTCCGGTCAAGCATCGGCTCAAAATCAAGGGAGCAAACGTATTTGTTCTGCCCTTGAAGCCGATGTGTTTCATGGATAGAGAGAGGCTTCTTCTCATTATTTTCCTCTTTTATATAAAATAAAGAAGATCGGCCTTCAAAGTAAGAATGGGGAAGCAAGATTGTTATCGTATTCATTTCGTCTAAATAGGCAAAAAAACTTCTTTGGATAATCAACATAGAAACACCTCCCCCATAAAATTCAGCTCATATCAGCTGTCTTCCAATTATGATGCTGAACTTCGATATGTAACTTCCTGTCTTTATTAATAATACCGATATAATCGCCATCCGCCTGAACAGGAACAGGCTTATGTGTAGTAATGAAAATATCTTTCACTTTATAGGTTTCAACCTCTTTAAAAGATGTGTGCCTGCCGGAGAACACAGATAGAAAAACCATCAGAAGCTTCCATCTGGTCAGACTGTGCACGATTGTAAGGTCAAGAAGACCGTCAGAAGGGTCTGCCGCAGGAGAGATCTTCATTCCTCCCCCGTAATATTGCTGGTTCGAAATGGTTATGAACCAGGTATTGGAATACTTTTTCTTTTCGCCATTGATAAGAATTTCGAAGCAGGAAGGTTTATACTTCAATGCCTCGGAGATCAGCAGGACGGCATAAATCAGTTTACCCATTGATAGCCTATTCAACCATTTTTTAATGATAGAACTGCCTGCCCTTTCAGTGATTTTCGCATCGAATCCCACTCCCATACTATTCACAAAGTACCCACTGCGATACCGGTCGAGCACATAATACCCTGTATCATGGTATTTATCCTTAATTTGATTGTGTTGAAACCTTCGAATCACTTTTGCTCCTTTGCCGGCTTTTAACGGCCAACGATACCCTTTGGCAAAATCATTTCCGCTGCCGGCTGGAAAATATCCGACCGTCACATTTTCAAAGCCAATGCATTGATTGATGATCCCGCTTATGGTCCCATCTCCCCCAACTCCGACAACGAAGAGCTTCTGCTCGTAATCCTCTTCGAGAGCTGACTGAATAATATCTTTCACCTCTTGCCCTGACCGGGTGTAGTATACATCCTCAGAAGGGACTTTCAACTCTTTCTGGAGTCTTTTCCACACATTAATGGAATACCTGTTTTTTGCATTGATATTCACAATGTAGATGGTCCTCATCACTCTTCTTCCTTTTCAGGATGAAAGACCGGCTCATAATCTGACTGCCATCCCGATCTCTTAAAGGAAGTGCTTTGGCAAAAATCAAGAAACCCCTTTGCCAGCTTTAATTGCACATTTTTGATAGGCGAGTGTGAAGCACGCATTTTTTCAAACCACTCCTCATGCTTTCTCTTGTCAATCAGAAATAAGTTATGAGGGGCCATCTGATAATCTACATACCCATTGCGGCTGATGATGCCTTTCTTTATAGGCAGTTCTGTCTCCAGATGCTTCATGATGGAAGAAACGACAGATTCCATCCGATTCAGGGAAATCAAAGGATTTAGAACCTTCATGTCCCTGTCACCCGATTTTTTCAGCCAAAATCGTTCTTTAGATCCTATATAAGCCGCCCCGTCTTCTTCCTCTAAAAAAGTCAAACACCAAACGTCTGTCGGCGTCAGTAAAAGAATGTCCATCTCCATTGGTGCATTCTTGAACTTGAATACAGGAAAATACATGAGGAAGATATTATCCGGGAACCTTTTAAGAAAATACATCAGCCTTTCATCGGACCGGTAACTTTGATCCACATAGGATTTTTCCATTAAAGTCGAGCTGGCCCACCTAAGCTGGAAATGAAACAATTGGTCGAGAAACAGATGCTTCAATTCTTCTTCTGTAGAGGGGAGTTCTGTAATCTGGAGGTCCATTTCCGGGTTTTCATCTGAAGGAGCAGTGTATAAATCCAGGTCTTCCACTTCATCCCCGGCACCTTTTTCCCGTCGTTTAAAAAAGCCGCCGAACTTGGTGATCAAGCTCTTTTTCTCTGCTTCCTCCATTTCCCCGGACTCCTCATGAAGAAACAGTTCCCCTTGTTCCCAGCTTTCCTTCCATTTTTCCCACTGCTGCTTTTTTAACCGTACAAATTGGGAAGGATAGCGATAGGTGTCCAATTCATATCTTGAAATATAATCTTGAAGCTTGATTAGTTGCGCCATAAGTTATTCCCCTCTTGCATTATATGTTTATATTCTGCGTTACTTCCGATCTTTAACGTTGATTCAATATAAATTTCTCGACGACTTCATATTTCGGCAGCCGATCGGGATGTGTCCGGTACAATACAAACTCACTTACCCGGAAATCCAAAGGTTCTGATAGGAAAAAAGGTTCCAGCATACTGTAATTGAACTTACCATCACCTTTCCATTTCCTTGCAATGGTAATATGCGGGTTGAAGGGCCTTTTATCAAGTTCATAACCTTCCTGCAGACATGCGGAATATACACTGTCCCTTAACTCAGATAAGGATGAGGAAGAGCTTACGTCTGTCCAAAGGATCCGGGGTGACGCCGTATTTCCGAAGGTGCCGAGTTTTTTTATTTCCAATGAAAAAGAAAACCCTTTCCTTAATTCATGGATTCTGTCGATGCTTCTCTTCAGGCTGTTTGCATCTGTACCACCTAGAAATGCCAGCGTAATATGCAGGTCTTCCGGATGGACCCAACGCTGAAAAGGCAATGTGCCGCTTACCTCTGATATCCACTCTTCTATTTTTTCCTGTGTTTGCCAAGGCAGCGGTACAGCATAAAAATAATGAGGTTGTTTCATCATGTACACCTTCCGTTTTTTTCATTAGCTTTTTCATATCCATTGCTGTAAGAAAAATCGATCAAAGACTTTCTTTGTTTTACCTTCTCATCCTCGGAGAAATCATATCCCTTCAATATGGAAAAGAAGGCGATCTGTTTATAAGCGGTGTCCGAAAACATTTTTTGATTATTTCTATTTTATCAGACAATGCCTGCAGCAGATATCTAAAAGAGCAAACTGGTGCACTGTTTACCACAATTATTGCCATTTTCCGTATTCTTTAGGCTTGTTACTTGCACATGCGGGGGAAATTGAGGGTATGACTTCTTTGAAGGGCAGCGATAATAAAGCTTAATAGCTTCTTGCTTTAAAAAGGCTCTTTTTGTATGTTTTATTGCTAATTGAAAGAAAAAGTTGATTTCCGTTCCAGGTGTGCGACTCCGGGAGATTACACACCTGAAGCGGAAATCAACCAATCTACAATTTCAGAAGAGGTAGTGTATAAAGCAACTATCTTTTAGAAAGCAGACTAAAAAAAAGAGGTCCCCCAAAAATGTACCACTACAGTTGGATTTTCGGTTTTTAAGGGCACATTTCTCCGCTAATCGTACCACTACAGCTTGACTTCCATATTTATAGGGGGCATTCCTCTGCTAATCGAACAATATTGCTGAGTTTCTTTTTTATAAGGGGTTTTCCCAAAAACCTTTTTGAATAAGGAAGCCCTGAACTCTAAAATGTACCCTATAGAGTAGACACTTAAAAAAGTCTACCTATAGGGTATTTTTTTGTATAATGACAAATAGACAACTAGTAGAAATCGGGGAAAACACCATGAGTAAAAAAACATTCACAGAGAAAGAAATCAAACAATTATCCATTAATCCTTTTGTGAAAGCTGTAAGTGCTAAGGGAATTACCTACACAGATGAATTTAAACGCCAATTTATCGCTGAGAAAGAGAAAGGCAAATTCTCTAGACAGATCTTTGAAGAGGCTGGATTTGATACAGATATAATTGGTATGGCACGTATTCATGCCGCTAGTAAGAGATGGAGTGCTGCTTATAAAAGAAACGGAGTTTTAGGGCTCAATGACACAAGGAAAGGCAATTCCGGGAGACCTAGAGAACGGGAGTTATCCCTTGAGGATAAGAATGCTCGACTAGAAGCTCAAATTAACCTCCTTAAGGCGGAAAATGAACTTCTAAAAAAGATTCGATTCGCGGAAAGGGGGCTAAAGAAGTAGTCCTCTCCCCAAGTCAAAAGTTCATTCTCATCCGTTCCGTAATAGAGAAATATAAGCTCAAAAAAATGGTGAGATTCCTTTGTGGGGTCGCAGGAGTTTCCAGAAGTGCTTATTATAAATACTACTCTCCCGAGTCCCAAGAGCGTAGAAAACAACGGGAAGCAAGGGATGAGGAACTGAAAGAAATCATCTTAAAAGCATTCCGTCATAAGAATCGCAAGAAAGGGGCGCGTCAAATCAAAATGACTTTGGCGGGTCAATTTAAGATTGTCTTTAACTTGAAAAGAATTCGAAGAATCATGAAGAAGTATAACATCGTTTGTCCCTTCCGGAGGGCGAATCCATATAGGCGTCTAATGAAGGCCACCCAGGAACATTCAGTGGTCCCTAACCTACTGGAGCGCCAATTCAATCAGGGTAAACCCGGGAAAGTGCTATTAACAGACATCACCTACTTGAGCTATGGAAAAAGTTCAAGAGCTTATTTATCTATGATATTGGATGGTTCCAGTGGTGAAGCTCTTGCTTACCATGTGTCTGACAGAATGACTATGGAATTAGCCACAGATACCATCAAAAAACTAAAGAAAAACAAAAGGTTTAAAAAACATAAAGACTCACTCATCCATTCAGATCAAGGGGTTCACTATACCCATCCCCAATTTCAGAAAATGGTTAAAAAACTTGGAATCCGCCAATCAATGTCCCGAAGGGGAAACTGTTGGGACAACGCTCCCATTGAATCGTTCTTTGGCCACCTGAAAGATGAAACCTCTATTAAAACCTGTCTGACATTAGAGGATGTACAAAAGGAAATCAAGCAATACATGAATTACTATAACCACCATAGATACCAATGGAATCGAAAAAAGATGACCCCTGTACAATACAGAGATCATCTTTTAAAAGTAGCTTAGGCTTTTTTAAAATGTCCTTTACAAAGGGTACACTTTACTCCCCGCCTCCGCTTTTTAATCAATGCCACACGAATAAGGATAAAAAAAAGCTCATTAAAACTCATATATTTGATAAGATTTGTTAGAATTAGTAACATAATAATATAAAATAATGGAGTTGAGGCAGATTTATTATTTGCTTCAAGTCGCCTCGTATGACATTAGACGAAAGGACGTAATGAAATGAAAGTTGTTCAAAATATAGCTGATTTAATCGGTGATACCCCGCTCGTCAAACTGAATCGCCTCAATCCTGAGGGTGGAGCGGATATATACGTAAAGCTTGAATTCTACAATCCAAGTAAAAGTGTTAAAGACCGTGCCGCTTTTCAAATGATCTTGGAAGCGGAAAAAGCCGGACTATTGAAAGAAGGTTCTACCATTATAGAGCCGACAAGCGGGAATACCGGGATTGGGCTTGCGATGAATGCGGCTGCTCGAGGATACCGCTCAATCCTTGTTATGCCGGACACGATGACACAAGAGAGAATCAATCTCCTGAAAGCCTATGGGGCTGAAGTTGTGCTGACCCCTGGCGACGAGAAAATGCCAGGTGCCATACAGAAGGCGAAAGAACTGACAGCTGAAATTGAAAACAGTTTTATGCCGATGCAGTTTGAAAATGAATCCAATCCAAATGCACACCGCAAGACAACTGCCGTTGAGATCATTGAAGCGATGGATGAACTCGGCAAGCCATTATCCGCATTCGTCGCCACTGCCGGTACCGGCGGAACGATCACAGGGACAGGAGAAGTACTAAAAGAGCATTATAACGATATTGAGGTTCATGTAGTAGAGCCTGCGGGTTCACCGGTCCTTTCCGGCGGGCAGCCAGGCAAACATAAACTAGTTGGTACAAGTCCGGGATTCATTCCGGAAATCTTGAATCAGGATGTTTATGATGAAATTCATAAAATCGAGGATGAAGATGCTTACGATATCGCACGCCGCATGGCAAGCGAAGAAGGTATCCTTGTTGGCCCTTCTTCAGGTGCTGCCTGCTATGCTGCCATCCAGGTAGCGAAAAAGCTATCACCGGATGACGTCGTGGTTTGTATTGCTTGTGACACAGGTGAACGCTACCTTTCAAGTGACTTGTTCCGATTCTAATTAAAAATAAGAGAAGGTCCGAGGATTTCAATCCTTGGACCTTTTTTCATACAAACATTACATACTCCCGGTTTTCAGTAAGGCAGCCACCCGTCCTTTAGAGATGCTTTAAAGGACATTAGTAAGGCTTTCTGAAAATCACATCAATACTTTACCGCATCACCGCACTAAGAGGGACTGTCCCTCTTAGTGCTTTAACGCGTTACCTCGCTATAGGATATGGAATTCCACGGACCGATGTATCACTACCTGTTCAAAGGCCATACTATACGTAAAAACGTATGGAGGTTTATATGGGTTTTACCGTTTTCTTTTTCTTATCCTGGCTGGTCATTTCCGTATTCTCTGTTATTTCAAGCACAAAGTACATAGTTGAAAATACCTTTACCTACTTAATTACCTTGACGATCAGCATTAATTATTCCTGGATAATCATTGAAGAAATGAAACTGATATCTTTAACTCAAAAAGGCCTCCCTTATACTGCCTATCTGTTGAATCGGAGCATCATCTTACCACTTGTGGTACTGATCAGCATTCATTACCTTATAAGGGCCGAAACTTTCGCAAAAAAGCTGGCCGTAATGACCGCTGCTGTTTTACTGCTTGTTGCAATGAGTTTCATTTCCCAAACTTTAGGTATCCTTACATATAAAGGGTGGAATCTCGGGTTTGACGGACTATACTATTTTATTTTGTTGATGATTGCCTTCTTTTCCTACCACACCATCAGCAGAATTTCGGGCAGGGTGGTGGCGTGACATGATGTTATGGGAGACATTTGATAAAAATGAAATATATATATCCGTCATGCTGCTGATTGCCTATTCCGCTTTTTTCATTTTCCCTAAAGTACTTCCGAGAAATATCACGGCATTGTTTTTAGTATGGGGATTTGCCAGCTCCACCCTTTTTGACTTCACTATCGGCGGGGGCATGCTCGATTTTTACAAAGTGAATGATTCCAATAAGTATGAGTTATTCGACCTGTTAAGTTATTTCCTATTTGCGGTATTCAGCTACTTTTTCGTGTATTTTTATGAGGTATTGAAAGTCAAGGGGATGGGCTTTGTGTTATATATAGCAGGCTGGTCGCTGGTCGGTCTTGCAATGGAGAAGGTTTCTTCCCTTATGGGGCTGACCCATTACCAAAATGGATATGAAATTTACTATTCGCTGGCAGTATTTTTAGTTGTACAGTCGACGACAGCTCTTTATTATCAGCTTGTCAGAAAAGCAATACAATAAATAAAAGGGCGATTGCCATTATGAAAGCAATTGCCCTTTTAAAATTTCTACTTATCACTCCAACGGAAAAAGCGGGAAGCCAGGACAGTTGAAACAACAGCGATACCCAGCAGGATGCTTACTTCAAGTCCGAAATCGGTAATCGGCGCCTCACTCCACGTTCCCCTCAGCATTTCAATCACATAATACAAAGGCAGGATTTTCGCGACATATTGAAGCACAGTCGGCATCATATCCAGAGGAAAGGTCGCTCCCGATAAAAACAGCATCAGGTTCAGAAATAAGGAACTGATCGCGGCCGCACTCTGCGTATTTTTGGCAAGCGACGTCATGAACAAAGCGAACGGGAAAAAAGCAAGGATGCTGATCAACAACGCCAATAGCGTACTTCCGATGTATGCCGGCAGGGTTAAATCATACATAAGCATGCCGAAGACCATCAGCAGGACGGCCGATATGGCAAAAATGACCGTCCCCTGGAAAGTGTGGGCGGCAAGTATTTTCCAAGGCTGCAGCGGTGTCGACTGGTAACGTCTCAAAACCCCCGTTTCACGATATCCTGTCAAGACCGTCCCCAAGGTAAAAAAAGATGTCGTCACGATATTAACACCGATCCATGCTGGCACAAACATCTCTGCAAACAGTTTGGAATCCATCTCCTGGCCGACAAACATGGAACCAAACAGCCAAATCATAGCCACCGGAAAAAGAAATGTCCAAAATACACTCAGACGGTCCCTGAAGAACATTTTTGTTTCTAAGCTTGCAAGCTTTGCAATAGCCGTCATCCCACTGCCTCCTTTTCAAGATAATGAACAAACAAATCATCAAGGGACCCTTTTTCAAATCTGAAACCAGAAAGAGGGATCTCATTATCATGGCAGTATGTAAAAATATGATAAGCGGTCTCCTGCTGATTTTCACTGAAGACTTTTACCAACTTTTCCTCTTTTTCAACCCTGATTACTTCAGGCAGCTTTTCTAAAAATTCAGCATCCATTTGATCACTCTCGAAAGCAATGTAATGACCTGCAGGATTATTCAACAGTTCAGCCGGAGTATCCAGCGCTTTCAGTTCACCACTGTAAATCATTGCTACGCGGTCACAGAGCTTCTCGGCTTCCTCCATGTAGTGAGTTGTAACAACGATCGTGCAACCCTCGTCCCTCAACATTCTGATCATGGACCACATTTCTCTCCGTGCATGGGGGTCGAGTCCCATACTCGGTTCATCAAGGAACAAAATCTCCGGACTATGAAGCGTTGCAAGAGCGAGCGTTACCCGTTGTTTCCATCCACCGGAAAGATCCTCGAAATGAACATTTAACTTTTCATCCAGGCTTAATAATTCAATCAAGTAATCCTTCTTCGTTGACTCACTGTAGAAAGAAGCAAAAAGGTCAATAGCCTCTTTCACTTTCATTTTCTTCTGAATGGAAGTCGCTTGAAATTGTACACCAATCCGCTTGTTTAACTCCCTTAATTGCTGACTCGGGTTCAATCCTAAGACATCTATCTTTCCCTGCGTCGGTTTGCTGATTCCTTCAAGCATCTCAAGCGTCGTCGTCTTACCTGCACCATTCGGGCCGATAATGCCAAAAATTTCTCCCTTTCTTACTGAAAATGAAATGTTTTTCACTGCTTGAATGGAACCGAAATTTTTAGACAGATTCTCGACGGTAATAACATTTTCCAACCATGTTTCCCCCTATCAATGATTAAGTCCTTTTACAGTCTATGAATTATGTAATGTCATTAGGGCTGTTATTTTCTACTTTATGAAATTACTGGCCAATCGCGACCCATCGCTGTACTTTCTAAAATATGTACGGCCATAAAACCATAAAGTTTCAAAAATTTCCATCTTTGCATTCAATAATGGTACTAAATATAAATATGCCTGAAGCCAATTTGATATTGCAGTATAATCGCCTATGCAGAACCAGCACTTTTGATTCTGATTACGAGGAGCATCAGCAACATGATTGATATTGAGTTTCTTAATAAAGGCCTCTCTTCTAATACTTTGTTGCTATTTAATATAAGTTACAAAGAATATAGCATCATTCACTAAAAATGTCTGGTAAGCGAGAGAGTAAAGAGTTTCTCTCCCTGTTCAGAGAGAAATAACCTTGTAGCTAGACCAGTGGGACTGAATTTTGTAAGGGATATTGGTACGAAAAGGGAGTAAACGGACCAGTAAGAACGGATTATGGGATGGATACTGGGCTGAAAAGAGAGTAAACAGACCAGTGAGAATGGATTATGGAAGGGATATTGGTATGAATAGAGAGTAAACAGACCAGTGAGAATGGATTATGGAAGGGATACTGGGCTGAAAAGAGAGTAAACAGACCAGTGAGAATGGATTATGGAAGGGATATTGGTATGAATAGGGAGTAAACAGACCAGTGAGAACGGATTATGGAAGGGATGTTGGTATGAATAGGGAGTAAACAGACCAGTGAGAACGGATTATGGAAGGGATGTTGTGCTGAAAAGAGAGTAAACAAACCAGTGAGAACGGATTATGGAAGGGATGTTGGACTGAAAAGGGAGTAAACAGACCAGTGAGAACGGGTTATGGAAGGAGTGTTGGTGCGAAAAGAGAGTAAACAGACCAGTGAGAATGGATTATGGGAGGGATGTTGGTATGAATAGGGAGTAAACAGGAGGGACATCCGGTACTTGGAATCTTTCCGGAAGCAAACACTCTATACAAAACGAAAATAGCCTTATAAAAATACACACGTTTTGATTCTCTTAAAAGTTGCTTAAGTTACATTATCTTTCCCATTTAATCCAACCATTCTCCCAGCTGACGTATGTCCATCTACTCATTTTCCAAAAAATGCTTCTGAACAGCGCCCGATATCCTATAGGATAAATGGGGAGAACATCCCCTATTTCGGCATGAAATGGAGTGGGAATATGAAAAGGTTGGGATTTATGTTGTTACTACTGTTTTTGATTCTTCCAGTCAGTGTAAATGCAGGGACAATAGGCGGAAAAGATAATCCGGGCGGAGTTCCTGGCCAATGGTATGCCGGAGATACCCCTGGTTATGTCGATCCGACTAAGCCTGTGCTTGTCTTTATCCATGGAATCAACAGCTCATCTAAGACGTGGTGGGAAAATAATAATATGTACCAGACCGCCTTCAATAATGGATACGAGACGGCATTCATCGACGTTCATCCTGACAAGGATATGTGGGATAACGGTGCGCTCATCAACAATCGGATTCGTGATATTTATCATTCCTTTGGCCAAAAAAAGCTTGTCATCATCGCTCATAGCAAAGGAGGCATAGATGCTCAAAATGCCTTGGTGCAATATGGGGCCCATCCTTATGTCTCAAATCTCATCACGCTTTCAACTCCCCATCACGGCTCTCAACTTGCCGACCTTGCCTACAGCAGTTGGGCAGGCTGGCTTGCCGGTATATTAGGCAGTAAAAATGATGCCGTTTATTCACTTCAGACAGGTTATATGAAGAACTACCGCCCACAGATTGATTCTCACATCAACTGGTCGAAGAATCCTGTTTATACCTTGGCTGGAACAAGCTGGGGAAGCTTTGGCTCCTCTCTTTACTGGGGTGGGTTATACTTACGTGCCTACGGCTCCAATGATGGTGCTGTCACAGTCGCAAACTCCCGACTTCCATATGCAACGGAAGTCAGCGTCGGCAAATGGAACCACACAACCGTCCGGGAAGCTGGCACCTTTCCATATTTCCGTCCCTATTTAACGACCAGCACCAAACAATTTGCCAGTTCTTCTTATCAAGAAAACCTTACTGCCCTTGAAACAATGGAGCAAGAGCCCGCTGCTGTTGCTGCCCTTCACCGTGGTGGAGAGTTTGAGAATGCAGTCATTGAAACCTTTCAGGTGGAAGAAAATGTGGCAAAACTTGATTTGGATTGGCTGAGCGACAAGAAAACGAAAGATTTACAGTTGGTAAGCCCTTCTGGTGACGTGTACCATCATTTTGACCATTCAATGGATGATGGAATTTTCCAAGGCGGCCATCATCACAGTTTCCAGATAGCAACCCCTGAGGCTGGACAGTGGAAAATGAAAGTGAAAAATAATAAAGCAGCGTACCTGATGACGGCCGGCTTCCACTCAGACCTCAATGAAGAAATCGTATTTGATGAATCTACTTTGGAAGTGAAGAACAAAGGCAACAAGGTTAAGGACTTTCAGGTCAATATCAAGGTCAACAAAGATGGCAAAAAGAAAAAACACTCGCTTCTGAAGGTGACTTCTAAAGGAAAAGTGCCATTCACTTACAAGGAAGAGGGCATCTATACCATCACCCTTGATGTTACGGGGAAAACCATCACCGGCGAAGTATTTGAAAGAACGATCGTGAAATCCATTTACGTGGACAAAAACGGGAAGAAACACTAGACCCTGCATATATGGGAACACGGCCCGACGCAATAAAGCAGGGCCGTGTTTTTTTATGGAAACCAAGAGAGGTTAAGCCGGGACTTTTTTGTGTAGTGGTGGACAGAAATTTCTCTGTTACGCTCGCAAAAAGAAATGGTTTTGTAGTGGTTTAAAGAGTTTCCAGTTTCTCACCTACAATACGTCAGGTTTTGTAGGTGAGTAATAGAGAATCTTGTATTTCGCCTGCAAAGTAGAATTTTATTGTAGGTGATTAGAGAAATTCCAATAGCTCACATACAAATTGGCCCATGGTAACTCACCCACAAATAAAAATTTACTTTTTTATGTAGATTAAATTGATAGCCCGTCAAACTGCAAATACAGCGGCGGCTGGATACGCGCTGTTCAACAATTGATTTGTTCTTTATTAGCGTTTTGTCTCTGGATGAAGTTTATCAGTCTGTCCAATTCTTGACTTATCTTAATGGTTTTTTCACTGTTCAGTCCGTATTGAGCTGCACACCTGAACATCCTTGTCCTGGTTTCTTCAATTTGTCTATGTATCTCACACTCTTTCAAAAAGATCTCCTCCAGAGGCACATTAAACAGAATTTGGAATTTATTCCTTTTTCAAAATTATAGAACGTTATATTATTAATGTAAATTTAATGATGTTAAACTTTAATTAAGTTTTACTTAACTAACAGAAAAGGAATGGAGTGAAACAGTGAACCTTGAACAAATAAAGTATGTCATGGAAGTAAGCAAAGAAGGATCGATTACAAGGGCAGCAGAGCGGTTGCATTTATCCCCTTCCGCCTTAAGTCAGTCCATTTCGCAACTGGAAAAGGAATTGGGTGTTACCATTTTCACACGTTCACGAAAGGGGACGACTCTGACCTCCGAAGGAAAAAAGATTGTAAACAGCGGCAATGAAATCCTTTCCAGCATCGAAAAAATGTATAGGGACCTTTCTATAGATAAAGAGGAAAAACTCCTTAAAATCGGATGCGCACCTTCTATAATCTATATTGTATACGATGCGTTTATACTTTTTCATAAGGAACACAGCAATGTAAAAGTGGAAATTATTGAATTGGATCAAGACGAAATTTTAACGAAACTCGTACATGGAGAAATAGACTTGGCATTCTCTCCATTCAGCGAAAGAGAGTTAGAAGGTTCAAGCATCCGTGAATTCATAGACTATAAATTAATCTACACGGGATATGCCTGTCTTTGTGTCAGCAAGCATTCTCCCCTTTTTCTAAAAGACTTTGTTACTATCGAAGATTTAAAAGAAGAGAAGATGGTCATGTACAATTCAAAACGTTCCAATGAATTTAACAATCAGTACCTGCCCCATGCTTCCCTCTTATTCACCACAAATAATATCGAAGTGCTGAAAAGCGCTCTTTTAGACGGCCATGCTTCCTCCCTGGTGTATAATTTCACATTTAAAAATCATCCTGATGTAAAAAAAGGCAACTTGGCAATCATCCCATTTATGAAACCAGGCAAACTAATCAATTATTTCTGGGTCATCCATAACAAGAATAAAGTCATTTCATATGAGATGGTTGAATTCCAAAAGAAGATCATTCAGTTACTCAATGATTAGATAGTTAGGACCTCCAAGCGAGTACTACTCGAACCTTTTACTGTTCAAGGTGAACAAGACCAAAAAGAATAAGCTGGTTTTTTGACTATAAACACAAAAATAAACAGCCTCATCACAAGGCTGCTTATCCAGGAAGTTTATTCATCCGCACTGTTGAGTAATTTTCGCTTCAAATCCGGCTTGAAGTTTTTTTGTTACCTCTCCAGGTTCTTCAACTTCGAAGTTTTTCCCCGATACTTTTACAATCGGCATTACTTCTGAAGTTGTGCTCGCGAGGAAGATTTCATCAGCAGAAAGTAGCTCTTGCACTGTAAATTCTTCTTCTTTGAAAGAGATGTTCTGCTCTTTACAAATATCCAGAATCACTCTGCGGGTAATCCCGTTCAGGATCAGGTTTGTTGCTGGATGGGTTTTGATTACGCCATCTTTAACGATAAACATGTTCGAAGATGAACCTTCCGTGACCGTCTCTCCTCTATGAAGAATGGCTTCAAAACAGCCAACTTCGGAAGCCTCCTGCTTTGCCATGATGTTTCCGAGGAGATTCAGGCTTTTAATATCACATCTCAGCCATCGCATGTCTTCAACAAGCTTAGCTTGGACACCCATTTTCAGTTTGTCTATCGGTCTTTCCATTTCTTTCGTGTAGGCGGTCAAAGCCGGCTCCACATTTTTATCAGGGTAATGATGCTGCCTCGCTGCCACACCACGGGAAAATTGAAGATAGACGATTCCTTCCTTAATATCGTTACGCTTTACCAATGAAGCCAACAGGTTCTTCAATTCTTCCAAGTTGTAAGGAAGCGACATGCCGATTTTTTCAGCACTTTCAAACAACCTTGTCAGATGTTCATCAGCCGTAAAGAACTTTCCATTGTACACACGAATCACTTCGTAAATACCGTCCCCGAATTGATATCCCCTGTCTTCAATATCAACTTTTGCTTCAGTCCGTTCAATAATTTGGCCATTTAGAATAACGTAATCCAAGTTTCTTCTCTCCCTTTTAGAAACTATTTTTTTGCAAGCTCTGCAATTGCCTGTGCATAAATTGCCGTTGCTTTCAGCAGGTCTTCCACAAACATGTGCTCATCCTTCTGATGGGCAACATCTGCTCTTCCAGGAAACAATGGACCAAATGCCACACCTGACTCTAATGAACGCGCATAGGTCCCGCCGCCAATACTTAATAGTTCCCCTTTATCACCCGTCTGCTCTTCGTAAACCTTTTGCAGGGTTTTTACTAAAACATGATTCTTATCAACATGGTGTGGTTTGGAGTCAGAGAAGTTTTCAATTGCGAAACCTTTCTGTTCAACAAGCTCTTGCAGTTTACCTTTAGCTTCATCGAGGTTAAATGTCACTGGATACCTCATATTTAAGCCGAGTGTACCGCCAGCCTGCTGGTCATACCGAAGTTTGCCGACATTGATGGTCAATGGCCCTGTGATGTCATCTTCATAGTTGATTTCAAGGTTCTTCCCTCTTGAATCACCATAGAAATAGGTTTTAATAAATGTAAAGTACTGCTGAGATGATGGATCAATATCACTGTCACTTAAGAAATGAGCAAGCAGGATTCCTGCGTTCGTGCCGTTTTCCGGTTCCATTCCGTGGGCAGAAACGCCTTCAAGTTCCAGGAAAAGGGCTTCACTTTCCATGTAAGATTTCCCTTTTAGATTCTTACTTAGGAGGAATTGTTCATAATCTTGTGCAAGCTTTGAGTCATCAGCCGAACCCGCCAACTTCACTTTTGCAAAATCAGGGACCATATTGTACCGTCTTCCGGACTCGAAGTGGAGGACCGTATGAGCCGCTTCCTCGTTGCCAGCTCCCGCTTTGGAGACAAGATCATAATCAGCAATCCCTTTTTCTGCATAGATAATCGGGAAGTCAGCGTCTGGAGCGAATCCCATTGTAGGCATCTCTTCCACATTGAAATAATGCTCCACACAGCGCCAGTCACTTTCTTCATCTGTACCGATAATCATGCGGACACGTTTATCCAGTGGGATTCCTAATTCTTTTACAATCTTCATAGCATAGTAGGCTGCGATGGTAGGCCCTTTATCATCCATTGCTCCCCTGGCATAGATCTTGCCATCCTTGATTTCGCCGCCGAACGGATCCACGCTCCACCCGTCCCCCTCAGGAACGACATCGACGTGACAAAGTATACCGAGTAATTCTTCTCCCTGCCCGAACTCCAGATGCCCCGCAAGATGATCGACATTCTTGGCCGTAAAGCCGTCTTTTTCACCTAGATTCAATAAATATGTAAGTGCTTCTTTGACTCCCTCTCCAAGCGGAGCCTCTTTTGTAGTATTTTCTTCGTCGAGAATACTTTTGATTTGCAGGAATTTCTGCAGATCTTCCAGAAGATCATCTTTTCGTTTTTCTACTTCTTCCATCCAATTAATGTTCATATGTGAGTCTCCTTTTGCTAAATGGTTTGACTACTTTCTATTCTATACGTTATCAGCCCCCATGCAAATCCTCATAATTTCTCAGGTTAGTTTTCTGGGATGTACAGGTTTTGGGTCGCCTGATACAATCACTGCTTTTACCCCAGGCACCGACGTTTAACACCGTCTCCAAAACTAAATGACACCAAAATGGCTCAACAGTGAAAAGGTCAACATGAAGAAATAAGGAATAAATGCAACGATTCTCGTTGTGTTCTGGACTTTCCTCAATTCCCTTTTGTTACTGTACTTACTGCCAATGGGATGCTTTATGATCAGTTTATCCCAAACCCATTCATTCCAGGCCAGGAGCGACAAAGCGATCAAACCTGCTGCCCCCAGCTTCAGCCACAAAGCGGGAAGGACGATCTGCGAAAATGAGAGAGCTCCTATTGATTGAAAATAAGTAGCACTGTATTGGAAGTTGCGAATCAGGACTTTTACAAACAACTCAAGATATCCATGGAAAGGTGTCCTTTTTTTAAAGATGGGCTGAGATTTGCGTAACAGTCTTGGCCTGTTACGCTCCGCTGAGACAGGTTCCTTTTCTACTTGATGTGAAAACATAAAGATAAGCCTAATCCATTTCATTTTCAACTTGTTTTCAATCCTCAAATCCCTTTGCATGGAATTTTTGCTGTAAATCCTCTTACGGTTAATTAAGAAAGAGCTTGCAATCAAAAGGGTGTTTACAAGCGCAAGGATCATATATTGCCCGTGATCTATGAGCCGATAGGCGATTCCCCACATTTGTAATTGCATGATAATTGCTAAGTAGAAAAGTAGTGTCCTTTTCCAATTTTTTCGCAAGCCAACGAGTATCCCTTTGACCGCCATATGACTCCATTTAGATGAAAGTATAAATGTAAGAAAACTTAATAATGACATTATACCTGCATTAAAATGGAGCAGCCAAAATGGAGCGATTAGCAGCCCAATTGCAGCTGTAAAAAGCAGGGTATTACCATAAGAACTGAAAACTCCCCACTTCTTCAATCCAAGTAAAATTTTTGGATGCTTGGTCAAGAACACCTGGTCAGCCTCAAGAAGGCAGGTTCGGAAGTACCCTGTAAGGATATAGAAAAATGGGATTAAAAAGAATAATTCAAAAGGAAGCGGCACAATCCACTCTGGAATTTCCATCCACCATGACCGGTAAATCATCGTTCCAATGACAGCAGACGGAACGATCAGGTACAGCATGACAGTCCAGTCAGCAACAGATTTGATTACATTATATTGAAAGAGGAAGCTGTTTCGGATTCTTTTGAAGAAAAGATGCAAGCTACTCAATTTTTTTCCTTCTCCTCATCCGGAATACAGTCATAGAGGCTGCTTCCCTCTGCTCCGCATTCTCTCAGAACTTCTTCAAGGGTTCCGGATGCAAGCATCGTCCCTTGGTTAATAACTACAAATTCATCACAAATCCTTTGGGCTGTATCCAAGACATGGGTGCACATCAAGACGCCTGCTCCTCTTGCCCTCTCTTCTTCTAAAGACTGCAGCATCCATTTCGTGGCGTTCGGGTCTAGACCGATAAACGGTTCATCAATGACCAAGAGCTCAGGCTTCGTCAACAACGCGAGCACAATCATTCCTTTTTGCTGCATTCCTTTTGAAAATGTCGATGGAAACCGATGGGCATGTTCTATCAAGCGATACTTCTCCAAAAGGTGCTCGCCTCTTTGCTTATAGGTCGCTTGCGGGATGTTTTCCACGCTTCCAACGAATTCAATATGCTCCCAAAGGGTAAGCTCATCATAATATACAGGCCTTTCAGGAATATAAGAATAAGAGACTCCATTTTCTATATCGGATCTTCCCTCCATGAACGGCAGGAGTCCCATCATCCCTTTGATGGTGGTGCTTTTCCCCGCACCATTTGAACCGATCATTCCAAGAATTTTTCCGGAAGCTATTGAAAACCTGATATTATGGATCAATGAATTCCCGGCTTCATAGCCACCCTTTTTAATATCGACGTTAAGTGTATTCATGCTTTTCCCCTCCTCCAAAACATACGGATTATTTTTAAAAAAGTTCAGGTTTTTTTAATTTTTTTCTATCGATTACATATAATAAAGTATATATAGTTTTAAAAACATTTAATTTTTCGTAAATTTGGATATTTTTCTAGAAATCAGGGTAAAAGAAGAGTACAATAGAAGTGTTCCAGCATCTATGAAAACCAACTGAAAAGGAGCTGTCTCAAACGGAATATATTCCTTGATGAGTAGAAACTCTTAAGCTGTGTGCAGGCTTGCCTTTGGGAAAAATGATGAGGGAGTGGTTCTTTGAAACCTTCAACAAATCGAATGCTGACTCGAATTAAATCAATCTACATTTACATTAAAAAGAATGGGACTGTGTCTACACAGGACCTTGTAGATGAGTTCTGCATTACTCCGCGCACCATTCAAAGAGATCTGAATGTTTTGGCTTACAATGACTTGGTAGAGAGTCCTTGCCGGGGCCAATGGACAACGACGGAAAAGAAGGTTAAGATGACCTCCTAGCTACATAGGTGCATGAGGATACTTCAATGTAAAAAAACTATTTAAACGCATAGAAACAGACTAAGAAAAGAGCTGATGCCTTATGCACCAGCTCTTTTCTTAGTCTAATTTATGGTTCTTCAATCCCTCGACTTCTTCATCGGTCAATTCCCTGTACTCGCCAAGCTCGAGCGTTTCGTCCAGTGGAAGGAGGCCCATCGTGATTCTTTTCAGGTAGATGACCCGTTTTCCAACCGATTCAAACATCCTTTTTACTTGATGGAACTTACCTTCCGTTATCGTCAAGTTGATTTCCGACCTTATTCCGGAGGAGATGATTTCAAGTTCTCCTGGCTTTGTTTCATACCCGTCATCCAATGTAACACCTTCAGCAAATGCGGACACATCTTCTTCTGTCACTTCCCCCTCAATCACTGCAAAGTAGGTTTTCGGAACATGCTTTTTAGGAGACAGCAACTGGTGTGAAAGCTGTCCGTCATTGGTGATCAACAGCAGCCCTTCCGTATCCTTATCCAATCTTCCCACTGGAAATGGATTGAAAATTTGATCTTCCATTTCGAGGAGATCAATGACGGTTTCACCTTCTGCATCCTCCGTAGCGGAGAGGACTCCCGGAGGCTTGTTCATCATCAAATAAATAAATTCTCTATAGACAACTTCTTCTCCATGTACCGTCACGGTATCACTTTCCGGGTCAACCTGGAATTTAGGATCCTTGACTACTTCTCCATTTACCACGGTCCCTCCGCCTTTTAAATGTTTCTTAACTTCTTTTCTGCTTCCATATCCCATATTGGATAACAATTTATCGATTCTCATTCATTGTCACTTCCTATTCTGTTAGGTAATCGCCTATACCAATTAGAACTCTCCGCATAGGCTGTAGTGAATATATAAATATTGCGAGGTGTGCACTTATGTATCATAGACAACAAGGACAGGGCGGACTTTTCCTCCCGCTGCCACAATTCCCTCAGACTCCTGGTTACAGCGGAGGTTATGATGGCGGCTATGGCGGAGGTTACGGACAGTTCGACAACAGATTGGACCGTCTAGAAAGGCAGTATCAGCGCCTTGACCGCCGGGTAGACCGATTGGAACGCCAAGTTGAACGGATTCGCAGGCAGCTCGGTTACCAGTAAGGTAGTTCAATTAGAGTTCTATTGAGTCTAAGGGCGTTCAGTACAGATAAAAACGAAGAGGTGACTTTTTATAAGTCCACCTCTTTTTATTTTACCTGTAGTATTGGATTCTATGAAATCTATTGCTACTGCCCGAGCTTCAATTTTCTTCTGACTTTGGCAGCCCGTTCACCAAACAATCTGTCCGCCAGTCTTGATCTGAAGCTTAAGTAGAAGTAAACACCGGCTCCAGCCAGCCCGCAAATGGCGACCAGGATAATGGCTTGCATCTTAGCTGCCGGGTCCAGAAATTGAGCCAGAATCCCGTATAGGATGATGACCGCGACACCCATCACAACGTTAAACATAAGAATCAGCAATGTTCTTCTGAACACTGTGTTGTACTGGTAGTTTCCATAAATTTTTATCACGATTAGGTTGATGACCGTGGCCGCAAGATATCCGAGTGTCGTGGCTAGAACAGCCCCTTGTGTTTCCAACAATTTGATCAATGGAATGTTCAGGACAAGTTTGATCAGCAGCCCGACAAGCAAGCTGAGAATGGTGAATTTTTGTTTATCGATTCCCTGCAGGATAGCTGCTGTAACGGCAAACAGCGCAAACAAAATCGCAACAGGTGCATACGTTCTCAGTACTTCAGTCCCCAGGCCACTATGGCTGTAGAACAGCGTGTATGTCGGCTCAGCCAATAAGGAAATTCCAAAGGCCGCCGGAATGGTTAAAAACAACAGGATCTGGAATGTCTGGTCCAGCTGGCGATTCATCTTGCCGTATTCATTCTGTGTATAAGCAGATGTAATCAAAGGCAGAAGTGACATTGAAAATGCCGTGGCCAATGAAACCGGTATGATGACAAGCTTATGCGCCGCGAAATTCAACACACCAAATGCAGTATCGGCAATGTCTGCATTTCCGATTGCCCCCATCGCTCTGTTGAATGTCACCTGATCGACAAGTTGAAACAGCGGGTTCGCAATTCCCACAAAGATAAAAGGAATCGAATAGGCAATGATTTCTTTATAGATTTCCACCAAAGAGATATCTACCGTTCCTTTATCTTCTTCCAGCATTTTGTCAAAGTGAGGTTTTCTCTTGAACCAGTACCAAATCAGGGAGGCAAGACTCGCAATCCCTCCGACAAATGCACCGAAAGTGGCCACACTGATGGCTGTTGTCATATCCCCTTTAATGACGTAGAGGACAACATACACTCCCACCAGGAGGAAGACAATCCGGACGATCTGTTCTATCACCTGTGAAACAGCCGTCGGTCCCATCGAGTTGTGTCCTTGAAAGAATCCTCTGATTAAACTCATAAACGGTATGATGATCAAAGCAAAGCTGACAGCACGGATAACCGTTGTTACCTGCTCCACCGTGATGACCTGCTCCTCACTTGGAATCGTAACTTTCGCGAAAAAAGGAGCAAATATATACATAATCAGGAACGAAACGATACCGGTCAGAGTCATCAATACCAGTCCGGATTTGAATAACTTCCTTCCGACACTATACTCCTGAAGTGAATTATATTTTGAAATAAACTTCGACACCGCGAGCGGAACACCTGCCGTCGCAATCGTCAAAAAGATTGTGTAAGGGACATATCCGTAGGAATACAAAGAAGTCGGCTCAACTTCATTCCCAAGTAAAGCGTAAAACGGTATAACAAAAAAAAGACCGAGAAACTTTGAAATAAAGACGCCGAGCGTTAAAATAAACGTACCTCTAATTAAAGTCGATGACATAAAAATTCCCTTCCGAAACTTCTAATTTCACACTATAGGTAGTTTACTATCCAGACTTCCGAAACACAACTAGAAAGCTATCGGGGAATTGTTTGTAATCTATGGCAAATATCATTAAAATAAAACGGTGAAAGCATGAAAGTTGGTGGAACAATTGAATAATTATGATGTAATCGTAATCGGAGGAGGACCATCTGGTTTGATGGCATCCATTGCCGCAGGTGAAAACGGCGGTAAAGTCCTCCTAATAGATAAAGGAAATAAACTTGGAAGGAAATTGGCGATTTCCGGCGGGGGCCGCTGTAATGTAACAAACAGGCTGCCCATCGATGAAATCATCAAACACATTCCTGGTAACGGCCGCTTCCTCTACAGTGCCTTCTCAGAGTTCAATAATGAAGATATCATTGCGTTCTTTGAGAAACTCGGCATTGAATTGAAGGAAGAAGATCACGGAAGGATGTTCCCCGTTTCAAATAAAGCTCAATCGGTTGTGGACGCACTTCTAAACAGAATGAATGAGCTGGGTGTTGAAAAGCGCACAAACTCCCCTGTCAAAAGAGTTGTCTATAAAGACGGCCGGACAGCCGGCGTTACTTTAGAGTCAGGTGAAACCTTCTCAGCGAAGTCCGTCATCATTGCGGTAGGCGGGAAATCTGTTCCCCATACCGGCTCGACAGGCGACGGATATGCTTGGGCGGAAGAAGCAGGGCATACAATCACGGACCTGTTTCCTACCGAAGTGCCGCTTACTTCTGATGAACCTTTCATCAAGGAAAGGGAGCTTCAGGGACTGTCTTTGCGTGGCGTGGCACTCAGCGTGTTGAATCCAAAAGGAAAACCGTTGATCACCCACAAAATGGACATGATTTTCACGCATCTTGGCATATCAGGCCCCGCCGTTTTGCGATGCAGCCAATATGTCGTCAAGGCGATGAAAAAGTGGAACCTTTCCCATGTGACGATGCATATCGACAGCATTCCGGACAAGAACGAAGAGATGGTATTTCAGGAACTGAATACCCTTATCAAAAAAGAAGAAGAGAAGAAAGCAGTTAAAAACATCCTAAAAGGTGTGCTGCCTGAACGATACCTTCTTTTCTTACTGGAACGCGCAGAAATTGATCCTGACCAAAAAGGGATCACCCTTTCCGGCGAAAAAATCAGGGAACTAGCCCGGTTGGTGAAGGGATTCACCTTCACAGTGAACGGCACCCTGTCCATCGAAAAAGCCTTCGTTACCGGAGGAGGCGTGTCCGTGAAAGAAATACAGCCTAAAACGATGGCTTCGAAAAAAATGGACGGGCTGTTCTTCTGCGGTGAAGTCCTCGACATCCACGGATACACCGGTGGATACAACATCACTTCCGCACTCGTTACCGGGCGACTCGCTGGCTTCAATGCCGCTTTGAGTGCGCTGGAACAACAATAAGTAGTGAAACCCGTTTACAGCCATCAGGCTTGAACGGGTTTTTCTGTGTAGGCTGGAGTAGCAGCACGCTTTAATGCATTAAAGCGTACTAGGGGACTGTCCCTCTTAGTGCGTTAATGTGGTAAAGCGGCAGGCGAACTAACATATTCTGTTAAACCGGACGTATTTTAAAATTCATGTGCGCATTAGGGTATAATGCGTGCGTATATCTGCATACTCCGTGCACAAGTGTGTATAACCGGTGCGTATAATTGCATATCCCACGCGCATTCTAATTTCACATTTAAAATCGAGCTGCTTTTCGATTTACTTTTTATAAACAATCATCGCAGAAAAACAATAAATCTGCTCCTCATCATCTTCTTCCGGCATCGCTGCCACATGATATTTGATATCAACGACGCTGTTTTCATCCACTGACTTCAGGAACCTATTCATATCTCTTTCCAAATCCTTTTCATGCTCATAATCAAACACTTTAACCTGGATCATGATCATATCTCCCTTTTTACATATTCTATTAGCATTCTCGACAGATTTTTTAATTTTCAGTCACTATTGACTTTAATCCAGTAGCAGTATCCCATAAATATGCAGCTCGAAGGACAATCTGGAGAATGGATTGGGATGAAACTTGGAAGTTATGTATTCAGAAGTGCCTACTTAGTACATGAGTGGCGCTTTTTATGTGACCTCTTGTATCAAAGCACACACTCTTTATACATAAAACACCAACTAAGTACATGAGTCCCGCTATTTATGTGAACTCTTGTATCAAAGAACACAATCTTTAAACATAAGTTACGATAAAACCTGATACTCATGTACCTAGAAACTCCAACTAGGTACATAAGTGGGCTATTTATGTGATCTCTTGTATCAAAGCACACATTCTTAATACACAAGATACGAAAAAATCTGAAATTCTTGTATCTACAAACTCCAACTAGGTACATGTATTGCGCTAAAACAATAACTCCTATATCCAGCACGACCACCTTAGTACAGTTATGCTAATGCCCATAAGATGTGTATTGTAGATATAACTTTAAAAATTAAATTGACTTTTTCTTTCTGGGAAAATATAATACTTAAAAATAATGAAACATTGAGAAGGATCAGTAGAATGTTCCGGTCACTTTTTAGAGAGGGAGCTCCAGGCTGCAAGGCTCCTATTGGCTGCCGTTCGAACCTGCCTTTGAGTTCTGTAGCACATACAGCGGTTCAAACCGTTATCATGATACGAGTGTAAAGCTTTGCTTTGAATTAGGGTGGTACCGCCAGTGTTCTGGTCCCTAACTTAGCAGGGCTTTTTTGTTTTCAAACTCTTTTTAGATGTTTTCTTTAGCGTTACAGAAGAAAGTCTTACTAAATAATTTTTGATTTTCACGCTGCGGAGGGTGACCGGTCTCCTGCAGGACTAGCGGGACGTCCAGTTTGAGCACCCAGGCCCGGCCCGCGGAGTCGGACACCCGGAGCGGGAATCAGCAGAATCTGTTTTTTAAATAAATTTCGGAGGTGCAGAAATGGGAAAAGAGTTCGTAAAGAGTATCACAGGCATGGATGAAGATTTTGCCCAGTGGTATACCGATGTTGTAACAAAAGCCGAATTGATCGATTATTCAAGTGTCCGCGGGTCGATGATCATCCGCCCATATGGATACGCCCTGTGGGAAAACATCAAAGAAGAGTTAGATAAAAGAATCAAAGAAACAGGACACGAAAACGTCTATATGCCTCTATTCATTCCAGAGAGTCTGCTGCAAAGGGAGAAAGACCACATTGAAGGGTTTGCGCCGGAAGTGGCATGGGTCACTCATGGCGGTGACGAGGAATTGCAGGAGCGCCTTTGTGTCCGACCTACATCAGAAGTCCTGTTTGGCGAGCACTATAAAAATATTATCCACTCTTACCGCGACCTGCCTAAGCTTTATAATCAATGGGCGAATGTGGTGAGATGGGAAAAAACAACGAGACCATTCCTTCGCACCCTTGAATTTCTTTGGCAGGAAGGTCATACTTGCCACGAAACAGATGAAGAAGCTCATGAAGAAACAGTAAAAATGCTTGAAGTATATGCGGAGCTATGCGAAAACATTCTCGCTATCCCAGTCATTAAGGGCCAGAAAACAGAAAAAGAAAAATTTGCAGGTGCAAAATATACGTACACCATCGAAAGCTTGATGCACGATGGAAAAGCATTGCAATCGGGTACATCCCACCATCTCGGAGACGGTTTTGCAAAAGCATTCGGCATCCAATTTTCCGATCGTGAAGGTAATCTTCAGTATGTCCAGCAAACATCATGGGGCTTTACTACGCGGATTATCGGCGCCATGATCATGGTGCATGGAGATGACAGAGGACTTGTGATTCCGCCTAAAGCGGCCCCTACTCAATTAATGATCGTGCCGATTGCCCAGCACAAAGAAGGCGTGCTCGATTTCGCTTACAACCTTAAAGAAAGACTGGCAGGTTCATTCCGTGTCGGAATCGATGCCAGCGACAAAAAGCCGGGCTGGAAGTTCAATGAGTATGAAATGAAGGGGATTCCACTTCGCCTGGAAGCAGGCCCTCGGGATATTGAAAATAATCAAGTCGTTATCGCCCGCCGGGATACTGGGGACAAAGTGACAGTCGGTCTTGATGAGTTGGAAAATAGGGTCGCCCAGCTCCTTGATGATGTACAAAACAACTTGTTTAAAAAAGCTCTCAAACACCGCGAAGAAAAAACCAGTGTTGCATTGGACTACACTGATTTTGCAGAAAAGTTGAATACCAATAAAGGATTCATTAAAGCCATGTGGTGCGGCGATCGGGCTTGTGAAGATAAAATCAAAGAAGAGACCGGAGCAACTTCCCGCTGCATCCCTTTTGAAGATGAAAAAGTTTCTGAGGAATGTGTTTGCTGTGGAAAAGATGCCAGCCAGCTTGTATATTGGGCACGCGCCTACTAATAGAGAAAAGCCAGGATGCGTAATTCCTGGCTTTTTTCTTATACCGTTTCCCTGCTGATCAACCTTACAGACATTTCTTTATGTAATACCTTGTCTCCATGAATCGCCTGCTGCAGCAAGTTTCTCCCCATTTCCACCAATGGAATTTCCAACGTTGTAATTTTCATGATTTTTGCTATCGGTTGATTATCAAACCCCATGACTGCAAGATCTCCTGGAATCTCTATTCCTTCCGCCCTGCAGCAGGTGATAATGCCTGCTGCCACTTGATCACTGGTAACAAGCAGAGCGGATGGAGGATTTTCCATCACCTTAAATTGTTTTACAACCTTTTCCCCGTCTTCAAAGTTAAAACATCCTGAAAACACCAACCCCTCGTCAAAAGGTTCACTTCTTTTCTTCAGGAAGTCTTTGTAGGCCCTCTCTCTTTGCATGCTGTTGAGGCCAGATTTCCTGCCGATGCAGTATCCGATTTTACCATAACCTTTACCTGACAAATATTCGAGAGCTTCTGTAAAAGCCCCATAATGATCAATGAACGTCGAAGATACCTCTTTTCCTCTGGCATCTTCACTTAAAACAATGGGGCCATACTCCAAATAATCTTCAATCGTCTGCCAAGGACATATCCTTGAACAAATAATCAACGCATCAAATTGCTTATGCTTTAGCATAGTCAGCGCTTCTAACTCCCGCTCCTCTTCATAATTGGTCTGAATCATCACCAACTTATAATTGTTTTTCAATGCTTCCTCGGCAATCCCCTCGAGAAGCAATCCGAAATAAGGGTGGTTGATAAAAGGGATGACCACTCCAACAAGCCTCGTAGCCCCTCTGCTTAAATGAACAGCATTCACGTTTGGCTGGTAATTGCTCTGCTCCATCGCCTGTAAAACAGCCTGTCTTTTCTCTTCACTCACATAGGGGTGGTCATTCAATACCCGGGATACGGTCGTTACCGATACCCCTGCCATCTTCGCAATATCTTTAATATTTGCCATACCTTCACCTATCCTGATAAAAATCTCTTGCTCTGAAACGCGTTTCATACATTACACTTCATACAACAATATAAAGGAGGGATGACTATGCCTGTCATTACCGGAATTTTATCCTTGCTTTTTCTATGCGGTTCCATTCTGTTTTTCTCCTCTTTGGCGTTATCGTATCGAACGCCAAGAAGCAATGAAATGGATCAACCGGGTAAGCTATATAGATATTTATTTAAAGGATACTACTGATTTTATCGCAGAGAAAAGGATGAAGCCACTTCGGTTTCATCCTTGGAAATTCTATTCAATCATCTGGTTGGCAAGGTCAAT
>NZ_ABCF01000035.1 GCF_000181495.1 Bacillus sp. SG-1
CTTGGATTTCCGCTTGCGGTTTCCTGGTTCATTGATGAACTGCTTCCGGAGGGGAACTGGGGCCGCATTACGGCGGTGAGTGCCGGGCTGTTGACCCTTTATGTTATGAGTTCGGGTATGCAGTTTGTTGTGAATTACTGGGGGCACAAGTTAGGGATCAATATTGAGACCGATATGCGCCGGGAATTGTTCAATCATGTTCAGCGGCAGTCTTTCCGTTTTTTTGACAATACGAAAACAGGACATATCATGAGCCGCATCACCAATGACTTGATGGATATCGGGGAGCTTGCCCACCATGGGCCGGAGGATTTCTTCATTGCCATCATGACCTTTATCGGGGCGTTTTGGATCATGTTGACGATCAATGTGAAGCTTGCGCTGGTGGCCATCATAATCGTTCCGTTCCTGGTTTGGCTGATTTCTTATTCCAACATTAAAATGAATGCGGCCTGGACGAAGATGTACGGCAATATTGCCGATGTGAATGCCCGGGTTGAGGACAGTGTTTCGGGAGCCCGTGTTGTTCAGTCTTTTACAAATGAAGAGTATGAAAAAGAGCGTTTCAACAAAAATAATCTGTTCTTCCGCAAAACGAAGCTGCAGGCTTATAAGGTGATGAGCTGGAACCTGTCGGGGATCTACATTACAACCAGGGTGATGACACTCGTTATCCTGGTATATGGTGCATGGCTCAGCTTTACAGGGGAGCTGTCTTATGGTGAGCTTGTGGCCTTTATCCTTTATTTGAATGCCCTTTTCAAGCCAATCGATAAAATCAGTGCGCTCCTTGAACTCTATCCAAAAGGGATGGCCGGGTTCAGAAGGTTTTCTGAATTGATGGATGCAGAGCCGGATATTGAAAACAAACCGGATGCAATCGAAGCTCCTGCTTTAAGAGGGGATATCCGCTTTACAAATGTCAGCTTTGGTTATGAAAATAATCGGACGATCCTGAACGATATGTCCTTCTCCATCAAAGCTGGATCGACTGTGGCCTTCGTCGGTCCGTCAGGTGCAGGTAAAACTACAATTTGTTCGTTGATTCCGCGTTTTTATGATGTGGAGGCAGGGGCGATCACCATTGACGGGATGGATATTCGTGATATGACAAAAGAGTCTCTCCGTGCAAACATTGGAATCGTACAGCAGGATGTCTTCTTGTTTACGGGGACACTGCGGGAAAATATTGCGTATGGAAGACTGGGAGCTTCACAGGGGGATATTGAAGAGGCTGTCAGGAAAGCACATCTTACTGACCTTATTGCTTCTCTGCCTGATGGATATGATACCCAAATCGGTGAAAGAGGCCTTAAGCTCTCGGGTGGTCAAAAACAAAGGCTTGCGATTGCCCGTATGTTTTTGAAAGATCCTTCTATTCTAATTTTGGATGAGGCTACTTCTGCACTCGACACGGAAACAGAAGCAATCATCCAGGAAGCGTTGAATGACCTTTCCAAAGACAGAACGACACTGATCATCGCCCACCGTTTGGCAACCATTAAAAAGGCGGACCGTATCATGGTCATCACCGAAGAAGGAATTGCTGAAGACGGTTCACATGCAGAATTGCTTTCACAGGAGAATGGTCTCTTTGCCAAGCTGCATGCTCATCAGCATTAAAAATAAACCCGTTATCCATGGATAGCGGGTTCAGTCATGAAGATCTCCAGTAAAGAAAAAACCCCCAGAGTCTGAGTGTTATTCTGTCATCAATTTATTCCGTGTCAGCGTAATCAAGTGTTCCTCGAGGATATAAGTATAATATTTATCTTATACCAGATTCTAAGGTAGACAGGTTATCCGAATTATTGGAGGAAAAAAATGATTCCTGATTATGTGAAATCAAAAATGGCTGACTATCATAATCAATATAGTGAGATAGCTCAAGAGTTATTTACTTTCTGGTTATCCGATATTGTTTTTACATTGCCGTGGTGGATTGGACTATTACTTATTGTCATGCCTTGGTTAATATGGTTTCTTTGCAAGGAGAAAATTAATACGCATAAATACTTGTATTCAGGTTTTTTTGTTATCATAATTTCCAGTTATCTTGATTTTTTAGGTGTTCAGGCAGGATAATGGGTTTATCATATTGAAGTGATACCGACTATTCCTGCCTATTTTTTATGGGACTTCTCAATCTTGCCAGTTATAGCCATGCTTTTAATTCAATACAAGCCGCAAATGAGTGTATATTATAAAGCTGCCATTTACTCATTAGGAAGTTCTTTTCTAGGCGAACCTCTCTTTGAAGCGATTGGCTTCTATAAGAAAATCCATTGGGAATATTATTACTCTGTCCCAATCCAATTTATTATCTTTGTTATTGCGTCAATTCTCTATTCTAGGATTGACAAATAGATAACAGCTTTAGTAAACGGAATTTGCAAGAGGTTAAGTTATCTTGCTTACTCGACAAAATCCGGGTCGTGCCTGGCACGACCCGAAAAGAAGAAAAATCCTGCCGGGCACATGACCTGGCAGGATTTTTTAATGTGATTCGATATATATCGGGTTGCGCCCGTCACTCTGCAGGAGGCTTGCGATGCTTCGTTCCCTGCTCATAGGCAAAGGCAGCTTCGATCAGGGATGGTTCGCTGTAGGCTCCGCCGGTGAAGGTGATGCCGACCGGTTCGCCTTCAGGTGTGAAGCCTGCAGGTACGGTGATGGACGGGTATCCTGCTTTGGCCGGGATCATTGCTCCGAAGTTATTCGGAAACACAATGGCATCCAATTGATGTTCTTTCAGGACCGCATCAATTCCGTTCTTCTTAGAAAGATACTGATCTTTTTCCAGGCTCCTTAGGTAAAGAGGATCGATCAAGCCCTTTGTTTCCTCGGATTCCTCCATGACCTTTTGCCCGTACTTCAAGGCAGGTTCCCCAGTTTCCGTATTGAAACGGATAATATCACTGAGGTTACGAATGCCCAAGGAAGGGTCAACCGTCTTTAAGTACGCATTGATGCCGGCCTTGAATTCGTAGAGTAAAACATTGATATCCCAATCTGCTTCAGTGGATGGGATTTCGACCGAGTCGACGACTTCTGCACCTAATTCAGCAAGCTTTTCCACAGCCGCATTCATAATCGCCAATTTGGATTCATCAAGGTAGTCAAAGTACGTACTGCGGGCAATTCCGATTCTTTTGCCTTGCAGCCCGCTTTCAAGCAGGTGGCCGGTATAGTCGGTTTCCAGCAACTCATTGGAAGCTGTGATGGCATCTTTTTTGTCCACACCTTGCAATGCTTGAAGCAAAACAGCTGCGTCTGTTACTGTTCGAGCCATTGGGCCTGCCGTGTCCTGGGTGTGGGAGATGGGGATGACTCCTGTCCGGCTGATCAATCCGACAGTCGGCTTGATTCCAACAAGCGAGTTTTGACTTGCGGGACTCAAGATGGAACCGGATGTTTCTGTACCGACAGAAACAACTGCCAGGTTGGCGGCGATGGCTGCTGCAGAACCTGCGCTCGATCCGCCGACCATGAAGTCTGCTCCATATGGATTCAGGACCTGGCCGCCTCTGGAACTGTAGCCGGTCGGCATCTTTTCAGCCATAAAATTCGCCCATTCCGTCAAGTTGGTTTTTCCAAGGATGATGGCACCTGCTTCACGGAGTTTTTTCACAAGAAAAGCATCTTCTTTTGCGTAAGATTCTGCAAGTGCAAGCGATCCTGCGCTCGTATGCATGTTATCGCCGGTATCGATATTGTCTTTGATCACAACAGGAATACCGTGAAGAGGTCCACGGCTGCCTTTGGTCTTTCTTTCGTAATCCAGGGATGCGGCGATATGCAGGGCATCCGGATTGACTTCTATCAAAGAATTGATGGAAGGACCGGATTGATCGACCTCTGCGATTCGGCCTAAATACATCAACACGAGGTCGTGCGAGGTGATTTCACCTGTATGTAGTTTGTCGTTTAACTCACTTATGGTCGCCTCTATCAACCACTCGTTCTTTTGTTGCTCCAGCTGCGGATTTTCCATTAGCGTTATTCCTCCATTAGTACATTTCTTCTCAGTATACTATGAATTGAAGATAAATTCCCTTAGATTAGCTGAATATTCTTTAAAAACAAAAACTTCCCGACCAACACCTTAACAGATGTGATAGGGAAGTGTGTGCTCAATATGGTCTTTTTACGGTCAATTTAAATGGTACGTCTGCCCCTGTGTACAGACCGACATATACATAGCGTGTGCCGCCGGGGACAATCCCGGTTTCATCTGCACCCGATGTAGCGACAGAACCTATGATCTCAAAATTTTTGTTATAGAAATAGACATCGTAGTCATATTCGGTCGTTTCTGATGGACCAGTCAGGTTGAAGGTGTGGATCCCATCGCCATATCCTTCAGGAAGAGTAACGACATACCCATCTGCTCCCTGGGATACCGGGTTAGGATTTTGAGTCATGATAAACTCATTTTCTGTTACAGCGGTAGCGGCGGCAACTCCGGCAAGACTGCCGATACCTGTTGCAGCATTCCCAGCCAATACACTGCCTTCAAAGACAAACGGTTCTTCTTGTTCCAGAGTTCCTGGTTCAATCTTTGATTTCTCACTGAATACTTGTAATTCTGCCACTTGAACATAGCCGGCGCTTTCATCCTGAGCGGATTTGGCCACCAATTTTACAAAACTGGCCTTTACCGGCTCTGCCAGCTCGAGCTGTTTATAATGTAAATCAGGTGCGGCAGGACGAGGTTTTTGTGTGACAAATTGATCTTCTGCCACTGTTGTCCAGCTGCTGCCGTCCAATGAAGTCTGGATTTCAAAGTCTTTCAAGGTTGCGAACCTTCCTTTCGAGATATCCTTGAACGCACTTACTTGGATATGAGAAATTTTTACTGGTTTATCACCGGCTAAATCGACAGTGAATTCAGCTCCTGTAAAACCATTTTCCTCAGCTGCAGACGCAAATACGCTGGCTTCTGTATCATCAATGGCCATTTTCACTGGGTTGCTGTCAGACTCGCTTGAGACACTTACAACGGAGGCGCCGTTGAACATGGACGCAGCATTTGGTTCCATCTTGAATTGAAGAGGCTTTATCTTTCCGGCTTCAACTTGTATGTTTTCAAATGTGCGTGAACCATACCCTTGGGCCTGAATGGTGATGTCATAAGTACCGGAAACCATTGGCAGTCCAAATACTCCTGCTTGACCGGTAGTCACAGCTGCACTTGTTCTGGCTTCGTACTCCCCAATGATGACCCGTGCGTTTTCGATTGGCTTCTTTGTGGCTGAATTAATGATTCTTCCTGCAAGGAGTCCATTTTGATCACTGTCCGGGTGATTGAAAGCCGGAGTTGGATCTGTGTCATTTCCACCGTCTGAATAGGCGTCTACACCAAGTCCACGACTCGCAAACGCAGCCCATAAAGTGTTGGAATGCTGCCCGCCATACCGCTCAAAGTCAGCGGTGATCATGGCAGTCCTCATTTCTGCCATGGATGGGTTCGGAGCGGAAATCGGCATAGCGTCCATCACAAGCTGTTCGATGACTTCTTCGCCTTTTTCTTTGCCTATTTCATTAATGAGTGTCTCGCGGACCTCCCAAAGAATGGCTGACCAGATTTCTCCGTCAGAATGGACTTCAGGGCCGACAATATCGAAACCGATATCTCCGTAATTCAAAGGAGCATCATCAAGGGCCCAGCTGCGGATTCCTCTTTCTGTGTTCCCAGTGACATAGGCTCCAACGACTGGCTTCTCTTGCAGGCCATTCTTGATTAAATAATGCATGGCATACCAGTCTCCCCAGGCTTCACCCATTGAGCCGGCCTGGTGGCTGCCCAGTGATTCCCCGCCGGCGACCAATCTGTTGGACAGGGCATGGGAGTATTCATGATAAATGATGCCGGCATCATAATCTCCGTCTGCATACTCCCCGTGGAAAGCACCCTGTATCGGCTCCCACAGGAACATGCCGCTCCAGGCAGGGATGCCGTCCGGAAGTGTCAGCATGTAAGCATTATCGCGTCCGGTATAGGTTGGGGCTCCTCCAGATAAGGCACCGGCCTGGACCAATCCCAGAATGGCATCGCCTTCAGCGCCGCCTTTGCCAAAATTGGAAGTTTGCAAGTTTCCGGCTCTTTCCACCCAGCCAAGATTATAGAAATAATCATGGAATAAATTGTGGTGGTAGAATAAGTTCGCTGCCGCACTGTTGACATCATCGGCATAAGAAGGTGGTGTTGTAGCTCCCTGCGATTTCTGCCATGAGTTCAGGAACGGATAATAGAACTGGCCGAAAGCATTTACAGGTCGTACAACCTGATCAATCGGAGCAAGGAAGTTACTCCAGTTTGCATAAGTATTGGCATTGTTTCCTAATGTAGTGACCCCTGTTTTTGTTGTCGGTGATACCCATCCGAGAGGGGAGGCTGCAGGGTCACCTTTAAATGATTTTACAACCTGTTTCCCGCCTGCGGGAGCACCAGGATAATTCTCAAATATCTCTCCTGAAGAATCGATGATATGATTGACAAGTGATCGTTGATAAAGCTTTTCTCCTGTCACTCCGTCAATTACGACTTCATATCCTTCATCCAACTCCTCAATGAAGAGCACTCTGTAAGCAGGACGGACTTCGTCATTACGGATGAAGGCAGCTTTCTTTACCCTCTGCACAGTCGGAAGCACATCACCCCCGTCAAATTCTTGCCAGCCATTTTTTGTTCTCAATAATTTTGGCACCAGATTAATGGAAGGTGCTTCAAGCTCTAGGACTCTTTGGAGAGCATCGCTTTCAGCAAGGGTGAAAGACTCTGCAAGGTTCTTTGAAGGGCTTACGTTTCCGGTGACAGAGAGAATCTTGCCTTCTTTATTTACCGCGACGATTACACGGCCGCCATATACGGATTCAATCCCATCGAACGTCTGCTGGAAAGTAACAGGCTGTAATCCTGTCCCCGGCATCTTGTAATTACGGATGACTTTGAGTGTATCTACTTCTGCCTCGGTCAGTCCAAATAAAGTCGAATTGGATTTAAGCCAATCCCTGGCAGTGGTTTCTGCATCTTTAGTAGAAGTTCCGGATAAATAACCTCCATCTTTTACAATCATGGAAGGAGTACCAAAGGTTGAGTTCCATTGTATCTTGACGCCGGGACCGGTTTTGGCAATAAGCTGGTCGGCAGCTTTTAATTGCTGCTGGGTCGGCATCACTTTACTCAAGACATTTCTGACATCGTATAGTTTCTCAGCTGTATGATGGTCCAGGAAGTTTGCTGATTCAATAGGTCCAGGGGATTTGGTGGCCCCTGCATTTAAAGGGGAAAAGAGGGAACCGGCTAATACTGCCGTGCCTAAAATTGAAAACCATTGTTTTTTCGAGCGCATGAACATCCTCCTTATTCAGATGAAAAAATAACTGAAAATTCTGCAACATAACATATATAGATTACAGTGCAACAAAGGAAGAAGCTATAGAATGCAGCCAAGTTACTTAAAAGTGCTTACTAAAATTACCTGTAAGGCTTAGGGTGGTTACTACTAAAGTTGTAGAGTGGGTAAAAAGCGGTTTCCAACTTCCATTTTCAAAATGAATAATCTGGGTATACAGAAAATAACCAATCTATAACTGGAGGACATAATATGAAGTGGAAAGGAAGACGAGCAAGTTCTAATGTAGAAGACCGCCGTGGAATGCGCGGAAAATCCATCGCAGCAGGGGGAGGAATCGGAGGGATTGTTCTGGTTCTCCTGTTCACCCTCCTTGGAGGCGATCCGGGGACACTGTTAAACAACTTCGGCGGGACAAGCACACAAACAAGCCAGCCGTACCAGGCAACGGAACAGGAAGAAGAACTCGCTGATTTTGTTTCAGTCGTTCTGGCAGATACAGAGGAAGTGTGGACGGAAATTTTTGAAGAGAATGGAATGACATACAAAGAGCCGACGCTTGTTCTCTATACAGGCAGCGTTCAATCGGCATGCGGAACATCCAGCGCTGCAGTAGGACCGTTTTACTGCCCTGGTGATCAGAAGCTCTATATCGATTTAAGTTTTTATGGGGAACTTCAGCAAAAATTCCAGGCGCCGGGTGACTTTGCCATGGCTTATGTGATTGCCCATGAAGTCGGACACCATGTGCAGACACTGCTTGGTACCAGTGACGAAATCATGCCCCTCCGCAATCAACTGAGTGAAACAGAATTCAATAAATATCTTGTCCGATTTGAACTGCAGGCTGATTATTACGCAGGGGTGTGGGCTCACCACGCCCAAGGGATGGACTTGCTTGAAGAAGGAGACCTTAACGAAGCCCTGACTGCGGCGAGTGCTGTAGGGGACGATACTATACAAAAAAGAGCCAGAGGCTATGCCGTTCCGGAAAGCTTCACGCATGGAACCTCAGAGCAGCGAAAAAACTGGTTCTACAGAGGTTTCCAAAATGGAACAATTGAAGGAGGAGATACGTTTGAAGCTGTAAATCTTTAAAGAAAATATACATCCCGCATGAACCTTCTCATGCGGGATGTAAAAGTGATTAACGTGCGTTCGGAAATACTCTTCTTGTCATCTCACTGAACTCTTCAAACAAACCTTCAACAGGATCTCCATCTTGAATGTCGTTTCCATAGTTCCTCATTCTATCCACAAAATCAGGGTTGGAGGAAACATAAACGTTTTCGATATCCTGATCAGCCTCTTTTACCGCATTGGAAATCTTTTTTTCAATTTGTTTTGTAACTTCGCCTTCTGCGTTATCCTTCAGCATAACAGCTACGAATGCATTGTTGTCTGTTACGATGACATTTGCCTCCTGTACTTCCTTCAATCCCTTGACCTTGTTCGCAGCTTGATCGGCAACTTCCATTCTTTGTTGACCGTTATTCCCATCATCATTGAACAATCCGTTATCGCCGTCATTTTCGTTATCTCCGAAAAGTCCGTTATCGCCAATGTCGTTCTCATTTCCATTAAGGTCGTTCTCGCCATTATTATTGTACCCGACATTTTGAGTCTGAAGGTTATTATCGTCAGCTCCGTTGCCGCCATTCGCCATACCGCAGCCTGTCAGCAAAGCCAGACCGGTCAACACAGTGCACATTAGTTTAAAACTCTTCATGATTTACGCCTCCTAATCAAATTTAGTATTCAAGGATATATTTTGCAGACCTGAAAAAACTATGCATGGGAAGGGAAATCTCAAACCAATATGCTGAATTGCTAAAAGAGCGCCCACATTCCATGGCAATGCGGATTTTTTTGAATTTACAGATAAAATAGCTAATTTATGGTAAAATATAAGTAAGACAACAGTTGAAGCTGAAGTTCTGTCGTGATGAAGTCACATGGAAAAGGAGGACTGTCAATGTTGTGGTGGACTTTTGGATTGATATTATTCTTCTCGGTCATAGCTAATTTACTGAGACCGAGAAAGAGGTTTGATGAAAGCGAGAACGTCATACAAGAAGAGGAAAGAGCCAAAGCCCAGAGCTGGTTTGGCGGATGATCACAGGAGGCGCAGATCCGATGCCGGATGTGCGCTTTTTTGATAATGGTATGAATAAAAAAGAGACGCTATCCTATAAAGGATTTGCGTCTCTGAATTGTTTATTCCACCGTTCCGCTTTTCTCAGGGATGGGAGGTCATTCATTATCTCTCCAGGTCTTACACCCGCACCGATCATGTAGTCCGTGAATTCCATGTTAACAAATTCAAAAATATAATTGAACTGCTGTACAAGCGGCAGTCCTTTGATATTTGCGCTGCTGCCGCCTGTAATGACGACATAGGCTTTTTTCTTTGTGAGCTCTTCCTTGAGGTTGAAACGTTCATCGCGCAAATACTGGGACCAGCGATCAAAGAAATTCTTCATCGGGCCGCTCATGCCATACCAATAAAGGGGGGTGGCAAACAATAGGACATCATGCTCCAGCATAAGGCGGACGAGGTCCTCATAGTCATCATCTACCGGCGAAAACCCTTCTTCCGTGTGCCTCATATCCGTAATCGGCTCAATATGTTTATCCGCTAAAGTGACGATTGTATGATCCGTTCCTTCAAGAATTTTGTTTGCCAGATACTCCGAGTTTCCGTTCTTCCTTGTACTCCCCAGCAAAGCTAAAATCTTCATCAGCATACACTCCTCTTCATATGTAGTATATTTCAAAAAGCCTAATCTGTTTCCACTTGTTCCGTTTACAGTTCGAAAATACCATAAAATCTTGGGGTTCTTGGATTCTCTGGTTGTAAAAGTCGACAAGAGGGCCTCTTAAGGACGGTAAGATTTAATAAGGAGAATTAAAGCCCTATAGAGAGCATGTAAAGGACGATAAACCAGAAAAGAACACAGGTACAAAAAAAGACGGCTAGAATCCAGCCATCCCTACCCCATCAAATTCTCAGGATTCAATCCAATCAACGATTCCGCTACAAACTTCCCATCTTTACTGATCAAGATGTCATCAAAGTAAATTTCCCCTCCGCCGAATTCAGGTTTCAGCATTAAGACGATATCCCAATGGATGGAGGATTTGTTTCCATTATCGGCGACTTCATAGGCCTCACCCAAAGCGAGGTGGAGGCTTCCGTTGATTTTTTCATCGAAGCCTATATCGTTCATGATGTGGTTGATATAAGGATTGACGCCAATGGCGAATTCGCCGATGTAGCGGGCTCCTTCGTCTGAATCAAGCAGGTCGTTCAGCTTTTGGTTATTGTCACTCTGGCAATTGGTGACTTTTCCATTTTCAAACGTAAGCTGTATATTGTTAAACGTTTGGCCTCCATAGATGGATTTCGTGTTGAAGGTGATTCTGCCATTTACCGAATTCTTGACTGGGGCAGTGAAGACTTCACCGTCCGGAAGGTTCAGCTTGCCATCACATTTAATGGCTGGCATGTCTTTAATGGAGAAGGAAAGATCAGTGCCCTGTGCCAGGATACGGACTTTTTCTGTTCTATCCATCAGCGTAACGAGTGGATCCATGGCTTTTGACATTTTGCTGTAATCCATTGTGCACGTTTCGTATAGAAAGTCTGTGTAGGCTTCCGTACTCATTTCTGCCAGTTGGGCGTAAGCTTTGGTCGGTACATTGAACAGAATCCATTTCTTTTTCAGCTGTTCATCACTGACCGGTTTATAGGCCTTGCGGTAAATGTTTCTTTTATCAGAAGGAATATCAGCAAACTCCGATATATTATTTTCGCCCAATATGGCAATCACGGCATCCATTTCTTTCATTTGAGCCAATTTCAGTTTTGCGTCAGATTCAAACTGCTCTTTAGTACCGGAGAGCATCATTTTCCGATTGATTCGATAATCGGTCTGTTCAACAAATACTTGTCCTCCGGCTTGAAAAACAGCATCCATAAATGGAGCGATATAATCGTAATTATGTACATCCAACGCTTCAATCAGCACTTTGTCCCCTTTTTGGACATTCAATGAGTACTGGACAACGGTTTTTGCGAGTGTATGTATTCTTGAGTCCATTTTTACTAACCCCCTTATAAGAATAATGACAGTGACCACCTGGCTTGAGGCGGGCGAATTGATATATCAAATATATGCGGGATACTCATTCATTCTAGCACATTCCTTATCAGGAGCAGGCTGACTCTTCACGATTATTGTTAGTATTTTCTGCAAAAAAAAAACACCCTGATGGATGTCAGGATGTTCTACTTTTTCTTTAATTCTTCTTCAAAGAAGAATGTAGTTGGATATTCTTTAACAATGTAAGAGTATCTTTTCATGTTTTTCACGTATTGTGATTTGATGATCGTTACAGCCTCATCAGATGATTTGATGCTGACTTCTTCACCGACGCTAAATAGACACTTTCCCATATTCTCACCCTTTCTGGAATTTATATTTATTATGACCACTGGATTGAGGAATATAGAATTAAAGAAGAGAATTAAAGAAGGCAAGCTAAAAATGCCTGCCGCTTTTCACTTCATGATGCATCTATAGGATTAACCGCGTCTTCCGCCTCGGCCGCCGCGCTTACCTTCAGTGTTGCGTTTCAGAGATGATAGGTTTTCTTCACTGGATTTCATGAACTTAGCCATTTTATCTTCAAACGTTTCCTTAGGCTTGAAGTTTCCTTTAGAACGGAAATCCTTGTTTGGTCTGCTGTCTCTTCCTTGGCGTGGAGGACGTTTCGTGTAAGAAGACCCTTCTGGTTTATCTACGGCTTTTTTGATTGACAAGGCAATTTTGCCCGCATTCTCACTAATTACCTTTACCTCAACTTCATCGCCTACTTTAAGATGGTCGTTAACATCTTTAACGTAGCTGTCCGCCACCTCACTGATATGCACGAGACCGGTTGAGCCTTCGGGTAATTCCACGAATGCCCCGAAATTAGTGATACCAGTAACTTTACCTTTAACCTTGCTGCCTATTTCGATTGCCAAAAAAAGTTCCCCCTTAATAATTGTAACAACGCTTTATTATAACAAATATTCCTCAGAATATCTAATGGTGATTCATGGCTTTCTATTCCACCTTATCGTGGACTGATTATGGAATATGCGCCAGCTTGCCGTCAAAGTCCATTTGAAATAATTTTAGCCAGTTTACACCGAATTTAACCGTCGGACCCTATGCTTCCGGCTCGTCTTCAGCTGGATGCCTGATACCTGAGGGGATGGCAGGAGGAAACTCACGAATATTCCTGAGTGTTTTTCAGTATTTAACACCCTGATGACAACCGGCAATCCATTGCTCGTCTCTCCATACTCCCCCTTGAAGAAGGGATTTTTAAGTGTGGTATGGAACTAAAAAAAGAGAAAAATTTTATTGAAGAGGTACAGAAATGAACACGAGAAGCGCAAAAATGTCATATGTCCATAAATTAGCCAAGCTCTTGGATGATACCACACTAAAGAGTAGACATATTATTCCCCCTATTCCATTATAGTGAAGTTTGCTGAACAAGTTGACGCTATATTCAAGTATAGGCGTAATGTTTTCAAAAAATTAACGGGGGATAAATGTGGAGCTTTTAAATAAGGTAAACTATATACTCGCTATCATTGGGTTTGGATTGGCAGCCAATCATTTTGTCGCTAATGGTATTGAATTATTCACATATATAGTGCCTGCCTTTTTATTGATTTTTTGCATACTGGCAGGAATTGAATAAATAAATAATAGAGAAGTCAATGGAATATCACAGGATCATCCTAATTGAATAGTCCTATTTTTGTCTTTTGCGTAGACTGTACTAAAAGATTGTGGTGTTTAATCTTTTTACCACTTCTATGATTGGAGCGGAAGGCTTGCGACCTCCTGCGGGATTAGCGTGACAGGTGAGACCCCGCAGGCGAAAGCTGAGGAGGCTCACCGCACGCCCCGCGGAGTCGCACGCCTGGAGCGGAAATCATTACTACTAAGATCATGTTCATCAACACCAATATAATTAATACCCCTTTTCGCTTCCGTGAATAAATTCATCATTACTGCTTGCATGTAAAAACACTCAATTCCAATTTTGGAGCTTGTCCTATCAACAACAAGAAGATGGTGCTAAATAGTACGTTGATTCCACCTCCAAAAACTCCGCTCAACCGAACGGGTTACATATATTCAGGTTCTTTACTCTTTCCTAATTGGTTACGATAACTTACAAGTTTTTAGCGTCATTGTTAGGTTAAACTAATGATAGACATGTTATAGGAAAGGAGAATGTGAATGGTTTATGTCCTGTTGATCATTGGATTTTTGCTTCTGATAAAGGGGGCCGATTTTTTTGTGGAAGGATCTTCAAAGATTGCCCAGGCACTTAAAGTATCGCCTTTACTGATCGGTTTGACGATAGTGGCGTTTGGAACGAGTTCGCCTGAAGCGACCGTGAGTATCGCCGCTGCTTTAGAAGGAAGCGCGGGAGTGGCAATCGGGAATGTTGTAGGAAGTAATATTTTCAATATTACACTTGTGGTGGGTCTGACAGCTGTTTTGAATCCTTTAAAAGTGGAAAGTGAAACGATCCGGAAAGAAATCCCTTTTACTTTATTGGCGAGCATCGCTTTAGTCATCCTAATCAGTGATACAGGTTTACAGCTCCTAAGTGAAAACTTTATTACGAGAGGTGATGGTTTCATCCTGCTTCTATTTTTTGCTGTGTTTCTCTACTATATCTTTGAGGTGGCAAAGAAAAGCAGGGAGAAGCTTAATGATGAAGGTACCACTCCTGAATCCATATCGTGGGGGAAAAATATTTTATTAACAGTCGGCGGTCTTGCAGCCATTATTTTTGGCGGGGACATTGTCGTCGATAATGCGACGGAGATTGCTCTTTCATTCGGGATGAGTGAAACGCTGGTCGGATTGACGATTGTTGCAGTCGGAACATCTCTGCCGGAGTTGATAACTTCAGTCACCGCGGCTGTCAAAAAACAAGGGGAAATAGCAATCGGGAATATTGTAGGAAGTAATATTTTCAATATTTTATTTGTCCTCGGTACTGCATCAGTGATATCTCCGTTGGCGGTTGACGATAAAATATTCTTCGATGCCCTGCTGATGATTATTCTTACGGGAATTCTTCTCATCTTTTCAAGAACCAACTTCAGAGTGGGCAAATACGAAGGGATCTTTCTGATTGTTGCTTATATCTTATATGCAGTTTTTATTATTCTTCGGAACTAGTTATGGCAGGGGGGCATATACAGCTAAAGCCAAAGAGGTAAAAGGCATAAAGAAAGGGTATGCCTTCCCCCTTAGGGTGAGAAGGCGAGGGCAACTTTATTTGCCAAAGGCAATGTGATAGTAAAGGATGTTCCTTGGTTTTCTTCACTCTCAAACTTAATTGATCCATTGTGGTTCTTGATGATATTGAATGAAACCATCATTCCCAGCCCGGTCCCCTCCTCTTTGCTCGTGAAGTAGGAATTTCCGACTCTGTTCAGATGATGTTTAGGTATACCGACGCCATTGTCGCAGATATAGATATAGACATTCTTATCATCTTTGCTAATTTGCACTTTGATTCTTCCATCAGTTGTTATGGCATCAATGCTATTCTTAATGATATTCAGAAGGACCTGTTTAAGCTGTGTTTTGCACCCGATTATTTCTATATCACGTTCATCTTCAAGGATGAAATCGACCTTGATATGTCGTTTGAATAATTCTACACTAGAAAAATGGATGACTTCCCGGACGATATCCAGAATGTTTTGTCTGGTCAAGGGATGTTCAGCAGGCTTTGAGAAATGAAGTAACTCATTTGCAATCTCTTCTATCTGCCCCAACTCCTGCAGAACAATATCAATGTATTCAGGTTTTGGATGGCTTTTCATCAGCTGGAGGAATCCCTTCATCGCTGTTAAAGGATTGCGGATTTCATGGACCATGCCTGAAGACAGTTCTCCAATGAGTGCAAGCTTTTCGGATTGTCTTAGCATTTCTTCGTGTTTCTTGATAACGGACAAATCCCGGATGAGGGCCTGTACAAGGATTTCACCACCGGTATGAATGAAGGGAGCTGCCATGACCTCTGTCTCTATTATCCGGCCGTGTGCATCTATTATTTTCTGCTCCTGAAAAGGGACGACTTCCCCATTCATTACCTTTGAACGCCGGCGCAAGCCATCATTATGGCAGGAAGGATGAATGAAGGTAAAAAGGTCTTCGCCAAGAATTTCATCAAGAGTATGAAAGCCCAGGAGATCAATGAAACTCTGGTTGGCATATAAAATAGTTCCTGAACGCAAAATGATTTTTGCCTCAAGACAATTATCAATTAATCGGGAAAACTCACTGTGGTTGGTCATCAAATCTCCTCCGCCTATATTTTACCATGTGATGAGGGAAGGGTATGATTAAGAGAAGTGGCAAAGAAGCCACATTATGTGAAGCTCTGTGTATGAGATAATAAAAAATGTGGCTAAACAGCCACTTTTTCTAAAGTTTGAAAGGTTGTTGAAAAATGACAAAACGGACGTGGTTGATTACGCTACGAAAAGAAAGGAAATTTACACAGCAGCAAATTGCAGATAAAGCATTTATCGATCGTTCGTACTATGCGCAAATTGAAAAAGGGGAACGCAAGCCCAGTGATGATGTTGCCAAAAAGATAGCCAACATCCTGGAATTTCATTTCTCTGCGTTTTCAATGGATGAAAATCCTTTCCTGTTTTCCCTGAATAATTCCCCTATGATTTTAGCTCATTGCGACAGCAGGCTTAAATATACTTGGATATATAATCCCCATTTTGACTTTGACCCGTGCGGAGTGATCGGAAAAACCGACACGGAAATTGATGATAATGAGGGTACACGTGCTATGGAACTGTTGAAACAGGATGTGTTGAACCAGAAGGCGCCTATCCGAAGGAAGATATGCTTTCCTTTATCCGACGGTTCAATATATTATGATGTTTTTGCACAGCCGCTATTGAACGAAGAAAACCTAATTATTGGAGTGGCGACCTCTTCTACGCAAATGGATGAAAGTATCTAAACTTCCAGTAAAGCAGATTTCCCTCCTCATTAGAAGAGAGGGAAGCTGGCTGCAGGCAATCAGGAATGAGGTTCGTCCCAAACTCCGCGTTATCCCTCTTATTTTCTTTTCTGATGTTACCATGAAGATTTAGTTCCTCCTTCAAGAAAAATCATCGTCATCCGGAGGCGCTGCATCTGGAACACTCTTACTATTCCGAAAAAAAATTTATAAATCAAATCTATTGTTTTCTCCCCGCATTTCATTTATCATCTAGTAAGAGAACACAATATTATGTGTCTTTTGAAAGAGGAACAACTACATATTGTGCAATGCCGGTAAATATGGTGTCTATATAGACAAAATAGGGAATCTGGTGAAAGTCCAGAACTGTCCCCCGCAACTGTAAGTGCTGACGAAATAAGCGTTGACCACTGCCTCTGAATATAGAGGCGGGAAGGGCTTAAAGTAGGAAGAAGCACAAGTCAGGAGACCTGCCATATTTATAGCGTCTTATCTTCTTCGGGAAATGGGAAGGTGGAACGAGGATACATTGGTAGGCCGACACGTATTGTCTATTAATATATCAACGTTTGATGAACCCATCCTTAGTGATGGGTTTTTTTATTCCCATTTTTCAGATTGGAAGAAACTTCATCTGGTAAAGGAGCTATGAAAAATGGAAGCATTATCTTCCGATGTATCAAGAACCATTGTAACCCGGCTGGTTCTGCCGCCGGACACCAATCACATGGGGACCATCTTTGGAGGCACTGTCTTGTCATATATTGATGAGATAGCGGCCATTGCGGCGATGAAGCACAGCAGGAAAGTCGTCGTGACGGCATCCATTGACACAGTCAATTTCATGTCTTCTGCGGAAGTTGGGGACATTCTGACTCTTGAAGCCTGCGTGATATCGACGGGAAGGACCTCGATGGAAGTATTTGTGAAGGTGGAAAGCGAGGATCTGACCACAGGGGAAAGGACTCTTACGACCACTTCCATCCTGTCCATGGTTGCAAAGGACGATGAGGGCCGTCCGACACCTGTGCCAGCCGTGATTCCCCAAACGGAGGACGAGAAAAGATTGCTGCAGACGGCTCAACAGCGTAAACAGCGAAGGCTTGAAATGAGGAATCAATAAGACTCTTTTCGTAAACTTTGTTGCTATTTGATATAAATTCTAAAAACAGCCCCTTAAATAGTAACGAATATCCTGGTGTGCAAGAAAGAAAAGAGCTACTCTTCCTATTCAGAAGGAAAACCCTTGTATTCAAGGGAAAAATCCGGCTCTAGGGATTTTTCCGAAAGCAACAATCTATGCGAAATTAGCCGTCAATAAAGATGAAAGGAAGGGTTCCAATTGATGGAATTAACGACAGATAATCAGGTACAAGAAGCAATCCGCCTGCTGAAAGAATTAAGAGAGAGGCATCAATCCGTCTCTTTTGAAGAATATGAAGAAAAAGTGCTGGATACCTTGGAAGCAAAAGGGGACGTTACAGCTGAACAATTGGATAATATGCTGATTCTTGCAGCTGTAGAAAGAATCAGCAGCCAGGAACCGGAATGGACGTATGTGGCGGCGGATATCTATTTAAGGAAACTGTATCGTGCAAGTGCTGAATCAAGAGGAACAGATCCAGAGAAAGGGTATGGTTCATTCTATGAAATGATGGCTCAGCTGGAAGAGATGGGTATTTATGATACGCGCCTGCTGCAGAAGTATTCAAGGGATGAAATCGATTCCTTGGAAAGAATCATAAATCCAGAAAGGGATGGATTATTTACCTACATAGGAATCGTGACACTTGCTGAAAGGTATTTGGCAAAGTCGCATGCTGGACATTTCATCGAGCTTCCCCAGGAACGCTTCATGATCATTGCGATGACCCTTTTAGCGGACGAGCCGGAAGAAAAACGGCTGACCTTGATCCAGGAAGCGTATTGGGCGCTTTCCAATTTGTATATGACAGTGGCAACGCCGACCCTTGCGAATGCAGGAAAAAGCTACGGACAGCTTTCCAGTTGTTTCATAGATACAGTCGAAGATGACCTCCGGAGCATCTATGATTCCAATACGGATGTTTCGACATTGAGCAAGAATGGAGGGGGGATTGGCATCTACCTCGGAAAGATCAGAAGCCGCGGAAGTGATATCAAAGGCTTCAAAGGAGTCAGTTCAGGTATCATCCCCTGGATGAAGCAGCTGAATAATACAGCGGTTTCCGTCGACCAGCTGGGACAGAGGCAGGGGGCGATTGCTGTTTATCTCGATGTCTGGCATAAAGACATCTTTCCATTCCTTGATTCAAAACTGAATAATGGCGACGAGCGGCAGCGCACACATGATCTTTTTACCGGTGTATGCCTGCCTGATCTGTTCATGGAGCAAGTGGAGAAAAGAGGGGATTGGTATTTGTTTGATCCCCATGAAGTCAGGAAAGTCATGGGCTTTTCCCTTGAAGATCATTACGACGAACAGCCGGGCCAAGGTTCTTTCAGGGAAAAATATTGGGCGTGTGTATTTCATCCGGAATTATCACACCAAACTGTGCCGGCCATTGAGCTGTTCAAGTCCATCATGATTTCCCAGCTTGAAACAGGAACACCTTACATGTTTTACCGGGACACGGTCAACAGGTTCAATGCGAACCAGCATAAAGGAATGATTTACTGCAGCAATCTATGCACAGAAATCACGCAGAATATGAGCGCTACCGTGATGGAAGAAGAACGTGTGGAAGACGGTACGATCATCACATACAAAAAGCCGGGAGACTATGTTGTATGCAACCTGTCATCCCTGTCCCTGGCCAAGGCCGTTCAAGATGGTGTTTTGAAAGAAGTCATCTCGATTGCTGTCAGGATGCTGGATAATGTCATCGATATCAACGACATCCCGGTACTGCAGGCACAGCTCACCAATGAAAGATACAGGGGAATCGGGCTTGGAACTTACGGCTGGCATCACCTTCTTGCTCTGAAAGGGATCAAATGGGAAAGTGAAGAAGCTCTCGAATACTGTGACTCTTTATATGAAGACATCGCCTTTTTTACGATAAAAGCAAGTGCTGCCCTGGCGAAGGAAAAGGGTGCGTACCCATACTTTACGGGTTCAGAGTGGGCGGCAGGAAGCTATTTTGAGAAGAGGGATTACACCTCCCCCCGTTGGCTGGAACTCAAGGAGGAAGTGAAAGAGCATGGAGTCCGCAACGGCTACCTGATGGCGGTTGCACCGAGTTCATCCACATCGTTGATTGCAGGCTCGACGGCAAGCATCGACCCTGTGTTCCGCCTGGAGTACTCCGAGGAAAAGAAAGATTACAAGATTCCTGTGACGGCCCCGGATTTGTCGCCGCATACGACTTGGTATTATAAGACAGCCTACAATATCGATCAGCATTGGAGTATAAAGCAGAACGCAAAGCGCCAGCGCCACATTGACCAGTCCATTTCTTTCAACCTCTATGTGCGCAATGATATCAAGGCGAAAGCATTGCTTGATATTCATCTCCATGCATGGAAGGCCGGGCTGAAAACAACCTACTATGTCCGCTCGACATCCAATGCGGAAATCGATGATTGTGAAAGCTGCCACAGCTAAAGAATGAGGAAAGGTGAATCAGCATGATAAATTTAGAAAAAAGAAGGTTGATAGATTCAGAGGCACCAAATGCGTCGACAGCGATCATCAACGGTAAAAGCTCCAACATACTGAACTGGGATGATGTCCGCTTCTCGTGGGCTTACCCTAAATATAAAAGGATGCTCGGCAACTTCTGGACTCCGTTTGAAATCAATATGTCCAAGGATATCAAGCAATTTCCGAATCTGACGGAACAGGAGCAGGATACGTTCCTGAAGGTCATTGGACTTCTGGCTTTGCTGGATAGCATCCAGACTGATTATGCAGGAAAGGTCGCTGACTATTTAACGGATTCAAGCCTCAACGCTCTTATGATCATCCTGGCGCAGCAGGAAGTTGTCCATAACCATTCCTACAGCTATGTTTTATCCAGCATCGTTTCCAAAAACAAACAGGATGAAGTATTCGATTACTGGAGAACGGAGCCGACATTAAGAAAGCGAAATGATTTCATCACAAATGGATACCAAGGGTTTGCAGAGAATCCGAATATCGAGAATCTGCTTCATTCGATTGTGTATGATGTCATCCTGGAAGGACTATTCTTCTATTCAGGGTTCGCGTTCTTTTATAATCTTGCACGCAACCAGAAGATGGTCGCCACTTCCACCATGATCAATTACATCAACCGGGACGAGCAATTGCACGTCGGGCTGTTTGAAAAAATCTATAAAGAGGTCCTCCATGAGAATCCCGAATATGATACAGCTGAACTGAAAGTATTCGGCACACAAGCATTCAAGCGGGCAGCGGAGCTCGAAATCGAATGGGGAGAACAGATCATCGGAAACAAAATCGACGGCCTGCTGATGTCCGACCTGGAGGCCTATATTAAATTCATGGCCAACAAAAGAGCAGAGCAAATGGGGTTTCAGGCACCATTTGAAGGATACAGAACCAATCCATTAAGATGGATCGTCGCCTACCAGGAAGTCGATCTCGGCAAGACGGATTTCTTTGAACAGAAATCAAGGCAGTATACGAAAACCTCCGACGCGAATGGGTTTGATGAGCTTTAATTGAGGCAGGACTTGAGAGTGGCTATTATCTTTCTTGATTAACAGTATTTTTTCGTTTGAATGCATATTCAATGGCAACAAATTCTAGTAAAAAGCCTTATTGAAAAAGCGCAGTGGATATTGTATCCACTGCGCTTTCGTAAGAAATAACCGGTTCATCATCCCTTCACCAGCTGCCGTACAAGCTCTTTGTTGCGGTTTTTAAAGACTTCGTTATGCGATGATACCATTGCAAATGCCCCGGCATCAGGCTGGATATATTGTTTCGCTTTATTGACGGCGTTTGCCGCATCTTGGAACGCTCCTGCAATCAGGTTCAACTTGCCTTCATGCTTCAGGATATCTCCAGCAGCAAATATACCGGGGATGGAGGATTCACCTGTTGTGGATCCTTCTATATAGAAGTCATGCATCATTTTGATGTTCAATTCACTGTCTTTCAGCAGGGAGGTATCCTGATCAAAGCCATGGTTGATGATGACGTCATCAACAGAAAGATGAGAGGTTTCCCCTGTGACATTATTAAGCAATTCAACTCTGTCAATCATATCTTCTCCATCTTTGGCAATCAGTTTAGAGATAGATGTGTTTAATAAGCAATCAGCCGGGCTGTTCATGAGCTGTGTAACCTGTGCTTCATGTCCGCTGAGCTGTCCCTTCCGGCAAGTCAGGTAGACCTGTTTTGCGACGGGGACAAGTTCATTTGCCCAATCGATGGCAGAGTTGCCGCCGCCTGAAATAATAACGGTGCGGTCCTTAAAGTATTTCAGCGATTTTACCGTATAATGAAGGTTGGAAATTTCGAAACGGTCAGCGCCTTCAATATTGAGCTTTTGAGGCTGAAGGATTCCGCTGCCGACAGCAATGATGACCGTTTTGGAAACATGGACATTCCCTGATGCCGCTTTCAAAAGAAAGTGTCCGTCACTGTTCTTGCTAATGGAAACGATCTTCTCGTTCAGGACGACTTCAGGGTTGAAGGTCAGCCCTTGTTCTACCAGCTGGTCTATTAGCTTGGCGCCGGGGGTAGGAATCAATCCTCCAACATCCCATATCATTTTTTCAGGATACACATGAATTTTCCCTCCGAGCTGAGGCTGGAATTCGATGATTTTAGTTTTCATTTCCCTTAACCCGCTGTAGAACGAAGAGTAGAGACCTGCAGGCCCTCCTCCGATGATCGTGACGTCGAAGCATTCATTTTCCTTCATTAATGACCTCTCCTTACCCTGAGTATGTATTTCTATATGAGAATCTTTCTCAGAAAGACGTTGACAGATATTTTAAAAAGATTTATAGTAACATTGTACCGAAAGTGATAATCATTATCAATAAGAAATTGTAATTTACAGGAGGTATAAAATGGTTCGCCTTCATACAGATCAATTACATATTGGCTATGGTGAGAAATTGATTGTTAAAGATATGTCGATTGAGATTCCAGATAAACAGATTACCACGATTATCGGCTCAAACGGCTGCGGAAAGTCGACTCTCCTAAAAGCGTTAACGAGGATTATCCGTTTCCAGGGCGGTTCCATCATTCTTGACGGTAAGAGCATTACGGAAGAAGATACAAAAAAACTGGCGAAGAAGATGGCCATCCTGCCGCAAAATCCTGAAAGTGCAGGAGGGTTGACGGTCGGGGAACTCGTTTCATATGGAAGGTTTCCGTACCAAAGCGGGTTTGGACGATTATCCAAAAGAGATATGGAAGTCATTGATTGGGCACTTGAGACAACAGGAACAGCCGATTACAAGTATATGCCGGTTGATTCGTTGTCAGGTGGACAGCGCCAACGGGTTTGGATCGCCATGGCAATCGCCCAGGAAACCGAAATGATCTTTCTGGATGAACCGACGACCTATCTTGATATGGCTCACCAGCTTGAAGTACTTGAACTGCTGCAAAGGCTGAATGAGGAACAGGGACGCACCATTGTAATGGTCCTCCATGACATCAATCAGGCCGCACGATTTGCGGACCATATCATTGCCTTGAAACAAGGAAGCATTATCAAAGCAGGCAACTGCGACGAAGTGGTCACAAATGAAGTCCTTCAGCAGGTCTTTAACATCGATGCTGTCATTGGGCGTGACCCTCGTACAAATAAACCGATGTGCATGACTTATCATCTATTAAAAGGAGAACAACAATATGAAAAAACTAATTATGCCATTCCTGCTCTTGCTGGCGCTACTTCTTAGTGCATGCGGAAACAATTCAGCTAACAATGATGCCGGTGGAGAAGCGAACGATCAAGGCAATAAAGAGCCGGAAACAATTACCTATGAATCCGAGAACGGGCCAGTCGAAGTACCTGCCGACCCTCAGCGTGTCATTGTCCTTTCATCATTTGCCGGTAACGTAATGGCACTCGATGTGAACCTTGTTGGTGTCGATTCTTGGTCGAAAATGAATCCCCGTTTCGAAGAGAAATTAGAAGGCGTCGAGGAAGTCACGGATGAAAGCCTTGAGAAAATCATTGAGCTTGAGCCGGACCTGATCATCGGGCTTTCCAATATCAAGAACGTCGACAAGCTGAATGAAATTGCCCCGACGGTCACTTTCACATACGGTAATGTTGACTATCTGACTCAGCATGTGGAAATCGGAAAACTATTGAATAAAGAAGAAGAAGCACAAACATGGGTGGATGATTTCAAAGCACGCGCTAAAGAAGCCGGCGAAGAAATCAAAGCGAAAATCGGTGAAGATACTACGGTTTCCGTATTGGAAAACTTCAATAAACAAATCTATGTGTACGGCGACAACTGGGGCCGCGGTACAGAAATCCTGTATCAGGAAATGGGCTTGAAGATGCCTGAAAAAGTAAAGGAATCTGCACTTGAACCGGGATACTATGCGGTTTCCCTTGAGGTCCTGCCTGAATTTGCCGGTGACTATGTTGTGTTGAGTAAATCTCCTGAGCAAGATAACTCATTCATGGAGACGGATACGTACAAAAACATTCCAGCCGTAAAGAACAACCAGGTCATCGAAGTCAATATGCTCGAATTCTACTTTAACGATCCTCTGACACTCGAGTATCAACTGGAAACCTTCAAAGAATCATTATAATACACTAAAGCACTAAAAGGGACAGTCCCTCTTAGTGTGGTAATGCGTTAAAGTGATAAAGAATTTGAAGCAGCTTTACTTTGGGAGGAATTCTTCTGTTAAGAAGAGTTCCTTTTTCGCAGTTTAAATACATAAGAAGAGTTGATATTCATGGGTAATGTATCTCAATCTATTAAAATAGTTTATAAGTTCATTCTCGGCATTCTGATCCTGCTTGTTTCCTTTATGGCTGCCATGTCATTGGGAGCGGCTGATATCAACGTGAGGGATGTTTGGGGAGCGGTCGTCGCTTTGGAAACCACAGCTTCCAACTCGATTATCAGGGAGCTCCGCCTGCCGAGGGAGGTTGCGGCCATCGCTGTTGGATCTGCTCTGGGGGTTTCCGGTGCCATCATGCAAGGGTTGACACGGAATCCTCTCGCCGATCCCGGCCTTCTCGGATTAACGGCAGGAGCCAATGCAGCCCTCGCCTTCACACTCGCATTTCTGCCGGCTGCCAATTATTTCACCATCATGATTGCTTGTTTCATTGGAGCGGCAGCAGGTGCGATTCTGGTATTCGGGATGAGTGCGGCGAAGAAAGGCGGATTTTCGCCCTTCCGGATTGTACTGGCAGGTGCAGCGGTCTCCGCGTTTTTGTATGCGGTTGCGGAAGGAATCGGCCTTTATTTCAAAATCTCGAAAGATGTCTCGATGTGGACGGCGGGAGGACTGATCGGCACAACCTGGTCTCAGCTTAATGTAATTATCCCGTTCATTACATTGGGCATTCTCCTGGCCATTGCACTTTCGAAGCAGCTGACCATTCTCAGCTTGAATGACGAATTGGCCGTAGGGCTCGGACAGAATATAGGACGAATCAAAGGCATCCTGTTTATCGTTACGACACTGCTTGCGGGCGCAGCGGTGGCCCTTGCCGGGAACCTTGCCTTCATAGGATTGATGATTCCTCACATTGTCCGCGCGTTTGTGGGAACGGATTACCGGTTCATCCTGCCGATGTCGGCCCTGCTGGGGGCATCCTTTATGCTTTGGGCAGATACCCTTGGCAGGACCATCAACATGCCGTATGAAACGCCGGTCGCTGCCATCATTTCCATACTGGGCCTGCCTTTCTTCATTTTCATTGTTAATAAAGGAGGCCGAGCGTTCTCATGATCCATCCTTCTATAATCAAGAAACAAAGGCGAGTCATGCTGGGGTTGCTGGCTTTGATCATCCTGACCGCCATCATCGGAATGGGAATGGGCTTTTCCAGCCTTTCCTATAACCGCCTTCTCCCGACATTGTTCGGTCAGGGGACATTTAAAGAAGAATTTGTCCTGTTTTCAGTACGTCTGCCAAGAGTTGTCATCACTCTTCTGGCAGGAATGGCACTTGCTGTGTCCGGTGCCATCCTGCAGACCATCACAAGAAACGATCTGGCGGATCCCGGGATCATCGGAATCAATTCTGGTGCGGGCGCGGCCATCGCTGTCTTCTTCCTGTTTTTCCCGATTGATGCAGGAAGCTTTGTGTATGCCATCCCAGGTATTGCTTTCGCAGGAGCACTTCTGACTGCCATACTGATCTATCTTTTTTCCTATAAAAGAACCGCAGGACTTCAGCCAGTGCGGCTTGTCCTGACGGGAGTCGGCTTTTCAATGGCTCTGTCAGGGGTCATGATTGTGTTGATTTCTTCTGCTGAAAGGCAGAAGGTCGATTTCATTGCAAGATGGCTTGCCGGAAATATTTGGGGAGGGGATTGGCCGTTTATTGTGGCGATTCTGCCATGGCTTTTGATTTTGATCCCATTTACTTTATATAAGGCCAATAAGCTGAACTTGCTTGGATTGAATGAACCGGTCGCTATCGGTGTGGGAGTGAGTCTGGAAAGAGAACGGTTCATCCTCCTGCTCGCCGCGGTTGCGCTGGCAGCAGCAGCCGTGTCGGTTACAGGTGGGATCGCCTTTATTGGACTGATGGCTCCGCATATCGCGAAAGCCCTCGTTGGGCCAAGGCATCAATTGTATCTTCCGGTGGCCATCCTTGCCGGCGGCTGGCTGCTCATGTTTGCCGACACAATCGGCCGGAACCTGACAGATCCAGACGGCATCCCGGCAGGCATCATGACGGCATTGATTGGTGCTCCTTATTTCATGTATCTTTTAATGAAGAAAATATAAACCAAAAGCAGAGAACCCATATGGGTTTTCTGCTTTTTTTATTGTAAAAATTGAAATCAGTAGGAATTCCTTCACGATGGGCTCTTGCCGGCATATACAAAATGTAGAGAAGTAATTATTCAGAGTTATGATTATCTATACAAACCAAGGCTCTTTAATTCTTTTTATCTATTATTCTAAAAGAGGTTGCAAATGTATAAAAATACAGTATAATAAATTTTAATTCATCATTTGTTTGGAAAGGAAGCGTTGATAAGTGGAAAAAGAGAAAATCGTTCTTGCCTATTCAGGAGGACTTGATACTTCGGTATCTATAAAGTGGATTCAAGAAAAATACGGATATGAAGTCATTGCTTTGGGACTTGATGTAGGAGAAGGAAAGAATCTGGATTTTATTAAGGATAAAGCCCTTCAGGTGGGAGCCGTCAAAGCGTATATGGTGGATGCAAAGGAAATGCTCGCACAGGATTATATCATTCCAGCTTTGAAAGCGAACTGTTTGTATGAAGGAAAGTATCCTCTTTCCTCTGCTTTATCACGTCCGCTGATTGCCAAGCTGCTTGTGGATGTCGCCGAAAAAGAAGGAGCAGTGGCAGTGGCACATGGATGCACCGGAAAAGGGAATGATCAAGTGCGGTTTGAAGTGTCGATCAATGCCCTGGCACCGGATATGAAAGTGGTTGCCCCTGTCAGAGAGTGGGGGATGACCCGTGATGAAGAGATTCACTATGCACAGGAAAAAGGTATACCGATTCCGGTGGACTTGGATAATCCTTATTCAATCGATGCGAATATATGGGGACGCGCCTGTGAGGCAGGGGTACTGGAAAACCCTTGGACAGAAGCACCAGAGGGGGCTTTTGACTGGACCAACCCGATTGAACTGACGCCGGATGAAGCGGAAAATATCGAAATTGAATTTGAGCAGGGAGTTCCCATTGCATTGAACGGTGTAAAAATGGAGATTGTGCCGCTCATTGAAAAACTTAATGAGATTGGCGGCAAGCATGGTATCGGCCGGATCGATCATATTGAAAACCGGCTGGTGGGAATCAAATCCCGTGAGGTGTATGAAAATCCAGCTGCCCTGATTCTCATCAATGCCCACAAGGAGCTGGAATTCCTCACATTGCCGCGAGAAATTACTTCCTTTAAAACAACAGTAGATGCTCAAATGGCAAAACTGATTTATGAGGGATTATGGTATTCACCTTTAAACAAGGCTCTTCAGGCTTTTGTGGATGAAACCCAAAAAGTGGTTTCTGGAAAGATCCGTGTAAAGCTGCACAAAGGAACTCATTTTGTCACGGGACGCCAGTCTGCTAACAGTCTGTACAACGAAGAGCTTGCCACCTATTCAAAAGGAGATGCTTTTGACCATAATGCTGCGGTAGGATTCATTAAGCTTTGGGGACTGACAACAAAAGTCTATTCCCAGGTGAATAAAGAAGATCAATCAGAGGAAAAAACGACGGTTACCAGTTCTGCAGGTTTATAGATTACTAAACTGAACGCTGTTTTCGTATAGATTGTTGCTTTCGGAAAAATCCAAAGGGCGGATTTTTCCCTCGGATGCAAGGGCTTGTCTTACTAAACAGGTGGATTAGCTCTTTTCTTTCTTGCTAACCAGGCTATCTTCTGAGAATTAGGGGTTTATATTTTGAAGGTCCTATTAAAAAGCAACAAAGTTTTAGAAAAGAGCCAAACTGAAAGAGCTTTAATTAGGCTTAATGGAGGAAATGAAAATGACGAAACTATGGGGCGGACGGTTCACGAAAGAAACAAACAAATTGGTAGAAGAATTCACGGCTTCCATTTCGTTTGACCAGAAGCTGGCACTCGAAGATATAGAAGGAAGCCTGGCTCATGTGAAGATGCTGGGCGAATGCTCCATCCTATCACCTGACGACGTTGAATTGATAACAGAAGGGCTTTTACAGATTAAAAGTAAAATAGAAAGCGGTACGATGGAATATTCAGTGGAGCACGAAGATATTCATATGAATATCGAAAAACAATTGATTGATTTGATTGGACCTGTTGGCGGAAAGCTCCACACAGGCAGAAGCCGGAATGACCAGGTAGCAACCGATATGCATTTATATTTAAATAGAAAAACGAAAGAACTGATCGGGTTGATGAACTCTGTTCAGGAAGCCCTTTTACTGCAGGCTAAAGATAATGTCGAAACAATCATTCCCGGGTATACCCACTTGCAGAGAGCGCAGCCTGTATCGTTTGCCCACCATCTGCTTGCGTACTTCTGGATGTTCCAGCGCGATAAGGAACGTCTGCAGGACAGCCTGAAACGGGTGAACTGGTCGCCGCTTGGTGCAGGTGCACTGGCAGGGACCACGTTTCCGATCAACAGGGAACGGTCTGCGGAACTGTTAGGGTTCGACACTGTGTATCCCAACAGTATGGATGCGGTCAGTGACAGAGATTTCATCGTCGAATTCTTATCCATTGGCTCTTTGATTATGACCCACATGTCAAGGCTGTCGGAGGAATTAGTAATCTGGTCGAGCCAGGAATTCCATTTCATTGAACTCGACGATTCTTTTTGCACAGGTTCGAGCATCATGCCGCAAAAGAAAAATCCTGATGTGCCGGAGCTGCTGCGTGCCAAAACAGGCAGGGTCTACGGCAATCT
>NZ_ABCF01000034.1 GCF_000181495.1 Bacillus sp. SG-1
CTTGTAGAGTATCCTCTTAGCTTAGAAGGGGTGCTATTTTAATGTTTGAAGTAATTCCATAGTATAGTTCCTATTATGTAAGGTGAGGGGTCGTAAGATGCAGAAACTCAGAAATAAGGTCCAGCGGAAACCTAACAGTCAGGTCGAAAAAACTAAAAAACCTAAAAATGCGCCGAAATTTAATCTTAGTATGTGGAAGAACATGAAAATCGGTCAGAAATACATAACAGCTTTGACTGTGACCATTGTTTTATTCTTAATTTCATCCGTTATTATTTTTATGGAGTACGACAAGATTCATAATAGCATGGAAGAAGTGGATGTCAGCAACGTACGCTCCGTCAAGTTGACGGAAATGGGTAGTATATTCCGGGACAAAGCTTTGCTGCTTCAGCGTTATGCAAACGAAAAAAATCCGCAGATTGTAGAAGATTTTAACACCCAGGAGGAAAAGTTCACGAATTTCACCCAAGAATTAACCTCCGAGATGAACTCAAAGCAGGAAAAAGAACTATTTAGTTTTATTATAGAAAGTGATAAAGAGTTAAACAGCCTTTTCCATGATGAAGTTGTGCCTAGTGTGGATAAGAACTCCACGGTCCTGCTTGATACTACGTTGAAAAAAGCCGGTATCATTGCTCCGAACACAGTGAAAAAGCTATATGAGCTCCGGACTCTCGTTATGGCTGAAAAGGATGCTGCCTTGGAAGATGCATACAATGGGATTGGCGATAGTAAAATCTTAATGATTGCTGCAATCATTATATCTGCAGTTTTGGGTGTAGCGATTCTCCTGATTATTAACCGCATGATTTCCAGAAGCCTGAACAGGGTGGTCAAAACCGCCAATGCGATTTCTGAAGGAAAGCTGAATGCAGAAGAATTGACATATCTAGGGAGAGACGAAGTCGGCCAGCTGAGCCTGGCGATAAATAACATGAAAAACAACCTGGCTTCCATGGTAGGAGATATTCGTAAGGTATCAGAAACGGTTACAGAGCAAAGTGCAACTCTTTCTCAATCTTCCTTGGAAGTGAGAGAAGGAAGTTCTCAAATTGCTGTTACTATGCAGGACTTATCAGCGGGAGCAGATCAGCAGGCAAATTCAGCTTCAGAATTGAATGAAATGATGGCAAGCTTTACGCAAGCCATCGAAGAATCGAACCGTTTTGGGCAGGAAGTCAGCGAATCTTCCAAGGTTGTGCTTACAAAAGCAGAAGAAGGTTCTGCATTGATGTCAGATTCTGTTCAGCAAATGAAAAAAATCTACTCGGTTGTTGAAACATCCGTTGAAAAAGTAGAAACACTTAAAACACGTTCTAACGAGATTTCTAGTTTGGTCAATGTCATCCAGGGAATTGCCGATCAAACGAACCTTCTGGCTCTTAACGCTGCAATCGAAGCAGCCCGTGCCGGTGAGAGCGGAAAAGGGTTTGCCGTGGTAGCCGAGGAAGTCAGAAAGCTTGCCGTCCAAGTATCGCAGTCGCTCGAAGGAATCTCTAAAGTCGTTCACGGAATTCAAACGGAGTCCAACACGATTGCAACAGCTCTGAATGAAGGGTACACAGAAGTTCGCAGCGGTACCGAAAGCATTGAAAAAACAAAAGACAGCCTGACTGCACTTGGTGGTCAGATTTCATCCATGGTTCACAACATCGACAGAATTTCTACTAACCTAGTAGAAATCAACAGCAAAGGGTCGGAAATGAATCAATCGATCGAAAACATTGCGTCCATCTCTGAAGAGTCAGCTGCAGGTGTTGAACAAACGTCAGCAACCATCCAGCAGTCCTCGAGTGTCATGGAGGAAGTTGCCCGTAATGCAGAAAGCCTCAATGACCTTGCAGATAAGCTTGATGTACTGATTCGTAAGTTTGAAGTTTAATTATTATTTGAACATCCGGCAGGGGAGTTCGAGGTCACTGAAAAAGTCCAACAAAAATTAAAAAGGCAGAGTCGTTCACTACAATGAGCGATTCTGCCTTTTTTACTTCCGGTTTTACGAAAAAGTGTTAATTTCCGTTCCAGGTGCACGACTCCGCGGGGCGGGCGTTGAGCCTCCTCGGCTTCGCCTGCGGGGTCTCACCTGTCTCGCTAGTCCCGCAGGAGGTCGTGCACCTTCCACTCCAATCTACGTTGAGAAAAAAGAATACTATCCGCTAATAAAGCCTTACTTCATAATAGACTAATCAATATGATTGGGTGGTATCCAATAATACAACAACAAACAATGATGTTAAGTATATGGGTCTTATGATATCGTCGTTTCCCTGGACAATATGTTAAGGAATACAAATAAACGATTTAATCGACTTCTCCTTTATTTTTGAGGATTTAAATGATAAATATGGTGATGTTAATGGACGCAATGCGGTTGACCCTCTACGGATGTTCAAATATCAGTTTCTAAGAACCATTCACAATATATCAGATGTTGCTGAGTGACAGGCACAACCCGAGTTTTGTTGGAATCTGTCAAATGTAAAGGGAGCAAAAATAGAAGTCATTTTCTTCTAATTATTGTATTATGATAGGTATTGATTTACAGAGATTAACAAAGAGGTTAAAAGAAAGAAGGAATACATATGGTGCGAATATATGGTGCTCTTATCACCCTCAGCTTGATATGGGGGCTTTCATTCGTTTTTATTAAGGTGATTGTCGATCCTGCAGGTGTCTGGGGGACGACTTTTCTTAGATGTTTAGCGGGAGTCTTAATCCTCTTGCCGCTGTTCATCAGAAATCGGATGAAAAAGGAGAAAGCACCTCTTCCAATCGGCAAGCTGCTGATTGTCGGATTGGTGAATGCAGGGCTCCCTTGGACATTGATTGCCTGGAGTGAAACACAAATCAACAGTAACACGGCGTCCATCCTTAATGCGACAACGCCCCTATGGACGGCTTTGATTGGATTTGCACTGTTTTCCGTTGTCTTGAGCGGATTTCAGTGGATCGGTATTTTAGTAGGGTTCTTAGGCATCCTTGTGTTGATGGATTTCCAGGTCGCCGGGCTGTTCACTTCCAACTTCATCGGAATCGGTACAATGCTGCTTGCAACAATTTGTTACGGTTTTGTCGGTCAGTATACAAAGCGGGCTTTAAAGGGTGTCAGCATGGTCGTAATGTCTACTTTTCAATTGCTTGTCGGCATGGCGACCGGCTTAACAGGGATGTTGTTTACTGGAGGCATTCAGTGGACAGCGCTGCTTGACCCGAAGGTTATTCTATCCATTATAGGCTTGGGCTGCTTTGGCTCGGGGATCGCTGCCTTGCTCTACTTCTACGTGTTAACCAACGGCAGCCCGGAATTTGCTTCCACGGTCACCTATTTAATACCGGCTTCGGCCATGGTCTGGGGATTCGTCCTGTTGGGAGAGCCGATTACCTCCAACCTCATCCTTGGACTGCTCATCATCTTTGCAGGTGTCTTCCTCTCGTCCCGAAAAGGAAAAAAACGAGAGTTGATCGGCAAAACACTGGCAGATCAACGATAACGGGCTGTTAATCAAACGTTTGATTAATAAAAATGGACGTGTCTTTACCGCTTCACCACACTAAGAGGGACAGTCCCCTATCGCGCTTTAACGCGCGAAAGGGGACTGTCCCTTTCACTGCTTTAGAGCGGTAAAGAGGTTTTTTTCAGATAGTAATGCAAATCAATCCCTTTTCATATAAAATGGTCATTATACATAACTGTTTCGTATAGAATGTTGCTTTCGGAAAATTTCCGGGGGCCGGTATTTCCCTGGGTACAAGGTTTTTATCTCCGAACAGGGAGAGTGTCTCTTTTCTTCCTTGCTTACCAGGATATTAATTAAGCAGCAACAAAGTATAAGAAAAGAGCCTCATACATAAGGTGAAGTAAGACAAGTTACCGGATCGGTCCGGTAAAATACACATTAAGGAAGGTAATTGAATGAAAACTGCAATTGTGACGGATAGTACAGCTTACATCCCCAAAGAATTGCGAGATCGATATAATATAAAGATGATACCGCTCAGCGTCATTCTTGGCGGTGAAACATACCGTGAAGAAATTGATATTACCGCAAGCGAATTTTATGAAGAAGTAGTAAACGAAGAAAAACTTCCGACCACTTCACAGCCGCCTCTTGGAAGTTTTGTGGAACTGTATGAAGATCTGGCGAAGGACTATGATGCCGTCATCTCCATCCACCTTTCCAGCGGCATCAGCGGAACCTATCAGGGTGCAATCCAGGCAGGGGACATGGTCGATGGCATTGAAGTGTATGCTTATGACTCCGAAATCAGCTGCATGGTTCAAGGCTTCTACCCAATCTATGCCGCGAGATTGGCTTCAGAAGGAGTTGACCCGCAGGAAATCATCCGAAAATTAGATGAGATGAAAGAATCTGTCAAAGCCTACTTTATGGTGGACGACCTGGTTCATTTGCAAAGAGGAGGCCGCTTATCCGCTGCACAGGCGATCATCGGAAGCTTGCTGCAAGTGAAACCGCTCTTGCACTTCCAAGAAAAAGTCATCGTCCCTTTTGAAAAAATCCGTACACGCAAAAAGGCAATGAAGAGAATCGTCGATTTGCTCGACAAAGATATCCAAAAGGGAGATCCGCTTCAAGTCGTCATTATCCATGCGAACCGTGAAGAAGAAGCGGAGAAATGGAAAGAAGAATTACAGCAAAAATACCCTGACACTGATTTCATGGTCAGCTACTTCGGCCCGGTCATCGGCACCCATCTCGGAGAAGGTTCCATGGGTATGGGCTGGTCGAAAAAAATGTAATTAAGGAATTCCGTTGAAGAACTCAACGGGATTTTTTTTATGCTAAGAGGAATTGTCAGGCCAAAACGAGAATGTAAAAGGAAAAGGAGTGATGTATTTGCGGTTTCAATTAAATGAAGAAAGAATAATCCCTGCGAAAACTAGTGATCCAAATTTAAAACGAATATCCGACTTACCCGACGAGCTCCCAGCGCCCTCCCATAATCCTTCATTCACCTTCAACCCTCAGATTCAATCTCTAATGGAAGGAAAAGCACTCCTTCCAGATGAAATCCCTCACTCTATTGAAGAAATCCAACAGCATTATGAAAATGGCTGTATCACTTATGCAAAAGGAATAAAAACAATAAAAGGCAAACCTCAATGCAGCAGGTGCGGCAATCACGAAGCATCCTTATTCGTCAGTTTCCCCTGCAGCCGCTGTAATGAACAGTACACCTACTGCAGGAAGTGCATCATGATGGGCAGGGTCTCGCAGTGTACACCGCTCATCGAATGGACCGGTCCTTCGCAAAATACTACCATTGAGACATTAGACTGGACTGGAACCCTGTCTCAAGGCCAGCAGCCGGCTTCGGATGAAGTAGTAAAATCCATTGAAGCAAACACCGATCTCCTCGTCTGGGCGGTATGCGGCGCGGGAAAAACAGAGGTACTCTTCAACGGTATTCATCAAGCGCTCCTACAAGGAAAAAGAGTCTGTATTGCCTCCCCCCGAACGGATGTCATCCTCGAACTCGCTCCCCGATTGCAGAAAGTATTCCCGGCAGCCAAGCCGATTGCTCTTTATGGAGGAAGCGAAGACCGGCAAAGGTACTCCCAGCTTATCATTTCCACCACACACCAGCTGTACCGCTTCAAATCAGCCTTTGACGTCATCATAGTCGATGAAGTCGATGCTTTTCCTTACTCTTTTGATGAGACACTGCATTATGCGGTGGAAAAAGCCAGGAAGCTACTTTCTTCCCTCATTTATCTAACAGCCACCCCCGACAGCAAACTGCAAAGAGAATGCAGACATGGGAAAAGAAACTTCATTAGCATCCCGGCAAGGTATCACCGCCAACCTTTACCGGTCCCCATATTAAAATGGTGCGGCAATTGGAAGTCTCAATTAGATAAGAAAAGACTGGCAACTCCTATCAGAATGTGGGCAGAAAAAAGAATCACTATTAACAAACAAGCTCTCATTTTCCTTCCAACTGTAAAACTGATGGACAAAGCCCTCCCATTTTTTCAACAGCTTCACCCTGATATCTTGTCCGTCCATGCTGAGGATCCGGAACGAAAAGAAAAGGTCCAGCGGATGAGAGAAGGAGAAGTCCCTATACTGCTGACCACTACGATTCTAGAAAGAGGAGTCACCATCCCGAATATTGACGTGGCAGTAGTGGGGGCAGAAGAAGATATCTTCACGGAAAGCGCCCTTGTCCAGATCGCCGGGCGTGTCGGCAGAAGCGCAGAGCACCCCTCTGGTGATATCACTTTTTTTCATTACGGTAAAACTCTCCCGATGATCCAATCTATAAAACATATTAAAGAAATGAACCGGGAAGGCACGAAAAGGGGGCTGCTGGATTCATGAATACGAACTGCCTCGACTGCCATAATGAAATCCACTACCCCGTCACCTGGAGCTCATTTCTCTTTACTCCAAAAGAACAATGGCTCTGCGATAAATGCTCTTCCCAGCTGCAGTTCATTACAGGTGACACGTGCAGAATTTGCTCCCGGCCGCTGTCCCTTTTACAATCACAGCATATAAAAGAAGAAACATGCCTGGACTGCATCAGATGGGAACAGGATCCCAAATGGGCGGGAGTGCTGACCCAGAATACCTCCCTCTTTTTATATAACGAGTACTTAAAAGAATATCTCTCACGGTTTAAATACCGCGGAGACTATCTATTAGTAAATGCCTTTTCCTCCGCTGTAAAAGAGGCTGCTGAGCCCTTAATATATGACCTTGTCACCCCAATACCCCTAAGCCCTGAAAGGCTCTACGAAAGAGGATTCAACCAGGCGGAGGCTTTGGCAAGGGAAGCTGCTCTCCAACCACAGCACCTGCTCATACGCAGCCACTCTGAAAAACAATCGAAAAAATCCCGGCTACAGCGAATTCAAAGCGAAGAAGTCTTTGGGATCAATCCGGACCTTCAACCCGAGATCAACAACAAATCAATCCTCCTCATAGACGACATCTATACCACTGGCACCACCCTCCGCCAGGCAGCCAGAATTTTAAAAGAGGCTGGGGCAAAAGAAATAACTTCCCTCACACTTGCAAGGGGATGAAAAACTAAAAAGATTCATCATCCGTCCGATATAAACAATAAGAGCAAGAACGAGAGGGGAAGGAACCATGTCAGAACTATTGAACTGTCCAGAATGCAACGGACTTTTTATAAAGAGCCAATTCAGGGATACATGCGAGAAGTGCTATAAGGAAGAAGAGAAAAAATACGAGGAAGTCTACACCTTTCTCAGAAAGCGTGAAAACAGGGCAGCTTCCATCGAGCGGGTCGTCGAAGTAACCGGTGTCGCGGAACAACTGATTCATAAATGGGTGCGAAAAGGGCGCCTGCAGACAGCGCATTTTCCAAATATGGGTTATCCTTGCGATAAATGTGGGAAGATTATACCGAAAGGGAAGCTCTGCGGTCAGTGCACAAACGAACTGACTCAGGACCTACAGAGAGTGGCCTCCGAAGAAGCATTTGAAGAAAAGAAGAAAAGGAGCCAGCATTCCGCGTATTATTCAAGATAGGAAAAAACAACCACAGCGTAACGCTAAACAATTCAGTTTCTCCTCCGATATAAACAGTGTGGAGTGAGGGCACGGATAGAAAGTGAGTGATTCTATGAAAATCAATAATATCAACACACCGAAAATCAACCCATACAACAAGCAATTAAACAAAATAGAGCAATCAAAATCAGTGAACAAACCTGCTGATAAAGTTGAAATTTCATCTCAAGCGAAAGATATGCAAATAGCGAAACAGTTCAATATTGAGCGGCAGGAAAGAGTAAAAGAACTCAAAGTTCAAGTTGAAAACGGCAACTACAAAGTGAATCACCAGGAAATTGCCAAAAGTATCAAGAACTACTACAAGGGATAAGCCGTGGGAAACAACAGGGAAAACAGCATGACATACAGCAATGGAGCGTGAAGGTATTATGCAAATTAATAATGATCTGAAAACTTCATCCAGCAGCCTTGACCCCAAATCCCTTTCTTTAAAAGAAGGGGATGTTTCTTCTGGCCTCGTAAAAGAAAAATTGCCGAATAATGAAGCGATAGTGAATGTCAAAGGGCAAGAGGTGAAACTAAAACTTCAGGGTGAGTTCAATGTAAACGAAAGATTGAAATTCCAAATTAAAGATCCCCACAGCCAACCTCCGACCGGAAAAATAGTAGAAAGAACCCCAGTACCCGCTAGGACAACCCCATCACTAGAAATGAACTCTGGCAGCTCCAGGCTGAAAAGTGTGGATGGATTGCCACTAGATATTAAATCAGCAATCGACAGTCTTGCAGCTAAAGGAATCAAAGTAAGTAAAGAGTCGCTTGATGTGTTAAAGACTTATATTGCAGATGATACAAGGTCAATGGCTCAAAAGTCGGAAACGCTGCAAATAATAGCAAAGAAGCAATTAGACATCACTGCTGCTGTGATTAAGTCTGTCGACCAGGCCCTGCATGGAGGAAGTGTGAGCAAATCTCTCGATCATCTATTGAAATCTATTGACCCGGATTTCGATTGGAGTCAAGTAAGGGACAATATCCAAAAGGAAAGACAAATTGCATTCGTAAACCAGAAGACCCTATCGGAAACCGAACAACTTATTCTGAGAGCTGAAACTGCTTTTCCAAAAGGTTCCCCGCAAATTGTGGAAGCAGAAAAGCTGATTGATACTATTCGCCAACTTGACAAAGCGGGTCTGCAAAGAATGAATGAAGCTATTGAAGCGTTGTTAAAAACGGTCAAAGATGCTGGTAAGCTGCAGGTGATTTCAGAAATGAAAAATCTGTTGATTAAACAGCCGGCTTCACAAAGTGTTCTCACTCAGTTAAATGAACTAGTACAAACAGAAAGTGAAGAACACCCTTCACAACCCCTCCTTAAAGATGCCGCCAAGCTTTCAAGTATAAAGGCAAACTTAGCAGCGAGGTTGGAATCACTTCTGTCTCAGGAAGCAGAACCTATTGACAACGAGCCTGCTCAAAAATTACTCCAGCAGCTAGTGAGAGCATTTCAAAAGGAACCTGTTTTCACTAAAGCCATGGACGATATTAAAGAAAACCTCGTTGAGTCCCCATCATTATCCCGAGGGCAAAAGGCTGCCATCACAAGTTCCGTGAACAAGGCGGAGCAATTGTTCACCGGTGGTAAAGAGCTCGCTGCAAGACAAGAGATATTAAAAGTACTTCTTCAAGTGGAGAAACAGGAAACAGCAAAACCGAACCCTGCAGTGGTAACTGATCAGTTTCAGAATAAAGCAGAGGCATATCAACTGAATGACGATATCCTGTCTATGATCCCAACGCAGTCAAAGGATATCATTGTTAATACCATCACCAAAAAGCTGTCGCAAATGGCGATTGACTTTAAAGAATTTAAAAATGATATATCCAAAAATCTTCAAGCTGTTCAGCAGGTCATCCAGCAGGCAAAATCCCGTGCGTCCATTACAGCAAAACCGATGCTGGAAACGACGATTAAACAATTGGATCAAGCAATTTTAAAAAGTGATTTTATGCTTTACACAGACATGAAGACCGAGAAAGATCTTTTAGCAGCAAGTACCCGTCTTGCAGAGGCAAGGAAGCTGCTCGCTAAAGGAGATCATACCGGTGCCCATAAGATTGTTCATGAAGTGAAGACGAATGTAGAGAAAATCATTTTCAAACCTTCTGATGTCCGGGTGAAACATTTTGTTGCAAAAGAAGTGCTCCAATATGAGCCGGCCCCTTTAATCAATAAAATGGGGGAAACGATATCTCGTTCTGTTCAATCACTTTCTCACGAACCTTCTGCAAGACATACTTTTGAATATTTAAGAAGCATGGGACTCACACATGAATCAGAGCATGCGCAATCATTGGTACAAACCGGAAGAGGCAAAGAAGACCTTCAGCTGACTTTAAAAAATATTTTGATGAAGTTTAATCAGGATACTGACATGCTGGGAACGTCTAAAGGTGACCAGCTGCTTCAAAATCTTACAGGACAGCAGCTAATCAGTAAAAATGATTCATCAGGATTGCAAAATCTGATGTTTACGCTGCCTCTGCTGCTGAAAGACCAAGTTGAAGATGTGAAAGTATATATCAGCTCCAAGAACCAGCAACAAAAAGTAGACTGGGAAAATTGCAGCTTATACTTTTTAATAGAAACAAAGAAACTAGGGGAAGTCGGGATTGGACTGAGTGCGGTTGAACGTACTTTGTCGGTTCAGATAAAGAATGATAGAGACGGATTTAAAGAAAGAATGGAGCCGGTCGCCAACCTGGCAAAAAAACGGTTGGAAGAAATCGGCTATAAAATTGGGAGTATACAATTCTCCAAGCTGGATAACCAGACGCAGCAAGACCATGTTGATCAGGGCGGACTGCCCCCACAGAGACCTGTACCGAAAATGACAGAGAAAGGGTATGATTTCACCATATGATTTCTAAATATTATAACCATAAGAACAGAAGGAATATGAATGGTCCTACTGCCGCTGTCATTCGCTACGAAGAGTCGGAAGGAAAGGCTCCAAAGGTTATCGCGCAAGGGACGGGGCATCTTGCAACCAAGATCATGGAACTGGCGAAAGAGCATAACATCACCATGCAAGAGGATTCAAGCTTGGTCCAAAGCTTACTGGATATTGATCTAGGAGAGAATGTACCTCCTCAGTTGTATTCTGTCATCGCGGAAATTTTACTTTTTATTGAAGAAATGGAAAATCAGTATTAACAAACAGAATTTCCCACCGATATAGTAAAGGGAGGTATGATTAACATGAACTTATTAACAAAAGAATTTATCTACCAAAAATCTTCACAAGAAATTACGGCATTATTATATGAAGCACTGATCACCCAGATTCAGGGTGCAATGAAAGATATAGAGAACAAAAGACACTTTGATTCTAACAAAAAACTCCAAAAAGCAAATGATATTCTTGAGAGACTGGGTGCAGGGATCAACTACGAAGCGGGAATCATTTCTGACCAGCTAGATGCCCTTTATAACTATATGTCGGCTTCCATTCTAAAAGCGAATATCACAAAAAATACTAGAGTCCTAAAAGAAGTCATCACCATAACAGAAGAACTGGCAGAGTCCTGGAGAACTTCCATGGCTAAACCACAGCAGCCTGTGCGGCGAATGAGCCAAAAAGTCAATGCCTATGAGAAGAATGTCATGGTCTATGATAAAGAATTTAATAAAGTAGAAGCGGGGAAATGAACAAATGAAAATCAATCATAATATTCAAGCATTAAACGCATATAGAAACTTATCCCAAACAATGGGGCAAACATCGAAAAGCCTTGAAAAGCTATCATCCGGCCTTCGCATTAACCGTGCGGCAGATGATGCAGCTGGTCTTGCCATCTCTGAAAAAATGCGTTCTCAAATCCGCGGCTTGGGCATGGCAGAAAGAAACTCACTGGATGCAATTTCTTTAATCCAAACAGCAGAAGGAGCCCTTTCTTCTACACATGAAATCCTGCAAAGAATGAGAGAGTTGGCAGTACAGGCTTCTAACGGGACTCTGGAAGATGAAGACCGTCAGTCAATACAGGAAGAAGTGAACCAGCTGACAACGGAAATTAACCGTATCGGAAACTCTACTGAATTCAACCGCAAAAAGTTGTTGAACTCACAAATTGCCCCTAATGCGCGTGCGATGGAGATTGATGCAGAAGCGGGCTTCAATAAAGGAACTACAGAACTAGAAGGAACGTCTTTAACATTAGATCCTAAAAGTGAACTGGTGAGCGGGGACTATAATGTAAGAGTGGAAGATGTTTACACAAAAACAGTGTCAGCAAGCGGTACCCCAGCTGCCGGAATTTCCAGTGTAGGATTAACTTCAACGGATACAAGTCTTGATACTGGTACATATGGAGTCAAAGTTCAAGAGGAGCAGGTAAAAGCTGTGGTCGGTGATCCTGCCAGCACTTCTCCGATTGCGGATGAAATTACTGTTGCCCCTAACTCTAACTTGGGGGATGGACCGGTTACCCTGGAAGTTAAAAAAGAAAATGCTGTAGCCTCTTTCCAAAGCAATGGTTCAGGGATTAGCAATGTAGAAATAACTAGTGCGACTCCTGACTTGAATGAGACAGACAGCTTTAAGGTGGATGTGGTTAACAAGCCGTCTGAAGTGGAAGTGGGAACTTTAACAAAGACTTTCATCAGCGATATTGATGTAGACACTGCGAAGTTCGGCCAGGCAGGAAATGATTTTCAATTAGAGTATACTGAAACAACTCCAGGACAGTATTCTGTAACATTGAAAGATTCGGCAGGAAAGGCTTTATCCGATGCGGTCATTCTTGATAACAATATGCAAGATTATAAGTTCTATAATAATGGATCGGAAATAGGGGTATCCTTCAAAACTGTATCTAACGTCAACGCAGCGCTGACAGCCGAGGGAGCAGATGGTGAAAACAATGTATTCGATATCGATAAAGAAATCACCCTTTCTAAAAATAACATCCCGGTAGCTTCAGGTGAAATCGCAGAAGGAACAGCAGCTGGAGATATCACATTAAAATCTGCAGATGGCATTGATTATAAAATTTCTCATAATGGATTCACTGGCCTTACAGGTAATTCAGCATCATTTGGAATCGACTCAACGTTCACGTTCTCCACAGATGGTTTTACGACAAGGGGCACAGAGTTCGATCCTGGTGACGAAATTACATTAAACGGCGGAATCTTTGTGAAGACATCCAGTGATGCTTCTCAATATGGAGTTCCATCTAATACGTTGGACATGACCCTCGAAACTAGAATGGGTCATACAGCTGAACTAGTGGATGCAAATGGAGATACAGCAGCAGGCAGCAGAAAAGTCACGGTCGAAAACAATGGATCATACTCATTTGGAGAGCCAACCAACATCTCTTTCGATTCAGGAGTCTTAGCAGCAGGCACTTTCGAGTTCACTGTCGGACAAGTTTCGACTACCAATGCAACTTTGGAAGCTGCCGGAACACCTTTGGAAACATTGGAGAATATCACTTCTAATTCAACTCTGTCATTTGCTGACGGTGAATTATCAATGAACATCGGTGAATTGACGAATGGCAATGCAACATTCTCAATCAAAGGTGGAACAGTAAACCAATCGATACAATTCCACATCGGTGCCAATGAAGGCCAAACATTGGAAATGGGAATTGAAGACATGAGGTCACTGTCTGTTGGGATTTCTTCCACGGTTTCAGGTGATTCAAAGAATATTGTTAGTAAAGATGGAAATACATTAACCGTCCAGTTTGCAAGCATTTCTGGAGTGGAAAACGGCAACCAGGCTGAATATGCCATCGACCTTTCAACATCTGAAAATGCCAATGCTGCAATTGAGGCTTATGATCAAGCAATTGCAAAAGTTTCCGAACAGCGTAGCAAGCTTGGAGCCATCCAGAACCGCCTGGAACACACAATCACTAATTTAACTACTGCCAACGAAAACCTGACATCCGCTGAATCTCGGATTAGGGACGCAGATATGGCAAAAGAAATGACCACATTCACGAAGAATAATATTTTAAACCAAGCTGGACAAGCGATGTTATCTCAAGCAAACCAGCTGCCGCAAGGAATCCTTCAATTGTTGAAATAATATACCAGATGGCGAGTCAAAAGTGGCTCGCCTCTTTTTTCTTTGGGGGAGTTCCGATAGAATAAAGTGTATACAAGCCTAACCAGAGGTGAAGAAAATGGACGTACAAAAGGTTGGAAGAACGGGATTAAACAATATAGAGAAGAAGTCCAAAACGGCAACGGAATCTGTTTCTTTTACAGAGGTCATGTCAAAGAAGAGAGAAACTGCTCTCTATGATAAGTTTGCAAACATGGCAAAAGAGATAGAAGCGCAAGGGAAAGTACTATCAGAATCCAGAACCGTTGAGGATTTAAAGAAGTATAAGAAGATGGTGAAATCTTTCTTAGAAGAGGCCGTTAACAATGCGCTGCAGTTGGAAGACCAAAGAGGATTCAACAGGCGAGGCCGCACAAAGGTCTACAAAATCGTCAAAGAAGTGGACAGAAAGCTTGTTGACCTTACAAATGAAGTCCTGCAAAAAGAACAGAAGGGTCTCAATATCCTGAATATGGTAGGAGAAGTCCAAGGGCTTTTAATTAATATTTATACTTAATCTATTTCAATAACAGCCGATATTAATACTAGAGAACATTTATTGAAAGAAGTGTCGAAAATGTCTAATGAATTGAAGCTTGTCCAGTTTTTAGAGAAAATCGCAAAGCTGCAAAAAAGCCTATATCAGCTGGCACTAACCAAAACGGATCTATTAAAAGCCGGGGATGCAGAAGCTCTGGGACAAATGCTGAAAAACGAGCTCAGCCATATAAAAGCAATTGAAGCTCTGAATAATAACGTTGAAGCAGTGAAAAGCTCGCTGGCGGTTGACCTGGGATTGAAGGCCCCTATCACCCTGTCAGAGATAATTAATGCAGAATCCATTTCATATAAAAAAGAATTGCAAGCCCTTCAACAGGAATTACTTTATATTTCAGGTGAGTTGAAGAACCGAAATGAACTGAATCAAGAACTGCTGCAGCAGTCTCTTCAGTTTGTAAACTTGAATCTCGATTTATTAATCGGACAACAGGATGCAGGTAATTACTCGCGTCTGCAAGGTGATGACAGCGAAGTTAATACCACTTCAATTTTTAACTCAAAGGCTTAAAAGATAGGAGGATCCCTTCATGCGATCTACTTTCCAAGGTTTGGAGACTGCCAGACGCGGCATGTATACGCAGCAAAGCGCACTGCAAGTGACAGGTCATAATGTGGCGAATGCCAATACGCTTGGTTTTACCAGACAAAGAATTAATTTTGAACAAACAGAAACTTATCCTCCTCCTGCAATGAATAAACCGCAGATCCCAGGACAAATTGGTACAGGAGTTGAAGCGGAATCTGTTCAAAGAATACGAGATTCTTTTCTGGATGTACAGTATAGAGGCGAAAATAACAAGCTTGGATATTGGGAAACAAAAGCAGAATCCTTAATGAAGATGGAAGAAATCATGAATGAACCTTCTGACTCGGGCCTCGCCAAAACAATGGATATGTTCTGGCAGTCTTTACAGGATTTAGCTGTAAACCCGAAGAACTCCGGGGCACGTTCGGTCGTTCGGCAGCGTGGAATTGCACTTGCAGAAACCTTTCAGTACCTTTCCAATTCGTTATCCACCATTCGCCAGGACATTAAAAACGAAATAGGAGTTACGGAAAAAGAAGTCAATTCACTCCTGAAGCAAATTCATAATGTGAACAAGCAAATCGGAGACGTGGAACCGCACGGAATGTCTCCCAATGATTTGTACGATGAGAGAGACCGGTTGATCGACGACCTCTCCAAGCTTGTGAACATCAAGGTCACCAACCAGCCTTCCGGGGGGAATTCATCTCCGTTGGCAGAAGGGAAGGCTGTCATTTCTTTAGTTGATGGAAATAATAGACCTATTGCAAACTTGGTCCATGCTAAAGGATATAATGAAATCAAAGTGAACATCCCTTCAACTGGTACGGATGTAAATGTTAACAGTATCTCTATTGGCAGCCAAAATTATGAGATGGAAAAGTTTGATGCAGACGGGAAATTAAAAGGGCTGATCGAATCATTTGGTTACATGGATAAGAACGGAGACACAGCCGGTACCTACCCGGATATGCTTTCGGAACTGGACAACCTGGCATTCACCTTTGCAAAGGAGTTCAATAAAATCCACTCGGCCGGCATGAGTCCGAATGAAATTAATAATGTCGACAAAAATGGCGACAGAAATCCAGTTAATAAAGATATTCTTTTCTTTGTAAATGGTGATACTAATTCGTTATCAGAGTCTGATCGAAAAGGATTCTCTCAAAGAATTGGGCTTTCGTCAGAAATCAAGTCCAGCCTGGACAATATAGCAAATGCCGATGGATCAAAACCTGAAGAAGCTACCACTGGAGACTCGAGTGTTCTGCTTCAATTGACTGAGGTCATCAACAAGAACTTCGATTATGGACAGAATTCCCAAATGGCGAACTTCAGGAACTATTATGAGGTCCTGATCGGCGGAATGGCTGTAGATGCCCAAAATGCCGTCAGGTTGACAGATAACAGTGCAACACTCAGGCAGGCGGTTGAAGAAAGAAGGATGTCAACGAGCGCTGTTTCATTGGATGAAGAAATGACGAACATGATCCAATATCAACATGCGTACAATGCTTCAGCACGAATGATATCACTACAGGATGAATTACTCGATAAAATAATCAACGGTATGGGTACCGGTGGCAGATAGGCAGGTGGATAACAAATGCGCGTAACACAAAGTATGCTGGCGTCCAACTCATTGCGTCATCTCAGTAAAAGTTATGAGCGTTTAGGAGATTATCAAAATCAGCTGGCAACGGGGAAAAAGATTACCCGGCCTTCCCAGGATCCGGTGGTAGCCATGAAAGGTATGTACTACCGTTCCAACCTCGCAGAAAATGAGCAGTACCAGCGTAACCTTTCAGAAGCCTATCTGTGGATGGATCATTCTGAAGCGGGGCTCGATCATGCGACCAATGCTTTACAGAGGGTTCGTGAACTTGTCATTCAGGGTAAAAATGATACTTATGGAGAACAAGACCGGGAAGCAATCTCTCAGGAAATCGAACAGATCAAACAGGATTTAGTCGAAGTCGCCAATACAAAAGTGGCAGGCAGATATATATTTAACGGTACCAACGTAGATTCTGCTCCGGTTGCTCATGGAGAACCTCCTGTGGTTACTATCAACACAGAGGACTACTTGGTCGAGGTTTCCCAAGGTTTAAATTTGAAAGCCAATATTGATGCTGACCAAGTATTCAGCCAAGAGCTGTTTACAACCTTGGAAGATATCAAAAAAACTTTCAGCAAAGATTACAGCGCTGATAAAATGGACAAACTTCTGACAGACTTAGACAGTAAGATCGGTTCATTACAGGCAGAGCGTTCTGAAACAGGTGCACGATATAATCGATTGGAAATGATCGACGACCGCCTTACAAAAACAGAAGTCATGGCCAATCAAATCATCTCTGATAATGAAGATGCTGACATTGAAAGAGTCATCACCGACTTACGAGCACAGGAAAGTGTCCATCAGGCAGCGTTAAGTGTCGGGGCCCGCATCATCCAGCCGACATTGATGGACTTTTTAAGATAATTTCATATAAGTTTAATAGAGGACTGTACTTACAAGAGGCAGTCCTTTTATTATAGGCTGAGTTAAAGAGTGGTAGGTATCTTAAAGATTATTGATAAAAGTGATTTCCGCTCCAGGTATGCGACTCCGCGGGGCGGGCGGTGAGCCTCCTCAACTTCGTCTGCGGGGTCTCACCTGTCCCGCTAATCCCGCAGGAGGTCGCATACCTTCCGCTACAATCAACATGAATATTCTTCTGTAACTAGATGGTTTTCAGAAATTCCAAAACAAGATTAATCTTATGATTGAAAACTACAGAATAATGATGTAATGAATATCTGGGAACGAATGCAATTTGTTAATCCATCCATTGTTAAAATATTTATTCTCATAGTCCAAGTAAAACATCATTAACTAACTAAGCCTTATAAAAAAATGAAAATTCAAGATAAAGGAATGAGAAAAATGAAGATTTCAACGAAGTATCATGGAGAGATAGAGGTAACGCCTGAAGCATTGTTAACGTTTGAACACGGTATTCCAGGCTTTTTGGAAGAAAAACAATTCACATTGCTGCCGTTGCCGGATAATAATGAGTTTCAAATCCTGCAGTCTTTGGAAACTCCAGAACTTGGTTTTGTGGTTGCCAGTCCATTTGTTTTTTTTCAAGACTACGACTTCACCCTGGATACTGCCACAGTTGATCAACTGGGCAGTCCGTCTGAAAAAGAAGTAGAAGTACTCAGTATCCTTACAATCAAAGAGCCGTTGCATGAGTCAACAGCAAACCTGCAGGGACCGATCATAATCAACCTTGCAAATAACAAAGCCAAGCAGGTTATTCTAAACAACTCTGACTACCAAACGAAACACACAATCTTTGCTCAACCTGAGCATGCCGGGCAGAAGGGGTGAGGAGATGCTGGTCTTAACGAGGAAAACAGGAGAAGCCATTCAAATAGGGGACGATATCGAAATAAGCATTGTTTCGATAAAAGGTGACCAGGTCAAGCTGGGGATCAACGCACCAAAAAACATCGAAATCCATCGGAAAGAGATATACCTGTCCATCCAGGAAGAAAATGCTGAAGCATCAAAAGGCATCGAGAACCTTTTGAACATTTTGCCAAAAAAAGAATAAATTTTTTCATAAACTATTAAAACTTATCAGGGTATGCCGATATTACTAGTGTAAGCAAGAGCAAAGAAGGGCGGCCGACCTTTGAAGCTTTTGCAGACTAATACTTAAGAGGTTCACAAGGATGTGGACTCTATATTCAAGGAGGAAATTTTATAATGAGAATTAATCATAATATTGAAGCTCTTAATACGTTCCGTCAAATGGGTGCAGCGAACAAAGGTATGGCTAACTCAATGGAGAAGCTGTCTTCAGGTTTGCGCATTAACAAAGCTGGCGATGATGCTGCAGGTCTTGCAATTTCTGAAAAAATGCGTGGTCAAATTCGTGGGTTAGAGCAAGCAGGGCGTAATGCACAAGATGGTATCTCAATGATACAAACAGCTGAAGGGGCATTGAATGAAACTCATTCTATTCTACAGCGTATGCGTGAATTAGCTGTTCAAGCATCAAATGATACAAACAATACTGACGACAGAAAAGCTATTGGTGATGAGTTAGTTCAATTAAAGGATGAAATCGATAGAATTTCAAGCACTACAGAGTTTAACGGAAAAGGCCTGTTAGATGGTAGCCTATCAACAGGTTTACATGCGTCAAATGGAGCTCAAGTTGGTGATTCATTAACGACTAGTGCTGCTAATGCAATAAGTGTAAGTAAAATTGATGTTTCTGGTGCGGTAGCCGGCACAAACTACACGTTTTCTGATGATGATTCAGGTAAGTTAACATTGTCTGCAACAATTTCAGGGAAAACAGTTTCTCAAAGTATTGATGTTGCTGACATGACAACATCTGGGAAACAAACACTAGACTTTAATACCTTAGGTATTAGTATTGAACTTACTGGTGGGGGGACTGGTGATACAGGTACTGTTGTTGCCAATGACATTACATCAGATTTAGTCTCAATTGATACTGCTGCTGGTGATGGGTCTGCTAAGTTCTTAGTCGGTAGCAATGGCACAAACACCCAGGAAACAATTAGTTTTGACTTCAAAAAGCTTGATTCTTCTACCTTAGGTAGTGAAACTAACTTCTCCGAAACAACAGCTGGTACGGGTAATGGAGGGAACATTCACAATCTAATCACAGACAACACTTCAGTTGATTCTAAAGATAAATCAGATGCTTTAATTAAAGTTTTGGATGATGCAATTATTGACGTATCTACTCAACGTTCTGCAATGGGAGCTGTTCAAAACCGTTTAGACCACACAATCAATAATCTTGGTACTTCTGCAGAAAACCTAACTGCTGCGGAATCTCGTATTCGCGATGTAGACATGGCAAAAGAAATGATGAATCAAACAAGAGAAAGTATCCTTGCTCAAGCTTCTCAAGCCATGCTTGCAAAAGCGAACCAAAACCCACAAGGTGTACTTCAATTATTACGTTAATAAAGAATTTTTTAAAAGGGACTCTAGTTACTAGGGTCTCTTTTTCTGTGTACTTCACCCTCAGGTCACTCTTGCTACAGAAAAACTTCCCTAGCCACAAACTAAATTTTTCCTGTTCCATGACGATATAAACTAGAGAGCTACTAGTTTGTGGAGGAAAAGTCAATGAGAATTGCTCATAACATAATTGCATTAAATATAAATCATTCTTTAAAAAAGAATAATAAAGCTCTGGGAACTTCCTTGGAGAAATTGTCTTCGGGCTTGCATATTAATAAGGCATCGGATGACGCAGCGGGATTAGCGATTTCAGAAGGGATGAGAGCGCAGATTAGAGGGCTGGAGCAAGCGGAAAGGAATATACAAGACGGTATTTCGCTCATCCAGACAGCTGAAGGAGCACTGGGAGAAATTCACGATATTACTCACAGAATGAAAGAGTTGAGTGTGCAGGGGGCAAACGGAACCCTCAGCAACCTAGATAAAGAGGCGATTCAATCAGAGCTGGATCAATTAAAGGATGAAATAGGAAGGATTTCAACTTCTACTCAATATAACAGTAAGGTGCTTTTAGACGGGAGTTTCGAATTCACTACTGATAATAAAGTGGCTAGAGGCTTTGAATGGAAAGTCGATATTGGAGGCACGGGGACAGGTTCCTTGTCCCACCATATTCTTACATAAGGATTACTATCCAAGGTGAGTCTTTAAAGAGCAGTTTGAGCAAGTGGGTATAGAAGTGAACGAGTTTTTATCGTATCGCATACTCATTTTAAGTTTGGGTTTTTATGATTAGTGGCATTCTTTTGGATCATCTTAATTGAATGAGAACCTTCCTATACCCCAAAGTAAAGGTTTAAAGCTTCTAAGACGCTTTCTCTCACTTCTAGATCTTGCTATTCCCTGACCTCCTGAATGGTGGTTCCCTTTGATAACAATAATCTTATCTTAAACGTAAACCTCCAAAAGATAACAGGTACCATTAAAAGTATCTCTTCTTTGTGACCTTTTACCAATGATTAATTGCTGGTCAAAGCTATTAACTAATCTATCCTTACTCTACTAGTTTTAAATTTCTCTAAATAAAATTAATGCATACCCGATATAAGTAAAAACAACTCAAAAAAGGCAGAATCTCATGATTATCAATCAAAATATCACAGCACTAAACACCCTTAATAGGTTAAAAGAAAATAATAAAAAGGTCTCAGTGAATTTAGAACGTTTATCTTCAGGAATGCGGATTAATAAAGCAGCTGATGATGCAGCTGGTCTCGCTATTTCTGAACGAATGAGAGCGCAAATTCGAGGTCTTAATCAAGCGCAAAATAATATACAAGATGGTATTTCTCTCGTTCAAACAACTGAAGGTGCATTAGCAGAAATCCAAGATTCCTTACAAAGGATGAGGGAGTTATCTGTTCAAGCTTCTAATGGTACTTTAACTAATGGGGATAGGCAGGGAATTCAAAATGAGATTAACCAATTGAACCAAGGATTAAATGATATTGTAAATAAGACTGAATTCAATACAAAAAAGTTACTGACTAATTATACCGAAAGTTCTTTTCAGTCTGAATGGAAGACAGTAAAAACAACTGCTAGTGGGAATTTTCGTGATATTACCACAAATGGAGAGATGTTTGTTGCGGTAACAACAGATGGTGATATTGTTTCTTCAGCCGATGGAGAGGTTTGGGAGAAGGAAACAAATTTATCAAGAATTCTTACGAATGTTTATTGGGACGGAGATCGTTTTTTTACAACGGGTGAAGGTCAGACGGTAGCTTATTCTGGTAATGGGAAGGACTGGAAGATTGGAATAGATGGTGGCTCTCATTATTTCTTTGATATAGCAAAAAATAGAGATGTCTACATGGCAACAGGAAATGCAGGGCTGGCCTATTCAAATGATGGTGTAAACTGGAGTTATACTGACCCAAATCTTAACCAAGCAAGTGAAGATCTAATTTCAAATGGACAAGATTTCGTATGGCTTCAAGGAAGTGAACTTAAAACTTCCAGTAAAGGGGTGAGTTGGACTACCCATTTTGACTTTTATGATACATATAGTGCAGGTGAGCCAGATATCGCTTATAACGGAGAAATTTACGTTGTTGCAAATCGGGATGGAAGAACTTTTACATCACCTGATCTTCTAAATTGGAAAGAGAGACAAAGTCTTACTGAAAATGTTATGGAAGTAAAATGGGAGAACAATCAGTTTATGGCAATTTCACAAGGTGAATATGGTGATAATCAATCTGTTGTATCTATTTCGAGGGACGGTGTAAATTGGAGTAGCCATATGATAGAAGACCCGTATATTAACAGCGTTTCTAGTATCAATAAGCTTTATATTGCAGTAGGGTCAAATGGACAAGTATATAAAGGTGAGCTAAGCGAAAAACCTTACCAATTGACATTACAAGTCGGTTCTAACATAAATCACTTTAAAATTGATTTGCCTAATGCATCTTCTTTACTAGAAGAGACAAGTAATATAAGTGTTCTCCATGCTGACAAGGCAACTGAAGCAATTAAGCTTCTTGACATCGCTATAAGAGATATATCATCTGAACGTTCAAGATTTGGGGCTTATCATAATGCTTTAGAACATATCCATAATAACGTTTTAAACTATGAACAGAGTTTAGTATCAGCGGAATCTCGTATCCGTGATGTAGACATGGCGAAAGAAATTATGAACCAAACGAAGAATGTGATTCTTGCTCAAGCATCACAATCCATAATTACAAGTGCCAACCAGCAATCACAGGGAGTACTTCAATTACTTCGTTAATTTTATTGAAACTTTAAGTCATCAGAGGTGTCTCTGATGACTTTTTATCTGTCTGCCTCAATTTCTCTAAACATTTGTCTATTAACACCGATATTATCTAAGAGAATAAGAAAATCCTAGGAGGATCAAAATGATTGAAAAAGTGGCAGGTGGAGGAATAACACACTCCCAATCATTTACTAATACCAAAGATAAAAATGAACTAATCCCCGAGAAAATTAACCAAATACCAACCATTGAACATCAAAAAGAACAACACCAAGAGCCTGTCACAAAAGAAGATGTTCAACAAGTCGTTAAAGGGATGAATGAGTTTTTAGCTGCATCGAATACTCATATCAAATTTGAGTTTCATGATGAATTGCAGGAATACTATGTAACAATAGTAGATAATAAATCAGAAGAAATTGTAAAAGAAATACCGGCCAAAAAGGTTTTGGATATGTATGCTGCCATGACGGAATTCGTTGGCCTTATGGTAGATAAAAAGATTTAAGGAAGTGAAAGAAAATGAGAGTTGGCGGACTTGCCAGTGGGATGGATACTGATTCATTGGTAGCAGATTTAATGAAGGCTGAGCGGATGCCTTTAGATAAATTAAAACAAAAGAAACAGACGATAGAATGGAAGCGGGATGACTATCGGGCAATGAATACTTTGCTCTTGGACTTCCGGTCGGAATTGACCCAATTCAAGTTAACGACAAAATATCGTGCCCGCCAAACGACATCCACTGATGAAAGTAAAGTCACTGCAACAGCATCAAGTGGTGCTTCGCAAGCTTCTTATACAATCAACAATGTTACACAGCTTGCAACTGCTGCAACTAAAGTGAGCGGTACTGGTCCTTCGGAAACGTTATCGAGTGATCCTAACAATAAGCTTGACCCGAAAGCAGGATTGTTCAACCAGACATCAAAGCTGGCCAATGGTGCAGGTTTTACTTGGTCCGAAGGTATCATAGAAAAGCAAACAGTGAAAGCAACTGAAGATGGTACGACTCTAAATTTTGACATTGGTACAAGTACATTAAAAGATTTGGATAAGATGAGTGTAAAGGTAAGTGGAAAGTCATTTGAGGTTGTTACAGCGATGCCTGCTGAAGGACTTGGGAGTAATCAAGTGTTGGTAGATAATACCGGGAGCCTTACTTTTGGGAGCACAGTAAAAAAGGATAGTTCTGTATCCGTAGAATACTTAACCACTGATAAAACAGAAACGATAGATACGACTAATCCCGTCAAAGATTTTCAATTAGCGAAAGGTTCTATAAGCTCTTTGACATTGACGGTGGACGGTACCGACTATTCCTTTGGAACAACTGATGCTGAAGGAAATACCCAATTGGTTGATGCGGGGAATAACTCTATCGGTACTATTAATAAAGAAACGGGCAAGATTACTTTCTCTGCTGAACAATCCAATAAAACCATATCGGTAACGTATAGTCAGAATTACGCTGATTTTTCACTCCAGACCTTTACTAAAGATGGGGAGAAAAACGTGAATTTCCTCATTGCCGGAAATGAGACGCTCAATGGAGTCATCAGCAAAGTCAATCAATCGGATGCAGGCGTCACGATGTTCTATGATTCTTTCTCTGACCGGGCTACAATGACCCGTACAGAAACAGGAAACTTTAATACAAGCGGCAATGAAATTAATACATCTGGAAATTTTGTGAATAATCTTCTAAGATTCGGCTCTTCTGCTGAAACTGGCGGAACGAATGTGAAATTTGAGGTGAACGGCCTTCAAACAGAAAGAAATTCAAATACCTTTGAAATGAATGGAGTAACATTTTCTATTAAACAGACATTCAGTTCAGCTAATGGTGTCAGTACAACAGTAAGCAACAACACAGAAGATGTCTTTGAAAATATTAAGGGCTTTGTTGAAAAATATAATGAACTTATAGGAAAAATCAAAGACAAAACGGGCGAAGAATTTTACCGTTCCTATAGTCCTTTGACAGATGACCAAAAAGAACAGCTTAGTGAAAAGCAGCAGGAACAGTGGGAAGAAAAAGCCAAAAGCGGCTTGCTGAGAAGAGATTCTACACTGTCAGGTTTACTGAGTGAGATGAGATCAGATTTTTATCAGCCAGTAGATAATGCGAATGTCAGCCCGCTATTCAAGCAGCTATCCAGTATCGGGATTACGACTACCAGCAACTACCTTGAAGGCGGGAAGTTAGAGATTAATGAAGCTGAGCTGAAAAAAGCAATTGAAGAAGACCCGGACTCTGTCGAAAATCTATTTAGAGGGGGAAGTGGCGCAGCTTCCGACTCTCAAAAGGGCATTGTTCACCGTCTTTATGACTCAGTCAATGGGACAATTGATAAATTGAAGGAGAAAGCAGGCGGAGCTTTTTCAACGCTTCAACAGTTTACTTTGGGAAGAGAATTGAAAAATGTCGACAGTGAAATCACCCGCTTTGAAGAACGAATGAAACAGGTTGAGGATCGCTATTGGAGACAGTTCACAGCAATGGAAAAGGCCATTCAGCAATCCAACCAGCAGTCGATGTATCTCATGCAGCAATTCAGCGGTATGTAATAATTAAACGGCAATACATGTAAGGGAGGGTCCTATATGGCAGTAAAAAATCCATACAAGACGTATCAAAACAACACGGTAAACACTGCTTCGCCAGGTGAACTAACGTTAATGCTCTATAACGGTTGTTTGAAATTCATCCAGCTGGCTAAAAGGGGCATCGAAGAGAAGAACATCGAGCAGAAAAACCTTAATATCCAAAAAGCACAAAACATTGTCAGTGAACTGATGGTGACTTTGAATATGGATGTAGAAGTATCCAAGAATATTATGAGTTTGTATGAATTCATCCATCGTCGCTTGGTAGAGGCTAATATTAAAAATGATTTGAATGCTCTAAATGAGGCAGAAGCCCTCATCGTTGATTTTCGTGATACATGGAAACAGGTTATACAGCTGGATCGCCAGCAGAAGTTTGAAGGCAAGGCTGGCCAGGTTTAATGAATGTGGTTGAAGAGTGCTACAGGTTGACGAAACAGCTTCATAGTATGCTTCATCAACCTGTTGAGGATGAGGAGCGTGAAGCGTTAATCGAAAAGGCGGCCTCTCTTTTAGCTGAGAGGGAGCCGTTACTTCCGGGAATCACTCCCCCTTTCACACATGATGAAGAGCAGATGGGAAAGCAAATCATCAGACTGAACACAGAAATTGATCAAAAGATGAAATTGATCAAGGCACTTATCAAAAGGGATATGAACAGCATTACCAATAAGAAACACAAAGCCCAGAAATACTCTAATCCATATGAAAATTTTCAGACTGATGGTTATTTTTATGATAAAAAGAACTAAATTATAGTTTGTATCCAACCTGAATATTATAGAGGCTTATTCAAAGACGCGTTCATTCGCGTCTTTTTTTCTTTGAGTATAAGAGCATATTGTATCTAAATTATTGAATCCAAGGAAAGAAGAAGCTAGCTCTTTGTCTATAACCCAACCGCCTCAAAACACTATTTAGCCTCTTTTTATTTATAATTTACAAGTTACGAAAAAATTCGTCAAAATTTTTAGAAAGATTAAGAAGGAATATTGAAGGGAATAGAGAAATATATAAACATAGCTTTATCTAAAGGAGGAGTTTACATGTTGAACTACAACATTCGAGGCGAGAACATTGAGGTAACTCCAGCGATTCGCGACCATGTGGAGAATAAGATTGGAAAGTTGAATCGTTACTTCAATGAAACTCCTGATGCCGATGTACATGTTAATTTGAAGGTGTACCCTGATAAGAAAACGAAGGTCGAAGTGACAATCCCGATGCCGCATCTAGTATTACGCGCAGAGGAGCGCCATGAAGATATGTACGCTGCCATCGACCTGATTGTAGATAAATTAGAACGGCAGATTCGTAAACATAAAACAAAAGTAAACCGCAAGATGCGTGAAAAGGGCAGCCCGAAAGAATTCTTCGCCGCTCAGGAAGGGTTGACAACAAGCCAGCTCAATGAAAAAGCGCGCGAGACTGAAGAAAATGATGAAGTGGTAAGAACAAAGCAGTTCAATCTGAAGCCGATGGACAGCGAGGAAGCGATTCTTCAAATGAACCTTCTCGGCCACAGCTTCTTCATCTTCACTGATGCCGAAACAAATGCAACGAACATCGTATATAAACGCCGAGACGGAAAATACGGTTTAATCGAAACGACGTAAATAGAGTAATATGCATCCTGCAGTGATCTGCAGGGTGTTTTTACATAGAAAAATTAGAGGAGTTTTGTTTCGGACGACGAATAACTTTAAGGGAAGATAACTTTCTCGGGAGGAATACAACATGACATTCAGTATAGTCGGATTTGATCCAAAAGAAAAAGAGTGGGGCATTGCAGTACAGTCCAAGTTCATCGGAGTAGGTGCAGTCGTTCCGTTTGCACGTGCTGGAGCGGGAGCCGTGGCGACACAGTCCTATGCCAATACTGCATATGGACCGCAGGCTTTGCAATTGATGGAAGAAGGAAAGACAGCTGAGGAAGCGTTAGAAATCATTACGAAGGACGATCCGGAACGCCATTTGCGTCAGGTAGGCCTGATTGATGCACAAGGCAACGCAGCCACATTTACAGGAGAAGGCTGCTATGACTGGGCAGGCGGTATGACCGGAGAACATTTTGCAGCACAGGGGAACATTCTCGTTGACCATCGTACGGTTGAAGCAATGGGAGAGACTTTCACTTCAACGGAGGGCACTCTTGCAGAACGGCTTCTAAAAGCACTGGATGCCGGGCAGGAAGCGGGAGGAGATTCTCGTGGAAAGCAGTCGGCAGCCATTTATGTTGTGAAGGAAAAAGGCGGTTACGGTGGATTTAATGATCGTCTGATTGACCTGAGAGTAGATGATCATCCGGATCCTATCAAAGAGCTCATTCGTATTTTCAATCTTCATCAGCTTTATTTTGCCGCTTCCAAGCCGGACAGAGTCGTACCGGTGGATGGATTTGTCCATGAAGAATTGAAGGCGGAATTGGAGCGCCATGGTTACATGAAGGTGGACAAGACGGTGAGCCAGGCGTTACGGGATTACCTTCATACCGAGAACTTCGAAATGAGGGAGCATGAAGGAAGTATTGATCTGGATGTCTTGGAGTTTATGAAAAAACAGGATAAGTAATAGAAAAGCGGATAACGTCCAGGGCGTTATCCGTTTGGTTTTTTTGCGTCTACCTGCTGATATTCAAAAACTGGCTTTCTCTCATTATATTCCCCTTTGAACTCTCCTGAACTGTAATTATGCTTCATGGATTAGCAACTTTTACAAGAAGCAACTTTTCCCTAAACAGTTTAATGTTTACGCTAAGTAGATTATAATAGTAGTTTGTGAGCTTTATTTTGAGCGAGAGCAACATCAGGAGGTACGATTATGAAAACGATTGGCCGGAACGAGCCGTGTGAGTGCGGCAGCGGTAAGAAGTATAAGAAGTGCTGCGGAAACAATTCCGCTGTTAATATTGAAGATTTAGTGCTGGGCGAGCTGGAGATCCTTCAGGCTCAAGTGTATGATTTTATCGCGGTACATAACAGTGAAGAACTCGAAAGTGATTATCATCGCTACTATTCCGAAATGAAGATGATGAACAAGGATCAGGAAATCTATGAAATGGCGTTCCTGAGCTGGTACGGTGTTACGAAAAAGCTGGAAGACGGGCTGACACTGGCAGAACGCTTCATTGACAAACAGAGCAAGGCAGTGACAAGACCACAGACATTAGAAAGTCTGGAGAAGTGGAAACAGCCGAGGATTGTTGCAGGGGTTGTGAAGTCGGCGCAAGGGACGGAACTTGTGATTGAAGATACAGTCGAGGGAGAAGTCTTTAACGTAAAAGGAGCCAATCCTGAGATCGTGGCAGGCTGCTTCTTTATCGGAATCCTTCTTCAAAACGGAGAGAATTACCTGCCGTTTGCTCAGTATTTCGTATACCCTGGCCTTGCTGAAGTCTGTAAGGATGCTATGATTGAAAAAATGAAAGCGGCAGATAAAGATGGAGTGGAAGAGTACCTGATGTCCGACTATCTATACCTTGCTGATCATTGCTTCTACCTTTATACGGGTCAAGGTCAGAAGGCAGAAGAAGAGGCTGCCCCAGAAGCAGAGGAGAGTTCAGACAATCCAGCCTACACAGAGGCGATCGATTCGATGAAGAGCTTCCTGACTGAACAAGGAGAAGCTGCGGCAAGTATTGAAAAAGCGGCCAAGCTGCTGTCACAATACTTTGAGAGCGAGTCACCGAAAATCCGCAATCCGCAGATCTATTCGGCCTCAATCATTGAAGTGATCAAAGGAGATACAGAGTTGAAAACTGACTATCTGCAAAAGATCTTGCAGAAGCATTCGGCGTTTCCGCCAACAGTATCTCAAGAAGATCAAAGGAAATGAAAAGATATATTGGCTGCTGCGGCCGTTTACACGACACGCA